>NZ_MUGW01000099.1 GCF_002217285.1 Flavobacterium hercynium | reverse complement strand
ATTTTCGATTATAAAACAGTTGGTCAATACTATATTTTTTATCAAATAAAAAAATGCTATCTCTAAAATAAAAGGGAGGATTTGGATTGTTATATGTGAATTTTTTATATTTTAATTTTATTGGTATAGAAATGTTTAATTCTAAAAAATCTACCTGTTCCGTTCCCTTTTTTTGACTCCCATTAATCACTTTAATGGAATCCAAAAATTCAATATAATGCAAATTCTTTGTTGATAATTCTTTGTAAACATGTTGTACAGAAAGATTATTACTCTGAGGATAAATTATTAAACAACTAAAAGAAAATATTAAGAAAAGTAATTTATTAAGCATGTTTATTCTTTTTTTATTTTATAAAAAGTATGATAAAAATTCGCGTTATCTATTTTATTTGTTTTATTAACAACTCCTGTTGCGTTATTAGCGTCCGGATTTTTACTTAACAATCCTTCGGTTCCTGGACCACCAACCCATTGATAACAACCATCCGTAGGATCTTTAATCGTCCCGTCAATAGAACCAATGACAGATTTTACAGCATCGTTAGCTCTTATTAGAGAATTAATTTCAATTAAATTTTTTCTAGCCTTACTAAAAGCCTTACTATTTACATTTCCATCAGTACCAGTAAAATAACCTGGATACATGTTAAGTATTTCTTTCGTTTTTTTATTCTTATGAGTCATCTTCTGTTTATACATAGCTTCATCTGACGCATAAGGTTTATTTGCAGGTCCCCAAACACCATGTTTCCTTAAATTTTTTATTGCATGCGCATAATAATCGGTAAAAAAACCGCCACCCTCTCCATAAACCCAATGAGCGCGATATAATAATTGCTCATTATTAAATCCGTATTTTTCAGTAAAACGAATAATTTTACCTTCCGAAACCATTTTTCCTTTCTCTAATTCTGAAAACGATGCCTGATCAACAATATAAACATTATCACCTGTTCCTATTTTCCCAAGATACAAACCCTCTTTTGTATAAAAGTATCCATCTGGTTTTGCTGCGGGAAGTATTTCTAAAGTCACATTCTGAAATCTTGTGTCTCCATCAATTTCTGCTATATAAAGAATTCTATTGTTGCTCATAACTATTTTTTAATACTATCTCATAAACTGCTAAATCCTAGTTTCCATTATCAGATATAGCATTCAAGTTAACTTTTTTATATTACGCTTATACTTTGTAGAACTTCTCATCCCTGTATTTTACTTCTTTAATTCGGATTTAAAGATAAATCTTTTTCTTACATAATAAAATGAAACAATAAAAATTTAGAATTACTTAATCGTAATTTAGAAGATTTAATTTTTGAATGAAAGCTGTATTAATTTTATACCAAACAGGT
>NZ_MUGW01000098.1 GCF_002217285.1 Flavobacterium hercynium | reverse complement strand
TTTTATATAAAGCTGTTATCTCAAAAAAGCTTTCAATTTTAAAAATACGAATCTTTAATAAGAAATTATTTTTGATATTTACATTCTGTTTAGGATTGTTTTTAGTTTTTTAATTACAATAAATGTTTTAGACTTTTTTTATAACCTACTTCTTTAGCAAAATAAAAAACTGTTTTTATAGTTAGCTTTTGACCCGAGTGACAACTTGAAGTTTTGTAGCAATTATCTAATAAAGTAATCGATTTTAATTCATTATGAGCTTCATTGTCTAATCTACATATTTGCAAAAAAAAATCTTTTCCAATTTCATAACTAAAAGATGATGAAATTGCTAAAGCAACGTTTCTCCAACTAAGATAATTATGCGTAATTGATACATTTTTTTTGTTTAAAAATGAGATGATATCTTTTATAAGGCTTATATCTTCTTTTAGATCGATTTCATACGAGGGAATAGGAAAAGTTAGTAAATGCTTTTTGATATTTTCAGGATTTGTTTTTTCTGTGCTATTTTTAAATAATTGTTTTTGAAATGTGATGGATTTAGAATTGTAATGAATTTCTGGATCCCAAGATGAGAAACAAAGTCTAGTGATATCACTTCCACTTTTATCAATTTCGATATTATATTGATCTATGAAATACTGATTTAAATGATTAAAAATTTCTTTATGTAGATTAATATTTGAGTCAATTTTTATTAAACCTTTTAAGCCAAAACCAGAAGGAGAAATCCACAAAGCTAAAATGTATTTATCAGCGGATAGCTTTTTTTTAAGTATAATTATTTCATTTTTAGCTATTTTGTCAATATCTATAACCATTAAATTATTATATATTTCTAAATTTTGAATTTTTCTACCATTTTTAAAAACCCCTGAAAATGTGACAGATGGTAATTGGCTTTTAAGTTTAATGTAAATATCCTTTTCACCTTGATTGTAGGCTTTTCTGCAATTTAAAATTTGATCTTGAAATATTCCTGTTTTAATATTCTTTAATTCATTAA
>NZ_MUGW01000097.1 GCF_002217285.1 Flavobacterium hercynium | reverse complement strand
TATTTAAAATAAGGCATTTTTATAATATATCTTCAAAATAACTAATCGTAACATCATGACAAAAACGAATCTCTAAATACATTATTCTACAATCAATTATTTGTTTTAATATATTTATATCAAAAATACTATCATCACTTAAATCAATAATAAGATAACTCAAGTCGAAAGGTAAATTAAAATCTTCTACTTTATATTCAAAACTCCTAAACTCGCATAAAGAATTACAATAAAAACCAAAATTATTTGAAATTAAAAAATTAAGATAATCATCTATTGTAATTTTATTCTTTTCTGTACTATCAGCTTTTTGTTTAGAAATATTAAATCCAGCTTCAGCATTTAACAAATCAAAAAGATCATTTGGAATAAATCTAATTAAATTTTTTGTTGAATCAAAAATTAGAGATCTATTAAATCCTTTAATAATTTTAACCGACTTAAATAATTTAAAATATTTCATAAAAGTGAAAATGGCTTATAAGATCTTATAATTTTAGTCTTATTTTTTGAAATATTTTTGTTATTAGACAGAATAAATGATTTATTTTTATTTCCTTCAACTTTCACCCAATGCTGTAGATTTACTTTTCCTGTAAAAACCTTCATATTTATAACATTTTTGCTATTTCTTTTTCTATATTATATTCACCATAAATACTAATATTTCTAAATAAACCTAAAGGGTTTATTTCTAAAAAATAAAAAATTCCTGAGGACGATAGTATCCAATCAACCGATCCACTATTTAATTTCAATTTAAAAGCCAACTCTTTAATTTTGTTTTCTAATTTTTTTGGCAGCTTAAATGTATTATAATGATTTGAATTTACTATGCGATTATCTATAGTAGATTCTGTAGATTCCTGAGAAAATATTGCAATCGACCAAAACTTATTTTTAATAAAAAAAGTTCTTATTTCATATTTTTTTTCTATCTTAAACTGAATTAACGATGGCATAAAACTTTCAGAGTTCACTTCATCTTTAGTAATTTCTCTTGTGTAATTTAAAAACAATCTCTCTTCTATGTATATAGGTTTCATATTTCCAATTGATTTTGTAATCAACCTCATATCGAGATTTAAAAGGCTTAAAAGTTCGTCTTTTGAAGAAATAATAAAAGTTTCTGGAATTTTAAGACCAACTCTTTTTGCAAGCGTTAAAACTTCGAGTTTATTTATATCATTAATAAGTAAATTCCCTATCATATTAATAGAATCATTTTCTAATTTAAAACGTAAAAAGTTTTCTAAAACTTTCCATTCTTCGAAATTAAATTCTTTAATAAATTTATTAATTCTACTTTCTTTTTTAATTTTATAATTAAAGCTACCGCTTTTATAAAATACACTTTTAATTGAATTTAGATTTAACTGAGTATGATTATCGATTTCAATCTCATATATATCTTTATTAAAATCAAAATTGATTTTAGTAAAAACACTTTCATTATCAATTCTTACAAATTCTTTTTTCAAATACAATAGCCATCTACAAATATCTTCAGTAGATTCATCATATTGACCGTTTATTATTAATATCATAAATTGAAAAAATAAAGATAGTAAATCAAATATTGCATAATTTACTACCTTTATTAATAATAAATTAACCTCTTACGTTTGCATATTGTATATGCCCATTTCCGTAATCACAGTCAGAAGTATACGAAAGAACCTGATTTCCAACCATAAAAGTTCCAGCCCCCGTATTATCGATAGGCGGGTATCCTCCACTAACATTGTTTAATTCTTCATCTGTCAGTGAAAAATCAGTAAAACTTTGCAATTCTTTCATAATATTTATTTTATTTAATTATCCTACTCTTTTAAAGGTTTTTCAGATACCACCTTAATTAATACACAAAAAC
>NZ_MUGW01000096.1 GCF_002217285.1 Flavobacterium hercynium | reverse complement strand
ACAGCAGTGCGTCTCTACAGGAATAACCATAAAAAAAACACCAGACGATGTACGAATTACTTTTTTGGAAATACATAGAAGAAGTTTACTTAAACCATCACGAAGTTTATGAAGCTCTTGTAGAAAAAGAAACAGTCGAAGGACTGGAAACACTTCCTGTGGAGGTTATCATGAACAGGATTGCTTCTGTGTTTTCGCAATGGGAAAAAGTAGACGAAAACAGCTGGCAAAATACTTCCGGGAAAGGAGCATTTCAGGTGCTTTCAACTCCGCAAAGTATCAAAATCGATTGTTACGGAACCGAAGGCAAAACCATGAATAAATTGGTCGCTTTAATGGAAGAATTCAAATGTCCGTTATACGATCCCCAAGTTCCGGAACGCTACGATGAAATGAGTGAATAATTTCGCCAATCATTAACTATCTTATAATAACAAATCCTGCTCCTTTCTAAGTGTAACAACAAAGAGATTGAGGCAGGATTTTCTTTTAAACTCTAAAGCGAGTTAAAAGCTTTTGAGTCTAAATGTTTTTAAAAGAGTATATTTTATTGTACTTTTCTATCAAAAATTAGAAACTAAACTAATAACGATCAAAAAACAACTAATGAATATTTTAACCACTAAGAGTCTTCTTCTCTGTGTATCATTTTTGGCGCTGGGTTTAAGTAACAAAGTAACAGCGCAGACAAAAACAAAAAATTTAGTACAATATGTCGATCCTATGATTGGTACAGCCAAAATGGGACATACTTATCCTGGAGCAACAGTTCCTTTTGG
>NZ_MUGW01000095.1 GCF_002217285.1 Flavobacterium hercynium | reverse complement strand
CTTTGCAACTTTGAACCTAAATTAAGGCTCAGAGCAACAAAACTTAAAAAATTAAAAAGAAAAACATTTCCTTTGTTCCTCTGAAACTGTGAACCTGTGAACCTTAAAAAAAAAAAACCAAATCTGGCGTAATAACGTATCTAACAAAAAAATCATTTTTATGAAATCAAAATTAATTGCCCTAACCGTTTTCTTTTCTTTATTTCTAACTTCATGCAGTGCTGTTGATGATTTATTGACTTTTACGATTTCTAATGAAACATCAATAAAAATAAAGAGTACATCACCTTTGAATTTACCAATCGAAGTACTTACACCAGACGTTACAACGAATTCATCTGCTGAGTTTAGTAACAACAAAACAAAAGCTAATTTGGTAAAAGATGTAAAACTGAAATCACTTCAACTGAAACTTACTGATCCGGAAGGAAAAACTTTTACGTTTTTGAAATCTATTCATTTATATATTTCAACTACGGATTCTAATGAAATTGAATTGGCTTATCTGGATAATATTAGCTCAAATTCAAATACGATTGATCTTATTAGCAGTAACGCAAGATTAGATGAATACGTTAAAGCAGACAAATACAAAATAAGAACTGAAGTTACTATTAAAGAAACATTAACGCAGGATGTAACGGTAAAAGCTAATATGCAATTCAGAGTAACGGCAGATCCGTTTTAAAAAACTTCTAAAATTAAAATCGCTAAGATTTAAGATATTAAAATCAAAAGTCTTAGCGATTCAAATCTATTTATTTTCACCTTTACTGAATTTCTTATTTTCTTTGATAATAATAAATTTTGCCTGAACTCCAGCATTTAAATTCTGCCAAAGATCAGATAGAATAAACTTTCCTTCAGCATCATAAATCTTAAATTCACCTGTATTCCCTCCTAACTCTCCTTTATTAAGAGCAACGAGTTCAAACGTATTAATACCTTCTTTAAAATATATTTTAAACTCCTTAAATGAAGCATCTAACATCATTTTTTCTATTATAACATCTTGATTAAAAACTGCTTTTATTAAATCTCCGTCGATTGCGCCAAAATCACGACATTTAATTATAAAATAAGCAGAGCTTGTTCTGATATCACCATAACTAATGTCAGTCATAACAAGTGGTTGACCATCTTCTTTTAAGCCAGCATCTTTTAATGCTTTATTCAAATCTTTTTCCATCTTTCCAACATAACGATCTCCGGGATTAGCAAAGTCCGTTTCTGTAGACATAGAAAATTTACTTTTTTGTTCTCCTACCTGAAATTGAGATTTCGGCGTTATACTGGTATTATCAAAAACATTTGGTGTTTTGATGCCTGGCATATCTATATTTTGTCCTTGTGGATTTTTTTCTTCCGGTGGAGGGATTGTTTTAGGCTTAGCACCAAACTTAGGTGCAGGAATACTCTTGAATTTAGTGCTAAATTCAGTTTGAGCTGATACTGTTACAGCAGTAAAAAATAGTATGAATAATAAAAAGTGCTTCATTGAAAAATATTTTTTGAATCGGCTTTTAAAATTTATAAAATCAATAGCGTAGCATCGCAAAAATAACATAATTTAATTAGGCGCTACCACTTTAAGAGTTTTATAACAATATATTAGGCTATTTTTTGGAAACAAAAAACCTGCCAAAAATTCCAGCAAATATTTTTTTCGCAATCAATAAAATAGTTGAATTTAAATTTAAAGCTGTTTTTCAATCCTTTACTTTTTAATCCTGTATTCATAATTCAATCCATTATTGTATTTTAATTCATCAATAACTTGTAAATTCGCTTTAGGCAGCAGTAAATAATTTAACGCATTAATGACTTTTCAAAACTCAAAAAAATATTCCATTGCGATTTTCAAATGGCTCTTCATTTGTATTTTGATTGGCATTTTATCGGGATCAGCATCTGCTTTTTTTCTGGTGGCTCTGGAATTTGTTACGCAAATTAGAAACCATCACGATTGGATCATTTGGCTTTTACCAATTGGAGGATTGCTTGTAGGCTTAAGTTATTATTACTGGGGCGAATCTGTTGTGAAAGGCAATAATCTATTGCTGGAAGAATATGAAAATCCTAAGAACGTGATTCCCCTTAGAATGGCTCCATTGGTATTGTTTGGAACACTAATAACGCATTTATTTGGAGGTTCAGCTGGTCGCGAAGGCACAGCGGTTCAAATGGGTGGTGCAATTGCAGATCAATTTACAACACTTTTTAAATTAGATCGCAACGAACGAAAAACACTGATTATTTTGGGTATCAGCGCCGGATTTGCTTCTGTTTTTGGAACTCCTTTGGCAGGAGCTGTTTTTGCTTTGGAGGTTTTGTACTCTAGTAAAATAAATTTCAAAAGTGTCGTTCTGTCTTTTTTAGTCGCTTACGCCGCTTATTTTACTGTGGAATTCTGGGAAATAAAACACACGCATTACAGCATTCCGAATGTACCTGATGTTACTCTGATCAATTTTGCTTATACTGTATTAATTAGTATTTTGTTTGGGCTGGCTGCTCTACTTTTTTCCAGAAGCACCCATTTTTGGAGTTCTCTTTTTTCAAATATAAAATACCCACCATTGCGACCTTTTATTGGCGGTATTATTTTAACTCTTGTCCTAATTGGTTTTGGACTTACAAAGTTTGCAGGACTGGGCGTTCCGGTTATTGTAGATTCGTTTTCACATACTAGCCAATGGTATGATTTTTTGCTAAAAATACTCTTTACAGGATTTACGTTAGGTGCCGGTTTCAAAGGCGGCGAAGTAACTCCTTTATTTTTTGTAGGTGCAACATTAGGAAGTGCTTTGTCTGTAATCGTTCCGTTGCCAATAGCGTTGCTTGCCGGCTTAGGTTTTGTTGCCGTATTTTCCGGTGCAACGCACACTCCAATTGCCTGTACCATCATGGGAGTAGAATTATTTGGAATTGAACCCGGAATTTTTATTGCCATTGCCTGTATAGTAGCTTACTTTTCCTCAGGTTCTGTTGGAATTTATAAATCTCAAATTGTCAGAGGTGCCAAATATCAATTATATCAAAAACTGAAGAAAAAAGAACTCGAACATTTATAGTTATTCTGACAGTCAAACCTTTACTCTCTTTTACCTGTATCAAATAACAAATCAATATCAACTCAAAACTTACAATTTATAAAAGTGTGTTAATCTGCAAAATGATTGCAACATTACACTAAAAAAATGTAAATTCGCACACTATGAAAATACACGATATTCAGGCAATACAATTGTTGCTTGCGACTCCTAAGAAAATTGCCATTATTCCACATAGAGGCCCAGATGGCGATGCTATGGGTTCTACTCTTGGTTTATACCATTTTTTATTAAAAAACAATCACTATCCTACTGTGATTGCACCAAATGATTTTCCTGATTTTCTGGCTTGGCTTCCTGGTTCTGAGACGGTGAAAATTTTCGAAAAAGATACTGAAAACTGCACCAAAATATTAGAAGAAGCAGAATTGATTTTTACGCTTGATTTTAATGCTTTTCATCGTACAGGTGAAATGGAACATACTTTAGCAAAGCTAAAAGCTACGTTTATCATGATCGATCATCATCAAAAACCTGATGATTATGCTGCTTACACTTATTCTGATACTTCGTTTGGATCTACTTGTGAAATGGTTTATAACTTCATTTCATTCTTAGATAAAAAACAGGATATCGACAAAACCATTGGTACCTGTCTTTATACCGGAATATTAACAGATTCAGGATCATTTCGTTTTCCGGGAACTACAGGAAATACGCATCGCATTATTGCTGAATTTATAGATTTAGGCGTTGAAAATACGCAGATTCCAATCTTATTGTTTGACAATAGTTCTTACAGTCGTTTGCAATTATTAGGTCGTGCTTTACAAAACCTGAAAGTTTTTTCAGACCACAAAACATCGTATACAACACTTACACAGGCTGAACTTGATGCGTTTCATTACATAAAAGGAGACACAGAAGGAATCGTAAATTATGGTTTGAGTATACAAGGTATTGTTTTTACCGCTATTTTTATAGAAAATAAAGACGAGAAGATTATTAAAATATCATTCCGTTCGCAAGGTGGATTTGATGTGAATCAGTTTGCCAGAGATCATTTTAATGGTGGAGGTCACAGTAATGCTGCGGGCGGACGATCAGAAATGTCGATGGAAGATACTGTGAAAAAATTTGAAGATTTAGTAACCAAACTAAAAATATAACCTACATGAACTATTTAAAACCAAGCATCTACAGTCTGCTTTTGATTGTTTTATTGGTTAGCTGTAAACAATATGAAGATGCAAGGATGCCAATTTCGAGAGCTTCTGGAAGTTTCATGAAAAAATCAGCTGACAGAAATAAAAAACTTGTAGCGAATGAAGAAGATGTCATCAAGAAAATAATTAAAAATAACCCTAAAGTGGAGTATTTTGCTTCAAAAAAAGGATATTGGTATTATTATGACGAAAGGAATGTAAGCGATACACTAAAACCTAAAAAAGGTGATATTGCTTATTTCAATTTAGAAGTAAAAGATATTAATGGTGCCGTTATTTATTCTCAGTCAGAACTGGGTCCGCAAACTTATCGAGTTGATAAGCAGGAAATCATGATGGGATTACGTGATGGTATTAAATTAATGCATAAAAATGAAACTGTAAATTTCTTATTTCCATCGCATATTGCGTATGGTTATCATGGAGATAACAAAAAAATCGGTACAAACCAATCCTTACTTTGCACGGTTACGCTTCGAAATTTTGTTCCCGAACAGGCTGCAAAAACTTCAGCTGCAACAACGCAACCTACAAAACCTGTTGCACCTAAAACTGCAGCTCCCACTAAAAAAGATACAATAACCCAATAAAAAGATTTTAAAAAATGAAAAAAAGTATTCTATTATTACTATTAGCCGTTACCTCTTTCTATTCTTGTAAAAACGAGCATAGCAATTTACCTGATGGTTTATATGCCGATATTGAAACCAATAAAGGACATGTTATAGTTGAATTAGATTATAAAAAAGCACCTATAACGGTTGCTAATTTTGTAACACTTGCTGAAGGAAAAAATGAATTTGTTACCAATGAAAACCTTAAAAGCAGACCTTTTTTTAACGGACTAAAATTTCACAGGGTTATTGAAAACTTCATGATTCAGACTGGTGATCCATTAGGAACAGGTTCTGGTGATGCAGGATATAAATTTAAAGATGAAATTACAGATTTAAGATTTGATAAAGCGGGTGTTCTTGCGATGGCAAATAATGGTCCTGCAACAAACAGCAGTCAATTTTTTATTACACATGTTGAAACTCCTTGGTTAGATGGTAAACATACTATTTTTGGTCACGTTGTAGAGAAAGGACAAGAAGTAGTAAATAAAGTACTTCAGGGAGATAGCATTGTGGCAATCACGATCATTAGAAATGGTGAAGCAGCTAAAAAGTTTGATGCTGTGAAAGTTTTTCATGATTATTTTGAAGAATCTGCTAAAGAAAAAAGCAAATTTGCAGCAGTTGGTAAAGAGAAAACAGATTATTATGCTTCTTTAAAACCTAAAGTAACAAAAACTTCAACTGGATTAGAATACGTGATTACTGAGAAAGGAACAGGTAAAAAGCCTGCAAACGGAGCACAAATCTACATTCATTACGCAGGATTCTTAGAAAACGGGACTATTTTTGACACTAGCCTTGAAGATGTAGCTAAAACTTTTGGAACATTTGATGCTGCAAGAGCTGAAGCAAAAGGATATCAGCCTATTCCTTTTCAGGCTGGACGTAAAGATGGTATGATTCCAGGATTTATTGAAGGAATTGAAAAACTTGGTTTTGGAGATAAAGCCGTTTTATTTATTCCATCTCATTTAGCGTATGGAGCTGCGGGAGCCGGAGGAGTAATTCCGCCAAACGCTAATATTATTTTCGAAGTTCAATTATTAGAGAAACCATAATAAAAAACATAAACTTAAATTCTATACATCATGAAGTTTAAATTTATATTCTTCTTTTTCCTTGCAATAGCTAATATTCAAGCGCAAGCACCGAAAAAAGCAGTTACGCCTGCAAAAAAAACAGTTGCACAAACCAATCCTAATGAAGGGATTTTTGCAACAATATCTACTACAAAAGGAGATATCGTTTTGTCTTTAGAATATGTAAAAGCTCCTTTGACGGTAGCTAACTTTATTTCTTTGGCAGAAGGTAATAATCCTAATGTAAAAGTAGAAAGACTAAAAGGAAAACCTTTTTACGATGGTTTGAAATTTCACAGGGTTATCAACGACTTTATGATTCAAGGTGGTGATCCGGACGGAAATGGTTCTGGAGGTCCTGGATTTGCTTTTAAAGATGAATTTGTTGACAATCTGAAATTTGAAAAAGGCGGTGTTTTAGCTATGGCAAATTCTGGACCGGCTACTAACGGAAGTCAATTCTTTATTACACACAAAGATACTCCGTGGTTAAACGGCAAACATACTATTTTTGGTCATGTAGTTTCAGGAATGGACAATGTTAACAAAATTGTTCAGGATGATATTATGACTAAAATAACAATTGCACGTAAAGGTGCTGCTGCTAAAAAGTTTAACGCTGTAAAAGTAATTACAGACGAAGTTAAAAAAGAAGAAGCTAAAAAAGCCGAATCACAAAAGGTAATTACTGCAAAAGCAGCTTATTTTGCTGCTGCTAAAGCGTCTGCAACTGCAACTCCTTCTGGATTAAAATATAAAATTACGAAACCGGGATCAGGTGTAAAACCAGCTGAGGGTACTACTTTTTACTTTCATTATGCAGGTTATTTTGAAGACGGAAACTTGTTTGACAGCAGTATTTCAAGTGTAGCTAAAGAGTATGGTAAATACGATGCTAACAGAGATGCTCAAAACGGATATCAGGCATTTCCATTTGTAGCGGGTAAAAAAGACGGAATGATTCCTGGTTTTATTGAAGCATTAGACATGATGACAGATGGTCAAAAAGCTATTTTCTTTCTTCCTTCTAACTTAGCGTATGGAGAAAAAGGTGCCGGAGGTGTTATACCACCAAATGCAACTTTAGTTTTTGAAATTGAAACGTATCAAAATCAACCAGCTGCTTTACCAAAAAAATAATAGAATAAAGTATTTATTCAACTCTTACTTAAAACCATCAAAATCTTGATTTTGGTGGTTTTTTATTTTAATAATGCACTTCAAACACAATACGAATTCTGTAATATCATCCTGTCATATAATCATGAAATTAGAGTTCTCGTAATGTTTAAAGCTTATTTAGAGCAAATCCTAAATAAATAACGTACCTTTGCCAGCTTTAATTTTCAAAATAAATAAGTTTAAGATGTCACAAAACAATGTATTAAAAGGTGTATTTCTAGTTGCGTTAGGAGCAACAAGCTATGGAATGTTAGCAACATTTGTAAAAATGGCTTACACAGAAGGATATACAACTGCCGAGGTAACTACATCGCAATTTGTACTTGGAATCATTGGTATTCTAATTATTAATGCTTTTCAAAAAATAAAACATAAGGAAAATGTTGTAAAGGCTTCTCCTAAAAATATTTTCAACTTAATGCTTGCCGGTACTTCATTAGGAATGACGAGTTTGTTCTATTACCTGGCTGTAAAATACATTCCGGTTTCTATTGGTATTGTTTTATTAATGCAAACCGTATGGATGGGAGTTTTACTTGAAATGATCTTAGAAAAAAAACTTCCTTCAAAACAAAAAGTTGTTGCTGTATTGATTGTACTTGCAGGAACTGTATTAGCAACCAATATTATTAATAATGATATTACGCTAGACTGGAGAGGTATTGGCTGGGGTGTTTTAGCCGCTGCTTCTTTTACCACTACTATGTTTACCGCAAATCATGTGGCAACCGAAATTTCGTCTGCTCAGCGTAGTTTATATATGCTTTTAGGTGGTGCGGTAATTGTATTTTCATTTGCTTTGTTTACTCAGGTAACACCTTTCAATCTTAACATTTTTGTAAAATGGGGAATTATCCTGGCACTTTTTGGTACTATCATTCCACCAATGCTTATGACCGCAGGATTTCCATTAACCGGAATTGGTTTAGGAAGTATCGTTTCTGCTATCGAATTGCCTGTTTCTGTAATGATGG
>NZ_MUGW01000094.1 GCF_002217285.1 Flavobacterium hercynium | reverse complement strand
TTTAAGTATATTTATATAAAATATTTTTATATTTTAACTATTTATTTGAATTTAAGGATAGAAATTACAAAAATATATGAAAAATGTTACGCATCGGTACGGAGTGGAGTTAGACTGGGTTCAGGATTATGCTGAAATTCTTGACGGAAAAGTAGAAGGTAATTTTATAATATTACCTGATGAAATTCATACAGGTTTTAGGTATTTTTTAAATTGTGAAAATGGCATTTCAGCTCAATTTATGGATCTTGTTTACAATACGGATATATGTTTTAGACAAGTAAATGAATCAGATGATTTTGTTGCTGTATACTATAATTTAACAGAAGGCGAAGCTATTTTTGTAGATAATGATGTGCAAAATCACCTAGGACGATGGAATTATAATTTGTCATTTATTGATAGCAGCTTGCCTCATGATTATATTGTGAAGCAGGGGAGTAAAGTTATTTCTCTTTGTATTTTCATAAAAAAAGAAATTATCAAAGGGTATTTGGAAAAAAATCCATCTTTAAAAAATCAAATAGAAAATATTTTTGATCCAAAACAAAATACAATTGTGAAGCTCACAAGAATGAGTAATAAGAGTTTTCATATTTTGATGAATCTTCATTCTAAAAATGTTAGAGAAGAATCTTTTTCTTTTCATTTAAAAGCAGCTGTTCAATTTTTGCTTGCTGATTATATTGAAGCAATGACATTAGATCAAATTGTTATTGATACAGTTAATGAGTTCGATTTAAAGGATATTATAAAATCGCAAGCCTATCTAATAAAAAACATAGATTATGTATTTCCCGGTATTGACTTTTTAGCCAGCGAATCAAATATGTCAGCGTCAAAGTATAAAACTTTATTTAGAAAAATTACCGGACTAACTCCTAATGCATTCTTTTTAAATAATAAATTGTTAGAGTCGAAGCGTCTTTTAGTAGAGACTCGTTTAAGTATAACTGAAGTATCTGATAAATTAAACTTTACCAATCATTCTTATTTTACTGTAAAGTTTAAAGAATATTTCGGAATAGGACCAAAGGATTTTATAAAACAAATGTAAGATGGTTGAAATTACACATAGATATTCCTTAACGTCTGAATGGCATGAGGAACTAACAGATAAACTTGTAAAACTCGGAGGAGAAGTAGTAAACAGAAACCTTGTTGTGATGCCAGATAAAATTGCTGATGGCAGTTTTTATTATAGTGAGGTAATTGAAGGTCTTTCTGTAATAATATGGGATTTAACATATAAGGAGCCTATTTTGGTTAAAAGGTTAAAAACAGATGATGATTTGTATATTATTCATTATGATTTTAGCGATGAAATGAATTTGATTCATGTTGACGGCGTAAAACATAAAATAGGATATAAAGCAAATTTAGGTCTGGGTGTATTTGATAATGGAACTGATAATATTTTTCAGCCAATTGTTGGTGAAAGAGTTTTTGCAATGCGATTGCTTGTGGCTAAAAATTTATTGAAAGCTTCCATATCCAAAGATTTTGTAAAAGATTCTAATAAAAACAGACTAAAAAGTGGTCGAAACAAATTGTTTTTTTATGACCATATCGATAGTGAGAGTAAAATTTTATTACATGTAATAAAAAGCAAGACTTTTTTAGATCCTGGTTTTGATATCTATATAAGAGGAATTTCTCTTCAGCTATTGGCAAAATTTATTGATCGTTACAATAATTTTGTATCACTGCCTCATTCTATATCTGAAAAAGAATTAGAAGCTATAAATATTACTAAAGATTATTTATTGGACAATCTGTTTCAAAAATTTCCAGGCGTAATTTTATTAGCCGATTTAGCAGAAATGTCTATATCAAAATATACCTCTTTATTTAAAAAAATATATGCAAGTACACCTAGCAGTTTTTTTTGGAGAGAAAAAATGATTTTGGTAGATATGCTTTTAAAAAGTGGAAAATTTAATACACTTTCAGATGTTATGTCAGAGTTTGATAACATTAAGATAAGTTACCTAACATCGAAATATTATACTCAATTTGGAAAAAATCCTTCTGAAAACTTTGTAGAAGCTCCATGGTAAATATTGTATAGCAAAATAAAAAAACTTCCCCTTATCGCATTGATTAATAATTCTTTGTTGTTTCTTAATCTTTTAGAAACAGTTATTAATTTTTATGCTGTTTAGTCAGTAATTCGCTGATAAATCTTCATTTTTTTATATAAAATAACAGGACTTTATCGCTATTAAAAATATGTCCTATCTTGATATAATCTAAAAGTATTATATCTGAAATATTGTTTCTCTTTGTAATGTAAATTATTGTAATGCAATTTGTACAATTATGAAAGAGAAAAAAATACTCAAAACAGTTATGTTTATGTTGGCTATATTTTCATATAGTTATACATCAGCTCAAGATGACGCTCAGTATACACAATACATGTATAATACGATGACCATAAATCCTGCTTATGCCGGAACCCGTAGCGCTTTAAATGTTACAGGTTTGCATAGAACACAGTGGGTGGGACTGGAAGGAGCACCAACAACTAATACAGTCTCTATTAATGCACCGGTAGCCGAAAATATGGGTTTAGGGTTAACAGTTATAAACGACCGAATAGGTCCTTCTACTGAAAACAAAATTTCTATAGATTATTCATACGCGATTAATACCGCTACTAATTATAAGATAGCGTTTGGATTAAAAGGTACTGCTAATATATTAGATATTGATTTTTCAAAATTAAATATATATGATCCTGCAGATCCTATTTTTCAATATAGTATAGATAAAAAAATCTCACCAAATATTGGAGTTGGAGCTTACGTCTATTCTGATGTTTCTTATTTTGGAATTTCTATTCCTAATATGTTAGAAACAAGTCATTTTGATAAATCAGTATCTGACCAGGTTGATAATCATATTATTAAGCAACGTATGCATTATTATATAATGGCAGGATATGTATTTGATTTATATGAACACCTCGACTTTAGTGTATGGTTTAAACCTGCGGTGCTTGTAAAACATGTAGAAGGTGCTCCAATGCAGGTCGATCTTTCAGCTAATTTCTTATTTAATGAAAAGTTTTCTGCCGGAATGGCGTACCGTCTAAATTCAGGTGTCAGCGCTATCTTAGGATTTCAAGCTTCTGATTCATGGTTTATCGGTTATGCTTACGACGCAGAAACAACAAAATTGGCAAACTATAATTCAGGATCTCATGAAATATTTTTGAGATTTGAACTATTTAGTAAGCCAATGTCCCGAATGATGTCTAATAGATATTTTTAATAATTGTTTAATAAATCACTTGCCATGATAAGAATACTTACTTTATTTTTCTGTCTGAGTTATTTTATAGGTTTCTCTCAAAATAAAAATAATAATAATGCAAAAATATTAAAAGCTGCAGATGAAAAATTCGATGAATTTTCTTTTATAGAAGCTAGAGGATTATATCGAAAACTAGTTAAGAGAGGGTATAAAAATAAAAAAGTATATGCTCATTTAGGTGATACCTTTTACTATAATTCAGATTATGTATATGCATTAAAATGGTATGAAAAGCTAATGAATGATGATGATGAAGATGATCGTTTTAGCTTAGAAGAGTACTATCATAAATACTGGGTATGCCTTAGGGCAAGTGACAAACATGAGAAAGCAGCAGAATCAATAACTAATTATTGGAAAAAAAATGGTGATAGTGATGATGTGAAAAAATGGAATCCGATAGATTATTTATTTGCTATTGAGGAGCAGTCCGGAAGATATACGGAAGTAACTGATGCTGGATTTACCGGTTTTGGAGTTGCATTGGTCCCTAATCAAGCAGCAATAGAACAGGATGAGGAGATTGAAAAGTTTAAAATAACAGAAAAAACCAGAATTTTAAAAGAAAGCATCAGAAAGAGAATGAAAGCTGATAATAATCGAATTGGATTAAAGGCAGATATTGAAGATATAGAAAAAGGAGAACCTCAAAAAGAAGAGGATAGTACAGAAATAAAGCAATTTAAAAAATTGCCCCGATTTAAGGAGATTATTTTTGCAACAGCACGAGATTCTGGAGTTTTGGTTGATCGCAAGCATCAGTGGGATAGAAATCCTTACTTAATATTCTGTTCAGCCGAAATTTCAGAAGATGGAAAATTGCTAAAACAAAAAAAACTAGCAGGTGATTTGAATTCAAAATACCATCAAAGTACGCCTGTGTTAACAAAGGATGGTATGACAATGTATTTTACGAGATCTGTACCTACTACCAAATATAAGAGTAAGAAGGCGAATAGAAAAGAAGTTAGTCATCTAAAAATTTTCAAGGCAGATAAAGTAGGTAATAAATGGACTAATATTAGTGAGCTTCCATATCCTATTAATATTGAAGGTACGTCGTCAGGGCATCCGGCGCTTACTCCAACGGATGATCAATTGTATTTTTCGTCTAATAGGAAAAAGAAAGTATTTGATTCTGATTTATATGTTGTTAGCAGAAAGAAAAATGGAAAGTTCGAAAAAGTAGCGGAATCTCTAGGAGATGATATCAATACATTTGGGCGTGAGACTTTTCCTTTTGTTGACAGTCAGGGAATACTATATTTTGCATCAGATGGACATCCTGGTTTAGGAGGCTTAGATGTTTATGCAGCTGTAAAAGATAGCGAAGATAAATATCAGGTAGTAAATCTTGGTGAACCTGTAAATTCGAGTAGTGATGATTTTGGTTACATTATAGATAATGATTCTGAAAAAGGATATTTCTCATCTAATAGAAAGTATATCAAAGGAAAAGATAATTTATTCAGTTTTATTCAGAACAAACCAGTTACTTTTCCTTTTAAAACAGAGCCGTTATACTTTGGTATTGTGAAAGATATTGCAACAGGTGAGGTGTTAGAAGGAGTGCAAATAAAAATTTATAATGAGCTTAATGAAGAAGTTGAAACTTTAGTTACTGATAAAGAAGGTAAATATGTAATAAATCTTCCACCATTAAAAAGTCACAGTTTTGAATTTAAAAAGAAAGGTTATGCAGTAGACAAAGTATTCGTAGAAGGAACTAAAATTTCTCAAAAAACTGAAATACCTGTTGCTTTATTTAATGAATTGGTAATTAAAGTTGATGATAAATTTGTGACGCTTAAGGAGAATGATAATCTGGCTGAAATTTTAAAATTAAAACCAATTTATTTTGATTATGGAGGTTACTCTTTAAGAAAATCTTCTAAAGCGGAATTAGATAAGGTAATTGACATTTTAAAAAGCCATCCGCGAATTTCTTTAGAGATTAATGCTCATACCGATAGCAGAGGTCGTGAAGATTTTAATTTAAAATTATCTAAAAACAGAGCAAAAACTACTGTAGATTATATGATAAACGAGGGAGGAATTTCTAGCGATAGGTTAAAATCTAATGGATTTGGAGAAACGCAATTAATTAATAATTGTACTGATAATGTAGATTGTACTGCGGCAGAACACGAACTTAACAGACGTTGCGAATTTTTAACAATCATAGCACCGGAAGAATAAAAAACATATCCGAAAATAGCTTTATTAATGTATTTGATATTCTTTAAAAATTAAAGATAAATGATAAAAGAAATAATAAAGCTATTTGAGGAAATTTAAATGAAAAAGACTTGAATAGTATCTAAATAAACAAATTTAACATTCTGAAAATCAATTAGATGGATAAAATATATTTATCCGTTCGGGGAATCTTATTTTAAAATTTTAAATAATTATTAATCAACATAAACACTATTGCAAAATAAAAATTAAAAACGAGGAAAAAAATTACTCTAATTCAGACAATAATGTCTTTAACTTATTAAAAAATGATAATATGAAATACCTTTATTCACTATTCCTGGTCATGGGAATAGCTTTTGTAGGCCATGCTCAGGTAGGTATTGGCACATCAGTCCCAAATGCATCAGCACAATTAGATGTTGTTAGCACTGACAAAGGGATGTTAATTCCCAGAGTTGCACTGAAAAGTACAACTGACAACACTACGATTGCAAATGGAAATGTAAACGGACTTATAGTCTTCAATACGCAAACAAGAGCAGATGTAGTACCTGGATTTTATTATTGGTCAGCCAATAAATGGAACAAAATAATTGTATCTGAGGAGCTACAAAATATTATTGTACCAACGACAAATAATTTAAGTTTATCTGGAAAAGAATTAATTTCAGATGTAAATGGAGTTGTAGATAACGTTGATTTAACACCAATTTTACAAGCTGCTACTACAAACAGGCTAACTTTAAATGGTAATAATTTAACTTCAAATGTAAATGGAGTTACATCAACTTCTACTACAGTTGGTACGGTTGCTAATTCCTTAGTTGGAACAAATATTGCGACTATTGTAAATGGAGTAATTGGAACTCCTGTAGATTTAACGCCAGCTTTATCGGCAGCGACAACACATAATTTAAATTTAGCAGGAAATACATTAACTTCAGATGTTAATGGAATTGTAAGAACTTCACCAACAGTGAGTTCAGTTGATAATAGTTTAAACGGTGCGAATTTAACAACTATTGTAAATGGAGTAACAGGAAATGCAGTTGACTTAACACCAGCTTTAGCATCTGCTACAACAAACATCTTGACTTTAAATGGTAAAGATTTAACTTCAGATGTAAATGGAGTAACATCATTAGTTGATTTAACACCAGCTTTAGCATCTGCTACAACTGTTGCCAATACATTAAACGGTAAAGAGTTAACAACTACAGTAAATGGAGTAACAGGAAATATTGTTGATTTAACACCTGCATTAGGAGCTGCTACAACAAATAACCTGA
>NZ_MUGW01000093.1 GCF_002217285.1 Flavobacterium hercynium | reverse complement strand
GTTTGGTAATTCTAAGGGTAAAATAGAAATTATGAAATTCAGAGCCGCTAAATTTAATTTAGAAAAGAAAGAATATCCAGTTTCAAAATACTCGCTTCCCAAAGGTTTTGTGTTCCCTAAGTGGGAAGGTAGAAAAGCATTAATAAAACCAACAGATTTTGAATATTGGCAGGAGAAATAAAACTACAATTTAAGCGAGAGCGTTATGAACCGTAGAAGAATTTATTATTTGTGCAGCTTACTGGTGACTTTTTTATTTTTAAGTTGTCAGGAAAAAGACACTTTTGAATGGAGTGCAGGTTTGTCTGGACCTAAGCATTATGGATCTTCTGGACCTTTTGTTGAATTTTTTTATCAAGGTAAAAGTGTTGGTGGTGCTTCTATTGGTAATGGAGCAGATTTGGGTTGGACAATAACCAGCAGTAGTTATAGCGGTGGTAAAAAAATTAAGCCTGTTCCTGACAGTATTTTTGTTAATTGGGTTTGTGCTTCGGATAGATATGAATACGAAGGAGGTTGTAAACTACCTAGAAAACAAATGATAGCCCTTTTCAAAAAAGATGTTATGGATCCTTTTGGTTTAGTAAGATATGGAAAGATAACTACAGGCATGGCTCCGGGAGGAAATGTTACAGTTTGGCTACAAGGTGGACAGGCAAGTACAGAGATCTGTAAGTTTAAAGTAGTAAATAAAGGAGTATGGAAAGAAAATGATCCAGATTATAATAAATATATTAAAGAACATCGAGAAGTTTCTGAAGGATTTAAAGAGTCAAATATTTTTCATTATTTACATGGCATTCCATATAATATTTGGGAAACAGGAGAAAAAAAATATGCGTATGATATTGTTTTTAGCAGTGAAGAAAAGTATGATTATGATATGATTTTTTATACTAAAGATGGATCATGGTTTGAGTTGAATGATACAAATTCATTTCTTCCATGGGGTTCAGATATGGTAGTAAATAATAAAAAAGTTAGAGTAAAGCATCAGTACAAACTGCCTGTAGAGTTTCATCTTCAATGGTATTCTAAAGATGAAAAGGAATGGTTTAGCGGAAATATTGTTTTACCTCAAAATTTATTAAGTATGTTTTTAAAAAAGAAATGCGACAAACTTTTAATAACAATAAAAAATAATACTGGAAAAAACGCAGTGGATGGTAATATTTATTTAGTTAATAATAGTTCTAGCGATAAGATTATGACTTTTCAATTAGAGAAGTATGATGGGAAAACAAAAAGAACATATCCATATTATTCCCTTCCCAAAGGCTTTGTGTTCCCTAAGTGGGAAGGTAGAGAAGCATTAACAAAACCAACAGATTTTGAATATTGGCAGGAGAAATAAAAGTATAATTTAAGCGAGAGCGTTATGAACCGTAGAAGAATTTATTATTTGTGCAGCTTACTGGTGACTTTTTTATTTTTAGGTTGCCAGGAAAAAGACACTTTTGAATGGAGTGCAGGTTTGTCTGGACCTAGGCATTATGGATCTTCTGGACCTTTTGTTGAATTTTTTTATCAAGGTAAAAGTGTTGGAGGTGCTTCTATTGGCACTGGAGCAGATTTGGGTTGGACAATAACCAGCAGTAGTTATAGCGGTGGTAAAAAATTTAAGCCTGTTCCTGACAGTATTTTTGTTAACTGGGTTTGTGCTTCGGATAGATATGAATACGAAGGAGGATATAAACTACCTAGAGAAAAAATGATAGCCCTTTTCAAAAAAGATGTTATGGATCCTTTTGGTTTAGTAAGATATGGAAAGATAACTACAGGCATGGCTCCGGGAGGAAACGTTACAGTTTGGCTACAAGGTGGACAGGCCAGTACAGAGATCTGTAAGTTTAAAGTAGTAAATAAAGGAGTATGGAAAGAAAATGATCCAGATTACAATAAATATATTAAAAAACATCGAGAAGTTTCTGAAGGATTTAAAGAGTCAAATATTTTCCATTATTTATATGGAATTCCATACGATACTTGGGAAACAGGAGAAAAAAAATATGAGTATGATATTGTTTTTAGCAGTGAAGATGAAAATAGAAATGATTATAGTATCGCTATTTTAGGTATTACAAAAGATGGTAGTGTTATATATTCCAACAAAAGACCTATACCACATGTAAAATGGAATGAAAACATAGATTATATTGTAAAAAAAGATAAAAAGCTACCTGTACAATTTTGGATACGATGGCATTCGCAAGATGGTTTAGAATGGTATGAAACACTAGTAACATTACCAAATAATTTAGAAACTCAATTATTACAGTTTGAAAAAAAATATGGAAAAAATGTAGTTCTTATTGTGGGAATGGATAAGGTTTCAGAAAATGAAGCATATACATTTGGAAGATTATGGTTTGGTAATTCTAAGGGTAAAATAGAAATTATGAAATTCAGAGCTGCTAAATTTAATTTAGAAAAGAAAGAATATCCAGTTTCAAAATACTCACTTCCCAAAGGTTTTGTGTTCCCTAAATGGGAAGGCAGAGAAGCATTAATAAAACCAACAGATTTTGAATATTGGCAGGAGAAATAAAACTACAATTTAAGCGAGAGCGTTATGAGCCATAGAAAAATTTATTATTTGTTCAGTTTACTGGTGACTTTTTTATTTTTAGGTTGCCAGCCAAAAGACACTTTTGAATGGAGTGCAGGTTTGTCTGCTCCTAAGTATTATGGTAATGGTGGACCATTTGTAGAATATTTTTATAATGGTAAAAGTATTGGTGGTGCTTCTGCAAACATTGGTTTTGATCCGGGTTGGGGAATTACAAGCAGTAGTTATAGTGGTGGTGAAAAATATAAACCTGTTCCTGATAGTGTTTCTGTAAAATGGATCTGTGCCAATGACGGATATTATTACAGTGGAGGATATAAACTACCTAGAGAAAAAATGATAGTCCTTTTCAAAAAAGATGTTATGGATCCTTTTGGTTTAGTAAGATATGGAATGATAACTACAGGCATGGCTCCGGGAGGGAATGTTACAGTTTGGCTACAAGGTGGACAGGCAAGTACTGAAATATGCAAATTTAAAGTAAAAAGTCTTGGTATATATAGAGAGAGTGAGGAAGCTGAGAGAATAGAATCAAAAATCTTAGCGTCGAAAGAATTTTTAAACGGTAAGGTAAATATATTTCGTTATTTGTACGGAATTCCATACGATATTTGGGAAAAAGGAGAAAAACAATATGAGTATGATATTGTTTTTAGTACTGAAGATGAAAATAGAAAAGATTATAGTATAGCCATTTCGGGTTATACAAAAGATGGTAGCATTA
>NZ_MUGW01000092.1 GCF_002217285.1 Flavobacterium hercynium | reverse complement strand
TACGCAAATTTAAACATTAAACCTTATAATTAAACAAAATATAATAGAACTCGTGTATTCAAAAATTATTATTGCTAAAAAACGATGTTGACTGCTTGTTTTTGCTAAAAAATCAAATTAATATTAAAAAAATAAATTTTTAACATTTTAAAATCTTTTCTTTAACAAAGTCGAAATTTGTTGTTATAAACAAAGCGTTGTTTTGATTGGTTTTTAACAAAGAATGATTCTAAATTAGGATTTACAACGTTATAGTGATCCTTTTTTGCTTTTCAATTATACATTTCGACATAAAACGAATTGCAAAAATTGAAAGAATTTTGTAAGTTTAAATAAGAGCAAAAAAAAGCCTGACATTGAAATGTCAGGCTTTCTAAATATATGTTTTATTATAACAGTTTCTGAATGATAATCTCTTCTGTAATTCCCTCAGCATCTGCCTTATAGTTCTTAATAATTCTATGACGCAATATTCCGGTAGCAACGGCTTTTACATCTTCGATATCCGGTGAAAATTTACCGTGAAATGCTGCATGTGCTTTTGCTGCTAATATTAGGTTTTGAGAAGCTCTTGGCCCTGCACCCCAATCCAGATAGTTTTTTACAAAATCATTGGTTAAAGCATTATCAGGACGTGTTTTGCTTACTAATGTTACTGCATATTCTATTACATTGTCAGCCACTGGAATTCTGCGAATTAAATGCTGAAAATCTATGATTTCCTGTGCAGAGAACAATGGGTTTATAGTTGTTTTTACATCAGAAGTGGTACGTTTTACGACTTGCACTTCTTCTTCGAAGGTTGGATATTCTAATTTTATAGCAAACATAAAACGGTCTAATTGTGCTTCAGGCAACGGATATGTTCCTTCCTGCTCAATTGGGTTTTGTGTTGCCAATACAAAATAAGGCAAATCTAACTTATGAATTTCTCCCGCAATAGTTACGGAACGCTCCTGCATTGCTTCTAAAAGAGCGGCCTGTGTTTTTGGAGGTGTTCTGTTGATCTCATCGGCTAAAATAATATTAGAAAAAACAGGTCCTTTTATAAATTTAAATCTTCTGTTTTCATCTAATATTTCACTTCCTAAGATATCAGAAGGCATTAAATCGGGTGTAAACTGAATTCTTTTAAAGTCTAATCCTAAAGCCTGAGACAATGTATTTATCAATAATGTTTTTGCCAATCCCGGCACACCAATCAAAAGTGCGTGTCCTCCTGAAAAAATGCAAATCAATATTTGATCTACGACATCGTCCTGGCCCACAATAATTTTTGCTATTTCGGCTTTTAATTCGTTCCTTTTTTGAACTAGGTTATGAATTGCTGTTACGTCAGACATTTATGAATGTATTTAAATTTAAAAAGAGTTAGAAATATGAAATCATAAAACTAACTCTTTTTATTTATTTAATAAAAATTATTTTTTCAACCAGTTGTTTGTAAACTTACAATCTCTGTACTCTCCACTAATTTTAATGTAAGTATCTTTAATTTTAGTATCAAACCATTTTGCAATTGTACTGATCTGTTTTTCTTTTAATGCTAATTCTTTAATTTTAGTATAATCTTTAGCATAATCAGCAACGTGTTGGTCAATTCTGTTGGTAACGGTAATTAACTTATAGGTCTTTTTACCTTTATCGTCTGTGTTTAAAAGTGGCTGAGAAACTTCAAAATCTTTTAGGTTTGAAACCTGGCTGTATAACGTTGGATCCATTTTGGTTAATTCAAAACGTGTATCCTGTGTATTTGGGTTTACTAATGTACCTCCGTTTGCTCTAGTTTCTTTTTCGTCAGATTCTGTTCTAGCAGCATCTGCAAATGTAAGTTCTTTGTTTACAATTTTACTTCTAACGTTTATAGCTCTTTCTTTTGCTTCTTTTAAAGCATTTTCTGAAACGGTAGGTGAAATCAAAATATGGCGTAATTCTACTTCCTGTCCTTTTATCTTATCGACCATAATAATATGGTATCCAAAGTTAGTTTCAAAAGGCTCTGAAATTTCTCCTTCTGCCAAACTAAAAGCAACATCTTTAAATTCTTTTACGAAAGGTGTTTTTCTGGTCATTTTATAAAAACCTCCATTGGGTGCAGATCCCGGATCCTGAGAATATAATACTGCCTTTGTTGCAAAACTGGAACCTTCGAGAACATCTGCTCTAATTCCGTTTAACCTGTCAATTACTTTTTGTTTATCTTCTTTGGTAACTTTAGGTTCAATAACAATTTGTGCTACTTCCATTTCAGCACCAAACGTTGGCAACTCATCTTTTGGTATTTTCTTAAAGAAATTACGAACTTCTTCCGGAGTAATCTCTACAGCATCAACAATTTTCTTTGTCATTTCTGACGCTAGTTTTTGCTCCTTTAAAATATCTGAGAAATAGGTTTTAAATTCTTCTACAGAACCTTTTTTATAATAAGCAACTACTTTGTTAATGTCTCCTACTTGTTGAATCATATAATTCAAACGCTCTTCCATCATACTTCTTACTTCGGCATCGCTTACAATAATACTATCCTGAATAGCCTGATGTGCATATAATTTATCTTCTAAAAGCTTACCAAGCATCTGGCATCTTGTAATATCTTTTATATTACCTCCCTGACCGGCAATTTCTAAATAGGCTTTATCAATATCTGAATCTAAAACAATATAATCTCCTACTGTAGCAATAATACCATCAATCTTAAGCTTTTGTCCGGCTGGAATTTCTAAGGGTTTTTCTGCCACGACAGTAGCATCTGGTATAATTTCCTGCGCAGAAACAATTGAAGTGAAAAAAAGTAAAAAACACATTGTTAGTACAAACTTGTAATCAATTGTTTTTAGCTGTAATTTTTTTAATAACATTATTTTAAATTTAATTTTAATGTAAAGGTCTTGCTTTAGCAATAGAATTTTAAACGTAATTAATTTACTTATATTTTCAGATTTCTTTGAAAACAACAAATAATTAAGATCTAAGTTCTTTTAACTTATAACGAACAAAAATAACAATTCAATTACATAATACAACTATCAGCTATACTATTAACAAAAAATTATAGCCGTTCATTTAAAATTGAATTTAAAGTTGATCTATCTCCTGTGTTTTAATTCTCTATCAGCTCTATAAAATCAATTTTTAAAGATAATTGTAATCTTTAAATCTTCTAAAATAAAAAGTTTTTAACACTACAACGTTTTCGTGGTATAAATATTTTCTTATAAAATACAATTACATCAAATAAAACATACTTTAGATGCGTAATTAATAATTTATAGGTAGTAAAATTATGAATATCTCTTTTAAATTATACAATTCAAACTTTATTAACCTTAACCACATCAAAAAATTATGAAAAAAACACATGCCTCAATTTATTTTGTTGCCGTAATTGCATTTCTTTTTTATTCTTGCTCGCAAAATGAAACAGACAGCGTAGATGCTAAAGCTGAAAGTCAGCAATTTAAAATCATCAACGTTACGAATCATGACGGAAAATCTTTTAGTACAGGGGATGCAAAATCCTCTGAAACTGGAAAATATGTAGAAAATCCAGGCGGAGGCGTTATGATGCAAGCTTTTTACTGGGATGTTCCTGCTGGCGGAAATTGGTGGAATACTGTAAACGGAAAACTAACGGATTGGTCAAATGCAGGAATTGGATCGATTTGGTTACCGCCGGCATCTAAAGCACAAAACGGACCTTTATCCATGGGTTACGATCCTACAGATTATTTCGATTTTGGAGATTACAATCAAAATGGAACTATCGAAACCCGATTTGGTTCTAAAACAGAACTGGTAAATCTTATTACAAAGGCGCACGCTGAGAATATGAAGGTATATGCTGATATTGTTTTGAACCACAATAGTGGAGGTCAATCTGAAGCTAATCCTTTTACAGGAACAAATACCTGGACTAATTTTACAGGAATCGCTTCCGGAAAATTCAAACGAACTTATAACAATTTTTACAAAAACAGTTTTGGTAATAATGATGAAGGCTTTTTTGGCGGTTTTCCTGATTTATGCCATGCCGATCCTTATGTACAAGATTGGTTGTGGATTAGAGCTGATGGGGTTGGTAAGTACTATAAAAATACGATGAAGTTTGACGGATGGCGATTTGACTATGTAAAAGGTTTCGGTCCGTGGGTAGTAAATGCCTGGAATGCTAATGTTGGCGGATTTTCTGTGGGTGAATATTGGGATGCCAATGTAAACACGCTTGAATGGTGGGCTAACAATGCGAATAGTTCTGTTTTTGATTTTGCTTGTTACTATAAAATGAATGATGCTTTTGACGGAAACAATCTTGCTTTACTAAATGATGACATGATGTGGAAGAGAAATCCTTTTAAAGCGGTAACTTTTGTAACCAATCATGACACGGATGAAATATCTAGCAAATTATTAGCTTATTCGTATATCTTGACTCATGAAGGTTATCCAACTTTATTTTACAAAGATTATGAAGAAACGCTGGACAAAAATAAATTGAACAACCTTATATGGATTCATAACAACAAAGCTACCGGTAATACTTCTATTTTATATTCTGACAATGATGAATATGTTGCCCGAAGAAATGGATACAACGGCAATCCCGGATTAGTGGTGTACATTAATAATTCGACTTCATGGCAGGAAAGATGGGTAGAAACCAATTGGGCTTCTACACAAATTAAAGATTTTACTGGTAACTCTTCCTGGTATCCAACTACACAGGGAGACAAGTGGGTAAAAATTCAATGTCCTCCAAAAGGTTACACTGTTTGGTCGGTTAATCAATAATTTTAAAAATTTCAATACTAAGGGCTGTTCAATCGACAGCCTTTTGTTTTATTACTCCCTTACCTAAATATATAAAGACTTCCCAATTTAAGAAGTGAATATTTTTATTAAGCCGTAATTAGTAGTACTTTTGCAACCTATTTATACAAAATATGAGCTTTTTAAAAGAAATACAACGCAGAAGAACATTTGGAATTATATCGCATCCTGATGCCGGTAAAACGACTTTAACTGAAAAGTTATTGTTATTCGGAGGGGCTATTCAGGAAGCTGGTGCCGTGAAAAATAATAAAATTAAAAAAGGAGCAACGAGTGATTTTATGGAAATCGAACGCCAAAGAGGTATTTCGGTTTCAACATCTGTTCTTGCTTTTAATTATCAAGATAAAAAGATCAACATTCTGGATACTCCGGGTCACAAGGATTTTGCCGAAGATACTTTTAGAACTCTTACTGCTGTTGATAGTGTAATTGTTGTAATTGACGTTGCAAAAGGGGTTGAGGAACAAACAGAAAAATTAGTTGCTGTTTGTAGAATGCGAAACATTCCGATGATCGTTTTTATCAACAAATTAGACCGTGAAGGAAAAGATGCTTTTGACTTAATGGATGAAGTTGAACAGAAATTAGGTTTAAAGGTTACGCCGCTAAGTTTCCCTATCGGAATGGGATATGATTTTCAGGGAATTTATAATTTATGGGAACAAAACATTAATCTTTTTAGTGGAGACAGCCGTAAAAACATCGAGGAAACAATTGCTTTTTCTGATGTACAAAATCCTGAATTAGAAAAAATAATTGGTCAAAAACCAGCGGATAAATTACGTGAAGAATTAGAACTGATTGATGAAGTATATCCTAAATTTGAACGTCAGGATTATTTAGACGGAAAAATTCAGCCTGTCTTTTTTGGTTCGGCTTTGAATAATTTTGGAGTTCGCGAATTGTTGGATTGTTTTGTTGCAATTGCTCCATCTCCAAGACCAAAAGATTCTGAAACGCGTTTGGTTGATCCTGCTGAGGAAAAACTAACTGGATTTGTATTTAAAATCCACGCCAACATGGATCCTAAACACAGAGATCGTCTGGCATTTATAAAAATTGTTTCGGGAACTTTTGAAAGAAATAAGCCTTATTATCATGTTCGTCAGAAGAAAAATTTAAAATTCTCCAGCCCAAATGCTTTCTTCGCAGAGAAAAAAGAAATTGTAGATATTTCTTATCCGGGTGATATTGTTGGTTTACATGATACCGGAAACTTTAAAATTGGTGATACACTTACAGAAGGTGAAGTAATGAGCTTTAAAGGTATTCCGAGTTTCTCACCGGAACACTTTAGATACATCAATAACGCAGATCCAATGAAGGCTAAGCAGCTTGATAAAGGTATTGATCAGTTAATGGATGAAGGTGTTGCGCAGTTGTTTACTTTAGAAATGAACAATCGTAAAGTTATTGGAACGGTTGGAGCACTTCAGTACGAGGTTATTCAGTACCGTTTGGAGCATGAATATGGTGCAAAATGTACTTACGAAAACTTCCCGGTACACAAAGCATGTTGGGTAAAGCCTAATGATCCTAAGAGTGAAGAATTTAAAGAGTTTAAACGTATCAAACAAAAATTCCTTGCTCACGATAAATACGGTCAATTGGTATTTTTAGCTGATTCTGATTTTACAATTCAAATGACACAAAGTAAATATCCGAACGTAAAGTTATTCTTTACTTCAGAGTTTGAATAAATCTTTATAAAAATAGTAAAAGCGCCAACTTAAATAAGTTGGCGCTTTTTTTTGAATTAATTAACCTGTACTAAGTCATTATATTCTAAAAATTGATGTATTCACTAAGAAAGACAAATTATACTAAAAATTCTGACAGAAAAAACTAAGTCGATGAAATTAAACTAAAATCCGTTTAACTGCATCTTTAATTTTTCGTAAAATTAGGTGAGTTGTCCTGAAAAAGGT
>NZ_MUGW01000091.1 GCF_002217285.1 Flavobacterium hercynium | reverse complement strand
TGTCTTGTCCTGAAATAGCGATACACAAAAAGTATCATTATGGAAAAAGATCAAGAATTGCGCTATGTTAAGCGTACACAGAAAGATTACAGTATGTCTTTAAAACTTCAAATTGTTCAAGAAATAGAACAGGGAAAAACCTCAATTTCTCAAGTTAAGAAAGATTATGCTATTCAATCACGTTCAACAATTGTTCAATGGCTTCGAAAATTCGGTAACTTTGATTGGGACAATCAAACACCTTCTATTATGCAAAAATCTCCTGAACAGAAAATAATGGAACTTGAAGCCAAAGTGAAGTTATTGGAAAAACAAAAAGCATTTTTAGAACAGCAGGCTTTCGTTGCTGATAAAAAAGCTATTATTTTCGATATGATGATTGATATAGCAGAAAAAGAATATCAAATTGACATTCGAAAAAACTCACCACCCGAACAATCGACCATTTTAAAAAAGAACAACAACAAACAATAATGTTTGCCTGTACTTTGTTCGGGATTGACAGACAGGTTTATTATCGTCGAGTAAAAAAAAGTAGCTATAGGAAGCTTTTGGCTTCAAAAGTTGTTAATATGGTTTTGGAAATTAGAAATACAATGCCTCGAATTGGAGCAAAAAAATTGTATTATCTTTTAAAAACCGAGTTGAATCAACTTAAAATCGGCCGAGATAAATTTATAGATATACTTAGAGCAAATCATTTATTTATAATACCAAAACGTTCTTACCATATAACAACAAACTCTCATCATAGATTTAGAAAACATCAAAATCAAATATTAGAGTTAGAGATCTGTAGACCAGAGCAAGTCTGGGTATCAGATATAACCTATATTGGAAAAAGAAAGAATCCATGTTATTTAAGTTTAATAACAGACGCTTACTCTAAAAGAATAATGGGGTTTAATGTGGCAGATAATATGAATGCTAATAGTAGTTTAACAGCTTTAAAAAATGCAATAAAAAAACGCAGAGATAAAGGCAAAACATTAATACATCATTCAGATAGAGGAATACAATATTGTTCTGATCAATATCAAAAACTATTACATAAAAACAATATAAAATGTAGTATGACCCAAAACTCTGATCCCTATGAGAATGCAGTAGCTGAGAGAATAAATGGAATTTTAAAACAAGAATTTAATATTGATAAGTTTAATCTAAAACTTGCTGTAATGAAGGTTTTAGTGAAAAATGCAATTGATATTTATAATAACAAAAGACCACATTACTCTAATTATATGCTCACTCCAAATCAAATGCATCAACAAAGTGTAGTAAAGATGAGAACTTATAAAAGAAAAACACCTGCAATAAAAAATATTACAGGTGTTTAATTAAATATATTTGTCTAATAATCTGTATCGATTATTTAGGACTAGTCA
>NZ_MUGW01000090.1 GCF_002217285.1 Flavobacterium hercynium | reverse complement strand
TGTCTCGTCCTAAAAAAAGTTGACTATAATATGTTTAATTATGTCAACAGAAAGAAAAGAATTCAAAAAACCATTAGCTCCACAAACTTTTGGAGAGATGTTCAAAAAGCAAGTTGTAAAAGAATTTGAACAGGGATTATTTACCAAAGCAGAACTTCGCAGGCGTTATAATATTCGAGGTAACGGTTGTATACCTCGTTGGTTAAAAAAATATGGTAAATTTACATATTATGATAAATTAACTATTGGACGACCTATGAAAGATCCTCAATCTCAACGTATCAAAGAACTTGAAGCACAATTGGCAAGAAAGGAGCAAGAATTATTAGTTTTTAAGAAATTCATAGAAATAGCCGAACGTGAATTAAAAGTCGAAATTGTAAAAAAGTCTGGTTCCAAGCAGTCCAAGAAATAAACCATATCTACAGGATTAGTCCTTGTGAAATATGTCGATTGTTTGGATATAGTAAGCAAGCCTATTATAAAAGAAAATCACATCTATTAAAGTCAAATTTAGATAATGAACATTTAAGATTTTTAATAATGTCCGTGCGCCAAAAACTACCAAAAACGGGAGGTAAGAAACTATATCACATGCTGAAGGATGATTTTAAAAAAGATAAAATAAAAATTGGCAGAGATAAATTATTTGATTTTTTACGAGATGAATATTTATTAGTTCCTAAAGTTCGAAGATATTATAAGACAACAAATTCAAGGCATTGGATGCGTAAATACCCAAATTTAATTAAAGAAATCGATATTAGCAGGCCTGAACAAATTTGGGTTGCTGACATAACTTATCTTAGAACTAGAGACAAAACTTATTATTTGCATCTGATAACTGATGCTTATTCGAAGAAAATTGTAGGTTATAATTTATCCGATAATCTAATGGCATCTTCAACATTGCAGGCCTTAAAAATGGCTGTTATTAATAGAAAATATAATAACAACCTAATACATCATTCAGATAGAGGATTACAGTATTGCAGCAAAGAATATACTCAATTTTTATCTAAAAATAAGATTCTTATTAGTATGACACAAAACTATGATCCTTACGAAAATGCAATTGCAGAAAGGGTTAATGGTATTTTAAAAGAAGAGTTTGGATTGTTCGAAATCTTTAAAGATTTTGACAACTTAAAAAAACAAGTAGAAGAATCAATTTTATTTTATAATCAAATTAGAGTGCATTTATCTATCAATATGCTAACTCCAAATCAAGCACATTTACAAAATCAAATCAAACTAAAACGATGGAAAAAAATAAATCGGAACAAAAGTAATTCTGCTCCGATTTAATTAATTTTATAATACTAATCGAGTCAACCTTTTTCAGGACAACTCA
>NZ_MUGW01000009.1 GCF_002217285.1 Flavobacterium hercynium | reverse complement strand
GTTTGGTAATTCTAAGGGTAGAATAGAAATTATGAAATTCAGAGCTGCTAAATTTAATTTAGAAAAGAAAGAGTATCCAGTTTCAAAATACTCGCTTCCCAAAGGTTTTGTGTTCCCTAAATGGGAAGGTAGAAAAGCATTAATAAAACCAACAGATTTTGAATATTGGCAGGAGAAATAAAACTACAATTTAAGCGAGAGCGTTATGAGCCATAGAAAAATTTATTATTTGTGCAGTTTACTGGTGACTTTTCTATTTTTAGGTTGCCAGCCAAAAGATACTTTTGCATGGAATGCAGGTTTGTCTGCGCCGAAGTATTACGGTAATGGCGGACCATTTGTAGAATATTTTTATAATGGTAAAAGTATTGGTGGTGCTTCTGCAAACATTGGTTCTGATCCGGGGTGGGGAATTACAAGTGGAGGATATGACGGTGGAGATAAATTTAAAGCTGTTCCCGATAGTGTTTCTGTAAAATGGATTTGTGCTAATGACGGATATTATTATAGTGGAGGATATAAACTACCTAGAGAAAAAATGATAGCCCTTTTCAAAAAAGATTTTATGGATCCTTTTGGTTTAGTAAGATATGGGTTAATAACTACAGGTATGGCTCTGGGAGGGAATGTTACAGTTTGGCTACAAGGAGGACAGGCAAGTACTGAAATATGCAAATTTAAAGTAAAAAGTATTGGTATATATAGAGAGAGTGAGGAAGCTGAGAGAATAGAATCAAAAATCTTAGCGTCAAAAGAATTTTTAAACGGTAAGGTAAATATATTTCGTTATTTACATGGAATTCCATATGATATTTGGGAAACAGGAGAAAAAAAGTATACTTATGATATTGTTTTTAGCAGCGAAGAAAAGTATGATTATGATATGATTTTTTATACTAAAGATGGATCATGGTTTGAGTTGAATGATACAAATTCATTTCTTCCATGGGGCTCAGATATGGCAGTAAATAATAAAAAAGTTAGAGTAAAGCATCAGTACAAATTGCCTGTTGAATTTCATTTTCAATGGTATTCTAAAGATGAAAAGGAATGGTTTAGTGGAAATATCGTTTTACCTCAAAATTTATTAAGTATGTTTTTAAAAAAGAAAAGCGATAAACTTTTAATAACAATAAAAAATAATACTGGAAAGAACTCAGTGGATGGTAATATTTATTTAGTTAATAATAGTTATAAAGATAAGATTATGACTTTTCAATTAGAGAAGTATGATGGGAAAACAAAAAGAACATATCCATATTATTCGCTTCCTAAAGGTTTTGTGTTCCCTAAATGGGAAGGTAGAAAAGCATTAACAAAACCAACAGATTTTGAATATTGGCAGGAGAAATAAGAATGGGAATTAGTTAAATTATACAGAAGCTTACAAATTTGAAAGACCTGATCGATTTAATCATTTAGCATTTTTTTTTATTTTACTATATTTTATTTTTGAATTGTTTTTGACTTATTAAATAGTAAATAATAAAATATATAAATCTGATTAATAAATTCTAATGTCATAAATATTATACTTGTAGACACACAAAAATCAATTAAAATTACAAACAAAAAAACCTCGACTTTTTATTAAATCGAGGTTTTCCGTTTTTTGTAAATTCAAACTAAAATCTTATTCCAAATTGAGGTGAGGATTTAAGATTTCGGCTAATTCATTGAGCCAATAAAAGCTGTTTTCTAATTTTGTTAACTCCAATTGAAGCGTTTCATTTTCTCTCATAAGTCCTAAAGCGAGAAGAAAGTTTGCCTGTCTTAGCGCTTTAGCCATTTGATCTGGCGCAATGGTGTGGTTAAAAAAATCAGATAACCTTTGTTCGGTTTCTTTTGAAAAAGTGTTTGTACTCATAATGTGAAGATTTAAGAATAAAAACCCTTATGCCTTAGCAGTCTTACGCTTCTTCACGGCGTCAAAGCCCTTTCGGAACTTTACTACATAACATAAGGGAAATTTAATTTTGTTCTTAATGTGAAGATTTAAGAGCCGCAAAGATAGTAAAACCCGCGTAAACATTATAAGAAATTCCGCAATCTTGTCTTTTATGAAGGAGAAATCTTCGCAAGAAACTCGACAAAGATTATGGCTACTTTGTCTTGTTTATGACGCGGATGATACTGATTCGCTATGCGAAGACACGGATTGATGCGGATTTTTTTATGCTGTTTAAAGTAGGCTCATTCTAGACGCTTATTTTTTTACAACCTCCTTTTTGTCCTTTTGTCATAATGAAATGTTGGGTTTGAATATTGAAAGAATTGTCTTTTGAAACCTATTTTCCTAGCCCTGATGGGAGGGAAAATCCTTTTGTGTCCGCCGCGGCGGACATAAAAGATTTGGAAGGACAGCAGGAATAGCTCCTGAAAAATCGAATTTCCAATTTTTTGATATTAAAAAAACCTGTCCAAAATATTCGGGACAGGTTTTGTAGTTTTCGGGTTATTTTAAAAGCACCTTTTTGGTAACGCTTTTATTTTCGTTTGTAATTTTTATCAAATACAAACCGGCAGCTTGGTGGGCTAAATTTATTTCGGTTACTTCTGCTTTTGCTTGTTGTTGCGAAATAACTTTTCCTTGTGGAGAAATTACAGCGATTACAGATTTTTCAGGAGCGGTAACGCTAAAAATATCGTTACTTGGATTTGGATAAATGGTAACAGTAGCTTTTTCGATATCAAATTGTTCCTGACCTAATGTTGCCTGTTGAGGTTGATAGAAATTACCGGTTAATAAAAACAGGTACAAGGTTTTAAGAGTTTGATTGAAATAACTATTCGGTTCATTAAGCTGATTAAGGTCGTTGTAAGAGGCATTTAAATGCGCTTGATTTTCGCCCGCCATTGCGGCGCAGGCAAAGGCGCCAACAAAAGTAGCATTGTGCCATTGTCCGCTTAATGTTCCGTTTTGGTTATAACCGTCTTTGATATTGGCAGAACCGCCAAGGTTTACACGAACAAAATCAGATGCTTTTTTAGCGTAGGTTTTAGCACTGGCATTGCCGTTCCACACATAATCGACTGCAATTCTCCAAGGAGTTCTTGCAGCATCATAACCATAGGATCTGCCCTGGTTGTTGTAACCTGAGGCTTGCGGAGAATAGGCGCCGGATTCCTGACACCAGTCTGATACTAAACCTCCAGCGGCATTGTTTACGGTTAAATTATTGTTGATAACGGTATAGGACTTTGCCGCAACTGCATTCCAAAAAGTGGTATCGTTGGTAAACGTACCAAAAATGCGGTAGTAGGCTGGAGAGAAATAAGAAGCGTTGGTGATTTGGCTTCCGCCGAATTGATCTCCAGGTTTTAGTACAAAAGTATTGGCTTCTACTTCGTGTGTTTTGATTGCTGCAATTAGGGTTGTTGCTGCACTTTTGTAGTTTATGGCTCCAGTGCTTCCCCATTGATAGTCGGCCATAATGAGCGCAAAGGCAACATCCAGTTCAGCATCGGTAGCGCCATTATAACCATTGGTGCCAAAAGAGCAACCGTTGATTTTCCAGTTCATTACGCCATTTACGTTGACATTGTCTTTATAAAATTGCCAAAAACCGTCAAACAGCGTTCTGTCGGTTGCGTAAACAGCAAGCAGCATTCCGTAACCAATACCTTCAGAAACGGTTTCGCCCGGATTATCAAATTTTACGCGGTAGCGTCCGTTATTGCATTGTTCTACAAAATTGATTTTCCAGAGATTGTAATTGTTCACCGCATCCTGACCACTTTTTGAAGCGGCCATAAGTCCGTTGCTAAAAGTAAGGTTGGCGGGAAAGGGATGCTTTTGTGCGTTACTTGTAAGGCACAAAAAAGCAATAGTAAAAACGAGTAGGTTTTTCATATTTAAAATTGTTTTAATTTGGGACCATAAAAGTAAGATTTTTTAGATACAAAAAAAATCCCAAACTAAAATCTGATGATTTTAATTTGGGATTCTCAATACGCTGAAGGTTATTATTTAACTTCTTCCTCTTCTTTTTTAACAGGAGCTGGTTGATCGTCTTTGGCAGCGTTCTTAAATTCCTTAATTCCGCTTCCTAAACCTTTCATTAATTCCGGAATTTTTTTACCTCCAAAAAGTAATATCACAATACCTACTATTACGAGGATTTCTGTTAGACCTAATCTTCCCATGATTGTATATTTAATGCCGAAGCAAATTTGTATATAATTTTAGGCAAAGGTAATTAGAATTAATAAACGACAATTGTTTTTAGCGTAATTTTTCATCTCAATTTACGTTAAATATTCTTTAAATTCCGTATTTAAGTCAATTCCTTCAAATTTTGGAAGCATCAACAACCTGATAAATTATTATATTTGCTCATAATACAGAAATTAAATGGCTAAGAAAAAAAAGAATTTCAGAAAAAAATTATTCACAAAAAATCGTTTGGTGATTTTGAATGACAATACTTTTGAAGAGATTTTTTCATTCAAACTCAATTTAATGAATGTTTTTGTTACGTTTACTTTAGGTGGGATATTCTTAATATTAATTACAACTTACATTATTGCTTTTACGCCTTTGCGCGAATTTATTCCCGGATATTCTTCTTCTGAACTGAAAAAGAATGCAACAGAATTGGCCATAAAATCAGATTCATTAGAAAAAGCGCTGAAAGATAACGAAGCGTATATCAAAGGAATTCAAAAGGTAATACGAGGTGAGCTGGAACATGCACATTTTAATAAAGATTCTATTCTGTCTGAAAAAGAAGAAGTTCCTAATTTAAATCTGGATGCAAGTAAAGAAGAACTTAAACTAAGAGAAGAAGTAGCAAAAATAGAACAGGAAGCTGGAGCAAAGCCTGAAGGTAAAAAGAAACAAGGTAAAAAATAATACTGCCAAAAATGTCTATTAAATCTATTGCTGCAAAAGTATTTGCTGCCAAAATATACAAGAGTACCAAATCCTGGGCTGCTAAACCTGTCGAAACACAACTTGCAGTATTTCATAATTTAATAAACACTGCCAAGAATACGCAATTTGGAAAAGACCACCATTTTGATGAGATAAAAACGATTCAGGATTTTCAGAATCAGGTGCCGATTCGTGACTATGAGGATTTGAAATTGTATATCGATAAAGTGCGAACGGGCGAAGAAAATATTCTCTGGAAAGGAAAACCGCTTTATTTTGCCAAAACATCCGGAACAACATCCGGAGCAAAATACATTCCGCTTACCAAAGAGTCTATGCCGTATCATATTACAGCTGCGCGAAACGCCATACTCCATTACATACACGAAACGGGTAAGGCTGGTTTTGTCGATGGAAAAATGATTTTTCTGCAGGGAAGTCCTATATTGACAGAGAAATACGGAATTAAATTTGGAAGATTATCAGGTATTGTAGCGCACTTTGTTCCTAAGTATTTACAAAAGAACAGAATGCCATCTTTGGCTACCAATTGTATTGAAGACTGGGAAACAAAGGTAAATGCGATTGTAGAGGAAACAATCTCGGAGGATATGACGATTATTTCGGGAATTCCATCTTGGGTTCAGATGTATTTTGAAAAGCTACAGGAAAAAAGTGGAGGAAAAACGATTGGCGAGTTGTTTAAAAATTTCAACTTGTTTATTTACGGAGGCGTTAATTATGAACCGTACCGCGCCAAGTTCGAAAAAATGATTGGAAGAAAAGTGGACAGCATTGAATTGTTTCCGGCTTCTGAAGGTTTTTTTGCGTACCAGGATTCTCAAAAAGAAAAAGGAATGCTGTTACTTTTGAACTCCGGAATTTTTTATGAGTTTATAAAAACAGACGAATTTTTTAATGAAAACCCAAAAAGGTATACTATTGGCGAAGTAGAGCTGGGCATAAACTATGCATTGATTATTTCGACAAATGCAGGACTTTGGGGTTATAATATTGGTGATACTGTTCAGTTTACCAGTTTGTTTCCGCATCGTGTTATAGTTTCAGGACGGATCAAACATTTTATATCTGCTTTTGGTGAGCACGTTATTGCGAATGAAGTCGAAAATGCAATGAGAGAAGCAACAGAGGGAACTAATATTGTAATTAGTGAATTTACAGTGGCACCGCAAATAAATCCGTCAAGCGGATTGCCGTATCACGAATGGTTTATAGAATTTGAAAATGAACCGGAAAACATCAATACTTTTGCCGCAACGATAGACGATGCCATGCGCAGGCAAAATATTTATTACGACGATTTGATTACCGGAAGTGTGTTGCAAAAAGTAGTCATAACAAAAGTATCCAAGAACGGATTTCAGGAGTATATGAAATCGCAGGGAAAATTAGGAGGACAAAATAAAATACCAAGATTATCGAATAATAGAGATATTGCAGATAATTTGAAATAATAAGGAACTTAAAGTTATAAGTTCGAAAATATACAAGCATGAAAGAGACCAAACATATATCAAGATCAAGAGCGCAGGAATCATCTGCAGCAATCGAAAAAATGTACATTACTATGCGCCATTTATTCAACCGTGGTTTTTATAAACCAATGGGAGTTTCGGGCGATAGTTTAAGAGAATCATTACTGGCATTACGTCCGGAAATTTACGGAAATATAGGCGAAGAAAAAGTAGAGCTAAACGGACTTTTGTACGTAATTGAGCGTTTACCAATTGGTATCGAGCAATGCCGATTTATCAACTTAACTTCGGACGAAGGATATTCGAAATCACATTTTCAGCCCATCGTTCCTCCAAAAAGAAGACGTAATTGTTACCGAATCGACGAGGAACAAATGAATGTCGAAATTACACGTGGACGTTCTGATATTTACGATATTTTGACGCATCTAACGTTTATTTTTATCGAATCGCATAAAATAAAAGACAGAGTTTTACTAGACGACGGAGGAGAAGTGTCCCGCGACTGGCTGAAACTGGAACAGGCGATTTTGCAGACTAAAAAATTATCGCTGGTAGAAAAAGAAAAAGCAATCTCGCATGTAGCTAATATTTTAGCACGAACATTCGAAGAGGTTTTAGATATCTACGATGCTTTTGGTTCTGAAAATGCTCCAGACCGATTTTTGCACGTCATCTATTGGTTAGGAAAATTAGCCATCGAAGAAATAGTTGGCAATAATAAGAGAACGATAACTTTTAGCCCTGTGTTAAGAGAACGTTTAGGACACCACATTCATGGTGAAATCTGGGCAACGAATATCAAAGAAGTTTTAAAGGCAAATAATCTTTTAAAGCGACCAATTCACGTTATTAGTGCGAACATGCACAGTGTAATGAATTCTATTTTTGCTACGCCAATGCTAAAAACGAAATTCAAAGACAAATCTGATTTTTTCATTTATGAAGAATTAAGTAAGTCGGGTTCAAAAGAAATTAGAGGGCAAGTAGAAGAATTGGCATTGAAGAACGGAATGATTTCGTTACCGGATACTTCGGGAACCAACATTGATGTTCAGATTTTTGATTCGGCTAAAATTGACTGGGCGAAAACAGCCTTTCCAAAAACGAAGCTTGATGAAGCAGCACCCGTTATTATTGTAATGGATTATGCTTTTGGTGAGCAGGCATACGAAACTATTGATGAACTTTTGAAACCGTATAAAAAAGATACTTTATTGGAAGTAAGATCGGTATCGATTATGGGTAAGGCTGGAATTCTTGAAGGAGGAAAAGGCGATATCATGATTCCGTCAGCACATATCAATGAGGGAACAGCTGATAACTATTTCTTTGAAAATGAATTAACTGGGGCTATGTTTGCCGGAAATGATATCGATGTGTACGAAGGCGCAATGGTTACGGTTCTTGGAACGTCATTGCAAAACAGAGATTTATTGAAATTCTTTTACGAATCGACCTGGGGTGTAATTGGTCTTGAAATGGAAGGATCATATTATCAGAAAGCGATTCAGTCCGCATCGAAAATCAGAAAAAGTGTGCCTCAGGATATTAAGGTGCGTTATGCTTATTATGCTTCTGATAATCCTTTAGAAACAGGAAGTACATTAGCATCAGGAGGATTAGGAACAACAGGTGTTAAGCCAACGTACTTAATTACCATTAAAATTTTAGAACAAATATTCAATATAAAATAATCCTAAATGAGTACAAAAGTACCCCAAAACCAATCAGATCAGGAAATTGATATTTTTGATATTTCAAAAAGTATAAGCAGTTTTTTTGACAGGTTAAATGCTGTTTTGTTCAGAGCAATTCATTTTTTTGTTCGAAACTGGATTTTAGCTTTGGTTATTGTCGCAGTTGGTTTTGGGTTAGGCTGGTACTTAGATAAAAACAAAAAATCATACGACAATCAAATTGTGGTGTCTCCTAATTTTGGAAGCGTTGATTATTTGTATGATAAAATAAATTTACTGCAAGCAAAAATAAGTTCCGGCGATGTTGATTTTTTAAAAAATGAGGTTGGAATTTCGGATCCGGGCGCGATTGGGAAAATAGAGATTAAGCCTATTACGGATGTGTATAAATTTGTTCATGAAAACAAACAAAATTTAGAACTCATTAAATTAATGGCTGAGGTTGGTGAAATTAAAAAAGTTCTGGAAGATAAGGTAACTAGTAGAAACTACACTTTTCATACCATTTCATTTATTTCAGGTAAGGCTGTAGATAGAAAAAATATTGCTGAACCAATTTTAAAATATTTAAATAATTCGGAATATTATGTAGCCGTTCAAAAAATTGGACGAAAGAATCTGGAGCAGGAGATTGCTCAAAATGATACTATTATTGCTCAAATAGATCGTGTTTTGAGAAGTGTGGGAAACAATGAAAGAAGTGTATCTCAAAACAACAAACTTGTTTATGTAAGTGACAGCTCGCCACTAAATGATATCATAGAAACAAAGAAGAAACTGATTGAAGAGCAGGGAGAAAACAGAATAAAATTAATCAGGTCTGATAAAACCATACAAGATGTTGATTTGAATTTAAACATTAATGACTCAAAAATTTTGGATGGAAATTTTAAATATTTACTTCCATTCTTCTTTATTCTAATTTTTGTATTCATTACTTTATTTATCAAATTTTACAATAGTCAGCTTTCTAAACATAAGCAAACTAACAGCTAAAAACGGTTTGTCATTTAAGCATCAAAATAAATTGAAAATCAAAGATATTCTTAGAAAAATTAAGCAAAACTCATTTATTAAGCGAAGCTTTATTACGCTGTTTTTAAGAATTTTTGGAGTTGTTCTTCTGTTTGGTTTCACTATTTTTTTAACGAAATCCTTTAGTCCTAAAATTATTGGTCAGTACGATTTTGTGCGTTCTTTTCTTTTAGCTATTGGAAGTATTTGTTTGCTGGGTTTTGATCAGTCTATTTTATATTTCAAAGGCCGTTTGGTTAACACGAGCGGAATTGGAGAATTAAAAAATATCTATGTAAAAATGGTTGCAATGCTTTTTGTGACGTCATTAGTAGTTCTGGTTATTATTTTATTAATTGACAAAAAGTTTATAAACAACTATTTTTCAGATCAAGAAGTATATTCGATACTCTTGAAAGGAGCTGCTACTTTATTTTTCCATGGATTATTTACTTTAAATACAGAAGTTTTTCGTGCTTTAGAAAAAATTTATGTTGCTGAATTATGCCGTAATATTCTAAAGTATGTTCCTTTAATTGTTGGTTCAATACTATTGTTTTATTGGCAAAAAGAAACCTATTTAGTTGATGTCTTTTTGATTGGTTTTGTAGCATTATCTTTTATAAGTTCCGTACTCGTTATTATTTATTTTAGAAATATTGTAGAACAGCACATTAATAATAAAGTCGAAATTTCTCCTAAAGAGGTTTTTTTAAAATCGTATCCGATTGCAATTAGCGGAATGGCAATTTTTTTGTTACTCTGTTTTGATATTATGTTTTTGAAGAAATATCGTAATGACGAAACGGTTGCTTTTTATTCTGTTGGAGTTAAGTTAATGACAATTGTATCTGTTATAATTGTAACGATCAATACTACAGTTTCGGCAAAAATTGCAGAACATTTTGCAACTCGAAATATCGAAGAATTAAAAAAAACAGTTACAAAAAGTGTACGTTTAATTTTCGGTATAACATTGCCGGTTGTAGTTATGATGTGTGTGCTATCAGCCTATATCTTATCTTTTTTTGGTGATCAATATATTGCAGCACAAAAAGCTTTTTTGATATTAATTATCGGTCAGGGAATTTGTTCAGCATTTGGAACAGCACCAATTTATTTGAATATGACAGGAAGACAACATATCTTTCAGATTATTTTAATTGTTGCTGTAATAATCAATTTACTTTTAAACCGATTTTTAATTCCCGTTTACGGAATGACCGGAGCCGCAATCGCCTTTGTTTCGAGTTCATTCTTTTGGAATTTTGTTTCAGCAGTAATCATTTATAAAAAAGATAAAGTCAAAGTATTTTTGAGTTAATACGATATAAAATGGATATTCAAAAAGAAGATGTTTTTTTTAGTATAATAATTCCGGTTTACAATGTCGAAGATTATCTGCGACAATGTTTGGATAGCATTATATGTCAGACCTATTCTCATTTTGAAATTATTTTAGTTAATGACGGTTCTACAGATTCTTCATTAGCTATTTGTGTAGAGTATCAAAAGAGATTACAAAACATTAAGCTTATTACTAAAGAAAATGAAGGTCTTTCTGCAGCAAGAAACGACGGACTGCGAAATGCTGAAGGAGATTATATTATTTTTACAGATAGTGATGATTTTTGGATGGGCGAAACAGTCTTAGAAGAATTAAACAATTTAATAAAAGAAGGACATCCTGATGTAGTGCTGCATGAAGAGACTCGTTTTTTTTCGGAGAAAGATGCTGTTTATAAAAACAACCAACGTTTCATTACAAATAAATCAGGGAAATTTGAAGATGAGGTTTTGAACCTTGTTTATTATGATTTGTTTGCTGCCAGCGCCTGGGATAAAGTGATTAAAAGATCCATTTTAACAGAAAACAAATTGTTTTTTCCTTTAGGGAAAAAATCGGAAGATATAGAATGGTGCGGAGAATTGATACGTTGTCTAAAGACATTTAGTATTTATCCTAAGTCTTTTTACAGCTATCGCCAAGCAAGATTAGGATCAATAACATCAACTGTAAATGAAAAGCATATACACGATGTTTATACGATGGTAAAAAAAGGTCTAAATTCACCATACAAAGAATCTGAAATTTTGAATCAGGCAATTCAAAATTACTGGGGATGTTATTATGTTGTGATTTTAAAAGATTTTTATGTACTATCTTCTAAAATGAGAAAGGCTGTATGGCGTGATATTTTTTCATGGAGATATCTATTAAAGAAAGGGAATAATATAAAGGTTGATAAAGTCATGGTGTTTTATAAATTTATGTCCTTTAGAATGCTGATATTTTTCCTGAACGGATACAGAATTAAAACAGCCATGAGTAAACAAAACAGAGTAAACAAAAGAAAATAGAAAAGTAGAATTAAAAAAATAAAAGGATAAAGTCAAGCAATATGCCAATACTTGTAAAAAAAAATAAAGCAGCGTTCCTGCTAATAGCAATGGCTAATTTGATTGTGGCTGGTTGTGTTTTTTTTATTTTACCACCCAAGTTTTTTTATGATGCCGCTATTATTATTTACGATAAAGGCAATGAAATAGGATTGATAGGAAGTTATCCGCTAACGATTCTATTTTATAAAATAACAGGTTTACGGCATCTTCCTTTTCCTGTGATAGGATTATTGCAATTCCCTATTTTAATTTATGTTTTGTATAAAATTGGAATCCCAAATGATTTTGAAAAACTGAATATAAAAAACGGCTTGGTTTATCTGGGCTTTTTTATGATTGCCGTTTTTATATCAATGCCATCTAAAGAGTTTATTACTTACTTGTCTGTTTCTACCATTGTTTTTGTTTTTATGAATGATAAAATTTCATTTCAAAAATCAATTCTTTGCGCCGTTTTTATTCTGTTTGTATTTGGTTTACTGTATCGTCCGTATTTTGCATTGATTCCAATAATAGGTTTTGGAATGTACTGTGTGAGTTTTATTAATTTTAAAAATAAAACCCTTTCGACCATTTTTTATGGTTTGCTAATAATAATTTTCTTGTCGTTATCCTATGGTGTTTTAAAAGGGCAACATTTCTCAGAGATTACCAGAGAAGTTGTAAACAGTACCAGAGTAGGGGCGCAAGATTCTAATTCCAGCATTACATCTCCATTAAAGGCAGATACGTGGTATGGGGAATTAGTTGCCATTATTTATGGATTCTTTACAGTTAACATTCCCATAAATGGACTAAAGCATATTTTATCGCCGCAAATTATTCTCTTTGTAATATGGCAGTTATTGCTTTTTTATATTTTGTTGGTTAGATTTTCAAAATGTTTAAAGCAAAGAAAAAAATACCGTTATGAACTTGCTATTTTATTGATATTGTTTTCTTTTTTTATAATTCAAGGTGTTTTTGAACCTGACCTTGGTTCGGCTGTTCGACATAAAATAGGTGTTTTTCCTTTAATTTATTTTGCATTATACTATGAATCTTTCCGAAAAGAACTTTACCCGAATATTTAATTTTTTCCTGATTTTAATAGCGGTGCTAATGATTTTTAGAAAACCTTGCACACTTTTGATAATCGTTTTTTCGTTGTTTAATCTATTGTTTTTAAAAAGATTACAATTTACAAAACAATCATTATTGTTAGCAGTTTGTATAGCATCACCTCTTATCTTGGAAATTGTATTGTTCTGGAAAAACGATTCATTTTCAGACGGATTAAAATCCTTAGAAAAAGATCTTTCTCTGTTATTGTTTCCGGTATTTATTTTGGGAAATTACCAACGTGTTCAGTTTATTAAAATTGTGCAGTATTATAGTAGCGTAACAACAGCGCTTTTGCTTTTTTTCTTTGTTCGCTTTTTTGTTTTTTACCCGGAGCTTGTAAATAAATATCTTAATGGAAATGATTTATGGGAAATGGGATATAAATTCGCAGACACATTAGGAATACATGCACCGGCGCTAAATATGCATTTGGCTTTTGTCGCTATTTGCAATCTTTATTTTGTTTTTTATAGTTTCAGTGTAAATGAAACACTCAAAATCAAAACAGGCCGTTTTATAATCTTTGCCGGATCTTTTTTCTTTGTTTTATTTGTAAATACCCGAATGGCATTATTTAATGCATTAGCAGGGTTTGTAATCGTTTTTTTCCTTGAAATTTTTAAAAAATACAATGTTCTAAAAGTGCTGATAACGTTCAGTATTCTATTTGTAGTTTTGAGTAGTCTGCTTTATGTATTTGTACAGCAAAATCCATACATGAAGCAAAAATATTCTTCTGTAACATTTGCCTACATGGATAAAATTGGAAAGCTTGATGAAATTGAAAATCCTGAAGTAAAAGTCTTTAATGCCTTAGTAACAAGGGTTTCAATATGGAAATCGGCTTGGGAATTATCAGTAAAAAAGCTACCTTTTGGAGTAGGTTCTTCAGATGGAAAACCCGAATTATTCAAATATTATAAAGAAACTAATCAGCAATTTCTAGCTAAATATGAGTTTCCAACGCATAATCAATTTCTTGATTTCCTGCTTAAATTTGGTATTTTAGGACCAGTTGTAGTTGTTCTCTATATTTTTACAATTGGGTATTTGGGATATGATTTAAAAAACGCAATAATTATTTCGTTTTTCTTTCTTTTTTTTACTTCCAATCTTACCGATGATTTTCTGATTCGTTTTGATGGAATAGCCTTTAGCGGTCTGTGGTTTTCTATTTTTGGAAGTTTTTGGCTTCAGCAAAAAATTACTGTTGATAAAGTAAAGCCAATTCTTTAAAGTTTTTGTTCTTATCAAATAAATCCAGGCATCTGGTGAGACCATTTTCTCCAAAAGTAATTCTCGTATTTGCGTCTTCAAGAATTTTAAAATAGAGATCTAATTCGTCAATATGATCAAAAAGGAAACCAGTATTTTTATGTACAACAATATCTTTATTGCCAATAATATTAGTAGCAACTACCGGTTTTTGCATTGCCATCGCTTCTAAAACGGCAATTGGTAATCCTTCCCACAGCGAAATTTGCATGTAGATATCAATAGTATTTAATTGTTCTAAAACTTTTTCACGGTCTAAAATCCATCCTGTGATTTTTATGTTTGGTGCTGTAATCAAATGATTTAATTCTCCATCACCAATCCAAAGAAAATTGTACTGAGGAAATCGTAAAGCAATTTCATTAAAAAATGAAGGATTTCTGGCAGCAGTTATTCGCGCAATAATACCGATGGTTAATTTTTCGTTTTGATGAGGTTTAGAATAACAACTAATATTTTTTACATCAATTCCGTTTCGAACTAATGCTGATTTTCCAATTTTGGAAGCAATTTCATATTCGCTATCTCCACAAGCAATAATAGTTCCCTTGAATAAACTTTGAAAAACTTGTTCAATTTGCCGGTAAATATTTCGGGTTGTTTTTGATATATCTGTTCTGAGAAAGGAATATCCGTGGGGAGTATAAAAAAGCTTTTTCTTTTTGAACATAAAAAAATAAGCAATTCTTCCCAGAACACCAGCTTTTGAGGAATGAAGATGAATGACGTCCGGATTAATTTTCTTAAGTTCTTTTATTAAATTATAAGTCGATTTAAAATCCTGAAAAAGAGAAAACTCACGAACCATATTAATCTCAATAAGATTAACTCCCGTTGAGAACTCACTTTTTATTTTATTTCGATCAATTTCTTTACGATTACCACTATAGATGATAGTAGTTTCTATATCATTCCTGATCTCATCATCACCAAAAGAATTTGATAAATCTCTGAAGTATGTGTAAACACCACCACCAAGAGCTTCAATAATATGTACAACTTTCACTTTGTGATACATTTAAATTGAACAGTAAAAACATTTTTCCTGGTTAGCATTTTATTCTTTGCAAATTTGAGACTAGGACAAATTTACACACAAAATAGAATTATGCAAGAGACAACCGAAAATCTTGCAGTTCCTATAGTATCCGCATTGTCAATTTTGATTACGAAGAAATGATACGATTCATTAAACGATAATATCTCTTTTAGAATAGTTTCTATAATTTTCAAATCAGTTACATTTGCGATGTATAAATAATTACTATGAAAAGAATACTTATCACCGGAGCAGCAGGATTTTTAGGATCGCATTTGTGCGACCGATTCATTAAAGAAGGCTATTATGTTATTGGAATGGATAATCTGATTACGGGAGATCTTAAAAATATAGAGCATTTATTTAAGTTAGAGCATTTTGAATTTTACCACCACGACATCACCAAGTTTGTACATATTCCGGGTGATTTAGATTATATTTTACATTTTGCTTCGCCGGCAAGCCCAATAGATTATTTAAAAATTCCAATTCAGACCTTAAAAGTGGGATCATTGGGAACACATAATTTATTAGGTTTAGCACGCGTAAAAAAAGCAAGAATATTAATTGCTTCCACGTCGGAAGTATATGGAGACCCGCTGGTTCATCCTCAAACAGAAGAATATTACGGAAACGTAAATACTATTGGTCCGCGTGGTGTTTATGACGAAGCAAAACGTTTTCAGGAATCCATTACCATGGCGTATCATACTTTTCATGGTGTAGAAACCAGAATCGTACGTATTTTTAATACTTACGGACCAAGAATGCGTCTCAACGACGGACGTGTAATTCCTGCCTTTATCGGACAGGCACTTCGTGGAGAAGACTTAACGATTTTTGGAGACGGAATGCAAACGCGTTCTTTTTGTTATGTAGACGATCAGGTCGAAGGTATTTTCAGACTATTGCACTCTGATTACGTATTTCCGGTGAATATTGGAAACCCTGACGAAATTACAATTAAAGATTTTGCAGAAGAAATCATTAAATTAACAGGAACTAACCAAAAGGTAGTCTATCACCCATTACCAATAAATGATCCTTTACAACGTCAGCCAGACACTACTAAAGCAAAAGAATTATTAGGTTGGGAAGCAAAAGTAAGCCGTTCTGAAGGAATGAAGATTACGTATGATTATTTCAGATCACTTTCTAAAGAGGAACTTTCAAAAGAAGAACACAAAGATTTTTCAAATTACATAAAATAATAAGCGAATTGCGCAAAGACAAGATCTCCAATGAACGATTTAGTTTCTATTATAATACCAACCTATAATACTGAAAAGTTCATTGGTGCAACTTTGCAATCCGTTCAAGACCAAACTTACCAGAACTGGGAAATAATTTTAGTCGATGATGCTTCGACAGATGACACGGTAAAAATAATACAGGATTTTGCCGCTAACGATCGCAGAATAAAACTTTCTGTATTGCCTAAAAATTCAGGAAATGGATATGCCCGAAATGTAGCGCTCGAAAAAGCAACTGGAAAATACATTGCTTATCTGGATGCCGACGATTTGTGGTTTCCGACGAAACTCGAAAAGCAAATACAATTTCTGAAAACAAATAATCTTCCTTTTACGTTTAGCTTTTATGATTGTATCGATGAAGATGGAAATTCATTGCACAGACGAGTAGAAGCGCCTCTGAAATTAACCTATAAACAATTGTTTTTTTGTAATTATGTGGGTAATCTAACCGCCATTTACGATGCTGATTATTTTGGAAAAGTAGTAATTACTGCAACACAAAAAAGACAAGATTGGCGTTTGTGGCTTACTATTGTAAAACAAATAAAAGAAACAAAACCGGTACCGGAACCTTTGGCGTTTTACAGAATCCGAAAAGATTCTATTTCATCTTCGAAAGTAAAATTGATCAAACATAATTTTCAGGTGTACCGCGATTTTCATGGTTACAATCTGATTTTTTCTACAGTACTTATGATTCGGTTTTTATTTACGCAATTGGTTATTAAACCGAGATATATAAAAACGATCTAATTAAAGGCTTGATTTAAACTGTTTCAATTTCCCGCGATTCGTTCTTTCCAGAACCATTTTTCGGGTAAAAGTAAAATGCAAATTCGGTTCCAGATAAAGTGCAATTGCCTGTTCTATTTTTTGAATTTGTTCAGAATTTAATGCTGTCATGCTAACATATTCAATTTCAAAAGTATCTAGTTTAGTTTGTTTGATGATAAACTCTTTTACGTTTCCATCATCTTCAATAATACTTTTCGTTACATAATAAAACGTCAGTCCAGGCGATTTTTTTCCGCTGGGCAAAAGCGCAACATCATTGGTTCTTCCAACTAATTTTTTTAAGATTGGTTTTTGCAGCGTACTTTTTTCGTCTAAAATACCAATATCTCCAATGTCGTATCGAATAAAAGGATTTGCTTTGTTGAATAAAGAAGTAATCACAATTCGGCCTTCTTTTCCGTAAGGAAGCACTTGATTGTTTTCGTCTAAAATTTCAACAAAAAGCGTTTCAGCATTAATTTGCCATTCACCTTTTGGATTTTCAAAAGCAATTAAATCCAATTCAGATGCTCCGTATTCATTGATAATCGGAATACCAAATTGCTTTTCCAGTAATTTCTTATCCGATTCAAAAAGCATTTCTGAAGTAACAAAACAAGCTTTTAAAGAAGGACAGATTTCTTTTAGAATAAGATTATTTTGTTCTAAATATTTGGCAAACAAAACAATTGAACTCGTGTAACCATTAATGTAATCGAATTTTTTTGTTTTGAATTTTTGAAGAAATTTTTCTAAAACAGCATCAGACAAATCGAACACCGGGAATCGAAACCGGCGACTCAAAAAATCTTTAAAACGTTCTTTTTGGTAGCCAACAAAATCCATTGGAATTCCATAAAAACGCGCTTGATACGAATGATTAAAATCGATTTTGAACCAGCCAAAACGCATAATGTTAGACGCCCAGGTTAAGGCATGCGCATACTTATCTTTAGCAAAAATAAAAGGTGTTCCGCTGGATCCGGAAGTTTTGTTGAGGTACACATCTTTTAAAGAATATCCTTTTGACAATCTTTCTTCGAGAGGTTTCTGTAAATTTTGTTTATTAAGAATGGGTAACTCTTCCCATTTTAAATCGTTTCGGTTTTGAACTAATTCCTGATAAAAAGCGTTGTTGTTTAAATGGTAACGGACAATTTCTTCTTTTTTATTCTGAAGAAATTCGACATATTCTTTTTCAGATAAACTCACAATTTCATTCAATTCGGCTTTGGCCTTCTCAATCGGAAAACCATTTAATTTTAGGGAAAGGTCGAAAAGAGAAATCATTAAACAGCTTCTTTTATATCGTAAGGTTTAATCGATCTAAGTTCCTGACCTTTATTTGATTCTTCTTCTTCGATATCATAATCATCCTGAAGACCCAGCCAAAATTTAGCTGAATTTCCAAAATAATGACTTAATCTCAAAACAGTATCTGCCGTAATTCTTCGGTTTCCTTTAATGATTTCTGAAATTCTTGTTTGTGGAATTTTCAAATCCTTTGATAAACGGTAAGGTGTTATATTTAGCGGAATTAAAAATTCTTCTAGTAAGATTTCACCGGGGTGTATGTTTTTTAATTTTTCCATTTCAATAATTTTTAGATCCAAATGAAATTATCATACGTTTCGCTTTACTAACGTCGAAAGTAAGTAAAAAAAATTATTATTTAAGGTTAAAACCCACTATTTTTGCACCACAACTAAATACAACTATACCATGACAATTTTACTATTGGGATCAGGCGGAAGAGAGCATGCTTTTGCGTGGAAGATGATTCAGAGTCCGCTTTGCGAAAAACTTTTTGTTGCACCTGGAAATGCAGGAACAGCTGCAATTGCTACAAACGTTGCAATGGCTCCAACCGATTTTGAGGCAATCAAAACATTTGTATTGCAGGAAAATGTAAAGATGGTCGTGGTAGGACCAGAAGATCCTTTGGTAAAAGGGATTTACGATTATTTTAAAAACGACGAAAGTTTAAAAGATATTCCGGTTATCGGACCCTCAAAATTAGGAGCTCAATTAGAAGGAAGTAAGGAATTCGCAAAAGAATTCTTAATGAAACATAACATTCCAACTGCTGCTTATGACAGTTTTACTGCTGAAACAGTGGAGAAAGGATGTGCTTTTTTAGAAACGTTACAGCCTCCTTATGTTTTAAAAGCAGATGGATTAGCAGCTGGAAAAGGAGTTCTGATTATTCAGGATTTAGAAGAAGCTAAAACAGAATTGAGAAACATGCTGGTTCATGAAAAATTTGGAGCGGCAAGTTCTAAAGTAGTTATCGAAGAATTTCTGGACGGAATAGAATTAAGCTGTTTTGTACTAACAGATGGAAAAAGCTATAAAATCCTTCCAACAGCAAAAGATTACAAACGTATTGGAGAAGGCGATACAGGTTTAAACACAGGTGGAATGGGAGCAGTTTCTCCAGTTCCTTATGTAGATGCTGTTTTAATGGAAAAAATTGAAACGCGTATAGTAAAACCAACAATCGAAGGTTTTCAGAAAGATGGAATCGAATATAAAGGATTTGTATTTATTGGTTTGATCAATGTAAAAAATGAGCCAATCGTTATTGAATACAACGTGAGAATGGGAGATCCTGAAACAGAAGTTGTGGTACCGAGATTAAAATCTGATTTGGTAGAATTGTTTTTATCAGTTGCCAATCAAAAATTAGATGAATTTACATTAGAGGTTGATCCAAGAAGTGCTACTACAATTATGGTGGTTTCGGGCGGATATCCTGAAGAATTTGAAAAAGGAAAAGTAATAACAGGATTAGAAAATATCACAGATTCGATTGTTTTTCATGCCGGAACAAAATTAGATAACGAAAATGTCGTTAGTAATGGAGGACGTGTATTGACAATAACATCGTATGGAGACGATTTTCAACAGGCCATAAAAAAATCTTACCAAAATATAGATAAACTAAATTTTGATAAGATGTATTTTAGAAAAGATATTGGCTTCGACTTACTTTAAGAAAGAGTGAGCTGTAGTATCTTGGTTTTCTGTTCCTGCTTCATCAAAAATGCGTAATTGTTTAATCCAATAAACGATTGCGCATGAACAGATGATCATAAAAATCCAGTTAATTGTATTTGCACCAAACCAGGTAATAAGTTCAAGGCGACGTAAAAAGTCAAGTGGAGCAAATAAAATGTTAACGAATAAGTATTGTATTCCTTCAAAAAAAGCTGTCATAATTTATAAAATTATATGTTATTATTGTTTGGTAACGCATTGAAGAGAAAATTCAATAAGTAGAATCTTTTTTCAACTTGTTGATTTTCCTTTTAAACAAGTATTATATTTACAATCACAAAAGTATAAAATATCCTTATGATAACAAGTGTTTTTAAAAAATCTACACCATTAAATTATTCACTGGTCGTAATTTTGATACTGGTTTTCTTTTTTCTGTCTCAAATTCAGGAACCAGCCTGGTTGGGTTCAAGCTTTTTTGTGTTTCAAAAAGTAAGTTTGTTATGTGTTACTTTTGCCTCTTTTTTTCTGGTAAACTTCATCGTAAAAAAGAACGGACTCAGTAAAGACAACGGTTACGCGATTTTCTTCTACTTGTTGTTTATTTTATTTTTCCCCACAATATTCAATAATCTCAATGTCATTTATGCCAACTTTTTTCTTTTGCTGGCGTTGCGAAGATTAATTTCGCTACAATCTTTAAAAAATTCAAAAGAAAAAATATTTGATGCTTCTTTTTGGATTTTAGTAGCTGCTTTATTTCAATTTTGGAGTGTATTGTTTATGATTTTGGTATTTATATCCATTATATTTCACGCTTCAAACGATTATAGAAACTGGGTTTTGCCATTTCTAGCATTTATAGCAGTGTCAATACTCTTTTTACTGGTGTCTCTGATTTTTCATATTGACATAATTCAATTTTTTAAGCAACGTGCCGTAGTAGATTTTAGAATCGATTATTTTAAAAATAATTACGAAAATGGAGCCCTTTCGATTTATGCTGCGGTTGTTTTATTCTTTGTGTTTTCGATGTTAACAACGCTTTCGAACAGACCACAAATTGTACATTCTTCATACAAAAAAGTAGTAGCCTGTTTTTTTATAGCGATTGCAGTATACCTTTTTTCACCAGACAAAAGCAACGATTTGTTACTGTTTAGTATTGTGCCTTTGTCGATAATGGCAGCCAGTCACATAGAATACGTTCATCAAAAACTAAATAATGAAATTGTATTCTACGCACTGATTTTGTGTAGTTTATTTACTTTTTTCTCGCAGCTATAATTTGCTACCATAAGCAAGATCACCGGCATCACCAAGTCCGGGAACAATGTAGTTTTTCTCGTTTAATTTCTCGTCAAGCGAAGCAACCCAAAGGTGACAATTGTCCGGAAGGTTTTCTTCCAGATAGGCAATTCCTTCAGGAGCAGCAATAACAACCACAATATGAATTTCATTTGGAGTAGCATTCTGAATTAGCTTTTCATGAACAGCTACAATAGATTGTCCTGTTGCCAACATCGGATCAAGAAGTAAAACCGTTTTATTATTGATATTGGAAAGTGCTTGATATTCAACTAAAATTTCGAAATAATCATCGTTATTTGGATGATGCCTGCATGCCGAAACAAAACTGTTTTCAGCATGATCAAAATAATTCAGGAAACCATTATGAAGCGGTAATCCGGCTCTTAGGATGGAACATAAAACCAAATCGTTCTCAATTTCGGTTGTTTTTTTAAAACCAAGCGGGGTTTGAATTTCGACATTTTTATATGACAATTCCTTGCTAAGTTCATACGCCATAATTTCACCAATTCGCTCAATATTTCTCCTAAACCGCATACTGTCGTTCTGAACATTGACGTTTCTGATTTGACCAAGAAAGTGATTAAGTACGCTATTATTTTCAGAGATATAATGAATTTTCATAATGAAATTTTAAAATTATTAATTGTAATTTTGTGAATAACGAAAAAACAAGTCATTTTTTCGTACCATAAAAGTATAAAAAGTATCTTTGTTACTCTAAAAAAATTAAATACATGTTTTCAAAATTAGCATATTCCGTATTTGAACAAAGTATCAAAGATTATCACCAGTTTGATAATGTTGATCAGCCTATAAATAATCCGCATCCTAAAGATAAATTCGAACACTTATTATATTTGAAAAATTGGATTGACACGGTACAGTGGCATTTTGAAGATATTATTCGTGATCCACAAATTGATCCTGTAGCGGCATTAACACTAAAAAGAAGAATCGATGCATCCAATCAGGAACGTACTGATATGGTAGAATACATCGACAGTTACTTTTTGCAAAAATACAATGATGTAAAAGTAAAAGATGATGCAAAAATTAATTCAGAAAGTCCAGCCTGGGCTTTTGACAGATTGTCTATTCTGGCATTAAAAATTTATCACATGCATGAAGAAGCTACTCGTGCAGAAGCTTCGCAAGAACACAGAGATAAATGTCAGGAAAAATTAAACATACTTTTAGAGCAAAGAACCGATTTATCAACAGCAATTGATGATTTGCTTACTGATATCGAAAATGGAGATAAATTCATGAAAGTGTACAAACAAATGAAAATGTACAATGACGACGAATTGAATCCTGTGTTGTATCAAAATAAAAAATAGTTGGCAAAATTTTCCAATACAATTAAGCATATAGCCGTCATGAGACTTTCCGCAATGGGAGATGTCGCCATGACGGTTCCTGTTTTACGTGCTTTTGTAAAACAGTATCCGGAGGTAAAAATCACCGTAATTTCACGTCCCTTTTTCAAACCATTTTTTGACGGAATTCCAAATCTTTCCTTTTTTGCTTTTGATGAAAAAGAACGTCACAAAGGTTTTTTTGGACTTGTGAGATTATTTCGTGACGTTCAAAAATTAAAAGTTGATGCCTTTGCAGACCTTCATAATGTTTTAAGATCGAAGGTAGTAAGTTTACTTTTCGCTTTAAGCGGAAAAAAAAGAGCTACTGTAGATAAAGGTCGTGAAGGTAAAAAAGAACTGACCCGCGAAGAAAATAAAATCTTCAGACAATTACCAACGATGTTCGAAAGACATGCGAAAGTGTTTGAAGAGCTTGGTTTTCCTTTGGATTTATCAAATCCGGTTTTTCCTGAAAAAGCAGTTTTGAGTGCCGATATTTTAGAAATAATAGGAAGCCAAAATCAGAGACTAATCGGAATTGCTCCTTTTGCACAATACAATTCTAAAGTTTATCCGCAGGATTTAATGCAGAAAGTTATTGCAAAACTAGCAGCGAACAAAGCATATAAAATAGTGCTTTTTGGAGGTGGAAAAAAAGAAATTGAAATTCTGAATTCTTTTGCTGAACCATTTGAAAATGTAATTAACATGGCTGGAAAAATAAAATTCCAACAAGAGTTACAATTGATTAGTAATCTTGATGTTATGCTTTCTATGGATTCCGGAAATGCACATATTGCGGCGATGTTAGGCGTAAAAGTAATAACCCTTTGGGGAGCCACGCATCCGTATGCAGGATTTTTACCTTTTAATCAAACATTGGAAAATGCTTTGGTTGCTGATCGAAATCAATACCCAAAATTGCCAACATCCGTATACGGAAATAAAATAGTTGAAGGTTATGAAGATGCAATGAGAAGCATTGCTCCGGAAACAATCGTCAATAGAATTAATTCGGAATTATAACAAGTAAATTGCTTTAGTTTGGGACAATAAAAAAAGAGTTTGCATTGCAAACTCTTTTTTTATAATAAACGCTATGTACTAAAAACTACACATCATCAAAATCTATATAAATAGATTCTGAAGTTGGGTGAGCCTGACAAGTTAAAATTAAACCGGCAGCAATTTCTTTATCAGTCAAAATAGAATTTTTTACCATTTCTGCACTTCCGGAAGTTACACGCGCTAAACAGCTGCTGCAAATTCCGCCTTGGCAAGAATAAGGAGCATCGATTCCTTGTTTTAAAGCCGCATCAAGGATAGTTTGTTTTTGAGACATTTCAAAAGAAACTTCATCGTCATCAACTAAAACAGTAATTTTTGTATGTCCTTCTAAAGAAGTTTTGATTTCATTTTCCTGAGATGAAGAAGTAAAAAGTTCAAACTTAATAGCTGATTCTTTTACATTTTTTTCTTTCAGAATTTCAGAAACCGTATTGATCATTTCTTCCGGTCCGCACAAATAGAATTTATCAAATGCTAATTCTTTGTGTTTATTGTTCAACACAAAATTTACCGCAGATTTGTCTATTCTGCCAAACAAAGCATTTTCAGCTTTAGCCTGACTGTATACATAATGTACAAATAAACGTCCAACATATTGTAATTGCAGGTCATGCAATTCCTGATGAAAAATGGTTTCGTCAGTTGTTTTGTTTCCGTAAACTAAAACAAAGGTACTTTTAGGCTCGCTTTTTAAAACAGATTTCAGGATAGAAAGTACAGGTGTAATTCCACTTCCGGCAACAAAAGCAGCGTAGTTTCTTTGTCTTTCAGCATCTGGTTCAAAGGTAAATTTTCCTTCCGGCTGACCTACTTCAAGAACATCACCGGCTTTTAATTTGGTATTGGCAAATTGAGAAAACAAACCATTTTTCACTGCTTTAACTGCAATTCGTAATTCATCACTTTCAGGAGAAGAACAAATAGAGTAAGCACGCCGAATCTCTTGATTGTCAAGGGTTAATTTTAAATTTATATATTGTCCAGCAATAAACTTATAATCTGATTTTAGTTCATTAGGAACATTAAAAAGCACAGAAACCGCATCAGCAGTTTCACGTTTTACCTCTTTAATTATTAATTTTAAGAATGAAGGCATGATTTAATATTTTATGCAAAAGTAGCAAAGAGCAAGTAATTGTGAGGCACTAAATAATTATTTTTAACTTTTTTTGTAACGTTTTCTTACATTTGATCTCTTACTGCTAAATCAAAACCATCATAATGATTAAAAAATTTATTTATCTTGAAAATAAAGCCTTTTTACGATCGGCTTCATTTGGCGCAAATTTGGTAATGAAGATTATAATAGGTTTGCTGATGCTCTATTTCTCGATGATTTTTATCGGTATGGGAATCGGCGTATTTTATATTCTCAAAAAGATGAATCTTGAGCCGTTAAGTATTATCAATAAATTTTTGATTTACTATCTACTATTTGATCTCATAGTTCGATTACTGCTTCAGGCAATTCCTGTGTTGAATATAAAGCCACTTTTGGTTCTGCCGTTTAAGAAAAATACAATCGTACATTATGCTTTAGGGAAGACATCGTTGAGTTTTTTTAATATTATACATGCACTCTTTTTCATTCCGTTTTCTATTGTTTTAGTGTCGGAAGGATACAATGTAACGGGTGTAATTTTTTGGCATTTGGCTATTTTTTCCTTGGTCTACATCAATAATTTTTTGAATATTATTTTGAGTAATATCGATAAATTCTTTATTTTTTTTATTGCTCTAATTGTAGGTTTAGGTGCAGCACAGTATTACAATTTATTTGATATCACCAGTTTTACAGCACCGGTTTTTCAAAATTTTTATGAGCTAAAAGGTTTGTTTTTAGTTCCTGTTTTGTTGCTCTTACTTTTGTATGGTTTTACTTTTAAATACTTTAGAAAGAATTTATTTCTAGACACCGGACTTTCTCAAAAGGCAGATGTTGCTACTACTGAAAATCTTAGCTGGCTGAATCAGTTTGGAAGTTTGGGAACTTTTCTAAAAAATGACATCAAATTAATTAAAAGAAACAAGAGGTCAAAAATGACTATCATAATGAGTGTTGTGTTTTTGTTTTACGGCTTTCTTTTTTTTGGTAATCCCTTTCATTTATATGTAAATATTCTTGCGGGAATATTTGTTTCAGGCGGATTTTTATTTGTCTTTGGACAATTCGTACCAAGCTGGGACAGTTCATATTATCAATTGATGATGACCCAAAATATACCGTATCGCGGTTACATTATGTCAAAATGGTGGCTCATTGTTATTGTTACATTTATCTCCACACTATTGGCTTCTTTCTATCTTTTTTTCGGATGGGAAACATATCTGATCATTGTTATTGGTGCGATCTACAATATAGGTGTAAACTCTCATTTAGTGCTTTTAGGTGGTGCCTTTACCAAAACACCAATTGATTTAAATTCAGCCGGAGGTGCTTTTGGCGACAAAAAAGCATTCAATATAAATGCGATGTTACTGGCAATACCAAAAGTTGCTTTACCTGTAGCATTGTATGCCGGAGGATTTTATTTAGGAGATAAAACACTGGCTTTGTCATTAGTTGGAGGAGCAGGAGTTTTGGGTTTTATTTTTAGAAACAAAGTTTTTTCCATCATTGAAAAAAAATACAAAAGCGAAAAATACAGTACGATAAGTGCTTATAAACAAAAGAATTAATTAGATAATTTTTGCTAATTGAATCTAGAATCACCAATCTAAAATCTACAATTACAATGATACAAGTACATCAGATTTCAAAAAAATACAACCAGACAACCGTTTTAAATATTGATTATTTAGAAATTCCAAAAGGACAAAGTTTTGGATTAGTAGGAAATAATGGAGCAGGAAAAACGACTTTTTTTAGTTTATTGCTCGATTTAATTCAACCCTCAACAGGGCATATTACAAGCAATGCAATTCAGATAAATACAAATGAAAACTGGAAATCGTTTACAGGTTCTTTTTTAGATGAAAGCTTCCTGATCGGATATTTAACTCCTGAGGAATATTTTTATTTTGTTGGAGATTTACGTCACCAAAACAAAGCAGACATTGATGTTTTTTTAATGCAGTACGCTGAGTTTTTTGATGGAGAAATCCTGAATAACAAAAAATACCTGCGTGATTTATCTAAAGGAAATCAGAAAAAAGTTGGAATTATAGCAACGCTTATTGGAAATCCGGAAGTTGTTATTCTCGATGAACCGTTTGCGAATTTGGATCCCACAACTGTTAACCGATTAAAAAAAATAATAAAAGAATTAGCAGAAAACCCAAACTGTACAGTTTTAGTTTCAAGCCATGATTTACAGCATACTGTCGAGGTTTGTGATAGGATCGTAGTCTTAAGTAGAGGTCAGATTGTGCGCGATATTCAAACCTCAGAAGAAACTTTGCAGGAGCTCGAATCGTTTTTTGCCTTATAATTTTATGTAGTATCAAAAAGAAGCGTATTTTTACAAGTCATTATACTAAAAATCCTTTTTAGAAGTTAAAAGGTTTAAACTCTTTTCTATTGAAAAAGAATACTCTAAAATATAGTTTTACCTTGGTGTTTCTGTTTTTTTTGATAGCTTGTTCTACCAAAAGGAATACTTTTCTAGCAAGAAACTCTCATGCATTAAGTACAAAATACAACATTTTGTATAATGGTGGTATTGGGTTAGATAAAGGATTACAATCCATTCACGCTGATAATCACGACAATTTCTGGGCATTGCTGCCGATAGAAAAAATTCAGATCGACGAGAATTTCAATGATGAAAAGAAAGCCAAAAATCCTGATTTTGAAAAAGCAGAAACAAAAGCGATAAAAGCAATTCAAAAACACTCCATGAATATTGGAGGAAGAGAGGTAAACTCCCAAATAGATGAAGCTTACTTAATGCTGGGAAAAGCAAGATATTACGATCAGCGTTTTATTCCGGCTCTCGAAGCATTCAATTATATTTTATATAAATATCCTAACAGCAGTAATATTTATACAGCAAAAATCTGGCGCGAAAAAACCAATATGCGCTTAGGAAATGATGCTATTGCGATAAAAAATATGAAACTGTTATTGAAAAATACAGATGTAAGCAAACAAACTTTCTCTGATGCCAATGCTTTGCTGGCAGAAGCTTTCTTAAATATTGAAGAAAGAGATAGTGCTGTCGCGAAACTAAAAGTAGCCGAAGAATTTTCGAGAATAAATGAAGAAAAAGCCCGATACCGTTTTATACTTGGACAAATGTATCAGGAAGCAGGGCAAAAAGACAGCGCAACATATTATTATGATGGCGTTATAGACATGAACAGACGTGCTGATAGAAAGTACATGATGCATGCGTATGCCAACAAAGCGCAAATGTATGATTACGAAAATGGCAATGACACGATATTTTTAAAGACCTATAATAAATTAATTAAAGATCGCGAGAACAGACCTTACTACGATGTTTTACTTTTTGAAATGGGAATTTTTTATGATAAAAAAGAACAACACGAAGAAGCATTAAAATTCTACAATAAATCACTGGCAAGAAAATCACAAGATTCGTATTTAGTTGCGTCGACGTATCGAAATATTGGAGACATGTTTTTTAAAGATAAGAAATATTCGATGGCGGCTAAGTACTATGATAGTACGCTGGTTAAATTAAATCCTAAAACAAGAGAGTACGCGTTTATTGAGAAAAACAGAAAAAATCTTGACGATGTTATCAAATACGAAGCCATTGCAACTCGCAATGATAGTATCATTATGGTAAAAGGTTTGCCCGAACCCGAAAGAAAAACTTATTTCGAAAAATATATAGCCGAGCTAAAAAAGATAGATGAGGCAAAACGCATTAAAGAAGAGAAAGAAAGAGAAAGGTTAGCCAACATAGAGCGAAATACAAATTCCGGTTCAGAGCCAACCGCTGTAAATCCAAACTCTTTAGGAAAACCATCCTCTGATCCTGATGGTATTGTTCCGCCAGGAGGTAAACCAGGAAATGCAGTAGGAAGCATATTCTATTTTTATAATCCAACAACGGTTGCTTACGGAAAACTACAATTCAAAAAAAATTGGGGCAACAGAACGATAGGAACCAATTGGAGATTAGGAGCATCAAAAGGTGGAAATAATTCCGCGTTAAATGATTCTATTAGCAGAATACAAGATTCATTAAGTGCTATAAAAGAAGAAGTTGTACTTGAACAATATACAACCGAGTTTTACGAAAAACAACTTCCAACTACTCAGGTTGCGATGGATAGTATTGGCAAAGAACGCAATTTTGCCTATTATCAATTAGGACTTATTTACAAAGAAAAATTCAAGGAGTATGATTTGGCAAGCGGTAAATTAGAACAGCTGTTACAAAATAATCCAGAAGAAAAATTTATTTTGCCGGCGATGTACAATTTGTATAAGATTTATCAAATTACAAATCCATCAAAAGCAGAGCAAATAAAGGCAAATATTACGAAGACATATCCAAATTCGCGATATGCTTATATTCTAAATAATACGAATAAAGAAGATTTGGAAGCCGCCGAAAAAGAATACCAAAGGTGGTATAAACTTTTTCAGGAAGAACAATATGACGTAGTGCTCGATAGTATCGACAGTGTAATAAACCAATATACAGGTGATGAAATTGTATCTAAATATGAGTTGCTAAAAGCCAATACTTTAGGAAAAGTAAATGGATTGGCAGCTTACAAAAAAGCGATGGAATCAGTTGCTGATAATTATCCAAATAGTGATGAAGGAAAAAATGCACGTGAAATTTTAGAGAAACAAATTCCGGCATTAGAGAAAATTGATTTCACAGCCGTTGATGTTAAAAATTGGAAAGTACTGTATAAACTGCCTCGTGAGGATACTAAAACGGCGCAATATATTGAAGACGCGATCAAGAGATTTTTATCATTAGAAAATTTCATGAGACTTAAAACTTCTATAGACAGGTATAATAAAACAGAAAACTTTGTAGTTATTCATGGTATGCAATCTGAGGCGTATGCTCATGATGTTGCCGGTGTTTTGAAAGATGACAAAAAATACAAGATAACACATCCGGCAATTATTATTTCGAGTGAAAACTATCAAGTTATTCAAATGAAGAAAAATATTGAGACTTATATAGCACCCAAAAACCCATAATATCATGTTTGACAAAGGAAAAAAAAACGGCACAGAACTTTTAGGAAAAACAAATAGAATCGAAGACGGCACATCAATTATTGGTGATATCGTTTCTAAAGCTGATTTTCGACTAGACGGTGAGTTAGTAGGAAATTTTACATCCCAAGGAAAATTGGTTATTGGAGTTACAGGAAAAGTAAAAGGCGAAATAATTTGTAATAACGCAGATATCGAAGGAGTATTTCAGGGAAAAATAAAAGTTTTAGAAATACTTAATATAAAAGCTACGGCACAAATTCACGGAGAAGTTGCTGTTGGTAAATTATCTATTGAACCTGGAGCCGATTTTACAGCTACTTGTACGATGTTAGCAAATGATAAAGAAGTAAAAGAAGTAATAGTAAAAAATGGAAAAGGAGCCAAAGCAGAATCAGAGGAATAAATGGATTGCTCTGATTAATATTCCTGTTCAGATGGGAGTAATTATTTTTCTGTTTTCTTATTTTGGGACATGGCTAGATGAAAATCATCCAAGTCCCAAAGTATATTATAATACCATTTTTGTAATGATTGGTGTTGGACTCGCTTTGTATAATGTAATTAGACAGGTTAGCGACATCAACAAAACAAAGTAAGCGATCTTAAAACAGCTTTAAATAAATGTTGCATCTTTGCATAAAATTATTTCAAATGTTTTTACAAAATTACAAACCCTTTTTACGATTATTCATTTTTGCTTTAGCAGCCTGTGTTATACATAAAGTAGCTTTTTTAGTTTCGAATATTAATGTTCAGAACTTTTATTACAGTATAGAATTTTTGTATTTAATTTTTTTCGGATTATCCGCATCATTATACCTTATATTATTAATAGTAAAAAAGAAGAATTTTGAAGTTGTGGGAATGGCTTTCTTATTTGGAACTTTTACACAAATGTTACTTGGATACCTCATTTTGAGACCAATTTTGGATATTAAATCTGAAGAAGTCATGATTGAAAAAATGAGTTTTTTTGTAACATTTATTTTGTTTTTGTTATTTCAGACGCTTTTAACTATCCGATTATTAAATGAAAAGCGTTAAATTATCGATTCTGTAAAACAACGTTTAAAAATAATTTTTCATATCCTTTTGAATATTAATAAAAAATGTACCTTTGCACCAAATTTTAGAAACGTAAAAAAATAAGATTTTTAACAGATATGGTCATTTCAAACAAACCTCTTAAATTTATTCTTGCCGCTTTAGTAGCTTCTCTACCAATAATGAGTTTTGCAAACTCAGAGAATGACACTACGCATGTACACAATGAGGCAGCTCATGAAGTACAAGTAGCGTCACATGATAAGCACGCAGAAGAAGAGCATGTAGCACAAGATCCAAAAGCAAAAGTGGACGCTTTTATTGATCATCACTTACAGGATTCTCATGATTTTATTTTCTTTTCAGATGATAAAGAAAATAAACACTATGGTTTTCCATTACCGGTTATATTAATCGATGGTGGTTTGAAGATTTTTTCTTCTTCAAAATTACACCATGGTGAAGCAGTTGCAGAAGTTGACGGAAACTTCTACAAATTAGTTCACGGTAAAATTTACAAAACAGATGATGCTGCCGGTATCATTTCTTTTGATGAGCACGGACATCCTAAAAACGAAAAACCATTAGATTTTTCTATTACAAAAAATGTAGTGTCAATGCTTTTTGTTGCAGTACTATTATTTATAATGTTTACTGGATTAGCAAAATCATATAAAAAAGGACCAATCCCAACAGGATTTGGACGCGTATTAGAGCCACTAATTATTTTTATCAGAGACGAAATCGCTGTTCCAAATATTGGAGAGAAAAAATATAGAAAATACATGGGTTACCTTTTAACTGTATTTTTCTTTGTGTGGTTGTTAAACTTATTAGGTATGACTCCACTAGGAATTAACGTAACAGGAAATATTGCAATAACAGTTTGTTTAGCAGCATTTACTTTTATCATTACTCAATTTAGTGCGAACAAAGATTATTGGGGACACATTTTCTGGATGCCGGGAGTTCCTGTTCCAATGAAAATTATTTTAGCTCCAATTGAGGTTTTAGGAACATTGACAAAACCATTTGCATTATTAATTCGTTTGTATGCAAACATTACTGCAGGTCACGTAGTAATTATGAGTTTGATCGCTATGATTTTCGTAGGTAAAAATTTAGCAGCAGATTTGCCAATCTCTATGGGATTGACATTGTTTATCTCTGTTATTGAAGTTTTAGTTGCGTTTTTACAGGCTTTCATTTTTACAATGTTATCATCATTATTTATTGGTATGGCAGTTCAGGATCACGATCATGCACACCACCATGAAGATGAAACAGCAATTATTTAATTTAGAAGTTTAATTTTATATATATAAATACTTATGGGAACAATTCCAACTTTAGTAGGTGCAGGTTTAGTAGTAATCGGTGCAGGTTTAGGTTTAGGTAAAATCGGTGGATCTGCTATGGACGCTATTGCTCGTCAACCAGAAGCTGCTGGTAAAATTCAAACTGCGATGATTATTATCGCGGCTTTATTAGAAGGTTTAGCATTTGCTGCTTTAATCTTAGGAAAATAATAAAGAAGAAAATAACAACATCTTTAACGGTTGGTTAAAGGTGTTGTTACCTTTTAAAAAGAAATTAAATATTTAATATAGTTATAAAATGGATAAGTTAATTAACGATTTTTCATTCGGTTTATTCTTTTGGCAAGCTTTCATCTTGTTGGTTTTAATTTTGCTTTTAGTAAAATTTGCCTGGAAACCAATTATGGAATCTATTACAGCAAGAGAAGAAGGTATTAAAGATGCATTGCTTTCTGCAGAAAATGCAAAAAAAGAAATGCAAAATTTACAAGCGGATAATCAAAGAATTTTGAATGAAGCTCGTGCAGAACGTGACGCGATGTTAAAAGAAGCTCGCGAAATGAAAGAGAAAATGATTGCTGATTCTAAAAACGAAGCACAAGAGCAAGGTCAAAAAATGATCGAGCAGGCAAAAGCGGCTATCGAAAGTGAAAAAAATGCAGCTATGGCTGAATTGAAATTACAAGTTTCAACTTTATCATTAAGCATTGCTGAAAAATTGTTGAAAGAAGAATTATCTAACAAAGAATCTCAAACTAAATTAGTGGAGAAAATGTTAGGTGACGTAAAGCTAAACTAATATTATGGCAAGTACAAGAGCAGCAATTCGTTATGCAAAAGCAATTCTGGACTTAGCAAACTCTAAAGGTGTTGCCGAAGCAGTTAATAACGATATGAAGTCAATTGCTACGGCAATTGAAACAAGTCAGGAATTGAGTACCTTTATTCAAAACCCAACAACAAAAGTTGAAGTTAAAGAAAGTGCTCTTTTAGAAGTTTTTGCAGATGTAAATGGCGTAACCAAAGGTTTGTTTCATTTATTGTTTGAGAATAAAAGATTTGAAATTCTGGAAGCTATCGCTTTAGAATATAAAAAATTATTTGATGAGAGCAATGGAGTTGAAGTAGCAAAAGTTACAACAGCAATTGCAATGGATGCAGCATTAGAAGCTAAAGTTTTAGCTAAAGTTGCTACATTATCAGATAAAAAAGTAACAATAGAAAATATCGTAGATCCATCAATTATTGGAGGATTTATTTTAAGAATAGGTGATCAACAATACAATGCATCTGTTTCAAACAGATTGCAGGTATTAAAAAGAGAGTTAAGTAATTAGTTTTATTACACATAAAAGTGTCTAAATTATAAATTAAGATGGCGGAAATCAAACCTGCTGAAATTTCAGCAATATTAAGAAAGCAAGTAGAAGGTTTTGAATCTGGTGCTACGCTAGAAGAAGTAGGAACAGTACTTCAAGTTGGAGACGGTATTGCTCGTATTTACGGGCTATCGAATGTACAATATGGTGAGTTAGTTGAATTTGATAACGGACTTGAAGCTATTGTATTGAACCTTGAAGAAGACAATGTTGGTGTGGTACTTTTAGGACCATCAACTGGAATCAAAGAAGGATCAACAGCAAAAAGAACTCAACGTATTGCTTCTCTTAAAGTAGGTGAGCAAATGGTAGGACGTGTAGTGAACACACTTGGTTTTCCAATTGATGGAAAAGGACCAATTGGTGGAGACTTATACGAAATGCCTTTAGAAAGAAAAGCACCTGGTGTTATCTTCCGTCAGCCAGTAACGGAGCCATTACAAACAGGAGTAAAAGCAGTAGATGCTATGATCCCGGTTGGTCGTGGACAACGTGAGCTTGTAATTGGTGACCGTCAAACAGGTAAATCAACTGTTTGTATCGATACAATCTTAAACCAAAAAGAATTTTACGATGCAGGAAAACCTGTATTCTGTATATATGTTGCAATTGGGCAAAAAGCTTCAACTGTAGCAGGTATTGCTAAAATGTTAGAAGAAAAAGGTGCAATGGCTTATACAGTTATTGTTGCAGCTAATGCTTCTGACCCAGCTCCAATGCAAGTTTACGCTCCTTTCGCAGGTGCTGCAATTGGAGAATATTTCAGAGATTCAGGTCGTCCGGCTCTTATTGTTTATGATGATTTATCTAAACAAGCAGTTGCTTACCGTGAGGTATCTCTTTTATTAAGAAGACCACCGGGACGTGAAGCATATCCTGGAGACGTTTTCTACTTACACTCTCGTTTATTAGAGCGTGCATGTAAAGTAATTGCTGATGATGGAATTGCTAAAAACATGAACGATTTACCAGATTCTATCAAGTCTATCGTAAAAGGCGGTGGTTCATTAACTGCTTTACCAATTATCGAAACTCAGGCTGGTGACGTATCTGCATATATCCCAACAAACGTAATCTCGATTACAGATGGTCAGATTTTCCTTGATGGAGATTTGTTCAACTCTGGAGTTCGTCCTGCAATTAACGTAGGTATCTCTGTATCTCGTGTTGGAGGTAATGCTCAGATTAAATCAATGAAAAAAGTTTCAGGAACTTTAAAATTAGATCAGGCTCAATTCCGTGAATTAGAAGCTTTCGCTAAATTTGGTTCTGACTTAGATTCAGTTACTTTAAACGTAATTGAAAAAGGTAAAAGAAACGTTGAAATCTTGAAACAAGGTTTAAATGATCCTTATACTGTAGAAAATCAAGTTGCTATTATTTACGCTGGTTCTAAAAACTTATTAAGAAACGTTCCTGTAAATAAAGTAAAAGAGTTTGAAGCAGATTTCTTAGCTTACTTAAACAGTAAACATAAAGATACGCTTAACGCTTTGAAAGCTGGTAAATTAGATGACAACATTACTGATGTTATCGAAAAAGCAGCAAAAGAAATTTCAGCAAAATATAACTAATTAGATAATTAGTAAATTAGATAATTAGAAAATGTTTTATCATATTTCTAATTATCTAATTTTCAAATTGTCACATTTTCTAATTAATAGATGGCAAATTTAAAGGAAATCCGTAATAGAATTACTTCCGTTTCATCGACGATGCAAATTACATCGGCTATGAAAATGGTTTCTGCAGCAAAGCTTAAGAAAGCACAAGATGCAATCACTGCAATGCGCCCTTATGCCGAAAAATTAACAGAGTTGTTGCAAAACCTTTCTGCTACACTTGATGGTGAAGTTGGAGGAAATTACACAACACAACGTGAAGTAAAGAAAGTATTACTTGTTGCTATAACTTCAAACAGAGGTTTATGTGGAGCATTTAATACCAATATTATTAAGGAAGTTAAAAATCGTTCTGCTTTTTATGCAGGAAAACAAGTTGATGTTTTTCCTATTGGTAAAAAAGGAAATGACGTACTATGTAAATCTTTTAAAGTTCATGGTCATCATAACGCAATTTTCGATCATTTAACTTTTGATAACGTTGCTGGAATTGCTGATAACTTAACGGAGAAATTTTTATCTGGAGAATACGACAGAATCGAATTAATCTACAATCAGTTTAAAAACGCAGCTACACAAATTGTTCAGACTGAGCAGTTTTTACCTTTAGCTCCAATTAAATCTGATATACCGGTTTCTGGTGGAGATTATATTTTCGAACCTTCAAAAGAAGAAATTGTGTTGACTTTGATTCCAAAATCATTAAAAACACAATTATACAAAGGTATTCGTGATTCATTTGCTTCAGAACACGGAGCACGTATGACAGCAATGCATAAAGCAACTGACAATGCAACTGAATTAAGAAATCAATTGAAATTAACTTACAATAAAGCACGTCAGGCTGCAATTACTAATGAAATCCTTGAGATCGTTGGTGGAGCAGAAGCTTTGAACGGGTAATTTATTTAAGATATACAAAAAAAGGACCAACATTGTTGGTCCTTTTTTTATGCTTTTATTTTTCAGTTTAAATCAAAAAAAGTTATAAAATGGTGATTCCCGATTTAGTCAAAAATCGGGAATCAATACCATTTTATAAATTTATAGAACAACCTTAAAAAGTTGCAATGCTTTGTCTTTCATGGGAACAAACTAGCTTTATTAGTCCCAATGCTCTGTTTTTGTAGGGTTACAGTACAGCAGAATCAATCCCTTGTGCTTTGTCTTTTGTGGGAACAAACAAGCTTTATCAGTCCCATTGCTTTCTTTTTTATAAGGGTTGTATACTAGCTTTTCTCAATCCCTGTTTTACAAATTTACGGAGATACTGTTAAAGAAATGTTACATAATTTTTGATATGAATTTATATATTTCACATGTGCAATGTATTGAAGGTTATAATTATAGACTGTAAAAAAAATTAAGTATTTTTGAATTCTATTATTTACTACAATGAAACTACAGCTAAAAGACCTTACCACAATCGAAGAAATGGTGGAACAAATTGATACAATGCGATTTCTGTATCCCAATCTTTCAGAAGAAAAGTACAGAAGTTATCTTTCTGAAATGGTTCCGCACAATTATAGTCAGATTGGTGTTTTTGAAAATGAAGTTTGTCTGGGGATAACCGGATGTTGGTCTGCTACCAAATTATGGACAGGTAAATATTTAGAGATTGATAATTTTGTGGTTAATCCCAATTTTCGCTCCAAAGGAATTGGAAAATTGCTAACAGATTATATAGAACAAAAAGCTATTGATCTGGGATGCAGCAGTATTGTACTAGATGCTTTTACAGCGAATTTTGCAGCACATCGTTTTTACTATAATCAAGGGTACGGGCCGAAGGGATTTCACTTCGTCAAAATTATTGATGAGAAAAAATTAACAATATAAAAATTAACCTAAGTTTTTTTATTGATTCAACAAAAGCAATAATTAACGAAAGAAATGGTTATTTTTGTTAAAGAAACTTTTTTACAAATTTATTTTGGGATTATATAAAAATCTATTCAAACAAACCGCTATTTACGGACTGGCAACTGTTTTACCACGAATGCTGAGTTTTTTACTGGTGCGTTTATATACCGGTATTTTACCAACTGCAGAATATGGAGAAGTTTCCATTGTTTTGTCGTGGATGGTTTTCTTTAATGTTGTGCTTTCATACGGAATGGAAACAGCCTTTTTTAGATTCTACAGTGCTGAGGAAGACAAAAAGAATGTAATTGCTACATCTACAATATCTATATTCTGGTCATCAATAATATTCCTGTTTGTAGCTTTAATTTTTAGAAACACACTGGCAAGTTTAGCCGAAGTTGATACGCAATATATTACCTATTCTATTTGGATTTTAGTTTTAGATGCTTTGGTATTAGTACCATTTTCTAAACTTAGAGCAAACCAGCGACCAATGGTATATGCCGCAATAAAAATTGGAAATGTCGTAATTAATTTGCTGCTTAATTTATTCTTTTTGATATACTTACCAAAACTTGCCGCTTCAAATGTAGATTCTATTTGGGATAGCTTGTATATCGAGAATTTTCAAATCGCCTACATTTTCATTGCAAATCTATTGGCAAGTTTAGCTACGTTTATTGTACTTTCTCCAAATTATCTGTTCTTAGGTAAAAAGTTCGATCCTGTACTTTGGAAAAAAATGATGAAATACGGTCTGCCAATTTTAGTTGCAGGACTTGCATTTGCAGTAAACGAGCATTTTGATAAAATTCTATTAGGTTATTTATTGCCTGAAAATCTTGCAAAGTCTGAGGTTGGTGCATATTCTGCCTGCTACAAACTGGGATTGTTTATGGTTTTATTTGCCACCGCATTTAGATTAGGTATAGAACCTTTTTTCTTTAGCCATGCTAAAAATGCAAATGCACCACAAACGTATGCAGTAATTACTAAATATTTCGTGATATTAGGATCGCTAATTTTGTTAGGTGTAATTGTTTTCGCCGATGTTTTAAAATTTCTTTTGCTCGATAACAAATCCTATTGGGAAGCAATGAAAGTAGTTCCGCTAATTATTTTGGCAAACTTCTTTTTAGGAATTTATAACAACTTATCGGTTTGGTATAAATTGACCGATAAAACAAAAATTGGAGCTTACATTTCAATTGTTGGAGCTATTGTAACATTGGTTTTAAACTATCTATTAATTCCAAAATACAGTTACTACGGTTCTGCCATTGCAACAATATCAGCTTATGGAAGCATGATGTTAATATCGTATGTTTTAGGAAACAAATATTATCCGATACCATACGATATGAACAAAATTGGAGCCTATTTAGGAATCTCAATTGTATTTTCTGCTGTTTCTTTTTATGGATTCAGAGAAAATTATTTTGTTGGAATTCCGTTATTATTAGTCTTTATGTATTTTGTGTACCATAATGAAAAACAAACAATCAAAGGAATTATGAATAAAAAGTAGTCTTGAGTTTTAATTCAGTTTTACTTTTTGATCTTTTAAAATAGAAATGAAAATACAAATAATCAATAAATCACAGCACGCTTTACCCAACTACGAAACAATTGCTTCGGCAGGAATGGATTTACGTGCCAATTTAACAGCATCAATTACGCTTAAACCTTTAGAAAGAACCATTGTAAAAACAGGTCTTTTTATTGAATTACCAATCGGGTATGAAGCACAGGTTAGACCAAGAAGTGGTTTAGCAGCTAAAAAAGGAGTAACAGTTTTAAATTCTCCGGGAACAGTAGACGCAGACTACAGAGGAGAAATAGGTGTAATTTTAGTAAACTTATCAAACGAAGAATTCGTAATTGAAAACGGAGAAAGAATTGCACAATTAATTATTGCAAAACACGAAAGAGCTGAGTGGATTGAAGTTGAAGAACTTTCAGAAACATCACGAGGCGAAGGCGGATTTGGCAGTACAGGAGTAAAATAAAAATTTAATAATTTAGAGATTTAAGGATTAAAAGATAACCTACCCTCTTTTTAATTCTTTAATCTTTCAATAGACAGAAACATGAAAATAATCGTTCCAATGGCAGGTCGAGGTTCTCGATTAAGACCACATACTTTAACCATTCCAAAACCATTAATTCCAGTTGCAGGAAAAACAATAGTACACCGTTTAGTAGAAGATATCGCTAAAATATTAAAACAACCTATTGAAGAGGTTGCTTTTATTTTAGGAGATCCTGCTTTTTTTGGTGATGATCTTGTAGCAAGTTTAGAAGAACTGGCACAAAGTCTGGGAGCTAAAGCAGCTATTTACCGTCAGGATTTACCATTAGGTACAGGTCACGCGATTATGTGTGCAAAAGAATCTTTGTCAGGACCAGCTGTAATTGCGTATGCAGATACATTAATCAGAGCTGATTTTGAATTAGATCCTACTGCTGATGCGGTAATTTGGGTAAAACAAGTAGAACACCCAGAAGCATTTGGTGTTGTAAAATTGAATTCGAATAATGAAATTATCGAATTGGTAGAAAAACCAAAAGAGTTTGTAAGCGATGAGGCTGTAATCGGAATTTATTACTTTAAAGAAGTTGGAGATTTAAAAAAGGAACTTCAGGGAGTTTTGGATAACAATATTCAAAACGGTGGAGAATACCAAATCAACGACGGAATCAAAGCAATGATGGCTAACGGAAAAATTTTTAAAACCGGAAGTGTTGATGAATGGATGGATTGCGGAAACAAAGATGTAACGGTTGAAACCAATTCAAGAATGCTTGGATTTTTGCATAACGACGGTGAACATTTAGTAGACTACAATGTTACATTAGAAAATGCAACGATTATTCCACCTTGTTATATTGGAGAAAATGTAGTGTTGAAAAACACAACAGTAGGACCAAATGTTTCTTTAGGAAAAGGATGTCATGTAACAGATAGTGTTATAAAAAACAGTTTAGTTCAGACTTATTCTCAAATAAAAAACGCTAACTTAGACAATGCAATGATTGGAAACCATGTTGTATACGACGGAAAGTTTACCAATATTAGTATTGGAGATTATTCTGTTTTAGAATAAGCTGTAATTATAAAATTGCTTTTTGTTTAAAAAATGAAATTATAAAAGGATGAAAAAAGGAGTTTTGCTATTTTTATTTATCACCATGCTGGGCAATGTAACTTTGGTTACAGCGCAAACGGCACCGGAAGATATTGCTATGGCAACAGATGAATATGAAGACTCTTTTTATGAATCATTAAAACAAAAAGGAATTGAAAATTATGACAAGGCTATAGTTGCACTGGAAAAATGCATTAAACTAAAACCCAATGATGCGGTCGCTTACTTTGAATTAGGTAAAAATTATTTAGCATCAAAGCAATATAGAAATGCACAGGATTCTTTTGAAAAAGCAACGCAATTAGATCCTAAAAACAAATGGTACTGGCTTGGCATTTATGATGTTAGTTATGAAACCAAAAATTATCCTTTGGCGATAGAAATCATTCAGAAAATTATTCCGTTTGATGAAGAGTACAAAGATGATTTGATATCATTATATATGATAACCAATCAGCAGGACAAAGCACTTCTGACAATTAATGAAATGAATGAAAAGTTTGGTAAATCGCAGGAACGCGAACATTACCGACAACAAATTGTATCGCAGGGAAAATATAAAAACAGTGAGATCACCAGTTTAATTGATAAGATCAAAAAAAATCCGAAAGAGGAATCGAATTACATCAGCTTGATTTTTTTATACTCTAAAGCTGACGATACAGAAAAGGCATTAGATGTAGCAAAGCAATTGGCAAAGGAAATTCCAAATTCAGAATGGGCGCACGTAAGTTTATTTAAGGTATATCTTGATGAGAATAAAGCTGATAAAGCCATTAAATCGATGCATATAATTTTAGCAAGTCCAAAAATGGATGCTAAAATAAAACATCGTACCCTAAATGAATTTTTAATTTATGTGAATAAAAATCCGCAGTATGCTCCGGAATTAGAAAAAGCAATTGGGTATTTTGATAACGATCAGAATGTAGCTGTTGCAAAGGAAATTGGGAAATTTTACCACAGTAAAAATCAGTTTGAAAATGCGATAAAGTATTATGAAAAAGATTTAAAATCAAATTCAGATACCGATCGCGAAACCAATTTGTTATTGCTTGAAGCTTACACTCAGTCCAATCAATTTCAGCCTTTGACAGAAAGAGCGATGGCAATGATTGAAGTTTATCCAAGTCAGCCACAGTTTTATTATTATGCAGGTTTGGGCAGCAATCAGTTAAAGCAATTTAAAAATGCTAAAACGGTTTTAGAAATGGGACTTGATTATGTGGTTGATGATATAGATTTGGAAGCCAAGTTTAACATACAATTAGGAGAAGCTTATAATGGTTTAGGGAATGCTGCGAAAAAAGAGGAATACTTTTTGAAGGCAAATGCGTTAGTGAAGAAAAAAAAGTAAAAGACTAAAATTAGATGAAAAAATATATAGCGATAGCGATTGTTTCAGTTTTTATGATTTCCTGTAAATCGAAAGCTGTTGCAGTACAAAATAATACAACAACTGTTGAAGCAAAGAAAGACAATAAAGTAATCGAAAAGCATTACGAGAATAAACTAAACTTTTCTACAGCTTACATAAAAGCAAGTGCAAAATACGCTGATGAAAAACAAAGCAACAATGTTACGGCTGAAATTAGAATCGAGAAAGACAAACAAATCCTGGTAAGTGTTCGTTTTCTTGGGATAACAATGGCGAAAGCTTTAATTACTCAAAATTCAGTAAGTTATTACGAAAAAATAAACAGTACGTATTACGAAGGCGATTTCACCAGTTTAAGTAAGTGGTTAGGAACAGAATTAAACTATGCAAAAGTTCAGAATTTGTTGTTGGGAGAAGCTTTAGATGATTTGCGTAATGGAAAATATACACAGACAATTGTAGATAATCTTTTTAGTTTAGAAGATACGACAGAAGCAAACTTAAAGAAAACATTCTTTTTGGATCCGGAGAAATATTTGGTACAAAAAGAACAAATTGCACAACCGTCTGAAAATAGATTGTTAGAAATAAAATATTCAAACAGTAAAGTTTTTGATCAGGGAATAATTCCAACAGCAATAGAAATCAATGCGATACAGCCGAATGGAAAGACAGATATTAATTTAAATTACAATACAATTTCATTCAACGAGGAACTTTCTTTTCCATATAGTATTCCAAGTGGGTATAAAAAAATTATAATTAATTAAATTTGTAAAAAGAAAACATACACATGCCTAAATTTCTCCTTAGCCTATTTTTTATCTGTGCCTCTACCTTTATGTGGGCGCAAGATTCGCAGCAAGAAAAATTGGAACAACGTAAAGCTCAGATTCAACAGGAAATTAGAGATAACGAAAAAATGTTGCAGTCTGTTAAGAAACAGGAAAAGTCTGCTGTAAACGTTTATATGATTCAGGCTAATAAAATCAAGCTGAAAGAAAAGCTAATTCATACTACAGAAAGACAGGATAAGCTTTTGAGCAATGACATGTATATTAACCAGGTTAAGGTAAATAAACTAAAAAAGGAATTGACGATCTTAAAAGATGATTATGCTAAAATGATTTTAAAATCATACAAAAGCCGTTCAGAGCAAAGTCGTGCCATGTTTATTTTATCTTCTGAGAGTTTTTTACAAGCCTATAAGAGAGCACAATATCTAAAACAATATACTACTTTTAGAAAAAATCAAGGTTTAGAAATTCAGTCTAAGTCGGCAGAATTACTTGATTTTAATAACAAACTGGATGGACAGCGAAAGGTTAAGAAAAAAATTATTGCTGAAAACGAAAAAGAGCGTGTAACCTTAGAAGTAGAAAAGAAAGAACAGCAAAAACTTGTAAACTCTCTTAAAAAAGACAAGAACAAAATTATTGCTGATACAAGAAGCAAACAGCAGGAATCAAAACGAATAGACAAACAAATTGATCGTTTAATTCGTGAAGCAATTGCAGAGGCTAATAGAAAAGCAGCTCTTGAAAAAGCAAAAGAAAACCCGGGATCAACAGCTTCTACTGCTCCAGTTTCTTCGTCTAAAATTGCTTTGACTCCGGAAGGTAAAATTCTGGCAGCAGACTTTAAAGCCAATCGTGGTAAATTGCCTTGGCCGGTTGAAAAAGGATTTATTTCATTAGAATATGGAGATCAGCCACACCCGCTATATCCGTCGTTGACTGTTCATAACTCAGGAGTTGAGATCACGACAGAATCAGGTGCCAATGCAAGAGCAGTTTTTGAAGGTGAGGTTTCAAGTATTATGGTTTTGTCTCCAATCAACAGAGCAGTTATGATTCAGCATGGGGATTATTTTACAGTATATCAAAACTTAAGTCAGGTATTTGTAAACAAAGGAGATAAAGTAAACATTAAACAAAGCATCGGAAAAGTAAGAACGAGCGGTGATACCGGAAAAACAGTAATTAAGTTTTTGATTCTTCAAAATACATCAAACAACAATCCGGAAGGATGGTTACAAAACAAATAAAACAAAGGGAGCGTAATAGCTCCCTTTTTTATGCTTCTATTTTTTAGTACTAATTGTAATTGTTCAATTGAAATTGTTACTATTGAAATTTAAAAATAGTATTTTTGCACCATGGAAACAAATAGACAGAAAAAAATAGGCGGTGTCATCCAAAAAGATTTGGTTGATATTTTGCAAGGTGAAGTGAGAAAAAACGGAATTAGTAATTTGGTAATTTCAGTATCCAAAGTTAGTGTGACTTCAGATTTATCTGTAGCAACAGTGTATTTAAGTATTTTTCCTCAGGACAAAGCACAAGAAACCTTAGACGGTATAAAATCAAACAGTACTTTGATTAAACATGATTTATCACAACGTGTGCGTTTGCAATTGCGTCGTGTACCTAACTTAGTGTTCTTTATCGATGACTCTTTAGATTATATCGAAAAAATTGATAATGCTTTATCAAACAGAGAGAACCCAATTGAAAACCGTGATCTTTTAGAAAAAAGAAGAAAATCATAAATTGAATTTCCCCCTTTACATAGCCAAACGTTATATTTTTAGCAAAAGTAAAAACAATGCTATCAATATTATTAATCGCATTGCCAGCATGGGAATCATCGTTGGTACAATGGCTTTGTTTGTGGTTTTATCCGTTTTTAGCGGTCTAAAAGTGTTTAGTCTTTCGTTTACAAACGAAATCGATCCGGACTTAAAAGTTACTGCTACTTTAGGAAAATCATTTTTGATTTCGCCTGAGCAGCAAAATCAAATAAAAAAGATTGAAGGTGTTGCTTCCTACACTAAAATTATTGAAGAACGTGTTTTGTTTTTGTTTAAAGACAAACAGCAGGTTACCAATTTAAAAGGAGTAGACAGCAATTATGTTGTTGTGAATGACATTCAGAAAAAACTGTTCAACGGGCAATGGCTTAAACCCGATACGTATCAGGTGGTTATGGGATACGGAATTGCCAGAGACTTTTCTATGGGAATTTTAGATTTCGAAAACCCATTGCAGATCTTCGCTCCTAAACCTGGAAAAGGTGCTTTTGAAAATCCTGAAGAAGCATTTAATAAAACCGATGTTTTACCTGTTGGAATCTATTCTATAAGTGAAGATTTAGATTCAAAATATGTATTTGCCGATTTAGCTTTAGCGCAGGAATTGTTATTGTATAAACCCAATCAAATTTCCGGAATTGAATTAAAGCTAAAACCAAACGCAAATGAAAGTGCAATCATAGCTAAACTTAACGCTATTTTTCAAAATAAAATTACAGTAAAAAACAGAGCACAATTAAATGAGTCTTTGTATAAAATGCTAAATACAGAGAATATAGCAGTATACTTAATTTTTACGCTGGTTATTATAGTAGCACTTTTTAATTTAGTTGGCGCGCTTATCATGATGATATTAGATAAAAAAGGAAATCTTAAAACACTTTTCAATCTTGGAACAGAAATTAGCAGTCTTCGTAAAATATTTTTGCTTCAGGGAACTTTACTAAGTTTTTTTGGAGGTTTGATCGGATTGGTGTTAGGTATCATACTCGTACTTTTACAGCAACAATATGAATTGATTATGATTACACCAACCTTGGCCTATCCTGTTGTTTTTACGGTAGAAAATGTGCTGATCGTAATGACCACAATTGTAATTCTTGGATTTGTAGCTTCATTAATTGCCAGCAGCAGAGTAAGTAAAAAATTACTGGATTAATTATTTCTTCCCAAAAAATATTACTTATATTTATCGTCATAAAATGCTACAGCTTATGATTGTTTCTGCCTAATCCTAATTTTATCATCTACATCAATTAGGATACTTCCGTTTTTTTATTAAAGTTCAGACTATCGAGACTGAACCAATTTATTATTTATCCTAACATATCATGACAGAAACAATTATAAAGAAAAGTTTATTTTCTAAAATTTTCACTACATTAAAATTAGCCATCAAAGGCGATGAATCCTTTGACTATACTTCCGGCAGCATCAAAAAAGCAGTTATTTTATTAGCCATTCCAATGGTTCTGGAAATGATGATGGAATCGGTTTTTGCTTTAGTTGATCTCTATTTTGTCGGGCATTTAGAACACAGTAGTTTTGCGATACAAACTGTTGGCTTAACGGAATCTGTGTTAACAATTATTTACTCCGTTGCTATTGGAATGAGTATGGCAGCAACCGCTGTTGTAGCACGACGAATAGGAGAAAAAGATCCGGTTGCAGCCGCAAAAGCCGGAATGCAGGCCATTATTATTGCTTTTGCAATAAATGCTATTATGAGCATTCTGGGTTTTATTTACGCCAAAGAAATTTTAATGTTAATGGGTGCTTCGGCAGACGCAGCAGAACATGGTTATCATTTTACGCAAATCATGATTGGCGGAAGTTTATGCATTATGTTATTATTTCTAATTAACGGAATATTTCGTGGAGCAGGAAATGCAGCCATTGCAATGAAAAGTTTATGGATTGCCAATATTTGTAATATTATCTTTTGTCCCATTTTTATAAACGGTTTGGGACCAATTCCGGCTATGGGATTAACAGGAGCAGCAATTGCCACAACTTTAGGAAGAAGTATTGGAGTATTGTATCAGCTGTATCATTTGTTTTTTGGCAAAGGAGCTTTAAGGATTATTGCATCGTATTTTATTCCTGATTTTACACAGATAAAAGCATTGGTAAAAATTGCAGCTCCAGGAGTTTTGCAATTTGTAATTGCGTCCTGCAGTTGGATTTTCCTTGCAAAACTAGTTGCCGATACAGGAGGCGATCATGGTTCTGCAGGATATCAGACCGCGCTTAGAATTATGATGTTTTTTATTCTTCCGGCTTGGGGACTTAGTAATGCTGCAGCTACTTTAGTAGGGCAAAATTTAGGGGCCAAACAAATTGACCGTGCTGAAAAATCGGTGTATACGACAGCAAAATACAATGTTATTTTCATGGCTGTGATTATGGTTATTACGCTGGGTTTTGGTCAATATATAATTTCATTTTTTACCAATGACGAACTTGTAAAAGTAATAGCTGTTGAAGCATTGCAAATTATGAGCATAGGATTTATTTTCTATGGAATCGGAATGGTGTTGATTAATACTTTTAACGGAGCAGGCGATACGTGGACACCAACGGGAATTAATTTCTTTGGTTTTTGGCTGTTTCAGATTCCGCTGGCGTATGTTTTAGCAATGCAATTGAATATGGGACCAAAAGGTGTTTTTATTGCCATTCCCGTAGCAGAAACCGCAATAACGCTGGCGAGTATTTATTTTTACAAAAGAGGTAAATGGAAGCGTATTCAGGTTTAAATTGCTGATTTCAGCTTTTAGATTTTGAAATGTGTTGACTTTTAACTTTTTTTAAGTAGATGTGATTTACTTGGCGTAAGATTTTGATAACCAGTACTTAGAGGCAGTATTAAGAGCGAAAAAAACAGAAAGCGAGATGTGAATCTCGCTTTTTTTGTAAAAATAAGGTTTTTAACATTTAGGCTTGTAGGAGCTTGTAAATTAAAACTTATTTTTGTGTTCGAACACACATATCTCATTTTATGAAGAAATATTTACTTGTTTTTTTACTCATCACGACGTTTACAAATGCTCAAAATAAGATTGCCTTACAGTACGATGTTGCAGGAAACCAAACCAGCAGAACTTTAATATGTATCAATTGTCCACCTGAAAACGAAGAGAATCCAAAGGATAGTGAAGAAGTTGAGGAAACTGAGGAACCTAAGAAAGAGGAAAAAATTGAAGAAAGCATTGTAGAGACCCCTTTTCAGGATGCAGCGATTTCATACTATCCTAACCCTTTAAAAGAAGAATTATTCATTGAATGGAGAGAAATGTCTGAAGGGAATTATGTAACGACAGTTACTGTTTATTCATTATCCGGTCAGTCGGTAAAAAAGCAACCGGTAGATAAAGAAGCAAACAGTCTCACACTTCCGTTTAGGGAATATCCCGCAGGGGTTTACATTGTTTTGATTTCATATAGAAATGGAGATGAGAGAACGATTAAAATTATGAAGCAGTAGATTACGCATGAAGAAACTTTACTTTACAACCACCTTATTACTTTTACATTTATTCATTACAGCACAAACAAGTCCAACAGGTTCTTCTACAGAGGTTGGTATTACCGAAGGTGCACTCACTGTTTCGTTATCCGGAGCAGCAACGTATGCTGTGCCCATTGCGGTTCCTCCAGGGATTAATGGCATAGTTCCCCAGATCAGTTTGGTTTATAACAGTCAAGGCGGTAATGGCAATGCCGGATATCGCTGGAATATTGCAGGAGTATCCAGCATCACCCGCATTGCCGCTACAAAATTTCATGACGGACAAAATGATCCTGTAGATTTTGACAGATTAGATCGTTTTGCACTTGACGGGCAGCGCTTAATCGTAAAATATGGAACAGGAGGTTCTTACGGAAGTATGGCAACTGTTTATGAAACAGAGAGTTTTTCAAAACTTAAAATTACCTCATTTGGAGTTCATCCGGCTGGCAAAAAATTTGGGCCTTCTCATTTTATTGTTGAATATCCCGACGGCTCAAAAGGATACTATGGTACTATAGGAGGTCCCGGTTCTATTATGGAGTGGGCCATCTTGTTTTGGGAAAATCCGCAAGGAGTCCGACTTAGTTATGAATATTCTTTGACGAACAGTACATTAGATATAACAGCAATAAAATACGGATCACTTGGCAGTACTGCACCACTCAATGAAATCAGGTTTAATTATGTACCAATAGGCAGAAAAGAAGAAGCGTATGTTGGCGGACGTAATATCACAAGAACCAAAATACTAAACAGTATTGCTATTTTAAGTTCCGGTGTTGGGTACAGAAATTATACTCTGCAGCATCAGGCAACAACTAATTCTTTAGGATACAAACAACTATTGTCTATTACAGAAAGCAACGGTGATCATTCTAAAAGTTACAATCCAACAGTCTTTGAATACTATGGCAGTAAGCAAAAAATAGCGCCCATTTCTTCGGTATCAACCCTTCCGATGGGAGAAATAAATGCTCTGAATTCAGCAACAATAGCCGGAGATTTTGACGGAGATGCCAAGATGGATTTTGTGCTCTATCCCCTAACAGGAAGTAACGCAAAGAAAGAATTTAGAGTTTTTAATAATTTAACTAAAACTTCAAGAGTGACTCCGGAGACGGTTTCCTGTGGTTTATTTCAGGAAATTTTCACTTCAAATTTTCTTAGCAGACAAGGCAAGATGTTTCCTTTTCAGGGAATAACAACTGTTCAGAATGCAGTAAATACGAAAGCTGTAAATTTTAATACCTACATTAAATCTCCACATGGATTTGGCGTGTATGCAACAAAGCAAGTTACATTTCCCGTTAGAAATTTTTATAGTGAAATTTTGAAAAAAAATCAGGATAGAGCTCAGGAAAAAAAATACTATAGCGGCGATTTTAACGGTGATGGCATAACCGATGTAATAGCGGTAGATAAGGAAATAGCACATTACAGTTCTGCTACAAAACTTACAAAATATTATTCTACTGGTAAAGTATACTTTATAGACTTACATTCGGGACAAAAAACAAATTTCTGGAACGAAACAGGTACGTTATCTGAATATGTTCGTAACGGCGGATTATTACCCAGTAAAGACAAAATCGAAACTTTTGATGCGAACGGTGACGGTAAAACTAATATTCTGCATTTTAAAAAAGGCAGCGTATCAGTCTATACTTTAGATGATGCTAACCAGCTACAGCTTTTATGGAAAACCACTGATACTGATATTAATGTAGACCAGCCCATATTACCGGGAGATTATAGTGGCGATGGTAAAATGGAATTTATTCTGCCAAAAGCCGCTGGCGTATATGCGACAGACTATTTTAAATTTACATCAAACGGATATGGATTCGAAAAAACGGTACAAAATTACGGTGGGCTTGTCAATTGGGGTAACACATCAGATAAGCAAGGTACTACTGGCTGTACGCTAATTCCTTTGGATATAAATGGTGACGGTAAAACAGATATTGTACAACTCAGATCATTTTATACTAACGCTTCGAAGGTAGGGCGAATTTTAATAAATGTTTTTGGAAATAATGGTGCAGCGTTCAACAGTGCTATCGAATATGATACAGGCGTTCAGACTACACTCAAAAGCTTTGCAATCCCTGTATTTTTATCACCTAAAACGAACAATCAGTATTTTGCTGTGGGAGCTATCAGCAACAATCAGTTGTACACTTTTGATTCTCAGTATGATTTTAATACCGAGATGCTCATCAAAAATATTACTACCGGAAATGGGGTTAAAGAAACCATCACGTATCATTCGCTACAGGAAGATCCTTACGAACCCGTTTATGTTCCAACGCCTGAGGTAGAAACCTATCCGAATATCGATATTACTGTTGCTCCAAACATTAAAATTGTGACTAAGATCGAAAAGGAAAGTGCTTCCGCCAAAAAGAGTCAACTGTTTTTTTACAGCGGTGCAGTTACCAATACTATTGGTTTAGGATTTTTGGGATTTCGAACAACATCCAGTACCAACTGGTTTGAAAAACACTCCGATATTATTTCTACTATCAAAAGAAATGATATAACCTTAAGAGGAGCCAATACGCAAAACTTCACCGTATTGGGTTTGCATGTTCTTTCGACCCCGATACCTAGCGATTTTATTACGAAATCGAACATATCTTACCATGCTGAACTTTTGCCTAATAAAGTATTTAGACTGCAAAACATAAGAACTTCAGAATTTAATGCACTGGATGACACCACCACCGAAACGGCTATAACGTCCTTTGATGCCAACAGTAATCCGCTGCGATCTGTTACTGTTTTACAAGAGTCCGGAACTACCGTGCAAACCACTGTTTCAGAAGTGAGTTACGAAGCTGCTGCTTCCTCACCTTATGTAGTAGGAAGACCTTCCGGTAAAAAGCAAAGCGTAACCATATCCGGAGACGTAATGACCTCAGAAGAAGAGTATGTATACCAAAATAATTTATTGACTCAAATCAGGAAAAAAGGGCACAATACAGAGCATATAACAGAAGACAATACCTATGATGCCTTTGGTAATATTACGCGAAAAACCATTACAGCTTCCGGGCTTCCGCCAAGAGTTACCCGTTATGAATATGATTTATCGGGACGTTTCTTAACAAGAAGTATTGACGTTGAAGGCTTATCAACATCGTTTGCATACGATGTGCATGGTATGTTACAGTCTGAAACCAGCCCTTACCTTTTAAACACCTCTTATGAGTATGATACGTGGTTTAAAAAAACAAAGACTACTGATTATTTGGGCAAAAAGAATCAATACGATTATGCCCGAAACGGACAGCACACGATTATTACCAGTACGGCAGACGATGGCAGTGTAAGCGAAGAAACCTTTGATGAATTAGGAAGAAAGATAAAAGCAGGAAGCAAAAACATCATGGGAAAATTTTCTTATGTTGATTATGCTTATGATATTCACGACCGAAATTATAAAGTAAGCGAACCTTATTTTGGCTCGGGTGCTACGCAGTGGAATGAAACCAAATACGATAGTTACGGCAGAGTAAGTCAGCATATCTCTTTTACAGGAAAAGTTACAGATATTACGTATTCAGGATTAACGACCACAGTAAATGATGGTACAAAATCGAAGTCTTCAACCAAAAACGCCATAGGCAATGTGGTTACGATGACAGATACTCCGGGAGGAACAATCAGTTACACGTATTTTGCCAATGGTAATTTGAAGGAATCAGAGTATGCAGGTGTAAAAACTACGATTTCGCAAGATGGCTGGGGCAGAAAAACCAAACTAACAGACTCGTCTGCGGGTACGTATACCTATGAGTATAACGCGTTTGGAGAAACTATAGCCGAAACAACGCCTCACGGTACGACAACTTATACCTTAGATCCGGTGGGTAAACTGGTACAAAAAACGATTTCCGGTAATAATACGAATTCTAAAACAACCTATACGTACGACACCAGATCTAAATTATTGCTAAGCAGTAAGTTTGAGGATTTAACCAACGGAAGCAATACCATTCTAAACAGCATTGCATATGATGTGGTAAAAAGAATAATAAAAACACAGGAAGTAACACCTTATGCTGTATTTACCAAAGAGATTAACTATGATAATTTCGGACGTGTGAATACCGAAACTTCTACCGCATTTTCCGGTGGAAATGCAAGTGTAAAAACCATAAAAAACACCTATAAAAACGGAGCGCTCTGGCAAATAAAAGATAATGCAACTAATATTATTTTATGGCAGACCAATGAGGTAAACCCAAGAGGACAGCTCACTCAAGCCCAAAGCGGAGGAACAACGGTAACGAATAACTACGATAGCTTTGGATTGGCCTCTGAGATTAAATACGATGTAGCGGCAACTTCGAAAAATATTGTAACACTGCAAACTGTTTTTGACAACAAAAGAGGCAACCTGCTGAGCCGTACCAATAGCTTGTTTAACAGTGCTGAAAATTTTCAGTACGATACACTGGATCGCTTAACAGAATTTACGAATGCTAAGGGTGAACGTGAAAAACAACACTACGACGATCAGGGCAGAATTACAGAAAACAGCTTGGGAAAATACAGCTACACTGTAAAAGCAAAACCCTATCAGAATGACTCCATTTTGGTTCGAACCGAAATGCTGGAGCATTACCTGAAAAGACCGCTGCAAAAAATAAGCTATAACACCTTTAAAAGACCTGTAGAAATACAGGAAGACAAAATAGACAAAATAAGCTTTGACTACAATGACGATCACAACCGTACCACTATGTTTTACGGTGGTTTGCAGGACGATAAAGAAGAACGAACCTACAGAAAATACTACTCGGCAGACGGTAGTATGGAAATTAAACACAATACCGTAACCAATACTTTTGAGTTTGTTACCTACATAGGCGGAGACGGGTACACAGCTCCCTTAGCTCTCAAAAGCGATGGCAGAAAAGAGACGTTTTTATATCTGCAACGCGATTATCAGGGTTCTATCGTCTCGATAACAGACAGTTGGGGAGTGCTTATAGAAAAACGATTGTTTGATGCCTGGGGTGCTATCGCCCAAGTGCAGGACGGAAACGGCAAAACACTCACTGGATTAACCGTTTTAGACAGAGGTTATACAGGTCACGAACACCTGCAAAGTGTCGCGCTTATCAACATGAACGGACGTATTTACGATCCTCAATTGCATAGGTTTATACAGCCAGATAATTTTGTGCAGGATCCGTTTAATACACAAAACTTTAACCGTTATGGTTATTGCTGGAACAATCCTTTGAAGTATACGGATGCTAGTGGGGAGTTTGTTTTTGTGTCTGTAGCTGCAGCTATAATTGTGGTTAGTGCCGCTGTAAACGTCTATCAAAACTGGGGAGATATAACCGGAAATACGGGAAAATTTTCTAATATAAATTGGGGTAAATTTATTGGATATACAGGCACCGGAGCTGCTGCAGGGGCGCTTACAGTTTATGGAGGTCCATATGGAGTAGTAATGGGTGCAGGATTTCAAAATTTTAGTAATTCATTAATTAATGGTAGTGATTTTACAACTACCTTAGAAAATACAGCATCAGGTGTTATAAATGGATATTTAACAATGGGTATAGGAAAGGGGATGGATTTAATTTTTCCAAATGGTATGTTCAATTTTAATAGCTCAATTTTGACGGGTGCAATAAATAATACATTTGGAGGTATGGTATCAGGCTTTTTAACAACATCAATTATAACACATGATTTAAATGAAGGCCTTAAAGTTGCTACTAATCCAGTTAATATTGTATCAGCGACGATTTTAGGAGGTTTAGACGGTGCAATGAAAGCACCTAATGCAATGAAGGCACCAGTTGAAGTTCTTCAAAAAAAACAGCCTATTTTAGAGTCATTACAATTAAAATCAGTTCCTATTAGAAGTTTACCTCAAAATGTAGTAATTCCTCCAACTGGCGTTTTTGTACCACAAAGAACAGTGATTCCCAAAAAATATAATTACAATTTTTCACAAAATAAATTTAAAGGTTAATATTATGGATAAAAAATATCACATTAGCATTGTAATTTTCGTCTTTAGTTTGGTAGTACTTTTACTAACGAATAAGATAAATAAGCGTAATGCAGAAAATTCTTTAGGAGATTATGATTTCGCAATTGGTAATGTTGAAGCTTATTTTAATAGAGGAACAATAGGTTATAATGCAGGAAAAAGTTCCATTTCTTATTCATATAAAGTAAACAATATTCGTTATATAAATAATTATGATATGCTACATTATAAACTACCTTACTCACCCAACGTTAATGATAAGTTTGTTGTTGCTTATAATAAAAACGATCCTCAAAAAAGTTTATTATTAGGGGATTACCCAATTAACAGTAATGAAGATTTTAAGGCTTTTGTGAAAGGAAGTAAAAACTTTAAGATCAAATTTTAAAATGTTTATGAAAGAACTTTTTAATCTGGGTGATCATACAAAAATGATTACATTAATTTTCGGAATTATTATATTGCTAATTAGTTTTTATTTAATAAAAAACTTTAAAACAATTGATATTCAACTTAAGTTTTTATTATCCATAATAATCCTAGGATTAATAGCAAGTATTTTGTCAAAGAAAGAACAAGATGAACAAGTTACAGTATTGAAGAATAATTTTTCCTTAACAACAGGAAATATAGAGACATACAACATTACAAATTTAAAAGGTAAGGGAGATATAGGGAATTCGATAAAATATATTTATTCAGTTGATGAACAATATTTTGTTAATTCTTATGGAGAAAATTATTATGTTAAAATTCCACAAGATAAACCTGATTTAAGCATATTATATTTAGTGATTTACGAAAAGACAAATCCTAAAAATAGCTTTATACTTTTAAATTATCCTATTACTTCAACGGAAGATTTCGAACGCTATAAAGAAATGTTTAAAGACAAAATTCCTGCCAACGCGATTAAACAAGATTGATAGGGTTACAAGTAGGTTATTCTTAATTTAAAGCATCTAATATATTTACATCATGGTAAAATTTTTAACCTCAATTTTTACAATTTTATGTTTTAGTTCATGTATCAGGTATAATGAATATGGACATTATAGAGTTGGTTTATCAAGGTTTACTATCATTCCAAACACAGACAATAGAGCTTATGCTATAATTGATACAAATGTCATTTATAGATTTGTTAAAGATGAAAGAATAAATATAAGTGGTTCTGGAAAACCAAGATATTATAAATTCTATTCAAATGGAAGAATTGCAGAATTTTATGATATTCCAGCAAATTTAAAAAGAGAGTATGTTTTAGAAGCTAAAAAAGGTCATATGGGGTATTACCAACTAAATCAAAGCAACATTATTGTTCAATTTTATAATAGTAATGCCAATGCATCTGAACTCTTAAGCCAAACATTAAATTTAAAGGGAGATACTTTAATTTTTAATTATAGAGGAGTAGAAAATTCATCTATAAAATCATTTTTTATAAAAGAGAGTGTTCCTAATCATGTTCTAATTACTAAACCAGATTGGTAGTTATATAATTTTTTTTGTTTGCATTTTATATTGATGTCCTCAATATGAAATTTTAAATACATTGACATCATGTTAAAATTTTTAAGGGGTTTAGTATTGTGCATGATAATTTCATGTAATTCAGTTATTCATAATAAAAAAGATTTAATAGATCCTAAAATGGTTGCTAGTCAAGTTATACCATTAAAATTAAATGGGTTCTATTATTGCGAGTTATCAAGACCAAATAATGAAAATGTCAATTCAAAAGGAATTATGACATTGCTTTTGTATAAAGATGGATACATCATAAATGACGGAATGTATTTTGGAAATTCTGCAAATTATTGCACATCAGTTAATAATAATGAAAATTCATTTTTAAATTCAATATCCAAATATAAATCGAGGCTCAAATTACTTGATGATGTTAAGTTTAGTTCTTGCAAGATTAAGAATGGAGATATCGATGGCAAAGGTCTGTTTACAATAAAAAATGATACAATTGTAGTACAATATTTCAAAGCAGAAATGAAGAACGAACAGAAAGATTCTTTCAATGATTATTTTTTATACGAATTAAGAGGAGTTATTATTAATAACGAGTCATTTCGTTTAACAAAATTAAAAGATTACAGAAGGAATAAAGAAGAACAAATAGATCAACTATACAAATTTGAAAGTGATGAAAATTTACCGAACAGAGAAAATCGATTTCTTTAATTCACCATATGATTCGTGATGCAGAATTCAAAACCAATCTTAAAATTGTAAAGATATACTGAATTTAAAACTTCAAATACATTTACATCATGGTAAGGAAAATTATTTTATACACAATTACAACAATGCTTTTAATAGGGTGCTGTTACAATGGAAAAGTTTCTGAATATGGTCTTCCAAGAAGAGATATTAAAAAATTGGAAAAACCAATATTATATGAAAAAATAGACACATTGGCATTATACAAATTAACGAGTAGCTTTCATATTAACTATCTCACAAATGAATACAGTTATTTTGAGAAAAATGATGATAATGTATATCCATCGACTAGTTATTTGAAATTTTATCCTAATGGGAAGTTAGGTCTTTTTATAATTCCTAAAAGTGACACTTTAAAATTAGAACGTTCTTTTTTTGATCCTCAAAGAGCTAAAATGGGCTACTATTATATTAAGGATAACGTTATTAAAACTCGTATATCTACTATAGGTGATTGTTCCTTGTATTTAAGTAATAAAAAAGGAGAAATAAAAGGAGATAAGATTATAATAAAAGATAAGAGAGGATATGGAAATATTTATATTAAAAAATATGTTCCTAAAATCGTTTTAGAAAATTGGAAGCCTGATTGGTAAAATTAAATATTTTGAATATAAGCTTTTATAAAATGAATGGGTCTTCGAAAATCAATCTTGGCATTGAAAAAGTTATTATCAATATAAACCATCAAATACATTTACATCATGGTAAAATTCATAAGCTTGTTTTTCTTGGTAATATTTATTTCTTGTAGTACTAAAACAAGAACTTTAGAGAACAAAATTACAGATGTTCCTCTTGACAATAAAGTTTTTAAAAATAAAATGTTCTTTGAATCAGAACTATTTAATCAAATTGATACAAATACTGTTTACAAAGAAGAGTTTGGTTATCAATCTAAAAAAAATAGCTTTGAAAAAATTAATAATTTAAAAGAATATCAAAATCGTTCCGTTCGAGGATATTATAGATTTTATTCAAATGGATGTGTTAATTATTTTTCGTTTCAAGATTTTGATGAAATAACATTTTCAAGTTTAGCCCCTAATTTTAATGGTCAAAGAGGTATCATTTACAGTGAAGAGAACGTGATAAAATTAGATCTATTTACGATCATTGGCTATAGTTTTAAAAGAGATTACGGAATTATAACAAGTATTTTAAAAGTAAAAGGAGATACTCTTTTTGAAAAGAAGTTAACAAATCCTTCTTATGTAAATGTGTATGTAAGAAGAAAGATTCCCAAAGAGTTTTTAATTTATAAGCCAGATTGGTAATTTTAAATATTTTTTCATTCACATTTTCTTATTAATGCTTTCAGTATAGAATTTCTAATACATTTACAAAATGGTAAAAAGGCTTATATGTGTATTAATTATTTTCTTATCTATGGAATCCTGTTTTAACTATTATTACATTAAGGAAGATGAAGATAAGGAACGAATTTTGAATCCGGGTTTATTTTCATTTAATCAAAAAATGTCATTAGAAAATTCTAAAATAATTGATACCACCTGTTTATATTTACAACTATTACCATATAATAGTTCAATATCAGAAAAAGAAAATCCAGGGATTATGATTTTTCATAATGATGGGACATATGAATCCAGATCAAAAAAATATTTTAATATTTCCTATAAGAAAAGCTCGGTATATTATGGAGGCAAATTTATTTTAGATGGAAATACCTTAAAGATACAGTCATTTTATCCATCGTCAGGAGGAAAAACAAACTATTTTGATAGAGTAATTTGTCAAGGTAAAATAAACAATGATACAGTAGTGATTAAAATATTTAATCATAATAGAGTCTTTTTAAAAAAGAGATATGAAGATGTTTTTGGTAAATGAAATCATATTATGATTCTTTAATTTTAGATATTTAGAAAAATGAATATAGAACAAGTAATCCTACTTAATAAATATGGACAGAATGTTGTAGATATTGAGGATTTGATACTATTATTTGATTCGCTTAACTTAGATGATCAGAAAGAGTATTTGAATAATTTGCTTTTCTTTATTTTACAATCCAGAGTTCAAGATGAAGATATTGAACCAGCGATTGAAAACAGTAAATTAAGAAGAACATTTACACCATGTGTGATAATTAAAAAAGGTGTCAAAACTCATAATCTGAAAAGGTTAATAGATCTTCCCGATAATGAACTCAAGAAATCTTTGATATTGCTCTTGAATTTATTTAAAATAGCTTATCGGAAAAGATTCGAAACAGAAAAAGGAGATAGATATAAATGGTGGTATTGGGATTTATCAAAAGAAGAAAATGTTGAAAAAATTCTCAAATAAGTAGTATAAATTTTTGATTTAAAAGATATCGAAAAGACAGACTTGGTGCTAATCAACCATTATTAAGAGCACTTTACGATAAGCATTAATACACAAAACCCGTTGCCTGAGAACAAACCGTTCTGGTGTAATCAAAAAACGATTTTCCTAGCCCAGACAGCAGCGGTATCCTTTTGCTTGCTTCTTTAGCAAGGAAAAGATACAAGCGTATGGCTGGAAAAAGCTCCTAAAAAAACTACTGATTTTTATACAAATTCGTACCCTTCGTAAACGCGCTCGATTTCCTGCATGATAGCAAAAAGACCTTCGGGATCATCGGTTGTTACGAGTTTTTGTTTGTATTCTTTGAAAGAGTGAATCCCTTTGAAGTAATTGGTGTAATGACGACGCATTTCTACAATTCCCAGACGTTCGCCTTTCCACTCCATAGACCACGTTAAGTGATTTCTGGCAGCCTCTACACGATCAATAACCGTTGGAGCAGGTAAGTGTTCTCCTGTTTTAAAATAATGCTTGATTTCATTGAAAATCCACGGATAACCAATTGCAGCACGACCAATCATGATACCGTCGATACCGTATTCATTTTTATATTTTAATGCTTTTTCAGGATTGTCGATATCGCCATTTCCAAAAATAGGCATTGTAATTCGGGGATTGTTTTTTACGCGCGCAATGTGGGACCAGTCAGAATGACCTTTGTACATTTGAGCGCGGGTTCTGGCATGAATGGTTAGCGCTGCAACACCAATGTCCTGAAGTCTTTCGGCCACTTCATCGATATTGATAGAATTATCATCCCAGCCCAAACGTGTTTTTACTGTTACAGGCAAATCGGTACTACGAATAACCGCTTTGGTTAAACGAACCATTAAATCAACATCTTTAAGAACACCGGCACCAGCACCTTTGCAGACTACTTTTTTTACCGGACATCCGTAATTAATGTCAACCAAATCAGGTTTTACAGCAGAAACAATTTTAGACGAAAGTGCCATTGCTTCTTCATCTCCGCCAAAAATCTGAATTCCAACAGGACGTTCGTAATCAAAAATATCAAGTTTCATTCGGCTTTTGATAGCATCACGAATTAATCCTTCAGACGAAATAAATTCAGAATACATTAAATCGGCTCCGTGTGTTTTGCATAATCTGCGAAACGGCGGATCGCTCACATCTTCCATAGGTGCGAGTAATAAAGGAAATTCAGGTAATTCTATGTTGCCAATCTTGACCATCTTCAATATTTTTTGCAAAATTACAACATTTAGTTCAATTTGTACCAAATTGAGGTTCAAAGGTTTTTTTGTAAAGGTTCTAAGGTTCAGAGTTACAAAGGTTCAAAGGTTTCTTTACAATCTGCTAAAAAACTTTGAACCTTTGTCCCTTTGTTGCTTTGTCCCTCACAAACCCTTTGCTCCTAACTCCTGTAATCAAAAAAACGAATTGGTTTTCTGTTCATTGGGTTAAAAACCAGAGGGTTTAAAGTTTCTTTTGAGGCAAATTCTATTCTTGGAGTTACTCTTAATTTGGCTCTGAAATGGTCTTTGATTTCCTGTAAAAATTCAGGGGTTTGATTTTTTACGGCAATTTTAATCACGATTTCATCGGTACCTAAATCGTTGGTAGAAATTTCGATAATGTGATTTTCGATATTATCAAAACCACTCAAAACATCATTCATTGCTGGTGGATAAAGTGTTGTGCCTTTGTATTTTATCATTTGTTTTTTGCGTCCAATAACCGGACCAACGCGCACGGAGTTTCTTCCGCAAGCACAAGGTTCAGTGTGTAATTGCACAATATCGCCTGTTTTAAAACGCAATAATGGCATGGCTTCGATACCTAGAGTTGTAAAAGTCAATTCGCCGGCTTCGCCATTTTTTACAGGATTATTATTTTCGTCAAGCACTTCGATAATAATTAATTCCGGATGATGATGACCTCCAACGCCATGTTCACATTCGGTAAAGGCAGTACTCATTTCGGTCGAAGCGTAAGTAGAGAATAATTTAATGTTCCACTTTTCGGTAATTTTTTCAGATAAAGTATTCATCGAAAGATCAACATTTCGGAGTGATTCCCCAATGCAAATAGCGCCTTTGATACTCGAATTGTTATAATCGATTCCGTGCATTTCTGCGTACTCAATAAGTTTTAGTAAAAAAGAAGGAACCGTAATTAAATACGACGGTTTGTATTTTAGAATAGAATCCCATTGCAATTCCGGTATTCCTGCACCAACGCGAATAACGCCAACTTTTAGTTTTCGCAGCCCTAAGAAATAAGCCAGACCTGCCATAAATTTTCTGTCGATTGTAGTCATTAATTGTACCACATCGCCTTCTGCAATTCCGGCGCAGGCAAACGAAATGGCTTCATTATACGCTAATCGGTCTAAGTCGGCATCGGTTAAGCCAAAAGTAACAGGATCACCCAAAGTACCGGAAGTAGAAGCGTAGTCGATGATCTGATGTTGCGGAACGCATAAAAAATCGTCGTTGTATTGTTGTAAATCTTCCTTGGTCGTAAGCGGTAAATGTTGTAAATCTTCAAGGGTTTTAATTTTTGAAATATCAATATTTTGTCCTGCAAAAAGTCTTTTGTAAAAAGGAGAATGCTGACTGATGTATTGTAAAAGTTCGGTAAGTTTTTGCTCTTGAAAATTTTTAATTTGTTCTAAAGAATCCTTTTCTATTGCTGGAATCATGTTCATTTTCTTTTGAGTTTTTTTAAATATTTTTCAATTGCTTCTTTGTCAGGAACAGTTGTAATTTCTTTTGTTAATGCTTTTTCAAAATTGTTTTGTGCCAATTGAAAGTATTTTTTTTGATAAAAATACAATCCGGCTTTGTAATAAACCACCCAATGATCGGGGTTTAGAGATTGGTAATTCTGAATAAATTCAAATGGAATTGCCGTTTTATTTTTCAAATATAAATCTATTTTGCGGTCTTCGATTTTAAATTTTTGATAGTTTTTGAATGTTGTTGTTTCTAAGAACGGATCTTTAGGAATATTCAGATTTTTTTGCGCCAGCGAGGTTTTAAGGTCGGATTTTCTTTCCTTAAAAATAGAATCGAGATTGTAGCAAACGAATTCACCCAATTGATACGGATTAGAAGAAACCCAAACCAGTTTTTGTTTCGGTTTAAAAATAACGCCGTGATGCGCCATTAATTGATTTAGTGCTTTTTCGTTGCCATAACCCAAACATTTGTTTTGCAAACCTTCTTTGTTTCTTAGAATCTCTGATGCAATTTTAGGATTGATTTTAGGATTTTCGCTAAAGAGTTCCTGCATTCTTTCGTAACGGTATTGAGAGTGGCTGTTGGTTATTTGTAGTTGGTTACGTTCGTCATTTTTGAGTGCATCACTCTGAAAATGATTTGAGCACAGTAATTGATTTGTATTAGGCACATCGTAAACACCCCATTTTTCAGGAGAAACCTCGATTAAAACCGCTTTGTTATCCTGCGCACTTCCCACCATTATGGATTCTGAAACAAAGACTTTTCTTTTTTTGGCGATTGCAAGAGCCTCGTCAATATTTTTGGCGTGTTGTAATATTTCACGCGTCAGTATAGAAATAGGCGTTTTGGCACTAAGTGGAATTTTTGATTTTGATGCGTTTATCGTTACCGTTAAACCTTCTTTGTTCATTCCGGAAACAGCACCAACCATACCGGGCCAGGTAACCATCATAAACGGATATCCTTCTTTTGGATCTATGAAAGCAACCATTTTATTTTCTGCGAAAGCATCATTTACATAAAAGTCAAAATTACGTCCGAGGATTAAATTCCCATCCTCTGATTTTTCTCCCCAAGCGGCAAAGGAAGAACAACCTACCAAAGCCAGATCCTGCAAGGCGTGACCAATATCGTGTGCTGCATGCAGGTATAAATTTCGCTGATATTTAGGGGCTAAATTGTCGAAATTATTAGAAGAATATTGCGAAATACCATAAATCTCTGCCTGATATTCGTTTGGAACATTTAGATACAATTTTCGATTGTACCATTTTAAAAAATTCCGAAGTAATCGTTGTTGAAATTTAGAAGGAACAATATCTTCGATTCTGGAGAAAAATATTTGCTGTTGTTTTTTTAAAAGTGAATCAGACAAAGCGCCGGTCGCAAGACCAATCTCAAGTGGATCGCCTTCGACATACAATTCCCAAAGACCTTGTTTGTTTTTTAGCAGCGTATTTTTGCCGGAGCTAAAACTGCTGTCGGATTGTTTGGTAACAATAGGCTTGGCGTCATTGTACTGTGAAATGTCGGGTAAATGGTTTTTTGATTTTGCGGTTCCGCAAGAAACCAGCATCAATATAAAACCGATAAAGAAAAGTGTTGTAATGCGATTCTTCATACCTCTTTTTTTTACTCAGATGCTTTATTGATTTTAGTTACCAGATATTCTTTACCCACAATTTCAGAACAGGTTACAACAGCGCCAATAGTAACACCTAAAACGCCATGCATGTTGATGCTTTGTCCGGTAAGATAAAGATTGTCGAGTTTGGTTTTTGACGGAATCAAAGTCTTCATTGGGTTGCTGGAATCTTTGACGTAGCCGTACATATTTCCGTTATGACCGCCTATGTAATCCCGATACGACAAAGGTGTCGAATTATGAATAGACTGAATACAGTTTTTTATTCCCGGAAATTTAACTTCAATTGCTTCTAAAAATTTAGCGACTTTACGTTCTTTAAACTCCTCGTAACTTTCGCCACGATCATTTTCTTCAACGGTGGTGTTAAACGTATCCATCCAAGGTGCGACATCATCATACTTCATGTAGGTAATGCAAGTCATTCCTTCTGCCCATTCTTCTTGTTTTTTGGAAGCATTCATAGAAGCCATAAAAGCTTTTGGCCATGAATTTTCGTCATAATCATGAGCGGTCCAGACTTCACTGCTTTTTTTGAAATGGTAATGATTGTGATTGATGTATTTGAAAGTTTCGGGCTTAAAAACAATGTACACGCTAAAGGCTGAAATAACACCTTCCAGACTTTGAATTCTGCTGAAAAATGATTTTCTGAAGTTTTCTTCACCAGCCAGTTTCAAAGTTGTTTTGGGATCGATATTTGAAATAAAATGCGAACCAAAAACAGTTGTTCCGTCTTTTGTTTCTACAGAAGTTACTTTGTTATTTTCGACATTAAAACGAGTAACGTCTTTGTATTTGTAAAACTCGCCGCCGTGTTTTTTGAGCTGTTTTAAAAGCTGTTTCGTAATCTGACTTCCGCCATTTATGCATCTCCAGGAGCTTTGAATATAGGAGTTTACAGAAAGGGCGTGAACATAAAAAGGTGACTTATCTGCAATTCCCGCATACAAAAAGTTGGTTCCCGCTAAAACGGCCTGAAGCTTTTCGTTTGATGTGCTTTCGTCGATTATTGTTTTAGCATTTAACTCTAAAATTGAGTTGTCGTATTTGCCTTCCCATTCTAAATTGTAGAGCGGAAACGAGGTGCAAATCGAGCGTATTTTTTCGCAATATTCCTGAAGATTTTCTTTTTCGTCCGGAAAAAATTGTTCTAATTGGTGTACAAAATTCTCATATCCCTGAGCATGCGGATATTCGTTAGGATCATCTTCAAAGGAAATAATATCAAAGCCATTTTCATCTAATTTTTTTAGATTTAAATGATCCATGATGCCAAGATATTTAAAGTATTTATACAAATTCTGACCTTCTGCCAATCCTCCAATGTAGTGGATTCCGGTGTCAAAAATGGTTTTATCACGTACAAAAGTTTGTAAATTTCCGCCGTATTGATTGTTTTTTTCAAGTACGCAAACACTGTAGCCTTCTTTAGCCAGGATAATTGCCGAGACTAATCCGCCAAGGCCGCTGCCTACAATAACTACGTCGTAATGCTCTTTCATTTGGAAATTTTACTTTTTTTATTGGTCAAATTTAACTTGTTATGCCAAACAAATTACTGTTAGGCGCTATCGTCTGGATACAAAATTATAGCGTTCAGAATTGAACACGAATTTCACCAATTTTCACCAATCTATTTAGGTAAATTTTGGTTTCTGTAATTGATTTCAAAAATTTGATTCGTATCAATTCGTGAAATTTATGTTGATTTTAAAATTATGTGTAAACTGTAGCTACTAAACGCTTTTTTATTGTTTATTTTTTCTTTAAAACGATTATAGCTTTTTCTTCAACAATGCATTCAAAACCAAAATTAATCAAAGTGTTTTTTAAATCCGGATTATTCAGCAAAATAATCGAAGAAGTAGTAGTAGAAACGATTTTCTCTAATGGTATATTGTGGTACTCGTCAGAAATTAAAACAACGTCGAATTGATTTTCCAGTGTCGTTTCAATATTTTCGAGGTACGTAATTTTTCGTTTTTTTAGAAAGTAATTGGTTTTGGCAATCGCTCGTTTTTCTTTATCATTATTAAAAGAGTACACTTTACGCTGCGGTTCCTGCAAAGTTAACAGCACATCCAGTTCTCCATGATCTTTGGATAAGTGCAAAATTTTGGCTTTCGCCGAAATATACTGGTTCAATCGATGATAGATTTCTAAATTCTGGTTTAAGTTAGCTTTGACCTCTTTTACGATTTCAATTTCTTTGTAATCAAAACTGTGCACCAGCATTTTTTTAAAGTATTCCGGGCCTTCTAACTCCTGACGAACTTTATGGAATTCAGCTTTGAAAAAAGTACTCAGCAGTTTTGTTCTCTCGGTATAATTTTCTCCAAAAGAACGATTGTCCGGCGTAATTCTTTCCAGAATAGAAACCGTTAAAAAACTATGATGAATCACAAAGTCGCCTTTTGGAATTGCCTCTGAAGCACCATGAATCAGAACAGGAACAATGTCTAAATTAAATTCTTCTGCCAGGTAAAAAGCACCTTTATGAAAACGCTTAATCTGATTGCTCTCTGATCGTGTTCCTTCCGGAAAAATCATAAGCGAATACCCTTCGTTTACTTTTTGTCGTAAATGCTCAACGCCGCCTTCAAGTCCTTCTGAAACGGGATAAAAACCTGCTTTTCGAACCGTACCGCCAAAAATAGGAGAGTTGTAAACCCAGTCATTTACCAAGAATATAATTTTCGGACTCAGCATTCCCATAGCCAGAATATCGATAAACGAAGAATGATTGGCAATAACGATGGCTGGTTTTTCGAAATTTTCATGATGTTTGTTAATCACTTTCAAACGCATAAAAGGGCCCGAATGCAAAACCGATTTCATAAATTTAGAGATGAAATAGCGGAATGCTTTCATTTTTGTTTTCTCTTTTATCGGGATAATCGGCATGATGATTATGCTGAAAAGCGACATTAAAATCCCGCCCATTCCGTAATAAAAAAACGAAATTATTCCGTGTAAAAATGTTCTCAGTACAAAAGGTGGATTGCCTTTTTTAGATCTGTTCGAGATGAATAATTTGAATAAAATCGGATAGAAAATAAACGTAATAATCAGGGCTGCAAAAACTCCAATCAGCGAAACAGATGAAATAGATCTTAAAGCAGGATGTTGTGCAAAAATCATAGCACCAATTCCTAAAATAGTCGTAATAACAGCCAGAATGATCGAGGTTCTGTAAATCGCAATTTCATTTTTCCCTGTTGTATATTCTTTCTGAAGTGCGCTGGTCATAAAAATGCTAAAATCGACTCCATGACCAAAAATAAGCGTACAAACGATCATACTAAATATATTCATCTGAATACCAAAAATGCCCATTATTCCTGCTGTTACAATTCCCGTAAGCGCAATCGGAATGCAACTAACGATTACCAATTCGATTCTTCTAAAAAAGAAAAACAAAATAAGAATTACGGCAATAAAGGAATAATTAACAAGCGAATTGAAATCGGTCTTTAGAGTGCTGAAAAAGGTTTCATTCATTTGCTGACGGTCAATGGCAATAACATTCTCTTTTGTTAAAGCTGCTTTTACAAAACCGTCACGTTGCTGAGGTGTTACTTTTACTAAAGTCGAAATCGTGTAAAACCCATTTTTTTCGGTTACAAATTCGTGTAATTGTAAAGCCTGAATTTTTAGATAATCGGCAGCAGTGATAGGTTTAAAATCAAAATTTAAATGCTCGTAAAAAGCAGTGTAAGTAGAAGGTTTAAATCCTAGTTTAGTCCCTTCGCTAATTAACTGCGATTGTAAAAGCTGTTTTTTATGAGCATCCCAAAACGAATTCCATTGTTCAATTTTTTGTTTCTGTGCTGCTTGCGAAAGCATAATGCCACCTACAGAACTAAAATTCAGTATTTTGTTTGTCTGCTTTTCTGCCGTTAAATCAGCAAAAAGTTTGGTGTTGTTTTGAAGTACTTCCTCCATACTATTTCCGTACGAAGCAACGTATATGGTTTTAGAAGTTAAACTCGTGCTTTCTTCCAGATCTTTTTCAGCAGCTTTAATTTCGTTTGGAATAAAGTTCAATTGTGAAAGATCATTATTGAAGCCTACATTGTTGTAAGTGAAAAAGCAAACAATCGTAATCAGAACACAAAAACCGATTAAGAATTTATTGTTATGAAACGAGAAATGTGCCAACTTGTCGATAGCATTTTTCTTGTGTTCAAAATTATTTTCTTTTGGTTTGTATAAATGAGGAACAATCAAAAGTGAAAAAATTGCCGAAGCCATTACAATAACAGCAGCAAAAATACCCAAATCGTTTAGCGCATCTGATTTTACAAAAAGCAAACATAAAAACGCAACCGCTGTTGTAGAGCTGCTCATTATAACGGGCATGGTAATGTCTTTGTACAATGTTTTTACGTCGCTGTTGTGCTTGTAATGGGTAAGAATGTGTAGCGAATAATCAATCGTGATTCCGAGTAAAATAGAACCAATTCCAAGGGAAATAGCAGAGATTTGCTCTTTTATAAAATATAAAAATGCGACAGCAAACAACGCCCCAAAAACGGTTGGAATAAAAATGATTACAGGAATTAATATTTTTCGATAAAACAGAATCAAAATCAACATAAGCGTAACCATTGCTATTGTTGTCGTTAAAATGATATCGCTTTTAATCTGGTTGGCATTGGCAACGGCTATCAAAGCAGAACCAAAATAACTGATAGACGTTTTGGTTTTAAATTTCTGATTTAGATTATCCTGAATCGATTGTAGTTTTGCTGCAAACAATGTATTTTTTTCGGTCTCGCTTGAAGGCAGATTAGAGGTAATAAAAAGCAATAGTTTCTTTTTGTCCTTGGTCATTACAAAACCATTGTCTAGCGTAAAATCGTCACCAACATTTAATTGCTGTAGTTTTTTCAGCGCTATAAACGAAATACCAAGCGGATCTTGAAGAATAAAATCTTTGGTAATAAATCCTGACGGCGATACAATCGATTTGTAATTGCCCTGAACCGTTGCTGCAATACTGTCTTTTTGAAGCTTATTCTCAATAGCAGCATAATCATCATGATCCAGAAACAGCGGTAAATTGTTGTAAACAAAATCGATGGTTTCCTGAATGTTTTCTTCGTCAACTTTTCCCTGAATTCCGTTTACATAAGGTTTGCAGGATTGCGCAACGCTGTCTGAAAATGCAGTTGCCATTTCTTTTAAATCTTCAGGCGTACCGTTTTTTTTCAGTTTAAAAATCACGGTAATTTTATCGGCAAAATTGAGCTGTTTTAGCACTTTTGCAGTAACATCAGATTTGTCGTTTGTTGGAATAAGTTTTGTAATATCTTCTTCAAACTTAATTTGAGAAGCAAAAAAGCCAAACACTAAAAGCATCAAAATCGCCAATACAACCGACAAAGATTTTCTGCGGTTTACAAATAAGTGAATAGCGTAAAAGTAGTGATGCATATTATTTTATTATTTTTCGCAATGACTCTAGTTATTAAGAGTAGGCGAAGAAATTCACGAATTAATTTGTGCTAATTAGTGAAATTTGTGTTGAATAAACAAGTCTAAATTTCTTTTTATCCCGATAACTATCGGTCGTGCCAAAACATTACATAACATTCGTTTTATTCTTAGTACTAAAAGCCGTTAAAAGTAAATAACTTAAAAGACCAATTAATAAAGCTGAAACAGTTGCTAAAGTAAGACTTCCGACTATATATTGTGTTGCATTTTTTTGAATATCATCTAGTGTAAGTGAGCTGTCTAAAACCAGTGGAGCATCAGCTGAAACAAAAAAGCTTCCCATCTTCAAAGAACCATAAATGATTAAAGGAATGAAAGGCGGAAAACTCACATTTGAAGCCAGATACGCAATGACTTTGTTGAGCCTGAATAAAGCAGCAAAAGTAAAAAGCAAGACGGTTTGAAAACCCCAAAAAGGAGAAATTCCAATGAAAACACCCAAAGCAATGGCTGCTGATTTTTTGAAATTAGAATCAGAACTTTCTAAGATATCTTCGAGAAAGAATTTTTTAAAACCTTTTTTTTTTGCTCTTCTGAAAAAATCCCTAGGTTTAATGTATAGTAATGCATTGATTACCAAAACAGTGTTTAAAATACTGATGCGGGTAAAATCCTTAAATGGACGAAAATGCGAAACTCGTTCTGCCGGATCATACAAGATCTGAATTGGAATGTTTTTTACTGTAATTCCTTTCCATGCAGATCGTACAATCACTTCAATTTCAAATTCGAATTTGTTGGTGTAAAATCGTTTAGGAATCAATTGCAAAGGATACAATCGAAAACCGGATTGTGTATCTTCCAGACGAATGCCGGTTTCAAACCAAAACCAGAAGTTCGAAAATTTATTCCCGAAACTACTCTTCTTTGGCACATTTTCCTGCGTCATGTTTCGGCTTCCGATTAGAAGCGAATTGGGATCGTTTTGAATTTCGGCTATAAAAGCGGGAATGTCAGATGCAAAATGCTGTCCATCAGAATCGATCGTAATGGCATATTCAAAGTCAAGTTCGATAGCTTTTCTAAATCCATTTCGCAATGCTCTGCCTTTTCCGATATTTTTTGGATGATGAATTTGTGTGTACTGCGAATATTGTTTTAATATTTCAGTTGTATCATCAGTTGAGCCATCATTTACGATAATAAGATTGGGAGTGAATTCTAAAATAGAATCCAATACTTTTTTCAAGGTTTTGTGATTGTTGTACGTGGGTACAATAACACAAAAACGTGCTGAATTTAATAGTTCTTGCTCTGGTAAAGAAAGGTTCATGGGGGGATTTTTTGCCTACTTTACAAATTGTTTCTCTTTATCGGAGAAACTTTTAGATTGCAAAACAAAGTTTTTTAGATATTCTTTTAAAGCAGCATTTTGTTCACCATAATGTGCGGTAATAAACTGTCTGTCTTCTTTAATATTTTTTTTGTATCCGGTAATTCCAGGTACATTTTCCTGAATACTCAATCGAATCATTCTGATTTCGATGTTGTTAGGTTCTTTTTTTACAGTCGATTCCAATAATTGTGCACCTTCCTTAAAACGTGCCATTTTATTTTTCAATTTGTCTTCGAATTTAGAATCCAATAAAATAGAAGCGGCTTTGTAGGCTACTAAAATGTTTTCGTCTACAGCAGATACACCCGCTAGTTTATCTAAAAATTCTTTGGCATTAGCCTCTGATTTAGAGACATCAGCATACATTTTTCTTATGGCAGACAATTCCGGCGCAGCAAGAAAATTAATCCAAACAAATATTGACAGTAGTAATTTCATAATTATATTTTTTTATACGCATTGCTCAATTTTAGCGCAACGGTATCGTTAAAATAAGTGGTGTTTTTCACCTTAATCAAATCATCTTCTGTGGTTGTTATGTCAAGTTCTAAACGCAATTCCGGTGAAACTTCAGGATTTATAAGTGCCATGAATTTTACATTCGCAAGCGTCTGAATCATCAAAGTGCTTTCTGTAATTTTTTCAGTTAGTTCTTTGATAATCTGAATCATGCAAACTCCCGGCATAATTGGGTTTCCTGGAAAATGACCTTTAAAAACCTCGTGATTCGCATTAACTAATATACGAATATTATATTTAGCATCTCCTGTTTTTTCCTCTGAGAGAATTGTATAAAAATTTTTTAACACCATAATGTTTATTTTTTACTGAAAGTGTATGCAATTCCAAATTGGTAAACTAAATTATTTCGGCCTGAACCGCTGTAATCATTTTGATTAATTAAAGCACCGACTACACCTTTTTTTACTCTAGTTTCAAATGCAATATTTTTATTTAAACTATACCCTAATCCTCCAACAATTCCCAAATCAACATCAGCATCTTTAGTATAACGCTTTTTATATTTTTCAGGACTAACCTTAATATTGTCAGTAATTAGAATATCTAAAAAAGGTCCCACCAATACATAAAATTTTTCATTAAAATGAAATTTGTTTATAGTAAGTGATGAGATATATTGTAAAGAAACATTTACATTTCCCATACGTTGCACTATAAAATCAGGATTAATCAGAGATGGATCACTTAAAGGGCGGTCTACAGGATAATTGTAATCGTCTGTTTCCATTACAACGTTTCCTTTTCCTCCCTGTCTTGAATAAGTTATCTCAGGTTGCAAAGTGTAAAACTTTGAAAATTTTATGGCTCCAAAAGCTCCAATATAAAAATCTGCCTTAGCATTTAATTCTGAATTTGTTAAGGTTGCTATATTTAATCCGGCATTAATTCCTGGTTTAAAAGTTACTTGTGCTTGTAGATTTGTTATTGCTAACAGGGCAATTATGATAACAATTGCAAAATTCTTTTTTTTCATTATTTTAATTTAAAAGTATAATTAATCCCAAGCTGAATTACTCTGTTCAAAATAATTTCATTAGAATCATAATTATAATCAAGACCTTCGTATCCGTAAATATCAACTAATCCTTGCTTAAATCGGGCTTCAAATGTAATCCCATTTGGCAATGAATACCCTAAACCCCCTGTAACACTCAAATCAGCTGCTGCGGTTTTATATTCGTAATTAGGAAAATTATCATCTATTCTGATATCCAAAGATGGTCCGGCCAAAATATGAAATCCTTTTCCGTTAAAATGATATTTAACAACAGCACCAACAGCCAGATAATTTATGTTGTAATCTACTCTTCTTGGTATATTAGATTGCGGAGCATAATCCCGAACTTCTGCACCTTGTCTACTATAAATTAATTCAGGTTGAAGCGTTAGTGTTTGATTAAATTTTATGGCAATAAATCCACCGGCATAGAAATCTGTTTTTTGTTTTCCGGATTCAAAATTTTCCAGATCTGAAATGTTTATACCACCTTTAAGTCCCGGACTCACCGTAACCTGTGCTTGTAATTTTGCAACACCAATAAAAAGGACTAATGCAAGTAAGCTTAATTTTTTCATCTTATGATTAGTTTAATTTTATGGTTAGTTTAAATTTCTATTCAGATTTGAAATAATTTAACTCAATCTTTAATTTAATGTTCTGATGGACGATCGTGATTTTCTCGGCAAAAATATTGTTTTCTGAACTAAATGTCAGTGTAAATTTTTCTTTTGTTGCCGATGAATGAACTACTTTTTGCAATTTTTGATTCTTTTTAGAAATAAAAAGATAATTGGCTCGATTACCGTCTGCTGCTTTGTAAATATTATCTGATTCGCTTTCAAATTGTTCCTGAATCAGATATTCTTTTTTTAAGAGCAATCGAAAATCATCCCGTAACGTATTGATCAGTATTTTTCGGTCTAACTCAGATACGATCGAATTGACTTTGAAGCTGTTATCAGAAATTTCAAAATCTAATAATTTGTTGCCAAATTCAGTTGTAAAAACAACACGGTGAACTGTGTCATTTATTTTTTTAGCAATAAAAATACCGCTCAGTTCGTTTCCGTAAACTGAAATATTGGTTTTATAAACATAATCGGTGTTGGAATCAGAGAAGTAAGGAACTTCGTAAGACGTTTTGTCTAATTTTTTTGGCGTATAATTCTTTGTGACAGAGCCACAAGAAATTAAAGCAATCGCCAAAAAGCAATTAATTAGTAAATACTGAATCGTCGATTTTTGCATTGATTACTTTATTTTTAAGAACAATTCGGGTATAATCTTCAGATGATTCTAATAATTTTACCTGAACCACAGTGGCTTCTTCTTTATCAAAAGTCAGTTCTATTTGTTTGATGTATTTTTTAAGAGCAGCATCTTTAGGAATGAATTTGGCAATGTTTTGTCCTTTTGATTTAAAGTACGAAATGGCAAATTCTTTATCATCAAACATATTTCCGCTTACGCTTCCGATGATTAATTTGTTAATACGCCCAAATATTTTGCTGTTTCCAATATCAACTGCACTTTTCTTTCCTTCATCATTAATTAAGATTTTTCCATTCTTAAAAACAATGCTGTAGTTGTATGGTTTTTTGTATTGCCATTGCAGTAAAGCAGGTTCTTTAAAAATCATCTTACCGGAGGTTTCAATGTCTTTAGCTAAAAAATCTAAATGTTTGTATTGAATAAAATCAGTACTTAAAGTTTTGATTTTTTTCGCCGTTACATTTACCTCTTGTTTAAAATTGCTAATTTCAGCATCAGTCATTTTTTGCTCCTGCGCGAATAAATTCCCTGAAATAAATAGGATTAGTAATGCTATGTTAGTTTTCATATTTTTTTAAAATTGTGCTTGAAAATATTTGAAACAGATTTTGGTTTAATTGAATTAGGATTTAAAAAAATCCGTTTTTATCCGTGGTTTCGCTTTAGCGAATCCGCTTTATCCGCGTAAAATATCATAAGCTTTAATATTCAAAAGTTCTTCAGTCGAAACAACAGTATAATTATTTTCTTGTAAAAATTGCAAAAACTGTTCCAGTACCAAAACTGAGTGTGATGCTGTATCATGCAAAAGTACAATTCCACCGGGAGAAACACGTTTTATAATTCGGTTGAAAATTAAATTTTGATTTTTCGTACCACCATCCAAAGACCGAATATTCCAGCCAATCACTTTATGACCTGTTTTCTTCAAGGCTCTTCTGATCGAAGGTGTCGTAACACCATAAGGCGGACGGAAAAAATTTATTTTTTTTGATGTATATTTTTCTAACAGTAAATCTGTTTTCTCAATTTCTTCTCTAATTTTTTTAGCATTATAAAAATCAAAAAACGTAGAATGACTGTACGAATGATTACCTACTAAATGTCCTTCGGTAATAATTTGTTTTAGGATTTCGGGATGCGTTTCTATATTTTTTCCGATGCAAAAAAAAGTTGCTTTTACATTGTATTTTTTTAGTAACGCTAAAACGTCTAAAGTAAAAATGCCAGGTCCGTCGTCAAAAGTTAAGGCAATTTTTTTCTCTGTTTCTAAAGGATTATTGCAGAAAGCTTTTACATGATAGTTAGAAGAAATTAGTGCAGAACCAACAGCATTAATGCCTAACCAGATTAAAACAATTACTGCAAACCATACCCAGTGTATTGCGATATTCAGCTTCAGAAGAAGCAACAAAAGCAATAAAAGGATAAAGAATAACGAAATGTTTTTATGCGTTATCATTTTGAGATCAAAGTAAAACTATGATTTTTTCCGTTTAGTTGATTGTATAATAAAATCGTTTTGTAAGCGGGTTTTTCAATTGAATTTGCTTTTACAATTTCCGGAATTTCCTGCGTTTTAATGATTTTGGCTGCCATCCATAAAGCAAAAGCAGAAGCAGTATCGTACTCACCACTCAAATGCTTGTAATACAATTGTGGAGTTGCTGCAAAAGCTTTTTCGGAAATAGTTTTATAGTAAATATCAGAATCTGCGTTTCCGTTAAAGCCTAAAACCAAAGCGTCAATGTCTGAAACTTGTAAATTATTAGTACTTAGAAACGCTGCAATTTCATCTTCGATTTCTGATATATCGAGTGTGTTTTTAATGGCAACATCCAGAACTTCGGCATACGTAGTTTCTTTTTTGTCCTTTTCTAAAACAAAAAAAGCACCACCTTCACCATAAATTGCTCCCGATGAGGTTGAGTTTAATATATCCGCTGGAAGATTGCTTTCGTCTTTTACGCGTCCGGCTAATTTAAAAAGCGAGATTGTATAATCACCCGTTTCGTCGATTCCACCCACTAAAATAGAATTGGCGTCATTTTCTTCTATTTGCATCTTAGCATCTAAAAGTGCCGACTCAAATGAAACAGCTCCGTTTACATACGTAAAGTTATAACCTTTGCATTGTAAGTTTAAAGCAATTTGAGCACCAACAGTATTGTGTGTCGATTGAATAAATGATGTTGGAGTCAAAAACTCTTCGTTATTATCAAGAATATTTTTCAGGAATTTTTCAGAGTCTTCAATGCAACCTAAACCGGTTCCGGTGATAATAGCATCTACATTTTCAACTTTTGCATCGCGTAATGCTAAAGCCGAAGCTACGATTCCGTTTTTTACACCTTTTGCCATTCTTCTGCTGGCAGCAGGAGAAATATAATCTTTATAAACCGGCGGTATAATGGTAAGCACGGTTTTGTTATTGTCGTAAATTGCTTCTTCTAAAAAAACGGTATCAAATGTTTTTTGAGTCGAAATACAGCCTACTCCATTTATATATGTTTTGTTCATAAGAAGATGATATGGATTGATTTAAGGAATATAACAGCGTCATTTTTCGTTTAGAATTTAGGCGCTTTCATTTTATTATTTTGAAAATATAAGGGTAGAACAATTTCCTCCAAAACCAAAGGAATTAGACAAAACGTGTTCGATGTTTTTATTTTTTAAAGCGGTTTGTGGCTGCAGTTCAAATTCTTCCATTTGATTTTCGAAATTCAGATTTGGATAAACCACATTATTTTGAATTGCCAATACACTGTAAACAGCTTCAATCGCTGCTGCTGCTGCCAAAGTGTGTCCTGTAAATGGTTTAGTCGAGCTGAAATCAGGTACTTTTTCATCCTGATAAATTCGTAATAAAGCCCTTCCTTCTGATAAATCGTTGTTTGGAGTTGCCGTTCCGTGTACATTGATGTAATCAATTTGAGAAGGCTTTAAACCCGAAACTTCGAAGGCTTTTTTCATAGCCAGATAAGCACCATCACCGTTTTCTGAAGAAGCCGTTTGATGAAAAGCATCATTGGCATTTCCATAACCGGAAACGCGAGCGAGTACTTTTTTATTTTGTTTTTCGACAATTTCATCCGATTCTAAAACCAGATAGGCAGCTGCTTCACCAAGGTTTAGTCCTTTTCGTTCATTGTCAAAAGGTTTGTTGAAATCATCAGAAAGAATCATCAACGTTTTGAATCCGTTAATCGTAAACTTTGCCAAACCATCAGCTCCACCTACAATGACGCGATCCAGTTTTCCGGTTTTAATTAAACGAGCACCCAGCATAATAGAGTTTGCCGCGGAAGAGCAAGCTGTACTTATTGTGGTAACCATTCCTTTTAGACTAAGTTGATCTGCAATTTTTTCAGCAACATCGCCACCATCATGGCAGGCAATATATTTTACCAATTCAGGATGTTTAAAATAGTCGTAGTAATGCTTTTCAGTCATATCCATTCCGCCTACGCTGGTAGCCGAGATAAGTCCCGTTCTAAATTCGTTTATAGAAGTTATTCCGGCATTTTCAACAGCTTGTTTCGCCGCAATAGTCCCAATCATCGCCGTTCTGGAAAAGTTATTATCATCGTTAAGATTCAATTCGGCAACCAATTCTTCATTGGTTTTATCGATTTCACCTACCTTAATAACATCCGCATGAATGGTCGAAATATTTTTGATGCGGGAAATGCCAATTTTATTTTCGATTAACGAAATATAATTTTCTTCGACTGAATTTCCAATCGAAGAGATAATACCCATTCCCGTAATTGCAACACCTTTTGCCATTTTAGATTTTAGATTTTAGGATTTTAGATTTTAAAAGTATTCTTGATATTCGCAAAATTGTGAAAATCATTTTAAATCAGATTTTGAATATTTCTGTCTGAAATCTAAAATCTGAAGTCTAAAATCTAAAATTTATTTAGTTCTGTTAGCGCTAATGTATGCCGCCATAGATTCGATAGATTGAAAAATAGTTTTTCCTTCTTTTGGATCTACTAATTTGATTCCGTAATCCTTATCTAAAATTACAATTAATTCAAGTGCATCAATGGAGTCTAAACCTAAACCGTCTCCAAACAAAGGATCATTATCAGCAATGTCTTCGATAGTGATATCTTCAAGGTTTAAAGTTGTAATGATTTTATTTTTTAATTCTTGTTTTAATGCTTCCATGATTATTTATTATATAATGTATTGATATTTTCGTTTTTGTATTTTGTGTTTTCTTCTTTACTGATTGTGCAAAGAAACGCTTTATAACTGTCATTAAAAAATTCTACCCAACCACAAAGAACCACATCTGCTTTATTTGTGTTTAACAGAATGTTCGAATAGTTAGACAAAAATTCAGTATTGAAAGCATCAAATATAAAGAAAGTATTTTCACTTTTCAGCTGATGACGAATACTTATTTCACCCAAACATATATTTGGTAAGGTGTAAACGAAAACAGCGGGACTCGGAAAGTAGTTGTCTTTGTCAGAAATAGACTCCTGATATTTTACATCGGTATCCAGACTGGATGACTTATTGGCTAAAACCAAAGCGATATTATTTTCCTGATCTGCCGAAACCAAAGGACTTAAAAGCAACTCTGATCCGAGAAAAGCCAGCTTACTCAAAGCATCCATTTTAAAAAACTTTGGATACTGAATTTCAAAATGACGATACGCCTGTTTAGAGAAATCAGCAAAATCAGTAGGTTCAATTTTGAATATAGAATCTCCGTTCAAAACAATTTCGTTGTTTTGAATCGTGATGTAAGATTGTATGTATGTTTTTTGAGTCATTGTTTTAATTTAACACTAATTCCACAAATTAGCACGAATTGATTTCGGGTCTTTAAGAAATAGAGTTAAAATATAAATTTTGATAATTTCATTTTTCTTAAAAATTTGAACTTTCAAGATTTCCTTGCAAGTTGGATTTTTTTCATTTGAACTGTTCGGAATTTCCGAATAGTTCAAATTATAAACTAAAAATTAAAGCAGCTTAATTCGTGAAAATTAGTGCAATTCGTGTTTTACTTTTTCAAATACAACAGCCGTATTACAACCTCCGAATCCAGAAGCTGTTTTCAGGAAATATTTAATTTTTGCCTCTTCATTTTTGTGAATAACATTTATAGTTTCGCTTACGCCGATTTCGTCAAAACCTTTTGATTCAAAAAGCATATTCTGATTGACAGACTCTATAGCAATGACAGTTTCCAGTAATCCTGAAGCACCTAATGTATGACCATAAAAACCTTTGAGACTGTTTATGGGAGCTTTTTGTAAATCTAATCGGTTTAAGGCAATGGCTTCCATCTCATCGTTAAATGGTGTTGCCGTTCCGTGTGCTGATATGTAATCTATTTGAGATGCATTTATTTGCGCTTCCTGCAATGCATTTTGTATACTTCTAAACAAACCTTCACCGGTTCTTGATGGACCCGAAATGTGGTTGGCATCGTTTATAGAACTATCTCCAATGACTTTAATTTTTGCTTTCTCTCCTTCAGCAGAAACTAAAACTGCTGCTGTCGCTTCTCCCAAACTTACACCGGTTCTGTTTTTAGAATACGGTTTACAAGGGGAATCGCTCATGGCCTGAAAGGCATTGAAACCAGATAAAACAAACTCTGAAACTTCATCGCCGGCAACTATAAAAATGTTATCATACAATTCAGACTGAATCATTCTTTTAGCAACTGAAACGGCTAGAATTCCGGAAACACAAGCATTCGAAACCACGATAGGTTGTGTTTTGAATTGAAAGAAATCAGCAACATTTTGAGCTAAAACATCTAAATGTGCATTATTGAAATTCTCTTCCGAATCAACTTTTAATGCCGTAACATTTCCTTTAGTGGTAGAAAGTATAAAAGCTGTTTTTGAGTTTAAGGCTACTTTAGAATTTTTGATAATAGGTTCTAAAGCCAGAATCATCAATTTTTCTAAGCGTGAATATTTTGTACTGCTGATTTTTTCAAATGCAGCATTTATTTTTTCGTTACTAATAATCGAAGCATAAAAAGGGACAGGCATTAAAGAAGCGTCTTCGTGCCTTTGAATACCGGAATCACCATGAACAATAGCACTAATGTTCGATGGAACATCAAATCCTAAAGGTGTGATACAATTGGTTTCGGTAATATATACTTCTCTTATCATTTTATCATTTTTTTTCGCATATATCTATTTAAGTCTTTGGAAAACGAATGTTTTAATTAATCGTTTTTTTAATACTTTGTTTTAGATATTGTTAAATTCCTTTATCTTCATAAAGTATTTTTCTAGATTGTTCTTCGTATTTTTTTTTCAAGGCTTTCAGGTCATTTTTATATTGTTCACCTAGTGCTGTTGGAATGAATAAATTTACTTCGTCAAGCGTCACTTGCCCAACTTGTAGTTTATTTAAAATTTTTATAAACCCATTAAATGTATTTTGCAAGTGATTAACAAAAAAATTAGAAGTTTCGTTACTCAAAGACTCATTTAATAAAATACTTCGTTTTTCAATAAAAATAAAGGCCTCTTTTAATGGAGTTGAATCAAATTCTATATGAATTATTCTATTTCTTTGAGCTTGCTTGTATTGATCAGGCAAATCGTGACGGATATAATATTCAGTTTCAATAATTTTTTCCCATACTTCTTGTAGCGTTTTTAATAAAGTATCATAACGCTCTTTTCTTATTGCTACTAATGTCTTTTGAAACTCTTCGATTCTATTAAAACGATTATCAATACGTTTTTGAATAAAATATGTTGCAATACCAACAACAAATGCTGAAGTCAATAAATTAGATAATATGTCTACGTTTATCATATTTTTTTAAGTTTTGTATAATTGATTCACGAAACGTGTTCTATTTTATTAATCCAACTTTTCGTTTCCATGTTTCATAGAAAGGAGGATTAGTCAACATCAGATTTCCGTCGCCATCTAAAAAGACCTGAACAGTTTCGCCTGTACAAGCGACATCGCCTTTTGCATCTATAATTTTAAAACGATAAATCATTTTGGCAGCCGGTGTGTCGATAACAGTTGTTTCAATGGTTACAACATCGCCGTAACGCAAAGACAATTTATGTTCGCAAGTCGATTTTACGATTGGAGTTGTATATCCGGTTTCGGCAATATCCAAATAAGTAAGTCCGTGCTGACGTCCAAATGCTTCTCTGCCATCCTCAAAGTAGGTAATATAATTGCCATGCCAAACGATTCCTAACGGATCAGTTTCATTAAAACGAATTCTGATTTCGTGAGAGACGGTTAAGGCTGTGGCTTCGTTATACTGTTCTTTTCTTTTTGTCATAAAATAATGCGATGGATGTTGTGATAATAAAGAACAAAAATAACAAACTTATTTTTGGAATGATTTCGAGAAAAGAAACGTTACGCAATAAAACGTCGTAAAAGGCTTCCAGACCCCAATTCATTGGTGATGATTTGGCCACGATCTGCATGATTTTAGGCATAGCAAAAACAGGAACCCAAACACCTCCAACGGCAGCCAGAATAATGACACTTGTAGCCCCAAACGGAGCAGATTGTTCTTGTGTACTGGCTACAGTTCCCAGTAAAATTCCGAAACCAATGGCTGCAAAACCAGAGAACAGCGCGACAACACTCATTAAAAACAAATGTCCTTCGATATTTAGGGAAGGCAAACCAATATGTGGAAACAAGAAGATTGCTACCGCAACCATCATATAAAACTGAATCATGCAAATGATCGAGTAGGTAATGGTCTTTCCGATAATTACAACCACATTTGAAACAGGATTTGTGAGTAATCGAACAAATGTTCCTTGTGATTTTTCTTTAACAATATTAATAGACAACGGAATTACAATAAAAAATATTGCAAAAAGCGTCCATGCCGGAACGTTGTGCTGTACAGAATTCGGGCGTATTTCTTTGTTGTTTATAGTCGGAATAATTTCTTTGAAAGTAATAAAACTCTTTTGTTCAAATGCTACATCGCCTTCACCAAGCTGACTTTGAAAAGTGGTGTAGATTGATTTTGTTTCGATTTGTGAAATCATCTTATCAATCGAACTCATTACGGCATTTTTAAAGCTCATTTGCACTGCAGGATCAAAATACAATTTAACCTCTTTTTCTTTAATTACTTTAGTTGCTTTTGGCTGTGCAGCAGTATCTGTTTCTGTAAGACCCATTTTGCTCACAATGTTTTCGACATTCTGATCTATTTTGGTTTGAAGATCGATACTTAAGTTTTGCGGAATGATAATAGCCAATTGAAATTTTCCTTTGTAAACGGCTTCTTTCGCCATTTCTTCTGTAATGGGTTTGTGGTCTAATTGCGTGACAACAGTAAACAAATTACTTTTTTCAAGATTATCAAAAACAGTTTTAGATACAGAACCTTTGTCGTAGTCTACTAATAAAATTTCAATTTTGTTATCACTGATTGTTTTAAACGTGCTGTCCTGAATTAGTGTTACTGTGATGACAAGTACTAACGGCATTATAAACAGAATAATCAAACCGCCTAAATCACGTTTAAGCAGCAGAAATTCTTTAACAACGGACATCCATATTTTATAGCTCATCTCTAAAGTCTTTACCGGTTAATGAAATAAAAACTTCTTCAAGATTGCGTGCTTCTTTAGTCGAATCAATTAGATTGGAAGGTGTTCCCTGTGCAAAGATTTTCCCTCGGTCTAAAATAGCGATGTTGGTGCAAAAATCTTCGGCTTCAGCCAAATGATGAGAGGTGTATATAATGGTAGTTCCGTTTTGATTTAACGCTTTTAAATAATCTATGATAGCATTTTTAGACTGCACATCAACTCCAACCGTTGGTTCATCCAGGAATAAAACTTTAGGATTGTGCAAAATCCCGGCAATTAGATTTATTCTTCGTTTCATACCTCCGGAAAAAGTATCGATACGTTTGTCTGCAAATTTTAATAAACCTAAAAGATTTAAAGCTTCAATTACTTTCTCTTTTAAATCATTGCTTTTCAGTCCGTACATGCTTCCAAAATAATGTAAATTCTCTCGGGCTGTCAGCGTAGGATAGAGGGCATATTCTTGGGGAACTACTCCAATGATTTTTTTTATTTTTAAAGCATCATTTGTGTAGTTCAGATCATCAATAGTAAAATGACCTGATGTTGGTTTTATCAATCCGCAAAGCATGGAAATCAAGGTTGTTTTTCCGGCACCATTTGGACCTAATAATCCAAAAATTTCACCTGCATTTATTTCCAGCGAAACATTGTTCAAAGAATACTGATCTGCATTTTTGTACTTTTTCGAAAGGGATTCTATTTTTATAATGGATTGCAAAATATTTTTAACTTATGGCTTTTTTTAGTTTTTTGAAAAAGATTTCTTCTCTGTTGGCAATGCTCAAAAGTTCATCGGCAATAGCGTTGTAAGCATCTTCTTTGGCGCTTCTGTTCTTATAGATTCGGGATGCTTCGACAGCAAAATCACGCCATGAATCACCAATTTGAGTCATTTCTTTCGAAAGCTCTTTTAGCTCGTCATTGTTTAAAATTGTTGCTGCTTCTTGTAAAAAAGCGGCATAAATAAAACGAAAACCTCCGCCTCCCGTTCCAATTTCTTCCTGCATACGAACCATTTGTGCCAGATAATGATTGGCTTTTTTAGTTCCGTGTTTTACAGGCCATTTTCGAATTTGTTTCGATACGAATTTAATACCGCGAACACCAATAATAGGCATTGGAGCCAACATATCGCGACAAGTGTTTTTTATTCCTTTAATGATAGCGCTTTTGAGATCAACATTCGATGGAATCTGAATCGGGTAGTACATTTGTCCCCTTGGAGCAAAAGCGCCTTTAGCAAAGCGTACTTTGTCTAATTCTTCATGCGTTAGTGTGGTAACGGTTTCCATTACAGGATCACTCACTAAATAATCAGTTTCTGTTTTTCCGTAAACAACCAGATTATGCGCATTAAAATGAAAGCGGTATTCATCCGGGAAATAACTCAAATGATACACACCAACTTGTAATCCGGTTGGAATATTGTTTTTTAAATTTTCGTCCAGCGCTTTGTTTGCATTTACTGCTGAAGAAAATTTTTGTCTTTTTATTTTTAAATTTAATCGGCTTGCCAGCTTATTAAAAATTTGACCAGGTAAAGTTCTGTAGCTGATTGCGGGTGCGTGATTTACTTTTATGAAGGGTAAATACACGAAAAATAATCCGGATCCAATACCAAAAACCATTGGTTCGCTAATGTTAAGTCCGTTGTTTTTTAACAAATTAGACGCCACGCCATTTTCACAATGGGCAGATTGATGATGTGTGAAATTAGTTTGCATTAATCTGTTTTAATATTTTTTAATTCAGCAACCGAAATATCAAAAGTTTCGGCATATTTTTTTAGAATAGAATCGCTTAATTTAGCAAAAACGGCTGGTTTGAAGTGCCTTTTTACGCGCCATTTCCACATTCCGACATAACTGGAAAGTATCGTAAGATCCATTTTGTTTACTTCCATATAATAGCAAATCGGACTCACTTCGCCTTTTTCCACCTGCATTTTTGCTTCTGCAATTCTTTCATTTATTTCTTCGATCGAGTTAGAAAGTGCGATCGTTTTGGGCTCCCATCCAGTACTTAATGAAGTGGTGTAATTTCCGTTTTCATCCGTTGCGTATAAAAGTTCTTTAACGTTATTCTTCGTTAAATTACTTTTGTCTTGTGGTACATGTTCTTTTTCCATCGCCTGTTTTTTTCAGATAAAAGTAAATATAGTTAATTTTTAATCTGCATTACCTTGTTTAATAAAGGAGCTAAACCGCTTTCAGTTTTTACATCGTTGTTCCAAAAACTCAAACAACAACTTACATAATTTTCTCTTACTTTGCTTGCAACATAATAAATTGTTAGCGTTTTTCCTCCAGATACTCCTGCAAGTAATGATTTTACCCCTGTAAAATCATAAATAATTCTTTTTGCTTTAGTCTCAGTTCCTTCAAATAATATATCAACATCTTCTTCGTTAATTATTTTTCCTCCTTTTTGATATTTTGTAGAAGTGAATTGATTCTGAATTGATTGTTGCGCGCTTTCTATTGTCTTATGAATTGACCAATTCATTTCACCATTATATGGGCATTGAATTGTATTTACATTTGTCCAATAACAACTATTACTAAGAATAATTGCTCTTCCTGCAAAATCAATACTATCAATGGTAATTGATTCGAAAACTTCCTGAGGAATTTCTTTATTTAAAATTCTATTAATGTACTTTCGCTCAAAAACTTCGTCATTTTTGTTATAAAAGCCAAACCAAAAAATTGTTATTGTTTTGTTTTTGTCTTCAACGAAATAAAAAGAATTTATCGCATTAAGATTTTCAGTTAGCTTTACAGATTTTGTTATGTGAAAATTATTAAAATTTAAACTATCATCTTTGATTTTTAGATCTTCTTCTTTAATAGAAAATTTTCTGTACAGTTTTTTTAGACTTTTTTCTGAGAAATCGTAACTAAATGTTTCACTTGAAAAATCAACACCATCGACATTATAATAAGTTTTAGTTTTAGAATTTATTGCTTTTAATCTTTTTGTAAACCCGTCATTATTTTGACAATAAGTAACAATTGATAAAAGAAATAGTATTATTGATGTTATTTTTTTCATTGAAATTATTATCTAACCGAAATAGTCTGTTGTATAAACAAGTTAATTTCGCATTCTAAAAGTGTTCTGTCTTCGAGTACGCTTTCGCAACTCATGGTACATAAAGTATAATCGTCTCCTATAAATTTTGAAATCAGTCTGGCTTTCGTAATAATTGTATTTCCAACTTTAGGTAGTTCGTGTATTTTTAAGTTTTTTATAGCGCTTATAAAACCAATAACATGTACGTTTTCGTTTTCTGTTCCGTCTTCAGAGAAAAAGTATTTTTTGCCTACAATCGAAGAACAGGTTTGTGCTGTATTTTCAATAAGGCCTGCTTCGATAAAAGTTCCGTTATCTATAAAAACATTGTCTTCTTGTATCAAAAAAATAGTTTCTACATAATTGGCATCTATATCCAAAATTAAATCGACCATAAGCATTGGTGCTCGGTGCGGCAGATAGTTTTGTATGTCAACTCCGGATTTCATTCTTATATTATTTAGCTAAAACGGTTTTCATTTGTCCTTTAGCAATTTCTTCGTTATTAAGTGTTGTTACGATATCAACCAATGTGATTCCTGCAAATTCCTGTAAAATAGTTACTGTTGACTGAATACTATCACCAATTTTTGGTAATTGTTTAATTTCAATTTCTTTTATAGAACCAATATATCCTGTTGGTGCTACTTCATTTCTTAAAAAAAAATCATATCCGGTATGCAATGCTACAGACTGTGCCATATGTTCGATTAAGCCGGCTTCCAGAAAAGTATCCTGATCAAAAAATATATTATCGTTTGTTATTTTTAAACCGGAAACTAATGACGTTTCGGTAAACGAATACATACTGTCGACCATTACAAACGGAAACTTTTGCGGCAATAGATTTTCAACTGCTTCTTTTTCTAAAACTAACGCGCTACTCATTAATAAACGGTTAGATAAGCATAAGCAAATGAGAATCTTCCACTTTCAGGAACTGATAAAAGAATACGATCACCCTTTCTTAGATTTCCTGAATTCATCAATTCTTCTACAGCCAGATAAATAGAGGCAGAGCCAACATTTCCCACTCTAGAAAGATTCATAAACCATTTTTCATCCGCCATTCCGATTCCTTTTTCTTCCAGACCTTTTTTCAGACCTTCTACAAAAAAGTTTGAAGATACGTGCGGAATAAAATAATCTACCTGATCTGCTGTAATATTATTTTTGATCATGGCCTCTTTCATACTTTCAGCTCCTTTAGAAAGAATGAATTCGTCCAGTAATTTTACATCTTGTTTAATAGCAAAAACCGATTCGTTTAATAATTGTTCCGGTTCGTAATCGCTCCAAGGTTTAATTTCGCCATTTTCTAACTTATCTCCTCCTGCATACATGCAAGTCTCTAATTCGAAAGCGTATGAAAAGGCTTCCATCCATTCTATTTTTAGCGAAATAGCGCCTTTAGGTTCATTCTCTAATAAAAATGCTCCGGCACCATCAGAAAGCATCCACCTTAAAAAGTCTTTTTTGAAAGCAATAATAGGCTGTTCTTCAAGGCTTTTTAGGTTGTTAACTTCTTGACTGTATTTTTGAGCAATAAGCCAGGACGAAACTTTTTCTGATCCTGTACAAATTGCATTTTTTGAATTTCCTGATCGTACAGAAAGAAAACCGAATTTTAGAGAATTCATTCCTGCACAACAAACACCGGTTGATGAATTTAATTCTACCGATTTGTTTTTTAATAAACCATGAACCATCGCTGCATGCGAAGGCAAGAAAATGTCAGGCGTTGAGGTTCCACATGAAAGTACATCTAAATCCTGAGGCGTAAAATTTTCATCAAACAATTGCATAACTGCATTTTGAGTCAATTCTGCATTATTATGTGTGCTTTTTCCTGTTTTGTCTACGGCGTAGTAACGGCTTGTAATTTTATTATTGCGCAAAATAATACGTCTTGCTTTTGAAGCGGTATCGTTTATAAGACCTAAATAATTTTCCATTTCATCATTAGAAACAGCTTCATTTGGCAAATATTTTGCAGCTCGGGTAATATATACTTCAAACATAATCTAATTTCCTATTCTAAACTCCTTGATAATATTGAGTTTCTTTTTTTATGGTTTTTAACTTAAGGGGATACGTAAAAAGGTGCAATATATACACTATTGGTGAGATTAACCATATCGCAAGGAATAAATAAACATAAAAGACTTTAAGCAGCTTTTTTCTGTTTTTTTGATTTTTATAAATCAGATTTGACCATTTATTAAAAATTTTATTCGCTGTTTTGTCAACGGTAATCAGGTATGAACTAATTTTTACTGCACCCGCTGCCAGTAATTTTGGTTGTAAATTTTCGAGATTATGCTGTTTGAATTCAGAAAGTATTATGGTTCCAAACTTATCTGATTCCTGAATATCTTTTTCAGAAACTCCAGGAAGTGGGAAAATGCCTAAGTATTTTTTCTTTACTCCGGAGAACATCCATTCCACAATTGTTATAACACTTATCAAATTTCCTACGCGATCTACCAAAGCTACATTTCCAACTAACTGAGCGTTTGCTTCTTTTAGTAAAACTTTGATTTTTTCCTGTGCCATGATCCACATATTACGTGAACCACTTACCGTTACAACCGGAGTGTTGTTTAGTATCTTTTTTCCCTCGTCACTTTTTAGAAATGAGTTTATAGGAATAGAAGGCGATAAATACCAAACCTGATAATGAAATAATATCAAATCATATTTTGTATTCAAAATTTCTTCAGGAACAGGTTTTAAAGCTGTTGGAATTTGAAGAAACGATTCCGGAAAAGCGTCAAAGAAAGCATCTTTATTCCACGGAAACGGAAATGGTTGCTCTAGTTGTATTTTATGAAAACTTACTTTTATTTCTTCTGAATTGAGGAAAGGTTTAGCAATGTTTTGCGCAATAGATTCAAGTTGACCTGATTGGGAATAATGAATGACAAGAACATTTTTCATGTACGTTAGGGCTTAATTGATTCGCAAAAATAACTTTTTTTTTCAAATGAACTTACGGATTTTATCAGTTCGTTTGGTATGCACCCAGTCGGGCCACGTAGATGCTTCTTCAGCATCGTAAATGCGTATTTTTTGGTTAGGATCTTCTATCAGTAAATCATCTGATGAACAGTTTAGAATAGAGGCAGCTGCAGCAATTCCGGAATAGGTAGCACCGCTTACGCCATGAGATAAGGTACAGGAACCGCAAAGGTGTAAATTTTCGATTTCTGATTTATTTTTAAACGAAAAAGGGCCTACCTGGTTTAAGGTTTTTTCAGTACCGTAAACATTTCCATTGGTCGATTTGATATAAAACTGATTTGTTTTTGGCGTTCCTAATTCTGCCTGAACAATATGATTTTTGGCATTTGGAATAACAGTTTCAAGCGTGTTCATGAATTTGTTGATTACCTTTTCTTTAAACAAAGCATATTCAGGACTATGATAATCGTCTGTTTCAGAGAAAGCCGGAATATGATCGTAATTTACGTAGGTAACAATTTCAAAATTATGATAGCGCCCATTAAAACTCGGAGGATCTTTGAGTGTGGTACAACTCATAAAGGCACTTGGAAATAAGTCCCCTGATGTTATGGTGTCGCTCATTAGCTCTTCAAAGTTGGCATCTGCGTTTTCGTCTTTCATGAGCCAGAAATTACCGGAATCAATTCCGTATAGCGTTACATCCATATCTAAAGTTAAAAACAAGATCAGCGAGGTAACCGAATATTTTGTTTTTAGCAGTTTTTTATAAAGTGCATTGCTGAGGTATTCTTTGCCAACCAGTTTTAAGTATGTCGTATTTGGATCAGCGTTTGAGATTATGTTTTTAGCAAAAATCTGATGTCCATTTTCGAGCTGAACGCCAATTGCTTTTTTGTTTTCGATGATGATCTTTGCAACATTTTGCTTTACGCGAACTTCTCCGCCATGTTTTTTTATTCCGTTTGTCATGGCTTTTACGATGGCGCCACCACCGCCCATAGGATAATAACCACCATTGAAATAATGTCCCATTACAGAACAATGTACCGGAAAGCAGGCACGATTTGGCGAAAGCCCGTGATCACCACACTGAATATTAAGAACGGCTGTTAGCAACGGATCTTTGATATGCCAGCCAATAACTTTCTTTAACGGAAATAAAGCAAATTTTCCGAAATGTTTGGTCCGAAACGGAACGGTTATTTTCTGCCAAAGTCCTTTTAGTTTTGGGATAAGCTGTAATTCGGTATTGACTTTTTGTACAAGGGAAAGGTATTCGTGAATGTTTTTCTGTTCGTGAGGAAATTGTTCGGATAAAGTATTTTTAAGATTTTCGACTCCCGCTGGCAAATCAAAACGGTCATTGCCAATAATGCAATGTTCAAAGGCATTTTTGTTCATTCTAAAGAAAACAAGATCATTTGCAACTCCGAGTCCGCGATACAATTCATCGGTCGATTCTCCTTTGTCTAATAGTCCTACATAGTGAACACCCGGGCTAAAACGCTGTCCGTTGAGGGTAAAACTATGACTCCAGCCTCCGGGTACATAATGTTGTTCGAGAACCAAAACTTTTTGCCCCGCTCTCGCCAGACAAATTGCTGTTGCTAAACCGCCAACACCAGAACCTATAATAACTGAATCGAATTCTTCCATACTTTGTTTTGTGCTTACTAAAGTATGAAAAGAAAGTTTAGTTTGTTTTAATTAAGGTTATTGTTTAGTTATTATTCCAAAAATCGAAATAATTGAACCATTGTAGTGGATATTTTTTAAGAATACTTTCTACGCTGCTCACATATTCTTTAAGTAATGCTTTTTCGTCGCGATGTTTTACAGTTGCTTCGCGGGCGTATAAATGATAATGTAAGTTGGGTTCTTTCATTACATATACAAAAACAACAGGTACTTTTAATCGGGAAGCAATTAAGAAAGGACCGGCAGGGAAATTAGCTTCTTTGCCCAATATGTTTTCTGAAAGTGATTTTGTACCTTCAAAATAACGATCACCGGTAAAACAAACCAATTCGTTGTTCGTTAACGCAGCATTGATTTCGAAAATATGCGACAAATCTTCTTTAATGATGATAAACTTTACAGTCGGTTTTTGAGCAAGGCTTTCGAGATAGTTTTTAATAGCAGAATGCTCCAGATCTGTAGTGACCAGATTGATGCTGAAATCAATATTAATATCGCCTAAAAAATGTTCTGCAATTTCAAAGTTGCCAATATGTGCGCTTATCAAAACGCCTCCTTTTTTTGCTGCTAAAAGATTTTTGAGTACCTCAATTCCATCAAACTCGTAAGTGAATTTGTTTCGCATTCCTGCTGAAATGGAGACTTTATCAATAATGGTTTGTCCAAAAGTGTAATAACTTTTGAATACCATTTTTTTTGCTTTGAAATGAGGATATTGCAGTCTTTCTTTAAAATAATAAAAAATAGCCCTATTACTTTTCTTTAGGAACAAAAAGTAATAAGAAGCTACAAAATAAAGTAAAACATAAGCAGCCTTTATACCCGCTTTTTGTATCAAAAATACGAATATTCTATAACCTAAAACAGTGCCTTTTGATTTGCCATCCCATTGACTCATTAAGCAGTTTTAGCTTTTAATTTGGTTTCGATAAGGTCATAGAAATTTTGGAAAGTAACAATTCCGACAAAATCAACTTCAACTAGTTTTACGCCAAAATTTGCTTCAATAGAAACCACTAAGTCAACATAATCTAAGCTGTCAAGTCCAAGTGTATCTTTTAAATTAGCATCTGGTTCAATGTCGTCATTGTCTACTTCAAATTCATCAACCAAAAAACCATTAATTTTTTTTATAATCTCTTCTTTATTCATCGCTTAATTTAAACTTTTTAACCACCAACGCAGAGTTGGTTCCTCCGAACCCGAAAGAATTGGACAAAAATATGTCAAATTTTTTGTTTAAAGTAGTTTTGACCAAATTTAATTTAGATGCATCTTCATCCGGATTTTCTAAATTAATGTTTGGAGCGATAAAATCATGCTGCATCATAAGGATAGAGTAAATGATTTCGCTGGCTCCCGCCATCCAGCACTCATGTCCTGTCATTGATTTTGTAGAACTAACCGGTGGATTTTTTTCTCCAAAAACTTCAAAAATTGCTTTGGCTTCGTTGCCATCACCAACAGGAGTTGATGTTGCGTGGGCATTGATGTAGCCAATATCTGACGCTTTTAATTTTGCATCGTCGAGTGCACGTTGCATGGCTGTCGCAGGACCTTCAACATTTGGTGTCGAGATGTGTCCTCCGTTTGACGAAAATCCATAACCGGATACTTCGGCAATTATAGTGGCACCTCTTGCAATGGCAGATTCGTAGCTTTCTAAAATCAGGGTTGCACCACCACCACTCGGGATTAATCCGTCGCGATCTGAATCGAAGGGACGTGATGCTTTTTCAGGGTCATTTTCGCGCGATGAAAACACACCTAAACCATCAAAACTGCTCATCGCATATTTGTTGATTTCCTGAGCTCCACCAGTAATAATGATGTCCTGAAAACCGCTTTTTATTAAAAAGTAAGCCAATCCTATAGAATGCGAACCACTTGCGCAGGCTGCACTGATCGTAAGATTGATACCACGCAGTTTAAAAATCGTCGAAAGATTCATTGTTACCGTAGAGTTCATTGATTTGAAGATGGCTCCAGAACCAATTAACGCAGTGTCTTTTTTCTCACGCACAATATCTGTAGCATCAATAATAGCTTTAGAAACGCTGTCATTTCCATACATTATACCTACTTCACGATCATCAAAAAACGCCTCATCGATGTTGGCATTTTTCAAGGCTTCGATGGTGGCCATGTAAGCATATTCGGTTTCTTCACCAATACTCATACGCTGTCTGCGTGTCAGTAAATTTTTCAAATCTGCTTTCGGAACCATTCCGGTTAAGGCAGATTGAAAACCAAATTCTTTTCTTTCAGCATCAAACTTAATACCGGATTTTCCGTTGTATAAAGAATCTTTTACTTCTTCTAAAGAAGTTCCGATGCAGGAATAAATTCCCATTCCAGTAATTACAACTCTCTTATTCATCTTCTTTGCAAGTAATTTTTTTAGTCCTTAAAGTGTAATTTTTTGCATAGTAACAAAGCAACAAAGTTTTTTATCCTATTGCTTTAGTTTTTTAATCTCGCAAAGACGCAAAGTCGCAAAGTTTTTTTCTTTTTGAGTCTTTTTAATAAAACTTTGTGTCTTTGGAAGTAATTTTTTTTTACTCTATTACTTTACTTTTTTAATCTCGCAAAGTCGCAAAGTTGCCAAGTTTTTTTCTTTTTAAGTCCTTTTAATAAAACTTTGCGACTTAGCGCCTTTGCGTGCAATTTTCGCTTTTTTTTTAAAACGTAATTATATTAAGAGTATATCCCTCCGTTTATGTTGATAATTTCTCCTGTAATGTAACTAGACTTTTTAGAAACTAAAAAACTAACTAAGTCTGCTACTTCTTCTGCTTCACCAAAACGGTTCACCGGAATAAGTTTCAGTAATTCTTTTTCGTCTAATTGGCTCGTCATATCTGTTTTAATGAATCCCGGAGCAACGGCATTTACCGTAATATTTCGTTTTGCAACTTCCTGAGCAAGAGCTTTTGTAGCGGCAACGATTGCCCCTTTTGCAGCAGAATAATTTACTTGTCCTGCAGTTCCTTTTACTCCTGAAACCGAAACGATATTGACGATTCTGCCATATTTATTGCGCAGCATTTTTTGAATTAAAAACTGTGTCACATTAAAAAAGCCATTGAGACTTGTGTTTACCACACCGCTCCAGTCTTCTGGTGTCATCCACATAAAAAGACCATCTTTTGTAATTCCGGCATTGTTCACAATCGCTTCAATGATCGCTTCCGGATTAGCATCCTGCCACTTTGTTAAAGTAGCTTGTACCTCTTCAAAATTAGAAACATCAAAGCCTAGAATTTCTCCTGTAGCACCTAATTTTATAATTTCCTGAAGTGTTTCTTCGGCAGCTGTTTTGTTTGAATGATAGTTAATCAAAATATGATAGTTGGACTCTACGGCTAATTTTTTACAAATAGCACTTCCAATTCCTCTCGAGCCTCCTGTTACTAATACACACTTCATTTATGTCAGTTTATTTTTTTAATGTCAATTTAAGGTATTACTTTTTTTTGCCTGCCGGTTTTTTTACCGTTTTAGTCGCAGGTTTTGTCTCGGATTTAGTTTCCGTCTTTGGCTTTTCCGGAGCGACTTCAGCTACAGCAGCTCTTTTTTCTGCTTCAGAGAATAGTTCAGCGTTTTCGAACCATTGGTTGCCTACTACAGTTCCGTCTGGTCTAAGAAAGCCCCATTTCCCTTCATTTTTTACTCTCGCAACACCATCAATAAATCCTTTGTCTTGTTTAAAGAAGAATGCGATAATTCCATTTGCTGTAATTCCGTATTGAGTTGCAATAACCAGTTTTCCACTTTCGTTGATGAATCCCCAGTTTTTTTCTTTCACCGGAGCCAATCCGTTTGAGCTAAAAACTTCTGCATCGCTATATGTTGGCGGAATAACAAATTCTGCCTTAGGATTAATAAATCCCCATTTAGAACCTACACAAACAGGAGCTAAGTTTTTAGAGAATGCTTTTGCTTTATCATAAATTGGCAAAATAACCCAGTTTCCTTTTAAGTCAATGAATCCTATTTTTCCATTCTTTTTAGCATACGTTAAATCCTGAATTTCAAAATCCCATATTTTTTCAGCACCATCAACCGGAATGAATTTTCCACCGCTTACAAGACCAAATGTTTTATCTTTTCTTGCCCAGGTTGTATTTTTAAAATAGTTTCCAATTTCAGCATAAGCCGGTTCAACCAGTTCTTTTCCGTCGGTATTTATAATTCCCCAGTTTTTGTTAAGTTCTACTCGTGCAAAACCGTTTTCGAATTCTTTGATCTGATCGTATTTTGGCTCCAACACAATAGCCATTTTCGTATTGATTAGACCAACTTTTTTATTTTGTCTTATAAAGGCAACACCATCATTGAAATCAAATACTTTTTCAGTTGCCGGAGCTTTTTGTACTTCTCCTTTAGTATTAATGTAAACCCACTCTTTATCTTTTTGTACAACTGCAATTCCGCTGTTAAAGTCCTTTGCATCACTAAAAGTTGCCGGAATAACCCAAGTTCCTTTTGTGTCAATAAACCCCCATTTTCCACCATCTTCTACAGCAGCAAGACCGTTAGAAAAACTTTTTGCAGCTTTGTATTGAGGCTCAATTTTAAAGTTTCCATCTTTTGAGATGTATCCAATTTTTGAGTTCTTTTTAACTAATGCCAATTCTTGACTATTAACGAATTGAATGCAGCATACGAATAAAAAAATAACTAGTTTTTTCATAATTTTTAGGTTCAATATTAATAATAAAATAATGTCTTAACTGTTGATTAGGTAGTCTTTTACTTTTTGAACAAAAGGATACATTACCTGATCTTCTTTAAATTCAGGAATAATGTTTCTAATGTCATCATACCATTTTTTACTGACAGATGAAATTTTGTCTTTTTGAGCTAAATAATCGATTGCCTGAACGATCGTAATCATTTCGATACTTAATACTTCAAAAGCATTTTCGATAACTTTTGAGGTAATTACAGCAGCATTTGTTCCCATACTTACAATGTCCTGATTGTCGTTGTTGTTCGGAATACTGTGTACGTACATTGGGTTAGATAACATTTGGCTTTCGGCAGTTGTTGAGGTTGCAGTAAACTGAACGCCTTGCATTCCGAAGTTAAATCCTAATGTTCCTAAATTGACAAATGGAGGAAGAATTTCATTGATTTTTGAATTCAATAAATAATTCAACTGACGTTCTGCCAACATCGTTAGTTTGGTAATAACGATTTTAAGCTTGTCCATTTCAAGTGAAATGTAATCGCCGTGAAAGTTTCCACCGTGATAAACGTGTTTGTTTTTTACGTCTATAATTGGGTTATCATTTGCAGAGTTAAACTCATCTTCCAAAATGGAAGCTACATTATTTATGGTTTCTAAAACAGGACCTAAAATTTGTGGTACACAACGAAGTGAGTAATATTCCTGAACTTTTTCTTTGAAAATTTCTTCTGTATTTTCTCCTGAATATAAGTGATCTTCTCTTTTACGGATCAAAGTACTGTCAGCAAGATTTTGTCTCATTCTTGCCGCTACTTCCTGTTGTCCTTTATGACGTTTGGTTTGATTTAATTCTTCTGAGAAGTGATCATCATACGCCTGAACCAATTCGTTTATAGCACAAGAACATTTTAGTGACCAATCTAATAATTTTGAAGCGTGGTGAACATTCACAACTCCAATTCCGGTCATTACTGATGTTCCGTTGATTAATGCCAGACCTTCTCTGATTTCTACCTGAATTGGTTTTAAACCTTCAATTTCGAAAACTTCCGGAGTTGGTCTTCTGTCTCCTTTATAAAAAACTTCTCCTTCGCCTATTAAAACTAAAGCTAAATGTGATAATTGTACTAAATCTCCGCTGGCACCAACACCACCGTGTTCGAAGATAAGCGGAGTAATATCTCTGTTGATTAATTCTGCCATTAAGTGAATTACAGAAGGATGAACACCTGAATTTCCTAATGATAGTGTATTTAAACGCGCAAGGATTGCTGCTTTTGCACAAACAGGGCTTAGTGGTTTTCCTGTTCCTGAGGAGTGGCTGCGAATTAAATTATATTGTAACTGAATCTGATCAGATTCTTTAATTCTATATTGAGCCATTGGCCCAAAGCCAGTATTTACGCCATAAATTACTTTATTTCCCGAAAATTCTTTTAGGAAATTAAAGCTTTCGTTTACTCTGTTTAAAACAACATCGCTAATAACAACCTTGTTATTTCCAAAAATTATAGACTCAAATTCTGGTAAGCTTAAATATTCATTAATTGTATTCATTAAATCGTTTTTGATTGTGCTAATTTAATTTTATTTATCAAAATAAATGTAGTTATTTTGATGATGGCAAATGTAAGTTAAATAAATCATAAGATTTCGAATATGACAAAGGAGTTTGTAGATGTTTTAATCATAGGTGCAGGACCATCTGGTTGCGTCTCTGCATCTTATCTTCATAACAATAACGTAAAGATAAAAGTTGTTGAAAAAACAACATTTCCAAGGCTTGTGGTGGGCGAAAGCTTGATTCCGCGAGTGATGGATCATTTTGCCGAAGCGGAGCTTTTTGAAAGTCTCGACGCTATGAATTTTGAAAAAAAGTTAGGAGCCCGTTTTATCAGAGGAGAAGAAATTTGTGTTTTTGATTTCAGTAAAAAGTTTGGAGAAGGCTGGGATTGGACCTGGCAAGTGCCAAGAGCTGATTTTGATAACACGATGGCGCAGGAGGTAATTCGAAAAGGAATTGATCTGGAATTTGGTTCAGAAGTGATAGAAGTTTCTTTTGAAGGGAAAAATTCTAAGACAATTATTAAAGATAAAAATGGAGATCTAAAAGAAATTCACGCGAAATTCATCATAGATTCCAGCGGATACGGACGTGTTTTGCCACGTCTTTTAGATCTTGATACTCCGTCTAAGTTAGATCCACATTCTTCGATTTTCACACACGTCAAAGACATCAACAGACCAGAAGGCGAGGAGGGAACTCAAATTTCATTTGATATTCTGGAAACCGAAGTTTGGTTGTGGGTTATTCCATTTTCGAACGGGAATACAAGTTTAGGTGTTGTAGGACCAACAGATTTTATTAATTCGCTTTCAGAAAATAAAGATAACGCCGAAGCGCTTCAAAATGCAATTCAGAAATCGGATTATTATATTAAACGATTTAAAGGAACGGAGTTTTTATTCGAGCCGGTAAAATTGGAGAATTATTCGAGAGCAGTAAAAAGAATGTACGGAGATGGTTTTGCTTTGACTGGAAACAGTTCTGAGTTTTTAGATCCTGTTTTTTCATCTGGTGTCGCTTTTGCAACTGAATCAGGAATGCTTGCTGCAAAATTATACCTAAAAGAATCTCAGGGAATCGAAGTAGATTGGGAAACGGAATTTACAGCGTACATGAAACGCGGCATTGCAGTTTTCACTACGTATGTAAACGAATGGTACACCGGAAATTTGCAAACGTTATTTTTTCACCAACCTGAAAATCCTGAAGTAAAAGAAAAAATATGCTCCGTTTTAGCAGGATATGTCTGGAACGAAGAGAATCCGTTTGTTAAGAAACACGACAACGTAATTAAAAATATGGCCTATATGCTGAACATGCAGAAGGAAGAAAATCAAAGCCCTGAATAAGGGCTTTTTTTGTGGTTGTTTTAATGCTTGATTTAAAGTAATATTTAATAAAAGCGGTTTTTTAATATTTCTATTACTTCCAAAGCATTAGGATTTTCTTCTAATATTTTTTTTAACTTTTCAGGATCAGTTCCTTCATCAGGGACTAATTTCAATCCTCTTTTTAATACTGTAAGTTCAGTTGAAATGAATTTATTTTTGCCGCCACTAAAGGATTCTGTATTCTGTGAAATATAAACGACCTGATTTCTTTTTTTATCATCCCATAAATAGTTAGACTGTAAATGATTGTTTTTATTATATATATTTTCGCGAAGAGGTTTGCCAAATTTACCTTTTATATAATTTAATAATTCGATGCCTTCCTTTTCATTTTCAATAGTAAGGATGTATCCGGAAAACTTATTCGATTTAAAATTATCAACATAAAGAGATATACTACTAGTATAAGATATTAAACTATTTTTTTCTGTGTCTCTCATCTTTAGATTAGAAAAGACAACATTTCCATATTTAAAAATATCCACTTCTTCTGTCACGTAAGCAACATTTCCATAATCTACATTTTTGTCTTTTTCAAATTTTGTAGAATCTTTAATGATTGATAATATATCAGTATCAAATTTTAATGTTTCTAAATCAGTTGAAGTAGTAGTACATGAAATTATTAATAAGGGTAATGTGAGTAAGAAGAATGTTTTTTTCATTGTATTTTATGTTTTAGAGCTAAGAGTTGTACTACCTCAAGATTTATATAATTTCTAATTCTGTTTTTCCCTTTGGGACATAGAACATCTGTTCTAACATTAGTTCTTCTTTGGTTTCTTTATTAAAGAGATAGAAAGCAGGTTCTCCATTTGATTTTTTTAATGTTACTAACTTTCCATAACCATAAAACTTTAAAGTTGTGTCAGCAGGAAGAGGCATAACCTTAAAACCATTTTTAGCTTCCTCGATCAAGCTATCAATTCTGTCTTTAGATTCCGAAGCGCTTAAGTACATTGATGTGGCCATGTTCCTTTCTCGTGTTTTAATTTTATCTATAAATTCACTATACTTTTCACTCTCCAGTAATTCTGCCAAATTATTGTATTGAGCAATAAGTTTTTCTCCCAATTTTTCTACATCATTTAGATTTTCACCATCATTCCATTTTGTTAATGTATAAGGAATTTCTGCTACAAAGGCGGATGCGATAGTTAAAGATGGAGTTTTCTGATCTTTGCCTACTTTCTCAAATATTGTTTCTGCAAAGTCATTAACGTGTTTAAATTCATTATTGGCTACATCCATTAATCTAACATTAAAACGAAGTGCTGCTTCAGAATTTAAATCTTGTTGTCCCGAAATAGCCTTTATAGTTGCCGTTATTAATTGTTCTCCAGATTTATATATGGCGTAATTTATTGGGATATTAGTTGAAACTTGTCCTGTAGTCTCCATACTTATCACAGGAATGTCATTTATTAAAATTTCAAAATAACAAGCTGCAGCTGAAAATTCTATAGTGTAATATGGTTCGTATATCATTTTATTAAATTTTTAATTAACTGATTTTAGGTTTCCACTATCAAAGCCTAAGTATCCAATAAAATCTACCCATTCTCTATCGGTTTTTTTATAAACAAATAAAACGCGATAAAATTCATCATTATCTTTTGTAAAGTAATAATAACAAATGTTATTATTTACCCATAGAAAAGTATTAATAGGACCTAGTTTATAAACGTTTTTTGGTTTTCCAAATAAAAGATTAAGATTACGGGACAACTCATCAGATTCAAACTTTGTAAACAAGTTTATCTGATACATTCCTATTATATTGTTTTTTTCATTGTTTAGAGCTCCAATTTCTGGATCAATTTTGCCGTAATGAAACATTACATTATTTGTGCCAAGGCTATTTTTATTTGCTAGATTAGTTTTGTTAAAAGTTAATAAGTTTTTTGACTCAAATACTAATCTTTCATTACCCATAGATGTTAATTGTTCATTCTTTACTGTATCTTTTTTAGATAGATTAGCAGATGATAAAATGTCCGTTATTTCTTCATCAAAGGTTAAATTATGTAAATCAAAAGGTTTTGATACTTTTGTTTTTTTCATTTCCTGTTCAGGTTTTTTGTTAGTTTGAGAATTACACGATTGTAATATAATTAACACTAAAAGGATTGGTAATAATTTTGCTTTTTTCATTTTATATAATTTAGAATAATTTTATTTTAGAACTAATTTTTGTTACTTCTTCGAACTTTTGTATTACATCAAAAGGATCAAAAAGATTTTTTTCATATTTGTAATCAGCTAAATCAGCACTTCGATCACCTGCAAAAATTCCTTTTTTGATTAATAATCCCACTTTTGCTTTAATTACACCAGTGACTCTTAAACCATCAAAATTTAATGCTGGCTGATAATATATTGAGACTTCTTCACTATTTTTTCCATAAAATAATTGATGTGCAAAAGTTGCTGAACCAACTGCTTTTCCTGAAACTTCAGCATAGGCATAAGCTTCTCCTATTAAGATAACCACATTTGCTTTTATTTCTAAACCAGCTCTCAGTTCTATCTTTAAAACAGTTTCAAGTTTAGCTTCTCCATTATTTTCATCTGATTTAGTATTTACTTTTAATTTAGAAGACCCATTTATAGTACCTGTAATTTCTAAGTCAATATACATTTTAAGACTTATAGTGTTGTCCTCATCTCCCAGCCAGTCTCTTACTTCATTAAATATTTTCATCGCGGCTAAATTGCCTGAACCTCCAGTAGTTGCCGCCACACCTAACTGTACTAGACCAGCTAATAAATCAATGTTTAAGCCTAATTCTATTAACGGTTCTGCTATAAAATAAAATTCGATTGCAGTACCTATTTCAAGTGTTTCTTTTCCTTTTTTCTTTCCTCTCTCTAAGTTCCATTCGGCACCAAGACGAAGGTTGGGAGGGTTCATTTCAACCCATAACGGCCAATTTTTCCCTAATCGGGTTTTGCTTACAGCTCCTTTTGTTTCGCCAGTTATTGTTTTTGAAAACTCTTTTAGTGAAGCAAATACAGAGTAAAATTGTTTTATTTTAGTTTCATATTTGAGAGTAGCATCAAAATGTTTGTCGTATTTATCATTGTTAATTTTATCCCAATTAGCTTCTAAAACTACTCCAAATTCTACTTCTGTCTGTTTCCATCTTTTTTCTGCGCCTATTTTTCCAGCATTACTTTGCATCTGTTTATGCTGTGCAGGTGATAGTTTTTGCCATTTTACACTTAATTTATTAGTTAAATTTAGTAATAAATGAAAATCCCACTTAATGTCGGGATAAGTTTTAACTAGAATCGTTGTGTTGGATGCAACTGAATAATAACGACAAGAGTGTATATCAATATTATACTGATTTACAAAAAGTTTTGGTAAAAGATATTTAAGCGGGTATTTTTCTAATGCATCTATATTTGATTTTACTGGAAAAGCTAATTTATTAGTTACTTTATCAATTACCTTATCATATTCAGGAGAATTAATTCTAATATTTTTTCGGTGTTTAATATCTTTAAAACAGGCTTTATTTTCAAATTCGGTGACATCTATTGTAAGATCTTGTTCGTAACTTGGTGCAATAGTTTCGTAAATTATAGTTTGTGCGTCATGTCCATAGGAGTCAAAAGAAATGTCTACTCTGCGGTTTTCATTATATTCTTTTTCATTTTTATATTTTATATCATCACGTCCTTTTTTGTCATCTGATGGGTTAACCTCTCCACGTCCTGTAGAAATAATCCTGTAAGCAGCTAAGCCACCATCTGCAAAGACTTTTTTTACAGCGTCACTACGTTGTTGCGAGAGTTTTTGGTTATATTGTTCTTTTCCTATTACACAAGCATGCCCATCTACTTTGATGTAAGAATGTTGAGATAGCAACAAATATTGTAAAACATTGTGAAGAACTGATTTGGCATCAGAAGTTATATCATATTTTTCAAAATCAAAATATATAGTTTTTAAGATTGGTGTTTTTGGTGTCCAGGTATTTTCTAAATTTTTACCATTATCAAAAACGAGTAGTGGTGTTTTTTTGCTTTCAGTAATTGAAATAGTTTCGAATCGACAGAGTTCAAATCTTTCTTTGTTAGGAATTGGCTCTCCAGTTTTTAATGGAGATAAGTTTGTTGGAGGAGTTGTCTGTTTTGAGCTTATTTTTTTGTTAATTTTTAAAAAAGAACCATGTTTGGTTTCCTTTTTATCATTAGGAATATATAGTTGATTTGCAGGATCAAAAACTTTTACATAAAACTCTTCCGTTTCTTTAATACCTTTAAGATTAGAATACCAAGAAAAAGTATTTTTGATTTCAAGATTTATTTCGCCATCAATTACGTCTACACTCGTATATCGAAACAAAGCTTTCTTATCATCTGTTTTTCTAAAAACATCTATACTAAGATTTAGATTACCATTAAGACCTTCGGTTACTAAATTAAGATAGATTTTATCTCCGTAATTAAAAGTTTGACTTTTACTAACATCCTTTCCGTCATTTGTTGTACACCATTTACTACTCTTTATCTTCGCAGGACAATTACCGCTTATTAGCAGACCTGTTTTGTTTATAACATCTCTATTACCAGAAAGGCTTGCTTCTAGATAATATTCAAATGGACCACATAAATTTTTAGGAAGCTTAATACCATACTTATTACTTACAGGTATTATTTTTTGTAAAATGATAGTTCTTGTTTTAAGATCCTGAAAAATCCAGGTTATATTCTTTTTTTTGTCAGATTCAGTAGTAGCATCGTACCATTTTTCTATTGTAAAAAAGACATGCTGATCTGGAGCGATTACAACTTTTTTATTCGGAATAGATAAATCTTTTTTTACTATCCCGTCACCCGTCCATTTTATTTTTTTAACACCTTTTACCATTTTTAAAATATTTTTTAGATTGATTAAAGATCACTTATCCCTTCATGTTTAGCTTGCTTACTATACATGTCTTTAACATCAACCATTGGGTTAACGAGGTTGTGAACCATTGGCTCTGTATTTTTAAAATTTTGTTCTGCGGGTTCTGCGGTTTGTCCGTGATCGGTGATTTCTATGCAATCAGGTCCTCCCATTGGGCACGTTCCTTTACTATCTTCAAGCAATATTTGCCCATCATTACTTAGTGTAACTTTATCATAAGGTTTACTCCATTTTGTAATCACCGCCATGCAAGGTGCAAACGAGCTTCCCACAGGTTGTTTTTTGCAATTACCAAAGGTGTTTTTCTCTAAAGTCTGTTGAATCTCTTTGGTGGTAGCAAGGAGTTTTTCAGATCCTTCTTTGTCATTGGCAAAGTGCTTTTTATGTGATTTAACTTTTATCTTATCAGTTTTAGAAGGGTCTTCACTAAACTTGCACTTGCAAGTGGCACCCTGGACTACAAAATGTTTTTCGCTCATAATTTTAATCGTTTACAATTGCCACCACTTTTTTTGAGGTTTGGTTTCTTCAATAAATAATTCTTGTCTTGGACTTGCGCTAATCTCTTTTTTGTCATCTAAATTAGATATCGTAACGGTATAATTTTGTGGAGTATCTAACTTTAAATCACAGCTAATAAAAATACTTTCGGGCATGTAGTTTTGAGGATTCAGGAAATATTTAGCTCTGTAATTTCCTTCTGGTTTTTCCTCAGAATATTCTTTTATAGGCAGACTTAAATCATGCTCAAAATCGGTTTTGGTCCGATCATCATGAAGCTTTCCGTTGATGTCGATTACTAAGAAGTCGTCGATGTCCAGATAAGCGTCTAGTTTTTGTTGAACATTGTAATTTATATTTTCGCTCTTTGCCATACTAGGAAAACTAGTCTCTTTTTCAATTGATAACGATGAAGAATACTGAACGTGAATTCCGTTGAAAAACGCATTCAGAAACCAGTCTTTGGAGAGTGAAAGGTATAAAGTATCATCATCTTCGAGATTACGATCGTAAATAGCGAGGTATTTTTCGACCTGATCTCCTTTGTAATACTTTCGGATTTCTTTTTTAACCTTTTGCCAGCGCGTTTCGATTTCGTTAAAGTTATTGATGTAAACCCATTTTCCGTTTTCATCAACTACAACAAGCAATGGATATAATGCTGCCGAAGCTTTTTCGGCAATATCTTGTACCATAGAATCTGCTGCGGTATCATTTATGTAAACGCTGCCAATTCTGTTTACTTCAAAAAAGTAATAACCATTTTCGCTTTTGGCTTTCCACTTTACGTTTACTTGTTGTTTGATAGTATTTACAGTTGCACCGCTTTCGATAGTGTAAAGTACACCATACGAAATATTTGTCTGAGCCTGATTCAAAGAAATGCCAAAAGCTCCATCGTTAAAAATTGCTTTTTTGCGAATTTTTTCTTTTTCCTCGTCCGAAAGTTCAATTTTTTCGGGCGCTAAAATAACATACCGAAGATGGTTCGGAAAATCGGCTTCAATTAAATCTTGCAATGGGCAAAATTTATTGTGATAACTTCTCAGATCATCAGGTCTGATAACTAGTTGTTTAGCAACGCTTATTAAGGTGTCATTCTTTTTAATCTTGTAGGTTAAATGATCCTCATAAGTGAACTCGGGAATGTAGGGCATGTACTATCAATATTAGTGCGCCAAATATATGTTTTTTCCTGCTAATCAAATGCATTATGTTAAAAAAAAAAGACTGTCATTTCTGACAATCTTTTTTTCCTCAAAAAAATAGTTTTTATAAAATTATGTTACCAGAATTTCACATATAATGCGATGATAACTAATAACGTAATTACGATTAAAACTGTAGTTTGTGGTTTTACTTTAAACATTTCAGAGTCTATTTCAAACGCTTTAGGATTAACTTTTGGTCCAGCGAAACTTATTGCCACCATTGTTAGTGTAGTAAACAAGAATGATAACCCCATACAAATATGGAATGGAATCTCGTAAGCTCCTTTTCCGTTTGGATAAGCTGTGTATAATAATGTTTCGTTTCCGAACAACATTGGTGCGTATTCGTTGAATAATACAGACAATACAAAACCTAAAATTACACCCACGATTGCTGCTGTTCCTGTTGTTCTTTTCCAGAACATACCTAAAACGAACATAGCGAAAACTCCAGGGCTAATAAATCCGGTGTATTTTTGAATGTAAGTGAATCCACCAACTCCGCCAATACCTAAAATATCATTCCATGTAAATAAAACGGCAAGAAGCATCGCTGCAAATACGGCAATTCTACCAATGTTTACCTGTTGTTTTTCTCCAGCTTCTTTCTGAATGTATTTTTTATGAATATCTAAAGTATAAATAGTCGAGATACTGTTTACTTTTCCGGCTAATGAAGCTACAATTGCAGCTGTTAATGCCGCTACAGAAAGTCCTTTTAATCCTGTTGGCAAGAAAGTCAATACAGCAGAATATGCACCATCTTTTCCTCCAACCAATTGTGGTAAATGTCCGTTTTGGTATAATACGTAAGCCGCAATACCTGGTAACATTACGATTAAAGGCATTAATAATTTTAAGATACCAGCAAATAAAATACCAGTACGTGCAGTTTGTAAATCAGCACCTAAAGCTCTTTGTGTGATGTATTGGTTACAACCCCAATAGTTTAAGTTAATGATCCAGATACCGGCAAGGTAAGACATTAAACCTGGGAAAGTTAAATATTTATCGATATCAAGTTGAGAAGAAGTTGCCGTAGGTTTTGGAATAATCATTTTGAAATGCTCAGGCGCTTCTCTCATTAATACTTTGAAACCTGCAATTGCATTTTCTCCTACTCCAAAATATTGTCCCACAGTTGTTAGTGCAATGTACGAAGTTACCAAACCTCCAATAATCAAAACAGCAACCTGAATAACGTCGGTATACGCTACCACTTTCATACCTCCTAAAGAGATAAACAAAGCAAAAACAGCCAAACCAACCATAATTACGTGCAGGTATTCCCCACCGGCTAAACCATTAATAGCAACAGCTCCTAAATACAGAATGGAAGTTAAGTTTACAAAAACATACAGGAACAACCAGAAAACAGCCATAATCAAAGCAGTAGATTCGTTGTAACGTGTTTTTAAGAATTGTGGCATGGTGTAAATCTTATTTTTAAGATAAACAGGAATAAACCATACAGCCACGATAATCAAGGCAACAGCAGCTAACCACTCATAAGCAGCAACAGCAATTCCTAAAAAGAAACCTTCACCGCTCATTCCGATGAATTGTTCTGCTGAAATATTAGAGGCAATTAAAGATGCTCCAATAGCCCACCAGGTTAAGTTTCCTTCGGCTAAAAAGTAAGCCTTTGCATCTTGTTCGTCTTGTTTACGTTTTCTGTAAACGGTATATCCGTAGACAGAGACTACGATAAAGTAAATAATAAAAACCGCATAATCTGCGAGAGCGAGGTTTTGGTTCATTGTTAGTGGTATTAAATAAATTAGTATAGTGATTGTTTTTGGGGTTAATTTTAAAACCAGATTTGATTTGGGGAATCTGGTTTTAAAATATATTATATGTTTTTATTCCTGGTTTTTAGTAAGGGGCATTGTAGCTGAGATATGAAAAACAAAATTTAGTTAGGTTTTGTTTTTTAATTATGCTCTGCTTTTTTATTATGATTTAAGTACTTCTACTCTGTCTTTATAATGTATGTCTGATAATTCTCTTAATACTTCAGCACATGTTTCAGGCGTAATATCGCGTTGAGATTCTCCCAGCATTTCGTATCCTACCATGAATTTTTTTACAGTTGCTGAACGCAATAAAGGCGGATAAAAGTGCATGTGGAAGTGCCATTCCGGATGCTCCATATTATCTGTTGGTGCCTGATGAATTCCTGAAGAATAAGGGAAAGAAGTGTTGAACAAATTATCGTATTTAATCGTTAATTGTTTTAAAATCTTTGCATAAGCTTTAGTTTCTTCGTCGGTTAAATCCGTGATTCTTCCAAAGCTTCTTTTGCTTATAATCATTGTTTCATAAGGCCATGTTGCCCAAAACGGAATTAAAGCTACGAAGTGGTCATTTTCAAGAACAATACGTTGTCCGTTTTTTGACTCTGCTTTAAGATAATCAGCTAAAAGTGTAGTACCATTTTTTTCGTAATAAGCTTTTAGGCAATTTTGTGTTTTCTGAACCTGATTTGGTAGTGATGATTGCGCCCAGATTTGTCCGTGTGGATGCGGGTTGCTGCAGCCCATTACGCTTCCTTTGTTTTCGAAAATCTGAACGTGGTTGATGTATTTAATACTGCCTAATTCTTTGTATTCTTTTTGCCATGTTTTAATGACGCCTTCAATTGCTTCAACACTCATTTCCGGTAAGGTAAGATCGTGTCTTGGTGAGAAACAAATTACTTTAGAAATTCCTCTTTCCGGTTCTGCTTTAAAGAAGGTATGTTTAATTTCTTCTTCATACATTACTTCTTCTTGTTTTAAGGCGGCAAAATCATTTTCAAATACATAACTACCTTCATACTTTGGATTATGAGTTCCGTTAGCACGAACATTACCCGGGCATAGGTAACAGTTTTCGTCATGTTTAGGTAATACTTCAGTTGAAATTGATTCATTTTGTCCTTGCCACGGACGTTGAGCTCGGTGAGGAGATACTAAAACCCATTCATTAAGTAAGGGGTTAAAACGTCTGTGAGGGTCTGTGTTAATGTCAAAATTTTTCATTGTAATTTGCTAAGGTATTTAATGTAGAATAGTCCCGTTTGCGATTTTTACATCGTAAAACTTAAGTTCGATCCCAAATATATCTAAATAAAGGTTGGAAAACTTACTTTTTACATCATTTTCGTAACCTTTTTGTATTAAATTTATAGTGCAACCACCAAAACCACCTCCCATTAAACGAGAACCAAGGATAAAATCGTCTTTTTTAGCGTTTTCTACCAGCATATCCAGCTCTTCGCAGCTTACTTCGTACTCCTGAGATAAACCATCATGTGTTTCAAAAAGCAACTGACCCAAAAGTGCGATATTTCCGCTGTCTAGTGCTTCACAGGCTCTTATAACACGACTTATTTCTTTTACAACAAAATGTACTCTTTTAAATACTACAGGATTCATCTTGTCCTGAATACTCAACAATTGTGTTTCGGTACAATCCCTAAAGCTTTTAACCTCAGGAAAGTGGCTTTTGATAATAGCCAGTCCTTCTTCACACTCCAATCGTCTTGTATTATATTCTGATGTAAAAAGAGAATGTTTTACATTACTATCAAATAATACTAATGAATAATCTTTAAAATCAGCGTTGTGATATTCAAATTCTAAAGTGTTGCAATCTAATTTTATAACTTTGTTTTCAAGACCATGTACGCTCGAAAACTGATCCATAATACCGCAATTGATACCCACCCAGTGTTCTGCTTTTTGTCCCATTAAGGCAATGTCAACCTTTGCAATCGTAAGATCAAAAAGAGCAGCGATACCGTAAATCATTCCGCATTCTAATGCTGCAGACGAAGACAACCCGGAACCAACCGGAATATTACTGCTAAAAACACAGTTGAAACCTTCGAATGAAAAACCATGGTCCTGCAATTGTTTGATGACACCCAACACATAATTAGTCCAGACAACATCGCTTAATTTGATTTCTTTGGTTAAATCGACTTCAAATTCTTCTCCTAAATCTATTGCAATGATTTTAGAGGTATTGGTATTGTTTTTTTCGAAAGCAAAGCAAATAATCTTGTCAATTGCCGCCGGTAAAACAAAACCGTCGTTGTAATCGATATGTTCTCCAATAATGTTAATTCTTCCCGGAGACAGCACCGTTTTTTGAGGAGCAGATCCAAAAGATTTCTCAAAATAGGCCGTCGTGTCTTGTATTAAAATGTCGTTCATCTGATATAAATAATGGTATTTTTTTTATAAATCTTACTTTATGTTTTCGAATTTATAAATGGTTTTTTGTTTGTATTCTTCTCCTTTTTTCAAAACTGAATTCGGAAAATGTGTATGGTTTGGAGCGTCAGGAAAATTTTGTGTTTCGAAACAAATTCCGCTTGACGGATGATAAGCTGCGTTTTCTTTTCCTTTTATAGTATCAAAACAATTTCCGCCTACATATATATGTACACTTGGCTGATCTGTATAAACGCTCATTTTTAAATTGTTTTTTTCGCTAAAGAATTGTGCCGCAACTTCATTTTTAGCTTTCACAACAAACGAATTGTCAATCACAGCAGGACATTTTTTTGCTGTTCTAAAATCAAAATCATGGTTGGAAAGTTCTGTGAAATTTCCTGATGGAATATTATCTGCGTCAACTTCCAAAATCTGATCTGCATTTACAAACACTTCCTGATCCAAAACAGATGAATCGTGACCGTTGAGGTTAAAATAACTGTGATGCGTTAGATTAATGACTGTGTCTTCAGTAGTTGTTGCGTTATATTCTAATTGTAATTCGTTTTCTTCTGTTAAAGTATACTTTAAATAAACATGCAATTCTCCAGGGAAATTTTCATCTAAATGTTCGCTCGAAAGACTTAAGGTGATAGATGGATTTTTGCCATTAGTTACATCTGCTACATTCCAAACCTTTCTTCCAAAACCTACATTACCGCCATGAAGTGTATTTCTGTTGTTATTACCTACAAGTTGAAAAACCTTATCATTTAATGTAAATACTCCTTTGTTGATTCGTCCTGCATATCTGCCTACTGTGGTACCAAAATAAGGAGCACTTGGCAAACTATAAGAATCCAGGTAAGCCTTTAAATCATCAAAACCTAAAACGACATCTGCTACTTTGCCATTTTCAAGCGGTATCTGCAAAGAAGTTACTGTAGCGCCATAGTTTATAATTTGCACTTTCAGACCATTTTCATTCGACAATTCAAAAGAATAGATGTCTTCTTTGTCAGGCATTATACCAAATAATTTTGTTGTAGATCTGTCCATTAAATGCGATATGTGTTTTATTTTTCTAATATTTTTACCAATAATGAAATCCAAAAATAGAAACATTCTTTATTTTTACATACCAGTACCTACCAGTTTTTAGTATATTGCAATAAAAAATAATTTTCATGAATATAATTTCAATTCAAGCCAATCTTGGTTTGCCAAAATATAAGCAGATTATTCTTTCAATAGAAAAAGCGATTGAAGAAGGGAAGTTGGTAAAAGGAGACAGGCTTCCGTCTGTAAATAAAGTTTGTCTTGCCTTTTCATTGTCTCGCGATACGGTGTTATTGGGATACGATGAATTGAAAAAAAGAGGGATTATTTTTGCCATTCCCGGTAAAGGATATTACGTGAAAAGCGTTGAAATCAGTATAAAACAAAAGATTTTTTTACTTTTTGATGAATTAAATACGTTTAAGGAAGATCTCTATAATTCGTTTTTAAAAAATATTGGAAAGAATGTCCAGGTCGATATTTTCTTTCACCATTTTAATGTAAAGGTGTTTAAAAAACTCGTAAAAGACAGCAACGGCAATTACACCAAATATATTATTATGCCAACGAACTTAAACGATATCGTTGAATCGATAAAAACCCTACCAGTAAACGACGTTATTATCCTTGATCAGACCAATCCTGATTTGAATTTTTACCCTGCTGTATATCAAAATCATCAGAAAGATATCTTTGAAGGGATGCAAAAAGGAAAGTCAAAGCTCAATAAATATACAAGAATGATTTTGATTTTTCCGGGTTTTAGGGAGCCACTCGGTATGAAAAAGGGATTTGAAGAGTTCTGCGAGGAATACAATTTTAAGTATGAAATCATAACCGAGTTTGCCGCCAGAGAAATAGAAGTAGGAGATTTGTATGTTATCCCCAATGATCGTGATCTGGTGCGGGTAATCGAAAATGCGAGAAAACAAAACTTAAGCCTGGGTAACGATTTCGGAATCATTTCGTATAATGAAACACCTTTGAAAAAGATTGTGGCAAATGGTATTACGACGATTTCGACTAACTTTGAAACAATGGGAAAAATTCTAGCCGATATGGTGCTCAAAGGAAACAAAGATCAAATCGAAAACAAGTCGTCGCTATTAATCCGAAATTCACTTTAATTAAAACAAAAATGGCAGCAAATCACATATTCAAAGCAGAAGGAAAATGGACGTCTAAACCTGTTTCTGCAAATCAAACAAAGCGATTCTACAGTAAAAGTCACACTGTTATAGTCGAAGGAAAACCAGTTTTGGACATTTCTGCTGCAAAAGCCTTCAAGGGCGATCCTGAATTGTATAATCCGGAAGATTTAATGCTGAGCAGTTTGGTTTCCTGCCACATGATGTCGTATTTATACGTTTGCGCTCAAAATCAAATAGAAGTGCTGGAATATTCAGATCATGCCGAAGCAACACTCGAAGTTGCTCCAGATGGCAGCGGACGTTTTATTGAGGCGCGACTAAACCCAAAAGTTATTATTGCCAATGCCGATAAAGTCGATTTGGCAATTGCATTGCATACCAAAGCCAACCAGTTGTGTTTTATCGCCAACTCTTGCAATTTTCCCGTTTTGCATCAGGCGAGTTGCGAGGTTTCTTCGCTATAAAAATGTTTATTTTGAAGATTTATTTTTCTTTGGATAATTTTTCCCAGTAATCAGCTCTTTCTTTTTCTATTAAAACCATACGCTCGTAAAGTTCAACTACTTTGTCTAGAGGATTGAATGAGCAGTGATAATTTCCAATGTTTCCATAATTATCGTTGAAAGTATTAAAGTAATTAATGATGCCTTCGTCTGAAAAATTCTTAATTGCTTCTACACTTACGCCAAGAGCCTTTGCCACTTCTATAAGTTTTTCATCATCAATTTCTTCGCTGTTTTCCAACATAGAAACAGTTTGTTGATTAGTTCCCATAGCTATTGCTAAAGCTTCTTGTTTCATGTCTTTTAGTTCACGAATACGACTTATTTTACGTCCTATGTGATTTTGTTTTGTCGGTGTGTTCATAAGCTCAAAGATAAATAATTACAAATAAAAAAAGTAAGGTTCCTGTAAGATACATCTATATAATGTATGATACATTTTGCCTGCTTTTTGTTGAACTACACAAAAATACAATTTTTGGGATTAGTTGAAGGGTAAAATATTTGGAAATGATTTTTTCATATCCAACAGTAATAAAATAATTATGGACGCTGTAATTAATTTTTAGTTTCGATTTAATTATGTAAAACGATCAAATCAAAATACAGTAAGCGAGTTTTTAAAATAGCGCTTGAGTCTAGTCCGGTAAACTCTTTTTCTTGTTCTTCAGTACTAAAAAGGTTTTCGAAATCATTTCGTTTGTAATACTTTAATGGACTTGGTGTATTGTAGGAGTCTACAACAATAAAACGACAGCCGGTTTTATTTGCTCCGTCTACGAACCATGATTTAATAAAATCCATTAATTGTTTCCCAGTTCTGTCGTTTTCTCCTCTAACGCTACGGTAATTTTTATTAACACCAAGTCTTCCTATTAGTACAGCGGGATAAGTACGCATACGTTTTTGATTAGAAATCTTTTTATTAACTTTCTGCTTTCGCGAGTTTGGTAAATGGGTGGTTTTTATGCTGTCATTTGAAATAGTAAAGGCGCAAACTATTTCTTTTGGATTTTCATCTAATGTAAAGCAATATGTTTTGCCAAGTAATTGTGATTGATAAAGCAAAGCGTCTTTTTGAAAGAAATCGTTTAAATCATCGTTGCCGCAATCGAAATTGTCACAACAAGCACTAATAGTAGCGTCATAAACTTGGAGAGTGCATTTGTCTAAAAGAAAAGCCAAATCAATTATATTTTTGCTTTGGCTAATATTTTAGATGCAGTAGACATTTGCTTAGAGAAATCTACTGTAGCTTTTTTTGCAGTATTTGTAGTAACTGCAGAGTCAAAAGCTTTTGCTGCTTTGTCTTTTAAAACAGGTATTGATTTGATTGCAATTGCCATAACTAATTATTTTAGACTACAAATTTATGCAAACATAGCTGAAAAACAATATTTTTAGATTGAATTTTAACAAATTCATTTGTAGCGTATTGTTGTAGAATAAATAATAAGCAGTAGTAAAATATTAAGAGGAAAAATAAAACGAGAAACTCACAAAACTAAAAAAACCTCTTCCGTTAAGAAGAGGTTTTACGTACCATTTAAAGCTGAATTGTCGAACTTATTTGTTGAAGATTTGAAGAAATTATCTTTCGCATACCTTAAATTAAATAAATAATATTACTCTTCTATATCTTTAAATTGTGTCATAATTAATTTTATTAAAGCGAATATTATCATTTTTAAGATTTGACCAATCAAAATCGTAGAGTTCATCATCCCTCCAATCATCTGGAAAATCAACAATTAAAAAATTGCCTATGCCAAAACCACCTCCAAAATAACAATCAGTATTTACTCCAAGACTTTTACTACCTGGATTAAAATCTTCTGTTCTAAATTGAGAAGAAAGTAACGCGCATAATCCTGCATATGCATCGATTAGATTGCTAAAATTAGCAGTTTCGAAATTATGAACCCTATCATGCTTAGATTTATTATAGGCTTGATACCAAGGTAAAGGTTTGCCTTGTTTCCATTCAAAAAAAGGTTTTCTAATTTTTTTACTTCCTTTCCAAAAAGGTAATTCTATAGAATAATCATCCAAATGATGTGTTTTATTTACAATAAAAAAATCATGTATGTTCCAACTATTTTCAGAACGTTTTCTCGAAGTATTGCTTTAAAATTTGCTTCGACTTCAATGCAAATCCTAGTTAATAGCTCATGTATTCTAAAAGAATAGGTCGAATTGTTAGTATCTGATGGTTCAACAAATTCAAATAACTTGAGAATATCTTGTTGAATGATTGAGAATGCTCGTGTATAATATTCAGGATTGGCCGAATATTGATGGTCTACAATATAAGCCCAGCTACTGTATCCTGAATTAGGGCTTTGTTTTAAAGGTCTATAATTTCTATGAAAAGGTTTACTAAAACTCATTTGATTTTATATATAGTTTTTAAAATAAATTTACCTTGTTCTACAATTTTATTCTAATGTTAAACGAATATGATGCTTGTCACTTAATACTTTGAGATTATTCATAAAAAATAATTCTTGAGCTTTAGTTATAGCGTTTGATAAAAACATTTCGTGGATAAGATATAGTTTGTCGTCATTTTCTAACAAATCAAAATCTTCATCACTTTGTTTTCCCCATATATTTTGCTCTGGTTGTGTAATGAATTTTCTCTTGCTTAATGTTTTGGTATTTATTATATAAACATTTTTATTGGGGAAATATATAGAGAATTTTGACCATATTTCTTTTGAACCGAAAGATGTTTGAGTTGAATCACTCATAATATTTAACTCTAATTCAACAGCAAAACTATATAAAATTTTTGCGATTCCTTGTTTTCTATATTTTTCTGCTGTAGCAATTTTTTCTACAACATAATATGAGTGATTTGAAATTAGTAGATAGCTTAATTTCATAGTTCCCCATATTTCATTTGTATTATTACTAGTTGCAATTTTTAAGAAAATAACGTCTTCATCTAAATCTGTGCAAAACAATGAACTATCAGAAGATACCTTAATCTGAGAATTATATTTTTTAAATTCTGCATTCTTCTCTCTAACTTCATTGAAAAAAGTAAACATGCTAAATTTAGTTGGATTAAACAAATTTGGCATTTATGATTTATTTATGAATTCAAACTTATTCACTAAAATAAGTTGTCGTTGCTTTTTCTGTTAATGTATAATATGTTCTCTCACCTATTTTAGTGTCCAATCTTCTTTTTTCACTAGAAACTAATCCTAACTCCTTAAGTTTAATTGAGCGCTTAGATACTTTTTGATAAGTGCAATCGAGTTCTTGTGCAAGTGCTGAAGGATATTGGGGAGATTCAATATTAAGAGAATTTAAAAGATTTATATCAAATTCTGGAATTTGTATTGCTTCTGAAACATTTGGTATATCAACACTTACATGCTCTATTTCGCAATTCCCTACCCTACAAGTGGGACATAACATATTAAATAGTTGTAAGCTTTGTAGTGTCTCATAACTATAAATTTTATTACATTCAATGTTTTGACATTTAATTTGTTTAGCGGATGAAATATATTTTTTGATTATATCTGTATAATTAAATCTTCTCTGAATTACATATTTCCTATCACTTCCTCTTCCATAAAAGATATCTTCTTTCATACATAATCCATAATTTAATGAATAAAAACTCATTACTTTCTGGCTGTCTTGGTCTTTTTGCTCATTATATTTAGTGATAAAAAAGTTTAGTTCCAAGGATGACAGAATTTCCTCAAAATTACTATCGATATAGAAGTGACTTGTTGGTGGTTTTTCTTTATCTAATTGAAATATTTTAGAATCTAGATTGGGTATTTCGCGTTTATTTGTTTTTGAAGAATTAATAATATTCTGTAATAATTCTTTTAAATGATATTTTTCCAGTTTAATATTAAAAGGCTCACGCATGAATATATTTTTTGAAAAATATGGATTTATTGAGTCTGAAAAATATTTTTCTGATGCGAGTTCAAGGTCTTTTAAAGTTATTTTTTGGTCTTTTGAAATACTGTTTTGATAGGCATACCAAAGAATCCAGCCAACATTTCTTGGTACACTTGATGTGATATCAAATAACATTTTACAATAATCATCTAATGTCACTTTTGTTGTAATATCAAAAAAATATTCAGGAGGTTGTTTACAAAAGTATTGTATTCTTGTAGTTAATAGTTTTTTTACACTTCTTTGTGCTTCAGCTTGAATATCAGTCACTCTTCTCGATTGATATAGGTCGTAATAATCTAATCTTATTTGCTCAATTTTTTGTGGGTCTATATCGCCTAAATATATTCGGCCAGGGTAAGCGGCAATTTTGAATTTGAAATACTCATCTGACCAGTTATTTAGTGGTGATATGATTGTGTCAACAAAGACTTTCATCGCTCTCTCTTCAATTTCAGAAAAGTCATCCAGACAAATTACAATATATTTTATTCCAATTTTACTAAGTAAACCTTTAATACTAGTAAGTATAATTGTTGGATTGAAGCATTTTAGTAATATTTCTGAATATTTTTCTTCCAAAGTATTGTTGTTCCCTTCAAAAAACGAATTGTTATTTTTATCGGATAGATTTATTGACACTCCATTTGGGCCAACAGAAAAATCGCTTGATGATTCATTTCCATTTTTTTGTTCAACATTTTGATTGGACGATTGATTTACATTTTTTTCTTTAAGAATTTGAACGTCAATAAATTCATTTTTCTCTATTTCATTAAAAATATTTTCTAACTCTATTTCATATGTCTTTTTTCCAGTGCCGAAAATTTTAGAAATGTTTGCAAGGAAAAACTTGAGAGTGTTAGTTTTAACTTCAGATTTAATTTGTTCAATTATCTGTTTTAAGAATGTTTTATATATTAAGTATCTTTCAAGGTCTGAACTTGTAATTAAATTACGATAAGGTGTTGAATCATAGCTGAAATTTTTAGATTGCTCAAATATTGTTTTTACATCAATATAAAGAAAGTTTATCATTATCTTTTCTATATTCATGTTGAAGTCTTGCAATTATAGTTGATTTTCCTGTTCCTTTTCGACCTATTAACATAGTTGTGTTTGGTCTTAAACATGATTTGAGAACGAAATCACCATCTAACGCATCAACGTATAATTCTTCAATAATGTCATCATCATTATTTATATCTGAAAGGTCAGCTCTTCTACTTTTTTTTAAAGAATCAACCATTGAATAAAAGTTATCTTTCTCTTTTGTTTCTATTTTCATCAGGTAAATTTTATTAAAAACAAATATATGTAAATCAGAGTTTATTTTTTTGAAAATTATAAAAACCCGTAGTTATACCTATTGCTTAATAGTTAATAATTCATTTATCTTGTTAGGATTAAACAAATTAGATGAAATATGGTTTTCCGTAAAGAACATAATGTTTTATTGATTTTATTTGTTAGAGGTGCTTCATTTAGATTAATAATGATGATTATTTAAAATCGAATAACTATGAGCTTATTTAAAGAAAATGTTATTATTGAATTGACGGTTGAAATGTTGAAGTATGGAAACAGTATAAACTTTTTTTTAGGAAATAAAAATGGAGAAATTACAAAATTTTCTGACTTCGGATACTCTTTTGTTACTGATACAAATGAAAATTACTTTTTTACATTTAATAACAATAAAATCCCAAATGACTATGATGGTGTCTTTTATATCGACATAAAAAATTTAAAAGAAGATATAGTTGAATTTATAAAAACGTGTAAAAAAACGTGTCTATATTATAACTTTCCTTCATCAAAAAAAATAATAGATACATGGAAGAATAATTTCAAGTTTAAAGAAGAAATTATTGACGAAAACAAGAAAGTTATAGTAAACGGTCTTAGGCCACCTCAAATAGGAGCATTGCATTCTATTTTGGCGCATTGGCATGAATCTTTAGTGGATTTGGCTACTTTTAATAAAGTACAAAATGTTTTCAAGGGAAAAAGATGGTACAATACAAAGCCAAACCATAAAAATTGCGATTTTCCAATGCGTGATTTTTTGACATGTGAAATTTGCGGAGGTCAAATAACGGGAAGCAAATCTACAGGAAGAACTAAAAAGTATGCTTATTATCATTGTAGAAATAAATGTCAGACAAGAGTTAGAGTTGAGGATGCGCATATTAAAATTGCAAGTATACTATGTGGTCTGCAAATTAGCCAGAATATAAAAGAGCTATTTACAGATGTTTTAAGAAATTCCGAAGCTCAAATTAACGGAGATAGAAACAATCAGCTTAAACTTAAAATTGACCTTCAAAAAAGCCTCAAATCTCAAATTGAAGATGCAGAAGATTTATTATTAAGCAGAAGCATTGATAAAGATAGGTTCGATAGAATCATTGAACGTATTAATGGAAAACTTAGTGTTGTTGAGGATGATATTGAGATTCTAAGAACTAAAAAAGATTCTGTAAATGGTTATGTTGATTCAGGATTGGAATTACTAGGAAATTTAGATGAATTCTTTCTTAATGGGGATTACAATGGGAAAAGAATTTTGGCGGGTTCAATTTTTACTGAAAAACTAATCTTTGGAAATGAGAGTTGTCGAACCACTAAAGTGAATGAGGTAATTGAGGTTCTGACTAGGAATATCAAGGCTTCGGAAGGTATTAAAAAAAGAAAAGCCGTCAAAAATGACAGCTTTTCCGTTAATGTACCCGGAGCCGGAGTCGAACCGGCACGGTTTCCCACAGGTGTTTGAGACCAGCGCGTCTACCAATTCCGCCATCCGGGCTTAGCAGACGAAAAAACAATCAATCAGATCGATCATTTTAACGCAATAGAATAAGAAAAAATGCCCTTATTCCTTTAACACGGTGCAAATGTAAAAAATAAAATTAAAAATTCTACTAAAAATACTTAAATTTTTCCTTTCAGTGTTCAATAAATTTTATAAATTTGCACCTCGTTAAAACGACGCACACACAACTAACTACACCCGAGGCATTTATATAGGTTTTACTTTACGTAACAAGTTAGGGTAAAATTGTATAAAAGCAGCGGTAAAAACAACAATTACAATGTCGCACCTAGAACCAGAAGCTAAAATATTTGCTTGTTCACAAAGTGTTTATCTTGCTGAAAAAATTGCAGCACAATACGGAATTCCGTTAGGAAAAGTAACAAAGTCAACGTATAGCGATGGAGAATTTCAGCCATCATACGAAGAGTCAATCAGAGGATTGCGCGTTTTTATAGTGTGTTCCACTTTTCCAAGCGCAGACAACCTGATGGAATTGTTACTAATGATTGATGCAGCAAAACGTGCATCAGCAAGACATATTACAGCAGTTATGCCTTATTTTGGTTGGGCAAGACAAGATAGAAAAGACAAACCAAGAGTACCGATTGGAGCAAAATTAGTAGCTAATTTATTAGATGCTGCCGGAGCAACAAGAGTAATGACAATGGACTTGCATGCAGATCAGATTCAAGGGTTTTTCGAAAAACCGGTAGATCATTTATTTGCATCAACAATCTTTTTGCCATACGTACAAAGTTTAAAGTTAGACAATCTGACAATTGCATCTCCGGATATGGGAGGTTCAAAAAGAGCATATGCTTACTCTAAGTTTTTAGAATCAGATGTAGTAATCTGTTACAAACAAAGAAAAGCAGCCAACGTTATCGACACTATGGAATTGATTGGTGAAGTAAAAGGTCGTAACGTAATATTAGTAGACGACATGATCGATACTGGTGGAACATTAGCGAAAGCGGCAGATTTGATGATCGAAAAAGGAGCATTGAGCGTAAGAGCAATTTGTACACACGCGATCTTATCTGGTGACGCTTACGAAAAAATCGAAAACTCAAAATTAAGTGAGTTAATCGTGACCGATTCTATTCCGTTAAAGAAAGAATCAAAGAAAATTAGAGTAGTGAGTTGTGCGCCTCTATTTGCAGAAGTTATGCACATGGTGCACCACAACAATTCCATTAGTGGAAAGTTTATAATGTAATTTTGGCAATATGCTTTAGGCTGTAAGCTTTAAGCAATTCCCTAAAATTCATTACAAAAGCCTAAAGCCTAGTGCTTAAAGCTAATAGCAAATAATGTAGAAGCAGTAAGCTTTAGGCTATAAGCCGTAAGCTCTATTCTCATTCTAAAAAAGCTTAAAGCCTATTGCTTAAAGCAAATTATGATGTAAAAGCCTAAAGCATATTGCTTAAAGCTTACAGCATTTAGAAAAAGCCTAAAGCCTAGTGCCTAAAGCTTATAGCAATAAATATTTATTAATAACTATATTTTTTTACAATGAAATCGATTACAATTAAAGGATCAGAAAGAGAAAGCGTGGGCAAAGTGTCAACTAAAGCCTTACGTAATGCTGGAGCGGTTCCTTGCGTGTTATACGGAGGAAATCAAGCAGTACACTTCTCAGCAGACGCTGCAGCGTTCAAAAACTTGGTTTACACTCCAAATGCACACACAGTTGTGATTGAGCTTGGAAAAGGAAAATCATTTAATGCAATTTTGCAAGACATTCAGGTTCACCCAGTATCTGACAAAATTTTACACATTGACTTCTTTCAATTGTTTGATGACAAAGAAATCACAATGGAAGTTCCTGTAAAAGTTGTTGGTACATCAAAAGGTGTTCTTGCTGGAGGTGTTTTACGTTTAAACACTCGTAAATTAAAAGTTAAAGCTTTACCTAAAAATCTTCCTGATTTTGTTGAAGCTGACATCACTCCACTTGAAATGGGTAACAAATTATACGTTACTAAAGTTGGATCTCCAGACTACAAAATTATTCACCCAGACAACACTGTTGTTGCTCAGGTAAGAATTTCTCGTGCTGCTATGAAAGCTGCTCAAGAAGCTGCAAAAGCTGCAAAAGCTCCTGCAAAAGGAAAGAAAAAATAATTTTTTTCAAATCAAATATCAAAGCATCAGTTGCAAAACTGGTGCTTTTTTTTGGTCTATACTTTTTTTAAGGTTCAGAGGTATAGAGTGGTGACGTAGAGACGCACTGCTGTGCGTCTTTTTTACGGCATCGTTTTTTCAATTCCGAATTAAAAACAAATATCAATTTAAATCCTTACACAATTCAAATTATCTAATTGACACATTTTCTAATTACCAAATTAACCTTATTTTTGCTCTATGATAAAATGGATAACAAAACTGTTTTCATCAACACAAAAAGAAGAGAACGTAGACAACATGAAGAAATATTTAATCGTAGGACTTGGTAACATTGGTGCCGAATACGTAAATACACGACACAACATAGGCTTTAAAGTCCTGGATTTTTTAGCAAAAAGTGAAAGCCTTTCGTTCGAAACCGTAAAATTGGGTGCTTTAGCGGAATATAAATTAAAAGGAAGAACCTTTTTTCTGCTTAAGCCAAACACCTACATGAATTTAAGCGGCAAGGCGGTAAAATACTGGATGGACAAAGAAAATATACCATTAGAGAATATTTTGGTCATTACAGATGATTTAAACCTGTCTTTTGGAACAATCCGCATTAAGCCAAAAGGAAGTGATGGCGGACATAACGGATTAAAAAACATCAACTTGGTGTTGAACACACAACAATACACACGTTTTAGATTCGGTATCAGCGACCAATTCAAAAAAGGACAACAAATAGATTATGTTTTAGGAGATTGGAGCGATGAAGAAAAAACAAAATTGCCGGAACGTTTAGAAATTTCAGCAGAAATTATTAAATCTTTTGGAACTGCAGGTTTAGAAAATACAATGACCGCTTTTAACGGAAAATAAAGATTTATAGGTATTTAGCTCATAAAAAAGCGAATCATCAATTAATTAAATCTAATTATAACGAAATAGTATTTCCGATTCCAAAGTTAAATGTCTAAATTTGGAATAAATTAGTATAAATCATAAAATCATAAATATCATGGCTTTTGAATTACCACAATTACCTTATGCATATGACGCATTAGAACCACATATTGATGCACGTACAATGGAAATTCACCATTCGAAACATCATAATGCGTACACAACAAATCTTAATGCAGCTATTGCAGGAACAGATTTAGAAGGAAAAACAATCGAAAACATCTTAATTAACTTAGATAAATCAAACGCAGCAGTACGTAATAATGGTGGAGGTTTTTACAACCACAATTTATTCTGGACTGTAATGGCTCCAAACGGTGGCGGATTACCAACAGGTGATTTATTAGCTGCTATCGAAGCTTCTTTTGGAACGTTTGAAGAATTTAAAGCAAAATTTGCTAAAGCGGGTGCAACTCAATTTGGTTCAGGATGGGCTTGGTTAACAGTTCAAAAAGGAGGAAAATTAGAAGTTGTAGGTACTCCAAATCAAGACAATCCATTAATGCCGGACGTTGCTGGTAACGGTGGAACTCCAATCTTAGGAATGGATGTTTGGGAGCACGCTTATTACTTAAACTACCAAAACAGAAGACCAGATTATATTGAAGCTTTCTTTAGTGTAATTAACTGGACAGAAGTAGCAAGAAGATTTGCTTTAGACAAATAGTCTTCTCTTTTATAAAATTAAAACCGATTAGTTCTTTTGAATTAATCGGTTTTTTTATTTTAGTTCTTTTTCTATTTGCTTCTGTATTATTTTATTTATGCCATTTTAGAATAACCAATAAGAAATATCTGAAAATTTAGTGCTTTTTGTTAAACGTAAGATTTTTAACTTGTGTTTTGAATAAAAACGAGAATGATTTAGAAAGCAGCGAAAGTTTACTCCAATAAAAAAGGTGGAATTTCTTCCACCCTTTTTGCCCCAAATCTACCATATACTTAACCTACTAATGTTATGGTTTAGTAAATATATGACAGCTATATTATTTCCACAAATATTTTAGATGAAGTGTAAAAAAAATCGATTAAAAGTAGTAAATCTCTATTTTTCACTTTATTCCAATAAAAAAGGTGGAATTTCTTCCACCCTTTTTGCCCCAAATCTACCATAAACTTAACCTACTAATGTTATGGTTTAGTAAATGTATTGTAGCTTGTTCATTTTCCCAAACATATAAGACGAACGGCAAAAAAAACCGATGAAATGCACAAATTAACCTTTTATTGGCAATTTTTTAATAAGCTCGTGCATCTTTTCCTTCGTAAAAATTCATGAATGCTCTGTTAACAACACGGTTTCCACCTGGAGTTGGATAATCTCCGGTAAAGTACCAGTCGCCTAAATTTTTAGGACAAGCAATATGTAAATCTTCTACTTTTTGAAAGATAATCTTTACTTCGGCATTGATTTCCGGAGAGCTTAACATCTCAGCAATTTTGTCTGAAATTTCCTCAGGCGTAAATTGATCGTAAATAGCCGTTACATAATTTACTACTTCAGTGTCTGCATAGTTTTCCTGTGCTTTACACTTCGTATAAACTTCATCTACTATATGGTATAGGTTTTTTTCTTTTAATAAAGCTAAAGCAGCTCTAAAAGCCACAAGACCTTCAAGCTTTGCCATATCGATTCCGTAACAATCAGGATAACGAATTTGTGGTGCCGATGAAACGATTACAATACGTTTTGGATTTAAACGATCCATCATCTTAATGATACTCATTTTTAGCGTAGTACCACGAACAATACTGTCGTCGATAATAACAAGGTTGTCTGTTGGTTTAATAACGCCATACGTTACATCATACACGTGAGCCACTAAATCATCACGGCTGCTGTCTTCTGTAATAAACGTTCTTAATTTAGCATCCTTAATGGCTACTTTTTCAGTACGAATTTTTACAGCTAATAATTCTTGTAAAGTTTCGGCTGTAAGTGTATTTCGATTCGCTAATATGTAATTGTTTTTTCTTTGATTTAAGAAATCCTGAGCAGCTTCAACTAAACCATAAAATGATGTTTCGGCTGTATTTGGAATATAAGAAAAAACAGTATTGTCTGTATCGCTGTCAATAGAGTCAAGAACAGCAGGTAAAATTAGTTTTCCTAAATTTTTACGTTCCTGATAAATTTCAGCATCACTTCCTCTTGAGAAATAGATTCTTTCAAAAGAACATGCTTTTTTAACGGTTGGTTCCAGAATCTGGTTCATAGATACTTTTCCGTTTTTCTTGATGATTAAAGCATTACCCGGATCGATTTCCTGAACTTTTTCGAACGGAACATTAAATACAGTTTGAATAACAGGTCTTTCAGAAGCAACAACAACTACTTCATCATCCTGATAAAAATAAGCAGGACGAATTCCCGCAGGATCTCTAAAAACGAAAGCATCACCATGACCTAGTAATCCCGCCATAGCATAACCACCATCAAGATTTTTAGCAGAACGCGCTAATATTTTTGCAATATCCAAACGATCTGCAATTACTGGCGAAGCTTCTCTTTTAGAATACCCTTCTGCTTTGCAGTCTTGGTACAATTGCATTACTTCTTTGTCCAGGAAGTGACCAATTTTTTCCATCACCGTTACAGTGTCGGCCATTTCTTTAGGATGTTGTCCAAGCTCTACTAAGTTTTCAAAAAGTTCTTTAACATTTGTCATGTTAAAGTTACCAGCCAAAATTAAATTACGGTGCATCCAGTTACTCTGACGTAAAAATGGGTGAACACTTTCGATGCTGTTTTTTCCGAAAGTTCCGTAACGAACGTGACCTAAAAAAAGTTCTCCTACATAAGGAATCTTTTCTTTTTGTAAATTAACATCATTGGCATATTCAGGATGTGCACTCATTTCTTCGTTAATACGATCGTTGATTTGGGCAAAAACATCTTGTATAGGTTGTGCGTGGTTAGATCGAACACGGCTAATGTAGCGTTGTCCAGGTTCTACATCAAGTTTGATGCTTGCAAAACCGGCACCATCCTGACCACGGTTGTGCTGCTTTTCCATCATTAGATACATTTTTTGTATCCCGTAAAAAGCAGTTCCGTATTTCTCTTTATAATATTCAAGCGGTTTAAGAAGTCTAACTAAGGCTATACCACATTCGTGTTTTAACGCGTCGCTCATTGTATTTGTTATTTGTGTTGTTGTAAGTTGTGTGTATTAACGTAATAAAAAAGCCCCGTTTTTATCCGAGGCTTTAGAGCATTATATTTCTATGTCAAATTGAGTTAACGACTTAAATTGCTGTAATCGAATTGCAACTTCAGCTTTGCTTAACGTTTCCATCCTTTCTGTTCCAAATTTCTCGACGCAGAAAGAAGCTAAATTAGAACCGTAAATAATAGCATTTCTCATATTAGAAAACGAAATGTTTTCGCTTTGAGTAATGTATCCTGAAAAACCACCTGCAAAAGTGTCTCCGGCTCCTGTTGGATCAAAAACATCTTCTAATGGTAAAGCTGGTGCAAAAAACACTTCTCTGTTGTGGAATAAAAGCGCTCCGTGTTCTCCTTTTTTGATCACCACATATTTTGGTCCCAATTCCTGAATTTTGGCAGCAGCTTTTACAAGAGAATATTCTCCTGAAAGTTGTCTTGCTTCTTCATCATTGATTGTAATAACGTCTACACGTTTAATTACGTCAAGTAATTCCGGTAAAGCGCAGTCCATCCAAAAGTTCATAGTGTCTAAAACTACTAATTTTGGTTTTTTCTCCATTTGGTCTAAAACACTGCTTTGAACCAAAGGATGTAAGTTTCCTAGCATTACAATATCAGCGTCTTTGAAGTTTTGAGGAACTTTTGGTTGAAAATCAGCCAAAACGTTTAACTCAGTAACCAAAGTGTCTCTTGAATTTAGATCGTTGTGGTATAAACCGCTCCAGAAAAAGGTTTTACCACCTTTTACAATTTCGATACCAGAGATATCAATATTTTTTGAAGTTAAAAGATCTAAATGTTCTTGAGGAAAATCGTCGCCAACTACAGAAACAATGGCCGATTGTAAGTTAAAAAATGATGCTGATAAACCAATGTAAGTTGCAGCTCCACCTAAAATTTTATCTGTTTTTCCGAAAGGAGTTTCGATAGCATCGAAAGCAACCGTTCCAACAATCAATAATTTATTCATTTTATGAATTTCGAATTAGGGTGCAAAGATACTTCATAAGTTACAATATTGCAACGGTTTAGGTTCTCAAAATTTTCATAAAAAAACAATAACGCTTTCAGGGGCAAAACTCTTGTAAATGAGTGCTTTGAATTTGATCGTGTAAAGGGATTAAAATATGATTTTCTGATTTAAATCGCAACATTTATTTTTGAAAAAAGACTTTATGTTTTTGATTAGTTTTGCTTAAACAACACATTCTGTTTATGAAGAAAATTTTCACTTTAATATTGACTGTTTTTTTGCTGATTTCTTGTGAAAGAAAACAGTCGAATTTCTCTGAGGAAATGATTGAAAAGTTAGCTTACAGAGGAAAAATTATAGATGGAATAATGTTACCGCCACCGCCAATATCATTTTCCGACCTTTATGTTAATCTTGATAATGATGAAATTCTTTTGACAAACAGTAATGAATTATTTTTCTTTTATAAAAAGCATTATTCTAAAAAGTTTAAATCTTTCAAAGAGTTTTTAAGTGCGGTTTTAAATGATGGATTTGTTTTCGATAGAAGATTATTTAAAAAATCTGGATATCTAGAACCTTTTAGATTAAATTCAAAAATAGAAAAAGAATATAAAGATTTAATAGGATTTGATGAATTTTTTAAAAAGTATTCTAGACAATTGACAAAAGAAAGTTTAGTTCTTAATCGATTAGTTATAAAAGAAAATGAAGATCTGACAATAGGTTATATTTTATTTAAAAATGGTTATAATTTAAGTCTTGATTGTCATTTAGGAAATTCTTATATTCGAAAAAGGGAAGATGTTTTTAAGTAAAAATTACTAAACCTCATACTTCTTATCAAAGTAGTTTTTTAAAACCCCAATCTGAATAAAGAGCATAAACGGAACAATCAAAAGCGAGTATAGTATATTTTTAGAAAAATGCATTCCTGAAAATAGGGCAGTGGCTTTATCCGAGTATAATTTTGTCATTTCGGAATTTGGTAAATTATCATTTCCTAAAAGAGTATAAATACTCAAGCCAATTAAACTACAACCAATAACAAGCCAAGCCGATTTAGATATTAACGGTTTGTATACTTTTGCTTTGCTTGTTTCTATAATAAGAACCTGAGACATTATTTTTGAGGTAAAGTCTATTGATGGTGATTCTAAAGTCTGATCTGCCATCATTTTATCAATAAGATTTTCTATATTTTTATCATCCTCTTTCATAAATCATATTTGTTTTGAAGCCTTGTTATTGTTATAATAGCTAAGTACTTCCGGTTCTAATTGCTTTTTCAAAATTACGGCTAATTTCTGTCGGCTTCTAAATAATTTTATTTTCACATTATTAGACGTGATGTTCATTATTTTTCCAATTTCTTCTAAGCTTTGCTCTTCAAAATAAAATAAAGTCAGTAAGTAATTTTCTTCATTAGGCAATAAATTTAAGCAATTCTGAATTGTTTGTTTACGTTCTTTGTCTTCTAAAGCACTTAAAGCGTTGTTCATTGTTTTAATGTGATGAGATGAAAATTCATCTATGGAAATGTTTAAATCTTCTTTCTTATTCTTTTTGATGCGATCTAAACAAGTGTTGTAAGCTACTCTGTAAATCCAGGTCGAAAATTTAGAATCACCTTTAAACTGACGTAAAGAACTGTAAGCTTTTACAAAAGTATCCTGTGCAACCTCTTGAGCTTCTTCTCTGTTTTTGACCATTTTAAGAGATAAAGTAAATATCATATCCTTATAACGATTCACCAACACGGCAAACGCATTGGTATCTCCTTGAAGAATTTTGTCGATATATTCCTGATCACTTATTGTACTCATATTATATAGGACGATCACTTTTATAATAAGGTTACAGGAAATTAAGATTTTTTAAAAACTTTATTTTTAAGCCTCATTATAAAGGTAATATTAGAGGAGTTGTTTACAGATGTAAATTGTTTCAAATTAAAATATTGAAAAAAAACAGATTTTCTTGTAACCTAATCAAAACAAGTCTCGTCCTATGAAGTATCAATCAATTAAATAAAACAAAATTATGGGACCACAAATTTTAATACCAATTAGTCTTTTTCTAATGATCTTCGGAATTGTCTATCTGATTTTTTCTACCAGAAACAGAGAACGTTTAGCACTTATAGAAAAGGGGATAGATGCCAGTATCTTCTTAAAAGGAAGTGAAAAAGGCGTTCCGGCGTGGAAAATATTTGTTGTGAATCTGGCCTTCTTATTAATAGGAAGCGGAGTAGGGATTTTTCTTGCCTTATTAATTACAACATACACAGGATTAAATGATGGAGCAGTTTATCCGTCGATCATTTTTATAATGTCGGGAGTAGGATTACTTGCAGGATTTAAAACCGCAAAAGATTTAGATAAGGAATAAAGAATTTTTTAAGTTAGTACTTTGTATAACGAGGTTGTCCTTCTTTTGGATGACCTCGTTATTTTTTTATCCTTTTGAGCCAATGGTTTCGTAATACTCATCGACAGAAAGTTTAGGCTGTGCAGATGCCATTACTGCCAATTGATCGCAGCGTTCGTTTTGAGGGTGATTATTGTGGCCTTTAATCCATTTAAAATCGACTTGGTGCTTTCGGTACACAATCAGAAAACGTTTCCATAAATCAGGGTTTTTTTTGCCGGTATAGTTTTTCTTTTCCCAGCCAAAAACCCATTTTTTCAAAACAGAATCGACTACATATTTAGAATCAGAAATAACCAAAACCTTCATATTCGGATTTTTGAGTTTTTCCAGCCCCACTATTACAGCCAAAAGTTCCATTCGGTTATTGGTCGTTAGGCGAAAACCTTCGTAAAATTCTTTTTTATGTGGCGTACCTACCAGTTCCATTACAACGCCATAGCCTCCGTTACCCGGATTTCCTTTTGCAGCGCCATCAGTATATATGTGTACTTCGTGATTCATTTTTTTTTAGACTTGCTTAGATTTTTAGACTTACTTAGACTGGCTTAGACTTTATTTAGATTACTTAGATTATTAGATCTTTAGAGTGACTTAGACTTCTTAGATTTGTTAGAATTTAGATTGTTGGATCTTTGGATTTTTAGATTTTTAAATTTTTAAATTTTGTACAGCTTTGATTTTTTAGATTAATACGATACTTTATCTAATTAGATTTTTTCCCAAGAAATTTGCAAGTATAGAATATAAACTATTTAGATTACTATAAATTGTAATTGAACAATCCAACAGTCTAAGAAGTCTAAGTCAGTCTAAAGATCTAACAATCTAAAATTCTAATAATCTGGAAATAATTTCCGGAAAATACTTTTGTTCTAATTCGTGAATCTTTTCGGCTACAGTTTCTGCGGTGTCTTCTTCTGTCAGGGCTACATTTTTCTGAAAAATAATGCCGCCTTCGTCATAATGTTCGTTTACAAAATGAATAGAAATTCCGGTTTCTTTTTCTTTATTTTCGACTACTGCTCTGTGTATGTGCATTCCATACATTCCTTTTCCTCCATAATTAGGTAAAAGTGCCGGATGAATGTTGATGATTTTATCAGGATATTGCTCAATTATGTTTTCTGGAAACTTCAACAGGAAACCTGCGAGTACGATTAAATCCGGATCGATTTCCTGTATTTTTTGCAGTACTTTTCTTTCTAAAAGTTCGTTTTTAGAGAAGATTTCAACTGGAATCTGATAGTTTTTTGCTCTTTCGATAACTTTTGCTGAAGCGTTATTGGTAAAGACCGAAACGACGTTTGCAATTTTTGTTTTTGCAAAATGTTTTATGATGTTCTCTGCATTAGTTCCTGATCCTGAGGCAAAAACAATAATTTTTTTCATAAACGGGTTTATTTTTAGAATGCAAAAAACGGAATAAAAATCGAAAATAAATAGTATTAAAAAGGCTTTCTTGAAATTAATTTTATAAATTAGTATCACATTTATAAACTAAATAGTTGTTTTAAAATAAAGTTTTTTATTTTTGCCAACAAATTAAATTCTAAAATTAAAGATTATGTCAGACATTGCATCAAGAGTAAAAGCGATTATCGTAGACAAATTAGGTGTTGACGAAAACGAAGTTGTAACAGAAGCAAGCTTCACTAATGATTTAGGAGCTGACTCATTAGACACTGTTGAGCTTATTATGGAATTCGAAAAAGAATTTGATATTCAAATTCCAGACGATCAAGCAGAAAACATTGCTACTGTTGGTCAAGCTATTTCTTATATCGAGGAAGCTAAAAAATAATAATATTGCACCCGATTTTTATGTTATATAATGTCGGGTGTTATTATTTTTTTAAAATTTAAATTTCGATTGATTTTCAATCAAAAAGATATATTTATATTGTAATGCCCATGGCTCTTAAGTAGCAATACAATTAAGAAGGTGTGGGTTTTATTTATTTAAAGTACAAAATACATATTTATGGCATTAAGGCGAGTTGTTGTAACAGGATTAGGTGCTCTTACTCCTATTGGTAATAATATCCAAGAGTATTGGGAAGCACTTGTGAACGGAGTTAGCGGAGCTGCTCCTATCACATACTATGATACAGAAAAGCATAAGACGAAATTTGCCTGTGAAGTAAAAAACTTCAATATTGAAGATTTTATGGATCGTAAAGAATCAAGAAGATTAGACAAATTTGCACAATATGCTGTTGCTGCCAGTGATGAGGCTATTATAGATGCCGGACTTACTGATGAGAATATCGACAAACAAAGAGTTGGGGTTATTTGGGGAGCAGGAATTGGAGGTTTAGAAACTTTTCAGGAAGAGGTAATGTATTATGCTAAAGGTGACGGAACTCCAAAGTTTAATCCGTTCTTTATTCCTAAAATGATTGCCGATATCGCACCAGCACACATTTCGATGCGTAATGGTTATATGGGTCCAAATTATACTACTGTTTCTGCATGTGCATCTTCTGCAAATGCATTAATAGATGCTTTCAACTACATTCGTTTAGGAATGTGTGACGTTATTATTTCAGGTGGTTCTGAAGCGGCAATTACAATTGCAGGTATGGGAGGTTTTAACTCTATGCACGCTTTATCTACAAGAAATGATAGTCCTGAAACCGCTTCAAGACCTTTTGACGGAACCAGAGACGGTTTTGTTTTAGGAGAAGGAGCAGGAGCTTTGGTTCTTGAAGATTACGAACATGCAAAAGCCAGAGGCGCAAAAATTTATTGCGAAGTTGGTGGAGGCGGGATGTCATCAGATGCTTATCACTTAACTGCACCACATCCGGAAGGAATTGGAGTTATTGCAGTAATGAAAAATACACTTAGAGATGCTGGAATGAACCCTGAAGATGTTGATCATATCAATACTCACGGAACTTCTACTCCATTAGGAGATGTAGCAGAATTAAAAGCGATCAGTAATGTTTTTGGTGAGCATGCAAAAAACATCAATATCAACTCTACAAAATCAATGACAGGACATTTACTTGGTGCTGCAGGTGCTATCGAAGCTATTGCTTCTATTTTAGCAATGAAACACGGTATTGTTCCTCCAACAATTAATCATACAGTTGTTGATGAAAACATTGATCCGTCATTGAACCTGACATTAAACAAACCTCAAAAGAGAGAAGTAAATGTTGCCATGAGTAATACTTTTGGTTTTGGTGGACACAATGCTTGTGTATTGTTTAAAAAATTAGCTGACTAATTTTGTCTATGAATATTATCAAAAAAATATTTTCAAAATCCCGTTCTCTTGAAGACGGGATTTTTTTTGACACTATTCAGAAAATACTTGGCTTTCAGCCTGTTTCGGTTGATTTTTATAAGAAAGCGTTTACGCACAGATCTTCTAATAAACTTGATGAAGCAGGAAACCCAATTAATTATGAACGCTTAGAGTTTTTAGGTGATGCGATGCTAAGTGCTGTAATTGCGGCACATTTATACAACAAAGCCCCAAATGGTGATGAAGGTTATTTAACCAAAATGCGCTCTAAAATTGTAAGCCGTGAACATTTAAATGAATTAGGTAAAGATTTAAACCTCGTTCGTTTTGTAGAAAGTAAAGTACCGGTTCAGCACTTTGGAGAAAACATTCATGGTAATATTTTTGAATCGCTTGTTGGTGCTATTTATTTAGACCGCGGCTATTCATTTTGCGAACAGTTTATTCAGAACAGAGTAATTACACCTTATGTAGATATTGCTCGTCTGGAAGGAAAAGTTATCAGTTATAAAAGTCTTGTTATCGAATGGTGTCAGAAAGAAAAAAGAATCTTTCATTATGATATTTTTGAAGATAACGGTATCGACGGACAACGCCTCTTTGGTGTAAAATTGAGCATAGACGAAAAAGTAATTGCGAGAGCAAGAGCAACTTCAAAAAAGAAAGCAGAAGAAAAAGCATCGCAAAGAGCTTATTTTGCATTTCAGGAAAAAATAGATAAGAAATAACAGCAATTATACTGTAATTTTCTTAATGCTATAACGTTTTCGTTTATAAATTAACAAAAACAACCCACTCTTAATTATTTATGCTCCGTTAGAAATAGTATATTTACAACTAGATTTTTCATGACATGGCAATTCATAGATTGGATTTAGACGAATTTGACGAAATTGATTATTATTTAATGGCAATTCATACTTCATTAGAAGATTATAGATTGGCGTATTTTATCAATAAAGAACTTCCTATTAATTTAAGTAAGAGCAAAAACGAGATCCATGCTCAAACGAAGGAAGGTGAAGCAAATTTTTCTAGATTTTATTATTACGATTCTGAAAAGGCCGTTTCGTGGAATTTGATTCAGAATAAAAATGAAATCATTTCAGTGAGTACAAATGATTTCCAGAATTTGTTTTCTAATGAAACTAGTGAGGTTTCTACAACAATTCATTTACTTCCTGAATTCAAAAAAGTCGATTATTTCCTGAAAATAGAGAATAGCGAGGAAACTCTAGATTTTTCAGAAATTCAACAACAATTAAATGCAATCGAAAGTATAGCGGCTATATATGTTGTTGATACAAACAAAATAAAATCAAAAAACAATCTAATTTTTTAAAAAAAATGCTGACAAACAAAAAAACTAAAATTGTAGCTACGCTAGGACCTGCATGTGGTACAAGAGAGATTATCAAAGATATGATCGAAGCAGGAGTTAATGTGTTTAGAGTAAATTTTTCGCATGCTGATTACGAAGGAGTAAAAGAAAAAATTAATATCATTAGAGGCTTAAACGAAGAGTTTGGTTACACTACAGCAATTCTTGGAGATTTGCAAGGACCAAAACTAAGAGTTGGTGTAATGGAAGAAGGAACTGTTGTAAACGATGGTGATCTTATTACTTTTACTACTGCAGAAGATATTATAGGAACATCTAAAAAAGTGTTCATGAAATATCAAAATTTTCCAAATGATGTTAATCCTGGAGAGCGTATTTTGCTTGATGATGGAAAATTAATTTTCGAAATTATTTCTACAGATAAAAAATCAGAAGTTGTTGCTAAGGTAATTCAAGGTGGAGAGTTAAAATCTAAAAAAGGAGTTAACCTTCCGAACACTAAAATTTCATTACCGGCATTAACTGAAAAAGATATTGCAGATGCTATTTTTGCTATTGAGCAAAAAGTAGACTGGATCGCACTTTCGTTTGTAAAAACACCTCGCGACTTACAAGACCTACAAGAATTAATTGCTAAACATTCTGAATATAAAATTCCAATTGTTGCTAAAATTGAAATGCCGGAAGCTCTTGAGAACATGGATAAAATTGTAGCTTATTGTGATGCTTTAATGGTGGCTCGTGGAGATCTAGGAGTTGAACTTCCTGCACACGAAGTACCTTTAGTTCAAAAAGATTTGATCCGCAGAGCTAAAACGGCTAGAATTCCTGTTATCGTTGCTACACAAATGATGGAAACAATGATTACAAGTTTAACGCCAACAAGAGCAGAAGTAAATGACGTTGCTAACTCAGTTATGGACGGAGCTGATGCTGTAATGTTGTCTGGAGAAACAGCTACAGGAAATTATCCGGTACAGGTAATTCAGAGAATGACTCAAATTTGTGAGGCTGTTGAGGATTCACCGCTTATTCAGGTTCCACAAAACACACCACAAATTAAAACAAAACGTTTTGTAACTAAAACAGTTTGTCATCAAGCAGCTTTATTAGCAAATGAAATCAAAGCTAAAGCAATTTGTACTTTAACAAATAGTGGTTATACAGCTTTTCAGGTTTCAGCTTGGAGACCATCAGCACATATTTTAGTATTTACTTCAAACAGAAGAATCTTAACACAATTGAATTTATTGTGGGGAGTTAAATCATACTTCTACGACAAAGACGAAAGTACAGACGATACTGTAACAGACGTAAATAAAATCGCAGTTGAAAAAGGATATGCTACAAAAGGAGATTATTTAATTAACCTTGCAGCAATGCCAATTAAAGATAAAGGAATGGTAAATACCATGAGAGTTTCTGAAATAGAGTAATTCTTTTCTTTACATAAACAAAGCCATCAGTATTCTGGTGGCTTTTTTTTGTGTTATATGTTTTTGCGTATTTTGTAGGGTTATGCGGCTTAATAAAAAGATTGTGTAAAAATTAACGGCAATATGTTAGTTTTTTTCTTTAATATTTAAGTGATTTGTAACGAAAACCTATTTAAGGCTACTAATTAGTCAACTATTTAAATCATTGATTATGTATAAAACTACAATGAAATCAGTTTTCGCGGCATCGGCTTTTTTGGTGGGTGTGAGCGGCTGTTTTGCGCAAGACGTTTTGGTAAATTCATTAAAATTGAATGCAAGTGATAAAAGTAAAGAGAACTTTAAATTCACAGAGCAAATTAATTTGGGAACTACTTCTGTAAAAGCACAAGGTTCATCAGGAACGTGCTGGAGTTATGCTTCAAATTCATTTTTAGAATCAGAAATGATTCGTTTAGGAAAACAACCAGTTGAGTTGTCTCAGATTTTCTCAGCAAGAAATGTTTATGTTGAAAAAGGAATTAATTATGTGCGTATGCACGGTGCCGTTACTTTAGGTGATGGAGGAGCACTGCATGATGTAATTAATATGTACAAAAAATACGGAACTGTACCAAGAGAAGTGTACACAGGTTTAAACTACGGAACAGATAAAAATAAATTTGGAGAAATGGCTGCGCTTATCGAAGGTGTATTGGAGGCTGTCGTTAAAAATCCAAATGGAGAATTGACGCCAAACTGGCAAAAAGCGTATGCTGCCGTTATTGATTCTTATTTAGGAAAAGTACCGGAAAACTTTACATACAAAGGAAAAAACTACACGCCACAAACTTTTGCAAAAGAAGTTGTTGGAATCAATCCTGACGAGTATATCGAGATTTCGTCATTTACAACAGCGCCTTATTACCAAAAAACATTAATGGCTGTGCCTGATAACTGGTCATTTGATCAGGTTTATAATGTAAAAGTAAACGATATGACAGATGTTATTGACAATGCTTTGAAAAAAGGATATACTGTAGCGTGGGCAACCGATGTAAGTGAGAAAAGCTTTAGCTGGAAAAATGGTGTTGCTTATGTGCCGACAAAGAAATTTGAAGACATGACAGCAGAAGAAAAAGCAGATATGTTCAACGGACCAAAACCAGAGCCGGAAATCACACCGGAAATGCGTCAGACTGCGTTTGATAACTATACAACTACAGACGATCACGGAATGCATATTATTGGTTTAGCCAAAGATCAAACCGGAAGAGAATATTACATCGTTAAAAACTCTTGGGGAGAAACAAACGACTACAAAGGCTTCTTGTTTGTGACTAAAAACTTCGTGAAGTATAAAACTACTGCTTTGATGTTAAACAAGGGCGGAATTCCATCTGATATCGCTAAAAAATTAGGGGTTTAAGAAGTTTTAGTTCTTTTATAATATAGAAATAGCGCTGCAGTAAATTGCAGCGCTATTTTTTTATATTGAATTTTTTGAAATCGAAATGATAAGATTGAGTGTGCTTGTTTTTTGGGCGTTTCCTACGGCCGGGCTATCCGCTATATCTTTTTGTTTTTAAAGAAAAAACAAAAAGGATACCGCTTCTATCCCTAACGCAAAAGAAACACTTTGCGATTTATGGTACGTAGATGATACGGATTCTATGCTCATTTTTGTCATTTCGACGAAGGAGGCTCGAGCGATAGCGAACAGACGAAGTAAATCTTCGCAAGTAGCTCCGTGAAGTATTGCCAATCTTTGTCGAGTTCCTAACGAAGATTTCTCCTTTCGTCGAAATGACAAGATTGCGAAAAAAAACTATTTCCCTTTCAGTAATCTATCCAAATATTGCACTTTTTCTCTTTCAGCCAGCACTAAGCGCTCATAAAGTTCAACGACTTTATCAAGAGGATTAAAGTTGCAGGTATGTGCTGTTCCGCCATTGACAACATTACTATCGTGGTATGTGTTGCCAATAATATTTAAAACAGCTTCTTCAGAGAAATTTTTAATTGCTTCAACAGAAACGCCAAGAGCTATTGCTACTTCTTTAAGTTTTTCATCATCAATTTCCTCGCTATTTTCAATCATAGAAATGGTTTGTTGATTAGTTCCCATGGCTAGTGCTAATGCATCCTGCTTCATGTCGCGAAGTTCGCGGATACGACTTATTTTGCGTCCTATGTGATTTGGTTTGGTTAGTGTGCTCATAACTCAAAGATATTTAAAAAATTTCAAAAAATTATTTGTTCAGTAAAATACAGAATATGTTGATATGTTACATTTCTGGGATCAATGCATATTGTT
>NZ_MUGW01000089.1 GCF_002217285.1 Flavobacterium hercynium | reverse complement strand
TTAGATTTTAGATTTTTTTACTTTTCACATTTCACATTTCACATTTGACTTTCGACTTTTGACTTTCGACTTTTCGACTTACTTTTTTTTTCATAATTTTAAAAGTTTATTATTTGGCTCTAATTCTATTCAAAAATGAAGATACATATATTTGGTGCATCGGGAAGTGGCGTAACTACAACGGGCGAAGCATTAGCGGCACAACTCAAATTGGATTATTTTGACAGTGATGCTTTTTTCTGGAAGCAGACTGCTATTCCGTTTTCAGAAAGATGTAATCCCGAGGAAAGAAATACCAGTATTAGAACAGCTCTAGATAATTCAAAGAAATGGATTTTGGGTGGTTCTGTTTTTCAATGGGGAGATGCTGTTTTCCCTGATTTTGATCTTGTGGTTTACCTTTGGATACCACAGGAAATTAGAATGGAAAGGCTCAAAAAACGAGAATTGGAACGTTACGGAACTATTATCTATACCGATCCAAACAGAAATGAGCAATTCGAAAATTTCATGACTTGGGCTAGTGATTATGATCAAAATACCGGAATTGCAAGCCGTAATCGCGAAGCTCACGAACAATGGATGACGTCTATACCTTTTCCTTTACTCAAAATTGAAGGCGATTTCACTCTTGAAGAACGCATTGCTCTTATACTTCAAAAAGTAACAACAATCGAATTAACTTAAAAAAACTTTACACAGCTATATCTTCTAAAAATATTTTCTTTACAACTGTTTTTTTCAAATGTATCACACACTACGCAAGAAAAGTAACTATTATCTAAAAAGAGATACGTAATAAATCATTCAATATTATCAACAACAATTTCTTCTTTATTAATCTGAATTTTAGTCGGATGCAAAAAAAAAAATGAACCCTTCTGTTTTGATTACACCTTCTTTAAATATGCCATACAAACAGAACTTGGCTTCAGTATCAAAATTAAAACAAAAAAAAAGCCGTTCAGTTGAACGGCTTTTTTGCTATAATAAATTCTAATAAAAAGACAAAAGATCGATTGCTATTTTGAGCAAGATTCTTAACAGAAAAAAAGAAATCAAATTAACGGATTCAACAAATAAACGAATCCACGATTTACCAATTTAACAAATCAACAATTTTCAATCAACTTATAAATTTTACCTAAAACATAATCCTCATAAGCAGCTTGTCTGGCATCACTTTTTTTTCCGGAACTAAAGTTTTCGCTTATCCTGTAGTTTTTTACAAACTGACTTTTTTTAGCACCCAAGGCATAAAACCAGCTTCCCATTTCTGAATTCACAAAAATCGTTGCTTCATCGAGTTTCATGATTTTTTTTCCTGAAGAAAAAGGACCAATTCTAATAACAGCATTATTTTTTGAATCGAAAGTGTACTTAATTTTAGATCCAAGATAAATGTCATACAAACTGTGTAAAGTAAAATAGCCCATCAACATATAAATTGCATAACGCAGTACCTCATCAATAATGTCATCTAAAAAAAACAGCACAAATGCACCCACAATAATCCCCACTAAAAACCACCAAGACAATTGAACTGATGGTTTTTTAGGATAAATTGTAAAGGTAGTCAGTGTTTCCTGAGTATTATACTTTTCACGAATGTTCATCTACATGTATTATTTCTTCAATTTCATTAATAACATTCTGAATCGATCTGGTAGTGAAACCTTGTGCAATGCCAGCACACTTTTCTTTACCATCTTTCCAATAATACATGTTCAGACAAACATTAGTCGGAATAAAATTATAGCTGACTTTTACTAATTCAAAACTTATAAAATCAGCTAAAGGAATAGAAACCGGCTTATTTATCCAACCCATTTTGGTAATAATTACTTTATCATCCATATTAATACTGACATGTTCAAACCAAACCGCAATAAAACATAAAACAGCCAAACCAGCAAAAACCCATCCAACTGTGGCTTCCTTCATAAAAAAAGCGGTAAGCGAAATAGCAGCCATTCCCCCCACTACTACAAAACCAAAACCATATTGTCTTTTCATGGTATATTGGTTTCCGTTTTGTATAAATTTTTTAAACTCCTTCATCCTTATTGCACATTTACACCGTCAATAATAAGCGTATCAGAACCAATTGTAAAATAAGCGCTTGAATAATCTGCTGCTAGCTGATCGCTCATTGATTCTAAAGTAGCCTTTGTAAATTCCAGTTTTCTTGCCGGACTTTTTCCGTAGGTATCTGTCATGGTAATCACCCCGTCGATTCCGTTTTTGTTTTTGGTAAAAGCCTGTAATAATGCAATATTCATTTTTTCAAAATCCAATGAGAAGTAAAAATTCTTTGTTGGATATTTATCCTTAGCATCCGCATCGGCTGGTTTACTATAGGAAAACGTTGCAGTTCTTATCAATCCACTCACGGTTTTATTTCCGTCTTTTACCGTGATTTCTATTTTCATGCGTTTGTCATCCGATTGCTGTGCCTGAACCATTCCAGTTAGAAAACAAAAGAACAACAGGATCAAAGAAAAATTTTTCTTATTCATAATAAATGGTGTTTAAATTTAAATTAGTTCAACAAGATTACTACTTCCATCCGCTTGTTACAATCAAAAATTGGTAAACGGATGCTTTCAATTTTTATTTGGTATTTATTAAAAGTTATCTGCAAATCAAGTATTTTCAAGGTTTTAAAAAACTTACTTATGACTTTTTTCTCTGCAGTAAATCCAGAATAAAAACAAAAAAAAGCCGTTCAACTGAACGGCTTTTTGGTATAATAAAGAGATAAAAGATCGACCCCTATTTTGTGACAACAAAAATAAAAAATAAACGATTCAACAAATAAATGAATCCCCGATTAAACGATTTAGCGATTCAACAATTTATAAATGCTAGCCAGAATATAATTATCATAAGCTGCTTGATTTATATCACTTTCTTTTCCTGAGCCAAAAGTTTCACTTATCCTATAGCTCTTAACAAATTGACTTTTTTTAGCACCCACTGCATAATACCAGCTTGCCATTTCAGAATTAACAAAAATTACTGCTTCATCAAGTTTCATAATCTTTTTTCTTGAAGACAAAGGACTGCTTCTAAAAATAGCATTGTTTTTTATATCAAAAGTATACTGAACTTTAGAACCTATGTAGATGTTGTACAAACTGTGCAAAGTAAACCCCCACAATACGATGTAAATCCCAAAACGCATTCCCTTATCAAACATATTGTTTAACAAGAATAAAACAAGCACAACCGCCATAATAACTACTAAAATCCATCGATACAATGCAACAGATGGTTTTTTAGGATAGATTGTAAAGGAAGTTATTGTTTCCTGAGCATTATACTTTTCGCGAATGGTCATCTGAATGTATTATTTCTTCTATTTCGTTTATAGTATTCTGAATCGCTCTTACAGTAAAAGCCTGTGTAATGCCGGTTACTTTTTCTTTTCCATCTTCTACATAAGACACATTCAAAATAACATTAGTACGAATAAAATTGTGACTAATTTTTACAACTCTAAAATTTCTTATATCGGTAAGCGGAATATAAACTGTTTTTTTTATAAGTCCCATTTTTGCAGTCATTACCTTATCATCCATATCAATACTAAAATGCTGAAGCCAAAAAGCAATCGCACAGAAAGCGGATACAGCTATTAAACCCCATCCAAACATACTCATCTTACTTGTAAAACAGATGTATGCAAAGACCAGAAATAATGCCACTACGATTATACTAAAACCAAATTGTCTTTTCAGTGTATATAAATTTCCTGCTTTTGTAAATTTTTTAAATTCTTTCATCGTTATTGTACATTTACACCATCAATAATTAACGTATCAGAGCCAATAGTGAAATAAGCACTTGCATAATCTGCTGCAAGCTGATCACTAAATGATTCTAAAGTAGCCTTTGTAAATTCAAGTTTTCGTGCCGGATTTTTTCCGTACGTATCAATCATAGTAATTACACCGTCGATTCCGTTTTTGTTTTTGGTAAAAGCCTGCAATAATGGAATATTCATTTTTTCAAAATCCAATGCAAAGTAAAAATTTTTTGTTAGATATTTATCCTTTCCATCGGCATCAGCATTGGCTGGTTTACTATACGAAAACGTTGCCGTTCTTATCAATGCGCTAACGGTTTTATTTCCGTCTTTTACCGTGATTTCTATTTTCATACGTTTGTCATCCGATTGCTGTGCTTGAACCATTCCGGTTAAAAAACAAAAGAACAACAGGACTAAAGAAAGATTTTTCTTATTCATAAAAAATGGTATTTAAATTTAAATTAGTTCAACAAGATTACGCTACTTACATCAGCTTGCTCCAATCAAAAATTGGTAAACGGATGCTTTTGATTTTTATTTGGTATTTCTTAAAAGATATTTGTAAATCTACTATTTTCAAGATTTTAAAAAAACTACTTTGCAACTTTTTTCTCTGCACTAAATCCAGAATATTTTTTTTGCTCAGTCGCTTTACAATTTGTATTTTCCCATCCAAATATCACGAAATCTACTTAATTTTTAGAATGAATTTTCAAAAACCAAAAAAAACAACGCTTTTTTTAGGCTTACTATTTGCCTTTTTTACAGCGATTGTAAATGCACAGCAAATATCTCCGGCAGAAAAAATGGCTAAGGATGGTTATGCCAAGCGCTTTTCTGATTCTACTGCCAGCATGAAGATTCAGATGCAGGCGCTTTATTTAGCCCGGAAAAACAAAAAGATAGACGACGAAGTTATTTGTTACTCTTTTCTGGCTCTGACACAGCGCCGTTTGTTACATCTCGATAAATTTAGAAATTACGCTGATACCGCCTACATTCTTTCTCAAAAAACAAGTAACATCAGAACCAAAGCTTATGCAGCAATGGCAATGGGATCTCTTAAATCGTATATTGATGACAAACCTCAGGCTCTGGATTATCTCCTGACTGCTTATAAATTATTTGCCAAATCAAATGCACACGATCAATGTGCCAAAATTGCCTCAGACATTTCCTATCTGTTTTCTCCTGCTTCGCCAACAAAAGTCGAAAAATATGCGCGAGAAGCCTTATTTCATGCTTCAAAATCCGGTGATGCCGAAAGTCTGCTGTTTGCCAGACTTGCTTTTGGAAGTCATTTAACTGATAAACTGGAAACAGGTTTGAGCACGGATTGGAAAACGGCTTTGGATTTTTTTAAAGAAACAGCTGTATTTGCTGAACAAAATAGCGAGCATATCGTGAGCAAAAGTAATATTGGCATTGTCTATATTAATTTAGCCGATCTTTATTCTAAAGGACCAAAACCTATTGATGAAACTGCTTTTCTAAAAAATCTGGAAAAAGCAACGGCAATTGCCAAAAAGTACAATATCAAAATCATTTACAGAAGTGCTATTGGACTACAGGGAATTTACTACACTGAAAAAGGAGATTATGTAAAAGCAGAAATTCTTTTTTCTGAAGGCATAAAATATCAGCTTAGTTTACCCTACACAGATAATTATTTGCTGGCCACTTTTTACAGTGCATTAAAAGACGTTTCTGCTAAGCGAAAAGATTTTAATGCCTATTATTCGTATGATACACTTTACACCAAATACAATCAGCTAAAGTACAATGAAGCTACACAGAAACTGCTTCAAAATGCAGAAGTCCGATATGAATCTTCTAAAAAGATAGAACGTATCAAACAGCTGGAATTAGAAAATGAGCTACAGCAAAAAAACAAATTAATGGGTTACGCAATTGCGGGTATTCTGCTGATTGGACTTATTTTTATGTTTCGCTCCTATTATTACCGTCAGCGTTATTATCAAAATCGGGAAGACTTTCTTAAACAGGAACAAGCCAACAGCGAACTAAAAGTACAGTTGATGGAAAAGGAAACCATTGAAAATCTTGCTGCCAGATTATCGCTAGAAAGGCGATTGTTACGCTCACAAATGGATCCGCATTTTATCTTTAATGCTTTAGGAAATATTCAAAGTATGATTCTGCAACAAGACACCATTCCGGCTGTTACTTACTTAAATAAATTTGCCAAATTTACCCGAAAAGTACTCGAGCAAACCCGCAAAGAAACCATATCACTGGAAGAAGAAATCAGTACGTTGCAAAACTACATTGAGCTGCAACGACTTCGGCTGAATAACAGTTTTGATTATACAATTACCTGTGATGAATCTGTAGAAAATGACAGTCATATTCCGCCCTTATTAATCCAGCCTTTTGTAGAAAACGCAGTCGAGCACGGATTAAAACCATTACAGAATGACACAAAAGGATTACTGGAAATTTATTTTGATCAGGACAATGAAAACCAAAATCTGATTTGCACAATCAAAGATAACGGTATTGGACTAGCTGCTTCCAGAAAATTAAAACTAAAAGACAATCATCAATCCTTGTCAACTATCATAACGGACGAAAGGTTAAGCAGAATGCAAAAAGAAAATCCACATGCGGGATTTCAGGTTTTAGAACGTGACAGCACCACAGATGGACATGGCTGTATCGTAATTTTAAATATTCCAATCTAAACGAAGATGTATAAAACAATAATTATTGAAGACGAACAGCGCATTAGAGAAGCTTTGTCCTTAATGCTCGAAATGGTTGCTCCGGATGAAGTACAAATTATTGCTTACGCAGAAAATGTTACCGAAGCAGTGAAGCTAATTAATAATCTAAAACCGGATCTGGTCTTTATGGATATTATGCTGAAAGACGGAACCGGATTTGATGTGCTGCAGAAAATAGCCTTCAACTCTTTTCATCTTATTTTTACCACGGCTTATGAGCAGCATGCTATCAATGCATTTAAATACAGTGCCATAGATTATCTCTTAAAACCTATCGATTCTGAAGAACTAAAAACGGCTATTCAACGTATCTCTTTATTACAGGAAAGAGTATTAGAAAAACAACAAATTAATGAGCTACAAGTGAATTTATCCAGAACACCAGAAAGAATAATTCTTCCAACTCAGGAGGCGAGTTATGTCGTTAAATTAGAACAAATCGTACGATGTGAAACTTCTGGATCATACACCACTTTTTATTTAAACGACGGACGAAAAATAATGGTTTCCAAACCTTTGAAAAATTATGAAGATTTACTTGAACCTCCTCAATTTTTCAGGGTTCATCAATCGCATTTAATCAACATAAATTGCATTGTAAGTTACTCCAGAGAAGGTATGGTACACATGAACGATAAATCGATGGTTCCTATTTCGAGAGGAAAAAAAGAATCTTTTTTTAAACTCATGAAAGACGAAGCTTAATTTTTGCATTTCACGATTTACCAATACGCAGTTAAACAGAGCAAATACCAACCCAAAGCATCCGAAGACAAAGTGTCTATTTCGTCTTATAATCGTTGTATCTATTTTTGACTCAAATAAATAATATAACCGATGAATAAGAAAACACTATCTATTTTGAGCTACATCACCATTATTGGTTGGATTATAGCCTATGTAAAAAGCAAAGATTTAACGCCTAAAAGCGATCTGGTAAACTACCATTTAAAACAAGGTTTTGGGATTTTTCTACTTTCTCTTGCTACAAATATCATTTTGTCTATTGTGGTAACAATTGTTCCCTCACTTTACTTTCTAAGCTATGTTGGTTATGCCATTTTCATTTTATGGATTTTTGGAATTATAAATGCAGTAAACGAACAAAAGAAACCAATTCCGGTAATAGGTCAATTATTTGAAAATAAATTTGATTTCATCAACTAAAATACCTTTTTTAAACCTGACGTTTTTTTTAATTTGAAAAGCCCTGCATCAGTATAGACTGCACCCAAAAGT
>NZ_MUGW01000088.1 GCF_002217285.1 Flavobacterium hercynium | reverse complement strand
GTTCATATTACTTAATGAAGAAGTTATTCTTTTACAATGGATTGGAATACTTTTGATTATTCTGGCTATCGTTTTAATGAATATCAATCTGAAAAGTAAAACGAAATAATTTACACAAGCTTAAAAAAGACTATTGTAAAAGCAAAAGTCATTAGTTTTTTCCTAAATTCGTGAGAAACATTTATTTATCATGAATTTACCCTGGCATTTGTATCTAATGGCTTTTCTGTATATAATTGCAGGAATTAATCATTTTAAGAATCCGGGAATGTACATCAGAATCATTCCTCCGTTCTTTCCTAATCCAAAATTATTAAACAGTTTAAGCGGAATTGCCGAAATTATCTTAGGGATACTTTTACTAATTCCTGCCACAACTTGTCTGGCAGCATGGGGAATCATAGCATTGCTAATTGCAGTCTTCCCCGCCAATGTGTATATGTATCAAAAAAAGAAAGGTGGTTTTTCGCTGCTAAAACTGATTTTGCTACTTCGTATACCCTTGCAAATTCCGTTGATTTTATGGGCTTATTTGTATACCCACTAACATATCCTAAAAGAGAAAATCAAATCTGTTTGTTTGATTTTCTCTTTTTTTATTTAATAAAATCAGTCAATCCATTTACTTTAAACATATTACCTTAAAATATCAATACAATATAACCTTCCGGATCCGGTATTTTTTACTTGAAAGATTACTATTACGAACGCCTGTATATCGGTAGATTAAAGCCATTATTTTAAAAATAAATTAGAAAATCTGCCCGAAAAACCACGTACTGAAAAAAACAAATAAAATCAGAAAAAAAACATACAAGATCGAACCAACTAATTATTTTTTTTATTAATATTGATACTTAAATTGAAAATCAATCTATTAATCATTAACCTCTATTTTGAATTAATTTTCACGAGATGAAAAAGAGTAACCGCAAAGAATTGAATTGGGAACAAACGGAAAGACTTGTTACGTTAGCCCTGGAAGAAAAAAATCCATTTGAAATTATAAAAAAAGAATTTGGATTGGCAGAAAAAGAAGTGCTGGAAATCATGAAGAAGAAAATGCCTCTTGAAAAATTTGAGATGTGGAAGAAAAAAGCTATTGCAAATAAGCCAAAACCAAAACCCGTTAAAATAGATGATTTTGACGAAGATCTGGATGGAAAATATTATATAAAAAATAAACTAGACTAAAGTTAAACTCCTGTTTTTTACGGGAGTTTTTTTTTAATTTTATTTTAATGTAACTTTTTTATAATTTGTATGTCCAATACAAATAACTAAACACTAAATAATGAAAAAAATACTTTATACCCTAGCCCTTGCCACTGCGCTTTGGAGCTGTAAAACGGGTACTACTACAGGAGCTGCCAAAAACAATACTGTGCAGGTTAACATTAATCTTATTGACGTAAAAGACGATAAAGTTTTGGTAACTGTTACAGCTCCTCAAATTAAAACAGATGAAATCGTTTACAGCATTCCGAAAACAGTTCCAGGTACCTACTCTACTGATAATTATGGTAAGTATGCTGAAGATTTTAAAGCTTTTGATGCTAAAGGAACTGCACTTACAGTGAAAAGAATTGACGACAATTCATGGTCTATCGTTAATGCAAAAACATTACAAAAAATTACCTACTTAGTAAATGATACTTTTGATACTGAAAAAGGAACCGGATTTGGTAATGATGATGTGTTTTCACCAGCTGGAACCAATATTAATGCAGGAGTAAACTTTATGGTAAATACGCACGGTTTTGTGGGGTATTTTCAGGACAAACTAAACATTCCGTATAAAGTTACAATCACGCATCCTGAAACACTTTGGGGCGCAACTTCTATGACAGACGAAGATGCAAGTAAAACAAGCGATGTTTTTACTACACCACGTTATGCTATTTTGGTTGAAAATCCTATCATGTACTCTAAACCTGATTACACTGAGTTTAATGTAAACGGAATGGATATTTTAATTGCTGTTTATTCTCCAACAGGAAAATTTACTGCAGCAAGTATTACGCCTGAAATGAAAACGATGATGACAGCGCAGAAAAACTTTTTAGGAAAAGTAGATGCTACTAAAAAGTATACTGTTTTATTGTATTTATCAAGTATGGCTAAAGATGACGCACATGGTTTTGGAGCGTTAGAACATCCAACTGCTACAACGGTTGTGTTACCGGAATCAATGCCAAAAGAAAGATTAGTAGAATCAATGAAAGATGTTGTTTCTCACGAATTCTTTCATATTGTAACGCCATTGACAATTCACTCAAAAGAAATTCAGTATTTTGATTACAACGCACCAAAAATGTCTGAGCATTTATGGATGTACGAAGGGGTTACAGAATATTTCGCAAACCTATTTCAAATTAACCAGGGTTTAATTGACGAAGCTGATTTTTACAATCGTATTGCTGAAAAAATTGAACAGGCAAAAGGGTTAAACGATACCATGTCGTTTACTGTAATGAGTAAAAATGTATTGGAGCAACCTTATAAAGATCAATACTTAAATGTATATCAAAAAGGAGCCTTAATTGGAATGTGTATCGACATTATTATTAGAGAAAAAAGCAATGGAGAAAGAGGAATTTTGGATCTAATGCATAAATTAGCTAACGAATATGGTATCGAAAAACCATTTAACGATAATGAGCTTTTTGCCAAAATCACTGAATTTACGTATCCAGAAGTAGGAGAATTTCTAAAAACGTATGTTGCAGGAACTACTCCAATTCCTTACGATACTTATTTAGCTAAAGTAGGTGTAACAAAATCATCTGAGAAAAAAGCGGGATCAATTTTCCTTAAAGGACAAACTCCGTACGTTACAATAAACCAACAAACAAAAGAAATCCTTGTTCGTGGTGATATCGAGCCGAACGCATTCTTTAGTAATTTAAAACTTAAAGGAAACGATGTTATAGTTTCTGTTAACAATAAACCTTATTCTTTAGAAAACATCTATGATTTAATTACAGAAAGTGAAAACTGGAAAGAAAACGATCCTATTACACTTAAAATCAAACGTGACGGTAAAGAAGAAACTATAAAAGGTACTGTAAAATTACCTTATGAAGAATCAGAAACTTTTAAAGCTACTGATGCTTCAAAAGAAAAACTTAAAAATGCATGGTTAAAAGGGTAATGCTCTTTTCAAACCAAAACTCATAAAAAAACCGACAAGTGATTGTCGGTTTTTTTGTTTTAGTATTATTTCTTTACCGGAAATTTCCAATCGAATTCGTCTTTGTCATTAATTATAGCTCCGATTTCGAATTTTACCACTTCATCAAATTCTGTTTGAAGTATAAACCAATTGTCCTCGTTGAAGTAGTTTTCGAACGTATCAAACGTTTCCTGATTGTATTTTGTAATTCCTTTTGTCGCAAGATCTTTCTTTACATCAGCAACTTTTCTTCCGATTAATTTGAATCCAAAAACCTCTAAAGCATTACTTGAAGCTACTACATAACCCAATTTCATATCTTCTTCCTGATAGAACGTCAATCTGATTTTTTGTTCATTGTATACAAAAATCACATTATCATCTTCGTCTTTATAATTTTTATCAGGCTTTCCTAAAGCAGCTGTAACATCATTTTGCTTCATTCCGAAAAGCAGTTTATCAATTCCTGATTTTAAATTTACTTTCATATTGAGTTTTCTATTTTGAGATGCAAATTTCGTGAAGTTTTT
>NZ_MUGW01000087.1 GCF_002217285.1 Flavobacterium hercynium | reverse complement strand
CGGTTGTAGTGTGGCTACAGCGTCTTTTAATATTACGCAGTCAGCTATTTTATTCTCAGTAACAGCTTCGGTTTCTAAAAATGCCAATTGTGCTGCTGATTCCGGTATTATTACCGCTATCGGGCACGATGGAACCGCTCCTTATACCTATCAATTGTTGTTGGCTACCGATCCGGCGCCAACAGCAACAAGTACAGGCTGGGCAAGTGCCAATACTTTTTATAAAGATTCCAATACTTATATTGTATATGCCAAAGATGCTTATGATTGTATCAAGCAAGTTACGATTACTTTAGATAAAGATGCAGACCCAACCATTACTGCTCCGGCTTTAATTTGTTACGATGGTAATCCGTTTACCATAACCATAACAGGTACAGTTGATCCGGCAGTTGGAGGTGCTACTTATAGTGTAAACGGAAGTGCTTTTCAAACAAGCCCGAACTTTACCTTTAATGCTTCTGGAACTTATACCTTAACCATTAAAGATGGAAATGGCTGTACCGCTACAACTGTTTATGATGTGAAACCACAGTTGTTTTTAAGTGCAGCGCTTACCAAAGCGTTAGACTGTACGGTTAATCCGGATGCAGAGATTACCCTTACAGCTACAGGCGGAAACAATGCCGCTTATGTATATGAGTATTCTACCGATGGAGGATTAACGTATACCACTATGGCAACAAATGTTTTAACGACAAGTGTTACAGGAAACTATATTTTCAGGGTAAGTGATGCTCAATTGCCAAGTGCATGTCAGGCAACGACTGCTTTCACCTTAGATCCTATTGTACCTGTTGTGTTTACAACAGTTGAAACTCATGTCAGCTGTAATGGAGGTAATGATGGAACAATAACGGTGAATGTCAGCTCAGGAGTTGGAGGATATGAGTATCAGTTAAATGCGGGGACTTTCCAAAGTTCAAACATCTTTACAGGATTAACAGCCGGTTCGTATATAATTAATGTCAGAGATTCAAAATCATGTATTTATACCGCTGCTGTTGTAATTACAGAGCCTGCAGTTTTAACCGCTGCTTCTGTTTTAACGCCGCTTAGTTGTAGTGCCGGTAACGCACCTACTAAGGCTATTGTTACAGTAACAGCTACTGGAGGTACTGCGCCTTATGAATATAGTTTTGACGGAGGTGCAAATTACAGCACCATCAACACCTACGAATCTTATGTTGGAATAACCTTTAATGTTTTGGTTAAAGATGCAAAAGGATGTTTGTTTACACTTGTTGATGGAGTTAACATTCCTGGGTTAAACCCACCTATGATTAGTTCAATTGTCGGAACACCAATTTGGTGTGTGCCAGCTGCTAATACAACAAGTACAGTAACAATTACAGTAACTAACGGTATTGGAGCCTTACACTATGAGATTATTTCTCCGGCAAGTGCCGTAGGTAATACCTCAGGAGCTGTAAGTGGAATTTTTACTTTATTGCCGGCAGACACTTACATCTTTAGAGTTACAGACACCAATGGCTGTACAGATGAAATAACA
>NZ_MUGW01000086.1 GCF_002217285.1 Flavobacterium hercynium | reverse complement strand
AACTTTTTGGGGCATGTTCAGTATTGATACAGGGCTTTGTTTTTGAAAGTTGGTGCTGAAAGTTCAGACTATAGAAAACCAATCTCTAATATGGTTCATTAATCCCTCCATATTTAGCGTCTTCATAAAGCTCTTTAAAATCAGATATATTGTAATAATTATTCTTTTTAAACTCTTCTGCATATTTTTCACTATGTAGATAAGGAAAAAAAGAATAAAAGTAATTATCACTCATTTTTGTACCATAATAACAGACTATCGCTCTAATTTTAGTTAACTCACTAAAGCTTAAATCTTTTCCCGTATTTTTATAATAATCCCGAAAATGTAATAAGCTGGCCGCATATTTCTCTCTTTCAATCTCGTTTTGGGTTAACATGAAATCGAAGACTTCTTTATGAAATTCAATTTTACCATCACAATTTCTAGTCCCTAGGATTTTTGCAAACTCTTCTACATCATCCTGGCTGTTTTTTAAAAGTTTTTTATCTAATACCCATTTTAACAAATCTTTATCCTTAACGTAACCAAAGGTTTTTACCAATGATTCTAAGAAAAACTTGTCATGAGTTTTTAGCCACATTAAACTTCCCTTATTATCGTTGAAGAGGTACTTGTTGCGATTGATAATATATTCTGGAACTTTTAAAGAATATGAATCATTATTGTTTATAGTAATGATTTCTTCCAGTGTAAACATTTCAAATAAAAAATGTTTCTCTTTAGAAAAAAAAATATTTTGTGTAAAAAAATTAAGACTATATTGATTATAAAGTAATGTTTTTAATTTACCATCCATCAAATTCCCAAACAAGGTTATATAATCATTACCATAGCTAATTTTAATGCATTCACTTTTAGAATTAATATTAAAAATCAAATTTATTCTTTTTTCAAATTCATCATCTGCAATTCTTTTAAAACCACTATTCTGAAGTTGTTGATCTATGATTGAGTGTGCCAAATGTAAATCTTCAACACTTAAATCATAAGGATTATCATATTCAGTTTCTTCAGTCTCGACTTTTTTTTGTAATTCAAGATGTCGTTTTATTTTATCTATATGTCTTGTCCTGAAATAG
>NZ_MUGW01000085.1 GCF_002217285.1 Flavobacterium hercynium | reverse complement strand
GTCTAACAATCTAACATCTATCGAGAAGCATTAAAATCCGTAATAATATTAACCGCTTCGTTCAGGTAAGGATTTGTTTTTAAGTTATTGATCTGATATTGGTTTATAGTTTTCTCAGAAGGATACACACCCAGTAAAAATTGATTAACCGTTGAGTTGTAAACATCTAATGGATTACTGTGATCGTTAAATGTGTTTATTTCAGACCATAGCGTGTTTAAAGTCTTTTTTTGTTGAAAAACCGCATCCAAAGTCATTGGAATTTCTGCTTTAGGTGTATTCACCATCTGATCAATTTTAGTGTTTATTTTTTTGATGTCATTAAAATAAGCATTATCGGCCAGACGAACCGTGCTGCTTTTCGCTATTTTATCGATTACAGCTCTTTTTACGTAGGTTTTGTACTTTAAATTAGATTCTATACTGTCGTTTTTAATTGCAGTCGGAAAATCACTTTCTTTTTGATACACGCCTTCATAAAATTCAGGTAATACAACATCAGGTTTAACACCTCCGTTTTGGTGGCTTTTACCTGTAACTCTGTAAAACTTATTAATCGTGATTTTCAAGAAATCAGTATTTTTCTCCTCATCAAGAGAAACTATAGTTTGCATCGTCGCTTTACCAAGTGTATTACTTCCTAAAAGTAAGGCACGGTTATAATCTTGAAGAATTGATGAGAAAAATTCACTTGCAGAAGCCGTATTGCTATTAATTAAAATCACAATTGGACCACGGTAAATTAAACCTTTATAAGGATCATTAATAACCGATTTTTGATGCTTGTTGTCTACCACAATAGAAATAGGACCATAATCTACAAACATCCCGGCTAGTTTTATAGCCTCTTCCATAGATCCTCCACCATTATCAATAAGGTCAATAACCAGACCTTTGATGTTATCTCTCTCCAATTTAATTACTTCCCTTGCCACATCATCAGCACAGCCTTTTGGACTGCTTCCGTCTAAATCAGCATAAAAACTAGGAATTTTTATATATCCAATCTTATTTTCTTTTCCTATAATAAAGCTGAAGACAGAATTCTCCTCGTCCTTCATAATTTGCTTTTCGATATACACATCAAAGCTTTTACCGGCATTTCGTTTTAGTGTAAGCAAAATACTTTTATTCGACTCAGATAAAATCATAGTAGAAATAGACTCTAAAGAAGCGCAGGATACTTGAAGTGTTTCTTTATTATTGGACACTGCCACAATTTGGTCTCCCTTTCTAATAAGCCCCGTTTTAAAAGCAGGACCATTCGGGTCTATTTCATCAATAATAATTTCATTTTTAGAATTTAAGTTCACCGTCATTCCCAATGACAAATGCTCTTTGGATAATGAAGCAACAAAACTAGATTTGGAATCATTGCTAAAATAAGCCGTATGCGGATCAAAATAGGTACAAAAGAAATTATAGAGTTTTTCCTCCTGCGTATTTTTGGCTTCCAGAAGCGTATTTATTCTGCAAATCTCATTCGAAAGAATCAAATTTTTAGAAGCCGCTTCAATTGATTTAAAGTTCGTTTTCAGCGAATCCAGATTGTCGCTTGATTCAGCAATATCGTCGAGGATTTGATAACGGAGTTTTTTTGTCCACACTTTTTCGATGTTCTCTTTTTTAAGGTAAAATGCAAAAGCTTTTTTATAAAAGCGAATCGTATCTTTCTTGGTGTAATCTATTGGTGCAGCTTGTATTTTTTCTAAAACAGCTTTGGTTCGAGTAAGTCCATTTCTGTATTTTGACACAATATCAGGCAAAAAACTACAATCATTTTTCAGTATCAAATTGTCTATTTGCAGACGGTATTTTTTAGATAATTCGTCATACTCGCTTTTCAATAAAATATTGCGGGAAGGATCCAGATCGTTGATGAGATTGTCAAAAACAAAAACAGATAAACTATCATTTACAGGCTTTGGTAAAATGTGTTCACTTTGTATAAGTGTATTAATTTTATTCAAAATTTCGCAAGACTCATTGCTACTTTGACTAAATAGTACGTTCGTTGTTAGGAGTATAGAGAATAATAGTTTTTTCATAAATCAAAATCTTCATTTCCATTAAAATTACGCTTAATTTTTCATTAAGAGTTATATTTTTTCTAAAATATCTTACAAGAAGAACAGTTTTTTTTGTAAGATAAAAGACAGGGTGCTTCAATGAAAATTATTATAAAACGAGATTCTTCAAAATCTATCCAAAAAAAAATGCATTACAATTACTGTAATGCATTTTAGTTATATATGACTTAAAAATTATTTCTTGTAAAAAGGTAATTTTACCACTTTCGCAGGAACATCATTTTTTCTGATTCTAATAAAAATGTCGCTATCAACAGCACTGTTGTCTACAGTAACATATCCTAAACCAATACCTTTATTCATAGAAGGAGACATTGTACCCGAAGTTACAATTCCAATCACTGCACCAGAAGCATCAACGATTTCATAATCATGTCTTGGTACCGCGCGTTCCTGCATTTCAAAAGCAACTAATTTTTTAGTAACACCTTCTTCTTTTTGTTTTTTAAAGTTTTCAGAATTAGTAAATTCTTTACTGAATTTCGTAATCCATCCTAATCCTGCTTCAAGAGGAGAAGTAGTATCATTAATATCGTTTCCGTATAAGCAGAATCCCATTTCTAAACGTAAAGTATCGCGAGCTGCAAGACCAATTGGTTTGATTCCGAAAGCTGCACCAGCTTCAAAAACTTTATTCCAGATCGCTTCTGCATCACTGTTTTTGCAGTAAATTTCAAAACCACCAGAACCAGTATAACCAGTTGCAGAGATAATTACATCATTGAAACCAGCAAAATCAGCTACCTCAAAATGATAGTAAGCAATCGCTGATAAATTTATAGAAGACAAAGACTGCATCGCTTCAACCGCTTTTGGTCCCTGAATAGCCAACAAAGAGTAATCATCAGAAAGATTTTTCATTTCAACACCTAAATCATTGTGAGATGAAATCCAATTCCAGTCTTTTTCAATATTAGAAGCATTTACAACCAGTAAATATTCTTCTTCTTTCATTTTATATACAATCAAATCATCTACAATTCCGCCTTCATTGTTTGGCAGGCAAGAATATTGCGCTCTTCCAATAGTCAGATTCGAAGCATCATTCGAAGTTACTTTCTGGATCAAAGCAAGTGCATTTGGACCACTAAGCCAAAATTCTCCCATGTGCGAAACGTCAAAAACACCCACACTGTTACGAACTGTTTCGTGTTCTGCATTTACTCCCTCATAAGTAATTGGCATATTATATCCTGCAAACGGAAGCATTTTAGCTCCTAAATTTTCATGTATGTGCGTAAGCGCAGTATTTTTCATTGTGTTGTTTTATAAAATTGTGTCGCAAATTTATTTAAAAAATATATAAAAAGTACCGTTAAAATTATAAATTTCGCAAGGATCAGGAGCAATTCCAGCTTTTCGTTACAAGTCCTCCTAAAAAAGCAAAGTTTCTAATGTCCTAAAAAGAGCTTCCGTTGGTCGCTTTTTTAAAACAAGAAACTTTTGCTTTTTTACTCCGGGCTTTTCACTGCAATCTGGGCTAGGACATTCCTGTTAAAAAGAAATACATTCATCATCATTTTTTATTTAACTTTAATTATCTAATTTATGTATAAGCTAAAGACATCAAGCAATTATAAAATCTGTTTTTATCTGCGTTTTTACGAAGTAAATCTGTTTAATCAGCGTTATAAATAACATCAGCAAGAATTCAGAAGACAATTAAAACTAAAAATAAATAAACAAGTCAAATGAAAGCAATTGTCTTAATTACCAAAGCAGAAGTGCAGAAGTTTTACAAACCCGTAAATCCTCATACACACAAAGGACTTCAGGGACATGCAGTAATTATTGCAGGCAGTTATGGCAAAATAGGAGCAGCAGTTTTAGCATCAAGATCCTGTATAAAATCGGGTTGCGGATTAGTAACAGTTTTTAGCCCAAAATGCGGTTATCAAATTCTGCAAATTTCCATTCCGGAAGTAATGGTAATAACCGATGAAAACGTCAATTTCATGACTAATATTCACCTGCCATTTACACCACAAGCAATCGGAATTGGTCCCGGAATAGGACAGGAGCTGGGCACTCAAAAAGCCTTATTCGAATTTTTAAGAACCAATAAAGCTCCTTTGGTAATTGATGCCGATGCATTGAATATTCTGGCTCAAAATATTACATGGCTGGAATTGCTTCCTGAGCAAAGTATCCTGACACCACACCCAAAAGAATTAGAACGATTGATAGGGAAGTGGAATAACGACTCAGAGAAATTTCAAAAAACGATTGCTTTTTCTGAAAAGTATAATGTTATCATTGTTATGAAAGGTGCTCCAACCTACATTATAGATAAAAAAGACATTTACGAAAATACCACAGGAAATGCGGCTTTAGCAACCGCAGGAAGCGGAGATACGCTCACAGGCATCATAACCAGTTTTCTGGCTCAGGGCTACGAACCCATTCAGTCAGCACAACTAGGCGTCTTCCTACACGGACTAACCGCTGATCTCGCAGTACCACAAACCGGATATCAATCTTTTATAGCATCTGATATTATTGATTATCTGGGAAAAGCGTTTCTTAAGCTGTAATAGGCTGTAGGCTTTAAGCTATAGGCAGTAGGCTTAGTCAGCGGGCGGTAAGCTTTTTGTCTTAAGTTTTAATAGGCTGTAGGCTGTAGGCTGTAGGCTTTAAGCTGTAGGCAGTAGGCTTAGTCAGCGTGCGGTAAGCTTTTAGCGAGCTATAGGCTTTAAGCTTTAGGCTGTAAGCTTTTTTTGTCTTAAGCTGTAAGCAATAAGCTTTAGGCAGTAGGCATCTATAAGGAATAAGTAGCACGCTCAAGCTTATTGCCTACAGCATACAGCTTAAAGCCGACAAAAGCTTAAAGCTCAAAAAAAGCCTAAAGCCTACAGCTTATTGCCTACAGCGAATAAATTATTAACTTTGTCTTCTTATGAAAAACAATTTCGATCTTAGAACGGTACAAGTTACGCGTTATATAACACCTTTGCGAGAAGGTGGTTCTTTGCCGGCTTTGGCAGAAGCCGATGATGATTTTAAATATGTCTTGAAATTTAGAGGAGCGGGTCATGGCGTAAAAGCTCTGATTGCCGAACTAGTTGGCGGACAAATTGCCAAAGCGTTAAAACTACAGCTTCCGGAATTGGTTTTTGCTACACTCGACGAAGCTTTTGGAAGAACAGAAGCCGACGAAGAAATTCAGGATTTACTACAAGGCAGTCAGGGATTAAACCTGGCACTTCATTTTTTATCGGGAGCCATAACTTTTGATCCTGTTGTAACAACAGTAGACGCTAAACTTGCCTCTCAGATCGTTTGGTTAGACGCCTATATCACCAATGTTGACCGTACGTTTAGAAATACCAACATGTTGATCTGGCATAAAGAATTATGGCTAATTGATCATGGAGCATGTCTGTATTTTCACCATTCCTGGAATAATTGGGAACAACACGCCAAAAGTCCGTTTGCTTTAATAAAAGATCATGTGTTACTACCACAAGCATCACTTTTAAAAGAAGTAGATGCAGAATTTAAAGCCCTGCTAACTCCCGAAATTTTGGAGGAAATTGTAAACACGATTCCGTTGGAATGGTTAGAATGGGAAGATACAGAGGAAACACCCGAAGCTTTGCGAAACGTGTACTTACAGTTTTTGCAAACACGATTAAACAATTCAGAAATCTTTGTAAACCAGGCGCAAAATGCAAGATAGTCACTTATATGAGTATGCGGTAATTCGCGTGGTACCAAGAGTAGAAAGAGAAGAATTCCTGAATATTGGAATCATTTTGTTTTGCAAAAAAGCGAAGTTTATAAAAGTATTGCACCATATTAACGATGTTAAAATCGAAGCTTTGTCTAACGATTTTGACTTGGAGCAACTGCATTGCAATGTTACAGCATTAGAGAAAATTGCCAACGGAGCCAAAGATGGTGGCCCAATTGGTGAAATGGATATTCCGTCTCGTTTTCGTTGGCTGACTGCAATTCGAAGTTCAGCAATACAAACCTCAAGACCACATCCGGGAACTTGTCAGGACTTAGAAAAAACGATTCAACGCTTGTTTGAAGAATTGGTTTTGTAACGTAAATAGCAGAAGAATTTTCGAGTTCAAATTAAGTTTAGCACTCTTTTATCTTGTTAAAAAACAGCTTTTTTTAGACTCTTAGAAGCGTTTTGTAGCGTTTTTTTAAAAGAGATGTTAAACAAAACATGCCTAAAAACAGAATAACCACATAAGAAATACAGGATTGTGAAGTAGTACTTCTCCAATTGACCTATAAATCTTATGTGGTTAGACAAAACTAAACTAACTCACAATTTTTAATACCATAATTTCAAGTAGGTTTTTTGATATTATGGTGCTAAAATTGTTTTATATTATTTAGAAAGATCCACAAATGTTTCCTGTAAATGTAGCTCCTGCATTAGCACTTACATCTGCTTTCACAGCTGCAGCATCAAGAGTAACAATAGAATAAGGAGGAGTAAAAGCAGTTTTGTTTCCAGCTTTAGTTCCTGTAACGTTTGTGAAAATGTTGTTTGATTCAGTAACAGCTGTGTAACCAGACATTAAATCAATAGGATTTTTTACACCTTCGAAAACATTTTTTTCAATACGGATATCAGCTTCAACACCTGCAGCGATACATTTGTTACTTACTGTACTATTGAAATAGTTGTTGATTAAATGCACTTTTCCGAAACGTACTCTTGGCATTCTTTCTTTACATCCAGGAGCCCACCAGCAACGAGCGAAAGTAATTCTTAATTTTCCACGATCTGCAGTAGCACCATCGCTAGAACCAATTAAGTTTGAATATCTGTGGTCATCAGAACCTCCAGAACCTCCAGCTTTAGGAGCTTTTAGGTAACCAAATTTAGTGTAAGATACTGTAATGTAATCAGATTTGTTTTTGATGTCAAAGTTTCCGTCAACACCATCTCTGAATTCACAGTGGTCAACCCATACATTTTGACAATCATCTAAAATTGCATTGTCCCAACCGTCAGTATCATAAGCACCAGGTCCTTCGAAAATTAAGTTTCTGATGATTAAGTTTTTACATCTTTTGATGTTGATAATACCAGAAGCATCTTTAGTTTGATTAGTAGAAACTAATTTAGCACCTTTAGTACCGTAAATAGTTTTACCAGTTTGATCTTGCAAAGATAATCTTGTTGTAACCGTAATAGTACCAGTTACTTTGATCACTTTTACAGAGCTGCTTTCGATAGCAGATTTTAATTGAGCATAAGTAGTAACAGTTGTTTCAGCTGAAGATCCTCCACCTGTTGTACCACCATTTTGAGATGCCCATCCCGGAACCTGCGCGCAGTTTCCAACTTTTGCTGTTAAACTGCCTGATGTAGGTGTAGCAGTTTCAGTTGTAGCTTCAGCATTTGTTGAAGCAATTTCGTCAGTATTACATCCTGTAAAACCGATCATCAGGGCTACTAAAAGCGCTGAAATTGTTGATTTGAATTTCATAATAAAAATTTGGGGGGTTTATAAAATATTTAACAGTGCAAATCTGTCGATAATAATTTTTAAAAAAGTTGAACAAGTTCAATGTTTTTTAAAAATTGCATAAAAAAGAACAACTTTTAACACTTGTTTAGTGACAAAAGTATTTTTAAGAGGTATTTTTACGTAATCGATTACATCATTTTTAATTAATTCAAATACTTACGCCCCCAAGTGAGAATAAAACTAAAAAACATGTACCAGGCCCTAAGATTAAACATTGAACGAAAAATTAACCTAACAGACGAAGAATGGAAATGTATTGAAGAAAAAGCAACATTTATTAAGCTCAGGAAAAACGAATTTTTACAAATTCAGGATTCCAACAGTTCTTATGAAGGATTTATTTTAAAAGGCGCTTTCAAAACTTATGTTATTAATGACAGCGGAACCGAAAGTGTGCTATTTTTTTCATTTGAAAATGAATGGATGTGCGATCTCGAAAGTTTTTACCACCAGAAGCCAACAACCTACAACATAAAGGCAATGGAGGAAAGCGAGATTTTAGTGATCACAAAGGCTAATAAAGCACAACTCTTTGAGGAAGTGCCAAAGCTAATTCAGTTTCACATTATGATGGTAGAAAAAGCAAACATTGCTATTCAGCAAAGACTTTTAGATGTACTTAACAAGCCTTCTAAACAGCGTTATTTGGAATTTATAGCACGATATCCAAATAAATTTAAAATGATAAACAATAAAAACCTGTCTTCCTATCTGGGAGTTTCGCATGAGTTTTTATCGAAGATCAAGAAAAAGTGCTGAGTATCTTTAGAGAATTTTAAATTTTTTAAAAGAATAAAGTCGCAAGACACAGAGCATAAAAACTTTGTGGCTTAGTGGCTTTTTTTATATTTTAAACAGATTAGATAATTAAATCCGTTTTTCTAAATACATAAATTCTAAAGGTTCTTCTGAAATAGTAATATGAATGTCACTTTGCGGAAAAGCTTCTCTTTTGCCAGTATCTTTATAACCATGACGTATGTACCACGCAAGAAGTTCTTCACGCACAGAAATTACAGTCATAATGATGCGATGTAATCCTAGTGATTTGGCATAATTTTCAGCTTCTGCCAGCATCTTTTTTCCAATTCCGCCATTTTGCAATTCAGGCGAAACGGTTAACATTCCTAAATACAATTCCTCTTTTTTCTCAACCAGTAAAACCGATCCAATGATTTGATTGTTTTGTGTATATTTAAGAATAGTGTTGTTAGGTTCTAATATGATTTGAGTCATTTCCTCTTCATTGGTTCTTTTTCCTTCTAAGAGATGCGCTTCTGTAGTCCAGCCTTTTTTGGATGTTTCTCCTCGGTAAGCAGCATTTATAAGAGTGGTTAATGCAGGAATATCTTCAACCGTTGCTTTGGTAATCATGTTTGTATTTTGTGTTTTAATAATTAAATTTTAATAACCATTATAGGTCTGACGTAAATTTACAATTTTAAGCAGATTAATTATTTTTTTATTTTTTGAAAGCAAAAATTCTGTCAGTTTTTAACAAGGTAAAGCAATCTTTTACGGCATTTCTGTTAGCTTTTTTATGAGGTAATTCTTCTATTAAAACCGTATAGCTCAGCAGTTAAGGGTGTTAATTAAATATCGCATTAATACTATTAAAATTAGGATCGCCTTTTTGTATATTTGCGCCGAATTGTAAGGAAATTTAATAATAAAATAACCTTGAGTTTCAATTTAATTTAATAAAACCTACCAAGATGATTAACAAAATTTGCACGCTTTTACTTGCTGCTTTCTTATTTACTTCATGTTCAAGCGATGATGCTCCGGCTGAAGATCCAATTGCAACTCCTGAAGTTCCTGTAACGCCAACAGAACCAGTTGTTATAACAGATCCGGTTACTCCGGTAATAACACCAAACCCTTCTTTAATATTGCCAAAAAGCTACAGATACGATCTTATGCACAATGGTTCAGCCGTATTAGTCAACGGAGCTACGTACAAAATTAATGGCGACAAATTAGTAGAATGTGGTGATGGCGTAGCTTATCTGCAAAAATATACCTACACAGGAGATCTTATTACGAAAATCGAAATGTGGGCTAATACTACATTAGCTCATATTTATGAATTTACTTATGAAAATAACAAACCAAAATCTTACACTTTAGAATATGTAATGTTTGCAGAATTTGCTTATAAAATACAATACACATACACGCATAATAATGACGGGACAGTTTCTTACGAGAGAAAATTATTATCTGGAAAATACCAAAATGGTGATGAAGACGGTAAGGGAACTTTAACAATCGTAAATGGTAATATTACCAGAGATGACTTCGTTGAAACTTTAACAAATGCACAGCATTCTAAAAAAGAATCACTTGTATATGAATACGATACTAAAAATACTTTTTGTAAAAATATCAAAGGATTGAATTTGCTTTATTTCTTGCAAAATACTCCTTTGGTTGGTAATCAATGTTCTGCTAATAATATGATTTCAAAATCAGGATTAGAAGAAATTTATAACCTTAATGGTAGTATTAGAACTCCTTCGAGAGTGATCTATAAAACACTTTTTTCTTACGAGTACAATGCAGATAATTATCCTACCAAAGTAACCGATGTAACAGGAGATAATACAACTGTTGGTCCAACTACTTTTGCATACTAATATAGTCAGCATTTTATAATTGCTTATTATTTGACAAAAACGCCCTGAAATTTTTAGGGCGTTTATTTTATTTTTATTAACTATTAAACTAAACATCTATGAAGTTTAAAAAACTACTATTTCTTTTACCTGCCCTAAGTGTAATCATTACATCATGCTCTTCTGATGATCAAACTCCAGGATCAGTTGTAGAGCCACCAGTAGTGGTCGCTCCTGTTCCTCAAAAATTATTTTCTTTTACACCAGCTTATAATTTAAATATAGGAATATCTAGGTATATTGAATCTTATGAATATGATGATAAAAATAGGATTGTTAAGATAAATGAAGGAGGACCTGTTTTTGGAGTTACTTACATAAGTGAAGATTTAATAGAAATTAATCAATTATCAGACGTTGCTACAGGTTTTAAAATAAATTCTAAAAGATTAATTTACCTAAAAGATGGACGTATAGAACTAATGGTTCATAATGAAAATTATTTAAGTGATATTACCAATCAAACTAAGTATGTTAGTGCAGACTCAACACTTTTTACATATAAAAATAATTATCTTTCTAAAGTCGAAATGTATAGAAAAACTGATTATAATCCTACTTATGAATTATCTACTAAGGTTGAGTTTGAAGAACATAATGGAAATATTATTAAAGCGCATCTTGTATCTATGTTTGAACCAATGAGTTATACTGTTAATTATACTTATGATACAGAACCATATGTAAACGGTATTGACCATATATACCAAACGCCTTTACAATTTTCTTATTATATGCTTCGTGGTGTACTGTATGATAAAATTGGAAAGAAAAGCACTAACAACATTGTTAAAATTGATTGTGATTATCATTTTCAACCAGTTAATCATGGAATATCTTTAAAGACAATGACTATAAAAAGGAATTTGGACAGCGAAAAAAGACTGAAAGAACTTTTATTTTCAGGAACAAGTTTTGATAATGAAAATAATTTATTAGAATTTAAAGACGCAACGGCTACTTTTACTTATAAATAAGATTTAGAAAAAATAATTTAAAAAAAGAAAACCACAAATTGCACTATTGTTTCATAGTGTAATTTGTGGTTTTTTAAATTTATAAGTAAAAATGATTATCCTAAAAAAAACTTTAATTTCTCGTAAATTTTAATTTTTGTGTTTACTTTTTCTTTATTAAATCTATTTTTGTTTTAGAATTTTAAATATCTTTGAGTTATGAGTACAGTAACAAAACCAAAACATATCGGCAGAAATATAAGCCGTATCAGAGAGCTTAAAGGTATGAAACAGGAAGCACTGGCATATACTTTAGGAGTAAGTCAACAGACCATTTCTATGATAGAAAATAGCGAGACGGTTGACGAAAAAAAACTAATCGAAATCGCAAAAATTCTTGAAGTTTCTGTTGAAACCATTAAAAACTTTTCAGAAGAAGCGGTTTTAAATATTATTGGTAATACTTATCACGATAATGGTATTGTAAATGCCGGACTTAATTATAATTGCAATTTTAATCCTTTAGATAAAGTTCTTGAACTTTACGAACGTTTGGTGCAAGCCGAAAAGGACAAGGTTACGTATTTAGAGAAATTATTGAACGGGAAATAAACGTTTTTGAAGATATATATTAAATTGATAAGAGACCTTTGATGAGGTCTCTTTTTTTGTTCTATTGCTAGCGCGAGCGTCTTATGCTGTGCGAAGTCTCCGACTTCGTACCCGCTTCAATATTCCGTTCCAATGTCTTTAATTTGCTTTATGGTTAATTGGAACGGGTACGAAGTCGGAGACTTCGCCTTTACTTTGGATTT
>NZ_MUGW01000084.1 GCF_002217285.1 Flavobacterium hercynium | reverse complement strand
AAATATAGTTTAGATATATAAAGTGATCAGATCACTGAAAAGATTTTATTTAGTTAGTTTTTTAAGTTAGTTTTAGTTAGTAAGAAAAGACCGGTTTGTAGAGAGCTGGTCTTTTTTTTGCATTATATAATTATACTTGTTAATATTTTAAATTTAAATAAGTAAAAATTTAAGTCGAAGAACAAAAAAGTTAATTAAAAAATACCGCTATTGATGTGTTTTATTAAGAATTATAAACCTTAAAAATGTATTTTTTATCCTTAATGTGTTGATATTGTTTTACTTGTAAAATGTAAATATAATTCTGTTAATTTTTATTAAAAAAACAATTTTATTTCTATTTTTACCTCAAAAATAAATTATTCAAACCTCTACATTAAATTGTTTTTAACATCAGTTTTAATCTTAAGTTTCTTCATATTTTGTAATCTTAATCTAAAAATTTTAATATAAAAGAGGAGTTTTTTAATCAAATAAAACAAAGGCAGATAAATCTAGCTTGTTATTGAAATAGTTATCTTTCAGTAGAGATATAAGAATAGAAAGTCTTTTAAAATTATAAATTATTAGTAGCTAATATTTTAAAGTAAACAAATTATAAAATGATAAAAGAATACATGAAAGAATATGTTGATTTATGGAAATCAATTTTTGATGTTGTGAAACCAATTGCTAAAAAATACTTTATCCTTTTTGCTGCTATAAATTTTTTATGTGTTTTAATAATATACCAAATAGCTGAGTTTTCAGAAAATAAAAATTTAATTATTACGATTACCAATTTTTTTTTTTTCTTAACATTCATGTTTGGAGCAATAAAAAGTAAGATTCCTAAAATAACCAGAAAAATTTTTGGCAGGATTCTATTAGCAGCTATTTTGATTGGTTTTTTAAATGCTCTTCAGGTTTTTGGCAATATCGATATCGATAATCAGGGTTATGGCATAGTTTTAATTATGTTAGTTTGTATTATAGTATATCCTATATTCGTAACGATTAGTATTCTGATTTTTAATGTTTTTAAAAAAGATCAGATTTCAAATTTGGAGTTAGTTATTTATTTTGTGATTTTATTATGTATTACAATGATGGTAACACAATTAAACATAGATGATTTTTCAGGTTAAAATGGATTTAATTATATTTTAACTTCAAAGCTTAATAAATAGATTTATAAAAAATGACAAAAACGATAAAATCACTAATTCTTGGTATGCTGATGAGTTTTACAGTTTCCTGTCAAGATAAGCAGCAAAAGATGATTGTAGAAAATACAGTAAATTCACCTCGATTTCAGTGGCAAGAAAGCCTTTGCAGTCCTTTAGGATATCCTATGGAAATATATAAAGGAGGTTTGGAAGGAAATGGCTCTTATGCCAGTTTAGAATCAGGAACAACTGATGGAGAATGGGCTTCTAGTGGTGCAGGTAGGAGTTATGGCGTGAAGACTTTGCCAAATCGTATTAATTTTATTTGGGTGTCATATGCAGAAGGCTGTTTTTATAGCATAGACAGTCCTATTGATTATGAAAAAATGTTACAACTATTTGAAGAAGGTTATCAGGATAGCGGATTTTTTTTTAATGATGAAGGCGAGTATAAAAAGTGTACGTATACAACTATTGTTGTAGGTTTAGCTCCTGGAGGTGTGGTGGTAGTTTGGGTAAAGGGTGGTGGAAGACAGGTAGAAATTGGCAGATACCAAGGTGAAAAATATATTGTGTCTGAAGAAGAAATTGCTAAGCTGGATAATCACGACATATTGAAGTTTCAGAAAGAATATCAGGAAAAAACCATGCTCAATACCCAAATTGTGCCTCTGGAAGTTAGAGAAGCCAACGCAGGTAAACCTATACCTTATAATTTATGGGACAGTTATAGAGTCTGGTATTCTTGGAAACCTATTTATTCTCATAAGAAAGAGTTCGAAATTACATCATTATATATCGAAATGTTTAATGGTGAAAATGAAGAGTGGTTCGATAAAAGTTTACTGGAAAATAAATTTACAAAAAGAAGTATTCCTAAATCTGCTCATCTCACTTGGACTGATTGGACAGTTAACAGTTGGAGTAAAGATAAAGGGCAAGGGTATGGAGGTGAAATAGTTTTTGATGAAAAGGAAATTATAAAGGCTTTTGAAGAAATGTATAAAGAAGATAAAGATGGTAAGTCCGAACTGCAATTTACAGTGAATCAATTAAATTCTTTTGTAACCGTACAACTCAGACAAGGAGATAAAGAAATAAGATTAATAAAAACGAAGGTTAAGATAGTTAAATCAAGAAATTTAAGTCTAAAAAAATAATCATGGGAAAATCATTTGTTTACAACGTTGGTTCTGCTCTGGAGAACAAAAAAGACGATGAATTATGGTTTGATTATGGTGTCTTTATTGATGGAACTCTTAATAATAACGAGAATACCAGATTGCGCAGAAAATACCGTAATGAGGATGAACGCAGTATTCTAACAAAAGATAAAAAAGAGAAAGATTTAGAAAGAGAAAAAGAAGATTATGAATCTCTAACAAAAGATGGTCTCATTCGAATACCGGATGGTGTTGATATTTCAAAATTTAACAGTAAAGAATATAAAGATTATTTATTAGGTATTTACCGTACCGATATGGATAAACTGGGTACAGATAACAGCTATAGCAATGACGATACCAATGTGACCCGTATGTGGAACTGTTGTAAAAAAGATTATAAAATATACATTGAAGGTATGGGGACCAGTGTCAGCGATGGTACCATTGAGGATAGAAAGGACAGTCAGGATGGTTTTGCTTTTGGTGCAGGACAAACCGGTATACGGAGGAGGGTTCGGCTTGCCTGCGAAAGAATTGCCGAAAAGATTTTAGATCGAAAAAAAATCGATAAAAATTATAAAGTAACGCAAATCACACTCGATGTATTTGGTTTTAGTCGTGGTGCTGCATCGGCACGAAATTTTGTACATGAGGTTAATGCAAAAAAGCCATATAAACCTCAAGAAATAAAAATTCCAGATGGCTATGAAACTTACTACGTTCGTGGAGAACCAAGAACTAAAAAAAAATATAGAAAAGCAATTGGTGATGCAGATGGTTTAGAGATCAATACCAAAAGACTCATAAATGGCAAAATGCCCAGATTAGGACATTTAGGATATAGTTTGCTAGAAAAAGGTGCTGTTACAAAAGAAGAATTAGAATATGTCAAAATCATCATACGTTTTATAGGGGTTTATGATACAGTATCATCTTATTACGAAATGGGTGCACTAGGAGCTTATGATGAAAATGGTAAAGCTCAAGACGACCCAAGTTTTATTAAATTAGCTAGTGAGGCTTTATCGACGAATTTTACAAATGATGAAGAAGAGTTGGGACTTCAGGATTTAGGAGATGTTAGTCAGTTTGAGAAATTGGTACACTTTACAGCAAAAGACGAACACAGACGAAATTTTGCTCTTACCCGTATTAATCAAATACCAAAAAAGGCTATAGAAAAAAATTTCCCAGGAGTTCACTGTGATATAGGCGGTGCTTATGAAAATGAGGAGGAAGAGTATATAGATGAGATAGGAACAAGCTTAATGGATAGTTATTATAGTTACAACAATCACAAGAAAGCTTTAAAGCCTGATGAAAAACTTCCTATGCCTCCGATTGGTCTTGAAGCCTTAAAAGAAGATTTAATTGATCAATATTGGTATAGTAAAGAGCAATTAAAAATATTGAAAGAATATCATGGTTTCAAATTTATATTTGGAAAGAGAATTGAATTGCCTTTATATTTAAAGTTAACTGGTACTCGCGTTATTAGAAAAGAATATAGCTATATTCCGTTACATTTCATGGAAGATTTTTGTAGAGGTACAACCATGTCTCAATTTTTTAACAGAAAAACGGTAGAAGATTATCCACTTAATAATCCTTTTTTAGAAAAGGTAAAAAGTTCATTGCATGACTATGTTTTTGAGAATAGCCCGGAATGGGAATTTGTAAGTGATGCTGATTTAGTAAAAGAAAAAGAAGAAAGGGAAAAAATCAGTCAGGAAACTGAAGGAAAGCAGCAGGAAGGAATAGCAATCACTGACAGTGAAGAAGTTGATATTTGTGTAGATCTTCCGGAAATCAAAATTAATAGTTTAAATACTCAAAAGGCTCTCAGAAAATTAAGACGTGAATATATTCACTGGTCTTCTACCAGAGACTGGTTTGGTATGGAACCAGCTGATAATAGAATAAGAGTATGTTATCCTAAAAAATAATTGTAAATGATTTTCAATTAAGAGATTATTTGATTTTAAGTATTAGACTATTTTATAATCATTTAAACAAATAAGTTTTAATTGCTTAAAAAAGGACACTCTTCTAAAAAAGGCTCAACAGTTTTAGTTGAGCCTATTCTATGAATAATAACTATTAGATAGTACTTTAAATTGAAAATGTTTCTTTCAGATACGTTTTTAAATCAGTTGGTTTTCTTCCCAATAAATTTTCAAGATCTGAAATGGCAATATTGTATTCATCATTTTTTATTATTGCTGCCAGTATTTTTGAATAGTAGATATCTTCATCCTGCATACCGAATTCTTTTAATTGGTTTTCAAATTCTTGTGGATCGGGGCTTTGGTATGTTATTTTTTTTCCTACGACTTCTGTAATCGTTTGGGCAATTTCTAAAAAAGAATACGAAGGTACAGCTGTGGTAATGTAAATTTTATTTTCGTGCCCTGTTTCTCCCAGGACATTGGCAATGGCTTCTCCCATTTCGTCTCTTTTGGCAAAAGATGCTTTTCCGTCTCCGGCAGGAAAGTAAATACCTGTTTCGAGCACTTGTTCTCCAATAAAAAACGGTATAGTTTCAGAATAAAGTCCATTTTGGAAAATGGTATATTTTAATCCGCTTTCTATAATATAATTTTCAGTTGTTGCATAAGAATCAGTCAAAGGTCCAAGAAGTGACTCCTTGGCATTTTTGTTTAGAGCTCCGCTTGTATAATAAATATGGTTTATACCTGACTCAACTGCTGCATCTATAACATTCTTATGATCTTGTAGTGCATCATTACCATTACTGCTGATTAATAAAAGTTTTTTTACTCCTTCTAAAGCTTTTGTAATTGATGCTTTATCTCCGTAGTCTCCAATTTGCGCCTTAATACTTCTGTTTTCAAATGATGCTGCTTTGTCTGGATTTCTAATTAAGACTGAAATTTCTTCTGCCGGTATTTTCTTTAATAGATTGTCAAGTACAATTTTACCTAAATTTCCAGATGCTCCTGTTATTAATATCATGATTATTTTAATTTAATGATACAAAGTAACAGCAACTTTTTACTTGTTTTTTTGACAAAAGTCAAAATCGTTATTTCTTTCTAATCCGACTGAGCGTTTCCTGTTTGATACCCAAATAAGAAGCAATATGTCCTAAAGAAATTCTTTGTACCGCATCAGGCTGAAAAGAAAGTAAGGCATGATATCTTTTTTCGGCAGATTGAGTTTGTAATGAGTTTACACGTTCTTCTAGAAACTTGCAGCATTCTTCTGCTATTAATCTGCCGATCGTGTTCATTTCAGTATATTTTCTGTAGAGAGCTTCAAGATCACTGCTCTCTATATAATGAATCGTAGAAGGTTCTAAGAACTGAATGTTCTCAGACGATGGACGTTGTTGGAATAGTGGAGTTATAGAACCTAAAATTATATTCTCAAAACCAAACCAGGAATTTACCTCACGGTCTTCAATAGTGTAATAAGAACGTACAAGTCCTGTTTCGAGCATAAACAGACAGGTGATGATCTGTCCTTGTTTTAAGAAAAAATCACCTTTAGGTCTGGTTTGATTCTTTATTTTTTTTAGCAGCTCATATTCAATTTCGTCACTGAGAGGACCATATTGTTTAAATTTTTCTATAAGTGCATTCATTTTTTATAATAGGTATTAGAAATATCTGATTTAAATTGCTAAAGTAAATCATTCCCTTATTTCAGTCCATATAATTTTATAATTTTCAAATTGTTTTCCAAAACTTTCTTTTAATTGAATCAAAGTATTTTCTTTAATATGATTAGGCTCAATTTCTAATCCGATTACATGGTCACCTTGATGCCAAATTTTACAATTAAGTATTCCTTTAGAATTATTTGATTTCAATAATATGTTTTTTCCGTACTCTTCGTCATAATCCATCATATTAACTTTACTCAAGATATTTTGAATTTGAATCTTTATCATTCTTTCGATTGGAAGATTGATGTCATCGACATTTATGATTTCATTTTTGATAACACTGAAATTGTAAATGGTTGAAATTTCTATTATTTCGTTTTCTATTTCTTTAGACAAGGTATAAGATCTGTCATGAGTCATAAAT
>NZ_MUGW01000083.1 GCF_002217285.1 Flavobacterium hercynium | reverse complement strand
GGTAAAAACAGAGTGGTTTTTTGGAATCATCTTTTTCAAAAGGTTTTTTTTATTTGTTTGCTGTAAATATTTTAAAGAAAAGAGCTAAGTAGAAATACGGAAAATTCTAATTGCTTTTTATTTTTATAATATAGTGATTCTGGCTTAAAGTGCTGTATTTCAAAACATTGTATTGATGGTTGCTTTTTTAACATTTTTTAGTGTTAAAAAATGTTAAATAGTATGAGGTTTTTTTATAATGTTTAATTTACATTTATCGTGAATATTAATATTTTAACCTACTTAAATGAAAAAAATCCTTTGTCTTTTTTGTGCTTTAACATTAGCATTAACATCTTGTTCTAGTGATGATTCTCCTTCTGATCCTGATCCTTCTTCTGAGACACCACCAGTTGTTACTGCTCCACCAGTTGTTACCGTTCCCCCAGTTGTTTCTGTTCCTTCTGATCCCGCTAAGTTAGTTTTACTAAAAAAAGTAATTTTAACAGGAGAAAATGGAAAAACAACAATAAACTATAACTACGATGGAAACAAGATTGTAAGTATAATTGATGATACAGATGATAGTGGTATGTACTATACTTACACTGGAGATTTAATTACTAAATTAGAATTTAAATTTGCCGATGGAACTGTAGAGCAAACGAATACGTTTACTTATAATGCCGATGGGAAATTAGCAACTTTTTTGAGGGTTGAGGAAAATAATAATGTTTTGCAAGGTCATAAAGAAGTTTTTACTCATAATGCAGATGGAACAATTACAGCAAAATCATATATTGGAGATGATATAACCCAAACTAATCCTTCAGGAACTGCTACAATTAAATTTCTTAATGGGGAAGTAAGCGAAATCACAGCTACCAATTCTTCAAATCATAAATATCTTTATGATGATAAAAATAATCCAGCAAAAAATATTTTAGGTTTTGATAAAATCTGTTTCGCGGATTTAGAAGGTACAGGTATTTTTCATAATCAAATTTCTGATACTTCGGATGGAGATGTATGGTCTACTTATAGCTATACTTATAATGTAGATGGGTATCCTGTAAAGAGTATTGATAATGCAGAAGGTACAAAATATACGTCAGAATATTTCTACTAGTATATAAATATTTTAACTAATAAACCAGAAGCAAATACTTCTGGTTTTTTATTTAATATTTAAAAAAAAAAAGAAAAACATACCTTTTCGTTACTAAAAAACTAAATTTTATGGGCTTGTATATTTTCGTTTATATTTGCGCCAAAATTAGACAAACCAATTTAATAAATGAAAAAACTTTACTTTTTTACGACTGTATTTGTAATTCTTATCTCATGTTCAAGCGACAATGATTCACGTACTAAAGAACCTGTAGGTAATATATTTTATAAAACTGTAACAAGCAATTTTGAATCTCCTGTACCTGTAGAGAGTAAGTATACTTTTGATGGGAATAAAGTTTTAAGCATAAAAACGGATAAAACAGAAACCTTGTTTACTTATGAAGAAAATCGCATAGTAAAGCAAGAAGTAATAACTAAAGACCAATTTGGAGAAGAATATAAAGAGAAAGAATTACAATATGTTTATGAAAATGGAAAATTAAGGACAAAAACAACTTTGCTATGGGTTTCATATTATTTAGATGAAGTATCATCTACTAGTATAGTAACATATACACATATTTCTGATAATTTAATTGAACATGTAACTCATTTTATACATCCGTACAAAGAAAAAGAAAAAATTGATGAAGGGTTTATAAAATATAAAGATGGGAATATTGTAGAGAAGTTTTATTCGTCTTTCTATGGAACAACAGTATTTAATTATGAATATGATACAAAAAACAATCCAGCTAGAAATATTTTAGGATATGATTTATTATTAGATGAAATAGATGATTGTGGGAAAAATAACATTGTAAAAACAACTTTCAAAAGTTCGGAGGCTCCTTACGTAAATGAAATTTTAAGAACATATATTTACGATGATAAAGGATATCCAGTTAAGTATACATCAGTTGCCAGTAACGGCTATAGATTCAAAGTAGAATTTACATACTAATAATCATTATGACTTTTTTAAAGCATAAATCTTAATAAAAACACCATAATATCAACAAATGAAAAAAATCTACTTTTTAACGGCTCTTCTTATATTTTTTGCATCATGTTCAAGCGACAATGATTTAGCAGTCGAGGAGCCAATTGTTATAGAAAAGCCTGTTGTATCTGAGCCACTTCCCGTAGACCCAATCCCAGTACCAGTTATACCTGTTGATACAACAACAGTTCCTCTTACTGTTTTATATATTGATGCTCTTTCTGATATTGATAATAAATATCTTGATACGAACAATTATGATGGAAATAAAATTTTGAGTGTCAAATCAAATAGTAATAAAACATTATTTACTTATGAAGGAAATCGTATTGTAAAACAAGTAAGATTTTATAAAGACAAAAGCGGAATAGAAGTTAAAAGTACAGAAGTTGAATACACTTACGAAAATGGAAAATTAAAAACCAGACTTTTAAAACAGGGATTTTCTAATTCGTATCCCGATGGAAGTTATATTCGTAAAACAATATATTCTCATACCTCTGATAATTTAATTTCTTTTGTAGAATATTCGATAGATTCAGACTTTAAATTCGAGACTAAAGTAAGCGAAGGACATTTGATTTATAAAAATGGTAATCTTATTGAGGAAAAAATGATTACAAATTCTGCAACAACAATAAGAAAGTATGAATATGATTCAAAAAACAATCCATTTAAAAATATTCGAGGATTTAATTTGTTACTAAATGAAATAAGTTCCTTCGGAAAAAATAATGTTACAAAAGTTTCTTTGGATAGTACAGAATATTCTGCACCAGTTACTTATTTAAGCACTTTTATTTACAATGAGAATGACTACCCTGTAAAATATACTTCCTTTGCAAAGGATGGGAAAACGATAGAATATGAAATGGAATTTACATACTAATCATCATTACTTTTTTAAAGCATAAATCTTAATTAAAAACGCCATAATATTAATAAATGAAAAAAATCTACTTTTTTACAGCTCTATTGATAATTCTTACTTCATGTTCAAGCGATACTGATTCAGTAGTTGAGGAGCCAATTGTTATAGAAAAGCCTGTTGTGTCTGAACCAATTCCTGAGCCAGTTGTTCCAACTGATAATACCGTTCACCGCACTATTGCTCAGTTTTATCCTTCTCAAACAAAAATTGATAATTATACTTTTGAAGGAAACAAAGTATTAAGCAGGAAGAATGATGAAACAGAAACTATATACATTTATGAAGGGAATCGTATTGTAAAACAAGAAGGAATTCGTAAAGATCAATTTGGATTAAAAAGTAAAAAGAATGAATACCAATTTATTTATGAAGATGGAAAATTAAAAACAAGAACCATATTAGAATGGTCTGCCGAAAATGCAGATCAGCAACCATCCATAATGATGAGGACGACTTATACTCACACTTCTGATAATTTGGTAGCATATATAGATTATATTATAAATCTTGATACAAAGAAAGAAGCTAAATTAGGAGAAGGATTTTTGCGATATAAAGATGGTAATGTTATAGAAAATGAGGACATTGCACTATATATAACATCTAAAGGCGGTGATTTTGTAGAGGATCCTTCACGATCTGTAAAAACAATAGTTACCTATGAATATGATAAAAAAAATAATCCGGCTAAAAACATCTTAGGATATGATTTATTTTTAGGTCAAATAAATGATTACGGACAAAATAATATTTTAAAAAAAACGGTTAAAAGGGTAGGATCTGATGATATAAATATTGAAACAAGAGATTATATTTATAATGATAAAGGATATCCTGTTAAGTATAAATCGGTCGCAAGCGATGGTTATGAATATGAAATCGAATATACATATTAATGTTGTTCCAACAATTACAAGCTTACTTGAAACCAAATACTTTCGTATTTGGTTTTTTGTTTGTAGAAAATGGTTGAAATTTGAATAAAAAAATAAAATGAATTTCAGAACACCGATATCAATTGCTAAAACAGCTCATCCAATCGATTATAATTCGAAGATCATTTCTATTGGTTCCTGTTTTGCAGAAAATATGGCAAAGAAATTTGATTATTTTAAGTTTCAGAATACGACTAATCCTTTTGGGATTATATTCAATTCTGTTTCCATTGAAAAGATTGTTAGAAGAGTGGTGGAGCAGCATTTTTTTACAGAAAGTGATATTTTTCTGCATAATGATTTATGGCATTGTTATGAAATTCACTCTGAACTAAGCAATTCCAATAAAGAAGAATTACTTCAGTCATTAAACCAAATTATTACAGCAACACACGATTATTTAACGCATTCTACTCATATTATCATTACTTACGGAACTTCTTGGATTTATAGAAATATCCAAAGTGAACAAATCGTAGCCAATTGCCATAAAGTACCGCAAAAGCAATTCACGAAAGAGTTATTGCCTGTTAGTGAAATTGAAAACAGTATTCAAAATACAGTGCAATTAATTCAGAAATTAAATCCCGATATTAACTTCATTTTTACCGTTTCTCCTGTACGTCACATCAAAGACGGTTTTATCGAAAATCAGTTAAGTAAAGCACACTTGTTTAGTGCAATTCATCAAGTTTTAAAAATTCACAATTCACAATTCACAACTCTTACCTATTTTCCATCGTACGAAATCATGATGGATGAACTTCGAGATTATCGTTTTTATGCAGAAGATATGTTGCATCCCAATCAAGTAGCAATCGATTTTATCTGGAAGTTATTCATTGATAGTAATATAGCTCTAGAAAGTGTTAGTGTGATGCAAGAGGTCGAGGAAATTCAAAAAGGATTGAATCACAGAAGTTTTAATCCTGAGTCAGAACAACATCTTAAATTCCTTTCTAAACTTCATCAAAAAATAGATATATTAAAAAGTAAATTTCCACAATTTAAATTTTAAGAATTGAGAAAATTTTCTTACTTTAGGTAGGTAAAAAAAAGAAGTAAAATGCAATTTTAGAACAATTGATTGTAATTATGTAAAATGTTCGGTCATTTTTTTTACAATTTTGTAGCTTGTATAAGCCAACTCATTATGCGAATCGCAGTATTAATCTAAAATGTGTTTTATTGACGTATGAATAAAAAATCCATTCATTTTCTTAAAAAAACACTACGTGTACTTCTTTGGACCGTGGGGTCTACCGTTGCACTATTACTTCTTATTATTATCCTCATTCAGTTGCCGTCTATTCAGAATTTTGTAAAAGACAAAGCCATTACCTATTTACATGAAAAGATAAAAACCAAAGTTTCACTAGATAGAATTGCAATTAAATTCCCAAAAGATGTTGTTTTGGAAGGATTTTACTTTGAAGATCAGAAGAAAAAGGTTTTGCTGGCAGGAAAACGTTTAGTAGTTGATGTTGATTTGTTTAAATTGATAAGCAGTGAACTCGAAATTAATTCCGTTTCGCTTGAAAATGTATCGGCTAATATTTCCAGAAATAAAGAAGGCGTTTTTAATTTTGATTATATCATCAAGGCATTTGAATCCAAAGAACCCAAAGTCGAAGATCCGGATAGCAAACCCTTTACAATATCGGTTGTAAAAGTAAATCTGGATCAGATAAAATTGAACTATAAAGATGATTTCACTAAAAACAATATCAAAGTAAATCTGACGCATTTTGATACGAAATTCAACACATTCGATTTAGATAAAATGGATTTTGATATTCCGCATATTGATCTAAACGGATTGAAATTGACTTTAGATCAGGATGTGGTAGAGAAAATTGCTGAAGTATCTGTAGAAACCGTAGATACCATTTCTAAAAGAAAAGATTTCAAATTAAAATTAGGCAAAATCAGTTTGGCTAAAATTGACATTGCTTACGATAATAAAGATTCCAAACTTGATTCAGGTATAAAATTAGGCAGCTTGCAACTGGCAGTAAACGAAATAGATTTAAATAAACAATTGCTTGATTTTGATACTTTCGAAATAAATGATCTGAAAGGAAATTTACGTTTAGGTGCCAAAGACAAACAACTTAAAGCTCCTGATTTAGACTCGACAGCCATAAAACAAGCAGGATGGAAGGTAAAAGTAAAGGATGTTGAAATAGAAAATGTCGCTTTTAAATTTGATGACATGCAATCAAAACCAGTTACAAAAGGAATTGATTATAGTCATATCGATCTAAAAAACTTTAAGCTGGATGCTGAGACTTTATACTATGGAAACGATACAATTTCAGGAAATATAAAATCGCTTACAGCAAACGAAAAAAGCGGCTTGCAAATTCAGTCTTTAAAAACAGACTTTTTTTACGGACCCAAAAATGCTTCACTGAATAAGCTGTATATAAGAACGCCACAAACGTTACTTCAAAATAAAATCATTATAACGTATGCGTCGTTAGATGCTTTAAAAAAGGATTTAGGCAACTTAACCTTAGATGCTGATTTGAATCAGGCAAAAGTGGGTTTTAAAGATATTTTACTTTTTGTTCCGGATTTACAAAACACAAATCCATTTAAGAGTAATCCGAATGCGATTTTGTATGTAGATACCCGAGTAAAAGGAAAAGTAAAAGATTTGAATATTTCGAAGTTCCAAATGAGCGGAATCGGAACAACCAAAGTTAATCTTTCAGGAAGGATTACAGGCTTACCGGATGCGCAAAAAGCGTATTATGATGTAAACATTCGTCAGTTATCAAGTACTTCAAAAGATGTTAACTCTTTCGTGCCTGCCGGAACGATTCCAAAGAATATTCAATTGCCTTCACAGTTCAATTTACAAGGAAAATTTAAAGGTTCTGTTCAAAATTTCAATACTAATTTAGCCTTAAGCAGCAGTTTTGGTAATGCCAAAGTCGATGCCTTATTTGATCAGCGTACTAAAAAGAAAGAGAAATACGATGCGACTGTTTCTTTGTTGGATTTTGATTTAGGAAAGCTGATTAAAAATGATTCGGTTGGAAAAATTACGCTTAAAGCGAAAGTAAAAGGTGTCGGATTAGATCCTGCTACCGCTAAGGCAGAATTAGATGGTTTGGTACAAAAGGCAGTTTTTAATAAATATACCTACAAAGATTTAGCCTTAAATGGAAATATCGAAAACGGATCTTTTTATGTAAAATCAGGAATGAACGATCCAAACCTGAATTTTAATTTAACAGCAAACGGAAACACGAAAGAGAAATATCCATCTATTAAATTAAAACTAAATCTGGATATTGCCGATCTTGAAAAACTAAATCTGCATGCAGGACCAATGAAACTGAGAGGAAATGTTGATGCCGATGTTGCAAACAGCAATCCTGATTTTTTAAATGGAAAAGTTTTTTTGTCGAACATTCAAATATTACAAGACGCTGAACCTATTGTTTTAGATTCTGTTCGTATAATCGCTTTTTCAGATGATAGCCGCAATAATATCAAAATAACATCACAGTTTTTAAAAGCAGAGGTTGATGGAAAATACAAACTGACAACTTTAGCTGCAGCAGTAAAAAAATCATTGTCGAAATATATTGATTTAAAGAATCCAAAAGTAAACGGAGAATCAGATGAACAACGATTAGCGTTTACATTGAAGATAGATAACGATCCAATCCTTTTTAAACTGCTTCCTAAATTAACAGGTTTAGAGCCAATAGATATTATTGGAAATTATAATAATGCTACTGATTCATTATCAATAAAAGGTACAATTCCGAGGATTGTTTACGCTGATAATACAATTGCCGACGGAAAAATAAATATTGAAGCAAAAGAAAGTGCGTTGGAATATCAAATTTCATTAGCAACTATAGAAAGTGGTTCGTTAAAAATTCCTTTCACAAGTTTGTCCGGAAAAGTAGAAAATAATACTTTGACGTATGCGCTTGCCGTTCAGGATGCAAAAGAAAAGCAACAATATTATATCGCAGGATCATTAAATAGTGAAGATTCTAAAAACATATTTAAGATCGATGCAGAAAACTTTGTATTGAATTATGATAAATGGAATGTAGATCCGGAAAATGCTATTGAATTTGGAGATAAAAGACTTTACATCAATAAATTCTTTCTGGAAAATGCGGGTAATGAATTAAAAATTCAGTCACAAGGAAGTGAGGATAATGCACCTTTGCAGGTTGATTTTGTGAATTTTAAAATCGAGACAATCTTAAATATGGTCAAAAAAGACAAATTGCTTATGCAAGGTCTTATTAATGGAAATGCAGTAGTAGAGAATGTAATGACCAGCCCAATATTTAAAAGTGATTTAAAAATTGATGATTTTGCTTTTAGAGGAGAAGCTGTTGGAAATATTGAAATAAAAGTGGATAATAAAACCAACGATTTACTGGCGGCAAACGTTACGTTAAAAGGAGGAGAAAATGATGTTACGCTTGATGGAAATTATGCTGTAAAAGACGGAACATTAGATTTTAATGTAGACCTGAAAAAATTGACAATCAAAAGTATTCAGGGCTTCACTATGGAAAATCTTGCTGATGGAACAGGTTATTTATCGGGAAGTTTTAAAATCACAGGAAATGCATCAGCGCCAAAAGTTGGAGGGGAATTAGTTTTTAATGATGCAGGTTTCAGAGTTACACAGCTTAATTCTTATTTTAAAACAGATAAAGAAAAAATCACGTTTAGCAATGACGTAATTAACTTTGATAAGTTTACACTTTTTGATGAAAATGATAATGAATTGTCTGTAAACGGAACCATTACATCACCGGATTTCAGAAACTATAATTTTGCTTTAACAATTCTCGCTAATGATTTTAGAGCCATACATTCTAAAGCGAAAGACAATGATTTGTTTTATGGCGATTTGTTTTTAGACACCAAATTAAACATAAAAGGAACACTTGAAAATCCAGTTGTAAACGGAAATATCAAAATCAATAAGGAAACTAAATTTACATTAGTATTACCACAATCAGATCCATCAATTGCAGATCGTGAAGGTATTGTAGAGTTTGTTGATGAAGACAATATGTATTTGAGACAAACAGCGGAAATACAAGACAAACTAAACCAATCGCAATTGGTTGGTATGGATGTAAGTGTTGATATTTCTATTGATAAAGAAGCAGAACTGACTTTGGTCATTGATAAAGGAAATGGAGATTACCTAAATCTTAAAGGAGAAGCACAACTTACAGGAGGAATTGATCCTTCTGGAAAAACAACTTTGACTGGTAAATATGAGTTTTCAGACGGAGCCTATGAAATGAATTTTAATATGATTCGAAGAAAATTCAACATTCAAAAAGGAAGTTCAATTATCTGGAACGGAGAGCCAACAATGGCAAACCTAAATATAACAGCGATTTATAAAGTAGAAACAGCTCCAATCGATTTGTTAGGAAATCAGCTAGGTAGTTTAAGCCCGAGTGTTAAAAATACATACAAACAAAAAATTCCGTTTCAGACTCTATTAAAAATGAAAGGCGAATTATTGAAGCCTGAAATTTCATTTGATATTGTGCTTCCTGACGGAAATTATAATGTATCATCAGATATTGTAACGGCTTCGCAGACAAAACTGGAACAATTGCGTCAGGAACCGGCAGAATTAAACAAACAGGTTTTTGCACTTTTATTGTTAAACAGATTCATTGGTGAAAATCCTTTTGCAAGCGAAAGTGGTGGTACCAATGCTGGATCGCTGGCAAGACAAAGTGTGAGTAAAATACTTTCACAGCAATTAAATGATCTTGCGGGAGAATTAGTAAGCGGATTTCAGGTAGAATTTGACCTTCAGTCGACAGAAGATTATACATCCGGAACGATGGAAAACAGAACTGATCTGAATGTTGGGGTTTCTAAAAAACTGTTAAACGACAGATTGAAAGTTACTGTAGGAAGCAGTTTTGGAGTAGAAGGTCAGGAGCGTGCCAATGAAGAAAGTACCAATATTGCAGGAGATGTTGCATTGGATTATCAGCTTACAAAAGACGGACGCTATATGGTTCGTGCTTACCGAAAAAATCAATATCAGGTTGCAGTTGAAGGGCAGGTTGTCGAAACAGGAGTTGCCTTCATCATTACTATGAGTTACAATAAATTCCGCGAACTTTTTCACCGCAGTGCAGAAGAAAAAGAAATGATTAAAGAAGAGAAATTGCGTAAGGAAAAACAAAAACTCAAAGAAAAAGAACAAAAGGAAAAAGAGGATAAAAAAGAAGAAGAAAATCAGCAAGAAGATCAAATTGAAGGAAATGAGCAAAAAGCATAGCGATATGAAAATTAGATATATACAATATTTTAGTGTGTTATCCTTGTTTTTTGTTTTTGGATGCAGTAATACTAAATATTTGCCGGAAGGTGATTTATTGTACACAGGAGGTTCTGTTACAGTAGAAGATTCCATTATAAAAAAGAAAGACAAAAAAGCACTCGAGAAAGAATTAGAAGATCTTCTTCGTCCTAAACCCAATAAACAGATTTTTGGATTACGTCCTAAATTGTGGATTTACAATATTGCGGGTGAACCCAAAAAAGATAAAGGAATCAGACATTGGCTGCGAACAAAAGTAGGCGAGGAGCCCGTACTTTTCAGCAAAGTCGATTTGGATTATAATGCTTCTGTACTTCGAAATTTCACCGAAAACAGAGGTTATTTTAAAACCAGAGTAAGTGCCGATTCAACAGCAAAAAATAAACGTGCGACAGCAGAATATACAGTACAGCCCAGAAGACAATATAAAATTAAAAGCGTCAAATTTCCTGCAGATTCTTCAGAACTGTCTAAAGAAATAGCTAAAACAAGCCGAAGATCAAGATTGAGACCAGGAAGACCTTATGATCTTGATGTGATCAAGCAGGAACGCGAACGTATAGATGCCCGATTGAAGGAAAAAGGATATTATTACTTTAATCCGGATTACATTCTGGCGCAGGTCGATAGTTCAAAAGGTGATTATGAAGTAAACATTAAAATAAAAATAAAAGAAGAAACACCGGAAAAGGCGAAAGTGGCATACAAAATCGATAAAATTGTAGTATATCCTAACTTTTCAATTTCAAAAGACAGCGTGCGATACAAAAAGGAAGATATTGTACAATACAAAGACTTCACGATTATAGATACCGCGAACACCTTTAATCCAAGGGTTTTTGACAGAACGATTTATTTTAAAAAAGGAGATCTGTATAATAG
>NZ_MUGW01000082.1 GCF_002217285.1 Flavobacterium hercynium | reverse complement strand
GTTTTATGTCGAAATGTATAATTGAAAAGCAAAAAAGGATCACTATAACGTTGTAAATCCTAATTTAGAATCATTCTTTGTTAAAAACCAATCAAAACAACGCTTTGTTTATAACAACAAATTTCGACTTTGTTAAAGAAAAGATTTTAAAATGTTAAAAATTTATTTTTTTAATATTAATTTGATTTTTTAGCAAAAACAAGCAGTCAAAATCGTTTTTTAGCAATAATAATTTTTGAAAACACGAGTTCTATTATATTTTGTTTAATTATCAGGTTTAATGTTTAAATTTGCGTAAAAAAATAATCTGCCTTAATTATGAACATTTATAAGGATTACATTCAAGAAATTGAAGAAAGAAAAACCCAGGGTCTTCACCCTAAGCCAATTGATGATGCTGAATTAGTAAGCGAAATCATTGCGCAAATTAAAGATTTAAATAATGAATACCGTACTGATTCACTTAAATTCTTTATTTACAATACTTTGCCTGGTACCACTAGCGCTGCTGGTGAGAAAGCTAAGTTTTTAAAAGAGATTATTCTTGGTCAATCTGTGGTAGCAGAAATAACTCCTGCATTTGCATTTGAGTTGCTGTCACACATGAAAGGAGGACCTTCTATCGAAGTACTTCTTGATTTAGCTTTAGGAAATGATATTGCTATTGCTAAAGAAGCGGCAAACGTTCTTAAAACACAAGTTTACCTTTACGACGCAGATACAGATCGTTTAAAAGAAGCGTTTAAAGCAGAAAACCCAATTGCCAGAGAAATTATTGAAAGTTATGCACAAGCTGAATTCTTCACTAAACTGCCAGAGGTAGCAGAAGAAATTAAGGTTGTTACTTATATTGCCGGAGAAGGAGATATCTCAACAGATTTATTATCTCCAGGAAACCAGGCACACTCACGTTCAGATCGTGAACTACATGGAAAATGTATGATTACGCCTGAAGCACAAGACGAAATAAAAGCATTACAGGCGAAACATCCTGATGCAAGCGTAATGCTAATTGCTGAAAAAGGTACAATGGGAGTTGGTTCTTCTAGAATGTCAGGTGTAAACAACGTGGCACTTTGGACAGGAAAACAAGCTAGCCCTTATGTTCCATTTGTAAATTTTGCTCCAATTGTAGCAGGAACAAACGGAATTTCACCAATCTTCCTTACAACTGTAGATGTTACAGGTGGTATTGGAATTGACCTTAAAAACTGGGTTAAAAAATTAGATGCTAATGGTAATCCTCTTCGTAATGAAAACAACGAACCAATTTTGGAGCAAGCTTATTCTATTGCTACAGGAACAGTTCTTACCATTAATACTAAAACAAAAAAACTTTACAACGGCGATCAGGAGTTAATTGATATCTCTAGTTCATTTACACCGCAAAAAGTTGAATTTATCAAAGCTGGTGGATCTTATGCTATCGTATTTGGTAAAAAATTGCAAACATTTGCAGCTAAGCTTTTAGAAATCGAAACGCCACTTGTTTTTGCTCCTGCTAAAGAGATTTCTGTTGAAGGACAAGGACTTACAGCAGTAGAAAAAATCTTTAACAGAAACGCTGTTGGTTTAACACCTGGAAAAGTTTTACATGCAGGTTCAGATGTGCGTGTAGAAGTAAATATCGTAGGTTCTCAAGATACAACAGGACTTATGACGGCGCAGGAATTAGAGTCTATGGCTGCTACCGTAATTTCTCCAATTGTTGATGGTGCTTACCAATCAGGTTGTCACACTGCTTCAGTTTGGGATAAAAAAGCGCAGGCTAATATTCCTAAGCTTATGAAATTCATGAACAACTTTGGTTTGATTACAGCTCGTGATCCTAAAGGAGTTTATCACGCTATGACCGATGTAATTCACAAAGTACTTAACGATATTACAATTGACGAATGGGCTATCATCATTGGTGGTGATTCACATACAAGAATGTCAAAAGGTGTTGCTTTTGGTGCAGATTCAGGAACAGTTGCTTTAGCACTTGCTACCGGAGAAGCTTCAATGCCAATTCCTCAATCTGTAAAAGTAACTTTTATTGGAGAAATGAAAGGTTACATGGATTTCCGTGATGTAGTTCACGCTACACAAGCACAAATGCTTCAAAAGTTTGGTGGAGAAAATGTATTCCAAGGAAAAGTAATTGAAGTTCATATCGGAACGCTTACAGCTGACCAGGCATTTACATTTACAGACTGGACTGCAGAAATGAAAGCAAAAGCTTCTATCTGTATTTCTGAAGACGATACTTTGATCGAATCATTAGAGATTGCTAAAGGAAGAATCAAGATTATGATCGACAAAGGAATGGACAACGAAAAACAAGTTCTTCAAGGATTGATCAACAAAGCTGATAAAAGAATCGCAGAGATTAAATCTGTAGAGAAACCAGCCTTAACTCCAGATGCAAATGCTAAGTATTATGCTGAAGTAGTAGTTGATCTTGATCAAATCGTAGAGCCAATGATCGCTGACCCGGACGTAAACAACATTGATGTTTCAAAAAGATATACACACGATACTATCAGACCTCTATCTTTCTATGGTGGAGAGAAAAAAGTAGATCTTGGATTTATTGGATCATGTATGGTTCACAAAGGAGATATGAAAATCCTTGCTCAAATGCTTAAAAACATCGAACAGCAACATGGAAAAGTGGAGTTCAAAGCACCACTTGTTGTAGCACCACCAACATACAACATCGTAGATGAGCTTAAAGCTGAAGGTGATTGGGAAGTGTTGCAAAAATATTCCGGATTCGAATTTGATGACAACGCTCCAAAAGGTGCTGCACGTACCGAGTACGAAAACATGTTATACTTAGAGCGTCCTGGATGTAACCTTTGTATGGGTAACCAGGAAAAAGCAGCAAAAGGAGATACTGTAATGGCAACATCTACACGTCTTTTCCAAGGAAGAGTAGTAGAAGATACAGAAGGTAAAAAAGGAGAATCATTACTTTCTTCTACACCAGTTGTAGTACTTTCTACGGTTTTAGGAAGAACACCTACAATGGTTGAATATACTGCTGCAGTAGAAGGTATTAACTTAACTAAGTTTGCACCATCTAACAAACAGTTAGTAATGTAATCGAAGATTATAATCGTTATAAATTCCAAAGCCCGAGTCATAATACTCGGGCTTTTTTTGTGATAACTGCTCTATTTTTTGTACCTTGTGTTGTTCAAAAAAGAATAATAAAAACAAACAAATCTTATGGCTTTTGATATTGAAATGATAAAAAAGGTATATAAAAATATGCCTGGTCGTGTAGATAAAGCACGCGAAATTGTTGGTCGTCCCCTTACTTTAACCGAGAAAATTTTGTACAACCACCTTTGGGATGGAAATCCGACTAAGGCCTTTGGAAGAGGAGTTGACTATGTTGACTTCGCACCAGACCGTGTAGCCTGTCAGGATGCAACCGCTCAAATGGCATTGTTGCAATTTATGCACGCTGGTAAATCTAAAGTTGCAGTACCAACAACAGTGCACTGTGATCACCTAATTCAGGCAAAAGTAGATGCTGTAACGGATTTGGCGAGAGCAAAAACACAAAGTAACGAAGTTTTCGATTTCTTGTCGTCAGTTTCTAATAAATACGGAATAGGTTTCTGGAAACCGGGAGCCGGAATCATCCATCAGGTAGTACTTGAAAATTATGCTTTCCCGGGTGGAATGATGATTGGTACCGATTCACATACAGTAAATGCAGGTGGTCTGGGAATGGTAGCCATTGGTGTTGGTGGAGCAGATGCCGTAGACGTAATGTCAGGTATGGCTTGGGAATTAAAATTTCCTAAACTGATTGGAGTAAAACTAACCGGTAAATTATCAGGATGGACAGCTCCTAAAGACGTAATTCTTAAAGTTGCCGGTATTCTTACCGTAAAAGGAGGAACAGGTGCTATCGTAGAATATTTCGGAGAAGGTGCAACCGCAATGTCATGTACAGGTAAAGGTACAATTTGTAACATGGGAGCAGAGATTGGTGCAACAACATCAACCTTTGGTTACGATGCTTCTATGAGTCGTTACCTACGTTCTACAAACAGAGCCGATGTAGCTGATGCTGCAGACAAAGTAGCTCCTTACTTAACTGGTGATCCGGAAGTATATGCAAATCCGGAAGAATATTTTGATCAGGTAATCGAAATTAACTTATCAGAATTAGAACCACACTTAAACGGACCTTTTACGCCAGACTTAGCTACGCCAATTTCTAAAATGAAAGAGGAAGCAATCAAAAACAACTGGCCATTACAAATTCAGGTAGGTTTAATAGGTTCTTGTACCAACTCTTCCTACGAAGATATTGCCCGTGCTGCATCATTAGCAAAACAAGTAGCAGAGAAAAACTTAAAAACAAAAGCGAAATTCACCATTACTCCAGGTTCAGAAGTAGTGCGTGCTACAATAGAAAGAGACGGATTTATTGACACCTTCAATAAAATTAACGCTACCGTATTCGCTAACGCCTGCGGACCATGTATTGGTATGTGGGACAGAGAAGGAGCAGAGAAAGAAGAAAGAAACACCATCGTTCACTCTTTCAACCGTAACTTTTCAAAACGTGCAGACGGAAATCCAAACACACTAGCCTTCGTAGGATCGCCGGAATTGGTAACCGCATTAGCAATCGCAGGAGATCTAAGTTTTAATCCTCTAACCGATAAATTAATCAACGAAGACGGCGAAGAAGTAATGTTAGACGAACCAACCGGAGACGAACTTCCTGAAAAAGGCTTTTATGCCGAAGATCCAGGTTTTCAAGCTCCTGCAAAAGATGGTTCAGGAGTCGAAGTAGTAGTCAACGCAGCATCAGAGCGTTTGCAATTATTAGCTCCGTTTGATGCTTGGGATGGTAAAAACATTACAGGAGCAAAACTATTAATCAAAGCATTCGGAAAATGTACAACCGACCACATTTCTATGGCAGGACCTTGGTTACGTTTCCGTGGACACTTAGATAACATTTCAAACAATATGTTGATTGGTGCTGTAAACGCATTCAACCAAAAAACAAATTCAGTTAAAAATCAATTAACAGGCGAGTACGATGCCGTTCCCGCTGTAGCTCGCGCTTACAAAGCAGCCGGAGTTCCGTCTATTGTAATAGGAGATCACAACTACGGAGAAGGTTCTTCACGTGAGCATGCTGCAATGGAACCTCGTTTCTTAGGAGTAAAAGCCGTATTGGTAAAATCGTTTGCCCGTATTCACGAAACAAACCTTAAAAAACAAGGTCTTTTAGGATTAACGTTCGCCAACGAAGCAGATTACGATAAAATTCAGGAGAACGATACCATTAACTTCACAGATTTAACCGAGTTCGCTCCAGGTAAACCTTTAACGTTAGAATTTGTTCATGATAATGGTACTAAGGATATTATCCTTGCCAATCATACCTACAATGCTGGTCAAATAGGCTGGTTCGTTGCAGGTTCTGCATTAAACCTAATTGCTGCAGGAAAAGCATAATCTTAACGATTCAATTATACCCAAAAACGTACTGTGAAAACAGTGCGTTTTTTTGTTTAGGAGCTAATCCAGCTGTCCGCTATATCTTTTATGGCGAACCCCGCCACAAAAGGATGCCGCTTTCATCTGGGCTAGGACAATCATTTTTAAAAGAAAAAAACCAGAAAAATTAATTTGCATCTGATTTTTGTACCAATGTTTTAATACGATTCGGTTTAGTACTATCAAATTCATCAATCGAAATACTATACATATTAGCAGAAGGAGTATTGCTGTATTGAGTAAAAGTATAACCACCAACGATGTACAAGGTGTCGTTGAAAAAATGCATTGCAGCCGATTTTAATTCAAGATCAATCGTATATTCCTTCAGTTCTTTTGAAACCACATTGTAACAGTAAATTTTTCGGTTTTCAAAAAAATAAATAATATCATTGTTAGAAGTCACCGCAGGTCTTTCCATACCAAAAAACAATTCACCTTCATTTTGCCATTTATCAGTAAGCAAATCAAGGCTTTGAATAGTATTTAAAGGTTCTCCGTTATTTCCTCCAATCAAGTAAATTTTATCACCAATCAAAACACCATTTGTTTCTTTTGCAATTGGCATATCCGAAAGCTCGTACCATAAACCCGAAGTCAGATTGTAAAAATGAGTTTTGTTAGTAAAAACCTTTTGCCCTTTTTCCGTTGATTTTACAGCACCACCCAATACAATAATATTGTCTTTATAGAGAAACGATGCGAAATTTATAGCCTGATGCGGATTCGTTTTATCGATCACAATTTCATTTTTATTCAGGTCAAAAACTTCAATTCGATTCTCTAAAAATTCTTTATTACCAGCAAGTCTTTTGCCTCCTAAAACATATAATGCATTGTCGTAATAAAGAAGGTGATTGAAGGCTCTCTTTATAAATTTTGTTTCAGAGACCTGCCAGGTATTTGTCTTTATATCATAAATTAAAAAATCGCCCTTATGCAGCTGTAAAGAAAACTGGCGTCTTAGTTCATTTAAATAGCTTTGTAAAAAATTGACTCCTCCGACTTCATACATTTCCTGCTTCGATAATACTCTTTGTAGAGCATCAGAACCAAACGAAGCATCACCACCTACAACATATATTTTGCCATCATGAAGTAACGATCCAAAAGAAGAAATACTGCTTTTTAGCGGTGATAATTTAGTATATGCAATATTCGATTTTAGTTTTAAACCGCGATTAGAAGAAATCGTTAGCTCCGATAAATTTTCCATTTCATCAGAAAGAACAACATTGTATTGTTGTAGTTTTAAGTCATTCAAACTCAATTTTAGAGAAGTAAAACCGACATGAGAAAATTCAATGGAGTCATTGTCTTTTAAGTTTGATGCTGCTTTTAAAATATATTCGCCCTTCTTATTTGTTAAGCTGTTAGCGTTATTGCTTAGCGAGCGAACATTAACATCAGCCAAAGGAAGATTGTCATTTTTAGAAAATACAATTCCTTTCAGGCTTTGCGCAACAGAAAGAATAGGAAATAGTAAGAGCAATAATACCGCTTTTTTCATGTTTTTATATTGAGACGAATAATAATAATCTAAGATAATATTTTTCGTATTAATTATGTATTTTTAGTAGGTTGTTTCGATTTTAGTGAGTTATTTGTTGTTTTGAACCCAAAAAGTTGTTTAAAATGACTAATTTTTTACATAAAATTGTTAAATTCGCCATAATGGTAAAAATAACTGTTTTGTTGTTTATATCGAAATCTCAATTGCAAATAAAAAAGTAATTCCCCCAAATTATGATTTTAAGATTAGTCGTCACTTTGTTTTTATTTAGTTCCGTAGTTTTTTCACAGGAAAAGTTTATCAAGCATACCATTTCTAAAGGAGATAATATATCGGTAATCGCTAAAAAATACGGAGTAAAAACCAAAGCAATTTTTGACGCCAATCCCAATGCACCCAAAATTTTAAAACTAAATTCAGTTTTATTAATTCCAAACAAAAATTTTACTTCCATAAAGACACCTGTTGAGGCAGTCGTTATAAATAATCCAGGATCACATCAGGTTTTAGCCAAAGAAACATTGTGGGGAATATCTAAAAAATACAATGTTGCCGTAGATGATTTAAAGAAAGCCAATCCGCTTTTAGAAACAGAAGGATTAAAGATTGGACAGCAATTAATAATTCCATCTAATGAAGTAGCATCCTTAGAAAAACCAGTTCAGAATACAGAAATTCAAAATGCAGAAAATAGCAGTCTTGTAGAAGTAGAAAGAGAAGTTTTACCTAAAGAAACAAAATACGCTATCGCCAAAGAATTTGGAATATCAGTAGCAGAATTACAAAAGCAAAATCCACAAATTAAAACAAAACTCCGTGTAGGATCCGTTTTAAAAATTAAAACTACAAAAGAAAAAGCAGATGCTTATCTGGCTTTGAAACCACAAGAAAAAGTAGAAGAAGCTATCGTAGAAGTACCCTCTCAGTTTACAACAGGTTCATCAGAAGTAGCAGAAATAACAGGGGATTCTTCATCCTTAATTAAAGTAGAAAATCACTTAGGTTTAATAGACCAACTAATATCAACCGCAACCGAAAACATCGGTATACGATACAGATCAGGCGGAACTACAAAAGCCGGATTTGATTGTTCAGGACTTATGTATTCTACATTTAGTAATTTCGATGTTAAACTGCCAAGAACATCAATCGAACAATCCCGAATCGGAATAAAAGTAAACTCAGACGAAGCACAAAAAGGCGATTTAATCTTCTTTAAAACAAACGGAAGACGCCATATTAACCATGTTGGAATGGTTGTAGATGTAGCAGATGGTGAGATTAAATTTGTTCATTCCTCTACACACGGTGGTGTTATCATTTCATCCACAAAAGAATCCTACTACGGAAGAAATTTTTCACAGGTTAATCGTGTTTTGCAATAGTTTGTAAAAATTCAGATAAGTTTTGTGTTCGCCAGTAAGATGCTTTTACGCACTCAGTTTTTGTTTTTTTAATTCACATTCCTCTAAATAACTATTATAGAGATACGAAATTACCAGCAAAAAATAATAAATAGTACCTGTCGACATTAATATTGCAGACTCTTCCGAAAGACCATAACTACTACCATCATAAACATTTTCAGAGGCAAATGCTTTAGTGTAATTCAATCTGGGCAGAGAATCAGAAAAAATGGCACAAAAACCTATAGATAATATATAGATTACAGCAGCTAAACCAGAAAAGCCCAATAACTTATCTTGTTGTTTTTTGCTTACATTAAAGAATGCAAATCGCATTCGAAAAAGAACGACTAATAAATAAGCAATCATTATCCTTTTATCATTTAATGGAAGCATTTTATCAAACTCATAAGCAAATAATCCATACACAAGTATAAAAAATATAATCGAAAATTTTCTTTGAAAAGCGGCCATAAAAATAGCCGAATGAACCATAATAAACTCAAAAGAAATTAGAACGCACAACGTTTTTACAGCTATAGGATCAGGATTTACAACAAGCCACAAACTTAAGTACTCGTAAAATAGATAAGCATTAGGTAAAACAGATGTAAAGTTATCTAATAGTTTTTTAAACATGTAATCAGTGTTTGTTGTATTGTTTTTAATGTTGTGCCCAGACAACTCCCATGTGATTAAAAGAAATTTATTTTTTTATCATTATAAATCGTTTCACCGGCTACCATAATTTCCAATTTCTTCGGGGAAAAAAGCTTGAATTTTTCAACTCTTGATTGTTAAAAGTAGTTTTTGTAATGATATTGATTGTCTTAAAATAGGTAATTGTGATCACATCATTTTCTTTTACTATTTTATAATCTTCCTCACTTATACGAATTCCTTTTTTTTGATCATCTTCATTTATAAGATACAATCTATAATAATGGCTATCAGATCCATATTCAGAGCTATGAGTATAATTGTCTTTTCTTTGAATGCTAAAATTTTCTGTTATTTTATCTATCTCCTGATCAGTAATTCTTTTAATCATAATAATCTTTCCGTATAAAAAGTTTAGAAGTACTAATCCAAAAACAGAAATAACATAAATAGTTAATAAATTATCTAAATGACTGTTGAATATAAACAAGTCAATAAAAAAGATCAAAAAATAAATTGGTAATAACAGAAAAATTAGAATAAAAGGCATTATAATTAATGATTGCCATAAACTTTTATTAAATGTCTTTTTTACAAAATCAACTTCTTCAATCTTAATTTTTTCTTTTAACATTTTTGAATATCTAATAAAAATGCTTCTGGTAGTGAGTGCTGATTTAGATAATAAAAACACAAATTATTA
>NZ_MUGW01000081.1 GCF_002217285.1 Flavobacterium hercynium | reverse complement strand
ATATTAATTAATGATATACCTGTTTTCAATCATTATCAAAATGATGGAATGGCTGTTGATTACCCAATAAATGATGCTATTCTTAAAAGTGGGGAGCAGCCAATAGAAGTAAGAATATTATCTTCGACGAGGGAAAACATCTCTAAATATGCTGTCTGTGAATTAAAAATTTTTGTAAAAGAAGCGAATAAAGAAGCATCAGGAAGAAATTTGGTATATCAAATACCAATGATTGATTTTAAGGAAAATAAAACACCAATATATGCAAATGTTTTTTCATTTATAGCTAATGTTCCTTATAAGAATGTTGGATGGGAAAATTCTATAAATTTAAAAAAACAGGATGAAAACTTATTGGTAAAGGAATTAGAAGACTACCTGCAGAAAATAATGTCAATTTATAATTCAAGAAATGAAAAAGAATATGAGCAATTTTTCAAAGATAGAACTATAGAACATACCAAAAGTTTTTATTTGACTTCTGATGAAATCAAAGAAAATAAAGCATCTATTTTTTATGGACTACCTAAAAAAATAGAATCAATCAATAAAAATCTTTATAAGCTAGTATTTTATGGAAATAATAAACTTGTTTCTCTACAAACGAACGATCAGCCACCAGGATTTGTTTTTGAATCTATAAATAAAGATGAATATGGTTTCACTGAGATGGTTTTATTTCATAAAAAAAACATTAATTCTTCATTAGAAGTAATACGATAAAAGGTTTTACAACAGTATCTAATTTATGAAAATACTTCTAATTGCAAGCCTGTTTATTTTTAGTACAGTAGGTTGTCAGGAAAAGAAAATAAAAAATTTAAAAAATAGTTTAGATATAAAGAATAAAAGTTATAGAATTTATACAAGATTAAGTAATTGTCAAGCGGAATTGTTTGTAGATGATATGTTAGCCTTTAGTTATATGGGGGATCTTGCTCTAAAGGGTAAAAGAACGGCAGTAGAGGTTCCAATAAATACATTGTTATTAAGTTCCGGAAAACATACAATAGACTTGAAAATTTATCCTAACTTAAATCAAAGTACATTAAATGAAGATTCATATGGAGAAATTACACTTCATTATTTTGATACTGATAATTATGATAAAGAAGTTGAATTATTTGTGAAAGAAACACCAAATGGAGATCACAATAATTTAAACGGTCTACCATACTATCAGTTGAAAGCAGAAATAAATTTAGTATTACCTTTTTCCATTGAAGGCTGGACAAATTCTGTTGACCTTAAAGATGAAATGGAAAATGGTAATGATTTAAAAAGAGAAGTACAAAATTCTTATGATGATATTATAAAAATCATTAAAGATAGAGATGTTAACACATTTTCTAAATTAATTAAAGAAAGAGAAGATTTGTTAGGTGTCGCTTTTTATTCTACATCACAGCAAAAAAAAAGACAACTTAAATGAATTATTAGAAATTATTCGAAACCCTGATTACGAATTACAGCCATATCCCGAAAAAGCCGAATTACGTTTTTTTGCTTATGGAAAACTAGTTACTCTGTCCTCGCCAATTAGAAAAAGTGTTATCGAGCTAATAAATAAAAAAACTGAAAAAATTATTTCATTAGATTTTTATTTCCATCGAAAGAATAAGGTAAGTAAGTTAGAGGTAATACTTTAGATTTCGAAAGAAGTATGTTTTGAATAATTAGCTAGGAAATACAAGTAGTTAAATTAGTAAATAGAGTTTATACTGAATAAAATCAAAAAAAAATGAGACATAAAAAAATAACAAATACGATAATAATTAATCTGTTTTTACTTCTAACTTCTTGCGCCAAATCTCAAAACATGAAAAATCCCGATCATATTTGTAAAGATTGTGGAAGTTTTGATTTGGCTAAATTATCTTTTAATGAGAATGTTGACAGTTTGATTTCTAAAACAAAGGTGTGGAAAACAGCAATCGTTAATGCTAGTAATGAAGAAAAAAAGATTGAAAATCTTTTAAAATCAGATACTATAAAATTGTATAAATATCATTTTTCTAATCAACAAAATAAAATTTTAGGTAAACGTCCCTTTAATTATAATAATCAATTTTTTTTTGATGGATTAGTAATTTTAACTGATAAAAAAAATAAAATTTATGCCTATGAGGCTACTAATTTTTATGATGGCAAAATGTCCGAAATTATCGATTTTGTAAGTTATTTGAAAAAAGAGAATAAAACAGCGGAATTTAAGCAGAATAAAATGCTTGGAGATTTATCAGTTTACCAATGGCATTCCGAAAACAAAATATTGCAGCTTGTAAAGGCAAATGAAGAAGGTTCAGAAGAACGTATTATTAGTGGTGTAACTTCTGTTCGGAAAAGTACTTATGTGAAATTAAATATTTACGATCAATCCTTCATGAAAAATTCTATAGAAAGATTAGTACAGAAAGATATTAATTTTGTCATTTTTAATGAAAAACATTATCAAAATTTTTAGAAATAAATCAAAATAATACAAGCAATTTTTCAAAGATTGAAGCATAGAACATCACAGAAACTTCTATTTGCCTTGTGATGAAATCAAAGAAAATAGAACTAATCAATAAAAGTCTTTATAAGTTAATATTTATGGAAATGATAAATTTATTTCCTTACAAACGAAAGAAAACAGTCACCAGGATTTGTTTTGAATCTATAAATAAAGAGGAGTATAGTTTTACTAAAATAGTGGTATTTCATAAAAATAAGAGAGAAAAAAGTTAATTGCAATAAAATGATAAAAAGAAAATTAGTTAAGAAAATACTATTGATAATATCAATAATTTTTGGTTTGTTTGTTTTTATTTTTCCGATGGGCCTAAATGATTTTATATGGGTTACTAACAATATTACTCTTGAAAGTAATAACATTCGTAAAAATATTCCAGATGTATTAGATGATCTCGAATATGTGAATGAATGGTTGAAAAATAGTAAAACACCAGAAAATTATAAAGTTTTATATTCATTAAATGAGAATAAAATCACAAGATTCAATAAAGATTCTTATCAGAATATTTTTCTCAAATTTAACAATGATGAAATAGGTACGATAGCTGGTCAAGATATACACATAGATAATTTTAATTATAAATTATTATCTAATAAAAATGATGCTCTAGAAAATCTTAATATTAGTATAGTTCCTACCCGAGATCCATATATCAATATTTCGTACACTTATGATTATTCAGAAGTTAACTTTTTCAAAAAAACTTACGATAAATGGTTTTTTATACTAAATTCAAATTATAAAAAAGATGAAGTTAGTTCGATTGCAAATAATCTGAAAACTATAATTGAAAGAGAAGAGTAATTTTTTAATTGATAATTTTTAAACATAATAATTTGTGTTTTTATT
>NZ_MUGW01000080.1 GCF_002217285.1 Flavobacterium hercynium | reverse complement strand
TATCTGCATTTGCTACTAAAGCATTTGCAACTGTTACTTCTGCCGAAGCTGTTTTACAGTTTGATGGATTTGCTCCTGCCTCACAGATTTCATACGTGATGCTATATGTTCCACTTGCTGTATTGGCTGCAAGAGTAAGAACTCCATTTGCATTGATGCTCAATGGACCTGTTGTAATTGGCGTTACATCTGTATTTGTTGCTGTAACCGCTACTCCGTTTAAAGTATCGTTTGTCGTTACGTTACCAACATTTACCGCTGTGTTTCCTGAAGTCTGAGTTCCGTAAGTGTTATCGTTGTTTGCAACTAAAGCATTTGCAACTGTTACTTCAGCTGAAGCTGTTTTACAGTTTGATGGATTTGCACCTGCTTCACAGATTTCATAAGTGATGCTATATGTTCCACTTGCTGTATTCGCTGCAAGAGTTAAAACTCCATTTGCATTGATGCTCAATGGACCTGTTGTGATTGGTGTTACATCTGTATTTGCTGCTGTAACCGCTACTCC
>NZ_MUGW01000008.1:101035-392793 GCF_002217285.1 Flavobacterium hercynium | reverse complement strand
ACTTTTTGGGGCATGTTCAACGCTATTAAGGGCATTTTTATTGTTTTACATTGTATTCACATTACTTCATTCTAAGCAAAAGAAATAAAACTTATTTTTTTTCAATTGCTTTAAGGTCATTTTTTGGACTATCTGCAAAAAAATCTGATATCGACTTTAGCAAGCCTTTACTATCTTTTTTTACACCGGAATCTTTCGCAATCTGCGTTTTTAAGTTCGCTCTAATCTTTTCGAATTCCTTCATTCTTTTTTCAACATCAGAGTTAACATCCTTGATTTTCAACACTTTAGCCATAATGTAAGTTTTTTACAGTAAAAAATAAAATTATTTAACGATTTGGAGCTACAATGATACATAATTTAATTTATATTTGTTAGGAAAATTAACACTAGTTTCAACAAAATAAACACATTAGCTGAAATATAGTAGTAATAGTGCCTATTTTTAACAACTCCTCAAACGCCACAAAAATGAATGAAATTAACTCTACCCTAAATGATTTTTTGCTGAACACAAAATCTTCCGCGGCTTTAGTATTAAATGAAAAAGGAAAATTAATCACTTCCTTGCATCTCGACTATGGAGACAGTGTTGCTGCCATGACTGCTGCGATTTTATCTATGAGCGATAAATTTCTTGCCGACATTGGAAAAGGCACCCTAAAGCAATTATTTCTAAAAACCTCAGAAGGGGTTGTTATTGGAAACAAAATAAATGCGTCTAACTTTGTGGTTGCTTTCACAAGAGACGGCAGTAATCTTGGCTTGTTAATGCGTACAACAGATGAACTTGCAGCAGAATTAAGTAAAAATTCCATATTAAAATAAAATACCCACCTAATTAATCACAAATCTATCTAATTATGAGTAACGACTTTTTAAACGTGTTTTTGAATGAAATCAAAACAAACGTAAACGGCTTTATTGCTGTTGCTGTAATCGAAATCCAATCAGGATTGAGCTATGGGAATGTAACAGTAGTCCCGTCGTTTGACCCGGAACTTGCTGCTGCTTACAACTTAGAGGTTGTAAAAGCAAAAATTAATGCTGTAAATGCTTTGAATTTAAATCAGGACATCGAAGACATTTTGATTACCCTAACAAATCAAATTCACATTATTGACATTTCACCTAACAAAAAATTCATGATCTATCTTGCGGCTGATTCCAGCAAAGCGAATTTAGGGATGACGAGAGCGGTATTGAGAAAACACAAAGCAGAATTGGAAAAAAGTCTATCGTAAACCATGTTTAAGTTAATCAGAACTGCACTTATGCAGGACGGTTCTAATTAATTTTTACCACAACAAACATTAGATCTTTTAGTACAATCTAAAAAATATTCTCAAAAGCCATCTCAGGTCTTTATCAAAACAAAAAAAAACGCTCCAAATGGAGCGTTTTTAATATGTTATCGTTGAAGATTTTTAGCTTCGATACTCATAGTAGCGTGAGGTACAATTTTAAGCCTTTCTTTGCCAATTAATTTACCTGTTACTTTACAAATACCGTACGTTTTATTTTCTACACGGAATAATGCATTTTTCAGATCGCGAATAAACTTTTCCTGTCTGATAGCTAACTGTGAGTTTGCTTCTTTTGACATTGTTTCGCTTCCTTCTTCAAAAGCTTTGAATGTTGGCGATGTATCATCAGTTCCATTATTCAAATCATTCATATAAGCACTTTTTATTAAATCCAGATCGGCTTGTGCTTTTTGTATTTTTATTTGGATTATTTCTTTAAACTCTGCTAAATCAGCATCAGAGTATCTTGTAATTTCATCTATCATGTTAAACTATTTTGAAATTAATATCATCGTTTTAATATCATCAAATTCAATTTCTGTGCCATTGTCTAAATGGTCCACAAAAACCAAATCATCTGTTAATGTTTCAGACTTAATGTAGTCTTCGTTTTTAAGAATGGCTTCTTCTAAAAGACCATTTCTTTTTAATTGCACTTTAATCTTATCCGTAACCTCAAAACCGGAATCTTTACGGATGTTTTGAATTCTGTTTACTAACTCTCTGGCGATACCTTCACTTTTTAATTCGTCTGTTATGGTGATGTCAAGCGCAACTGTAATTCCGTTTGAATTTGCAACCAACCAGCCTTCGATGTCCTGAGATGTTATTTCGACGTCTTCTAATGATAAAGTTACGCTATTTCCAGCAATAACAATACTTAAGCTTCCTTCCTTATCTAATTTGTTAATCTGCTCAGACGAAAAACTTTGTATCTCCTTAGAAATCAACCCCATATCTTTACCGAATCGTGGTCCTAAAGTTTTAAAATTAGGTTTAATCTGTTTTACTAAAATACCTGAAGCATCGTCTAAAAGGGTAATTTCCTTAACGTTTACCTCTGCTTTAACAAGCTCGGAAATAGCTTCGATTTCAGCACGCTGATTATCGTCAAGTACCGGAATCATTACCTTTTGCAAAGGCTGACGCACTTTTATCATCTCTTTTTTACGTAGTGATAAAACCAAAGATGAGATCGTCTGCGCTTTCTGCATTTTGCTTTCCAACGTTTTATTAACAAAGTTTTCGACAAATTTTGGAAACTCAGCCAAGTGAACACTGGCAAATTTCTCAGATTCTGTAGAAATCGTTAAATCTCTATATAATTTATCCATGAAAAAAGGAGCGATAGGAGCGCTTAATTTACTTATTGTCAACAAGCAAGTATAAAGCGTTTGATACGCTGCTATTTTATCATGAGCATATTCACCTTTCCAGAAACGACGACGACATAAACGAACATACCAGTTACTAAGATTTTCCTGAACGAAATCAGAAATTGCTCTTGCTGCTTTTGTAGGCTCATAATCTTCATAACATTCGTCAACAAATTTTATTAATGAATGTAATTCAGATATAATCCACTGATCAATTTCAGGTCTTTCGTTTAACGGAATTTCTGCTTCTTCATACTTAAATCCATCTATATTGGCATATAACGAAAAGAATGAATAAGTGTTGTATAAAGTTCCGAAGAATTTTCTGCGAACCTCAGCAATTCCTTCAATATCAAACTTAAGGTTATCCCAAGGGTTTGCATTTGAAATCATGTACCAACGGGTAGCATCAGGACCATATTCCTTAATAGTTTCAAAAGGATCTGTTGCATTTCCTAAACGTTTCGACATTTTTTGCCCGTTTTTATCCAAAACTAAACCATTCGAAACTACATTTTTATAAGCTACTTTATCAAAAACTAATGTTCCGATAGCATGTAACGTATAAAACCATCCACGAGTCTGATCGACACCTTCTGCAATGAAATTCGCAGGAAAGTCTTTATTCTCGTCGATTTTATCTTTATTCTCAAAAGGGTAATGCCATTGTGCATAAGGCATCGCTCCAGAATCGAACCAAACATCAATTAAGTCGCTTTCACGCTTCATTGGCTGTCCGGAAGCCGAAACTAAAATAATTTCATCGACTACATTTTTATGCAAATCGATTAGATCGTAATTAGCCTCTGACATGTTTCCAATTTCAAAACCTTTAAACGGATTTTCTTTTTGAAAACCTGCTTCGATAGATTTCTCAATCGCATTGTACAATTCTTCAACAGAACCAATCAGAACTTCTTCTTTTTTGTCTTCAGTTCTCCAAATTGGCAATGGAATTCCCCAATATCTAGAACGAGATAAATTCCAGTCGTTGGCATTTTTCAACCAATTTCCAAAACGTCCTTCACCAGTAGATTTAGGCTTCCAGTTGATAGTTTCGTTCAGGTCGAACATTCTATCTTTTACATCGGTTACTTTTATGAACCAGGAATCTAGTGGATAATATAATAACGGTTCATCAGTTCTCCAGCTGTGTGGATAACTATGTACGTATTTTTCAACCTTAAAGGCTTTATTTTCTTCTTTTAAACGAATTGCGATCTCAACATCTACAGAACGTTCTGGAGCTTGTCCCGCATCATAATATTCGTTTTTAACATATTTACCGGCAAGTTCACCTAAATGCGAAGTAAATCTTCCTTGTAAATCAACTAAAGGAACTGCTGTTCCATTTTCGTCCAAAACTAACATTGGCGGAACTTCAGGTTTAGCTTCTTTAGCAGCCTTAGCATCCTCTGCACCAAATGTTGGAGCGGTATGTACAATTCCAGTTCCGTCTTCTGTAGTAACAAAATCGCCAGCAATTACTCTAAATGCATTTTCAGCATTTTGATACGGCAATACATAAGGTAATAATTGTTCGTAACGAATATCAACTAAATCAATCCCTTTTGCTTCAGCTAGAATTCTGAATGGAAGTTGTTTGTCTCCATTTTTTACTTTTTCAAAATCTGCATCGTCTTCACTTGCAAAAAATCCTTTTCCGAATTGTTTTCCAACTAAATTTTTAGCCAAAACTACATTTACAGGTTCAAAAGTATATTGATTGAATGTTTTTACTAAAACATAATCTATTTTAGGACCAACTGTTAAAGCGGTATTTGATGGTAATGTCCATGGTGTTGTTGTCCAGGCTATGAAATGAACATCTCCAAAACCTTGCAAAAATGAAGGCAATGTTTCCGGAAGTGTTTTAAACTGTGCTACAATTGTAGTATCTGTAACATCACGATAAGCACCCGGCTGATTTACTTCATGAGAAGACAATCCTGTTCCGGCTTTTGGAGAATAAGGCTGAATTGTGTATCCTTTGTACAACAAACCTTTATCATAGATTTGTTTCAAAAGCCACCAAACAGACTCCATATATTTTGGTTTATAAGTCACATACGGATCTTCCATATCAACCCAATATCCCATTTTTTCAGTCAGGTCATTCCATACGTCAGTATAACGCATTACGGTTTTTTTACACGCTTCGTTATATTCTTCTATAGAAATCGTTTTACCAATATCTTCTTTTGTAATTCCAAGTTCTTTTTCGGTACCTAATTCTACAGGTAAACCGTGCGTATCCCATCCGGCTTTTCTTTTTACCTGAAAACCTTTTTGAGTTTTATAACGACAAAAAATATCTTTAATGGCACGCGCCATAACGTGATGAATTCCCGGCAATCCGTTTGCAGAAGGCGGACCTTCAAAAAATACGTAAGGCTCAGCACCTTCGCGAGTAGTTACACTCTTTTCAAATATATTTTCTTTCTTCCAAAAATCAAGAACTTCTGACGCTACTGTTGGCAAGTCAAGTCCTTTGTATTCAGTAAATTTTGTGCTCATTTTATCCTTTTCTTAAACGAGGTGCGAAAGTAAGGAATTTTGAGGGAAATAGAGAAAAGATGAACAAAAAAAGCGTCAAGACGGTAAATTTATAATAGATTATGCAAAAAAAGTCAGGCTTCATCAAATTTTCAGACCAAAACTTAACTTTGCGATAACTAAAAAACAACAGTCTGTGACTAGAGTTTTCTAAGTATTTCTATTTTATCATTTACACATATCCAGCGCTTCTACAAAAACGCGTAACGAATTTAAATCATTTCCAAATTCATTTTTATTGGCTCTTGCAGCTAATTTTGGACATGATCTGGCTAATTCTATAAACTTAGTTCTCGTATTCATTTGCCAGCCTACAGAACTCGTCGAAGCTCCATGTTGATCACCTTGTTTTTTTATAATAATTTCTCCGTTATAACATTCATACAAAGAAATAGTTTTTCCGTTTAAAACATCTCTCACGAACCTCGCTACAGGTTGTCCTCCTCCGGAAACCTGCGTTGCCGCTTTGAAAGAAACGGTACTGTAAAAATCGTATTCTCCAACAATTACATTGGAAACATCACTTGCATTGAATGTTTTAAAAGCAACATGAAGCCCATTTGAATCTGGAATGCTAACCTTTATTATTTGATCTAAATTTAATAGCTTACTTAATTTAGTGTAAGCAGAAATAGTATCATTCGTTTTTAGAACAAGTTTTACTAAACCATATTCTTTATCCTCTTTAAAAGAATGATTTGCTCCTACCGCTTTATCATCATTACTATTATCAACAATCCCATTTGTTCGGGGCTCAACATCGAGATGTGTGGTAGTAATTTTATTAATTGCAAAACGTTTTCGTAATGTTTCATTTCTGGCTTTCATTCCTTCACCATCTGACGCATCATATTTATTTGCTATTAATTTATTACACCAAATATCAGACTCATCAGGCATGTCTAAATAATAATAAATCGTTGCTAAATTATAGTAGGCACTGTAACGCAACTTTTTATCCTTTCTATCTTCAGCAGTAAATCTCGTGTCAATGGCTTTGAGATATTGAATCGTTTTGTCTAATTCTACCTTTACTGGTGTAATTTCCTGATTGTAACGCATTTTATTGAAGGCGGCACGAATATCAGTCAAAGCCTTTTTACTATTATCAAATTCAGGATGTTTTTTAGAATCTAAAATCCACAAAAAATCTGTAGTTTGCTGAATTACAAAACCATAACTACCACTCAGTTGTTCAGTTATATTGGAAGCTACCGACTCTAGAAAATCATTTCCAATCGTTTTTAGTACAGCGACCACAAATGCCTTACCTTCATCAGGATTATTACAATCTCTTTCCAGCGTATACTCACGATCTAAACTAAACAATCGGTTAAAAGAAGGATCACCAGCACAGTCCAATTTATAACTACCTCTTTCTTTACAGTTAACGATAGCTTTATACGTTATTATTGTCTGCTCGACACCATATACATCTTTTTCCTTCCTTACGATTCTTTTAATTTCGCTCGAAGCAATAGAGGGTTCATACAAAGAAACTGAAATAGAGAAATATCCGTTTTCAGGAACATTTTTAAAACCGTCTATTATTATATCATCTGAAATATAACCTTCTTCTATATTAAAAGTGGGAATACCATCTGCTTTAATTTTTACCGAAAAAGTTCTGTTTTGCTTCTCTAAAACCGGACTAAAAGGCAATCTGACATAAGACAAATTAAAATGATACGGATCTAAATCAACCGATTGGGAAAATACAATTTGAACTAAAAAAAGGAGAAAAAGAGTAGTTATTCTTTTCATATAAAAGGCGTTTTTGGCTAGCCAAATATATAACATTTACCATTCCGTTTTTAAGAAAATATCTCCTTCAAAACATCAAGTGATTTGGGCTTTTTAAATCCATCCAGATGAAAACTATAATAGTCAATCAAAACTTTAAGCAATATTTGTCTTTCGATAACGTGAAATACTTTTTGACTGTTGTCAAACTTTAAATCAATTAACTTTTTAAACAATGTTGTTTCATGATCTGTAAGCGCGGTCGATCCATGAAAGGGCGTGAAAATGCCTTCGATCATTTCAAAATAAGGCAAATCGATATCTGAAATATCCGGATAAAAACCCAAATATTTTGTAGTTTCTAAAAGTAAAATCAAATGGAAATTAGAAATATCATCATGATGATCGAGCCATGTTAAGGCAGTTTCTAAAAACATGAAAAGTGATTCGTTCTTTTCTTCTTCTTGTATGGAATAATGAAGCATTTCAGATAAAAACATGACCATGGTACTTTTTACAATATCCGTATGAATACTCTGAAAAGGAACTGCCGTTTTTATTTCTTTAAAATTCTCTAAAGTTCCTTTGTTTTTATGAACGGCTTCTATTTCAAGAATCGACAAAGGCTGAAAATAGGCAATTTTCTGGCTGGCTTTACGAGTCGAAAACGCATCGCGAACGAAGTAAGACTTAAGACCGTTTGAAAGTGTAAAACATTTTACAATCAAACTTTTCTCCTGAAACTTCAGGGACGAAATAACAATTGCTTTGGTTTTTACTAACATACTGACTCAACTTGCTTTAAACTATTATTTTTAAATCGATCTAAAAATCTTTTTTCTACAACAAACCAGGAAAGAATAGCAAAAACCAAGGTGAGTAAAATCGCTCCAATTGAAACAACAAAAGGATTGTATTTTTCGAACCAATTGTACTGTCTCAAAAGCTGAATTATTGGAAAATGATAAATGTAAATACCATACGTGAAATCCCCATATTTTCCGAAATTATTAAAAAACGAAAAACTGTAAGCAACAATAATTATTAAAACTCCAAACGCAGCAGGATACAACATACCCATTCTAATATTCGAATAATAAAACAAGAGTAATATAATAGTTGCTATTATTGCTAACGATATCCTGTTCTTCATCATAAAACTAAAGTTCAAAAAAAGCATTATTCCGGTTACGAAATAGCACAAATAGCCTGGAAGCTGTTTCGCCAGTAAAGGTTTATTCAAGTAAAAATCCATTAGAAGCCAATACAAAATCGATAAGACATAAAGACCTACCAACACCAAAAAAGCTTTCTTGGATTTTTTAATACAATAAAATATAAGCGGCAAAACAACATAAAAACCTTCTTCAATTTTTAATGTCCACAATGCTCCGTTTACTGAGCAAACAAAATTACTCTCGAAAAGTCCCGGTAAGCAAGGGTGCATAAAATTTAAAAAAATCAAATTCCACCCTAAATATTGATATACTCCGCTATCTGAAAAATATTGAGCAATACTGTAACGACTAAAGAAGGCTAAAATAATTGTTGAGAGTATAATTACAACAACGTAGGCAGGCAAAATTCTTTTAGCTCTTTTTACAAAATATTGTTTTAAAGAGGGGGTATTGACGTAACTTTTGGCAACTAGAAAACCGCTTATCACAAAAAATCCTTTAACGCCTATTATTGCACTGAAGAAATTTGACAAAAAAGATAAGTTTTCATTTTGAGAAAGCTCGCCAAGATGTGAAAACACAACATTTGCCGCAAAAAAGAATCTCAAAAAATCAAAACAGTTTTTAGTATACATGATCAGCTTAGCAAATATTATCTAATAATCATTACTTTTTTGACTTTGGTTTCACCGCCATCCTGAGCAGATATAAAAATCATGTAAACTCCTGAAGCCACTTTATAACGCCCAAAAGCGGTTGTATCCCATTCTAGTGTTCCTCCTTGCGAAATAGCTTCGAAAACCAAGTTCCCTTCAATATCTGCAATTTTTACATTTGCTTTATCCAGCAAACCGGCAATTTTTACGGTGCCTGAAAACTGCGGACGCACCGGATTTGGATATACATATACGTTGTTTAAATTTTCATTTGCTGCAGTCGATGTTCCTTTAAAAGAAACTAATCCTTTGTCTGTTGCAATAAAAACTTCTCCCGTTGCACTATTAATATCTATATCATTAATGACATTACTAGGTAAAGGCGAATTGTTTATAGTAAAATGATACTTGGTTTCTTGTCCGTTTGGAGAAAGTAAAAACACTCCGGAATCCGCAGTACCAATCCATTTATTATTCGATCCGTCTACTACGATATCCGTAATGAATTGCTCATACAATAATTCCTGCGCTAAATCGTCTTCAACAATAACAATTGATCTTGTGTTTAACTGGCTATCTGTTAAAAAGCTATTTACACTAGGCAAAACACGCAATCCTTTTGTGGTTCCTATCCAGAGTTGGTTATTGTTATCCGGAGTTGCAACACGTGCATCTGAAATAGGTAAATTTCCTGTGGTTTCTCCTGTTGTTATTTTTTTGAAAAGCGTTCCTTTTTCGTTAAACCCAACAATTCCGTTATTATACGTCGCCATCCATTTGGTTCCATTTTTATCAATAGACATTCTTCCAAAAGGACATTTTGAAACGTCGCTTATTATTCCTTTAGTTGCAAAGGATTCCCAATCGCCATTTGGCTTAAGTACTTTTATTCCGTTATCTACCAAACTATTGTTCATCCATAAATTTCCGGCATTATCAAACACTGTCCCGTTTACCCAAACATCTCTTGTACCGGGAACGGCATTCAAAGAACTATTGGAGGTACTGTACAAATTAGTCGGAACCTCACTTTCAATCTTCAGCAATCCGGCATCATACGATCCTATATAAACGTTTTTCTCATTTTTTGGATCTACTGCAATTCTAACTAATGATTTTGCTCCTAGAACTTCTTCATACGGAATATTCAGCCATCCTGCCGAACTAAATTTACTTACGCCATAACTGTCTTTCGGATAAGGATTGTAGGCTCCGGAGTAATCTCCATAAACTGTCCATAAAGAAGTTGTGGTAGACTGCAATGCAAAAATATTATTTCTTAAAGGTCCGTTTGGCGTATTGTTTTGAAAACCTGATCCTCCGGAAAGCGTTGAAGAAAAAAGACCTTTATCTTTTGTTCCAATATAAAGCACATCTCCGACCGCGCTTGCACAGGTTAGCGTTAGAGCATTATCTAAAATCTGAGTATTTGAAATCTGACGGGTAAGCACCATCTGATTGTTATAAACATAAACCGCATTTGGCGTTGTTACAAACAGACTGCCATTTCGAGCTCTCATATCGACCGAAGGCTGCGAAAGCTGCAAAAATCCAAAAAATGTATTTGAATTATAACGATGAATGTTTCCGGAAGCATTGATAGCCAAAAGCTCCGTATCTAAAGCCTGAACACTGGACCAATCTCCTGCATTAACTAAAGTCCATTGACTAAAATCGACTAAATTAGCATTGGTACTATTTGCTCTTCTAATTCCGTTTGACGTGGCTGCAAAAATAAATCCATTAAAAAGAGTTGTTTGTCTAACACTAATTTCAGCACCGTTATCACCAATAAAATAAGTGTCACCAAATTGCGAAGTATTCAAATTAAACTGCACTATTCCAAAATCACACGAAACATAGACCAATCCGTTTTGCTCCATAAAGTGATTAATTTTCTTCTGATTTGGCGGCAATTGTTTGTTTACAATATCAACAACTTTCAGGATGGTTCCGTCATTTTCATTCACAACAATCATTAAACCATTTTCATAACCCACCAGCATTTTTTTTGAAGTTTCGCTATGGTACAAAGCCGAAATCGTCTGTCCGGAAAGTCCGTCGACTGTGGTGGTGGTTTTTACCACATTTGTTGTGGCGTTTTTTGTAAACACGGCATTCTCTGAAGCAGCAAAAATAGCTGTCGAACCTTCTGAAATATCTTTTATTTCGTTAAACGAAAAGTATCCTTGCCATGACAATTTATTTTGCGCAGAAACAAATTGCATTAGCGATAGCAATAAAACAGATAAAAATCTTTTTTTCATTATTTAATGTGTTCAGATAAGCAAATATACTATAAAGGAAAGTATTTGAATTTCTATTGTAAATAAAACTCCAAATGCATTATGACGATAAGTTATTTTAAAAGGTATTCTTTAAAAATACAGGATAAAAAAAAAGCCTTCAATTTATCATAAGACAAACTGAAGGCATTTTATAAATTGTATTTAAGATTACACTACACCTTGTGCAAGCATAGCATCGGCAACTTTTACAAATCCGGCAATGTTAGCTCCTTTTACGTAGTTTACATAACCATCTTCTCCTGCTCCGTATTTTTTACATTGGTTGTGAATTCCAACCATGATATCTTTTAATCTCAAATCTACTTCTTCGCTTGTCCAGTTTAAACGAATTGAGTTTTGTGTCATCTCTAATCCTGAAGCAGCAACACCACCAGCGTTTGCAGCTTTTCCAGGAGCAAATAACACTTTATTATCTAAGAACAATTTAATTGCTTCAAGTGTAGAAGGCATGTTTGCAGCTTCTGTAACACATAAAACACCATTGTCAATTAGTTTTTGAGCATCTTCACCTGTTAACTCATTTTGAGTTGCGCATGGAATAGCGATATCTACTTTTACTTCCCAAGGGCTTTTTCCTTTATGGAAAACAGCATTTGGATATTTTTGAATGTATTTTTCTGCTCTGTTATCACCAGTTGCTCTCATTTCAACCATGTGATCTATTTTCTCACCAGAAATTCCTTCCTCGTCATAGATATAACCATCAGGTCCAGAAATGGTAACAATTTTACCTCCCAGTTCGTTTACTTTTAATGCAACTCCCCAAGCAACGTTTCCAAATCCTGAAATAGCAACTCTTTTACCTTTAATATCATGACCAATAGTTTTCAACATTTGGTCTGTAAAATAAACTACTCCATATCCTGTAGCTTCCGGTCTGATCAAAGATCCTCCGTAAGCAAGTCCTTTTCCGGTTAAAACTCCGGTAAATTCGTTTCTGATTCTTTTGTATTGACCAAATAAATAACCAATTTCTCTGGCACCAACACCAATATCTCCTGCGGGTACATCTAAATCCGGTCCGATATGACGGCATAATTCTGTCATGAATGATTGACAAAAACGCATGATCTCTCCATCAGATTTTCCTTCCGGATCGAAATCAGAACCTCCTTTTCCACCACCCATTGGAAGTGTCGTCAAACTGTTTTTAAAAACTTGTTCGAAAGCAAGAAATTTTAAAACTGATAAATTTACTGTGTGGTGAAATCTAATTCCTCCTTTATATGGTCCGATCGCAGAATTCATTTGAATTCTAAATCCTCTATTTACAACTATCTCTCCTTCATCATCTACCCACGGAACTCTAAAAATGATAGAGCGTTCTGGTTCAGCAATTCTAAGAAGTAAGTTTTTTCCATCGTACTTTTTTCTTTCTGCAATAAATGGAATTACCGTTTCTGCAAATTCTCTAACGGCTTGAAGAAATTCTGGCTCGTTTGGATTTTTTGACTCAACAAGAGCCATAAATTCATTTATTTTTTGTTCCATTTTTTAAATAAATTATTCTACGTGAATTATATTGTTTTTGTTCCATTTTACAAGAGAAAATCGTTTAAGAAAACGTTTTCGCTTTAACGCACAAAGATATAGTAAATTGATTACTCAATGTTATTTTTTTTTGTTTTTACTATCGAATTGTGTATTTTTCAAACAATACCAAAAATAGTATTTTTCCCTTATTATTTTATATCAATAACATTTAATTAATATCAGCAAATTAAGTAATTTAATATTTATTTTCTAATACCTAATAATTTAATGTTTGTTTCGATTAGGTTTTTTATATATTTGCCACGATTTGAAAGCCCCAAAGACATGTTTAAACCTGTAATACTCACGATATTCACCTTGTTAGGAGTATCGATAAATACCACCGCACAATCTAAATTGGCGCAAGAAGTAGGAATAATTTTCGGACCTGTATCTTTTCAGTCAGATTATGGAGAACGCCATAATTTTGATACGAATATTGGAAATACAGGGTTTGGAGTTGGTCTTGTTCATTTTATAAATTTCTCTGCTGCCAACAATAGAGAAAATTACTTTACGGAACATTTTAAATTCAGATCTGAGTTATCTTTCAATACAACCAAATTGAATCATTTTGGAGAATGGGTTGATTCAGAAAAAAGAAAAGGACTTGTACAACATCTTAGATCTATGCACGGGTCATCAACTTTAGTAAATCTTGGAGCACAAATGGAATATTCTCCATTTATGAAAATTCACGATTTCGAACATACAGTAGGAAGTATTAGCCCTTATGTAAGTTTAGGTTTTCAGGTGAGTTATTATTCTACTAAAGCAAGTTCTACTTTAGGACCTTTAGGAACGTCTGAAACTACTTTTGGAAAATTCCTTACACCTTCTGATGGTCGTCAGTTTGGTTTTTCTAATGAAAACGGAGTTGTACTATCACTTACAGCCGGCGTTGGATTTCATTACAAATTAGCTGAAATGAGTGATTTGGTATTTGAGGCGCGTTACCAAGGATACAATTCTGACTGGGTTGATGGTTTAAATCCAAACAAAGAGCTTTACAAAGAAAACAAATCGAACGATTCTCAAGTTTGGTTTAACGTAGGATACATTTACTACTTAGAATACTAAATTCAATCAAAAATATAAAAGCAAAACCCCAACTCTTTCGAATTGGGGTTTGTTTTTTTATGCTAATGCCTGTTCTAAATCGGCAATTAAATCTTCTGCATCTTCGATACCAACACTCAATCGAACTAAATCATCAGTAATACCAACTTCAGCTCTTTTATCAGCAGGAATAGAAGCATGTGTCATTAAAGCAGGATGATTCGCCAAAGACTCTACTCCTCCTAAAGATTCTGCTAAAGTGAAAACTTTTAGTTTTTCTAAAAACGCAATAGAATCTTCTTTTTTACCTGAAACAAAAGTAAAAGATACCATTCCGCCAAAAGCTTTCATTTGTTTCTTCGCAATTTCATGAAACGGATGATTTGGCAATCCTGGGTAATAAACTGTTTTTATTTTAGGATGTTTCGTCAAGTACTCCACCACTTTTTCTCCATTTTCGCAATGTCTTTGTACACGTAACGAAAGTGTTTTGATTCCTCTTAAAACCAAAAAACTGTCCATTGGTCCAAGTGTTGCTCCGGTAGCGAATTGTTGAAAATGCAATTGTTCTCCTAACGCTTCATCTTTTACAATTAAAGCTCCCGCAATAACATCTGAATGCCCTCCAAGATATTTTGTAGCAGAGTGCATTACAATATCAGCTCCTAAATCAAGTGGTTTTTGCAAATATGGTGTAGCAAATGTATTGTCGACAGCCAACCAGATTTTATGTTCTTTGGTAATTTTTGCAATTTCCTGAATATCGGCTAACTTCATCAATGGATTTGTTGGCGTTTCAACCCAAATCAATTTTGTGTTTTCGTTAATCAGCGACTTCAATTTTGCAATATCAGTCATGTCTACAAAGTGAAACTTAATTCCGGAATCTTTATACACTCTCGAGAACATTCTGTATGTTCCTCCGTATAAATCATCCATAGCGATTACTTCATCACCGGCTTTAAAAGATCTAAGAACACAATCTGTTGCTGCAAGACCTGATGAGAATGCCAATCCACGTGTACCATTTTCGATACTTGCCAAAGCATTTTCTAATGCGGTACGGGTTGGATTTGATGCTCGGCTATATTCATAATCACCTAATGGCTGCCCAGGGCTTGTCTGAATGTAAGTTGAAGTCTGATATACTGGCGGCATAACGGCTCCTGTACTTGGATCATGATGCTGACCACCATGTATTACTTTTGTATCGAATTTCATATTTTAATTTTTATTTTATACTTTTATGAATCATCTATAATTCTCGATGAATTGAGACTGTAAAATTACATTTTTACATTTAATCATTACTAATTTTATGTGATTGCATTTTTTCAATCCTTAAATCAAATACAAATTTACCGCTTAATTTATTTTAATCCTGAAACAACACTTACCTTTGTATATAATTAACACTTTAGATATGAAACATTATACTTTTCTAGTCTTTTTGTTTTCAATATTGACAAGTTGTAATAAAGAACTTTCATTTGAAAATGAGAATTTCGAAAAACAATCTGCATTGCCCTGCAAAGAGGATTGCACAAAAATCACAATCGATATTCCAGTAGCACAAAATATTCCCGTAGTAGCGGACAGCATTAACAAAAAAATTTTTCGTACCGTAGAAGAAATTGTTTCTTTTGAAGAAAAGCAATTAAATTCAACCGATTACAATCAGCTCATAAATTCTTTCATATCTTATTATGAGGAAATGCATGAAAAATTCCCCAATGAAACATTTGGCTGGGAAGCTAAAATTACGGGAGATATCGAATTTCAGTCAGATCAGCTTCTCAATATCAAAATAGAACATTACACGTTTACAGGCGGTGCGCACGGATATCAGGGTTTTCGATCTCTGCTTTTTGATTTTAAGACCGGAAAAACAATTTTCACCAATCAACTTTTCAAAAATCCTGCAGAATTTAGAGCTTTCGCTGAAAAAGAGTTTCGCCTAAAATATCAAATACCAGAAAAAGAAAACATCAACGCAACAGGTTTGATGTTTGAAAATGATACCTTTCAATTACCTCAAAATATCTTTTATACGGAAGACGGACTGCTTCTTTATTACAATTCATACGAAGCAGCTTCTTATGCTGATGGTCCAAAAGAAATTTTATTTCCGTACGACAAGGTTCGCAAATTTTTATTGTATTATAATTGAAAAAATGAAATTTACATTTTGAAAAACAAATGACCTAAATATCTGCAATAAAACCTCTATAAAGGCATTTAGTGCATATTATTTAGTCAATGGATTGCCTTATGGGTTCACTCAAAAATAATGTAAATAGTTCATTTTTAATAAAAAACAGAAAAGCAAAATGTACATTTCATTTTAATTTTGTGTACATTTCATTTTTGCGCTCATACATTAAATACAAACTTATTTCTAAGAGTTTAAAGAACTTTAAAAACTATTAAAAATGGATGATTACTTAACAAAATATAGTGGTATTTTTTCAACCTTCATAAAACAAAACCCAGAATATTTTTATCTGTTTGTTTCTCTTATCTCGCTTTTATTTTTTATAGGGAGTATTAGAAAATGGAATTGGATTATTGACAAAAGTGGTAATTATTATGAGAGAAGAACAGGTTTTTGGGTAAATATTTTTGGAGAAAAGCTAGTTAGACTTTACATTACAATAATATCAGCAACTGTCACTATATTATGTTTGATTATATTTTTCTATTATAAAACATTTTGAATTTCGATATAACAAACTAAATACTCTCTGATTAATAACTAAAAAATGGATTTTGAAATTTTAAGACAAGAGAGAGAAAAGGCATCCGCTGGATAGAAAATATAAAGCTCCTTTATTGGTATCAATTCGAAAAGAGCTACCAGCAGTAAAATTTTTCCTTTCAATGTGGCTGTCAATTGTACCATAATTACCACTTGCCTTTTGTGTTTTACTCACAAAATGTACATTTCATTTTAATTTTGTGTACATTTCATTTTTGCGCTCATGGTATCAATAAATTTTAGACGTTTATTTAAAACCTTCCTGAAAATCGTATTTCATCTTTCTTAAGATTCGCAACGCTTCTTTAAAAGACAAATAAACCTGTCCAAAAGGCTTTAAAAGTAGCTTGGCATCAATTAATTTTTGTTTGGCATCATCAAAGCCATTCAAGTAACAAATCATATACGTAGAAGGCAGATTTTCAAGATCACGCATTTCACGTTCGGATAAAACCTGACCTTTCTGCAATTTTTGAAGCAATACCATATTCGAATTGTAAATATGATATAACATTCGCCTATTAAATTCAGGCGGCTGAAAAAGCATCGTTCTGTCTATTTTGTAATAACCATTATCAAAAAAATGTATGGTTTGCTGTTCTAAAGGATAGTAACTAGTTTTATCATTTAAACCCAGCGGAACATATTCAGTAATTGTAAAACTATCATCATCGTAAACAATCGTCACAACATCCTGAGCAGAATAAAAAAGTTTAATTTGTTCATTAATCAATTCAATATCAACGCGGGACAAAAAGGTTTTATCTCTTGATTTTTTAGGAACACCAGCCCAGCAAATCACAAATAATTCTTTAAAAACATGATATTTAGGCGCCATATCTTTATGCCTGAAATTCATAAAATCAATTACACCGTCTAAGGTATATTGAATACTGTTTCTGGAACTATTTTCGATTCCGATTACGGTTTCGGTATTCTGAAAATTTTTCTCTACCTCACCTTCAATCGGGACAGAATTACTGCCGCGTCGCACAAAAACACTATTGGCTACAATGGTATGAATTCCTTTTTTAAAATACGAAACTTTGCTTTTAGGCTTAATCGTAACCAAACCGATTACTTTATCTTTTGGAAGATTTGGAAAAGGCACATTCTCATATTGAATTTTTGGCGGATTCTCTAAAAAAGCATTTACCAGATTCTGAATTCGGCTATCATCAAAAAAATCATCTCCAACAATTTCATTGTCATGATCTTCTACTCCAACTACGATATAGGAATTATTAGTAGGATTAGAATTTGATAAGGCACAAATATGCTTCAAAAATTTTCCCTTCCCTTCACGCGAATGCAAATTCAGCTGCCTTTTTTTATCATAAAAACTACTCTCATCATTATGAGCGAGTAAGTTTTTTATTAAAAGGCGCTTGTTGATCATTTGTTTTTAGACTTACTTAGATTTCTTAGATTTTTAGACTGGCTTAGACTTCTTAGATCTCTTAGATCGTTAGACTCTTTAAATTATTGAATAATCTAATTTTCATCTTTCAATACTTTTTCAAACATTAATATCTTGAATATCAAATTCAAGCGTAAGTTACTTTAAAAAATCCAACAATCTAAGCTAATCCTAAAATCTAACAATCTGATAATCTAGGAAATCTAAGCCAGTCTAACATTCTAATAATCTAAAAATCCAACAATCTAAGTAAGTCTAAGCCAGTCTAACAATCTAAACAATTTCCCTTCTAACAATTGTCGAAGAAGCTTGCGCTGTACTCATAACTACTAAATCAGCAATATTTACATGATAAGGTCTTGATACAACAAAGTGAATAATATCAGCGATATCTTCTGCTTGCAACGGATCGAATCCTTTGTAAACATTTGAGGCGCGGTCAACATCACCCTTAAAACGTACTTCGCTAAATTCTGTTGCTACCATTCCCGGATGAATGGCACCTACTCTAATTCCAAAAGGATTTAAATCGATTCGCATTCCCTGTGTAATAGCATCAACAGCATGTTTTGTTCCGCAATAAACATTTCCATTCGGATAAACTTCTTTTGCTGCTGTAGAACCAATATTAATGATATGTCCCGATTTTTTTGCTGTCATTATTGGAATTACAACTTTCGAAACATACAACAATCCTTTTACGTTGATATCGATCATAGCATCCCAATCGTCTAAATCGCCTGTTTGAATAGGATCCAGACCATGCGCGTTTCCTGCATTATTAATCAAAACATCAATCGAAGCAAAGTCAGCAGGCAATGCTTTTATATTTTCAGCAACCGCTTCTTTATCACGAACATCAAAACACAAAGAATGTACCTCTGTAAATTCCGAAAGTTCTTTTTCAAGTGTCGCCAAACGATCTGAACGTCTGCCACAAAGAATAATTTTGTACTGATTCTTTGCCATTATTTGTGCTGTAGCTTTTCCAATTCCACTTGTAGCTCCAGTAATCAAAACTGTTTTTTTCATTCTATAGTTTTTATTTTTTTTTGTCGCTCCCAATTGCTAGTAAGAGTGGCAAAATATATTCAAATTCTATTCTTCCATACTTCCAAATTCAATACCATATTAAGCGCTGTCCAAGTTTCACCTTCTACTTCTCTTATTAGTTTTTTATCAGGTTTAATAACAAACCCAACCTTTTCATAACATTTTATAGCACCAATATTAAAATCAAAAACATTCAATTCGATTCTTCGCTCATTTCGATTTTCAAAAATAAATTCTATTAATAAAATTACCATTTGCTCACCAACACCTCTTCCTCTTTGATTTTTATCAACAATAAGAATTCGTCCAAGTTTTGCAGAATCATCTTTAAAATAAATTTCAGAATGTCCTATCGTAGTATTATTTGAAGTATTTACAACTCTAAAAGCAATTCTATTTTCATCAGAAAGTGTTTTATCTATTTGCTCTTCCGTTAACGGAAAAGTAAATTCTGGTCCGCCAAATTGCATTAATTCTTTTGCATCTTTGATGGAATTAATCAATTCTGGATAAAACTCTTCATCGAATTTTTCTAATCGTATCATTTTAAAATATCTCAATTAAGGCACATCGTCGCCCATACTTTCTGTCCAGATCGCGAACCAGTCTTCTTTATCCATTTCAAGCTCAACAGCTTTCATTAGCGATTGAATTCTGGCAATGTTTACTGTTCCGGCGATAGGAATAACTTTTGCAGGATGTTTTAAGATCCAGGCAAGTAAAAGTGTATCGGAACCAAAACCGTATTTTTTAACCAGTTCTGCCAATAATTTTTTCAAACGACGTGTTTTCTTCGTATCTTCTCTGAACACGGTTCCAAGAGGATTCCATGACAACGGACGAATTCCTTTTGTCTGCATATAGTCAAAACTTCCGTCAACCATTGGTTCAAAATTCGTAGCCGAAAATTGTACCTGATTAAAACTCACTTCTGTTTTTTGACGAATTAATTCTGTTTGTGAACTTGTAAAGTTTGACAATCCAAAATCAATAATTTTCCCATCAGCTTTTAACTTTTCAACTGCTTCTGCAATTTCATCTGCCTGCATAAGCGGACTTGGTCTGTGCAATAAAAAAACATCAACGTAATCTGTTTTTAGCTTTTTTAATGATTCTTCAACAGACCAGATTATGTAGTCTTTAGAATACTCATAATGCTTGATTTTGTTTTCACGGCCTGCGCCAGTCAATTGAATACCTGCTTTGGTGATTAATTGCAGCTTTTCACGCGAAATTTTACTTGCCTGAAATGCTTTTCCAAAATCGGCTTCAGTCGTATAATCTCCGTAAATATCGGCGTGATCAAAAGTGGTGATTTTGTTTTCGATACAAACTTGTATCATGTTTTCCATTTCTTTAGGCGTAAGGTTTTTATCCCAAACACCCCAATTCATAGTACCAATAATTATTGGTGATAATGCTGTTTTGCTCATGGTTGTATTGCGTTATTTTTGGTAATAAAAATGCTTTTATAAAGCATCTGCATCAAAGTTCTTAAAAATATAAAAACAGAATCACAATTCGTCCTTAAAATTAGGTAATTGGTCGAAGTTTTAACCATTCTTTAACATCTTACTTATCAAAAAATATTCAATTTGCACTCTCAAAAGTTTGGCATAAAAATCAGCGTTTTAAAAAGGTATTAAAAATATTTATATGGAAGAAAATACAACGACTTTAGACATTAGAGCGATAAATGAAAAAATTGAAAGAGAAAGTGCTTTTATAGACCTTCTTACAATGGAAATGAACAAAGTTATTGTGGGCCAAAAACACATGGTCGAGCGTTTATTAATCGGGCTTTTAGGTCAAGGGCACATTTTATTGGAAGGTGTTCCGGGATTAGCCAAAACTTTAGCGATTAATACTTTGTCACAAGCTGTTCAGGGTTCTTTCAGCCGTATTCAGTTTACTCCTGACTTATTACCTGCCGATGTTGTGGGAACTATGATTTACAACATTAAGGCAAATGAATTTTCTATAAAAAAAGGACCTGTTTTTGCTAATTTCGTTCTTGCGGATGAGATTAACCGTGCTCCGGCAAAGGTTCAGTCAGCATTGTTAGAGGCGATGCAGGAAAAACAAGTTACCATTGGTGACACTACTTTTAAACTAGACCGTCCATTCCTGGTATTAGCAACACAAAACCCGGTGGAGCAAGAAGGAACTTACCAGCTTCCTGAAGCTCAGGTCGATCGTTTTATGCTAAAAACTGTTATCGATTATCCAAAAATTGATGAAGAACGTTTTGTAATTCGTCAAAACTTAAAAGGATCATACGAGAAGGTAAATGCTGTTGTTTCTGTAGAACAAATTTTACGTGCGCAAGAAGCGGTTCGTGAAGTATACATGGACGAAAAAATCGAAAAATACATCTTAGATATCATCTTTGCTACTCGTTATCCAGAGAAATACAAACTAGCAGATTTAAAACCACTTATCAGTTTTGGAGCTTCTCCACGTGGAAGTATCAACTTAGCTACTGCAGCTAAATGTTATGCTTTCATCAAACGTCGCGGATATGTAATTCCGGAAGACGTTCGTGCAGTTGTTCATGATGTTTTACGTCATAGAATTGGAATCACGTACGAAGCAGAAGCAGAAAACGTTACTTCTATAGACATTATAAACAAAATTGTAAACGAGATTGAGGTACCTTAAAAATTTTAGATTTTTAGATTGCAGATTTTAGATTTAAAAAATGCAATCTAAATTGGAATCTAAAATCTAAAATCTCCAATCTGCAATCCGAAAAAATGGATACAAAAGAGCTTTTAAAAAAAGTAAGGAAGATAGAAATCAAAACCAAAAGATTGAGTAATCATATCTTTTCGGGAGAATACCACTCTTCATTTAAAGGACGCGGGATGACTTTTAGCGAAGTGCGTCAATACCAATATGGCGATGATATTCGTAACATCGATTGGAATGTAACCGCACGCTATAACGAAGCCCACGTAAAAGTTTTTGAAGAAGAACGTGAATTGACCATGATGTTAATGGTTGATATTTCCGGTTCTGAAAGTTTTGGTTCAAAAAGTCAGTTCAAAAAAGACATCGTCACCGAGATTGCGGCAACGATGGCTTTTTCAGCTACACAAAATAATGACAAAATTGGATTGATCTTGTTTTCTGATAATGTCGAATTATACATTCCGCCAAAAAAAGGTCGTTCACATGTTTTGAGAATTATTCGCGAACTAATTGAATTTGAACCAAAAAGCCATAAAACAGATATATCTCAGGCTTTTAAATTTCTATCGGGAACACAAAAAAAGAAAGCGATCGTTTTTGTGATTTCAGATTTCATGTCTGAAGATTACGAACACACCTTGAAAATTGCTTCTAAAAAGCACGACATTACAGGTGTTCGCGTATATGACATCCGTGAAGAAAAGATTCCAAACATCGGAATGGTAAGTATGCTTGATGCTGAAACGGGTAAAGTTCAATTGGTTGACACTGGATCAAAAACAGTGAGAATGAACTACGAAAAGCATTACCAGACTCGAATCAATTATTTCAAGGAAACTTTTAGTAAATCCGGAGCCGGAGTGGTTAACACCAGAGTCGATGAAAATTATGTGACTAAATTGCTGGGGTATTTTAAATCACGATAATTTAGATTAGTTAGACTTCTTAGATCTTTAGACTTCTTAGATTTTGATTTATAATGAAGAAGAATTAAAGAATGAACAAACAAGATTTAAAGAATCTATCAAAAGCAAAAGCAGTAATTAATTAAATTACTATCAATATTTGTTTGAGGTATTAAAACATCAAAAAACAATTAAAAAAAATAAGGGACGATTATAATTTTTGGAATTATGCAAATTCCATTTCAGAGAATAATCTGAAATCAAAAATCGTTAATCTTCAATCGTTAATCAAATGAAATTAAAGTTTTACATATTTCTATTTTTACTGTCTTCAGCTGTATTTGCACAACAAAAACAGATTGAAACCAGTGTTGATACGACAAAAAATAAAATTGGTACCGAATTCAAGTTAACACTTAAAACGGTAGTGAGTTCAAAATCAAAAGTCGTTTTCCCAAAGCCTAAAACCATTGGTTCATTAGAGGTTATTGAATCGTATCCGATTGATACCATCAAAAAAAATGACACTTACGAGCTGATCAAAAAATATGGTCTTACTCAATTTGATACTGGAAAATACACCATTGCTCCTGTTCAGATTCTAATCGATAAAAAACCTTTTTTTAGCGATTCTGTCAGAGTTGAAGTGGCAAGTGTAAAAGTGGATACTTTACAGCAAAAAATGTACGATATTAAAGGTATAACCATCGTTGACAATGGAATTGGCAATTGGTGGATTTATGTTTTAATTACGGTTTTGATTCTTGGAATTGGTGCTTTTGTTTATTGGTATGTAAAAAAACGCCAGCAGAAAAAGATTGAAGAAGAAGTATATAAAACTCCAATCGAAAAAGCGACAAGTTTGCTAAACAATCTGGAGAAAAAAGAGCTTTGGCAAAAAGGAGAAGTTAAGGAATACTATAGTGAATTAACGGATATTGCCCGTAATTATATTGAAGAGGCGATTCAGATTCCAGCAATGGAAAGTACTACTTCTGAATTGATTCAGGGAATCAGAACGGCATCGACAAAAAAGAAAATGGCGCTGACACCTGAAACTGTCGAAAATTTAGAGCGTGTTTTACGTCAGGCGGATTTAGTGAAATTTGCGAAATCTAAACCTCTGGATTTTGAAATTACTGAAGACCGTAATAAAATTCAGAAGGTAATTTTAACGTTGGATAATGCAATTCCAACAGAACTTCCTACGGAAGAAGACGAATTACTAAACGAAGCACAGCGCCAAAGACAAATCAAGATTCAATTGCAAAAAAGACGTAACAAACGTATTGCGCTTGCAGTTGGAACAGTTGTGTTTTTATTGGCTGCTACAACGACATTTTTTGTGGCAACGAAAGGCTTTACATACGTAAAAGATAATCTTATCGGGCACCCAACAAAAGAATTACTGGAAGGTGACTGGGTAAAGAGTGAATACGGAAATCCTGGTGTATCTATCGAAACGCCAAAGGTTTTAAAACGTATGGACACGGAAAAACTATTACCAAAAGAAACAATGGCTTTGCTTAAAGAAATGCAACTTTTTGTTTACGGAAGTATGATCGACAACTTTTACATTACAGTATCAACAAGTAAATTTAAAAATCCTGTAGATATTGATTTAGCAAAAGCTTTAGAAGGTTCTTTAAAGGTAATTGAAGCTCAAGGCGGTCAGAATATCATTGTAAAGCAAGAGGATTTTCAGACTAACGAAGGTATTACGGGAGTAAAAGGATATGGAACAATGTCTATCCTAAATCCGAATAGCAAGACAAGTACAAAAGCTTATTATGAAATTTTGCTTTTTAAACAAGATCAGGGCTTACAGCAAATTATGATTTTACACGAAGAAGGCGATACGTATGCCAATGAAATCTCTGAACGAGTATTACATTCTGTTGAACTTAGAAAAGCGGCTAACTAATGGGAAAAATAACTTTTTTAAATCCAGAATTTTTTTGGCTGTTTTTATTAATTCCAATTGCCATTGCATGGTTTTTCTGGAAACGTAATCAACAATCGGCTACATTAAAAATGAGCTCGATTCAGGGCTTTAAAAACAGCGAATCATTACTAACAAAATTAAAACCTTGTTTATACGTTTTTAGAATTATTGGTTTAAGCTCACTAATTGTTGCATTGGCAAGACCAAGAACGGTTGATATCAGCAATCAGACTAAAACGACTAAAGGAATAGATATTGTGATGGCAATTGACGTTTCCGGAAGTATGCTTGCGAGAGATTTAAAGCCAAACCGTATGGAAGCTTTAAAAAGAGTTGCAGCAGATTTCGTAGAAGAACGTGTTAACGACAGAATTGGATTAGTCGTGTATGCTTCTGAAGCGTACACCAAAACGCCTGTTACAAGTGATAAAGCTATTATTCTGGAAGCGATAAAAGGCATCAAATACGATAATCTTTTACAAGACGGAACAGGAATTGGAATGGGACTTGCAACGGCGGTAAATCGTCTTAAAGACAGCAAAGCAAAAAGCCGTGTAATCATTTTACTTACTGATGGTGTAAACAACGCCGGATTTATAGAACCTGAAACAGCAGCTGATATCGCAAAACAATACGGCATAAAAGTATATACAATTGGATTAGGAAGTAATGGAATGGCATCATCTCCTTATGCTTATGGTCCAAATGGTGATTTTCTGTTTAAAATGCAAAAAGTGGAGATTGATGAAAAGCTAATGAAAAGCATTGCTCAAAAAACAGATGGAACTTATTTTAGAGCCACCAGCAATGACAAGCTTGCACAAATTTATAATTCGATTAATAAATTAGAAACAACGGAAATAGAAGAATTAAAATTCTATGATTACGACGAAAAATACAGAGGATTTGTTTTACTTGCGGCCTTTTTATTATTGTTAGAAGTTGGTTTAAGAAACACAGTTTACAGAAGCTTTATTTAAATATTTTAGTCTGAGCGTCAGCAATTAAATGTGACCGGAAACTGAAAATTAGAATTGAAAAATGGAATTAGACGAAAAAAAATATTTATATCTTTTATTCTTACTCCCAATTGTGGTGTGTATTTACTTTTTTAATTTGTATTGGAAAAGAAAAAAACAACGCGAGTTTGGTGATTTGGAAATGGTTAAAAAACTGAGCCCTGAGCATTCTGTTTTTAAACCAATCTTAAAATTAACGGTAATACTTTTAGCTCTTGCCTGCTTAATCATTGGTTTAGTAAATCCAAAGATTGGAACTAAGATGGAAACTGTAAAACGTGAAGGTATCGACATTGTTTTTGCTGTCGACGTTTCCAAAAGTATGCTTGCTGAAGATGTTGCACCAAGCCGTTTAGAAAAAAGTAAACAATTGGTTTCTCAAATCATAAACCAATTAGGAAGTGACAGAATTGGAATTGTCGCTTACGCAGGAAGTGCTTTCCCGGTTTTGCCTATTACAACAGATTACAGCGTAGCCAAAATGTTCTTGCAGAGTATGTCTCCGGATATGGTATCTTCTCAGGGAACTTCGCTTGACGAAGCAATCAAATTATCATCGACTTACTTTGATGAAAAAAGTAAAACAAGCAAATTACTAATTCTGATTTCTGATGGAGAAGATCATTCTGAAGGTGCTTCCGTAGCAGCAGAAGAAGCCAACAAAATTGGAATGAAAATTATCACGATTGGTGTTGGAACAGAAAAAGGAGGAACAATTCCACTTAAAAAGAATGGCGTTGTACAGAGCTACCAAAGAGATAATAATAACGAAGTTGTTATTACCAAGCTAAATCAGGAAGGATTAAAAGCTATTGCTAAAGCTACAAAAGGAGGTTACATCTACGGAGCTAATACGAAAGAAGTTTTAGAATATGTGAAAAATGCTTTAAACAACATTCAGAAAACGGAATTTGAATCTACACAAATGGCAGACTTTCAATCTCAATTTCAATGGTTCATAGGCTTTGCCTTTTTATTATTGTTTTTAGACATTTTCCTTTTAGAAAGAAAAACAAACTGGATAAAAGAGTTGAATTTATTTAACGAAAAGAAATAGTTCTCCAATAAAACCGGAGCAAAAAATAAAAAATACAGAATGAAAAATTTACTTCTTTATATCTTACTAACGGTTTCCTTAGCTATTTCTGCTCAGGAAAAAGACAAAACATTGCCAGAAGGTAATGAAGAATATAAGCAGAATAAATTTGTTGATGCAGAGGCAAATTACAGAATATCAGAATCTAAATTCCCAAAACGAGGCGTTGCTTCATATAATTTAGGAAATACGATTTACAAGCAAAATCAAGCTTCCGAAGCTAAATTGGCTTATGCAAAAGCGATAAAAAATGCCAAAACAAAAACGGATAAACACAAAGCTTTTCATAATCTTGGAAATGTTTTCATGAAAGAGAAAGATTATACGCAGGCAGTAGAAGCGTATAAAAATGCTTTGCGTAACGATCCTACTGACGATGAAACGCGTTATAATTTTGCTTACGCCAAACAAAAACTAAAAGAGAATCCGCCTAAAAACGATAAAAAAGACAATAAGGACAAGGATAAGAAGAACGACAAAAAAGACGATCAGAAAAAAGACGGCGACAATAAGGACAAAGATAAAAAGGACGGAAAAGACGATCAGAAAAAAGACGATAAAGGCGACAAAGACAAGGATAAAAAAGACGGTAAAAACGATCCTAAAAAAGATGACAAATCAGATAATAAAGGAGAGCCAAAACCAATGCCGGGCGGAATTTCAAAAGAACGTGTTCAGAATTTGTTAGATGCCGTAAATAATGAAGAAAAGAAAATTCAGGATAAAGTAAATGCCGACAAAGTAAAAGGCAATCCTAGAAAAACAGAAAAAGACTGGTAATTGTTTGTTGAACTGTTTAATCGTTTATTTGTTTAACTGAATAATTGAAAAATTTAATGATTACAATATTTAATGATTAAATACGATTTAACAAATGAACAATTCTACTATTCAACAATAAAAAAGAAACGATTAAACAAATAAACAATTTAACGGTTTACCAACAAAAAAACGATTTAACAACCCAAATGAAAAGATATTTAATTCTCTTATTATTCACCTTTCAAGGGCTTATGGCACAGGTTCAGTTTGAGGCCAAAGTAAGCAAAAACACGCTTGGACTTAACGAAAGACTTCGTATTGATTTTACGATGAATGTTGACGGGGATAATTTTGATCAGCCTGCTTTTGAAGGATTTAGAGTTGTTGCAGGACCAAGTCAGCAAGTAAGTCAATCGTGGATAAACGGTCGAAGTTCTTTTCAAAAAATATACTCTTATATTTTACAACCGGCACAAAAAGGAAACTTAACCATAAAACAAGCAGCAATTGAATATAATGGTCAGGTTTACAAAACTTCGCCTATAAAAATTGTGGTTACAAATGCCGTTGCTCAGGAAAGAGATCCAAATGACAGACCGCAGGGAACTGGCAGCGAAACATTGAATTTAGTTGCTGAAATCTCCAAAACTACTCCATATCTAAACGAACCTATTACGGTCGTTTATAAATTATACTTTAACAATATTGGTGTTACCGGTTTTAAGGAACTGGCAAAACCGAAGTACAATGATTTTTGGAATCAAAACATTGACATCAAACAACTAGCTGTTGAAGAAGGAACGTATCAGGGACAAAGATGCTATTTTGTAGTATTGAAGAAAACTATTTTATATCCTCAAAAAGCAGGTCAGCTTACTATTGAACCGCTTTCGCTGGATATTGGTGTACAGTTGCCAACCAATCGTCGTGATATGTTTGGACAAATGATTCTGGCCGATGACAATAAAGTTGTATCTGCGGGAGCAAAAACGATTACAGTACGCCCTCTTCCTGAATCGAATAAACCAGAAGGTTTTAGCGGTGCAGTTGGAAAACTAAACTTTACCGTTACACCATCAAAAACAACGTTAAAAAACGGCGAAAGTCTGGAATTAACCGTTAGTGCATCAGGATCAGGTAATATGAAATTATTTACCTTACCAAAACCTGTTGTTCCTAATGCTTTAGAAATGTATGATCCTGTTCATGATGAAAAAGTAACAACTTCTTTATCCGGAATGTCAGGAAAAATCACAGACAAATATTCTATCATTCCACAATACAAAGGAAAATATGCTATTAAGCCAATGCAGTTTTCTTATTTTGATTTAAGTTCCGGTTCTTATAAAACCATAACTTCTCCGGAAATTATGATTGATGTTTTAGATGGTCCAACGCAGGCTGAACCAGCTGCTGCTTCTACCGCTGCTAAAAATGTGATCGCTAAGACAGACCAATTTAAATACATAAAATCAAAAACGACTTTAGTAGCTATAGCTAAAAATGATTTTTACGATTCCCTATTATACATGGGATTATTGTTCCTGCCATTTGCTATACTGCCAATCATTATTTTAGCTAAAAAACGAAAAGAAGCTATTGATGGTGATGTGACCGGAAACAGAATTAGAATGAACAATAAATTAGCTAAGAAATATTTATCTGAAGCTAAAAAACAACTTAATAACAAAGAACCATTTTATATTGCCCTTGAAAAAGCAATGCACAATTTCCTGAAAGCGAAACTGCATATTGAAACTTCAGAAATGAGCAAGGACAACATTCGTGAACTGTTATTATCCCGAAAAGCCAATGTTGAGACTGTACAAAGTTTCATTAATTTGACAGAAAACTGTGAATATGCACGTTACGCTCCGGCATCGAGTGCTTCTATTCAGCAGGATTATGACAAAGCAGTTTTGATTATCTCGGAATTAGAAAAGCAGATTGTTTAGTTTAAAATCAAACCTAACAGTTTTAAAATAATAAAATGAAAAATATACTATATCTCTTTCTATTAATCTCTCAGGTTTTCTTTGCTCAAACGAGCTTTGAAAAAGGAAATGCTTTGTACCAAAAGGGACAATATAAGCAGGCAGCAGAAGAATATGAAAACATTATTAAAGAGGATAAACAACATTCTGCTGAATTGTATTTTAATCTTGCCAATTGTTATTACAAGCTAAATCAAGTTGCTCCTTCGATATACAATTATGAAAAAGCATTGGTGCTAAAACCAAATGATGCTGAAACATTAAACAATTTAAAGTTTGCTAAAAAACTAACGATTGACGAAATAAAAGAAGTTCCTAAAGTTGGATTTGAAAAACTCATTCAGAACTTTACTTCTATTTTTGACTATAATATGTGGGCAAAAATTGCTGTAGCAATTGCGTTTCTATTTTTACTAAGTTTCATCGGTTATTATTTTTCGGAACTGACGCTAACAAAAAGAATTTATTTCATAGGTATGTTTATTCTTTTAGTCGCCTTAGTCGTAAGCGTGACTGCCGGAATATCTGAAAAAAGTAATTACGAAAATGATCGTCCTGCGATTGTTTTTGCCGAAATGAGTGAAGTTAGAAGTGAACCTCAAAAAGCAGGATCAGCTATTTTCTTATTACATGAAGGCGCAAAAGTCTATGTAATTGAAACTTTAGGAACCTGGAAAAAAATTGAATTAACAGATGGAACGGAAGGCTGGATTGACAGCACAACGATAAGAGAAGTAAAACAGTAATTTAACGCTACCAAATAATAAATCCCAATTTCAATCTATATGATTTGAAATTGGGATTTTGTTTTAAAATGCTATTTTACTTATTCTACAGCATCTACTAATCGTATAAACTCAGCTCTGTAACCTTCATCATCATGAGCCAATCCTGATTTTGCCAGTTTTTTAATTTCAGCACTTGAAGTATTAGAAATATATTTTGATTCTCTTAATTTCAATCCAAACCATGCTACGGCACTTGCAAATTTAAAATCAGGAGAACTTCTTTCCAGTGCTACGTTTTTATTCGCAATAGTATGTACCATTTCTATACTTGTATCACCATCCGGTTTTTTATATCTAAACTTTACCGTTGCCAATTCATCACTGTAGTTAGCATCATTGTTTTTTACTTTTGTATACTTTAGATCCGAAGGAACATAATTGCTTTCAACACCTGTTGGAATAATTTCATACAAAGCAGTAACCGTATGACCGCTTCCTAATTCTCCTGCATCAACAGCATCATTTTTAAAATCTTCTGCTTTAAGCTTTCTATTTTCATAACCAATCAGTCTGTAAGCCTGAACGTGTTTCGGATTAAATTCAATTTGAATTTTTACATCTTTTGCAATGGCAAACATAGAACCTTTAAACTCTTTTCCTAAAAAACGTTTGGCTTCCTGAATGTTATCAATATAGGCGTAGTTTCCGTTTCCTTTATCAGCCAGAACCTCCATTTTACTATCCTTGTAATTTCCCATTCCAAATCCTAAAACGGTTAAAAATACGCCCGATTTCCTTTTGTCTTCGATTAATTTTTCCATATCAGAATCGGAAGAAGCCCCTACATTAAAATCACCATCTGTAGCTATCACGACCCTATTGTTTCCTTCTTTGATAAAATTTTGCTGTGCTAATTGGTACGCCAACTCAATTCCTTCTCCACCAGCGGTACTTCCGCCAGCATTTAATCTGTCGAAAGCATTAATAATATCGTCTTTTTTATCTCCTGAAGTTGGATCTAATACAACACCAGCTGAACCTGCGTATACTACAATCGAAACTTTATCCTGAGGACGCAATTCTTTTACTAAAATTCTCATTGATTCTTTTAGTAACGGAAGTTTATTAGAATCACTCATCGATCCTGAAACATCAATCAAAAAAACAAGGTTACTCGCAGGTAAATTATTCATGGTGATATTTTTTCCCTGCAAACCTATTTTTAGCAGTTGAGAGTTTTTATTCCACGGTGAATCGCTTAATTCGGTATTTATGGAGAATGGATTTTGTTCGTCTGGCTGTGGATAATTGTATTTAAAGAAATTCATCATTTCTTCAACGCGAACCGCGTCTTTAGGAACTTTTTGTCCTTCGTTTATAAAACGTCTGATGTTGGTATAAGAAGCATTGTCAACATCTATAGAAAAAGTAGAAAGTGGTTCTTTGTTTGGAGATTCAAAAGGGTTTTCTTCGAGAGCAGTATAACTTTCGCTATTCTCTTCGGGCATATACGCCTCATCCGGCTGTTCCGGACTTGATACTATAATATCGCTTGATTCTTCGTAAAGCTCTGGATTGGGTCTTTTATTACAGCTAATAGTAATAAGTAAAAGGAATGCTATTGCACAAAATGCTTTAGTTTTCATTAGTTTGAAGGTTTTAAATTAGAAATTGATTTAATTCAAATAATGGCTAGCATTCCGGATGTACTAGGGTAAATTATTTGTGATTTCGCTCAATCCAAATTTAATGCCAAGATTCTTACCAAAATTAAACTAAAGAAAAACTAAACCTTCAATACTTTAGAAAGTATAGGTTTTTAAAGGCGTTAGACAATATTGTAAATATCATTTCAGCCCAACTAAATTTAAGTACACAGCAATTTTTCTCTTTTAGTGCGTAAAATACGATACTGCTTTTCCCACAATAGCACCTATGCAATACAACATTACAGAAATTATTAAAATGGTGCGAATAATGTTTAGTTCTTTATTATTTTTTGTGTCTAAAAAAAGAGTCTCGATAAAAGATGTAGTTTTTTTCATGTTTTATTTTTTTTCAAATATAAAAGAAAAACCTTTCATTTGTTAATCATTTTTAAAATATAAACTAAATACTTTAAAAAGTATAGGTTCTCAAAGGCGTTACGCAATAATCTAATTTCACATCAGATTCAAAAACATCATCTATTTGGTTAACAGCTTCAAAAACAGAAAGTCCAATCTTGATCGTTTCCGGTTTGCACCCAGCCAGAAATTTATCATAAAATCCTTTACCATAACCAATACGGTTTCCAAAAATATCGAATGCTAAAAGCGGCACAAAAACCACCTCGATAACATCAACCGGAACAGGCAAACCATTTACAGGTTCCGGAATATTATATTCGTTTTTCTTAATTTTAGTATTGTCCGTCAATAAAAAATGAGTCATTTCCCTAGTTTCAAAATCACTTTTCGAAATCACAATTTCTTTATCTCTGCCAGAAAGCAAGTGCAACACATATTCTGTATTTACTTCTTTCTGCTCCTCTATCGGAAGAAAAACATGAAAATAAGTTTTGTCCCAAATCGATAATACAATCAGATTATTAGCAATAACAAGACTTTTTTCGTTGATGTCTTCTGTAGAAAATCCCCTCCGAAGATTTTTATACTGCGCTCGCAATTCTTTTTTATTCGTTGGCATTTTCGGGAGTGTTTTTAGAAATATGATAAATGGCATCGCCTTCGTAAACAATTGGTGAATGATTCGCATTGATAACAAAACCATCGTGCGGTGCTTTTACTTTTTGCTCAAACTTACCAAACGGATCTGTTATAATTGCCAAAATAGTTCCTTTTGTTACAAAACGGCTAACCATATTAAAATCGTGCAATAAGCCGGAACATTTAGCTCTAAGCCAAACTGAATTTTTTATGTAAATAGAAGGTTCTTCTGCTTCTTCGACCACCTGATCCGGATCGAGCATATTCAAATAATGAAGCAAACGCTTCGTTCCTTTTACCGCTTCGTTTGCAATTTCATTATTAATATCTAATGATTTTCCGCCTTCAAAAAGTAACATTTTTACATTGGCCTTTTCAGAAGTATTTCTAAAAGAACCTGTAATATGTTTAGAATATAAAGTAAACGGAGCATTAAAAACATCAGCTAAACGCTTCAATTCCGGATTATTTTCTGTGATTCTAATCTGCGGAGCATTAAAACGGCTCGCTCCACCGGCATGAAAATCGACAGCATAATCTAAAATCGGTAAAATTTCTGCAACAATATGAAAAGCAAATCGGCTTGCTAAAGAACCTTTTTTACTCCCCGGAAAAACCCTGTTCAAATCACGCCCGTCTGGAAACTCACGCGATTTATTTACAAAACCATAAATATTTATAATGGGAATACAAATGATCGTACCTCGTGTTGGACGGTTTATTTTTTTGCTAATAATCTGGCGTACAGCCTCTATTCCGTTTATTTCATCTCCGTGAATTCCTGCTGAAAATAAAACTACAGGACCTTCCAGCTTTGAGCGGCGAACAATTACAGGAATATTAAGCTTTGTAGTTGTATGCAATCGGGCAATTTCAACGTTTATCGTTCTATGTTCTCCTGGCAAAATCGATTCGCCAAAAATAATCATGGGTTTGTTATTTTTCATATAGAATTATAAAATCTAAATATAGAAATTATTCTTTTGATTTCGTAAATTTGAAACTAAATCAATGTTAAGCTTGAATTGAAAATCGGAATGATTTTTGAAAAGTCTTATCAGGTACCTACAGAAACAAATTCAGAATGCAAAAACCGTCTTTAGAACTACAGATTCAAACCTTGCCAGACAATCCCGGCGTTTATCAATATTATGATAAAGACGACAAAATATTGTATGTGGGGAAAGCGAAGAATTTAAAAAAACGTGTTTCCTCCTACTTCAATAAAATTCACGATACTGCAAAAACAAATGTACTGGTTCGCAAAATTGTAACCATCAAACATATTGTTGTACCCACAGAAACGGATGCACTTTTATTAGAAAATAATTTAATCAAAACACTGCAACCGCGTTACAATGTCTTATTGCGTGATGACAAAAGTTATCCGTGGATTTGTATCAAACGTGAACCTTTTTCGAGAATATTTTTAACCCGAAGAATGGTAAAAGACGGTTCAGAATATTTTGGCCCTTATACGAATTTCAAAATGGTACACACCATTTTAGATTTAATAAAGGAACTTTATCCTTTACGTACCTGCAATTATGACCTGACTCAATCTAATATTGATTCCGGAAAATTCAAAGTATGTTTAGAATATCATATTGGCAATTGTAAAGGTCCTTGCGAAGGTTTAGAATCTTTAGAAGAATATCAAAGACAAGTCAATGCGATCCGCGAAATTCTTAAAGGAAACTTCAAAGAAAGCATGAAAGACTTCAAGCGCTTAATGACACAATATGCTCAGAATTTACAATTTGAAGAGGCACAAAAAATCAAGGAAAAAATAGAAATTTTAGAAAACTATCAATCCCGATCTACAATTGTCAATTCAAAAATTACCAATATTGATGTGTTTTCGATTGTATCAGACGAAAGTGCTGCTTTTGTAAATTTTTTACAAATCTCTCACGGCTCTATCATACGTTCTCACACGATGGAAATCAAGAAAAAGCTGGATGAAAGCGATGAAGAATTATTAGAACTTGCCGTTATTGAACTTCGTGAGCGTTTTCAATTATTATCAAAAGAAGTAATTGTTCCGTTTGAAATTGATCTTGGTGAAAATATTAAAGTAACTGTTCCGCAACTGGGCGATAAAAAACAAATCTTAGATTTATCAATTCGAAATGCCAAGTTTTTTAGAATAGAACAATTAAAGCAATTGCAAATTGTAGACCCTGACCGACATACTAATCGGATTATGGCTCAGATGCAAAAAGATTTACGACTACCAACAGAACCAAGACATATCGAATGTTTTGATAACTCTAATATTCAGGGTACAAATCCCGTTGCAGCCTGCGTAGTTTTTAAAGACGGAAAGCCCAGCAAAAAGGATTATCGACATTTTAATGTAAAAACGGTTGAAGGACCTGACGATTTTGCTTCGATGACAGAAATTGTATACCGACGTTACAAAAGACTCCTGGACGAAAATCAGCCCCTGCCTCAATTGATTATTATTGACGGTGGAAAAGGTCAATTATCTGCCGCGTTAAAAAGTATTGATGCATTAGAATTAAGAGGGAAAATTGCAATCATAGGAATTGCAAAACGCCTTGAAGAACTCTTTTATCCGGGTGATTCGATTCCGTTATACTTAGATAAAAAATCAGAAACGTTAAAAGTCATTCAGCAATTGCGAAATGAAGCACACCGTTTTGGAATCACTTTTCATCGTGATAAAAGAAGTAAAGCAGCTCTAAATTCCTCTGTAGAAAGCATTCCGGGAATTGGCGAAAAAACAATGCTAACTCTAATTCAGCACTTTAAAAGTGTTAAAAGATTAAAATTAGCGACAGAAAAAGAGATATCTGACGTTATTGGAGTATCAAAAGCCAAAAAAATTGTCGACTTTTACAAAACAAACTAGTTATTTTTATGAATCTACAAGAACTACTCATATCAAGCTCCCGCTCCAAAGGATTTTCTTTAAAATCCAGAAAAAGAGTTTTAAGAATAGTAGCTCTTTGGCAAGAAATAACATCTTTATTTAAATTTCAATTATCCGTTTTAAAAATAGTAATTCTTCTTTGTGTCTTCTTTGTGTCTTCTCAAAAAACATTTTCTCAAGACACTAAAAAAGATAGTATTAAAAGACCAAAAATTGGATTGGTTTTAAGTGGTGGCGGAGCAAAAGGTTTTGCACATATTGGTGTTCTGAAAGTTTTAGAAGAAGCCGGAATCAAAATCGATTATATTGGCGGCACAAGTATGGGATCTATCATTGGTGGTCTTTATGCATCAGGATACAATGCCGCTCAAATTGATTCTATTTTCAAAAAAACCGATTTTGATGAACTTATAAATGATTACATCCCTCGTTCCTCTAAAAACTTTTATGGCAAAAAAAATGATGAATTATATGCCATCGTTTTGCCTTTCAGTAATTTCAGAGTCGGAATTCCGGAAGCACTTTCTAAAGGAATGTATAATTATAACTTACTAAGCAGCTTAACGCGAAATGTGCGACATGTACGAGATTTCAATAAACTCCCAATCCCATTTCTATGTATGGGAACTAATATAGAAACGGGCGAAGAAGTTTTACTGGACAAAGGTAATTTAGTACAGGCAATGATGGCAAGTGCAGCATTTCCTTCGTTATTTACTCCTGTAGAAATTGACGGAAAATTATTGGTAGATGGCGGAGTGGCAAACAATTACCCTATCAGGGAAGTTCGCAATCTTGGTGCCGATATTATCATTGGAGTCGATGTTCAGGACGATTTGCTGACTAGAAAAAGCTTAAAAAATGCGACCAGAATACTCGTTCAAATTACCAATCTGCAGTCGATTGATAAAATGAAACGAAAAATAAAAAATACCGACATTTATATAAAACCTGATATTCGCGGCTACGGTGTAATTTCATTTGATAAAGGCGAAGAAATAATCAGGAAAGGTGAAGAAGCTACATTTGCTGTTTATGAAAAAATTAAATTACTGGCAGACAGCACTAACTTTTACAAAAAACCAAAATTAAAAGTCAGCAGTGACACTTTACATATCAAAAAAATAAACAGTGACCGTTTAGACAATTACACGAGAGAATACATTCGTGGAAAGCTTCGTTTTAAGCCCGGAAGCACCATTACTTACGATGATCTTAAAACAGGAATGAACAATCTGGATGCCACTCAAAACTTTAGTGCCATTTCGTATTGTCTTCAGCCTAACGCAAACGGTAAAGATGACGATCTCGATCTTGTTTTACAGGAAAACCCAACACAAACTTATTTAAAACTGGGGCTTCATTATGACGGACTTTACAAAAGTGGTGTTTTGCTAAATCTTACACATAAAAAAACTTTTTTAAAAAATGATGTTACGTCAATTGATATGATTTTAGGCGATAATTTCAGATATGATTTCAACTATTATGTCGAAAATGGTTTTAATATCAGTTTCGGATTTCGTTCAAAATTAAATCAGTTTAACAGAAATATCACAACAAGTTTTAGTGATCTCTCTCCTATAAATCCAATTGGAACCCTTATCAATGTTGACTTCTTGGATTTAACAAATCAAGCCTACTTTCAGACTATTTTTGTACAAAAGTTCCTGATGGGTGGCGGCTTAGAATACAAACATTTAAAAATAAATTCGCCAACACTGATTAATGAGGATAACTTAATCGAAAAAAGCAACTATTTCAGCCTTTTTGGCTACCTTAAATATGATTCTATGGATGATCGGTATTTTCCAAGTTCCGGATTGTATTTTTCATCAGAAGTACAGAGCTATTTAGGATCTTCTAATTATACCGGTACTTTCAAACCATTTTCGACTGCAAAAGCAGAAGTTGCTTTTGCGAGCACATTGTTTTCAAAAGCCACAGTAAAATTGGAGTCAGAAGCCGGGTTTAATATTGGCAGTAATAGCGTACCCTTTTTTGATTATCTCTTAGGTGGATACGGATATAACAAAACCAACAACTTTAATTATTTTTACGGATATGATTTTCTAAGTATTTCCGGAAACAGCTATATAAAAACAGCGCTTACTCTTGATTATGAAATCATCAGAAAAAACCACATCAACTTTTCTGCCAATTATGCGAATCTTGGAAACGACATTTTTTCTACTGTCGACTGGGTTTCAATGCCTAAATATTCAGGCTACGCAGTTGGTTATGGACTGGAAACCATTATTGGTCCAATCGAAATCAAACATTCATGGTCGCCGGAAACATCCAAAAATTACACTTGGTTTAGCGTCGGATTTTTATTTTAATTTTATAATTTAAATAAATAAAAATTACGATATTTGTTATAATGAAAACAAAATGGACAGGTTTATTAGAATATCTTCAATTCTTAATCAAGAGAAATCCTGAATAAAAACTACCGAATTGAGATGATTAGTCAATCCAAGAGATTGTGCTAATTATCTGTTCACACAATTCACCCTTTTTCGAATTATCTAATTATAAATTATCTAATTGAAAAGCCATGCCATTATATCACAAACTTGGAGATTTCCCTCAAAAAAGACACACACAATTCGAAAAACCTAACGGAGGGTTTTATTACGAACAGTTATTTGGTACCGAAGGTTTTCACGGACATTCGTCATTGTCGTACCATGTTCACAGACCAACGCAGGTTAAAGAAATTTTAAATTCGTATTCGGTTGAACCAAAAATTGCAATCGGAAAAAACATAAAATCATTACTTTTTAAAGGTTTTGAATTAAAACCGGAAAACGACTTTTTAGACAGCCGCAAACCTTTATTAGTCAATAAAGACTGTATTATAGGACTTGCAGCTCCAAAAGAATCGCTTCGAAAATATTTTTACAAAAATGCCGATGCTGATGAAATGATCTTCATTCACAGAGGAAAAGGAAAATTAAGAACCATGCTCGGAAACATTCCGTTTGAATATGGCGACTACCTTATTATTCCCAGAGGCATTATTTACCAAATAGAATTTGATACTGAAGATAACCGACTATTTTTTGTCGAATCCTTCGCCCCTTTTTACACACCAAAACGTTATAAGAACCAATCGGGTCAGCATCTAGAGCATTCGCCATTTTGCGAACGCGATTTTATCCTGCCTAACGAACTGGAAACGCATGATGAAAAAGGCGATTTTTTAATTAAAATCAAAAAAGAAGGTATGATTCACGAAGTTGTTTATGCCACACATCCTTTTGATGTTGTGGGTTGGGACGGCTACAATTTTCCATACGGCTTTTCGATTCATAACTTCGAACCTATTACCGGACGTGTGCACCAGCCACCTCCAGTACACCAAACATTTGAAACAGCAACTTTTGTCGTATGTTCATTCTGCCCTAGACTTTACGATTATCATCCAAAAGCAATTCCGGCACCTTACAATCACAGCAATATAGATTCAGACGAAGTTTTGTATTATGTTGATGGTGACTTTATGAGCCGTAATAATATTGAGCAAGGTCACATCACTTTACACCCAAAAGGAATTCCGCATGGTCCTGCACCAGGAGCAATGGAACGCAGTATTGGTCATAAAGAAACCCAGGAATTAGCCGTAATGGTCGATACCTTCCGTCCTTTAATGGTAACAGAAGAAGCCATGGGACTTGACGATGGTCAATATTACAAATCCTGGACTGAAGCCTAGACCCCGAAGGGGAATTGAAATACTCAATACCATTTTAAAAACAGAATCTAAGATTAACATAACTATTAACTAAAATCCTATTGACCCCTAATAGGAATACCCCCTTTGGGGGCTAGGGGGCTTATCATGAGTAAAGAAGTAAAATCAGTAGAATACGGCTTAGAAAAAATCTTTGAAGGAGCACAAGATTTCTTGCCATTATTAGGAACAGACTATGTAGAATTCTATGTAGGAAATGCAAAACAATCTGCACATTATTATAAAACTGCTTTTGGATATCAATCATTAGCTTATGCAGGATTAGAAACAGGCGTTAGAGACAGAGCATCTTATGTACTGAAACAAGATAAAATCAGAATTGTTCTGACTACACCATTAAGTCAGGATTCACCAATTCACGAGCATCTTAAAAAACATGGTGATGGTGTAAAAGTCGCGGCACTTTGGGTAGAAGATGCCAGAAGCGCTTATGAAGAAACTATAAAACGTGGTGCACGTTCTTTTATGGAACCAACTGTAGAAAAAGATGAATTTGGAGAAGTAGTTCGTTCCGGAATTTACACCTACGGAGAAACTGTACACATTTTCGTAGAAAGAAAAAACTACAACGGCGTTTTCCTTCCAGGCTATAAAGAATGGAAATCTGACTACAATCCTGAACCAACAGGTTTAAAATATATTGACCACATGGTGGGCAACGTAGGCTGGAATGAAATGAATACTTGGGTAAAATTCTACGAAGACGTTATGGGATTCGTGAATTTCTTATCTTTTGATGACAAACAAATCACAACAGAATATTCTGCTTTGATGAGTAAAGTAATGTCTAACGGAAACGGCAGAATTAAATTCCCAATCAACGAACCTGCTGAAGGGAAGAAAAAATCGCAAATCGAAGAATATTTAGATTTTTATGGCGGACCCGGAATTCAGCATATCGCTATTGCTACAGATGATATCATAAAAACCGTTTCGCAACTAAAAGCACGTGGTGTTGAATTTTTATCCGCGCCTCCACATACTTATTACGAAGCAATTCCGGAAAGACTTGGTGTTCACATGGACATGATGAAAGAAGACATCAACGAAATCGAAAAACTTGCCATCATGGTTGATGCAGACGAAGATGGTTATTTATTGCAGATATTTACAAAACCAGTTCAGGACAGACCAACCTTATTTTTTGAAATTATTCAAAGAATGGGAGCAAAAGGATTTGGCGCAGGGAACTTTAAAGCCCTTTTTGAATCAATTGAGAGAGAACAAGAATTGAGAGGAACTTTGTAAAATCGCATTATTTTTACATTAAAAAGAAAAATTAGCAGTAAAACGATGCTTTTTATGCAAATGATATGTTAAACTTACTTTTTGCTATTTTATTTTTGAACTTTGTATCTATCTTTGCACTCGCAAATCAAGAAGGGGTGGTTTCCTTCTGAATTGATATAAATTTCATAATTTATAGTTTTTTGGTTAGTTAATAGCATAAAAACTCAGTCATTTTTGACTGAGTTTTTTTGTTTCAGTACATTTGGAATAGAATTTGCATTTATTTATCTTTATAATGAAATGTAAATATTGTACTATGAAAAAACTAGTCATCCTCCTTTTGGTTTTCAGCACCTTAGCTTTCGATACTCAAAAAGAAAATGCCTTCGATACGGGAGAATATTTTAAATTCCGAATTCACTACGGAATTATAAATGCCGGATATGCCACATTAGAAATTAAAGATGCCACAATAAGCAACAAAAAAGTTCATCATGCTGTTGGAAAAGGCTATACAACCGGAATGTCAAAATTTTTCTTTAAGGTCGAAGATTTATACGAAAGTTATTTCGATAAAGAAACCGGAGAACCTTATCGCTATGTTCGAAAAATTGACGAAGGTGGTTACACCAAAAATCAGGAAGGTTTTTTTAATCAAAGTGAAAACAGAGTTTTAGTAAAAGACTACAAACGTAAAACGGAAAAAACCATTGTCCTTACAAATAATGTTCAGGATATCATTTCCTCTTTTTACTACCTGAGAAATCATCCTAATATCGACAAATTAAAATCTGGCGAAGCCATAACGATTGATATGTTTTTTGACGAAGAAATCACAAAATTTAAGTTAAAATATATAGGTCGTCAAGATATTACAACTAAATTTGGAACCGTTTCTACAATGGTGTTCAAACCATTGGTACAAGCGGGAAGAGTTTTCAAAGAAAAAGAAAGCGTAACGCTTTGGATCACAGACGACGACAATAAAGTTCCGGTTAGAATAAAAGCAGATTTGGCAATCGGTTCCCTAAAAGCGGATCTCGACGAATACAAAGGATTAAAAAGTCCATTTAAAGTAAAAAAATAATGAATCTTACTGATAATTCAGAATCAATTTTAAAAGAAATTGAATTAAAATTTCAAGCTATCAATCAAAAAACAGATGTACAGCTTGAAGGCCTGCTTTGGTCTAAACCCATTACTTATTGGGACTATATACAAACTGATGCGTTATTAAGTTTACAAACACAGCGTACCACACTTCCTGATGAAATGGTTTTTATCATGTATCATCAGGTAAATGAACTGATTTTTAAAATGATTCTGTGGGAAATCGATCAAATCGCGGAAACAAAAGAAATTCAGGTCGATTTCTTTAGTGAAAGATTATCCAGAATCACACGTTACTTCGACATGCTTACCAACTCTTTTAGTATTATGGAAAATGGTATGGAAGTAGAACAATACATGAAATTCAGAAATACGCTTACTCCGGCAAGTGGTTTTCAGAGCGCACAATATCGATTAATTGAATTTGCTTCAACAGATGTTATTAATTTAACCGATCGCAGATACAAAGATACCTTTGATGAAAATACAGATCTTGAAACCAGTTTTGAGCACTTGTATTGGCAAGCAGCAGGAAAAGATTATCACACCGGAAAAAAATCATATTTGTTACAAGAATTCGAAAACAAATATAAAGAACAGTTCATACGTCAGATTACGAACTTCAAAAACAAAAATATCTGGCAAAAATTTACGCAGCTTCCTGAAAAAGATCAATTAAACACTGCCCTTATCGAAGCAATGCGTCATTACGATTATACGGTAAATATTACTTGGGTAATGCAACACTTAAATACTGCAAGAAAATACATACTGGAAAGTGGTAAAGGAAATGGCGAAGCAACAGGCGGAAGCGATTGGCAAAAATATATGCATCCAAAATATCAAAGACGCATCTTTTTTCCTAAATTGTGGACCGAAGATGAACTGTCTAACTGGGGAAACGAAACAACCGTATAATTTCTAAAAAAATCTAAAAGTTTGAAAAAAGCATTCGTTATTATAATAGCCTTAGTTTCTATTATTTCATGCAATAAAACTGCTGAAAAAGTTGAAACTAAAATTATCAAACCAAAACAACCTACAAAAATAGAATTTGGCTTTAATTACGCTGATTATAATATTGTTCAGGATACGATAAAAAAGGGAGATTCATTTGGATCATTGCTTCAAAGCCAAAATATTGGCAACAAAAAAGTTTATGATATTGTCGAACAAATAAAAGATTCTTTCAACGTTAGAACCATTCGCTACAACAAACCTTACACGATTCTTCGCTCTAAAAATAAAGCAAGTCAATTGCAGGTTTTTATTTATCAGCCAGATGCATTAACGTATTATGTAATTGACCTGAGAGACAGCATTGCAAAAGCACATAAAAAAGTAAAACCCGTTACTTTTAAACGTAAAATTATTGGAGGCGTTTTAAAAAGTTCTTTATCTGAAACATTAGGAAACGAAAGTGTAGAAACTGCATTAGCCAGTAGAATTACTAAAGTGTTCTCATGGTCTATTGACTTTTTCAAACTAAAAAAAGGAGATCGATACGGACTTATTTTCAATGAACGTTTTATCAACGGAAAAGTATACGATGGAGTTGAAGACTTAGAAGCCGCTTTTTTTGAATATAAAGGAAAAATAATTTATGCTTTTCCATTTGAAAAAGATACTCTTTCAGGAAAAGTAGAGTATTATGACGATCAGGGAAGGACACTTAAAAACTTCTTTCTAAAAACTCCAATTAAGTTTAGCAGAATTACATCGAGATTTACCATGAACAGGTTTCATCCTGTGCAACACACCTGGAAAGCGCACAAAGGAACAGATTATGCTGCTCCAACGGGAACACCGATTTCTACAACCGCATCAGGAGTAGTAGAAACCACAGGTTACACGGCTGGAAATGGTAACTTCGTAAAGGTAAAACACAACGGAACCTACTCTACTCAATATTTACACATGTCTAAGATTTTAGTGAAACGCGGACAACGTGTTACTCAGGGACAAACAATTGGATTGGTAGGAAGCACAGGACTTGCTTCCGGCCCACACGTTTGTTATCGTTTCTGGAAAAACAATGTACAGGTTGATGCACTTCGACTTAATCTTCCAACTGGAGAATCTTTGACAGGCCGAGACAAAGAACGTTTTTCAAAACAAATCGAACCGCTAAAAAGAGAATTAGACAGTATTGGTAACTTGTAGATTTTAGATTGCAGATTTTAGATTGCAGATTTTAGATTGAACAACAAAAAACCTATCTAACCAAAAACCAACCAATTCCATGAAATTTAAAAACCTTGTACTGCTTCTTATTTTAGTGGTAAACTTTTCTTTTGGACAGGGCAATATTAAACTAACTTCATACTATGGAAGTTCAAATCAGGAAACTCAAAAGATTCTTGATTTTGAAAACATCAATATTGAACAACTCGATTTTGAAGCAAAAGATCTTAAAGGCAAACAATATTTAATCAACATACAAGAATTTACAGATGGTAAACTCGTTAACAAATCAGTTCTTTTTGACGGATTTGAAGGAGATTATTTTAAAATAAAAGGAAATAAAGAATCTTTGAATTTTTTATTTAAAATGACTGACGGTAAATTAAAAGCACAAATTGCTTGTTCGCGTTTCAGTAGTAAAAAATCCTATTTCGACTTAAAAGACAATGCTGATAATTATGCTTTGAAAGATTTTTTCGGAAGTAAAAAAGAATTATTTCTTGACCCTACACAAGAAACGGCTATTCTTGCCATTATAACCCCTACGAAACTTGACAACGGTAACAGTTCTTACTGCGAAGTTGTTCAATCAAATGTTAAGCCGGAAAAACTGGGAGAACATTTTAAAATTCCGCACTATTTTTTAATTACAATACTTTTTAAGTAAGATTTTAGATTGCAGATTTTAGATTGAATGATCTGGAATCTTTCTTGTGCAGTCTACGCATTCAATAAATTACTAAATAAGCCAAATCTAAAATCTAAAATACATAGTAATGAGAATAATTTCAACTTTAATCATTTTGCTGTTTTTGCAAACTTCATTTGGTCAGGCTTTAAATAGTTGTGCTTCCTGTAAAACGCAATTAATCAAAGCGGCTGATGTAAAAGATTTAAATGCTGATAAGATTCGTTTGTTACGAAATGAAATTTACGCAAGAAATGGCTATGAATTTGATAACTCCAGATTTCAGGAATATTTTGACTCTAAAAGCTGGTACAAGTCAATTCAGGACAACAAAAAAGTAGTTTTAAACGATATTGAAAAAAAGAATATTGCATTTTTGAAGGAAGCTGAAAAGATTTTAGAAGATCAAAAAAAAGAAATGATTGTTCAGCTTAAAAATTTTAAAACGCTGGTAAATGAAAATAAAACAGATGCATTAAAAGCAACTTATAATTTTGTTTACGAACAAAGCGAAAACAATTACGAGCAAAAATTACTAAAAGAGGTTTTCAGCAAAATAAACCTGGACGATATTCATTATTATAAAAACAAAGGAACTCATAAAGTAAATGTAGACAATGGCTTTGTACAGATCGTTTATATGATTTATATCGAAAATGATGAAATAACCATTTCGTACAACTACATGACGCACTCAGAAATTATTGAAGGCTTTGATGTATATACCGATTATCAATCTGAAAGTGAATACAGCTACAACTGGCAATTTAAATTCAGCAAAAACAAACTGAATTATATAAGATTTGCTGTAGCGGGATAAATTATAAATGCACCTCAAATAATACCTTGTAATAATACATCGATTTAGTATTCTTTATTGTTATAAAATCGTGAAGCCGCGCCCTATTCAAAGTAATTTGAGTATTTTTGTGTTTTATACATAACCAAAATTTCAATTCAAATAGATAATGGCTTTAAACACAACAAACCCAACCGGGACTGAAGCGTGGAAAAATCTACAAAACCACTATAACGCAATTCAATCATCTACGATACAGGAATTATTTCAACAAGATGCTACTCGCGTTGAAAATTTCAATTTACAATGGAATGACTTTTTAGTAGATTATTCTAAAAACAATATTACCAAAGAAACAATTTCTCTTTTACTGGAATTGGCAAATTCAATTGGATTAAAAAATGCAATCGCTGATTACTTCAATGGTGAAATTATTAACCAAACAGAAAACAGAGCAGTTTTGCATACTGCCTTACGCGCATCTGAAGCTGCTGTTATTAAAGTTGACGGAGAAAATGTTATTCCTGAAGTTTATGAAGTAAAAAACAAAATAAAAAAATTCACTTCAGAAGTTATTTCAGGAGACAGAAAAGGTTTTACAGGAAAAGCGTTTACCGATATTGTAAACATTGGTATTGGAGGATCTGATCTTGGACCTGCAATGGCTGTTGAAGCATTGCAATTTTATAAAAACCATTTGAATGTTCATTTCGTTTCTAACGTAGATGGTGATCATGTGAATGAAGTGATTAAAAAACTGAATCCGGAAACAACGCTTTTTTTAATTGTTTCTAAGACTTTTACAACGCAGGAAACTTTATCAAACTCTGAAACGATAAAAGAATGGTTTCTAAAATCAGCTTCACAAGAAGATATTGCAAAACACTTCGTAGCGGTTTCAACAAACATTCAGAAAGTAACTGAATTTGGGATCAATGCTGACAACATTTTCCCAATGTGGGATTGGGTTGGCGGACGTTTCTCTTTATGGAGTGCCGTAGGTTTAAGTATTGCTTTGGCAATTGGCTTTGACAATTACAACCAATTATTAGTTGGAGCAAATGAAATGGACGATCATTTCAAATCAGCAGATTTTGATCAAAACATTCCGGTAACATTAGCTTTATTAAGCATTTGGTACAACAATTTCTTTGGTGCGGAAAGTGAAGCTTTGATTCCATACACACAATATTTACAAAAACTAGCTCCATATTTGCAGCAAGCTACTATGGAAAGTAATGGAAAAAGTGTTGGTCGCGACGGAAAACCAGTTAATTACCAAACAGGAACAATTATTTGGGGAGAGCCGGGAACCAATTCGCAACATGCCTTTTTTCAATTGATTCACCAAGGAACAAAATTGATTCCAACAGATTTTATTGGCTTCATCAAACCATTATATGGAAATGAAGACCATCATGATAAATTGATGTCAAACTTTTTTGCTCAAACAGAAGCTTTAATGAACGGTAAAACGGCAGCACAAGTTCAGGCAGAATTTGACAAACAAGGACTTAACGCTGAAAAAGCATCGTACTTGTTACCATTTAAAGTATTTACAGGAAATAAACCAACAAATACTATTTTGGTTCAAAAATTAACTCCAAAATCTTTAGGTTCCCTTATTGCCTTATACGAACACAAGATTTTTGTTCAGGGAATAATTTGGAATATCTTTAGCTATGACCAATGGGGAGTTGAATTAGGAAAACAATTAGCCAATTCTATTTTAGACGAAATAAAATCAGAAACAGTTAAAAATCATGATAGCTCCACATCGTTTTTATTGAATCATTTCCTTAAAAATAAATAAAGACTTTAACCCATTACGTTATCAAATCAGAACGTCTTAATTCAGTGCGAATTAAGACGTTTTTTTATGCAAAAAAGTAAATTGGACTGAGAAAAATGACCTTTTTTGAACGGTTATAGTTACAACATAAATAGAATGATTACGTTTTTAACAAAATATCAATACTTAAATTCAAAAAATAACGTTTTTACACAATATAAAAAGAAAAAAACGTATAAATATGCAACGAATAAAATAAATCTTCCCTTTGTTAACATTATGATAACATTAACTGATTTATTTGTTATAATTTTGCCAAAAACAATAAACTAAATAAAACAAATGAAGACAATGAAAAATTGGTTACTCACGGGACTGCTATTTATGGTAGTTTCAACCGCATTTTCTCAAAGTAAAATTATTGGTGTCATTACCGATGGTTCTAATTCTTTACCAGGTGCTAACGCAGCTGTAAAAGGATCAGCTGACGCTGGGTCAAGTGATTTTGATGGTAAATTCACTATCTCTACATCAGTATTGGCTGGACAAGTTGTTGTATCGTACTTAGGATACGAAACTAAAACAATTCCTTTTTCTGTTACAAGCGGAGGAACTATTGATTTAGGAACAATTGCTCTAAACGCAGATTCTAATACATTAGAAGAGATTGTAGTTATGGGTAAAGGAATTATCGATTTAGCGAAAGACAGAAAAACGCCTATCGCTGTTTCTACAATTAAAGCTACAGAAATCCAAGCAAAAATTGGAACTTCTGACATCACACAAACTATGGTTAACACACCATCTGTATATGTTGCAGGACAAGCAGGAGGATATGGTGACTCAAGAATTTCAGTACGTGGTTTCGCTCAGGACAATACTGCATTCTTATTAAACGGTCAGCCAATTAACGGTATGGAAGATGGTAAAATGTACTGGTCTAACTGGTCTGGTATGTCTGACATTGCAAATGCTGTTCAAATTCAAAGAGGTTTAGGATCTTCTAAATTAGCAATCTCTTCAGTTGGAGGTACAGTAAACTTTATCACTAAAGCTACTGACAAAAACGAAGGTGGTTTTGTTTCTTTAGGTGTTGCTAACGATAACTTTTTTAAATCTACAGTAGCTTATAACACTGGTATGAGCAAAAGCGGATGGGGAACAAGCGTTATGCTTTCTCACTGGCAAGGTGATGGATACAACGACGGAACAAAAGGTGAAGGTCAAACTTACTTTATTTCAGTTGGATACAAAGCTAACGACAAACACAGCTTCAACTTCTTATTAACAGGAGCTCCACAATGGCACGATCAAAACTTTACAAAATCGATCGATTCATATTTGAAATACGGAAGAAAATACAACAATAACTGGGGAACTCAGGACGGACAATACAAATCTGAAAGAACTAATTATTACCACAAACCAGTTGCTAACTTAAACTGGGATTACGATATCAGCGACAAAACACAACTTTCTACAGTTCTTTACGGATCTTGGGGACGTGGTGGAGGAACTGGAAGCTACGGAACTAAACCAGCTTCAGCAGCTACTCCAGCTGGTGGTCAAGTAAATTTTGATGCTCTATATGCTAGCAACCAAGCTATTGTTGACGGTGCTGGAAGAGGTGATGGAAGAAGTACAAATCAAGCAGCCGTAATTAGATCAAGTGTAAATAACCACGCTTGGTACGGTGCTGTATCTAACTTAAAAAATCAATTAACTGATAATTTATCTTTAAATGTTGGTTTAGATTTAAGATCTTACAAAGGAACTCACTTCAGACAAGTTTCTGACTTTATGGGATTATCAAGCTGGACAGATACTAGAGAGCTTAAAGGTAATAATGACTTAGGAAGTGGTACTTCTGCAAGCACTACAGTTACAGAATCTGCAAAAGCAAGACCGTGGCCAGCGACTTTCAAGACTCTTGGACAAGATCAAAGAATTGATTACGATTACGGAGAAACTATCTCTTACGGAGGTGTATTTAGCCAATTAGAGTATTCTACAGAAAGTTTTTCTGCTTTCTTCCAAGGATCTCTTTCTAACCAATCTCACCAAAGAACAGATAGATTCGATTATTTATCTGAATTTCAAAAATCTGACAAAGTTAACAATGTTGGTTACAACGTAAAAGCTGGTACTAGCTACAAATTTGCTGAAAATCACGCAATATATGCTAATGCTGGTTACTACAACCGTCAACCATACCATGACAATGTTTACTTAAACTTTACAAATGCTGTTAACCCACTTACTGAGAATGAAAAAATTCTAGGTTTAGAAGCTGGTTATACATTTACTTCTAAATTAATAACTGCAAGCCTTAACGCATACAGAACTTCTTGGAAAGACAGAGTTACTACAACAAGTAATACTGCAACTCAAGGACAAATTGTTGGAAGCACAGTTTTAAATGCTGGAGATTTAATCTTTACAACTAACGAAGGTGTTTCTCAACTTCACCAAGGTCTTGAATTAGATTTAGTAGCAAAACCAATTGCTAAACTTGATGTAACTGGATTTGTTTCTGTTGGAAACTACGAATACCAAGGTGAATCAAGAACTACTAAAAGAGACGAAAGCTTACAAACTTTAGATGTAGCAGTAGTTGATGTTGATGGAGGAAAAGTTGGTGATGCAGCTCAGGTAACTTACGGATTAGGTTTCAAATACGAAATCGTTAAAAATCTTTCTGTAGATTCTGACTGGAGATACTATGACAAATTGTATGCTAATGCTGGTGCTGTAAAAAGTAATATTAAATTACCAAACTACGATTTATTAGATGCTGGTGTTTCTTATAAATTGTTTATTGGAAAAGCAAAACATGATTCAGTTGGATTCAGAGTAAACGTGAATAACGTATTTGATGAAGTATACTTATCTGAATTAACTTCTAACACTGCAGTAACTGGAACTTCAGTTAACTACAGAGGAGTAAATACTGCAAACAACGGTTTCTTCGGTCTTGGTAGAACTTGGAACTTTAGTTTACGTTACAACTTCTAATAAGAACCAAAATAAATAATAAAAACGACATTGACTTTTAAGTTTAATGTCGTTTTTTTTATACCCTTTTTTGTTATATTTGTTTTAACAAAAACAATATTTATGTACCATTTTTTACAAAAATTTCATTCTGGCTGGGCTTATTTAGCACTATTACTTTTAGTAGTTGCGGTTGTAAATGCCATAATTGGATTAACTTCAAAAAAAGAATTTACTGCTAAAGACCGTAAAATTTCCTTATTTGCTTTAATAGGAACACATACTCAATTATTGGTTGGCTTAATCCTTTACTTTGTATCTCCTCTTGGAAAAGATGCTTTTGGACAAATGTCTAATGCAGCACTTAGACTTACATCTCTAGAACACCCTCTTGTTAATATTATAGCTATAGTTTTGATTACTATCGGATGGTCAAAACATAAAAAATTAATCAATAGCCAGGCAAAGTTTAAAACGTTTGCTATTTTTTACGGATTAGGATTATTACTTATCTTAAGTAGAATCCCGTGGAACCTTTGGTTGTAAAACCAATCAATTAAAGCCCTAAAAGGGCTTTTTTTATCTCGGCATATTATTTGTACAAACTCCCCAAGTCTGAAAAACAATAACCCATGAGAATTAAAAAAAACATTACAGTCTCTCTACTTGCAATTTCCTTTTTAAGTTCTTTTACTTATGTTATAAGTCAAAGCAAACCCGCAATAGACCCGCCTAAAATCATTCAGGATACGGTAAAAAATAAATCTCTTTTACAACCTAAAGTAGCTGATTCAATCTTTACGGATAAAGGCTTAAAATTAAGACCTTACAAAAAGAATGCACACGCCTCTTACTACGCTGATAAGTTTACAGGAAGAAAAACAGCTAACGGAAGCCGATTCGACAATAACAAATATACCGCAGCACACAAAAAGCTTCCTTTTGGAACCCGAATCAAAGTGACCAATGAAGCAAACGGAAAATTTGTAATTGTAAAAATAACAGATCGTGGTCCATTCGTAAAAACACGCGAATTAGATCTTTCTAAACGAGCGTTTATGGATATCACCAAACAGAAAGGCGCCGGCGCCATGAAAGTAACAATAGAAACTATTGTAGAATAAAAAAGAACCCCGCAATTGCGGGGTTTAATTTTTAAACAAACTTTCTAATGCTCATTACAATTCCGGTATGCATGCCTTCATGATAATTGACAAAATCTAATGCTTCTTCAACATTGGTAAGTTCATTACCCATGCTTGTTGTATATGCCATATAATTAGTAAAAACGGAATTGCTATAATCCTGCTCTGTTTGCTGCAAAGTAGAAGAAAGTAATGCTTTTACTTCATCTACTTCTGCTTGTGATACATCACCTTCGGGTTTGGTTCCTTTTTTGTATTTATTCATAAAGTCTTCAGAAACCATTGGCGTCAAACCTGAAAGTTTATACACTAAAGCTTGTTGCGCTGCTATACAATGTGCGGCATTCCAAATGATGTTATTGCTAAATCCTTCGGGAATTTTATTCAACTGCTCTAATGAATGATTTTCTAAAATCTTTAAAAAGATTTCTCTAATAGTACGCTGTACTTTAAAAACTGAACTCATAATTATTATTTTTTTAATAAAATTAAGCAATTTTTATATCAAATGGATTTTCTTTGTAGTTCAAACAAATCAGAACCAATGAATAAGATATATTACCTGGCGTCTTGCGATACTTGCAGAAAAATCATCAAAAGTTTACCGAAAGACAATAATTTAGTATTTCACGATATTAAGCAAAATCCGATTACAGAAGCGGAACTAGAAGAGATGTATAAACTTTCCGGTAGTTATGAAGCTCTTTTCAGTAAAAAAGCGCAATTGTACAAGTCTATGGATTTAAAAAACAAATCGTTGACGGAAGCTGACTATAAAAAATACATCTTAGAACATTATACTTTTTTAAGTCGTCCTGTATTTATTATTGATGAAAAAATTTATATCGGAAACACACAACCTGTTACACTACAAGTTATGAAAGCTTTAGAAAAATAAGATTTGAAGAGTCCGGGGTTCGCGTTAGGGATAGTAGCGGAAATCCTTTTTTTGAGCTTTTTCTGCTCAAAAAAAGATTGAGAGCGAATAGCTTGTTCGCCGCGGCGAAAACGCCCAAACAAAAATAAAAATTAATTTTTTGGCTATAAAAAACTAGAAACTGTCACTTTGAATTTTTTAGTATCTTTGCGCCTTTATACTCAATTACATGATACAATCTATGACAGGGTTTGGCAAAGCTTCTTTGCAATTGCCTACAAAAAAAATTACCGTTGAAGTAAAATCTTTAAATAGTAAAGGTCTTGACTTAAACGTAAGAATGCCTTCTCTTTATCGTGAAATGGAACTAGGCTTAAGAACGCTAATCTCGACTAAGCTGGAAAGAGGAAAAGTTGATTTTGCGATTTACATAGAAAGCACTGCTGAACAGACTTCGACTAAAGTAAATGTTCCTGTCGTAAAAAATTACATCACGCAACTTAGAGAAGTATATCCTGGTGCTGATGAAACTGAATTGATGAAAATGGCGATCCGAATGCCAGATACTTTAAAAACGGAACGCGAAGAAATCGATGAAAATGACTGGGAACAAATTCAGGTTATCATCGAGGAAGCGCTGCAAAACATCTTAACTTTTAGAAAAGATGAAGGTGAATCTCTTGAAAAAGAATTCAACCTTAGAATTGGAAACATTCGCCAATATATGAACGATGCACTGGCTCTTGATCCAGAACGCGTTCAAGCTATAAAAGACCGCTTACAAACAGCCATATCTGAATTAAAAGTAAATGTAGATGAAAATCGTTTTGAACAGGAATTGATTTATTATCTTGAAAAACTTGATATTACAGAAGAAAAAGTACGTTTAACGAATCATTTAGACTATTTCTTGGAAACCATTAAAGGAAAAGAAGCAAATGGTCGAAAACTGGGCTTTATCACTCAGGAAATGGGTCGCGAGATTAACACTATGGGGTCAAAATCAAATCACGCTCAAATGCAGAAATTGGTCGTTATGATGAAAGATGAACTAGAAAAGATTAAAGAACAGGTTTTAAATGTTTTATAAGTTTCATTTTTAAACATGAAAAAAACACTTCTCCTACTTTGTCTTATAATTCTTATTACAAGCTTTGTATACTGCAAAAAAGAATTTACTATAATTGGAAAATGGAAGGCAATAGAGTCAATAGGAAGTAATGGCGCAACAAAAATTCATAGTAAAATAGAAAATGGAGATGAAATTATTTTTGAAGAAGATAATATAGTTATTGATCATCGTCAAAACAAAGGAAAATATGAGATGTTAGGAGACAGTCTTCATATTGTTTTTCCTAATGAAGAATTTTTTTATTTCTGTCGGAGCAATAAATGGAATTCGGAAGAAATATCTTTAACACCTTTAACAAAAGAATACCAATTAATTTGCGATGAAGGCTGTTCAACAATTTACAAAAAGCTATAATAAAACCAGCGACTTGACGCTAAACAACATACAAATTAAAAGCTTAAAGCGTACTGCCGAAAGCCAAAAGCATACATAATGAACAAAGGAAAATTAATTGTTTTCTCGGCTCCTTCCGGATCAGGTAAGACAACTATAGTAAGACACTTACTTGGTAAAGAAGATTTAAATTTAGAATTTTCGATCTCAGCGGCATCGCGCGATCGACGTGGAGAAGAAGAGCACGGAAAGGATTATTATTTTATTTCGCTTGAAGAATTTAAAAAACATATTAAAGCAGAGGATTTCCTGGAATGGGAAGAAGTATACCGCGATAATTTTTACGGTACTTTAAAATCTGAAATTGAAAGAATCTGGGCTTTAGGTAAAAATGTTATTTTTGATATTGACGTTGCCGGAGGGTTACGTATCAAACATAAATTTCCGGAACAAACGCTTGCCGTTTTTGTAAAACCACCAAGTGTTGACGAACTAAAACGCCGACTAAAACAGCGCTCAACTGAAAGTGATGACAAAATCAACATGCGAATCGCAAAGGCTTCTGTTGAATTAGCCACCGCGCCACAATTTGATACGATCATAAAGAATTACGATTTAGATACTGCAAAAGAAGAAGCATATCAGTTAGTGAAGGAGTTTGTTTCGAATTAGTTTTTTTAGTACTTAGTAGTTAGTACCTAGTGTTTAGTACTAAGTTTTAAATCTAGCGTTTTAGTTCTTAGTTCGATCGAAAATCTTATTACAAAATTTACATGGCTGGTATTAAATCATACAAAGACTTACTTATTTGGCAAAAAGGAATTAGAATCGTTGTTTTAGTTTATAAACTCACACATAGTTTTCCCAAAGACGAAATATATGCTTTAACAAGCCAATTAAAAAGAGCAAGCGTATCAGTTCCTTCTAATATTGCAGAAGGTTTTGGACGTCAAACGAATAAATCATTTGGTCATTTTTTGAATATTTCCAGAGGTTCTTTAAATGAGATAGAAACACAATTAATTATTGCAAAAGAATTAGAATTTATCACTGACAAGAATCTATTTAATGAGATTATGTTCTTAATTGAAGAGGAAAGCAAAATGATAAATAGTTTTTGCAAAAATCTAAAAGACTAAAATCTAAGCACTAAAACTAGGTACTAAGAACTAAAAATCTAAGTACTAAAAACTAAGTTCTAAAAAAATGAAAATAGGCCTTTATTTCGGAACGTATAACCCCATTCATGTTGGTCATTTAATTATTGCCAATCACATGGCTGAGTTTGCTGACTTAGATCAGATCTGGATGGTTGTTACGCCTCATAATCCGTTAAAAAAGAAAAGTACTTTATTAGAAGATCATCAACGTTTGGAAATGGTGTTTTTGGCAACGGAAGATTATCCAAAAATCAAACCTTCTGATATCGAATTCAAATTACCACAGCCTAATTATACGGTGAATACGCTGGTTCATTTACAGGAAAAATATCCAACGCACGCTTTTTCCTTAATCATGGGTGAAGACAATCTGAAAACGCTTCATAAATGGAAAAACTACGAAGTTATTCTGGATCAATATGACATTTATGTTTATCCGCGTATTTCTGAGGAAGAAGAAAATCTGGAATTGAAATCGCATCCAAAAGTGCATATCATTGATGCGCCAATTGTAGAAATATCATCTACTTTTATCCGAAACAGCATTAAACAGGGTAAAAATATTCAACCGCTTTTACCTGCTAAGGTTTGGGATTATATAGATCACAATAATTTTTATAAAAAGTAAAAAAGAAAGAACACGATCATCAAAAATAATTATGTATTAATTTCGATTGTTGTAAATTATTTACTGATCTCTCTAAAATAATAAATTTGTTCCGTAGGAACGATCTATTTTGTAGCAACGGATTTTAGTACGTTGATTAAAATTACGATCATAGCTAAAGTTCCATAGGAACGACCGATCTTTTTACGCAATGTTGACGAATATAGACCGATCCTATGGATCTCTTTTTCTGTAACTTGCTTGTGAGACCGGATTAAAATCCGGCCCTACAATATACCCGAGCCTCTGGCTCTTAAGAATTTTAAGCAATCTACTATTTATATTGACAAACAAAAAAAAGCCCGAATTTAAAATTCGAGCTTTGCTTTATAACACAATGTTATAGACTAACTTTTTATTCTTGCTCTAATTTCACTTAAAGACTGATCTACTATAAGTTTTCCGTCTCTGAAAACTTCTTTCAATTCACCTTGTTTTTCTTCCTCCCATGAAACATTATCTGTTAATTGGTACACACCATCAACAAGATTGATTTTCATTAAACCTTTAGCCGATTTTTTAGTTCCGTCGTCTGTGATTGGATCTTTGAAAATAGCTCTTCCTTCTCCATCAACTTCTCCGTAAGTGGCTTTCATTGCGAATCCAAAAGTATCTCGGGTATTGTATTGGTAGGTAAAAGATCCGATTCCAAGAACTACATTCGTTGAGGCAAAACCTTTTGCTTTTAAACGTTCACAAATCTGAACAGATCGCGCTACTGTAATACTATCGCCGTAAATAGCCCCAATTTGAGGAATAAGCTCTTTAAATCCTTTTGCGTTAACTGTACCTCCAAAAACATCCCAAAGAAGCTCTATTACCCCTTTTTTCTCTTCTTCTGTTTTTCCATCAGGATTTCCGCAAATAATATCTACCGGGTCACCACTATCTGGACGAATAACAACTTTTCCTTCTCTTGCTACAATGTCCTCTTTTAAACGTGGTAAATAATCTGTTAATACTTTCCATAAATCCCAGGTATCAGAAACGATTGAAACAATTCCTTTTGGGTAAACTTCTGTAATTAATCTTTTGAAGGTTTCGCACTCCCCTTCTGTTGTTCCCATGCACATTACAGAATGCTCTGTTGCTGCAACAGAACCACCAATTAACTCTGAATCTGAATTGGCATTGTAGTATTCTTCAAAGAAGTCGATTACCGGAATAGTATCGGATCCTGTAAAACTCAACAAATGTCCCGCTGCAGAAGTTATAGCTGCTTCGATTCCGCCCATTCCTCTCATTGAGAAATCATGCGCCTGCCAATCTACAAATTCCGGAACTGATGATGTTTCAGCAGCATACTTATCTAAAACTTTTCTGTATTCTTTTGCAATTGTAGCTGAGTTACATGGCAACCAAACTACAGCAGAAAGTAACGTTTCGAAATAGTTTGTCAACCAGAAAAACTCCGGAATCGTATTGTACATCGTAAACATTGGTACTTTTAAAGGTACACTTACGCCTTCCGGCAAAGCTTTAAACACCATTGGAATATATCCTAAATCGTGTAAATCTTCAATATGTTTCGTTCCCACTTGGTTTTCACCCAAATAATTATTGATTCTGCGAGAATATTTTTTTACAACTTCTTCTTTTGGCTTTTTGAAAAAATACTCTTCAAAATCATGAATGATATATTTTTTGATAAAATATTGTAATCCAAAAAACACAACCTCATCCAAACCTTCGATTCTTGATTTTCTTGGCGTCCAGTTAGAATATACTAAAGTTGTTTTATCCGGGTATTGTCTTCTGTGGTCAACTTTGTAACCATCAGTTAATAGTAGTGGGTTCATAATCCTTAATTTATATTTTTTGATAATCGTTCTGCTAAATCCTTTATATCGTTTGTTCTAACTAAATTGTCAATCCACTTTTGTGGGATGTTTTCTATTCCGTAATGAATTCCTGCCAATCCTCCTGCAATTGCTCCTGTTGTATCTGTATCTCCACCTAAATTAACGGCTTTTAAAACTGTTTCTACATAAGAATCCGAATTTAAAAAACACCAAAGACTAGCTTCTAAACTATGAAGTACATAACCTGAAGATTCAATTTGGTTTTCATCATACCTTGAAATATCATTTTTTAAAACACGCTTGAATAATTCAATTTCTGCAGGATTAAAACTTTTACTGTCCAGAAACTTAGAAACAATAATTTGCATTGCTTTATAAGCTTCGAATTTATCTTTATCTTTTAAGATTTCCAAACAATACACTACGTAAATAAAACAAGCAAATACAGATCTAAAATGTGCATGCGTTATAGACGAAACTTCTTTTACTTTTAAGTAAATGACCTCAATATCATTTTCTATTTGAAGATAAAAAACCAACGGCAAAATACGCATTAATGACCCATTGCCGTTATCTTCAGCAAAAAAATTTCCCGAGTTTCTAGCAGATTCTCCTTTTGCAACTCTTGCTAAAGAATGTCTTGTAGTTCCTCCAATATCAAATACTTTATGATGAGCTCCCCAATATCCTTCCTGCATCCATTTTACAAAAGTTATAGCCATATCTTCTACATCTAAACCTTTGCATAAACTTTCAGCAGTACAAAAAGCTAAGGAGCTATCGTCGCTAAATGTTCCTGGCGGCTGATGCCAGCACATGAAACCCATCATATCGACAACTGGATTTGCTTTTAAATATTCTCTTGATTTAAATTCAACAGGAACACCTAAAGCATCACCTATTCCGACACCAAATAAACCAGATACTATTTTGTTTTTCATTTTCTTACTTATTTCTTCCTTTTTCATTTTCATACAATGTCTGTACGACATCACTTTGCCAAAATACTTTTGTTTCTACATCAATACAGGAAAGCTTTCCATGGAAACCTGCTCCGGTATCAATATTCCAAACATTACAGCCTTGCATCGGAACATCGACATCGTAATGAAGTGTTGGCGTGTGCCCGATATAAATTTCATTAAAGAGCAATAATCTTTTAGGATAAGAAAGTGAATCTTTCTTGATTCGGTTATCCATTGTCAAAGCCATTTCCCACAATGTTCTGTCCCATGAAAAATTAGTTTGATAATGTTCTTTCGATGGGCCATGCATGGATGAAAAACCGGCATGAATATAGAGGTTGTTATTTTCATCAACAAAATAATCTTTCATTGCATTAAAGAAATCAAGATGCTTTTGTTTTGTTGTATTAGCAATGCTTTGATAACTTTCGATAGTTGATTTTCCGCCGTGTAAAAACCAAATTTCATTTACAACATCTTTCTCCAGCCATTCCTGACACCAAACATCATGATTTCCTTTTATAAAAATGCATTCATGTTTTTGAGATAATGCTATAAGAAAATCAATAACTTGTGCTGACTCGCTCCAACCGTCGACATAATCGCCTAAGAAAACCAACCTGTCATTTTCAGACAGCGTAACGCCTTCTAATAATTGAACCAGCGCTTTTAACCCTCCGTGAATATCTCCAAAAACTATTGTTCGTTTCATGATTAAAATTCAATGTATTTTGCCGGAACTTCATCTGTCAGCCAAACATTATTATCGGATAAATAAAATTTAAACCCATCCTTAAACATGGCACCACTTCTAATGGTTAATATTTGAGGAGCTCCTCTTCTACTTCCTACTTTTATCGCGGTTTCCTTGTCTTTACTCAAATGCACATGCTGACGACTCATTTTTTTCAAACCTTCATTTCTTATGCTTTCCATGAATTTACCAACTGTTCCGTGGTATAAAAAATCTAATGGTTCTGTTTCTGCTAAATTTAATTCTACCGAAATAGAATGTCCCTGACTTGCACGGATTTTAGTTTTATCGTCACTATAAGCGAAACGCTTTTTATCGTTATTTTCTACAACGTAATCTAAAAGTTCTGGATTTAACTTTTGCCCTTTTTTATTGCATTTTGCAATTAATTCTGCCACATCTGCCCAACCGTTTTCGTCTAATTTTAATCCGATTTTTTCAGGCGAATGTCGAAGCACCAGACTTAAAAACTTGCTGACGCTTTTTGCTATATTTTCATTCATTTTTTCTATTCTTTTTCATAATACACAATGTTCTAATTGTGCATGCTTTATATTTTATTATTCTATTTCTAGAATCTCTTTGTAGATTTGATAGTTTTCATCATCAAAACAGACAAATATTACTTTCTCTATTTCTGCAATTTTATCAAAATCTTTTACTGTTTTTATCGCAATTTGTGCCGCTTTATCTTTTGGAAAATGGTAAATTCCTGTACTGATATTTGGAAAAGCAATCGTTTTGATTCCGTTCTCAATAGCAAGGTTTAAACTATTCTCATAACAACGTGCTAATAATTTTGACTTTTCCTCTTTATCACCATTCCAAACTGGTCCTACGGTATGAATGACATACTTTGCCGGAAGATTTCCTGCTGTTGTAATTACTGCTTCACCAGTATTACACCCTCCTTGCCTGTTACGAATTTTGATACAATCTTCTAAAATTTCTTTTCCTCCTTTACGATGAATTGCTCCATCCACACCGCCGCCACCAAGCAAAGAAGTATTTGCAGCATTTACAATTGCATCAACCTTAATTTCGGTTATATCAGTTTTAAGAAGTTCTAGAATCATTTTCTAAATTCATTTAATTTAACTTTCAGGTCATCATTAGAACTTAATAATGAACGATCAGTAAAATATACTTTTACAATTTCAATTTGTCCAACGATATTAGAATTAAAATCAACCAGCTCTTCAGATGGAATCCAAAGTTCATTGTGATTTCTATCTCCTACATTTTGAACATCATATTTATCTAAAAAAGCAGTTTTAACTTCAAAAGCAGTTACAATTCCAATAAAACCCGAAAACTCATCAACAGTGTTCCATTCTAAAGCGATCTGTTCTGCATATTGCTGATTCGTTACAGGATAAAAAATAGGTTGCCAATCCAGTCTTGGAGGAAAGTTTGTATAATCTGATTCCGCAATCAGTTCCATTTCCTTCAATCCTACAGGTCGATATAATGTTGTTGTTTCCATAATTCAATTATTGTAATTCGTCCCTAACTTCCATTAAAGCAAATCCTAAAAGATTCAAACCTTTCCATTTCGCTACATTCAAAACGTCCTTATCATCACTCGCCATTCCGATTCCCCAGATTGGGTCTACAGGACTTGCTTCGACAATAACACGATCTTTGGTATTGAGGAGGAACGTTTGTAGTTCACGGTTTTGACTGAACTTATGATAATTTCCTTGTTTTACGATTTCGTATCGGTTTGCCAGCCATACTTTATCATCGTAGTTTTTTACTTCACGACCTAACTTTTTAGCTTCTGCCGGAGAATCTGCATCCAGTATTTTTTCTAAGGTTTCGTGATCCTGAAACAATTCGGCTTTTTTTGCCATCATCCAGTGTTCCGCCGTTTTGTAGGTTACTTTATCTACTTTGAACCCGCTCAGCCACCATTGACTGAAACAGGTTTTAGAAATTTTTCCGTCCTTATTGGGCTGATGTCCCCAGAAAAATAAAAATTTACTTTCCGGAGCTATGTTATCTATATTGTATTTCATTTTTTTCTTTATTGAAACAAAGAAGTAATCTGTTTGAAATCTTTTGAATCGGGTGAAAATGATCCGTAAATCTCATTGAACTCTGTTGTCAGTTTCTCAAAATCATAATCTTTCTCCAGCTGATCCATACAGGTTACAACCAAACTTCGTTTTGCTCCCGGGCTGTAAGCTGCATCTAGCTTTAAAGCATAATTCAGCAGTTTATAATCAAGATCACCAAAACGCAAATGTTTTTGATAGGTATTAAAAACACAGGTTTCTTCTTCGTCATTTTTTAATTTTAATTCTCTTTCATTACTCATCCAGCCGTGACCGTGACGAGTTGCATAACTTCTTGTTACGTAATAAACCTCAACATCTTCGATTTTTAGTTTAGTACAAATTTCGATAGCATTTTTTGAAGTTGTATTGGCATACGTTACATTAGGAAATACACCGTGATCCATATCCAGTAAAATACCCTGACTTCCTTCAAAAATTAAATGATCGTATTTTGCTAAAAAGCTGTAATCGCAAATATTCCATTTTGTTTTTTCGATCGTTTCAATGTAGTGACTTACTTCATGATCGACTTCAAGCGGATCTAAAAAACCATAGTAATAAGCGATTTTACTCAACTTTTCGATTAACATTTCTCGTGGTGCTATCAAGTCGATCGCAAATAATTTATACGGTCCTTCATTACGCTTCATGGTTGAGCCAACGCCTTTTCCGCAAGTTCCGTGATCGATATTTTTGGCATTGCTTCTGTTGTGCCAGACATCAAAAGGGGTTGTAATTTTTGCCAGCGGATGAATGTAAAGTTCTAAACTTCCGTTTTGCGCTTTTAACTCTTCGGCTTCATTGACTAAAAAAACGGGGTGAATAGTGCAATGTTCACTAAAATAAGACGGCAAACCGCGAAGTGCACCACTTGCAAAACTTGAGTGAACGTGTTTTCTGTCACCGATCATAACGGTATGCGCGGCTTGTTGTCCTCCTGAAAAGCGAATAACTATAGATTCAGGGTTTTGTTTTGCCAGAAAATCTGTTGTTATGCCTTTTCCCTCATCACCAAATCCTAAACCTATAACTATTTTCGCTGTTTTCATTTCTTAATTATATATCTTATCTCTTTGCTTTTTGCTTAAAAAAATCACGTTCTTATCATCTTCTTATCACGAAAAGTCGCAAAGTCGCAAAGTTTTAAAGTTTTAAAGCATTTCTATGTTGTCTAAATTATCTGTGGTTGCAGTTGAATCTGGTTTTGCTAAACCTGAAACAGACGTTTTGTGTTTGTCACAGATGATTTTTTTAATTACGTTTGGAATTTCTCTATGGTCTTCAATTGAAAGGCAGTTTTGTCCTAACAAAGCTTTCCATTCTTCATCTGCATCAATTGCCTGACCTGAATGCAGTACGCTTATGTGATATACATCGTATTTTTTTTGCGCTTCTGCCAGTAACTCAAGATGTGTATATGTCTGTTGTCCCTGTCCCATAATTTCTTTTATGGCCGAAGCTGGAAGTGTTTTTAGTCCTGGTTCGTCACCAACCGTAAACAACAATCCTTTTTGGCCTCTTTTATCAAAAGCATCTGTTTTGGTATGAAAGGCTGCAAAATACCAGGCTAATAAATAGCTTTCGCCCATGTTTCCACCACCACCGCCTTCGATGTATGTTCTAGTCAACCACATGTCTAGTTCTTCATCTCCAGATTCAAATTGTCCTACCTGAAGCGGATATCTGTCGCATTCATGATCGCCAATTCCTAAGAATAAAAGAGCCGGATCCGGAACGCCTCCCTGAATGATTCCACCCATTAGTTTAGGTAGACCTTCTTTGATTAGTTCATGTGGAATGTGTCCCATACTTCCTGTAACGTCAAGACCTAAAATAATTGGAACTGTATTTGGATGAACTTCTGAATCTCTTGCTTCTCTAAAAACCACACCATTTGGGTTCATAGATTCATGCGCCATTCGTAACGCATTTTGTGTAAATATCTCGCTAGCTGATTTACTAGCATAACCTACTTTTTTTGCTCTGCTTTCGCGTGCACCGAAATCGTATCTTGTACCTCCCATAACTAAAATGTTTTACCAAATAAATATTCGAATCTCTTTTTTGTTACTTCAAACTGAATGTTTAAATTTCTAATGGTCAACGAAAGTTCCATGTCTTTCTGAACAAAGGCTTCCGGTTGGAAATCAGCAAATGTCAAACTGTTTTTATCCAGCGGACTAATGTCGATTAATCCTTCTTGCTCTCTTTCGAGTCTCTTTATTTTTAATTCTATATCTTCAACTCTACGTCTGTAAATTAACTCTGAATCTTCACCAATTGTTTTGGCTCTGTCTTCTCTAATCTGATCATTGTTTCTTTTTAAAGACTCAATAAATCTTGGTTTTAAATCGTCGCTCATTGGGTTTGTTTTTTTGTTTCAAGTTTTTTTGTTTCAGGTTTCACGTTATCTGCAGCAACTTGAAACTTGGCATGTTAAAATTGAAATGGTTAATAGTTTTTTTTAGCTTTTCCTTGTTTTATGTTTAGGTTTCGCAGTATCTGCGGCAACTTGAAACCTGAAACTTGAAACCTATTTACAAAGTAATTTTAATAACTTCTACACTTTCTCCTTCGAAATCTTTTACAGAATTCGTCGTAAATATTTTGTCAAAACAATTCAAAACTTCAAATCCTTTATTGAAAATTCCGTGGCTTACGGCTAGGTATAATTTTCCGGCGTTTTTCTTTTTCAGTTCTTCTGCTAATCCAACGAAAGTTCCTCCGCCGTCGCAAATGTCATCGACAATTAAACAATCCATTCCGTTTAAATCGTCTTCGTACACTTTAAATCCAGACAATTTTCCGGTTTTTACATCACGGCTTTTGCTGCATTCTACCACCTCAACGCCTCCTAAAAACTCCGATACTTTGTAGATTTTCTTTAATGCACCACCATCCGGAGAAATCAATTTTACGTTTTGACCAATTACTTTTAACACTTCCTGAATAAAAGTATGATTTGGAATAACCTCGCAATTGTTTACTAATGCAGGAGTAACTTCTGAATGCGCATCAAAAACAAAAACTTTATTTAACTGAAGTCCGTTTATAATATCTGCATATACTTTTACTGATAATGATTCTCCTTTTATCATAACACGATCTTGTCGTGCTGCCGGGAAATACGGAATAAAAAGATCAATAACTTTTACATCCATTCTGCGCAAAGCATCTACTGTGATACACAATAAACCCAAATCGTTGAATGAATTTAATCGGTGTGTGATGGTTATCTTTTGAGTTGTATCAAAATTTGGATCGATTTTAATATGTGGTTCTCCTCCGGAAAATGTAAAACTTTGAAATTTAATTTCTTCCTGGTTAAGAACTGGGGCGAATTTTGGGTCTAAATTTAGTATCATAGTTTTTTAGTTTGCGTTAATTATACGCAAATGTAGAATTTAATTTTTAATAAACAATTTATTTTGTGTAAAAATTACGCAAACTTATTCTTTTTCTTCTTTAAAGTATTCTTTGGAAACCTTTTGCGCTATCAATTTTCGCTTTTCTTTTAATGCTAAATCCTCGCTATCAAAGGCTTTAACCATTCTTTGCCCTTTGGTTCCCACTCTTCCGTACTGCACGATTATATTTTTACCGTCTAAACCAATTTCCCAATATTTATTACTTCCGTTTGCGGTATTGAAATAACGTTCAAACGCAACATTGCTATTCGCAGTTTCATTTTGAGTATTATGCAAAGCATCATTTTCAACTTCAATATTGATTTCCTGCATTTCTACTTCATCAAAAAAAGATTCGTTTTTCAGCGCAGCTCCAATCATTTTTAAAACTCTTGGTCTGTTTTCGATCCAGTCTTTCGAATAGATCTGACAAACGGTCCAGCCATTGGCTTTTAGAATTTCCGGTCGTAACAAATATTGTTCGAGGATATCATTATTAGCATAATGCAAATCGTCATCAATCATTATTCCTAAAATAAAGGCTTCATCATCTGCTGCTTTTTTAATTCCCAGATGGCATTTAAACTTACTTTGTCCAATATTTTTGGTTACGAAATAACCCATCTTTTCCATTTCTGCCTGAATCTGATCTGAAATCAGACTTGATGTTTCGATTTTGTGTTTGCTGTTGATCGAATTTAAAACATTGTTTGCGGCTTCTAATTGTCCTAAACTAATCAGTTCTGCATATTGCAGGTATTTTCTAAAGTAATTGGCACCTTCATTGTATTCATTCTTAATGTCAGTATACTTAATCGAACTAACGACGCACATGCTTCTCTTCGCTCTTGAGAAAATTACATTCAGTCGTTTTTCTCCGCCACGTTTGTTAATTGGACCAAAGTTCATCAGCATTTTTCCGCTTGAATTATATCCGTAGCAGGTACTCATGATGATAATGTCTCGTTCGTCTCCTTGTACGTTTTCAAGATTTTTGACAAAAAGTCCAACAAACTGATTGTTTTCGATACGTTTGTATTCTTCTTCAATCAGGTTTTCAAAAACTTTATCTTCAACACAAAGATTTTCTATTGCCGTTTCGATTTCGTTTTGCTGTTCCATTGAGAAAGCGACAATTCCGATACTTTGTTCTTTGTTTTGTACCAAAAGTTCCCGCACCATATTGGCAATATAGGCTGCTTCTTTTAGGTTAGAACGTGCGTTGTACACTCCTTTTTGAATATAATGATACGAGATCGGTTTAGAGAACAAAGATTCCAGATTGTTCTTTGCTTCTTTTACATCTTCCACAATTATAGGTTTACCTAATTTACTATGATCCTTTAAATCCGGAATGGTCAATAATTTACTATCGTAAAAGGAAGCGTTAGAAAAACCAATCAAAGCTTCATGCTTGCTTCGGTAATGCCATCCGAGCATAATCGAGGGAAACTTGCGCGCTCCTTGTTTCAGGAAACTGTCGGCATCTAATGAGAAATAATCATTGTCTTCTGCTGTGGCATCTGTCCATAAATCATCTTGGTTGACGGATGAACTTCCAAAGAAATTACTTGGCGGCATTTGCATTTCATCCCCGACGATTATCGTTTGCTTGGCTCTGTAAATTGGTACTAATCCTTCTTCGAGCGTTATCTGACTTGCTTCGTCAAAAATAACTACGTCAAAATAATTTTCATCAACAGGCAAGGTGTCCGAAACGCTTAGCGGACTCATTAACCAAACGGGTTTTATTTCGCGAATGATTTGTCCGGAATCTGAAGAAGCTAATTCGCGAATCGATTTAAATCGGATGCTTTTACTGAATTCATTTTCCAGTATTTTTCGTCCTTCTGTAATCGATCTTTTGCTTTCTTTCTGGTCTGGCGTCATTCCGGAAACGGACATTTCAGACATCAAAATCAGCTCTTTCAAATTACTGACTTGCTTGGCGATAATGTATTTTCCGTTTAAGGCTAATAAATCGGCATGCATTCTTTTAACTTTCTGAATTGAAGTATGCAGCAAATCCATGTTGAATTTTTTATGCGTGTAATTTATCGCATAATACTTTTCTAATGATCGTTCGGCTAAAGTAATTTTGAGATGCTCCAGCGGAAGCTTTTTCGTTTTTAATAATTGAATTACCGATGGATTTACGTCTTGTATTTCATCAAAAAAGGAAGCATACAGGTCAAAGTACATTTTCTTGGTATTTATCGCTGTAATTTGATTCTCGATATCTGTAAGACTTATATTCTCATAATTCTCGATGCTGTTACACAAAGAAGAATTTACTTTTAAGAACAGGTTTTTAATTTCGGCTACTTCTTTTCGTTCTGCTTCGTTTAAGTTTCGGGCAAAATTTAAAATCGTTGCATCTAATTCTTTTTTAAGCGTTTCGGTGTGGTACTTTAATTCAAATAAATCTCCGAGATTGTATTTACTTTCTAATTCACTTTTTAAGACATTAAACTTTTCTTCTTCTTCAAACTGAGCGCAGTAATTCTCTAAAATTACAGACAAGCTTGGTTTTATGGTATGTTTGTTAAGATCGTAAACGGCTAAAATTTCGTTTCTGATCTTTTTATAATCGGAGTTGATGAAATTAAAAAAACTGTTTTCGTTTTTTCTGATGACATCCAAAGCAGTTCTGGCATCGGTTTCTGATGGTGCGCTTTTCCAATGCGGATATTGTTTGGTTAATCTATCAATGTCTGTTCTTAGTTTCAGTAAGCTTTGAACGTCAGTTTCAAGTGATCGAAAAAGAGCGCTGTTTGATTCCAGTAATTCTGATTTATTGCTATCAAAATAAATAAACGTTGCCATTGCTTTACGCAGGAATTTCTGAATCTCGAAAAACGTATTTACTTCTGTTGGAATTGCTACAAAATCTAATCGTTCTGAAATATTTTCCAGTGTTTCCTGACTGCTTTCCAGATCTTTCTTTAAATCTGATATGTGCTGGTATTTACGAAAGGCATCTGTTTTTAGAAAACGAAACGGATGCACCGAGAAAAACTCCGATTGATTGGTTTCCTTATTGATTTCAAAAAGCTTTTCGAACAATTCGTGATGTGTATCCCAATCCTGCAAACCTGCATTATCGTCCAGCATATTTAAACTGTCTAACAAAGCCTTGTGTGTGCTGGATACTAAAACATCGAAAAGTGACTTGATGGTAAGTTCTGTATCGCCATCGATTCTGGCATTCATGAAATCATGAAAAACAGCTACTTTATTGATTTCAGCATCTATTTGATCTACAAGATTATCCCGTTTTTTGGCGATAGTCTGAAAATTATTTTTGGCGGCTGTAAAATCGGTAAAGGTTTGCTTTAAATCTAAAATAAACTCTTTTTTATCTGCCTGCGAATCGTGAATCAAACAACATAAGTCGTCTAAGCCTTGATTTTTAAGTCTGTAAAAAACCACATCTAAGGCTGCACGCTTTTCACAAACGAATAATACTTTTTTACCATTTGCAACATAGTTAGCAATCAAATTGGCAATAGTCTGTGACTTTCCGGTTCCCGGTGGTCCTTGTATGATGTAACTTTCTCCGGTTTCAGAATATTGTACCGCATTGTTTTGCGTAGGATCGCTCGCTACAACATTGAACGTTTTGGTAAAATTGTTCCCCGAATCTAATTCGGTTTTAAAATCTTTCTGCGCCAGCGAATTGAACAAGCTTTTAAAGACATTGCTCTCCACATCATTCTCGATTACCTGATTGTAATCACGAACCAATGACATTTTTTTGTAATTGAAATTACCTAAAATCAAGTTACAAGTGTCAAATTCCCAACGAAACGGATTTACATCGCCTTCGTCAAGCTGATAAAAGGCTCTTTCGATGGTTTTGTTTTCATTAAAAAACTGCGGACTTTGTTTGATATCGCTGTTAATCAAATATTCTAATGACGAAGCCTGCGTAAAAACATAATTGCGAAACAACTCTAAACCATACGGCTGAAAGTTTTCCTGCTGATAGGAATAATTCAGGTTTCGTTTGTCCTGAATGGCTTCTTTCTTTTTAGAACGTTTATTGAATTGTGTCAGGATTTGTTTTGCCTGCGAATGAATGAGTTTTATTTTCGGTTTACCAATATAATCTAAAACAATTCCGGAACTGTTTTTCTCAATTTGCACGCGCAACAATTCATAAATGGCTTCGATTTTGGTTTCGGATAGCTGAATGGTTTCCGGCAATCGAATATCATAAAGTTCTTTTAGCATGTTTGCCAAAACAGGATTGATCTCTACTTCTGAATCCAGAAATTCAAGTGAATAATCGTCTTTTACTCCTTTTTTCTTGGTCAGTGTAACGGATGCCAAAAGTAAAGGCGAAACTATTTTTTCTGAACTTTCTTCTTTTGTGTTAAACCAGTTCAAATTACACAAAACTAATTTCAGCTGGCTAAAACCGTATTCGTTGATATCTTTATTAGCTTCTAAACGAATTTTATCCAGAGTTGGCACGATATAAGTATTGTCGCCAAACTCTAAATATTTATTAAGTGAAATGGTACTTGTATTGCTTATTTTTTTTGAAATATCTTCATTCCAGTAAAACAAAGATTTAGGATCAATGTTTTCATAATTCAATGCCTGCGGAACAGATGAAATGGTAAGATTTAAAAATTTTAAATTGGGCTGGAAATATAAAAGTCGGTTTCGCTTGCTGTTGTCGAATAATCGGTTTCGAAGTTTTTCGTGAATGAACTGATTTTTATTTTGAATTTTTCCATCGATTAAACTAGACAGATCGTATTCGGTTTCCGGATTATAATCTCTGTAATTTTGGAGTTTTTCGATAATTTCATTTAAATCTTTCCAACGATTTTCCCTGTTTAATTCTGTCATTCCAAGAATAATATTTGAGATCGCAGGATTGATTTTACTGTTCAGAAAATACATTTTCTTTCTGTAGTCTACAAAACGCTTTACATCTTCACTTACCGTAAAATCAAATTGTAATGTGATACTTGCCAGAATCATTCCCAACACAAAAATATCGGTCAGTGGATCATGGTGATCGAACTCAAATTCGAAACTGCTATAATCTTTTACGTAAGATGGTATTGCGCTATCTTCATTATCATCTTCAGAGTAACTCTTATCTCCATAAGCTCTGGTTACGCCTTCTCCAATTTCAGTGGTACTAAATTGCTCGCCCGAAATTTCGAAAGCTTTACTTTTGCTTTTAAAAAAGGCGGCAATTGCTTTTCTATTGTCTTTTATTTCGAATGCATCATCTGTAATATGAAGATGCTGATCTTCAATATAAATTGACGAAATATCATCAAGCGATGCTACTTTTCCCTGATTATGGATAGCTGAAACAGTTTTTAACAGAGGCACTATTATCGCAATAATGTCATCGTTAGCAAAAGCTCCTTTTTGAAAATTGTCTGTGATAAATTGATAAAAAGCGGATTCCTTGATAGATTTAATCATCTTAATATGTGTTTTCTAAGTCTGATTCTAATATTTTATTTAAGGTAGAAGTGCAATTCTGAGCAAATGCTTTATAAGTCTTTTCGGTGAGATTGAGTTCTTTCTTCAGAATTGCTTTCATTTCATCTTCTAAACCTAATTGCTCTGAAATATCCAAAATATGTCCCACAAAAGCATCCTTTAAATCAGGATCGCACAACCCAAAGTCGAGCATAACATAAGCGTAATACTCTTTTAAGTTTTTTTTGCTGTCTGCAATTTTCAGTTTGAATACTTCATCAATAAAAGAAGCTGTGTTTCGATCTGAATTAGAAAAATATTGTTTGTAAAGTGCTGTACAATATTCAGATTGTGCCCATTTTGGTTTCAGAATAATGGAGATTAATTCTTTTGTGGTATCAAAAACCACTTTTTTAGAAAAGAGATTGAGCTGATGTAAATCTATTTTTCCGGATATTATTTTTTCTGTTTTAGAGTAATAATTGGCATTATCTTTTTCGAAGATTTCCAGCGATTTTGCTCTGATAAAATTCTCAGGATGTGTTTCTCCGTCTGATCCTTTTTCTATTCGTTCCAGAATTTCGTTGGCTTGTTTCAGATAACTTTCTGCCGATACTTTTTCTAAGCCTGTATTTAGTTTGATTAAAGTCTGAATCGTGGTTTCTAAACTTCCGCTTACTTTTAAAGCGCCAAGGTCGCAATATAATTCGGTGTAAAGCTGATACAATCTTGCAGTTTCGTAATAAAACAATTCGCTGTTGCTATCACTTGCAATGGTATTAATGATTCTGTTTGTGATTTCGTAATCTCCATTTTCCAGATTGAAAAGCAGAATGTGTGACAATTCATGTCCGAATAAAACCAATAATTCGTCTTCGTTTAATAACTTTAAAATGGTTCCTGATAAAATGATATGCGCTTCGTTTTCAAAAAAAACAACTCCGGCGTTATTACCATCCATGCTTTGCGACTGATAAATCGTGATCGGAACTATGATGCCCAATTTATCTTTTGCTGTTTTTAAAATTTCATAAACTTTCGGTTCCGTTTCGGGATCAATTCGATAGGAGTTTTTTAATAAATCCGTTTTAAAAGCTTCCTGCTGTTCTATTTTTACTTTTTCTTCAGCAAACCAAGACCAGGTTTTGTCTTGCTTTTTAAAATAATCTTTTAAATCCGAATGGAATGGAAATGGTTTAATCATCGTAATTTAGTTTAAGCAAATTTTATTTCAAAGTGAAAGCCATTTTGTATTAACGCATTGTATTTTAATTTATCAAACTTAAACAGTTTTGCCGGACGTCCGCTTTTTATTGGCGAGAAATTTTCTGTTTGTTCGAGAAAACCATAACTAAGAATTTTTTTTCTGAAGTTTCTGCGATCAATTTCTTTTTCAAGAATGGTACAATACAGATTTTCAAGGTCAGAAAACAGAAATTCATCCGGAAGCAAATCAAAACCAATAGGTTCGTAAGTCAGTTTTGCTTTTAATCTCGAGATTGCTTTTTCTAGTATTATGTTGTGATCAAATGCCAATGCGGGAATTTCATCTATTTTATACCATTGTACTTTCTCTGCATCAGTATCTGCCTTTATTTCTAAATGAGAAGCATCGACCAGAGCATAATAGGCCACTGAAATGACACGATTACGTGAATCTCGGTAAATGTCGTCTCCAAAAGTGTACAATTGCTCCATAAATGTCAATTGTACATTGGTTTCTTCGTGCAATTCTCTGATCACCGCATCACTCAACGATTCGTCCTGTTTTACTAAACCGCCCGGTAATGCCCAATATTTTTCGGTAGAACCAAATTGCTGCTGTATTAGAAGCACGTACAGATTGTTGTTTTTGTAACCAAAGACAATAGCATCTACAGCAATCCGTATATTTTGAAAATTTTCCATAATTTAAACTCGTTACCTTCTGATGAAAATTATAATCTATTCCCCAGAAACAATTTTAATTCTTTATTAATACTTTCAAAAAAAGAACTCGAAGTATTATTTTTTGCTGTTAATACATATACAAACTCTTCAGGCACGTGAAAACTATTCCACAATAATTGCAATTTGTTTTCTTTGATATATTTTCTCGCATTACAGTTCCACGTGATGGCAACTCCTGAGTTTTTTGAAAGCATTTCGAGCATTTCAGATTCTGATGGAATGATGTAATTTGGTACCATTGAGGGTCTTTTTTTGCTGAAAGCATGAAGCCAGAATATTTTGATGTGTGGAATCCTCGCATCATGAGAATACCATTTCTGACTGTTGAGCCATTGTTCTGTTTCGGTATAATTGTCTGCTTTTAACTTCTGACGAAACTCTGCTGCATCCAGACTTACCGGCGCGACCATGATTAGTTTTATCTTTCCGACAATTTCATAGATGGTATCGAATGTATCGTACCTTTTTGTTGTAATGGCAAAATCTAATTTCTTGGCATTAACAAGTTCAAAGAGTGCATCGTTCTCTGCAAAGGTAAAATCGATAAAATCGAATTTGGAGAGCAAAACACTGCCACAACTATTGAATAAATCTTTTGAAATACCAACTGAAATTAAGCGAACTGAATCTTCGGCTTTTGCCCTGAAACCCGTTTCTACATTTTCTAATCGGTCAAGTGCATCAATAATTAAATTATTGAGTAACTTAGCGTATTCTGTTGGTTCTACGCCTTTTGACTTTCGGTTAAACAATTTATAACCTACATGCGCTTCGAGCATTGATATCTGCTGACTTACTGCCGGCTGACTCATAAACAATTCTTTTGACGCAACGGAGAAGTTTCCGTTTTTATATACCGCCTTAAAAGTTCTATACCATTCGAGATTCACCATGACATAAATATTTTTATAACAAACATAGTTTATTTTATTTTTACTGATATCACTTAAAGCGTAAATTTGTCAAAAATTTTAAAATATTATGAAAAAAATAGCTTTCTACACAATTATAGCATTTACAGCTTTTAGCACAGCTGCTACAGCTCAAAAAACAAAAATAGGGATGAAAAAAGTATTATTTGTGGTAACCAGCAATGATAAATTGGGTAACACAGGCGAAAAAACAGGATTCTGGTCAGAAGAATTTGCTGCACCGTATTATGAATTATTAGATCAGGGAATAGAAATTACAATTGCTTCTCCATTGGGTGGTCAGCCGCCAATTGATCCAAAAAGTGCTGATCCTTCGTCTGCAACAGAAGACACGAAACGTTTTGATGCTGATAAAACATTACAGGAAAAATTAAAAAACACACATAAACTTTCGACTATTAACCAAAAAGATTATGACGCTGTTTTTTATCCTGGAGGTCACGGTCCATTATGGGATTTAGTAGAGGACAAAAGTTCAATTGCTTTGATTGAATCTTTTTATACTCACAAAAAACCGGTTGCTTTTGTTTGTCATGCTCCTGCAGTTTTGAAAAACGTAAAAGTAAATGGTGAATTTTTAGTAAAAGGTAAAAAAGTAACCGGATTTACAAACGCTGAAGAAGAAGCGGTTGGATTAAGTAAAGTTGTTCCATTTTTATTGGAAGATGCTTTAACTCAAAATGGAGGAAATTTTTCTAAAGGTCCAAATTGGCAACCATATGCTGTAGAAGACGGACTTTTAATCACAGGACAAAACCCGGCTTCGTCTAAATTAGTAGCGGGTAAATTATTGCAAAAATTGAATAAATAAGCTACTAAGGTTCTGAGGTTCTAAGTTGCTAAGGTTTTCTCTTAGGAACTTATAAACTCAATCTCTTATTCGCTAATTAATAAACAGATACTAAGCTTGCTGGATCAGTTTCAAGAAAAAAACTTAGAACCTCAGCAACTTAGTATCTTAGCAACTTTAAATAAAAAACACATGTTAAACTTTGAATTATATAATCCGACGAATTTAATCTTCGGAAAAGGGCAAATCGAAAAATTATCAACTTTAGTACCAAAAGACGCAAAAATATTATTGGCTTACGGTGGTGGAAGTATTTTTAAAAACGGAATTCACGAACAGGTAATCAACAATTTAAAAGGTTTTAATATTATTGAATTCGGTGGTATTGAACCTAATCCGCATTTTGAAACTTTAATGAAAGCTGTTGAAGTTATTAAAGCGGAAAAAATTGATTTTATTCTTGCTGTTGGTGGTGGATCTGTAATTGATGGTGTGAAATTTATTTCGGCTGCTGTTAATTTTGACGGAAACCCAATTGACATTTTACAAAAACGTTTGTTGATTAAAGAAAATGCGGTACCGTTTGGAACTGTTTTGACTTTACCTGCAACGGGAAGCGAAATGAATTCAGGAGCTGTTGTTACGATTAAAAGTACTCAGGAAAAACTTTCTTTTGGCGGAAGCGCTTTGTTTCCTAAATTTTCTATTTGCGATCCTACCGTTATTGAGTCTTTACCAAAAAGACAATTACAAAATGGTGTTGTAGATGCTTACACGCACGTTATGGAACAATACTTAACGTATCCGCACGAAGGTTATTTACAAGACAGAATTGCTGAAGGAATTTTGCAGACCTTAATCGAAATTGGTCCAAAAGTAGCAGAAAATCCAACAGATTATGCTTTGGCTTCTAACTTTATGTGGAGCTGTACAATGGCATTAAACGGTTTGATTCAAAAAGGAGTTCCTTCTGATTGGGCAACCCACATGATTGGTCATGAATTAACAGCATTATACGATATCGATCACGCAAGAACGCTGGCTATTATCGGGCCAAGTTTATACACGGTGATGTTTGATACCAAAAAAGGGAAATTAGCACAATACGGAAGAAGAATCTTTAATTTAACAGGTTCTGATGATGAAGTAGCAAAAGAAGCGATTAACAAAACAGTTGAATTTTTCCACACTATGGGAATGGATACTAAACTTTCTCAATACACAGACGATTACAGCAAAACTGCTGATTTTATCGTATCTCGCTTTGATGAAAGAGGCTGGAAAGGTTTAGGTGAAAAACAATTGATTACTTTAGATAAGGTAAAATCTATTGTAGAAATGAGTTACTAAATTTTCAGCTTTCTGAAACTAAAATGAAAAAGGCGTTCTTAAATTATTAGGAACGCCTTTTTACAATACTAAAACAAAACTAACTAACTCAATTTTTGTTAAACTCATTAAACTCTAATTTATAAAGAGTGTTAACGTAGTATTCTTACTTTTATTGTGTAGCTAGTGAAATATTTTTTTTAATTTCTTTCGTTTAATTTTTTAGTGATCGCATCATTTAGTTTTTCTACCGCTTTCTTCATATTCTTCAAATCGGTATTTTTAATTTCTTCTAACATTTTTCCGTACAGGAATGCCTGAAGATCGTACTGGTTTTCTTTATTCTTTAAGATCAAAACTCCCGAATCCGGTTTTCCGACTTCATTAAAATAGATGCCTGCAATCATACTATTTCCCCTGTGCTTTCCAAAGATACTTTCGACATTCTTGCCTGTTGAAAAATTATTTGCTATACTGTTGAAGTTTTCTACAATTGTTTTACGATCATCAATATTAGCGGTGAAAATACTGTAGAAAATCTCAGAATCTTCTCTGTCGTCAGCAATATTTTGATCAAAATTTAAAATTTTGGCATCTATTTTATTATTCCATTCTGTGTAAGCAATGCTTGCGGCTTTCTCAGGAATTACGTTACTAACTTCTACCGAAGTACTTGACATAATTACTTTTTCATCTATCCATAATTTACTTACTTCCTTATTATTTACTTTTTCTTTCGTTATTTTTCCGATTTTCTTTTTCCTGAACTCATTGATTTCGATTGTATTATTTTTCAATGCAAACTGAATTCTATTGAAATAATGTACCGCAAAAACATCACAATCGTAGCGCTGTAACATGCCGTTTGTCCAATATTTGGTCATAAAGAAATGATCAATTTTAATGTATTCCGGTCCGTCAAAGATTTTTCCGTCTTTGTATGTTGATTTTATATCATAAAGAGGATGATCGTACCTATCCATATTCTCCAAATAGTTGTTTGAATATTGGTACTTTAGCTCTCCTTTTTCGTAATATTCTACGTAATTGAATTCTCGAAAATCGGTTGCAAAATAACCTTGATACGGTTTCTCGTCTTTGTAAATTCCTTCGAAAGCATCCCCGCCAATATCTGCGATATAAAAAGACTTATCTATTATTTTTGTTAATTTTCCGTTTGTGTACTGTTTCTGTTTGCGAACATTTTCATCTGACATACTTCCATATTTATTTTTATAAAACACTTCTTCGGTCATTTCTCCGTTTTTGAATATCGTACGTTTTTCAGAATCTGTCAACTCCCCATTATAAGGCAAATCATTCTTGTACTCTATTATTCCTGTTACTTTTCCTTTGTCATAAAAAGTCGTTTCTCCATTTAAGATATCCTCCTTGGAATTGTATGTTTTTATAATGTTGTCGATATTATAATCAAAAACTTTTTGCAATCCATTTTTTTTGAAATTCACGACCTGAATCAACTCATTATGATCCTTATCTTTTGTTTCGATAAAAGTTCCATTATAAGGTTTTCCATCTTTATAAATTCCTTTCGCAACAAGACTATCTTTATCCGTTTTTATAATTGATTCTCCTTGTTTTAGTCCTTGCACATAATTTTGATTTGCAAGTAATCCACCCGAAAAAGTTTCATCGAAATTACCGTCAAAAGGTTTTCCGTTTTTATAAGTACGTTTTTTTATAACCGTTCCTTTTTCGTTATATGCAATTTGCTCCCCCTCAATATTACCATTTATAAACTTCGTAGTTTCAGCTACTTTTCCGTTAGGATGATATTTAATTTCTTCTCCTGATTTAATACCCTTTTTATAGGAAGTCTTAGATTTAATCGCCACAGCAAAATTGTTCTGCAGATAATACTGAAAACCAATTCCTGTGAAAAAGTTTTTTCCATACGTCTCAAAATCACCTTCATTTAATGTTTGAATCAATTTTCCAGCAGCATCGTAATTTACTTGCTTAATTGGATTCATAACATACTCTTTAACATTATAAGTTGTTTCTTGTGCAAGCTGTTTCGAATTAATCCAAAATGTTTTTACGGAAATAAGTTTACGCTCTACAGTTTTTTTACCTTTAGAAGTAACAATTGCATTCGATTCCTCAACTACAGGATATGCTGTAATCACAGGATCGTCGCCTTGTTCTTTCTTTCGATTTCTGTCTACTTTATTAGTGCGATAATAGTCCCAATCATTAATATCCTCAAAACTTCCGCTTACAGGTTTTCCATCCAGATAAACACCTTTTATTAAAATGGTTCCGTCCTGATGGTACACGATTGTTTCTCCGTTCTTCCTGCCGTTTTTATAGCTAATCGTTTTGCGTTTTTTTCCATTCGGATAATAATACGTCAGAACAGGAACAGCCGTATTATTATAGTATTTATAAAATGAAAGATCAAAACCGTTTGCATCGTACCAAATTACATCTCCTACATAAGCATTCTCATCACTTTTTAAAGTGTATCCTTGAAATTGCGGTGCTTTACTTATGTAAAAATCTTCAAGCAACGTCAGATCTTTAACCGTTTTAGAAGGGCTGATTCTGTAATAAGATGCATTCTCTTTTTTTGTTTTATCCCAGTTCTCATCAAAATAAGTGAGATTTGATTCTTGAGCATAAAAATGGGTTGCTGTCAGCATTAAAACAAGCGTGTAAAATTTATTGGTCATATTTGAGAGAAATTTCACCAAAACTAATGATTTTTAAATGATGATTCCCTTTTTTTAAATAAAAACAGATTTACACATTAGCTTTGTTCTCATTTTAGGTAAATCGCACAAAAAAAGAAACGGATTCCATAGTTTTCAAAATTTTCTTAAATCAGTTTTTGTGTTATTTCTGCATTATTAAGTACTTTTGTTTTAAATTAATAAAAAAATGAGCGAAAATTTAAAATTTGCAGTAATTGGAGGTGGAAGCTGGGCGACGGCGATTGCAAAGATGTTATGCGTAAATCTTTCAGAAATTGCGTGGTATATGCGTAATGACGCAGCGATCGAGCACATTCAGAAATACAAGCACAATCCCAATTATTTAAGTTCAGTAGAATTTGATACTAAAAAGCTTAAGCTAACCAATAATATTAACGAAGCGGTAGAATATGCAGATTACATTATTTTTGCTATTCCTTCTGCGTTTCTAGATACTGAATTAAAAAACTTAACGGTTTCCTTAAGTGATAAAATAATCTTCTCTGCTATTAAAGGAATTGTTCCTGAAACAAGTTTGATTGTTGGAGAGCATTTTCATATTCAATACGATATTCCGTATTACAACATTGGTGTTATCACCGGTCCTTGTCATGCTGAAGAAGTAGCTTTAGAAAGGCTTTCGTATTTAACCATCGCCTGCGGAGATCCAAACAAAGCAAAAACGGTTGCTAAAACACTTTCCGGAAATTACATTAAGGCAAAAATTTCAGACGACATTATTGGAACTGAATACGCTGCGATGCTTAAAAACATCTATGCTATTGCTGCCGGAATCGCTCATGGATTAGGTTATGGCGATAATTTTCAATCGGTTATGATGAGTAACGGAATACGTGAAATGAAAAAATTCATCCGAAAAGTGCATAAAATGAAACGTAACATTAATGACTCTGCTTATTTGGGCGATTTATTGGTTACAGGATATTCGGTGTTTTCAAGAAACAGAATGTTCGGAAATATGATTGGAAAAGGTTATACAGTAAAAAGTGCTATGATGGAAATGAGCATGGTTGCGGAAGGATATTACGCTACTAAAAGTGCTTATAAACTAAATCAGGGTTACGGTGCAAAAACACCTATTATCGATGCTGTTTATTCTATCTTATACGAAGGAAAAGATGCCAAGTCTGTGTTTAAGAAATTAACGGAGTCTTTGGACTAGGTTTTTTTGAGAAAAAAGAAAATAGAGTAAAGACTTTAACTTTACTATTGAATATAAAAAAGAGCCGGGATTTAGCAGTAAATCCCGGCTCCTTTATGTATAGTTGAATATTCTTTTAAATCTAAAATCTACATTCTAAAATCTAAAATTTAAAATCACTTCACCATAATTCCTTCAACAAACAAAATTGGCACTTCCTCCGTATTGTTTTCGTTGATTAGGTTTGATTTGAAGATGAATTTTTTATCGTATAATGTGTTTCCGATGAAGAACGTTACCATGAATTCGTTGTTTAAAACCAGAAGGCTTTTTTCAACCATTTCGATTTTTACTACTGAAACGGCAGGAACTTCAACAAAAGCATGACGTAAAACAGAAGTTTTTTTCATTTCTCCATCGATGGTTCCAAATGCTTTTGAAACTACCATAACGCTATCTAAATTAAAATCACTGTCGTTTACTAAATAAGCGTACCATACTTTTTCCATAAAGTCGTCGCTCCATTCCTGAACAGCAGCTAAAAAAACGTTTTCTACTTCGGGGATTGTAATATCTTTTTTCATAAGTGTAAAAAGTTATAAAGCCAAAAGTCGAAAGCCCCAATTAGGAGACTTTCGACTTTTGACCTTCGGCTTAAATTATATATTTGCTTTGAATTGCTCTAAGAAACGTACGTCATTTTCATAAAACATACGAATATCACCAATTTGATACAACAACATGGCAATACGCTCTATTCCCATTCCGAAAGCAAAACCGTTATATTCGTCCGGATTGATATCGCAATTTTTAAGAACGTTTGGATCTACCATTCCGCAACCTCCAATTTCTAACCAGCCTGTTCCTTTTGTAATACGATAATCGGTTTCTGTTTTTAGTCCCCAGTAAATATCAATTTCGGCGCTAGGCTCTGTAAACGGAAAGTAAGACGGACGCAAACGAATCTTCGATTTACCAAACATTTCTTTCGTAAAGTAAAGCAGGGTTTGTTTTAAGTCTGCAAACGAAACATCTTTGTCGATGTACAATCCTTCTACCTGATGAAAGATACAGTGCGACCGTGATGAAATTGCTTCATTACGAAAAACACGTCCCGGAGAAATGGTACGGATTGGCGGTTTGTTATTTTCCATATAACGCACCTGAACAGATGATGTATGCGTACGCAACAACACGTCTGGATTCGTTTGTATGAAAAAAGTATCCTGCATATCACGTGCCGGATGGTATTCCGGTAAGTTCAATGCTGTAAAGTTATGCCAGTCGTCTTCGATTTCCGGACCTTCGGAAACGTTGAATCCGATATTAGCAAAAACATCTATTATTTGATTTTTAACAATAGAAATAGGATGACGCGAACCAATAATTACAGGTTCTGATGATCTAGTTAAATCACCAAAAATACCTTTTACTTCTTCTTTGCTTTCCAGTTCTTCCTGAATAAGACGTACTTTTTCTTCTGCAACAGCTTTTAAAGTATTTATTACTTGTCCGAAATCTTTTTTCTGGTCGTTTGGAATATTTTTGAACTCTGTAAAAAGTTCTTTTAATAATCCTTTACTACCCAAATATTTTATACGAAATTGCTCTAAGGATTCTTTATTTTTATCATTAAAGGCTTTAGCTTCCTCTATATGCTGTTTTATCTTGTCTATCATTTTCCTGCCATAATTGAGGGAACAAATTTAAGGAATTTGTTCCAAGTATAATATTTAAAATCTAAAGTTTCCTTCAAATTTAATAATCTATTTTATGAGGCTAATTTTACCTTCAATTTGCTTTACTTTTTCAAGCCAAAAGTCTATTCCTTCCTGATTCTTAATAATTTCTTTTTTAGAACGTGATGAAAAAGGACCAAATTTAGTCCAGTTTTTATTCCTGTCTTTATCGATTTCACTTTTAGTAGCTGGCTCAATTCGTGTGCGCCAAAAATCAATATTTTTAAGATATTTTGCTTTCATATCTTCAAAATACTCCAATAATTTTTCTTTTGAATTCGGAATATAACCCGGTCCACTGCATCCGCAAGAGTGAAATGTAATGCCAACAGTATACAAACTTTTAATGTGTTCCCATTTTTTTACATCATCCTTTTTTGGTGACTCAAAATCAAGTCCCATATTGGCCATTAATGCTGCACATTCCGGACATTTGGCTTCCTGGTCTGATTTCTCACCTCTGTTTATATCATTCATCAATCTCCTCTTAAATGTTTTTCGACAATTAAAACAAGCGTAATGTGGTTTATAGGAAACCATGGCATATCTACACATCTCTTTTTTTACTAAATTTTAAAGTGCTATTTTCAGTTAGCATTCCAGTCCACAGATATTGAAAACTGGAATGATAACTAAAAAACTATTCAATAAGTTTTCGTTCTAAAAAATAATTGACAATGGCTTCTTTCATCAATACCGATTGTTCTCCTGCTTTTAGTGGTGGCAATTCTTCTTTTACCTTATAATGTGGCCAGCCTTCTTCGTCAAAAAATTCGAATTCATAAAACCCATAAGGTTCTAATAATCTGCAAATGGCAATATGCATTAGATTGAGTTTTTCGTCTTTTTTGAATTCACGGTGTACTTTTCCGAGTTCCTGAACTCCAATTAGGTAAATTATGGCATCTAAATCTAGGTCTTCGCCTTGCGAAAATTGATTTGAAAGTATATCGACGAGCTTTTCCCAACGCTCTTTTAATTGTGTATCTCTGGACATTTGTTTTTTAATTATAAATTATGAATTGCGAATTATAAATTCACGAATCATAAAATTTAGTCTGCAAAGATACGCACTTCAAATCCAAAGACCTTAAAAAACGAAAACTTCTGTTTTATAGTGATTAAAATGGCACACAGATGACGCTAATTCTAACAGATTTGCGCAGATTTTTATTGTTTATTTTAAATCACGAAAACTTTAGGTGGTTAATCAGACAAATAATTTTAATCACCGTTACATCTGTTACATCCGAATAATCTGTGGGCTAAAAAACATTAGAACCTTTGCATCTCTGAACCTTTGAACTTAAAAAAGATATATATTTGCGCCTCAATAAAATCATAAACATTATGAGTATTTTAGATATTATTTTGGGAGCGCTTTTGGCCTTTAGCTTGTATAAAGGAATTAAAAACGGGCTCTTTGTAGAAATTGCCTCTTTTGTTTCTTTATTGCTGGGAATTTATCTGGCTATTAAGTTTTCATCATTTATGAAGGAAATCATAATGAAATATGTTTCCTGGAATCCGAACACGATTCAGGTTACAGCATTTCTACTGGTATTTATTTTAGTTGTAATTGGTGTTTATTTGCTGGCAAAATTCCTAACTGGAATTGCCGACTTCGCTCAATTAGGCTGGCTTAATAAATTGGGCGGCGGTTTTTTCAGAATCCTGAAAACGATTCTGATTGTGAGTATTTTTATTGCTCTTTTTGAAAAAGTAAATTTCGACAATACTTTCGCCGAAAAAGAAACTTTAGATAATTCGATCTTTTATAATCCAATTAAAAAAGTAGCCGGTTTTGTGTATCCGTCTTTAGAAAAATGGTACGAGACTTTTAAAGAGGAACATGCTAAAAAGAAGGAGCATACTCATACAGAAACGGAAGAGAAAGAAGAATAATTTATATCTCGATCAACCTAACAGGTTTTCAAAACCTGTTAGGTTTGAACACTTATTCGAGTAGAAGAACTTTACTCGTTTATCTTCACTTTTCGAAATGATTACTTTATAACGAATAGTTTACGTGAAATAGTTTTCAATATTTCCTTGTCGAGCATTCTTTTCAAAGTTCCGTAGGAACGATCGATTTTGTAGCAACGGATTTTAATCCGTTGTTTAAATAGCGACCACATCTAAAGTTCCAGAGGAACGATCCATTTTATTTGATTTGCCTAAACAGGCGTAAGATATCGGTCGATCCTATGGATCTTTTTTTTTATTCTATTTGCAAAACCGGATTAAAATCCGGCTCTACAATATCAGCCGAGCCTATGGCTCTTTACAAACAAAATCTAATGAAAATAAGTCAAATACATAAAAGGTTTTGAAAACCTTGCAAGATCTCTAATACGACAAAACCTAACAGGTTTTGAAAACCTGTTAGGTTTGAATACTAATTTGAATAGAAGAACTTTACCAGTTTATTTCTAGTTTTTGTCCTTTTTTAAGGGTAATATTTTGTTTTTTAGCACCGCTGATTAAGGTTGTTTTTCCGCCTAGTTTAGATAAAACTGAAACTTTTTTAAGCGTTTTATTTTCCCATTCCATTTGGATTTCGAAACCTCCTCTGGCACAAATGCCTTTTACACTTCCGGTTTCCCAAACATCTGGCAAGGCTGGTAATAATCGTATTTCGTTTTCATCTGATTGTACCAGCATTTCAGCAACTGCTGCTGCTCCACCAAAGTTTCCATCGATCTGAAATGGCGGATGTGCATCGAACAGGTTTGGATATGTTCCGCCACCTCTTCTTGGTGTTTCTGTTTTCTTTCCGTCCGGATCTACGTAGCGAAGTAATTCTCTGTACATTTTGTAAGCACGGTTTCCGTCCCACAATCTTGCCCAAAGATTAATACGCCAGCCTTTTGACCAGCCGGTGGTTTCGTCTCCTTTTATTTCTAATGTTTTTCTTGAAGCATTAGCGAGATCGGGTGTTTTTTCAGGTGTAATATGATCGCCTGGGAAAAGTCCAAATAATTGGGATTGGTGACGGTGTTTTGGATCTTCGTCATTCCAGTCAAAATACCATTCTTGCAAGTTTCCTTTTTTTCCTATTTGATACGGATATAATTTTGCGATTGCGGTTTCCAGCTTCGCTCTGAATTCAGCATCTACATTGAGTACTTTTGAGGCTTTTACTGTTTTATCAAAACATTCTCTGATCATCGCCAAATCCGCTGTTCCTCCGTATATCGTTGCGCCTATAAATCCGTCTGGTGCGATGTATTTGTTCTCGGGTGATGTTGATGGTGAAGTAATTAATTTTCCGTTTTTATCGGTAACCAGCCATTCTAATAAAAACTCTGATGCTCCTTTCATTAGCGGATATCCTTCGTCTTTTAGGTATTTTTTATCTTGGGTAAATACATAATGTTCCCAAATATGTGTACTTAACCAAGCTCCTGATATTGGCCAGCACGCCCAGCTTGGGTCTTCTTTTCCAAAATTCCCAACCGGATTTGTCATTGCCCAAATATCTGAATTATGTGCCGAAGCCCAACCTTGGTTTACACCATAAAAAGTCTTTGCGGTTACTTTTCCGGTTACTGAAAGGTTTTTTATGAAACTCAAAAGAGGCAAATGCATTTCTGAAAGATTCGTGTTCTCGGCAAGCCAGTAATTTTCTTCTACATTGATGTTCATGGTGTAGTTACTACTCCAAGGCGGACTCAAATGCGGATTCCAGATTCCTTGCAGATTTGCCGGAACGCCTAAGGTTCTTGAACTGCTAATTAGCAAATAACGTCCGTAATTGAAATAAAGAATTTCGAGATTTTTATCTTCTTTTCCGTCAGCATAACGTAATAATCGTTCGTCTGTTGGCAGATTGGGAGCGGTTGTTTTACCAAGTTCTAAGTTAACGCGATTGTAGAATTTTTGATAATCGGCAACGTGTGCTTTTTGTAATGTTTCGTATGATTTTGCAAAGGCTTTTTTTAAATTTTCGGCTGCAATTGCTTTGTTGTTTAAACCTTGTGTTGCCGGATTTTTGTCGAAACCGTTAAAACTTGTTGCGATAGCGACATAAATCAGAGCTTCGGTTGCATTTTTGACTCCTAAACTGTTGTTGGAACTTACGATTGTTCCATCAGTATTTTTAATTTGCATGAGGGCGGTAAAACGTGTTCCTCTTTCTTTTTCTAAAAGGAATGAGGGTACAACCTGATAACCCGGGTTTTCATGTATTGGTGCTGTACCGTTTAAGGCTAGCGTATTATTTTTCACTTCTACGTTGGATTGCAACAAACTGCTGGAATTGATATCAAAACTTAACGCTCCTTTTTGACTGCTGGTGAGTTTGATGATCATGATTTGATCTGGTGCGGAAACAAAATACTCACGGGTAAATTTTACGCCCTCTATTTCGTAGCTTACTTTTGATATGGCGTTTGCAATATCGAGTTCTCGATAATAATGGGAAACTTTTCCGGTGTTGGCATTTTTTATTTCCATGGTTCCGAGCGGTGCATACGCTTCGGAGTTTTTACCTTGAATTTTTTTATTGAGTTCGTCGGCTAATTTGTAGTTTTCGTTCTGAAGGGCTTCGCGAATAGCAGGAAGATTTTTGTAAGCTTCCGGATTCATGTTGGCGTTTACGGGCTCTCCTGACCAAAGTGTCGCGTCGTTCAGATAAATTTTATCTGACTGAACACCTCCAAAAACGGTTGCACCAAGTTTCCCGTTTCCGAGAACAAGGCTTTCTTCAAAAAATTCGGCGGGTTGATTGTACCACAAAACATGACTGGATTGTGCCGTCATGCTCATACCGAATGAACAAAGAACGACAGCCAACCACTGTTTTTTTATGATTTTTACATTCATATTAGTATTGTTTTATTTTAAAAATCAATTTACAATTTATTTAATCTCCACACAAAGATAAATTAATAAAAACTGAATGATTCTTTCTAACGTTTTCCGCGTGAGGGATAGCAGCTGGCTACCGAAGTAGCGCGAATAGCCCGACCGCATTTTCGAAAGGCGCGCAATAAGCGGTTTGCTGCATAGCGCCTTTTGTAAATGCGGTCACGCCCTAATTATTTTTGCAAAACAGCATTAGATCTGAACCTTAGTTTGCCGGTTTGTAATTGAAATTTCTAAAGGTAACTTTTCCTTCTCCCACTGCTGAAAGTCCAAGACGAAGACTCATGAATCCGCTTAAGACATTGTGGTGAAAGGCTGATACTTCTGCAGAATTTTCGATTTTTGTCCACACTCTTCCGTTGATGCTATAAAACATGCTTACGAGTTGCTCTTGCTTTTCTAAACGCAGAAATAATTTTCTTTGGTTTACCCCTTTTTGCGTTGGAAATTGCCACGATCTTAAAATAGCCAAAATGTTCTCTTTGTCTGCCGCGATTCCGGTGTAAAGTTTACTGTCGTAAAACAGAACAAGTCCTGCTGTTGCGTTTCCTTCGATTTCGACTTCGACTTCTGCACTATACGAATGATCTGAAGGGGTGCATAAAAGCGGAGAACTGTCGCCTACTCCATTTCCTTTTGCCGTAATTTGAATTCCTTTGTTAGTAAACTTAAATCTATCTGCTTCGTATTGATTGTAAAATTGCCATTGCGGATTAAGTTCAGAACCTGAGAAACTATCTGAAAGCGAGAAAGTACTTTTTATGGTTTTACCGGCAGGTTTTTTAATCGCTCCTTCGGTTTTACTGTTTTCAGGCATTTTAAACCAGCCGTCTTTTGTCCATTCTACAGGTTGCAGCAATGTTTGGCGTCCCATGTTGTAATAACCGTTTTCGTAACCGTGAAAAACCATCCACCAATTTCCTTTGGCATCATCGATTAAGCTGGCGTGTCCTTTCGACAACCATTTTTCTGAACTATTGTTTGTTTTTAGAATTGGATTATGCGGTGCGTTTTCCCAAGGTCCTAATGGTGATTTTGATCTTGCCGAAATTACCATGTGACTTGTTGCTGGGCCGGCGGTTCCGCCTTCTGCAACTGTCAGGTAATAATAATCTCCATGTTTCAGCACTTTTGGCCCTTCCATACAGAAGCATTCTATTGCCCAGTCTGATGGAATTTTCCAACCGTCGTAAACATGTTTTCCTTCGCCAGCAACTGCTAATCCGTCTTTTGATAAGGGCACATAGTCGCCATTGCTGAAGTATAAATAACGGTTTCCTTTGTCGTCTGCAAAATGTCCGGGATCGATGTTTCCGATTTTTAAGTCTATGGGATCGCTCCAAGGTCCGTTTATACTGTCTGCCCAAACTACATAATTGGTATCGTTTGCCGGAAAATAAATGTAAAACTTATTATTGAGTTTTACTAAATCCGGAGCCCAAACAGAACCTACGCTTTTCTTAAGGGCGTGGGTTACGGGTTTCCAATTGACCAGATCTTTTGATGTCCAGATTAGCAAACCCGGATAATAATTGAAAGAGGAATGTACAATATAATAATCTTCGCCATCTCTAATTATGGATGGATCAGGATAATCTCCAACAAAGATTGGATTTTGATAAAATTCTGTTCCTGCTTTGGTATTCTGCTGCTGCGCATTGCTGGCAAGCGATATCGAAAATAGAAAGAGGAGAATGACTTTTTTCATAATAAAGAAAGGTTTTATCTGTTTTGAAATACGTTGCTTACTTGTTTACTTCGTATTTTTGATTGGCTGTAATCATTTCCCAATTGTCTGTTCTAAATGGTGATGCCGGAAATTTTTCTTTGTTGAAAAGATTGATTTCAGTATCGTCATCTGCCCAACCGTAATGAATGGCTACGGGATTTGGCACATTTTCGCTGGAAACAATTACGGTGTTATTCTTGATTATCGCTTTCGCGGAATGAAATACTTTGTCTGCTCCTGCGATCTCAAATCCTTTTAGGTTTTCTGAATTGTCGCCAGCTGTTAATCCGCCTCCAATGTTATTGAAAGTCAGAATGATTTGATTTCCTTTTATTTGTTGTGCTTTGTAAGTTGGTCCACTGTAAACTCTTTTTTTACCATAAAAGTTGTTTAATGCAATGGCGGCCAAACGAAGTCCAACCTCTTGCTTGTTTTTTGGGTGAATGTCTTTTGCATCTCCAATATCTGTTGTTACGGCCATTCCTGTATTTGGTAACTGCAAGGTTTCTGATTGTGCTTCACGAAGTTCTGCCCATTTACTGCCTACTTTGCTGTTTCCTTTGAATTCATCGAAGGTTGACAACTGCACGAAGTAAAAAGGAAAATCACCTTGTTTCCATTTTGTTCTCCAGTCTGTTATCATAAGCGGAAATGCTTTTTTGTACTGTTTTGCTCTCCACACATTGGCTTCGCCCTGGTACCATAATACACCTTGAAAAGCATACGGAATTAATGGATTTACCATAGCATTGTATAAAAGTGATGGATAACTGTTTGGTGAAGCAGATAGTTTTACCTGAACGACATTGAATTTCCAAAGTCCTTCGAGTGCCAAACTTTTATCGCCAAACTGAATTTTTAGATCTGCCGGATCGCCATAAATTCCGCCACCTCCTGAATAATCTGCAATGCGAACTGCGATTACATTTTTTCCTTCTTTTAGAACGCCTGCCGGAATTTTATACACTCGTAATGCTTCCCAAAGTTTATTGGTACCTACTTCTACACCATTGATATAGGTTACATCTTCGTCGTCTACTTTCGCCAAATGCAAAACGGCATCAGCTTTGGCTTGCTCAGCAGATAATACGATTGTTTTTCGCATCCAGACTACGCCATCGATATTACCGATCTGTTGGTTTTCCCATAAAGACGGCACTTTGATTTCCGGCCATTTGCTATCATTATGATCTGCTTTTTTAAACTGCTCTTCATTATCCATGGTAACAGGAAAGCCCTGAATTTTTTTGATATTGTCTAAAGCTGCATTTTTATATGCTTCAAATACGGCATCCATATCTAATTGCGGAACATCAGCAATCATGCTTTTGAACTCTTCGCTGTGTTGAAATGCTTCGCGGCTTGTCCAGGTTTCTACGCAGGTTCCGCCCCATGATGTATTGATGATCCCGATTGGAATATTTAATTCGGCATACAGTTTCTTGGCAAAGAAGAAACCCGCAGCTGTAAAATCGCGAATGTTTTCTTTGTTAGCTACAAGCCATTTTCCTTCTTTCAGGTCTTCTTTGGGTGTTCCGCTCAAATCCTGAGCTACTCCAAAATGACGAATCATAGGATAATTGGAATCATTTATTTCTTTTTCGAAATTCATGGTTTTGTACATCTGGAATTCCATGTTGGATTGTCCGCTGCAAATCCATACCTCTCCCACCAAAACATCTTTGACGGTGATTTTATTTTTTCCGGTAACGATAAGTTCAAATGGTCCTCCTGCTTTTTCGGCAGTTAGTTTTATCATCCATTTTCCGTTTTTATCTGCCTCAATAGTTTTCGTTTGTTTGTTAAAACGAACTTCTACTTTTTCACCTGCATCCGCCCATCCCCAAACCGGAATTTCTTTGTTGCGCTGCAAAACCATTCCGTCAGAAAATACCAAAGGCAACTTTACGTTTGCGTTTGTAATGATGCTGAACATCAGGAAAAGAAAAGCTATGTTTTTTTTCATCATTTTTACTTTAAAATTGATCATTTAACCCTTTAAATGATATAAGTGATATAAGAAAAGAAAAGTGCAATGTAAATTGAAACTTAAATTTTCTTATATCACTTAGGATAGATTTACTAGATAAAATTAATTAATAATGCACTGGTATCTCAACAATAGCGGGCATTACTAAGTAATTCTTTCTTATTTAACTGTTACTGAAACTTCGTTTTTGACGTCTCTCGAAGAATTTCCTACTTTGAAAGTATATTTTCCTGGTTCAACTGTCCATTTTTTAGTCGCAACATCGTAATAAGCTAATTCTTTTACCGGAATCTGAATCGTTACAGTTTCTGATTTTCCTGCTTTAACTAATACTTTTTTGAATCCTTTTAGTTCTTTTGCTGCACGGCTTACTTTTGAATCAGCGATAGAAGAGTAAACTTGTACTACTTCTTTTCCATCTACTTTTCCAGTATTTTTTACATCAACTGAAATAGAAATTGTTTCTGTTGCAGCATAAGATGTTTTGTCTGCTTTTGCATTTCCAACAGCGAAAGTTGTATAAGATAATCCGAATCCGAATGGGTATAATGGTGCAATGTTTTTAGTATCAAACCAACGGTATCCAACTAAGATTCCTTCAGCATAATTTACTGCTTTGTCTCCAGGGAAACTGTTTGTAGCATGAGCCGGAGAATCCATCAGTTTTTTAGGCATTGTCCAAGGTAATTTTCCTGATGGATTTACTTTTCCTAATAATACATCTGCTAAAGCATTTCCGCCTTCTGAACCGTTGAACCATGTCCAAACTAAAGCTGATGTTTTTTGGCTGATCGCATCTACATCAAATGGAGCACCCGCTACCATAACTACAATAGTTTTTGGGTTAACGGCTAATACTTTTTGAATTAATTCTTCTTGTCCGAATGGTAATTGTAAGTTTCTACGATCTGATGCTTCTGTTTCATAATCACGGTTTGAACCTGCGAAAATAATTGCTACATCTGATTTTTTAGCTGCTTCTAAAGCTTCCTGCAATTTAGCCGGATCTAATTTGTCGATTGTAACTGGTCCATTAGAAGTAATATTTCCTAAATTTCCTTTGTTTTTTTCGTCGTAACGCTCTAAGTATCCTTCAGCATAATTAATTTGTACTGATGAAGGCAATCTGTTTTTTAAACCTTCAAGCGGTGTAACTTCTCTTTTTGTTTTAACTCCTGCTCCAAATCCTCCTAAAGCATTTTTCTTTGTTGCGTTGTTACCAATCACAGCGATAGATTTTACTCCGTCTAATTTTAATGGTAGTGCATTGTTATCATTCTTTAATAATACAACTGCTTCTGCTGCAATTTTATAAGCATCCTGATAATGTGCTTCTGTAGCGATACTACCTTTTACACGGTCTTTACCACCAATCGCTTTTACTTTGAATAAAACTTTTAAGATTCTGCGAACGTGAACATTGATTTCTTCTTCTGAGATTTCTTTTGCTTTTGCTGCTGCAATTAACTTATCTGCCAAAAAGAATTCGTTGAATGGTTTTGGTGTTCCCATTTCGATATCTAATCCGCTTTTTAATGATTTTACTGTTGAGTGTACTGCAGCCCAGTCTGAAACTACTACTCCTTCAAATCCCCATTCGTCACGTAATATTTTGTTTAACATATAATCGTTCTCACATAAATATTCTCCTCTGAATTTGTTGTAAGCGCCCATTATGCTATACGCTTTTCCTTCTTTTACTGAAGCTTCAAAAGCTGGTAAGTAAATTTCACGAAGTGTACGCTCGTCAATTTGTACATCGACAAAATCACGATTTGTTTCCTGGTTGTTTGCAGCGAAATGTTTTACACATGCCATAACATCGTTGTCTTGTAAACCAACTACCATTGGTACGGCTAATTTTTTGTTTAAGAAAGGATCTTCGGTCATGTATTCGTACGTTCTTCCTCCAAGCGGCGTTCTAACGATATTGATTGCCGGTGAAAGCAACATATCTTTATCTCTTGCACGCATTTCTTGTCCAACACTACTTCCAAAAAGATATGACATTTCAGCATTCCATGTTGCAGCCAAAGCGCCTGCAGCAGGATAATAGGTCGCAAAATCGTTTGTTAATCCTGCCGGAGCCCAGTTATCACGGGAAATTTCCTCACGAACTCCCAACGGACCATCAGCCATTTTTAATTCCGGAATGCCTAAACGTTCTACACCGCCTGTTGTAAACATGCTGTTTCCGTGCAACATTCCTATTTTTTCCTCGATTGTCATTTGACTGATCAGTTTTTCGATCTCTGCGTCAAATTCTGAACCTATTTCTTTGCCTTTGTATTCTTCTGTCTGAGCTGAACTAGATTCTGCTGTTTTTGCATCATTTTTACACGAGGTAAATGCAAAAGCCAAAGCTACTGATAGATATAAAATTTTGTTTTTCATGCGTAGTATATTTATTGTTTTAGAATAGTAATGTTTTTGGTAAGATGAATAGCATCTGAAGCGCTTCCTATCTGAATTTCAATCGAATTGTTTTCTAACTCGAATTGTTGTTTCGCTACATTCCAGTATTGAAGGTCTTTAGCTTTTAAAATTAAGGAAACTTTTTTGGTTTCTCCTGCTTTAAAAAAGATTCTCTGAAATGCTTTTAATTCTTTCTCCGGTCGTTCGACTTTTGATTCTAATTGTTTTACATATAATTGAATAACTTCGTCTCCGTCTTTATTTCCTGAATTGGTTACAGAAACAGTCACTTTTACTTCATCGTTTTTCTTGATTGTTTCCAAATTGGTTTCTACCGAATTATATTTAAAAGTCGTATAACTCAACCCATGTCCAAAAGCATATAAAGGTTTGCCTTTAAAGTATTGATATGTTCTGCCATTTCGAATGTTATAATCTAAAAAATCCGGTAAATCGGTAATGTCTTTTACCCACGTTTGTGTTAATCGGCCAGCTGGATTATAATCTCCGAAGAGTACATCTGCCAACGCGTTTCCTGTTTCCTGACTGTTCTGCGTCATGTGAACAATGGCAGGAACATGTTCTTGTGTCCAGTTGATCGCGTACGGAAAACTGCTTATAAGCGTTACGATTGTTTTAGGATTTGCCTGATAGACTAATTTGATTAGGTCTTCCTGCTCTAATGTGATCGATTGACGGTCTACAGCTTCTTTCCCTTCACTTGGCACAGGACAATTAGCCCAACCAGCATTACAAACGGGATGATTACCAACAATTACAAGTACTACATCTGCTTTTTTAGCTAGTTGGACAGCTTTGCCATCTGTATTGTTCTTAGCATAAAGTATTTCTACATTATTGCCCAATTTCTTTTTTATGCCTTCTAAAGGAGATACCAAATAAGGAGGCGTTCCGCTGTACCAGTCTAAAAGGACTTCGTCTGCACGCGCTCCGATTACGGCAATTGTTTTTAGTTTTTCTTTTTGTAAAGGCAATAACTGTCCCTCATTTTTTAGCAAAACAATCGACTTTTGAGTGGCTTGCAATGCGATGGCTTTGTGTGCTTCTGTTTTCCAAGGATCGATGGTGTCTTTTCCTTTTCCGATTTTTGCATACGGATTTTCGTCTGATGCATCGAGCAAACCAAGCTGAATCATTACACGGTAATTTCCGCGAATAACGGCATCGATTTCTTTTTCTTTTAGATAACCGTGTGCCACTGCTCCGTAAACACCTTCGGTAAATTCGTCTAAAAACTGATTGATACCTGCTTTTACTGCTGCCGCTGCTCCCAGATATTTGTCTGCATAGAATTTATGATCCGACAATAACAATTGAAAAGCGCCTCCATCGGTACAAATGATTCCATTTTGTCCCCATTCTTTTTGAGTAATGTTTTTCAGCATCGGATGTACCATTGCGGGAATTCCGTTTACTTTATTATAAGCTGCCATATATCCGCGTGATCCTCCTTCAACAACGCCCATGTAAAATGGTAAAGCATAATATTCGCGCCAAAGTCTTTCATCAAAATCAGATGATGTGTAGGTTCTTCCGTCTTCGTTGCTGTTCGCCAGAAAATGTTTCATCAGCGAAGCGGTCTGCCAGTATTTTGGATTATTTCCCTGCAATCCTTTTACAAAAGCTACAGTCAATGTTCCGTTGAAAAAAGCATCTTCTCCAAAACTTTCTTCGGTACGTCCCCAACGCGGATCTCTTGCAATATCTGCATTTGGAGCCCGAACGACTAAACCGCCACGATTGTATTTCTGAAAAGCATATCGTGTTTCGTATCCTTCTACTTGGGCAACTTTCTGAATTAAATCGACATCCCACGTTTCACCTAAACCATACGCCTGAGGAAAAGTTGTAGTTGCTACCGGTTGTTTGTTTTTTCCTCCCCATCCTCCGGGACCACCAAGTGCCAAACCATGTAATCCTTCTACATGTCCTGCTCCCACAACTCCTAATCTGGGTACAGACGGATTTGTGCTTAAGGCTGCAATCTTTTCATCAAGTGTCATTAACGATAACAAATTGTCAATACGCTTTTCAGTATTTAATGTAGCATCTTGAAAAGGATATTGTTTTTGCTGTGAAAACCCACAAATAATGGACAAAAGAAAAACGATATGTAGAATGCGGTTTTTCATTTATAGTTTTTTGTTGTGATAACTAAAACCCGACAGTTTTAAACCTGTCGGGTTATAAATCACTATGAATTATATTTTTTTGAAACGAATTGCTGTTCCTCCAGCTCCTCCTAAATGTAAATTAAGTGTGTCTGAAGCTTTTACTGTTTTCTTAGAAATTGCGATTTCAGCAGGATTATGTGTTTCGTCTGTTCCCGGTGCATCAGCATAAATATGCGCTTCGTAAGTTGCATTTGGATCTAAAAATGATAACGAAATGTTTGTATCTCTTGCATTTTCATTAGTAATTGTTCCTAAATACCAGTCAGCGCTATTTCTGTCTTTACGAACTGTTGTAATGTATTCGCCAATTTTACCTTCTAATATCTTGGTATCTTCCCAATCTGTTGGAACGTCTTTTAAGAATTGTAATGCCGGTTTTCCTTCGTAATTTTCAGGAAGATCTGCCATCATTTGAATTGGCGCATAAATTGTTACATACAATGCCAACTGCTGCGCTGCTGTTCCGTGTACTCTTTTACCCGGATAACCTTGCTTAACCTCAACATCAAAGATTCCCGGTGTAAAATCCATTGGGCCTGAAAGTAATCTTGTAAAAGGAAGAATCGTTAAGTGATTAGGCGGATTTCCTTCACTCCACGCATTATATTCTTGTCCTCTTGCTGCTTCTCTCGAAACCATATTTGGAAATGTACGACGCTCTCCTGTATCTTTTATTGATTCATGATATAATACGGCTAAATCATATTCGGCTGCTTTTTCCAGAACGTATCTAAAGTAGTTTACACCAAATTGTCCAAAATGCCATTGTTTCATATTTAATTTAGAGCCAACGTGACCAATTTTTACCGAATGCATTCCCAGTTTTTTGTACAACGCAAAACCTTCGTCAATTTCTTTTAAGTAATTAATTAGGTTTGAACCTGTTTCATGGTACCCAATAAGGGCTACGTCTTTTTTCTTACCGTATTCTACCACTTTTTCTAAATCGAAATTGTCTGCACTTTTTGTAAAACTAAACATGTGCATGTGGTTTTCATACCATTGTGGTGTCCAGCCTTTGTTCCATCCTTCGATCAATAAATGATGAAAACCTTCTTTTGCGGTAAAATCAATGTATTGTTCTGCACGTTTCGTTGTCGCACCTTGTTTGTCGCTTTCCCAAAAAGTATACTTCCCGATGTGCATTCCCCACCAGATTCCGAAATATTTGTATGGCTTGAAGTAGCTTGTGTTCTTTAATTTGTTTGGTTCGTTTAGATTTAAAATCAAATATGACGTTATTAAATCTGCTGGTTTTTCTCCTATTTGAATAGTTCTCCAAGATGAAGTAAACGTGTCTTTTACACGAACTTTTACACCATCCGCCCAAGGCACAAGATCTGATTTTAATTGTGTTCCGTTGGTATGCACCAAAGTCATACTGGCAAAGTCAATTAGATTAGCTTCGTGAAAACTCAAGGCTAATCCGTTTTTGCTTTCTATTGTTAATGGTGTTAAAACAGTATCAAGTGTCGTAACCGGAGCGTCTTTAAAAAGATATTCGTCACGGTTTTCTCTGTTTGCCGGAATCCACCATGCTTTTCCATCTTCTTTTAGGTTAAAAGTCGTTTTCTCATCCATAATGAAAATACTGTCTTTTACATTTTGTTTTGGATAAACATATCTAAAAGCTACTCCGTCATCAAAAGCACGAAACTGAATTTGAAGCTTGCGTTTGTTTTTTGATTTTTGCTGTAACTCAACTACTAACTGATTGTAGTGGTTTCTAATGTTTTTCTTTTCTCCCCAAACTTGTTCCCAAGTTTCGTCAAAAGAAGTATTTTTTACACTTTTGATTTCAAAATCTGTGCTTAAGTTTTCGTTGTCTTTTAATAAAAATCCCATGTCTGATGCTGTGATCACTTCAGAATTTCCGTGTGATACGGCATACTTTGGGGCATTGTTTACTAATTCAAATTTTATTTTGTTTGCTCCGTTTGGAGATGCCAATTCATAGGAATTCTTGTTCTTCTGGCTGTACCCAACTGTAACAGAAAGTAATACAGCGGAAATGATGATATTTTTTTTCATGCTATTTTTTTTAGAGTTTTATTTAAAATAAACCGGATGATGTAGATACCTCATCCGATTTAAAAAACTAAACTTAAACTCAATTTTTATCTGCTTCACTCCTAAAGCAGTTTTGTCCTGAATGCACTGTTAATGCAATTTTAAACCAAAAAGAAATTCTGGTTTTGTATTTTTATCGCTTTACAAAAAGTCGTTTTACTCTGCTGTAATTACGATTGTAGCTTGTTTTAATCCTTTACTTTTTGCTGTTAATTCTAATCTTCCCGATTTTTTTCCGGACTGAACCACAACTAAACATTTTCCGTTAAGAGCGGTATGTTTTGAACCTTTGTAGGATTCGTGACTTACGGGATCTCCGCTGCAAACCCCTACTATTTTTCCGTTTCCTTTTAATTCGAAATTAATTTCGTTGTTGGCATTTGGCGCTAAGATATCTTTTGCATCAAGAATGTCTACTATTACAAATGACAAATCGTTTCCGTCTGCTTTTATGGTACTTCTGTCTGCTGTAAGTTTAAGATTTGCTGGATTTCCGGCTGTTTTGATTTCTTTTTCTAAAACTGTTTTTCCGTTTTTACGGGATACTGCTTTTAGTGTTCCTGCCTGAAATGGAATTCTCCACATAACATGCAGATCGTCTCCTTTTTTGCTTCTTACTCCAACTGATTTTCCGTTTAAGAAAAGCTCCACTTCATCGGCTTTATTATAGTATGCCCAAACATCAACGGTTTGTCCGGCTTTCCAGTTCCAGTGCGGAAAAATGTGAAGAACCGTTTTATCTGTCCATTCACTTTGGTACATATAATACACATCTTTTGGGATTCCGGCTAAATCTACAATTCCAAAATAAGAACTCACAGATGGCCATTCGTACGGAGTTGGTTCTCCGATATAATCGAATCCTGTCCAAATGAACATACCGGATAAGAAATCGTGTTTTTTAATTATTTTCCAGGTTGCTTCATGTGTAGATCCCCAAGGTGTTTGTACCTGATCGTAAGCAGAAACGGTATTCCCCGGATTTCCTTCTGTAAATTTAAGATCCCAACGTACCGGCCATTTTTTTATGGTATCTGAAACGGCATCATAATAACCTCTGGTTTGTAATCCCGAAGTGGTTTCTGTTGCAATAAACGGCACATTTGGAAAGTTCTTTTTATGATGCTCATACGTTTGATGCGCATAATTGTATCCGATAATATCCAATGCTCCCGATTTCGCAATAGCGTTGAATTGTACATTCGCTTGTTCGAATTGCAGTGTTACATCGTCAATATTCATGTTCACCGGCGGGTTCATTCCTGCTGTAATGGGTCTTGTTTTATCGTATTTGCGTGTTAAGTCTGCTAATTCTATTGCCGTTTTCGCGCCACTTTCACTCCATTGATCCGGAATTTCATTTCCGATGCTCCAAATAAAAACACTGGCGTGATTACGATCGCGACGCAGCTGATCTACTAAATCTTTCTCATGCCATTTGTCCCAATCATTGGCATAATCGTATTTGGTTTTAGCAATCTTCCACATGTCAAAAGCTTCATCCATTACAATGAAACCCATTTTGTCGCACAGTTCTAAAAGTTCTGTTGCAGGCGGGTTATGACTTGTTCTGATTCCGTTTACTCCCATTTCTTTCATGATTTCAAGCTGACGCTCGATAGCACGTGTATTAATTGCAGACCCAAGCGGACCTAAATCATGGTGCAGACAAACTCCTTTGATTTTGACTTGTTTTCCGTTTAGGATAAAACCTTTGTCAACATCAAACTTAAAGTCTCTGATTCCAAAATTGGTTTTGTACTGATCTACAACCTGCTCATCAATACTAATTTCTGTAACGGCAGTATATAATTCCGGTGCTTCAACAGACCATAAAACGGGTGTTTCAACATCTGATGCCTGATTTACAACCAAATTTGTATTGGGTTGAATTGTTATATCTTGAGTAACTGATGTTACCTGAGTATCATTTTTAAAAATAGTAGTTGTTACTATTGCTTTTTTAGTAACGGTGTATTTGTTCTGAATGGTAGTTTCAAAACTAACCGAAGCTTTTTCTGCTGTAACTTTTGGTGTCGTAACATAGGTTCCCCATTGTGCTACATGCAGTTTATCTGTAGTTTCAATCCACACATTTCTGTAAATTCCTGAACCGGAATACCAGCGTGAATTGGGTTGTTTTGAATTGTCAACCTTTACAATAATTTCATTTTCTTTATCACCATAATTTAAATACGGTGTCATTTCATATTGAAAACCAATATATCCGTTCGGACGTTTTCCTAAATAATGTCCGTTTACCCAAACTTCACTGTCTTTGTAAACGCCATCGAATGTAATCGAAGTTACTTTGCTGCTGTCTGCTGCTGCAACTTTAAATGTTTTTTTGTACCAGCCTAAACCTCCATTAAGTGATCCTCCTCCGTATCCTCCAGGACTTTTTTCATCAAACTGACCTTCGATACTCCAATCATGCGGAACGTCTAATGTTCTCCATGTTGTTGAAGCTCCAATGGTGTCTTTGTCTTTTATACTATCGTTTAAATGAAAACTCCAATCTGAATTAAAAGAAACTTTTCTGTTAGCAAAAGCGTCTTCTTTTTTGCTGCAAGAGCTTAATAAGATGATTCCAACTAAAGTTAATAAGAAAAGTGAGCTACTTAAATTCTTTCGTTTATGCATCGGTACTATTTTTTTGTTTTTTGGAAATTGAATATAGAAACAATTAAGAATGCTATTATTTCTATTGTGATATTATAAATCCCAGCTTTAAAAACGAATAATGTCTTTAAAGCTGAGATTTTAGATTTTAAACTTACTATTGTTTAGCAATCAGGTGATATACTAAATACCCACCATCTGCTCTAATTGCAATATAGCTTAATGTTGTTTCTGTTAATTCAACAATTCTTACGTTAGTAAAACTGAAAGAAGAACTAAAGTAACTAGCTTCATTTGGGTGTAACATTTCTACTCCTCCGTTGAAAGCAATTTTATCTTCTTTAAACTCTTTAGTTAGCGTATAATTGAAAGTTCCTGTTTTTGTAGTTTGCTCTGCACTTCCTACTGTTGGGTTGGTTTGTGTTACTGTAACATTGTACCCTCCGTTAAGATCGAAAGTAACTTCTCCCCAATTTTTATCTTCCAAATTTGCCCATGGAATATCTGTAAGAAGTGGCCACCATCCTGGAGCACTAATTGTACTGTTTTCATACTTACTATCAACAAATTCAAGAGGCTGAATCATGTTTAATACCCATGTTTTTCCTTCTGCTCCGTTAGTAAGGCGACCCCATCTTTCGTCTCTAAAGTAATTATCATCATTTTCTGAAATTGTTACCTGAACAGGAGTTGTTTCTACAGCTCCACCTCTTGTATAAGCAGTGTAATGAATAGTGAAAGTACCGGCAAATGGAAGCGCGATAATATCATTGCTTTTATTAGAATGTCCTAAAGCATTTCCTTTACTATCAAAATAACTCCAATACGAAATAGCTTCCGGATTATTGCTTGTTACCACAATTTCATGCTCATTTGTAGGACTTTGAACAATAGAATATTTAACGGCATCAGAAGTTAAACTAACTGCTGGTAAACTTTCGCGGTCTTCAACAGGCTCACATGAAAATAATAATGAACCTATGGTTACTGCTGTGACTAATATATATAATATACGTTTCATAATCATTTTGTTTTAAATTAGTTCCAACCTGGATTTTGTTGAATTGTTCCGTTTGAAATTACAACTTGTGATTGTGGCAATGGGAACCAACCTAAAGTTTCAGTTCTAAAAGTCACATTAAATTGAGGATCACTGTTAGTGTTATCAATTTCAGCTTTCGCCACATCAACACCTTGTCTGATAAGGTCAAAATAACGTTGTCCTTCAAGTGCTAATTCTAATTGACGCTCTTTCATGATCGCTGCTTTAGAAACAGGAACTCTGTTTGTTGTGTTTTGGAAAGCACGGTCACGAACCTGGTCTAAATCTGCTTGTGCGATACCTGCATTTCCATCTAAGTTTAACTCAGCTGCCATAAGCAATACATCTGCATAACGAATAATAGCATAATCCTGATCATTATCAATTTGGAAATTTCCTCCTTTAACTTCAGTTATAGCAGTACCCGCAGCATCTGTAATTGGGCAATATTTTTTCCATGAATAACCTGTGTATTGACGTTGTTCTCTTTTTTGAGCGTCAAAGTTTAAATTTTCAGCATCATAGCTAATAATTGTTGCATCTCTACGAGTATCTCCAGGTGAGTAAGCATTGTATAATTTTGGTGATACTGTAGCTCCACCCCATCCTGTTGCATATTTTCCGATAGATCCTCCACGAGGTGCGATGTTTACCTGAAAACGGTTTCCTTCGTTTAAGTTCCAGTTTCCTTTTCCTGAACCGTTAAAACGAACAGCCCAAACTATTTCTGTATTATCTTCTAAGGCAAAATCTTCGAAAGAAGCTGCTAACCAAAGGTGAGCAAAATCTTCTACTAGACCGTGTCCACTATTGTTTACTACATCATTAATGTATGAAACAGCCTCTGCTTTTGTAACTACACCAGCCAAATCCGGCTTTTTGTAATAATCTGTGTAAAACAAAAATGTTCTTGCTAAATACGCTTCTGCAGCCCATTTTGTAATACGACCGAAATTAGGATCTTTTGGTTTAGAATAATTTTGACTTCCTAAATTATCAGCTGCAAATTTTAAGTCACTTCCAATCAAAGCATAAGTAACCTCAGCTGCTTGTCTTGGTAATTCAAATTGATCTGGTTTTACAGTATGGTCAAGAGGTACAATATCTCCAAACATTTTTGCTGCCTGAAAATGAAAGTGTGCTCTTAAAAAACGAGCTTCAGCTTCGTATTGTGTTTTTAAAGCTGCATTTGTTCCCCATTCTACTTTATCAAGATTTTCTAATAGAACGTTAGCTCTGTAAATTCCTAAATAAGAATTTGTCCAGATCAATCCGTTCATATCTTTATCTGTAGTGTATAAGAAACGATCCCACTCTAAATCAACCATTGGATCTGCAACACCAAATCCACCAAAACAGTTGTCAGATGCCTGCTCGCTCACTATCAATTGTGTTCCGTAAGCTTCTCTTTGCAATACATCATAAATAGCTACAAGTCCTTCATAAGCATCTGCTGGCGTTTTGTAAAAACTATCGGTTACCTTATCAGTATAAGGCTCATTTTCAAGAAAATCTTCCGAACAAGCTCCTAAAACTAATAAGCTTGAAAGGGCGAATATTTTTATATATCTTTTCATCATTTCGTAAATTAAAAGTTAACATTAAGACCCATCATATAAGATCTCGGTTGTGGGTAATATCCAACATCAATACCTCTTGCCCATTCCTGACCTACGTTTACGTTTCCAAAACCAATTTCCGGATCCATTCCTTTATATTTTGTAAAAGTGTAAAGGTTGTTAGCTGCAACGTACAATCTAAATTTGCTGAAGAAACTCAATTTGTCAGATAATTTTACTAAATCACATCCAATAGTTACGTTCTTAATTCTGAAGAAATCTGAATCCTGAACATATAAATCTGAGAACTTTGTATAGTTTCCATTAGGATCTGTTCCGTAAGTAACTCTTGGAGTTGTATTAGATGTTCCTTCAGAAGTCCATCTGTTTAATATCTCTGTTGTGTGGTTTGAGTAAGCACGAGTATAATCATGAACTCCAAAAACGTTTTGTCCACCAGCTGTACCATAAGTATTTACAGATAAATCAAATGCTTTGTAAGACAAGTCAAAATTAACACCGTATGTATAATCAGGATTAGGATTACCAACTTCTGTTTTATCATTAGCATCGATTTTTCCGTCTCCGTTTAAGTCAACAAAACGAACATCACCAGGAGAAGCATTTGGCTGAACACCTGCTGCAACCTCAGCTGCATTTTGGAAAACACCATTTGTTTGTAATCCCCAGAAATAACCCATTGGTTTTCCAACTTCAACACGGTTCATTTCGTCTAAACCTTGAAATAATAAGTTAGATTCTCCGTGAATGATTCCTTCATTGTTAGCAATTCTAAGTACTTTGTTTTCGTTATGCGAAATGTTTGCATTGATACCAAAATTCCAGCCTCCGAAACTTTTACGGTATCCTAAAGCAATCTCGTATCCTTTATTGCTTACGTCTCCACCATTAATATAAGGTGCTGTTGCTCCTGCATACGTTGGGATAGAAGCCAACACTAACCAATCTTTTGTTTTCTTATCGTAGTAATCGAATGTTAAAGTAAAATTAGTAAACAATGTAGCATCAAAACCTAAGTCTAATTGCTCTGAAGTTTCCCATTTTAAGTTACGGTCAGCAAGCTGATCAGGGCTTGAACCTACTAATACAGTTTCGTCTCCAGTTCCAAAGTGGTATCCTTTGTTTGTTGAGTTTACAACTGACATGTAAGCAAATCTTCTTGAGAACTGGTCATTACCATTTTGTCCCCAGCTCGCTCTAAGTTTAAATGTATTTAATACTGCGTTTTCTTTAAAGAAAGTTTCACGATCTAAGTTCCAACCTGCAGAGAATGATGGGAAAATAGCATATTTGTTATTTGGTCCAAACTCTGAAGATCCGTCTCTACGTACTGTAGCAGATAATAAATATTTGTTGTCGTAATCGTATAATAAACGACCAAAGTAAGACTGAATAGCATAATCTGTACGGTTACCTTTTACCACATTAGACGTTGGGTCTTTTGAGTTATCAAGGTAAGCATGAGCAAAGTCAGTAAAAATTAAATTTCTACCTTGACCTTCCATATAGTCTGCTGTATTCTTTTTAGCAGAAGTACCCGCTAATAAATCAAAGTTATGAGATCCTGCAAGTACAAACTTGTATTGTAATGTATTTTCAAAAATCCATCCCAGTGATTTTGTACCACTTTGAGTAACACTTGAAACCACATTGTTGTCGCTTGAAGAAAGAGAATAAACTGGTCTGAAAGAACGGTAATTACTATCTGTCATATCAACACCAAAACTTGTTCTAAACGTAAGATCTTTTAAGATTTTTAATTCAGCAAAAAGATTCCCTACAAAACGATTGTTTTTAGTTTGATTAAAGTTATTGTAGTATAATGACCCAACAGGGTTAGAAACGTCAGCAGAAATATTAGATCTTGCAAAATCTCCATTAGCATCATAAGGATTATCAATCGGAGCAGCGTTTATAAAGCTTCTGATTCCGTTACTGTAGATACCGTCATCAGCAACACCACTTGATTTAGTGTTAGAGTAAGTAAAGTTTTCTCCAATTTTCAAATAGTTTTCAATTACCTGTGAAGTTGAGTTCACACTAAAAGTAATACGGTCATAACTTGACTGATTATTTGCAGAACCAATCATACCGTCTTGTCCGTAGTAAGACAATCCTGTTGCAATAGTCGATTTTTTATCACCACCTGTAATTAATAAAGAGTGGTTTTGTTTTATTGCTCCGTCATTGAACAAATGATCTTGCCAATCTGTACTAGTACCATTTATTTGTGCCTGGCTGTACAAAGGTGTTAAACCAGAGTTTACACGAGCTTCGTTCATGATAGTAGTATATTCTCTTGTATTCAAAAGGTCAAGTCTTTTTGCAACTTGCTGAAAACCTGTATAGCTGTTTAAAGCGATATTCATTTTTCCGTCTTTACCTTTTTTAGTCGTTACAAGGATAACTCCATTTGCAGCTCTTGCTCCGTAGATAGAAGCAGCAGAAGCATCTTTAAGAACGTCGATTCTTTCGATAGCTGAAGGATCAAGGTATCCGATACCGTTATCAACAACAACACCATCAACTACATAAAGAGGATCACTTTTTCCTGCAGTACCTGCTCCACGAATGTTTACCACCATGTTTGCTCCCGGTTGTCCTGAAGATGAAGTTACGTTAACCCCTGATGCCTGACCTTGTAAAGCATTTACAACATCTAAGCTTGCTACTTGCTGAATATCTTTTCCAGATACTAATGATGTTGCAGCCGTGTTTACCTTTTTCTTTTGTGTACCGTAACCGATAACAACAATTTCTTTAAGTTCAGCTGTTTCACCTTGTAAAGTAACGTTTATTGTTCTTTGTGTTCCAACGGTAACCTTTTGTGTTTTATATCCCATAAAGCTTACTAGCAATACATCGCCGGCTTTCGCTTCAATTTTATATAATCCATCAAAATCAGTTACTGTACTTGCTTTTGACCCCTGCACTACAACTGTAGCACCCGGAACTCCCATGTTGTCGTCTGCCGATGTTACGTTTCCGCTTACGAATTTGGATTGCTCCTGAGCAAAACCGGACTGCCATGTAAATACGCTAAGCAACAGCGCCATACAAAACGGAAGCATTTTTGTTTTTATACAATATTTGCTTTTCATAATAATTAAGGATTGGTTAAATTTATAGATAGTTACTCTGATAATTTAGTATGCATTCGAAATGATTTGTTCGAATAATTCTTGTCTGCCGCTTAAAGGCTGAGGCTCTCCGCTTGCACGTGCAATTTTGCTTAAATCTTCAAGAGTCAATTCTCCTTTTTCGAACTTAGCGCCATTACCACCATCAAATGAGCTGTAACGTTGTGTGCGTAATTTTTTGTAATCTGTATTTTGTAAAATTTGATCTGCACAGATTAATCCTCTTGCAAAAACATCCATTCCAGATATGTGTGCAATAAATTTGTCTTCTAAATCGATTGAATTTCTTCTCACTTTAGCATCAAAGTTTACACCACCACCTTGAATTCCGCCACCTTCTAAGATTACCAACATTGCTTGTGTAACCTCTTGAAGATTAATAGGGAATTGATCTGTATCCCAACCATTTTGGTAATCACCACGGTTAGCATCAATACTTCCTAACATTCCGGCATCAACAGCAACTTGCAATTCGTGCTCAAAAGAATGACCTGCAAGTGTAGCATGGTTAACTTCAAGATTTAATTTGAAATCATTTTGAAGTCCGTATTTGTTTATAAATCCTAATGAAGTAGCAGCATCATAATCATATTGGTGTTTTGTTGGCTCCATTGGTTTTGGTTCGATCAGGAAGTTTCCTTTGAAACCTTCTTTACGAGCGTAGTCTTTACAAGTATTCAAGAATCTTCCTAAGTGGTCTAATTCTCTTTTCATGTCTGTATTCAACAAACTCATGTATCCTTCACGTCCTCCCCAGAAAACATAATTCTCACCACCAAGTGCGATAGTAGCATCGATAGCAATTTTTGCCTGAGCACCTGCGTAAGCCAAAACATCAAAGTTTGGATTCGTAGCTGCACCATTCATGTAACGAGGATTACTGAACAAGTTTGAAGTTCCCCACAATAATTTAATTCCTGATTCCTGTTGTTTTTGTTTTGCGTATTCAACCATTGTCTGAATACGAGTTTCAAATTCTGCTAATGTTGGAGCATCGTCCACAACATCAACATCATGAAAACAATAATATGGCAAACCTAATTTTGTCATAAATTCAAAAGCCGCATCCATTTTGTCTTTAGCTCTTAAAATTGCATTTTCATTTTTATCCCATGCAAAAGTTTCTGTAGAAGCACCAAACGGATCTCCTCCTGTATTGCATAGCGTATGCCAGTAAGCCATTGAAAAACGTAAATGTTCTTTCAGTGTTTTTCCGGCAACGACACGATTTTCATCGTACCATTTAAATGCTAATGGGTTATCACTTTCTCTTCCTTCGAACTTAATAGTATCGATGTTTTTAAAATATTGGTTCGTTGTGCTCATTATTATTGTTCTATTTTAATATGATTTTTCCATTCGTGATATAAATCCTGGTATTGATTTGTTAGGATTTTATTGGGTTCAATACGATCTAAACATTGCAATCCCTGAAAAGCTTCGTCGAGTGAATTGTAATATCCGTATCCGTAAGCAGCACCTCTTGCAGCACCTTCGGCACCAGAAGTGTTGTATAATTCTAAAGTTGTTTGGGTGGTATTGGTAAAGATTTCTCTAAAAACCGGACTTAAAAATAAGTTGGCATTACCTGCTCTTACTACTGTTCCGGATACACCAACCGATTTCATTACATCAAAACCATAATTCATAGCGAACACGATTCCTTCACATGCAGCACGAACTAAATGGGAAGGCTGATGAATGTTGAAATTTAAATTCTGAATTCCTGATGTTGCATTTTTATTATTGAAAATACGTTCAACACCATTTCCAAAAGGGTAAAAACGAAGTCCGTTGCTTCCTGCTTCTACTTTTGCAGCTTCAGCATTTAGCTTTTCATAAGCTATTAAATCAGCTCTGTCTACTGACATAATTTTGCGCAGCCATTGGTATAAAATTCCAGAACCGTTAATGCATAACATTACACCGTTATGTTTTTGAGTTTCTGTATTGTTTACGTGTAAAAAAGTATTGATTCTGTTTTGTTTGTCGTAAGCATCCTGATCGCTTACAGCATAAACGACTGCCGAAGTTCCGGCTGTTGTAGCTATTTCTCCAGGTTTCAACACATTCAATGACAAGGCATTGTTTGGCTGATCTCCTGCTCTGTAAGTTATTTTTGCATCTGGATTTAAGCCTAGTTCCTGTGCTATTTCCGGATGAACAGTTGCCTGAATTCCAAAGTTGGAAACAATTTCAGGAACGATGTCTGCCGACAATCCCATTTCAGAAAGAATTTCAGTTGCCAATTTCCCTTTTGAGAAATTCCATAATGCTGCTTCTGATAATCCAGAAGTACTTGTTTGGGCAATTTTTGATAATTTTGCAGCGATAAAATCACCTGGAAGCATCATGTATTTTGCTTTTTCAAAAACAGCAGGTTCGTTTTCCTTAACCCATTTCAATTTTGAAGCAGTAAAATTTCCCGGACTTCCCAAAATTTGCTGCTGACAATTTTCAGCACCCATTTTTGCATACACGTCATCTCCAATAAGAGCTGCACGGCTATCGCACCAAATAATTGAAGAGCGAACAGGATTTAAATTCTCATCCGTCAAAACCAAACCATGCATTTGATACGCAATACCAATTCCTGCAATTTTCTTTAAATCTATTGCTGATTTTGCTCCCAATTGTTTGATTCCGTCTTTAACAAATTGCCACCAGGTCTCCGGATCTTGTTCCGCCCAACCAAATTGGGGAGCAATGATTGGCATTTCAAAATCCGGAACGCTAACAGCGCCAATAATCGCTCCGTTTTCAGGGTCGAATACTGATAGTTTTATCGATGAGCTTCCTAAATCAATTCCTAAAAATAACATTTGTGGTATTTTAATTAATTATAGAATATATTTGTTTCTTTTTAACTTATGGTCAAACTGAGTTTAACTTATGGTTAACTTGACTACAAGTGTAAAACATTTTTTCTATATTAACAAAATATTAGATGTTTTTTTTTGCTATTACAATTAATCAATATCGATTATTACAGATATCCTAAAATAGAGTCTAAAATTGAAATAAAAAATGTCAAAAAAATAACGAATCAGCGATTTGACAATCAGTCATTTAAGACCTTTTTTCAAAAAACATTAAAAATGAGAATAAAACAATCAGCTGATTTTCAGAAAATTATTACGTTAAAAAAAATATAAGGTTTCAAAACAGTCAGTTATTCATTTTATTTATTTAATTTGTCAAAATTTTAGTTAGAATATGGTTAAAAATGTAGAGGATGATTCAGCTCTGAAAAATGAGCAGACTGCAATGAATGCAATCACGATTGACTGTGTTATATTTGGTTTTGACAAAGGAAGCTTGGAGGTACTTTTGGTACAACACGGAGAAGGAATCAGTAAAGGTAAATGGGGACTTCCGGGAGGTTGGATTTATAAAAAGGAAAGTACTGATAATGCAGCACATCGTTTGCTGAACGAACTAACGGGCCTTGATAACATTTATCTGGAGCAATTGAAAGCTTTTGGAGACCCTGATCGTTTTCCGCTTCGTCGTGTTATTACTATTGGTTATTATGCACTCGTAAAACGAGAAGACTATAATATTAAAGCCGGTTTTACGGCATCTGATGCCAAATGGTATAAAATCAATACTATTCCTGATTTAATTTACGACCACAACGAAATCTTATCTTATAGCCTGAGACATCTTCGCAACAGAGTTCGTCAGGCGCCAATCGGGTTTAATCTTTTACCTGAAAAATTTACCTTATTGCAGCTTATGCATTTATATGAGGAAGTTTTGGGGATCGAAATGGATAAATCGAATTTCAGACGCAAGATTCTTCACATGAAATTATTGGTTGAGCTTGATGAGAAACAACAGGATGTTTCGCATCGTGCCGCTAAACTATACAAGTTTGACCCTGCTATTTATAAAAAACTTACTGAAAAAGGATTCAATTTTGAGTTTTAAAATTTACTGAATCAAAAATGGAATCTTTACACGCCAAAAATAACAATCAAAATACCGAAGCAACCGGAACCGAAATTGTAGAAGAACTTTCTATTGACTGTGTTATATTTGGTTTCAACAAACAAAATCTGGAAGTGCTTTTGGTACAACATGCCGAAGGGGAGAGTATTGGAAAATGGGGACTGCTTGGTGGTTTGGTTAAAACTAAAGAAAGTACTGATAATGCGGCAAACCGGGTTGTATTCGAACTTACAAATCTCGAAAATGTTTATCTGGAACAGTTAAAAGCTTTTACAGATCCTGATCGTGTACTTTTTGAGCGTGTGATCACAATCGGTTATTACACTTTAATAAATCAGGAAGACTACAACATAAAAGCAGGCTCCAGAGTTACTCAGGCCAAATGGCGTAAGATTACGGATATTCCGGATTTAATTTTTGACCACAACGAGATTCTGAAATACAGTATAATGCATTTACGCAACAGGATTCGTCAGGCTCCAATTGGTTTTAATCTGTTGCCTGAAAAATTTACACTTTTGCAATTGATGCATTTGTATGAAGAAATTATGGGCGTTGCATTGGATAAATCTAATTTCAGACGAAAATTTCTTCACATGAAACTCCTTGTAGCACTCGACGAAAAACAGCAGGATGTCTCACACAGAGCGGCAAAACTTTACAAATTTGATGCTGCTATCTATAAAAAATTAACGGAAAAAGGATTTAATTTTGAATTTTAAAGTACAATTTTATCTTTAAGATCTAACTATCGGACAACTACATTCCAGAATCCAAAACTTTGCGCTATCTTTGCCCCTTAATAGTAGGCTTTAAAGTATTTACAGCAAAGCAAATTTATACCCAAAAATTACTAAAACTCTTAGAGAGAACTGAATATAGAAAATGAAAAAGATACGTAACTTTTGCATTATTGCACACATTGACCACGGTAAAAGTACATTGGCAGACCGATTATTGGGCGCTACACAAACGGTTACAGCTCGTGAAGAAAAAGCACAATTGCTTGACAACATGGATCTGGAACGTGAACGTGGTATTACCATAAAAAGTCACGCCATACAAATGGAATATACTTATAAAGGAGAAGAATATATTTTAAATTTAATTGACACTCCTGGTCACGTTGACTTTTCATACGAAGTTTCGCGTTCGATTGCTGCCTGCGAAGGTGCACTGTTAATTGTTGATGCTGCTCAGAGTATTCAGGCACAAACAATTTCGAATTTATACTTAGCCTTAGAAAATGATCTGGAAATTATTCCGGTTTTAAATAAAGTAGATTTACCAAGTGCTAACCCGGAAGAAGTTAGTGATGATATTATCGATTTATTGGGATGTAAATTAGAAGATATTATTCACGCTTCAGGAAAAACAGGTTTTGGTGTAGAAAATATTCTGGCTGCCATTATCGAAAAAATTCCTGCTCCTAAAGGAAATCCGGATGAGCCATTACAAGCTTTGATTTTTGACTCGGTTTACAATCCGTTTCGTGGAATCGAAGTAATTTTTAGAGTTGTAAACGGTCAAATCAAAAAAGGACAGAAAATTAAATTCATGGCCACCGGAAATGAATATTTTGCTGACGAAATTGGAACTTTAAAATTAAATCAGGTTCCTAAAAATGTTATTTCTTCGGGTGATGTTGGTTATTTGATTTCTGGAATCAAAGAAGCCAAAGAGGTAAAAGTGGGTGATACACTTACAGATGCCAAAACGCCAACAACGAATATGATTACAGGTTTCGAGGATGTAAAACCAATGGTTTTCGCCGGAATTTATCCTGTTGACACAGAAGATTATGAAGATTTGCGTTCTTCTATGGAAAAACTGCAATTGAATGATGCTTCATTGGTATTTACTCCTGAAAGTTCTGCGGCATTAGGATTTGGTTTCCGTTGCGGATTCTTAGGTATGCTTCACATGGAAATTATTCAGGAACGTTTAGAGCGTGAGTTCGATATGACTGTAATTACTACAGTACCTAACGTTTCGTATCTTGCTTATACTAAGAAAGATCCTGAAACTGCATTTGTGGTAAACAATCCTTCTGACTTACCTGAACCTTCCCGTTTAGACCGAGTTGAAGAACCTTTTATTAAAGCAACTATCATTACAAAAGCTGATTTTGTTGGAAACGTAATGAGTCTTTGTATCGAAAAACGCGGTCAAATTACAAATCAAACGTATTTGACTACTGAACGTGTTGAATTGAATTTTGATATGCCATTGGCAGAAATTGTATTCGATTTTTACGATCGTCTTAAAACGGTTTCTAAAGGATATGCTTCTTTTGATTATTCCCCTATCGGAATGAGAACTTCAAAACTGGTTAAGTTAGATGTTCTTTTGAATGCACAAACGGTTGATGCGCTTTCTGCTTTGATTCACGAAGACAATGCTTATAATATCGGTAAAAAAATGACCGAGAAATTACGCGAACTGATTCCGAGACAACAATTCGACATTCCGATTCAGGCTGCAATTGGTGCTAAAATTATTGCTCGTGAAACGATTAAAGCACTTCGTAAAGACGTTACCGCAAAATGTTATGGTGGAGATATCTCTCGTAAACGTAAACTTTTGGAAAAACAGAAAAAAGGTAAAAAACGTATGCGTCAGGTAGGAAATGTTGAAATTCCACAAGAAGCATTTATGGCTGTTTTGAAATTGAACGACTAGATTTTTTTTCTTTTTAGAAGAATATCGACAAATAAATATAGAGTAACCCGATGACTTATGTTATCGGGTTATTTGTTTTAAAAATGTAGATTCACCACATTAATTCGTTTTAGGATATATTTTTGCAATAGACTTTTTGTCTCCTTGAGACAACTTATAAGTTCTGGAAAAAGAAATATAATCTAAAATTAGACCGCTCGGAATGCTGTACATCATAATAGACTCTTTATCGAAGGCATCATAATCGACTTCATTAATTGAAAATTTATTAATAACATTCAAATCTACTTTCTCTTTATTCCATTTATATCTGTAATCATAGTAATAATATACAAAAGGTATATCCCATTGAAAAGACTTAAGAGGATGCTGAAGCTCATGTTCTAAGCCTAAAGCATGTCCGAATTCATGAAGAATAACTTCGCCTCCCTCCTCTTCATTATAATTCTTGCTCAAATTTGAAAAATTCATTGAAGGCTCATTTTGGCGAGTATCTTCAGAATTAATTCCTACAAGAGACCAATTTCCCTTACCCTTAAAAGATATTTTAATCTCTGCATACGCATTAGGTTCTACCCACTCAAATTTTAAATTAGCATATTTAGTCCATTCACTAGCGTATTTTTTCACCCGATCATGCTGATAGCTTACTCCATCTATAAATTTAATTTTTATAGTTTGACCTGGTTTCCAATATAATCCTTTATAGGAAACTCTCCCGGTCTGGTTTCTACTCATTTCGGGTTCGATCGTTGTACAAATATTCTCAATATCACATGATTCCATTTTTGCCATTTTTTCTCCCATCGTTAATTCTCGAGGCGATTCGGGCGATTCTGTGCTGCATGAAAATAATAGAACGCAACTTAATAATAAATAATTTTTCATCATATAAAGAATTTTAACATTAATGAGAATGAAAATAAACATTGTTAAAAAAATAATAAAATATTTAACAGTACAATAACTACTTATTAAGAAAAATAGTGTTTAACTCTTTAAATAAAGAATTAAAATAGACAAAATACTATCACTCTCACCGTCAATAAATACTCTTGTTACTAAGTAAAATTTAATGTTTTTAAAGATTACCTTCATTTTTATAATTAACGTATACAACATAATAACTCCATTAAAAATAAACAGGTAAATACTTATAAAAACAAAAGATTATTAACTCGATAACTTCATTCTTAATGCAATTGACTAGGATTTTGGAAGTTTAACTAATAAAAACATAATTTTAATCTTACAACATTTAAAAGCCATTATTATGAAAACTAAATTTTTTGTTATTTTATCGATGTTAACTTTCACATTCGCTCAAGCTCAGGAAGAGCAGCAAGTAGATTCTGAATTAAATTCTGCAAAAGGCGTTACCTTTCAGAACGGAGATATGTTTCTTGAAGGTGCTATAAAAATCAGTACAGGGGGCGATCAGGACTTTTACGGATTTAGTCCAAAGTTTGGATATTTATTAAATGATAAAGTTGCTGTTGGGGCAAAAGTAAATTACTCCAGCAATAAACTGGAATCTACTGACACTAAAACCAATGTTTTCGGAGTTGGTGCTTTTGCGAGATACTACTTTCTTGAATTAGACAAAAAACGTTTTAAAGCTTTTGCTGAAGCTGGTCTGGGTTACGGACGTAACAGAGTTGAAACGCCAACAAGCGACAACACCAGCAATAGTGTTACGGGAGACGTAACAGTGGGTCTAAACTATTTTGTTACCAAAAACATCGCGGTAACGTTTACACTAGCCAATGTTTTAGCGTATAATAGTGTTTCGCCGGAAGACGGTGTATCATCAAATACGTTTGATCTAAACATCAACTTATTTGAAAACATTTTCGACCAGCCACAGTTTGGTCTTTTATATAGATTCTAGATCTTTATAAAGTGAAAAGACAAAAAAGCTGTCCCAAATTGGGACAGCTTTTTTGTTTTCATAAACTTTGAACCTTTGTATCTTTGAACCTTTGTAACCTAAAAAGAAAAAATGCTGGACGAAACCCCAAAACGATTTGACCGGATTGTTGCTATTCTGATTCAATTACAATCTAAAAAAATTGTAAAGGCTCAGGAATTAGCCAATCGTTTTGAAGTGAGTCTGCGCACCATCTATCGCGATATTCGAACACTGGAAGCTTCCGGTGTTCCTATTTACAGCGAAGCAGGCGTTGGTTATGCTTTAATGGAAGGTTACAGATTGCCTCCTGTAATGTTTACTACCGAAGAGGTAAGCAGTTTTATCGCCGCAGAAAAACTAATGCAGAAATTTACCGATCCTGTTTTGGGATCACATTATGCATCGGCGATGTACAAACTGAAATCGGTATTAAAAAGTACGGATAAAGACTGGCTTTCAAATATCGAATCGAGAATCCTCATGCAGACACAGGATCCGATGTTTAACGATAATTCTCCCAATACTTTAGCGGTGCTTTTTGAAAGTATTTCAGAAAAAAAACAAATTCTGTTAACCTACAAAACTTTTGACAAGGAAGAAACCACACAGCGAAATCTCGAACCTGTTGGTGTATTTCATGATCATAATTGCTGGTACTTTTTAGGTTATTGCCATTTACGTAAAGATTACCGACAATTCAGAACAGATCGTATTCAGGCGATTAAAAAAACGGAAATTGATTTTACCATCGAACATGATGCACTGGAAACGTATTTAAACAAAACTCAAACCTTTCCGACTACTAAAGTCCGCATTTTAGTGGAAAGAAAGATTGCGCGATATTTAGCCTTTGAACGAAAGTATCATGGTTTTGTTTCGGAAAAAGAAGTTGGTGACCACATCGAAATGACCTTTATGTGTAAGGATATTGAAAACGGTTTTCCACGATGGTTTTTAATGTATGGTGATCATGCCACTATTCTGGAACCGGAACTTTTAAAAACGAAAACTTTAGAATTGTTAGACCGCAACAGAGAAAGACTTTTATAAAAAAACTCCCAACTAGAATTTATTTTTTCTATTGGGAGTTTTTTTTATTCGTTTTTCGGAAATCTATCTTTCCCAGAAAAATGGCGGTTCAATATTTAATGCTCTCAAATAAACATACGCCTGACCTCTGTGATGCACTTCATTATCAATAAAATACAAGATGTTCTGAATTACAGGAAATTCATATTGACCGAAAAGATTAAAGTTCTCACTGAAATCCTCTACCGATAATTGTTCCCAGTACTTGTTGATTTCGGCTGTTGCTTCGTCCCATTTTTCAAGATATTGCGCTTTAAAAATTAGTTTATCACTTTCTTCTGTAAATGGTTTAACTTCTTTGTTTACAATTCCTTTTAGTCCCGGACCTGCAATTGCCAATAGTTCATCGACCAATTTTGCAAACGGACGCATTCCGCCTATCGAAAATTCAAAGAAATCTTTCTCCGGAAAAAGCTGAATCAAACGTCGTGTAAGTGCTCTGTGTCCTTGCCAGTGTTTTAATAAATCTTCTGAACTGATAACTTGTGCTTCTAATGTTTTCATGATTGTAAGGTTTTAAATTTTTACTACTTCAAAAGTAAAATGAGCCGGTGACAACAGTTTGTCAGCAGGAAAAAAAATATTTTTTCTCCTGCTCACAAACGTAGAGACGCACAGCCGTAGAGACGCACTGCTGTGCGTCTCTACGTTTAAAATATTTACGTCTCAACACATAAATAGAACGTTCCTGTATAACACACCTTTAAGTTCGACAAAACCTTTGTACCTTTGCCCCTTAAAAACTTTGGAACTTAAAAAGAAATGATCGAAGATAAAAATCCGCAACGTACCAGCATAGCGCAATTAGGTGAATTTGGCCTTATTGAGCATTTAACCAAAAATTTTGATGTTACTCAGGAATCCACTTTAAAAAGTATAGGCGATGATGCGGCTGTTCTTGATTTTAAAGATAAAAAAGTAGTGGTTTCTACTGATTTATTGATTGAAGGCGTACATTTTGATTTGGCATATATGCCTTTAAAACATTTAGGATACAAATCTGTTGTGGTAAACTTGTCTGACATTTGCGCCATGAATGCACGACCAACTCAAATAACGGTTTCTGTTGCTGTTTCTAACCGTTTTCCACTAGAAGCCCTGGAGGAACTATTTGAAGGGATTACGCACGCTGCAAAAGAATACAAAGTAGATGTTATTGGTGGTGATACTACCTCATCGCAAAAAGGTTTAATTATTAGCATTACTGCAATTGGTGAAGCGAATGAAGAGGAACTTGTATATCGTAATGGAGCCAAACAAACGGACTTACTTGTTGTAACGGGTGATATTGGTGCTGCTTACATGGGATTACAGGTGTTAGAACGCGAAAAGCAGGTTTTTCAGGTGAATCCAAACAGTCAGCCTGATCTGGATATGTACAGCTACTTAATCGAACGTCAGTTAAAACCGGAAGCCCGCAAAGATGTTCGCACTTTATTACATGCTCTCGAAATCAAACCTACCTCGATGATTGATATTTCAGACGGATTATCGTCTGAGATTATTCACTTGTGCAAGCAGTCCAAAGTGGGATGTAATTTATATGAAGATAAACTTCCGCTAGATCCGCAATTTATCTCTACTTGTGAAGAGTTTAATATCGACAGTACAACAGTAGCGATTAATGGTGGAGAAGATTACGAACTTTTGTTTACTATTGACATTAACGATTTTGATAAAATAAAAGGAAACCCAAATTTCTCTATCATCGGACACATGGCAGACGAAAGCGAAGGCATTCACCTTGTAACAAGAGCCAATACTAAAATTGCTCTAAAAGCTCGTGGTTGGGATGCTCTAAGCGAATAATATACATTATCAAAAGCTTTTTCTGATTTAGATATTGAGGAAAATGGTAAAAGATAAATTCAACAAAAAAGAGGCTTTCGAGCCTCTTTTCTGTTTATTATAAACTATCCTTTTTTATAAATCTCCTAAACCTGTAATAGTAGTTTATATACAGTAACAAACAAGCGGTTGAAATTAAAACAACCGTTACATCAAAATTTTTCAAGTAAAGAATCGTAACGAAAAGAATTACAGGAATCAGAAAAAAGGAAAGAAAACGGTACCGCGCTTTGTTTCTAATGGTCTCTACTAAATTTAAATAAACAGGAAGTGTTGCGATAAAGAAATACAAAAATAATAAAAGACCTAAAATAAAATGAATCAGTAATGGAGACACTCCTATTGCATGATTATTAACTTCTTCCTTTTCAAAATAAGTTTTGCTAATAAACAGGGCAATTACGGCAAAGAAATCTAGGATCAGAATCGTGAAAAATGTATTTTTTATCAAAAAATTAAAAATTTCTTTATTGTCGTTTTTGTTCATAAGGTTTATAATATCTAAATTCTAATTTACGATACAAGTGTACTTAATGTTTTCTTTCATTTTGTTAACACCTGTTTTATTACTAGTCGAATATCAGGTGACTTTCAGCATCAAACTGTTTTCTCTCGGCTGCTGTCATTCTATTTCTCAAAAGACGAAGCGTATATCCTCCCTTTACAACACCATTATCCAAGTACAACCAATCTGAAACTTCATCATTACTAATTTCAGTAATATCATCATACTTTACATCTTTAGTATATTCTGGCACATTCTTTACAATACCAACATACTTATTCTTTTTTTCATAAACCATTATATTTGCGATCCATAATAATTCCACTCCTTTGTAGCTTTGATATCCTTTTTTTAGTGAAAAACCTTTTAAATTAGAATTTTCACTTCTTATTGCAGTCTCAAATTCGTTGAAGGTTTGCTTTGCTTTTAAAATAGCATTTGCCATTTCGATATCATCATCTTCAACCTTAAATATACTTGCAGCTTGTGTGGCTCCAGTTTTTTCGACATTATTTTTTACTTGTGCTTGTATCACTATCGAAAATATAAAAAATAGTATTACTTGTAAAGCTTGCTGTTTTGAGTAGTTATTCTGCATTTGTTTGTTTTTTAATATAAATCTATTGTTGTTTGTTACTTAAATTACTTGAAAGAATTAATTAATTATCACAGTCACTGGAATAAATTGCAAAATTGTCTTTATAGTTTGTCCATTTCATATTTAGATAAGATTCATTATCAACTGCAATGCATTTTAAATCAGTATTTTTAGTAAAATTTAAATTTGCAAACTTTATATTATTAGTGTTTTTTAAATTTAGCATTGTCAATTTATTTTTCGAACAATTAATATCGTATAATGCTACGTTTTTAGAAAAATCTAATTTTGTAATACTATTTTGATCGCAAATTATAGTCGTCAGAAATATGTTCTTAGAAACATCTAAGTTGGTTAATTCGTTTGCTGTGCAATACAATTCAATTAAACTAGTATTTTTTGCAACATCTAAACTCTTTACATTATTTCGATTAAAGCTTAAAATATTAAGTTTTTTATTCTTTGAAACATCTAAAATTGTCAATTGATTATCCATACAATTTAAATTTAATAGCTCCTTATTTTTAGAAACATCCAAAATCTTTAATTTATTTACGTCGCAATAGAGTCCTTTTAATTTTTTGTTTTTAGAAATATCCAATATTTCCAAATTATTCCAATTACAATTTAAATTAATCAATGCAAGATTTTTTGACACATTCAAATTATCCAAATTCGCACCATAACAACTTAGTTCAGTTAAACCTAAATTATTACTAACATCTAAAGAATTTAATTTATTCCAACTACAATTTAAATTGATAAGAGATTTATTTTTAGATAAATCCAAAAATGTTAACTTGTTTGAAATGCAATACAATTCAATCAAAGCCACATTCGGAGAAAGATCTAAATTCAATAAACGATTACTACTAAAATCTAAAACTGTTAGATTTAGATTTTTAGAAACATTTAGATTTACGATAAAATTAAAACTACAATCTAATTTTTTTAAATTCAGATTTTTTGAAAAGTCTAAAGATTTAAATGCATTCTTAGAACAATTTAAATTCTTTAAAGCTTTAAAATCTTCTATCCCAGATAAATCCACAATTGGCTCTGAATCAAACCTTTCTTCATTAATAACTTTTCTAGAAATATCCAGATCGACAATATCGACAATATTTGCAGTGAGAACTTTTTCATCAGGGCTACCGCTGTCTATACCTAGTGCTATAAGCTTACTTTCAAAAATTTTATCCGGAATAGAAGTGTATTGTGCAAAAGCTGGTACACTTACTAAAATTAATAGCAAAAATCTCAATTGTAAGTTTACTTTAATTTTATTAAAACATATAATCTGTAACGTATTATTCATCTTTTTTTTCTTTATAATATATATTAGTACAGCAGTTAAAAAAGTATTTCACTTCCTAATTTACTCAAATCAAAATTATATTGCTCCTCAATTTTATGATAAAAAACATAATCAATTATTGAAACAATTTTACTTTTTTACTTTTACTTTCTCATTTTTTGGTCTTTTTAAAATCCAACTCATTAAACTCTTTTAATAATTTGCCTTTTTCATTTCAATATACTTTTGTCAATACTATTATGAACTATTATTTTAAATAAGTTTTTTTAAGCCTTCTATTGTAAAGCCGTACGCAAAATCATTTGTCCCGGAAATGTACGCATCCACACATGTTCTTGCCCATAAAAGGCAACCATCCTAATATAAGATGCACCTATTCTCTCTTTAGACCACGTTTCTCCTTGATCATCACTGCGATAATAACATTTATCGTCTGCTAAAATTGCTATAGTGTTATCATAAATCTGAACATCATAGATCTTTTGGTCCTTAACAGGAAATTCTATTTTTTTCAGACTATTCCCTTCTGTTTTTTGATATAGTATATTACGTTTGTCTCTATCTTCAACCACAAAATATAACCTGTCATTATTATCCAACACTACTGAAAAAGGAGTTTTATCCATATTAGTAAATTTAATTTCTTCTGATTTCATAGTTGCAAAATCGATCTTTACATAACTGGTGCGCTCTTTTGTGAGATAGTATAAAATACCGTTTGTGGTGACGGCAAAATCCATTCTTTCATGCATTTTTGGAACATAAATTTCACGCCAATTTTTTCCCTTATCTTCTGTGTATAATATTGTAAATTTAAATTTTCGCCCCTTTAAGCCACAGACACCAATACCTTTTTGTGGTGTCCAAAAATGAATTTCATCTATTTGGTTTTCTTTATTTTGACTTACTTCCTCCCAAGTTGCGCCCTGATCTTTTGAAATGTGCAGGTGCGATATTATATCTTCTGCATCTCTACCATGATAACTTTTACGTAAAGCCAACAATGCATTACTCACTTTATTAAAATCAATGATCTCACCTTTCCCTAAAATACTTTCCTGCCAATTATAACCTCCATCTGAAGTGCGCAAAATAATGGCATCTTGATTTCGATTTATATTTACATAATTAGGTGCTCCAATCTTATCTCTACCTTGATAGGATCCCGAAAAAAACCCTATTCTAGTATTTATGAATTTGAATTTATTGAATTGATAATCAGTGCCAATAGTACCACTACTCTTATCTGCTCCAATTGTTTTAATGTCTCTCCAATGTTCATCTTGCGCGTAAAAGCAACTAATCAAATAAAGTATCAGACAAAAATTTACTATTCTTTTTATTATTTTTAAAAACATGATATTACTTCTTTTAATAGTTTGTCTTTTTCATTTCAATATACTCTTGTCAATCCTATCATAAACTATTACTTTAAATAAGTTTCTTAAGCCTTCTATCATAAAGGCGTACGCAAAATCATTTGCTCTGGAAATGTACGCATCCACACATGCTCTTTTCCGTAAAAGGCAACCATACTAATATAGGATGCACCAATTTGCTCTTTTGACCATGTTGCTCCCTGATCATCACTGCGATAATAACATTTATCGTCTGCTAAAATCGCTATAGTGTTATCATAAATCTGAACATCATAAATCATTTGATTCTTAAATGGAAAATCTATTTTTTTCAAACTATTACCTTCCATTTTTTTATACAGAATATTGCGTTTGTCTTTATCCTTTACCACAAAATACACCTTATCATTATTATCTAGCACTACTGAAAAAGGTGTAAAATCCATATTAGTAAATTTAATTTCTTCTGATTCCATAGCTGAAAAATCAGCCTTTACATAACTATTACGCTCTTTTGTCAGATAATATAAAACACCTTTTGAGGTAACAGCAAAATCCATCCCTTCATACATTTTAGAAAGTTCTATTTCACGCCAATTTTTCCCTGTATCTTCTGTATATAATATTTTAAACTTAGAACCCTTTTCAATTAATCCACAAATACCAATACCTTTTTGTGATGTCCAAAAATGAATTTCATCTATTGGCTTTTCTTTATTTTGACTTACTTCCTCCCAGGTTGCGCCCTGATCTTTTGAAATGTGCAGGTGCGATATTATATCTTTTGCATCTCTACCATTATAACTTTTACGTAAAGCCAACAATGCATTACTCACTTTATTAAAATCAATGATCTCACCTTTCCCTAAAATGTTTTCCTGCCAATTATACCCACCATCTAAAGTGCGCAGAATAATGGCATCTTGATTTTTGTTTATATTAACTCGAGTGTAGTCTCCTATTTTATTTTCGTCTTTATACAATCCTAAAAAAAATCCTGTTTTTGTATTTATAAACTTAAATTTATTGAATAGGTAATCAGTGCCAATAGTACCACTACTCTTATCTGCTCCAATTGTTTTAATGTCTCTCCAATGTTCATCTTGCGCGTAAAAGCAACTAATCAAATAAATTGTCAGAGCTACTGTTGCTATTATTTTTATTGTTTTTAAAACCACGATTCCACTTCTTTTAATAGTTTTTCTGTTTCTTGATCGGGTAAGATTTGCTTTCAAATAATTATTCTTTATTCCTCTATAACACGCTCATTTTTGAATTCCCCTTCTATACGGAAAGTTTTACCCCAAAAATTATGTTTAATAGGAGTTGCTGTCATATTAGGCTGATACACTAACTTAAAATTTGTTTTATAGGTTTTCGCTAACCACTTTTTCTTGTAACCAAATTTTTTAGTATTGTAATAAGCGGTAAGTGTTATGGTATCGTTTTGCATAATACCAACATCACATTGATTAAGTTCTCCATATCGTTGTACTTCATTACGGCTAATTTTAACAGTTCTATCATCTAATTCATAAAAACCGTAGAGCAACAAAGGAAAAGGCTTTTTTACTTTTATTTTTCCTTCAACAGGTACATTCACAAATGCACTCCCATCTCTATCAGTTTCAGCCGCATATACATAACCTATATCTGTAAAAACAAAATATCTTATAACATTATTTGTTTGATGCACATATACCTGATTAAACTTCAAAAATGGATTTTTCAACAAAAGTTCTTTTCTTTCGTAACGCATAAAATCAATATAATATTTGGAATAAAGGCTATTGTTAAGCTCTGTAAATTCTATTTTCCGCATAGTTAAATAGTTCATGAAAGCACGATCATAATCGCCTTCTTTATAACCTTTAGGAGGTCTGTGACAACTACTAAATAAAAACATCAGAACCAGTACTGAAACTATTTTATTTATTTGGTTTTTCATTTTTTGGTTCTTTTACATTCTGCTTCTCTTCTAATTTTTAGTGAAAAATTTTTTTTCCTCTATAACACGCTCATCTTTGAATTCTCCTTCTATACGAAATATTTCACCCCAAAAATTATGATTAATAAAAGTTGCTATCAAATCTGGCTGATACACTAACTTAAAATTTGTTTTATGTGTTTTGGCTAGCCACTTTTTTTTATATTTAAATTCTATTGATTTATAATAACCTGTTAGTCTAACAGTATCTTTACTTACTACACCTATATCATTAATAAACAACTCTTTATGACGTTTTTTTTTCACGAATTTTAATTTTAATGATTGTATCTTCTAATTTATAAAATCCATAAAACAACAAAGGAAAAGGTTTTTTAACTTTTATTATTCCTTCAACCGGTTCACTCACAAATTCACTCCCATGTCTATCTGTATCAACTGTATACACATAACCTATATCGGTAAAAACAAAATATCTTATAGTATTGTTTGTTCCCTGATATACATATACCTGATTAAACTTTAAAAATGGTGTTTTTGACAAAAGTTCTTTTGTCTCATAATCTAAAAAATCTGAATAATACTTGGAGTAAAGACTATTACTAAGCTCTGTAAATTCTATTTTACGCATAATTAAATAGTTTTTAAAAGCACGATCCCGTTCACCTTCTACAAAAGATTTTGGTACTTTATGACAACTACTCAATAAAAAAAACAAAATGACTACTGAAACTATTTTATTTATTTGGTTTTTCATAATTTGGTGTTGTTTAAATCCAACTCATAAAACTGTTTCAATACTTTACCTTTCTCCAATTGTCCGGCATATAAATATTGTTTTAACCTTTCTAAATCTTATACTACATACAAATGATGAAAAATAGGTTTGAACTGGAATATCAAATTAATTTTAGCAAGATCTGCTGAATTTACTTTAATATGATTGTATCATTTCTTTCTAATTTTATATCGTAAATATTATCTGGGTTATCATTGTTATAAATGACGCGGGTATATTTATAACGATTATGACTAATTTTAGAAAAAATAAATTGTGCAATCAAATTATCTCGATATTCACCAATACCTCCAAATTCATTTTCTTCAACTGCTTCTAAAGCATATTTTTTATAATTTGTAAAAAAAGATTTTTTATAAAAGAATAATTGAAATCTATCATACTCTTCATTTTCTTTTTTTAAACTTACTCCTTCTCTAAAAACTTCCAATTGATTCATCAAATGCTGATCAGATAAATCTTCAAAGTTAGATATTTGATAATATTGAATTCCTCTTTCAAATCTGTCGTTCAATTGCTTATCAATAGGTTCTACATCAACACTATTTCTATTGCATGAGATTAAAAAAAACAGTGTAGTGTAAATTATAATGTGATATTTCATTTTTAAAAATTTATTTTATCTTCCTAAGTAAAATTAACTTATGTTCTTTATAAACAATTCTTTAAACTACATTTCTTCTGATGATTTATACATTTTACTAACTAGATAAAAAGTTAAGAATAGCTCAACAATAAAATAAATTAAGATTATTATGATAGCTGATAAACTAAATGATTTTGTATCGTGAAATAAGTCATATTCAAAAAAAGAATCCAAAACAAAATGAAATAAACAATGAAATAATAATATACATAAAAGTGTATTTTTCAAATTTACTTCCATTACTTTTTCTATTAAAAGCAGCATGCAAACTATTACCAAAAACAAAATCGTTACAGCAATAGCTAAAAATACTGCAAAAGGATTTCCAGAAGTATTATTAGGCGTGTAAGAATCTAAAGAACTAAATAAACCCCTAAAAAAAAAGAAGTTAATAAATAATATCAAGAATCCGAAAACGAAAAATTTATTCATCAGATTTATACATTTTATTATTAACTATATAATAAGTTAAAAACAATTCAAAAATAAAATATAGCAAAATAAAAAAAATTGCTAAATGGTCAAATCGATCAGGTCTTTCAAATAACTGAAACTGAAGAGTTGAATTGAAATAAAACTCAAGTAAGCAATTTCCATATGCTAAAAATAAAACTATTGATTTATATTTAATATCCATTTGCTTTTCAATCCAAATAATTCCTAAAACAATAGAATATATTATTGTCGTAAATGCCATAGCTATTATAAAATATATACCTCTACCAGGAGTTCTATCATCTTCAGATATCAATGCATTCATTTTTGATAAAATCAAAAATAAAGATATTGAATGCACGAAAAACATTAAAAATGCTAAATGAATTATCTTTTTCATGAAAACTAAAAATTTAATTTATAAGCTTTTGTATAATGAAACAAATTACCAAAACGACTTACTTTTATATTTAATAAACTAGTAATTTCTTCTACTTCTGGTGATCCGGAATTATTAGCTTCTTCAATCATATATTTAATTGCAAAACTTCTTGCTTCTTTAGCATTTTTAAGATAGTTTGTAGAAAAAGATTCATCTGCGGATGCAGCAATTCTTATTGAGTTGCTATAAAAAACAGGAATGTAAAATTCTCTTTTACCTCTTTTTTTTGCAATTTCATAATCAATAATTCCCTTAAGAGAGCACTTATTTTCAGTCGCAAATCTTGTCATTTTTTCGAAGATACTTATATTAAATTTACCCAAATCTAAATTAAATTTTAATGATAATAGCCATGCTAAATTTTTCACATAATTTAGATACCAATCTGGGCGAATATATATACGATCTGGATATGAATCATCTGCTGTTAAGTGATCTGTAGTAAAAAAACCTCCTCCATACATTTTGAATTTATCTGTAGGTTGTAATAAATAAACATCTCGCAGTTTTTCTAATAATGTTTGACCTTTAAAAGCTTGTCTCTGATAATCTTGATTTGTCAAAAAATTATAACCATATTTTTTAGTATAAAAATTTATATATTGTATCCAAGGCTCTACATCTTCTGCTAAAGTTTTACCTCCTTGACCTCTCCAGCTATCAATCACAAGATTAAGATTTTTATCACTATGATATAAATCGAAAGCAACTAAATTATCAGGTTTAATATTGTCTAATTTAGAATGCGCATAAGTATCACCAAATCGATGTAGTAATTCCCCTAATTCGCTTATCGATTTCTCTCGGTTTCTATCATCAATTTTTAGCCATAAAAATTTAACCGCTGTTATAAACTCTTCGATGCCATGAAATCCCCCCGTCAAAGAATGTACGGGACCTTGATAATTTACATTTGACCAAGTATCATTTAATTCAAAATCTAGTTCACTATGAATTGTGGTATCTGGTGCTTCAGTTGCTATTGCTAATTCTTCAGCATCATCTTCATTCATTCCCAACATTAAACATACTAAATATACTGTACTATAATGTCCATCTGTTTCATATACTACAGCAGTGCTTTCTTCAAATTCTTTTACCGGTGGTTCTTCTGGTTCTCCATAAGTATACCTTTTAGCATAATAATTAATACGTCCTCCAGCATTAATGATTATTCTATTACCATACATACGCGATGTCCCACCCGTTATTTCGGTAATTTTTCCTTTTACAATTCGTGTTCTTGACATTTCTTTTTGTAATAAATTAAACTATTAGATTATCTTAATTTTGTGTAGTTCCCTCGTTACTATTATTCTGAATATCATTTTTTGAATGTAATTCGTTATTTTTTTTACTCTGTAAAGTAATATCAGAACCTCCTATTATATTCCTATCTTTCTTTACCTCAGAATGTACATCACCATCAATACTTTCAAATAGTTCTCCTTTAACCTTCATCAAAAGATCGCCTCCAACTTCTGTTCTGTTTTCTGCCCCTACAATACTGGATTTATTTACAGCTGCAATTTCCACAATATTCTGTCCTGCACTCGAACTAATATTCTCAGAAGCATTTATGACAAAGTTTTTACAATTAAACGTAATTGTCTCTGAACTTGTAAACGTCATACTCTTCGTTTCTTCATTCAAATGCACTTCGTTTCCACTTGGGTCAGAAAGCCAGATACCAACCTTTTCTATAAACTTGAATACTTGTCCAAATCTGAGTTTCCAACCTTTGGTGCTGTTGTTCGAATCAAAAAATTCAGGTTTTGCTTTGCCATTGTAATGCGAGCCTGAAACGTAAGGAGAATTGACATTCCTGTTTTCAAAACTCACTAGAACTTCATCGCCTATTTCGGGTCTGTTGTATTGTCCCCAACTTTTTCCTGAGTATTGTTGCATCACGCGCATCCAATCGCTGTTGGCATCGTAATTGGCCCAGTAGAATTTTACTTTTACGCGTCCCAATCCTTCGGGGTCGTTATTGTCAATTACTATTGCGGGTTGGGTATCGGCTTTTGCAGAAACTTCTATGTTCGTATAATGCGGCACTTCTACATCAGCCGGAATAGCTTTAAACTTGCATCGGTATTGTCCGTCGTATTCTCCAAAATGGGTGACTTTTATGGCTACGAGTTCGTGGTATACTTCTTTGTTTTGAACCGTAAAGATTTGTCCAACACCAATGGGTACATACGCCTTTCCGGTATAAATTGTACTGTTGGCATCGTGTGCTGCTACCTGGCGTTGGGCTAATTCTTCGATCTCGGTTGTATTTTTTGCCTGATTGGTATACGATGGAATCGATGTATTGGGCAAAGCTACCACTAACTGATCGCGGCGGGTCATAGCCGAAAAACCGTCTGCGCTTCCTGCTGCGGTAATGGCTTTTGCGCTTTTTATGCTCAATGCATTATTGGGATCGTAACCCGCAAGCGATGTTTTGTGTGATTTGAGTTTACTCTTGATAGTGAAATCATAAAGACTTACATAGTTTTTCAACTTTACTTTTGATGATTTCAGATTACCAAATTGCATGCGCATGCCATCAAAATAGAACCATTCGCCATGAAAAGCGGCAAGGCGTTTTAAGAAATCAAAACTGGTTTCGTTGTATTGGGTTATCGCGGGAAACATTTTTTTGTAGCGGGGCTGAATGGCTTCGGACTGATAAAATTCACCAGCTGTTTCGTCTTCAAAAATTTTCAGGGCAACTTCTTTGATATTCTTCTCTAAAAACACTCTCGACTTGGATTGTTCGCTTAAAAGAACAGTGTGACTAATTCCCTTTACATACAACCCACGCGGACTTCCTTTTTCATAAATCGAAATAAGCTCGTTGATGATACCCTTGCTCATGACTTTTATTTCGCCATTTCTGCTTTTGAAGGTAAAAATAACTTCGTTGGCGGTATACTTTCGAATTGCTTCTGCCTGCTCTTCGGGTGAAATGATCGTACTTCCGCTATACATCCAGGTGAAAGAAAAATCATGATGCTCCATCATGCGTTGAGCTAGCTTTAAATCGGAGAAAAGTACTCTTTTGGTGTAACCGCTTATGGTTACCTGAATCTGATCTTTAAATGATGACATAGTTTACTGGCTTTTAAATTAGTATCGTAGTTAAATTGTGGAATTAATCTGTCCAATCGTTTGAAAATTTAGCATCGCTAAACAGGATTTCTTTTGCGATAATCTCCATTTTAATCGTCATAGGCGAATCGCTTGTGCTCGAAAACTCCTCTTCATAATCAATACAGTGCGCCCTTTCGAATTTTAAATCTTTCATTTTCCCTAAAGCATCACGGCGGTAAAAAACAATCTTACCATCTTTGCCCAGATTATGGTTTAAAATCCAAGCCAAAAAATCAGTATGCTGATCTGCTTCGATAACTATTTTTATTGTCCCTCCTTTGACACCACCAAAAGGCTTACCTGAAGTGTCTTTTTTACTTTGAAATTGAATTTTGAAATCGAGAACATTAAATTCTCCTCCGTCGATCATTAATTTTGCTAGAAAACTCATATTTTATTTTTGTTTAATTATTTAATTAGACGAGATGTATCTGTCTATTCTTTCATACAAAGCAGATTTAAATCCCTTTTCCATTAATTTATAGGTAAAGGTTTTTCCATTAATTTTTTCCTGAAAAGTGTGCATATTGCGGCATAAATCGAAACCATAAAAAATGTCTATATGTTTCTCGAAATAATGAGTAGCCATACCCAAAATGGTTTCTTCGGTACTAAAAATGCATATTTCTCCATCCGGTCCTGTTATAGAATGTCCGACTTGAGGATGGTGTTTCTCATCATTAATAATTAAGCAATCCGGTACAGTCGACCACATATTGTCGTCTTCATCTTTAAAAGAAAACATGGCGTTTTCTACAGCCCAAAACATAGTACCGGAATTGGCATCAGCTATGATAATAACTTTTGGGCGTCCTTCATTTTCTTCAATAACTATATTAGCATTATAATTATGAGATAATAATTTCTTTAGTTTTTGAGTAGTTGGCATATAAATAACAGTTAATTATTATTACTGTAAATATAAGCGCACAAAAAGAACCCATAAAGTCTTATTAATATTAGATTAAGACATTTTTTTGAGTGGTGAGTGGTGAATTGTGAATTGTGAGTTGTGAGTTGTTGGATCGAGGAATATTGGATTTTGGAATATTGAATTGTGACTTTTTTAATTAAATGGTAATGTCAAACAAATTAAAACTCATAATTCATAACTAAAAGAAACAACTCATAATTTATAACTCATAACTAAAACAATTAATTAAAAGAGATATATCTCTTAATTCCTTTATAAACAGAGCATTTAAACTTTTTATAATTTAACTGATAGGTAAAATTTTCTCCGGCTTCTGAATCTTCAAAATAGCAGGTTGACATTTTAAACTGAAGCCCATACGTGATATCGATATGTTTTTCGAAATAGCTTACTGCTAAATCAACAACTGCTTCTTTGCTGGAAAAAAAACAGCTTTCCCCATCCGGGCCTTTGAGGTGATCTCCAATTTTTGGCTGATATTTTTCATCACCAACATTTACAGAATGCGGAGGAGTTACCCAAACATTGTCATTCTCATCTTTGAAACTATACATAGAAGCTTCGATAGTCCAAAACATCGTACCGGATTCGACATCTGTAATAACAACGACTTTTGGATTTTGATCATTTGTTGTAACTACAATATTTGTACGATATTTATGGGATAATAATTGCTCTATTTTTTGGCTAACTGGCATATAAAAAGTGGTGTATCGTTAATTATGTAAAGATAAGCCTACTTAAATAAATCGTTTAAATATTCAAAGCCTAATTTATACCAAAATAGGACATAATTTAAAATAAGAAATATCAGCACAAATGGCATTTTAAATACTGAAAATCAATTAAATAAATTTCACTTTTTCATTTCAAAAAAAGTATAAAAAAAAACCGACAAATTTTATGTGCCGATTTTTGTATGATTTTTTCGCTAGAATAGGCCTTTGCTTTTGGCTTCTTTTACTAAATCTTCGTCGTTATCTGACTTTATTTTGAGCAGCTCTTTCAAGTTCATTTTTCTCTTTTGAATTGCATTTAAAGAAATGGGAATATAATGTGGCATTTCATGCATTGGAGTTTGTTTTGACAAATGAAATAAAATTTGTTTATCAAATTCATCAATTTCTATTGAATTATGATGAGACTGGTTGAGCATTTTTTGAACCGACTGACTGTAATATTTATCATTTTTCATTACTTTATCGAATGCAAAAAGTAATTCATCAAAAGTGAGATCATTTTTTATTATCAATCCATTTGGATTTATAGTTCTTATAATGGTTTTTATTTTAAGTAATTCTGTATACATCGTAAGTAAAATAATGCTGCAATTGGGCATTTTACTTAGTACTAATTTTGCTAAATCTTCTCCGCTAAAAAGATCTTTTTCTTCATAAGCCGGCATGCTGATATCTAAAAAGGCAACATCAAAATCCGGCGTTTGTTTATCCGTAATTAAATCATAAGCTGATCTGCAATCATGTGCCTGAAAAATAGCAAATTCATACTTTTTAGGGCTATAACGTGTTATGGCATTTTTGTATCCTTCTATTATAAAAGGATGATCATCTACTATTAAGATATTATGCTTAATAAGAGGCGAAACTGGGGCGTTTAGTTCAGCTGTCATTATTTTGTAGGTTAATTTTTTGATCTATGGGTACTTTTATAACGAGCAAAGTTCCTTTTCCTTTTCCCGATTTTATGTTTACAGATCCTTTACACTCTTTTGCACGATATTCTATGTTGTGTAAACCTATTCCGTTCTTAGTTCTTTTGGTATCAAATCCTTTTCCGTTATCAAAAATGGATAAAATTAAATGATTGATCTCGCTCTTAAATTCAACCGTAATAAAATCTGCTTCTGAGTATTTATTACAATTTTGAAGTGCTTCCTGCACAATTCTGTACAAATTTATTTTGACTGCATTTTCTACCAATTCCCATTTAATCTGAGGGTCAAAAAAAGTAATTACTTTTGCATTGTATATATTTTGCTGATTCTCAAATAATTTATTTAATATCACCACAAAATTATTAATCAATTCTGATTTCTCCCTGCTTAAATCATGTGAAATTTCGCGAATATCTTCTTCAATGTTTTTTAGCTCCGTCAGGTACTTTTTTCTTTTTTCTGCCGCTTCTGCTTCATCAATCTTATCTAAACTGTCCAGACTGATTCTAACGCCAAACATTCTGCCCAACACACCATCATGAAGGTCCTGTGCTACTTTTTTCTTTTCTCTGATTCGCGTTAATTCTATATCGTTTTGTTGTGAAAGCATCAGATTATAAATATCTTCATTGGCTATTTGCTGCTGCTGTTTAAAAAGCAATTCTCTGTTTTTTGCCTGTTGGGTTTTATAAACATAAAAAAACAATCCAATTAAAGTACAAATACTAAAAACATAAACCAGTGTTTTATTCTTTTCCTGTAAACTAAAATTTTGATCTTTTATTTCATTGGTTTCATATTCAATACGAGAAAATTTCTCTCCCATACTTCTTTCTGCTTTTAGCATTCGTCCGTTAAGATGAATGTATTCTTTAGAATAAATTGCTGCATTTTGAGGATCAATAATGGCTATTTGACGTAATGCTGACAATGTATTGATTGTCTTGCCGGAAGATCTCGCCAATGTCAAGGCCTGTTTACAAAACTGAATGGCTTTAAAAGTATCTTTTTTGAAGGCAAAATATTCTGATAAATGAATTTTACTGGAAATGACAGCAGCTTTTAATCCCAAACTATCTCTGACCTTAAGCGATTGTTTAAACAATTCCGGTAACTGGTCTGATTCTTTTAGTTTAAACTTCGAATACGCTAAATTATCAAGCAAAGTAGCATACAGAGGTGCTTTGTCTTCAAAAAGATTTTTTTCTTTCAACGCTTTTACAAAATAATCTTTAGCCTGCTTATAATCGTTCATATTCATATAAACATATCCAACATTGTTCAGAGATGTTGCTCTGTATTGAAATTCAGCTGGAATAGTCTGATCTTCTAATACCTGTAATGCTTTTGTCTGAAACTCTAAGGCCTTAGCATATTCTTCTCTTTCATTGTATAATATTCCTAAAAGATTATAACTTTCATAAAAAAGCTCATTGACTTTTTTTTGCTTTTTCAGACTGCTTAACGCTTTAAAAACGGTTATCTCACTTTCAAAAAAATCACCTTCGTTATACTGCAGACTTGCTTTGTTTAGGAACGTTCTGGCAATATTATATTCGTCTTTAAGGCGCAGATACAATTTTTCTGCTTTGTAATAACTCAAAAAAGCACTATCAGGAATAGATTGCACAATGTAATAATCTCCTAAATAAGAATAGGCTTTGGCTGTAGTAGCTGAATCTTTATTTTTTTCAGAACGTTCAAGAATTAATTTTGTGGTTTTAAAATACGATTTCCAATCGCCCATATTGTAGTAACGATTGGCTACTTTAAAAAAATTGGCTTTGTTTACAGAATCATCCTGTTGTTCTAAAATAATGGCCAGGGCTTTCTGATTGTATTTTTGTTTGAATTTAAGTGGCAAATTATCCTCATTAGCCAATGAAAGATACGCAGGAAGACTATCTTTTACAGGACTTTTTTCATTATCTGTCTTTGCTTTTCTGGAACAAGCCCAGAAAGCACAACATAAAAGCACGATTATTACACCTGTTTTCTTCAATGGTATTTTTTGGTATTTTTTTTGGAAGTTGCTCAAAAATACTAAAACTATGAACATAAAAAAAGGTTGTCAATAATTTGACAACCTTTATGGTATTTAAATCTATTTAAAATTTAATCTTGTTTTTTGTTCAATCCTAAAGACTGATTGACATTTGCTTCTATATTTAAAGCACTGCTACGCACAAAAGTCTGTGCATTTGTATCATATAAATCAACCTTTTTAGTCTGACCTCCTGTTACGCTGCCAGTTCCATTACCTTCTCTTTCTCTTAACGCCGGCTGATTGTTATCAATAGACATTATTTCAGGAGTTGTAAATGAAGTTGCTACCATTACTAAAGAAAATAATCCGAATGTTAAAGCTGCTTTTTTCATAATCTTAGTGTTTTGTTTTTGATAAATTTGAGTTTGGGGTAGTGATTGCTTTGTGCTAATCACAGTGTAAAACTACATCGTCAATCAAAAAAAGTTACACAAAAAAAGCAGTTTATGGTAGATCATGCCCAATTGATAGTCAGTGAACGTCAAATCCATGTAAACGCCTAATTTTTAGACTTCTAAGTAATTTCCAGCATTAAAATCGCTAATTATTATATCAACATTTGGTTTGTAGGTTTTAGAAAATGGAATCTTTTTATGGGAGTTTTTGATGTAACATACTGAGTTCCCGTTATGAATCCTCGAAATATAATTTCGATTGATGATGTAACTGTTGTGAATTCGAATAAAAGGATAAGGCAATACACTCTCAAAATGCTTTAATGTTTTGAATGCAGTAATCATTTCACCGGACTTTAGATAAATATCGGTAGAGTTATTATCTGCCTGAAAATAGCAAATTTCAGCTGTGTTTATATATCGATAATCTCCGTATGATTTAATGCCTAAAACAAACGGTTTCTCCCCAATTTCAGCCGGTTGCTTTGCAGGGATTAATGAAGAAACAATTTCACTTCTGATTTCTGCCAATGTTGTCCTGTCCAGCTTCATAATGACTTTAAGCAAATCGACTTCTAAAACAGGTTTTAACAGATAATCAAAAACACCATACTGAATAGCATCAAAAGCCAAATCTTTGTTCAGGGTAGTAATTATAATTTTAGGAATAACAGCAAGATAGCGATATAATTCGCTTATAAGAGAAAGTGATAAATTACTTGAGGCATCCTTGGGCTTAATCTCCAGAAAAATAATAGAAGGTGCATGTTCCAATACCAGATTTATTCCCTGCTGAAAATCCACAGCCGATCCGACAAAAGTTAGTTCTGAATACCTTCCTGCAATCGTTTTGGTTTTCAGAATACTTTCAGCATCATCATCAATAATAATGTATGAATATTTTTTCAATATTATTTTCCTTGATTTTTCGTTAATTTCTTCCAGCTACTCCTTAGCTGTATTAATTGTTTTGAAAAATTATCTGCTGGTAAAAGCAATTAAATTTAATCATTTGAAATTACTCCAAAGTCACATTGTTGCAATTTTCCGACAAAATATTGACTAATAGGGACGAAATACAAATATCATCGACAAAATACATAATTTAGAATAAAAAAGTCCCAAACTCCTAATGGAATTTGGGACTTGAATTGTATTATTTCTAAAGGCTACATTTTCATCAACCAGTTTTTCATCGAAACTTCGTTTTCGATAATGTTTCTTAATTCAGAAATCTTAACGCGATCTTGTTTCATTGTATCTCTATGACGAATTGTTACTGTTTCATCTTCAATAGTTTGATGATCTACAGTGATACAAAACGGTGTTCCAAGTGCATCTTGTCTTCTGTAACGACGACCCACTGCATCTTTTTCATCATACGACACATTAAAATCCCATTTAAGATCTTCGATGATTTTTTTAGATATTTCAGGTAATCCGTCTTTCTTCACTAATGGCAGGACAGCCGCTTTTGTTGGCGCTAAAACAGCAGGCAATTTAAGTACTGTTCTTGTAGAACCGTCTTCTAATGTTTCTTCTTGTAATGAAGTTGCAAAAACAGCGAGGAACATACGATCTAAACCTACTGAAGTTTCTACTACATACGGCACGTAGTTTTGATTTAATTCAGCATCAAAATATTGTAATTTTCTTCCTGAGTATTCTTCGTGCGCTTTTAAATCGAAATCAGTACGCGAGTGAATTCCTTCTAATTCCTTAAATCCAAAAGGAAAATTGAACTCGATATCTGCAGCAGCATTGGCATAATGTGCTAATTTTTCGTGATCATGAAAACGGTAATTCTCTTTTCCTAACCCCAAAGATAAGTGCCAGTTCAAACGTGTTGTTTTCCAGTGTTCGTACCATTGCATTTCTTCTCCCGGACGTACAAAAAACTGCATTTCCATTTGTTCGAATTCACGCATACGGAAAATAAATTGTCTTGCTACAATTTCATTTCTAAACGCTTTTCCGGTTTGGGCAATTCCAAAAGGAACTTTCATTCTGCCTGACTTTTGTACATTGGCAAAATTCACAAAAATACCCTGAGCTGTTTCCGGACGTAAATATAAATCCATTGCAGAATCTGCAGAAGCTCCTAATTTTGTTCCGAACATTAAATTGAACTGACGTACTTCTGTCCAGTTTTTAGAACCTGTTTCAGGATCTGCAATTTCCAGCTCTTCGATTAACGCTTTTACATCGTCAAGATCTCCGGCGCCCAAAGAGCGTCCTAATCTTTCACGAATTTCTTTTTCTTTTGCAAGGTATTCTACAACACGCGCATTGGTTGTAATAAATTCCTGCTCATTAAAAGCATCTCCAAAACGTTCTTTTGCTTTTTCGATTTCTTTTTTGGCTTTCAGATTGATTTTTTCAGCAAAATCTTCTACCAAAACGTCTGCTCTATATCTTTTTTTAGAATCTTTGTTGTCAATTAACGGGTCATTGAAGGCATCAACGTGACCTGAAGCTTTCCAGGTTGTTGGGTGCATCAATATGGCAGCATCAAGGCCGACAATATTTTCATTCATCTGAACCATTGATTTCCACCAATATTCACGAATATTCTTTTTTAACTCGACACCATTTTGTGCATAATCATACACTGCACTCAATCCATCGTATACTTCGCTTGACGGAAAAATAAATCCGTACTCTTTTGCGTGCGAAACCACATTCTTAAATATATCTTCTTGTTTTGCCATAGTGATGCAAAAATATAAAAAGTCCCTTTAAAAAAAAGAAAAATAATAAAGTTTGCAAGATTGTTTTGGTTAGATTTGTAACTATATTCTTTCTGTTTGTGTTTAAATCAATTATTGACCTCTTTTTTCCTAAGGTTTGTGCCGGTTGTCACTCTCTTTTATTAACCAACGAAACTGTTTTGTGCACAGTTTGCCGTCATGAAATTCCACTTACTCAATATCATCTTGATGCTAACAATGAAGCTGTAAAAAAGTTTTATGGCAAAATTGACATTGAACACGCTTCTGCTTTTTTGTACTATAATAAAAAAGGGATTGTACAGGAACTTATTCATAATCTTAAATACAAAGGTCACCAGCAAATTGGAACTGTTTTGGGAGAATGGTATGTTGAAGATTTAAAAAACATACTTTTAAAAACACCTTTCGATGCCGTAATTCCGGTTCCCCTTCATCCAAAAAAGTATAAGAAACGCGGTTACAATCAGGTCACAACTTTTGGAAAAGCTTTATCTAGAGGTTTAGATATTCCATATCAAGATACCGTTTTGTACCGTAAAAAACACTCGAAAACACAATCTCAAAAAAGTTTACTTGGAAGGTCTGAGAATATTGAAGATATATTCGACGTAATCGATTCTGAAAAAAGCCAGAATAAGCATTTTCTATTAATCGACGATGTTCTCACCACTGGGGCAACTTTAGAAGCCTGCTGTCGTGCCTTGCTTAAAATTCCGGGAATCAAGATCAGTATCGCCTGTATGGCAATAGCACATTCGTAAAAATGACTACAGCAACGTTAGTATACTACTATTTTCTTTACTGTTCTGTGACCTCCATCTACAATTGTTAACAGATAAAGTCCGGCTGAAACATTCTTTAACTCAATTTTCTGGAAGAAATTAGAAACGTTTTGGAAAGTATCGGTATAGACACTTTTTCCTAAAATATCATGAAGGTATATTTTTATGTCTTCTTTAGACTGCGTTTTAAATTGTATGGTAAAAGCTCCTTTGTTGGGATTTGGAAAAATAGCAAAACTCAAATCTTCTTCTTTAGGATCTGATGTACCTAATTTAAAAGTCTGGTTACACAAATTCAAAGAAACCGCATTCATAACACCAAAACTACCCGCAACATTATCTCGTACTCTAAACGTCCATGCTCCTTCCGGATTTTCACCATTAAATGCGCTCAGCCAACCCACTGGCATTACCACTTGAGTTGTGGTTTTACTACAATCAAAATTTCCTCCTGCATCATCAAACTGTACGACTAAAGTACCATTTGTAGCGCAATCCTTATTATACAACGACACTGTTGTGCCACTTGGACTTACCATTTCCATTTCAAGATCAGATAATCTCGAGTGTGTTACATTTACTGATACGTTAACATCGGCTAAAGTTCCTGTTGATGCCGGTACAGTTACTGTTTTTTCGGTAAAGGTATTTCCAAAAGGTATGTTGTAAGAAGCTCCAAAACTATAGGTTTCACAAACAGTTGAAGATACATAACCAATCGCGAAAGGTTTTAGGTTAATAGCATAATAAATATTTCCAAAAGGTTCTACCAAAACTCTGCAATTGGTAGATGGTGTTATATCTTCCGGAACTTTAACAATTTCTGAACCATCATTGGGTGTATTGGCTGCTAAAATTATGGGGAATGTTATACCTCCGTCTGTAGAAAGTTTTATATTTACATTGGATGATCCTTGCAACATATTCGTGCTGTTAACGTTCCAGGTTACACTTTCGTTAGATCCTAAATCCCAGCTTAAATCGGAACTGTTTTGTGATGTTATCGAAAATGGTCCTGCTTGCGACGATACATTAACCATCATTTCGTCTGTATTCGTCTGAGCTGTTCCCAAAGCAGCATTGTCCCGCGCGGTTAAACTAAAATTCAACGTTCTTGCAATTGACGAAACGGATTCCCATCTTGTTGTTAGTCTGTTTTGTAATACTGAATTTAAGGCTGGCATATAGCGAACCGGAGATTTACCCGGATTAAAGGATCTGAACAATGGACCATCCGGCTTTGTAGCATAGGCAACACTATTACTCCCTGAAGTTGATGCTGCGCTATCATTCTGCTCCCACGTAAAACTCAATTGATCATTTTCAGGATCTGAACCTGTTCCGGTCAAAATAAATGGGGTACTTATTGGAATAGTAAAGTTGCCACCTGCGCTCACCACAGGAGGATTGTTGGTTAATGCTAAATTGGTAACACAGGGTTTATTCGCAAGATTTGTCTGAATTTGAAAAATACTTGCATACGCAAAATAATCATCAGAATCGGATTGAACATCAAAACCCTCTGTTATACCGGCATATCCCATGATCGTAGAACCACTTCCCGGCTCAACACTTGTTCCGGTTCCTTCGATATCGTGCGAAAAAGTATGTGTAGCTCCTAACTGATGCCCCATTTCATGCGCTACAAAGTTGATATCAAAATTATCTCCTTCCGGTTTGCCATCTGAAGGCGAAGTATAAGCACTGCCTTTTCCTAAAGGATCATTTGTTGTTGGGCTGATACAAACACAACCGATACATCCTGCATTTCCTCCACCGCCTGTAGCACCAAATAAATGTCCGATATCATAATTGGCTTCTCCAATTACATTTTTTATTGTATTCTGAACTTCTGTTGCCCATGCTCCATTAACTCCTACATTCGCATTGGAATAAGGATCTGTTGTTGCGTTGGTATAAATTAGGATATCATTATTAGCAATTAAAACTAACTCTACTGCTAAATCTTTATTAAAAACAGCATTTACCCTTGTCATTGTAGCATTCATAGCCGATAATGCCGCTACTTTGGTACCTCCAAAATATTGTGCATATTCACCTGTACAGGATAATGCCAATCGCATTTTTTTAAAGACCTTAGTATTCGAACTTGTTTTTGCTGTTTTCGAATTGGTAGTATTTTGACCTGATGCAACTGTACTGCATACCAATTTATTGGTATTTGTTTTATTTTTAGATGTAAACAAAACATATTCTGTTTTGTCTTCGGGATTTGTTTCTATAAATTCTGTTGGTTTATCGACACGAAAAACGATAGTCTGGATTCCGAGTGGAGATACACTAAAATGAATTTTAGCTCCTGAATCATCCAGACCATTTCCCTGATAGGATCTTATTTCCGGATATTTTGCTTGTAGTTCCGGATCAAAATTAGAAGATTCCCAAACTGCATATCGCTCTAAAACACCGTCAGCATTTGGAATTGTAACTTCTGTAATATTGCTTTTGGCATATTTACTAGTAGTAGAGGCCAATTTTATTTGCAGAAAATCAGTATTCAATTTATAATACAATTTTTCTGCAGCTCCTGAATTAACTCTGCTCGTCAGGTCTGATTTTGAAAAAGATTGTTTCCATAATGCATCACTTTGTGCATTGATTTTGACACAACAAAAAATAATCAATAAAAAAAGTAGTTGTCTTTTCATAATCAGAGTCCATTTAATAAATCAAAAATAAACTAATTAAATTAATTTTTTAAGTTAAGAATCATTTAATAGATTAATTCTGAAAAAAAATGGGTATTGATGACGCTTTGACCGCTTCAATTATATAATTTATTTTTTTTATATGATTATCAATTTGATAATACAGCCGCTACAAGGATAAACAAAAGCAGCAGCAAAAAAAGTTTTTGCTGCTGCTTTGTATTTAACACTATCTTTTTTCTGTAGTTACTCAATTTTAAAATTCATCGCATTCTACAAAATCAACAGGATCACCTTGAAAAATATTTTTGTTAACAATAGTCTTACTTAATGACTCATCAATAAAATCTAAAATACAAACACCGAAACCAGATTGTGGACTTTTAGTTTTAGCCACATAAGAATTAAGTTTTGGGTTTACATAAGTGCTTACACTTCTTACATTAGGAATCCTGCCAAACATTTTTTTATATCCACTGTAAAAATTAAGAAATAATTCGTTTTTGTTCGTTGAGTTTCCTGCCCGAGCCATTTGTTTTTTACTATTATTCACTTTATCATCTGTGTAAGTAACAATATATGCATCTTGAACATTAAATGAATAATTGTTATTTCTAATTATGAAATTTTCACTATCATCCATCCATCCATAAGCAGCACTGTAACCTGCTTCATCAAATCCGCCAAATCTTTTAATCAATACTATCTTTCCCCTAACATCCTTTAAATAAGGAAATCCATTATTGTTTTTGTATACTCTGTCCCAAAATTTATTATTAGAAAAGTAGGATCTCAAAAGTCTTTGAAATTCGGCCAAACTGTCTTTATCATCTTCTTTTTTTATAGATAAAAAAATGAACTCAGATGGATTTTCGCTTAAAAATTTCTCGACTACAGTTAAAACATCATACAATGTTTGCTTTTGATCTGCGATGCCATGATAAATAACTAACTTGTTTTTTACAATTTTACAACGTATATCCAAAAATCTAACCCCCATATTAAGTTGCGCTGTAATATTATAGTTTTGTGTTTTACCTGCATTTTGAAGTCCAATCGGTCCTGCTTTATAATCAAATAGAGCACCTGAGTTATGTGTACCCGGAATGGTCATTTTTGTTATATCAGTGTAGTTAGGTATTCTTTCCATCCATTTTTTTAAAGAATAGTAGTTAGTAAATTTTTTTCCTGTATTCGATTTTTCTTCTGCCGGTACTTCTTCTTTTGGTTTTTCGACTGAGGTATTAACTGATTCCACCTCATCATTAGAGCAGGAAACCATGCTAATACTTAAAGCAATTATCATTAAAGATTTCATGCCTTTACTTTGACCAATTAAATTCCAACACCTTCCGGCAAGATTCTGTACTGTTTTCTTCATAAAAAATTTTATTTAAAATAGTGCCTACTCTTTTTCGGGTTTTCGGCTTAGCCCCATAAAAAATTCATTACCACAAAAGCATGTTCTTTTCATGCAGTGTTGAAACAATACTTTTCATACAAATAAACTATAGTTTAATACACAAACAACAAACTGCTATACAACACTATAACAAAATCAGTATAGTTCAAACTACCTTTTGAATCAGAACCTAACGTACTTAAAGTACCCGAAAGATTATAAGTAACAAACTGAAGTTTCCAATGATTAAGAGTAAAGCAAACATTAAAAACAATTCTATTTTTATCTTAGGAAAAATAAAAAATCCTTTTTTTTAATCTTCATCTGTTATTTCATTTGGTACCGCTTCGTGGCAAAATTCCTCAGACAGAATTGAGTCTTCTGCCACGAACCATGTACCTCTCAAAAAAATAGTCATTAATGGAAATAACATTTTTAAAGTATTTATTTTTTCATGCGTTTGTTAACTTTATCGAAAAGCAAACATAATTGAAAACAGAGAAAAAATATTTTTTTCACCTAGCAAGATCGGACTTATTTTTATTGCTATTTTTCAGTTAAAAAATTTCAGAACAGAGCAAAAAATTACACAATAAAAATTGATTTTTTAAATAAAAAAAACAATAAACAAAGGCTTTACACTGTTTTTTCACTTAACCGCTTTATGATAAATATTTACCTTTTAAAAGAATTGAATACATTACAAAATGCACTGCAAAAAACAGTACGCAGGTAAAGGAATTCAGCTGTAAACAAAATTGATAAAACCCATTGATTATGGCACTTTATTTTGGCATCCTGCATAATGAGTTGGTTTCTAATTTTTTAAGTAAAATCGAGATCTTACTCTTAATTTTCACTTTAACATTACATCACTTTGTCTAAAGCATAAGCCATAAGATTATGTAAAAACTTTTCTTGATCTGTATCAATAGTAGTCCCACTAATAGTTGAATGAAGATGAACATCTTCATCCCAAAAAAATATAACGCTATTATGTATTCCTGTAATAAGAACTCTCGGATTACTTCCATTAGATGCAAGCAAAGTAACATTAGCTGGTAACTGACTAGCTCTTAAAAGTGCTGAATTATCATGACCCGTTTGCACTGTAATGTTAGTACTATTGCCAAATAGGCCATTGTTGATGCTATTAGTATTGGTCGTAGCCGCTCTCGATACACCGTATGAAAAAGTTCCAGTAAAACCAAATGCAGTAAGTAAATTATTTGAATCTGTACCTTCTAAGTGTACAAACACTACTCCGCCTGCATCTGCATAAGCTTTAACTTTCGCAACATTAGCAGCACTCCTTACCGCTTTTCCTACACTAATCACATCATAATTAGCTAATAACTGTGCTACAGTAAGATTGGATAAGATACTTGAAATATTTGTGAATGTAAATCCTTTTACTTTATTGTACGTTCCTCTAAGACCGTAATTTGCAGTGGCATTAAGTTGTGAATTAAATGTGGTAAAACTAGACCCACCCATAACATAACTTCCATAATAGCCTAAACGTACATTACCAGGATTTACAGTAATCGTATTAGCACAATTTAAACCCAGATTATCCCAAGTACCGGTAAGGGTTCCTTTATCAGTTGGGGTTCCCGTAAAACCATAAGCAATGGTAAGTGATTGACCAGCGTTTATAGTCGCAGCAGTCGGCGAAACTGATGCAACGCTTATACCGCTTACGCCACTCAAAGCTAAATCACTGGTCTGAAAGGTTAGAGGCTTAGAAGTGACTGCTCCATTATTGGTAATCGTAATACTAAATGTTGCTCCGGAAAGTGCTTTTCCTTTTTCAAAAGTTCCTGCAAAACCAGGGATACTGCAATCAACAGCTAAATAATTAATTGGCGCTTCTACAGCTACACAATTTGACCATAAGGTACCATCAAAAAATTTAATACATTTGTCTGTAGAGTCATACATCACGGTTCCCTCTGCAATGGTTCCTCCCTGAGGATTTATCATATTGGCGGTATCTGCGTTTGTGGGTAAAACTAGTCCAAAAGTATTTGTTAAAGGTCGGTTTATATCGAGGGCTCCTCTGGGTGTTGGTGTCCCCATACCGGTTTGCGCCAGGATGAAAGTGCTAAGTAACGGCATTAGTAAAGTGTAAAGTTTTTTCATGTAGTTTCGTTTTTTGTTTAAACAATACTGTTTCAAACCTTTACTCTTTCAAAATTAAGTAATGGTGCAAAAAAGTATTATTCTCCCTGTTAATATTAAATTTACAGAGACAAAACTAATTTTTAGAAAAAACTCAAAACGTCGTATTAATATCAGATCAAGACATTTTTATCTTTATTTAATGAAGTTAAAATTGTACGATTTTCAATATCAAAGTGTTGTTCTTTTTAAGAACCTATTTTTGCAATACAAAAGGAATAAAATTAATAACATTGCTTTTTTTATAAAATTAGACTAGCCCAAATTTAATTGGAAAGACGGGCTTAATATTTTTTTACTAATATGAAAAGGCTTTTTTTAGTACCTCTTCTCTACAATACAATTAAAAACCCATTCGTGAGAACACTTCATTGGACATTCTGACAAATACGTTCACTAAATTCATTTAATTGTCGAGTATTGTGTTGCGAAAGCATTAATACACTACAATTTTTTTTACCATTTTCTGACTACCGTCAATTACCGTTACCAAATAAACTCCTGCTGAAAGTCCCGGTAAGTTAATTTTTTGAGAAAAATAGAAACTGCTTTCGAAAGTATCTGCATATACATTTTTACCAAAAGCATCATGCACATAAACTTTGACTCCATGTAAAGACTGGGTATATAATTCAACCGTAAAACTGCCTTTATTAGGATTTGGATACACCGCAAAAGCAGTATTCTCCAACTCTGGCTTAGTTTCTTCTATTGGTATCTCTGATGTACAAATTACTAAAGAAGCAGTATTTACCCTTCCGCTGTAACCAAGATACCTGTCAACAATTCTAAATGTCCACACTCCCTCCGGGTTCTCAGCCTTAAATATTTCTAAAACATCAACAGGCAAAACAACCTGTCTTGTACTATCATAACAATCTAAATCAATACCGAAATCATCAAAAACCAGCTCCAGAATATCATTTTTAGCATCACAATTTTCTTGAAACAGTTTCACTTTTGTACCCTGAGGACTTACTATTTCTATTTCAAGATCTGAAGATCTTTGATGTTTTAAACTAACAGCAACACTTATATTTTCTATTTTTCCTTTTAAAGGCGGTACAGCAACGGTACGCTCCGTAAAACGATTGTTGATAGGAATAGTAAAAGAATCAAAAGTATAGGAATTGCAAATTACCGGTGCTTTGTAACCAATTGAAAATGATCTGCTGTTAACTGCATAATAAATGTTTCCGCTTGGTTCTACTAAAATCCTGCATTTTAGAGAAGTAGGTATATTAGTAGGAGTTACAATGAGTCTTGAACCGTCATTTGGTGTATTTGATGCTAAAATAATTGGATAAGTAAGTCCTCCATCTATAGATAATTTAATATTTACTGCGGAAGAACCTTGGAGCTTATCTGTATTATTAACGTCCCAAGTTACCAGCTGACTCGAACCTTTCTCCCAATTTATATCATCCCTATTTTGAGACGTTACTACAAATGGTCCTGCCTCAGCACTAACATTTACGATCATCTCATCTGCACTTGTCTGAGCCATTCCTAACGCGGCATTATTTCTTGCAGTTATACTAAAATGCAATGTTCTTGAAACAGATGAAACGGATTCCCAGTTGGTACTCAATTTGTTTTGAAGAACTGCCCTTAAAGCTGGCATGTATCGAACAGGAGATACACCAGGATATACTGATCTGAATAGCGGACCATCCGGTTTAGCAGGGTATGCAAAACTATCATCAGCATCTGTAGTAATTGCAGGATCATTTTGTTCCCAGGTATAGGTAAGTTGACTTCCTGCAGAAGAAGAACCTGTTCCTTTTAAAACAAATGGTGTATTTATCGGAATGGTATAATCAGTACCTGCATCTACTAGTGGAGGAGCATCTGTTAAATTTATATTTTGAGAACATGTTTTGCCTGCAAGTTTATTTTGAATCTGCAGTATACTGGCATGAGAAAAATAATCATCTGGTTCTTCTTGCAAATCATATTTCCTGGTTACTCCTGCATAACTCATTATAGTAGAACCGCTAGCAGGTTCATTAGACGTACTAGTTCCATTAATTTGATAAGAGTAAGCATGAGACGCACCTAATTGATGGCCTATTTCATGCGTTACCATAAGATCAAAAGAATCACCTTTTGGCGCTCTCTTCCCTGCTGTTGATGAACAGGCAGCAGCTTTTCCAAAAGAACCACCCGGCGCCGGGCTATTACACACTGCTCCTACAGTGGCAAGTCCTCCACCTCCAGAAAGTCCAAATAAATGTCCGATATCATAATTAGCCTCACCTATTTCAGCTGTCATAGTTTGCTGAACTTCATTCACCCAAACCCGTCGAATCCTCCAACTTGTAGCGTCAGAATAAGGATCTGTCATTGGATCGGTGTAAATTACTGCATCGGTATTGGCAATTAAAACCAACTCCATAGATAAATCTTTGTTCAGAATAGCATTTACTCTTGTCAGGGTAGCATTCATTCCTGCCAAAGCCCCCTCTTTTGTACCTCCAAAATACTGAGCATATTCTCCGGTACAGGATAATGCCAGTCTGAATTTTTTAAAAACTCCCGTATCTACTGATCCCTTCGCTGTCGTAACTAAATTATCTATATTCGTATCTGCATCAAGTGTTTCACAAGTTATGCCATCAGAACTATCATTGTTTTCAGCACTAAATAAAACGTACTCGTTTTTACTTTTAGCATGCACCTCAACATACTCGTTGGGTTTATCCTCACGAGATACCATGACTTGCATTCCGATTGGCGCAAAGCTAAAATGAATTTTAGCTGTTTTATCATCTACACCACGTCCTTGATAGGATTTAATATCCGGATATTTTGCCTGCAGTTCCGGTTCAAAATTGGAAGATTCCCAAACTGTAAATTTTTCAAAAGCTCCGTCTAGATCTGGAATTGTAATTTCATAAGATCCACTGCCAGATTTTTTAGCTGTTACCGAAGAAAGCTTTTTCTTTAATAAATCTACATCTAAATTATAATAGAACTTACCTGATGTTTTATCGCTTGCATTTTTATCTGAAACAGTACTTCCAGTTACTTTTTGCCACAAATCAGTATGTTGAGCCTGTATTTGGAGACAATAAAACGTAAGTACTAAAAAAAGTAACTTCTTTTTCATATTTGGAAATTTAGGATCTCCAAAATTAAAACGAATTACTATCAAATTACCTTTCAATACTATTAGTAGAGGACATATCAATGAGTTATATCCTATAATCAATCTAAAAAAATCAATTTTGGTTAGTCTAAAATTAAAAACCCGTTGATCAGAAAACCGTATTTAGGCATTCCGATCAATGGGTTATAAAACATTTGTTTCAACAGTAAAATGCTTTTGACTTGAACTATATTATTATAAAGATGCTAATTCACTATAATCTTTTTGACCATTTTTTGACTTCCATCAACTACCGTTACTAAATAAACTCCAGCTGCAATACCTGGTAAGTTGATTTTTTGAGAAAAGTCGGCACTGCTTTCAAAAGTATCAGCATAGACATTTTTACCAAAAACATCATGTACATACACTTTTACGCCAAGTAAAGACTTACTTTGAAACTGAACGGTAAAACTTCCTTTATTTGGATTTGGAAAGACTGCAAAAGCATCTTCTTTCAACTCCGGATTGGTTGTCCCTAAACTAGGATCTCCGGTACAAATTTCTAAAGAAGCTGCATTTATTCTTCCAGTGACATTTACATATCTGTCACGAATTCTAAAAGTCCATACTCCCTGCGGATCCTCACCCAAAAATGTTTTTAAATAATTAACTGGTAAAACAATCTGCCTTGATGTATTACTGCAGTCCAGATCAAAACCAGCATCATCAAAAAGCAAGTCAAGTTTATTACTGTTACAGTTTCTGTTAAACAGTTGAACTGTTGTGCCACGAGGACTTACGATTTCAATTTCAAGATCTGAAGATCTTTGGTGCTCTACATTTAGCGCTACACTAATATTTAACAACTTATCATTTAAAGCCGGTACTCTTACAGTTCGTTCTGTAAAACGAGCACTTTCCGGAATATCAAAACCCGAACCAAAACTATACGAATTGCAAGATGCTGCTGCTCCATAACCTATTGAAAACGGCTTACTGTTAACGGCATAATAAATATTTCCGGTTGGTTCTACTAAAATTCTGCAATTTATGGATGCTTTTACATTCGTAGGAGCTACCACAACCTCTGATCCGTCATTTGGTGTATTCGATGCTAAAATAAATGGAAATGTAAGTCCGCCGTCTATGGACATTTTAATATTTACTGTCGAAGAACCCGTTAGTTTATCGGTATTATTTACATCCCAGGTTATTTTTTGACTTGAACTTCTGTCCCAATATACATTATCGGTACTTTGAGATGTTACCACAAATGGTCCTGCAAGCGAAGTAACATCTACAAACATTGCATCTGTATTGGTTTGAGCCATTCCTAAGCCGGCATTGTCTCTTCCTGTCAAAGTAAAATTCAGTTTTCTTGAAATTGACGAAACAGATTCCCAACTTGTACTTAATCTGTTTTGAAGAACTAAATTCAAATCAGGCATGTAGCGAATTGGTGACGTACCCGGTTTTACAGATCTAAACAGGGGGCCGTCAGGTTTTGTAGGATATGCGATACTATTAGCTTTAGAAGTTGTAGTTGCAGCATCATTCTCTTCCCAGTTGTAAGTAACCTGATCGCCTTCAGGATCTGAACCTGTACCTTTTAAAACAAATGCTGTACTTATAGGAATTTCATAATCAGCTCCGGCATTAATAATTGGAGGATTATTTGCTATCTGTATATTTACAGGGCATCTTTTAAAATCAAGATTTTGCATGATTTGCAAAATACTCGAATACGCAAAATAATCATCCGGAGTATTTTGAACATCATACCCTCCTGATACTCCAGCGTATCCCATTATTGTAGAACCACTACCCGGCTCAACGTTAACATTTCTCCATAGATTTCCTTCAAGTGCATAAGAAAATGTATGATTAGCACCTAACTGATGCCCCATTTCATGAGCTACAACAAGATCAAAATAACCTAAGTCTGGTTTTCTAATATTACTAACGGAAGAATAAGCGCCTCCTTTTTCTATAGAATTTTGTGATGCCGGACTACTACAAACACAACCTATACAACCTGCATTTCCTCCTCCGCCTGTAAAACTAAATAAATGTCCAATATCGTAATTAGCATCTCCAATTTCATTTGTCAAAGTAAGCTGAACTTGTCTATTCCAACCACTTTGAGATCCGTATGGATCTGTTGCCGGGTCTGTATAAATTACTGCATCAGTATTTGCAACTAATATCAATTGTAAAGCTAAATCTTTATTAAAAATTCCGTTGATCCTTGTCATTGTTGCATTCATTCCTGCCAAAGCCCCTGCTTTTGTACCGCCAAAATATTGGGCATAATCACCCGTACAGGATAATGCCAATCGCATTTTTTTAAACACTTTTTTATTCGAAGATATCTTAGCAGTCTTACCAGTCGTACTTTCACTAAAAGCTGAAGTATCAGTAGTACATATAAATTCATACGGATTTTCACTATTTTCAAATGTAAACAAAGCGTACTCTGTCTCATCTTCAGTATTTTTTTCTATTAATTCCGTTGCTTTATCAGCGCGAAAGACCATTGTTTGTAACCCTAAAGGAGAAACACTAAAATGAATCTTAGCCGATTTGTCATCTATTCCATGCCCCTGATACGATCTTATTTCGGGATATTTTGCCTGCAACTCCGGTTCGAAATTAGAATATTCTGAAACCGCAAATTTCTCGAATTTTCCATCTAAGTTTGGAATTGTAATTTCATACGATTTACTGCCCGATGTTTTTGATGTCGCTGCAGAAAGTTTTTTCTTTAATAAATCTACATTTAGTTTGTAATACAACTTACCAGATGAAGATTCATCGTTTATCTTTTTATTTAGAGCAGAACTTAAAGTTGACTTTTGCCATAAATCATTGCTCTGAGCATTAATTTCGAAACAACTAAAAATAATTAATAAAAAAAGTAATATTTTTTTCATATTTATATATTTTAAAAGTTCAAAATTAAAACGAATGAAAAATAAAATACCTTTTATTACTGTCAACATAAGACATTTCTTTGAGTAAGCTCTCACAGTCAACTTAGAAAAGAAATATGCACTGCCTGCAAAAAATCAATTCGGCTTAGCATAAAATTCAAAATAGATAGTATAAATTTGCAACATCTTAAATAATTTGTTTTGAAGCTTTTTCATTCTATAAACGATTTCCAGTCTGCCAAGAAAACTATTCTGACTCTTGGTACTTTTGATGGTGTGCATATTGGTCACAAAAAAATTCTGGAACGAATTACTCAAAATACTGAAAACGGTAAATACGAAAGTCTGGTGCTTACTTTTTTTCCGCATCCCAGAATGGTTTTACAGGAGAAATCAGAAATAAAACTTTTGAACACGATTGCCGAAAAGTCAAAACTTTTAGATCAAACAGGAATAGAAAACCTTGTTATTCATCCTTTTAACGAAAGTTTTTCGAGATTAACCGCTGAAGAATTTGTAAGTTCTATTTTGGTAAATCAATTTCAGATTCAAAAAATTATCATAGGTCACGATCATCGATTTGGCAGAAACAGAACGGCCAATATTGATCATTTAATTGCTTTTGGAGCCCAATATGGTTTTGAAGTAGAGCAAATCTCAGCTCAGGAAATTCAGGATGTATCTGTTAGTTCTACAAAAATCAGAAAAGCGCTAGATGAAGGCAATATTACTTTAGCTAACGAATATCTGGGCTATTCTTATTTTTTAATTGGTGAAGTTGTAAAAGGAAAACAGTTAGGCAGAACTATTGGTTTTCCAACAGCCAATATCAACATCGAAGAGGATTATAAAAAAATTCCAAAAACGGGTGTCTATGTTGCTAAAGCGATTGTTAGCGGAAAAGAAGTTTTTGGAATGATGAATATCGGCTTTAATCCGACTGTAAATGGAGAGAAGCAAAGTATTGAAGTGCATCTTTTTGACTTCGATGCCGATATTTACGGACAACAAATAGAAGTTTCGTTACTGCAATATCTTCGCGAGGAGCAAAAATTTGGTTCTGTTGAACTACTTACCGCCCAGCTGCATCAGGATAAAAAAGATGCCATTGCCTTTATAAACCAATTGTAACCCAAAACGCTGTAATAGTTTTTGGCTTTTTATAATCATCGTAGTTATTTTTTTAGTAAATTTAATATAGAATACTGTATTTCAAATATTTAGTATTAATTTTCTAAAAAGAACCACTATGAAACTACCTAAAGAATTAACAAACGGTTTTTTAATATTCCTCGGAATTGGTATTTATTTTTTACTAATGAATGTCTTAGGACTTTCTCATTTGTTTTATCTGCGTACGTTAAATGTATTTTTTATATTTTATGGTGTTAACAGAACTATGCAAATGAATCTTCGCGAGGGTGACACGGATTTTGTATCCAATGCTGTTTCTGCTATTACCACTTCTGTAGTTGGAATATCATTTAGTGTATTGGGATTATTAATTTACAGCTATGCCCGCGGAGGTGATGCTTATGTAGCCACTTTATCTGAAACTTTTATGTTTGGCGGAAATCCTTCTGTACCAACTTATTGCATTTGCCTTCTGTTTGAAGGACTTGCTTCGTCTGTAATCGTAACTTTACTAATGATGCTCTACTGGAATAATAAGTATGTCGCTGATTAATTTTTTGTAAATCTTAAAAAGAAAAACGTCAAAATCATGATACTACTATTGTGATTTTGACGTTCTTTTTTAGGAACAACTTTGCACAATCTTCAATTAAAACAGACAACATTTGCTGATTACAAGAATTTAACTACTTTTGATCAGCCAAAATTAACAGCAATGAGTACTACAAAACACAATTGGACCAAAGAAGAAATCATTTCTATATACAATAAACCTATGATGGATTTGCTTTACGAAGCAGCTACAATTCATAGACAAAAACACGACCCTAACGTCGTTCAGGTATCTACTTTACTTTCTATAAAAACGGGAGGCTGTCCTGAAGATTGTGGTTATTGTCCGCAAGCGGCACGCTACAATACGGGAGTTGAGGGTAATGACTTAATGAGCGTTAGCCAGGTGAAAGCTCAGGCTTTGCGTGCAAAATCAAGCGGATCATCACGTGTTTGCATGGGAGCTGCCTGGAGAAACGTAAAAGATGGTGAAGAATTTGATCAGGTTTTAGAAATGGTTCGTACTATTAATAAACTTGATATGGAGGTTTGCTGTACTTTGGGTATGATAACCGAAAATCAGGCACAGCGTTTAGCCGAAGCAGGTTTATACGCTTACAATCACAATTTAGACACTTCTGAAGAATATTATAAAGATGTCATTTCTACCCGTGGTTTTCAAGACCGTTTGCAAACGATAGAAAATGTCCGTAAAACGAATGTAACGGTGTGCAGTGGAGGAATTATTGGTATGGGAGAAAGCATAGAAGACAGAGCCGGAATGCTGGTAGCACTTTCTACTTTAAATCCACAACCGGAATCGGTGCCAATTAATGCATTGGTTGCTGTTGAAGGAACACCAATGGAAGAAGAAAAACCAGTAGAAATCTGGGAAATGATCCGTATGGTTGCTACTACGAGAATTGTAATGCCGGATACTCAAGTTCGTTTGTCTGCGGGTAGAACTAATATGAGCCGCGAAGGACAGGCCATGTGCTTTTTTGCCGGAGCCAATTCTATTTTTGCAGGTGATAAATTGCTTACTACTCCAAATCCTGATGTTCAGGAGGATATGAAAATGTTTGATTTACTTGGTCTTATTCCGCAAAAACCGTTTACAAAAGTGTCTCAGCCACAAACTGTTGAAGCTGAAGATTCACAATTTGCACCACTGGGAGAAAAACCAAAATGGTCAAGACCAGGTCATACTATAGAGAGAAATCTTGAAGCATCGATAAAGTCAAAAGTTTAACCGAATGGGTTAATTGCTCTCGGATACAATTTTTAAATTGCTTATAACACAAGTTATAAGCAATTTTTTTTTGATTAAGATGAAACTAGAGCAAATCGAAAGGGTAAAAAAAATCTCAAAATCAGATTTTATCTCCCAATATGTAAAAAAACAAATTCCCGTTGTTATTGAGGAGCTGACAGAAGACTGGCCAGCTTTTCATAAATGGAAATTATCTTATATTAAAGAAGTAGCAGGTGAAACTGTCGTTCCTTTGTACGACAATAGACCTGTGAATCATGAAGAAGGTTTTAATGAAGCGCACAGGACTATGAAAATGAGCGACTATATTAATCTATTGGAAGAAAAACCAACCAACTACCGCATTTTTCTTTATAATCTGATGAAGCAGGTTCCTTCTTTAAAAAATGACTTTTTATGGCCTGAAATTGGCCTGAAATTAGTTAAACAATTACCCATGCTGTTTTTTGGCGGAGAAAACTCGAAAGTTTTTATGCATTATGATATTGACTATTCTAATATTTTGCATTTCCATTTTCATGGAGAAAAACAATGTATGCTGTTTGCTCCGGATCAGTCCAAATACATGTACAAAGTTCCTCACGCTTTGATTTCCAGAGAAGATATCGATTTTGATGATCCTGATTATGAAAAATGGCCTGCTCTTAAAAATGCGAAAGGGTATATCACCAATTTAAAACATGGTGAAATGCTGTATATGCCCGAAGGTTATTGGCACTACATGAAATATCTGACTCCGGGATTTTCTATGAGTTTACGCTCTTTTCCGCAAAATATTGTAAATCTGTCTAAAGCAGCGTATAATGTTTTGATCATGCGTTATTTTGATATTGTAATGCGCAAGTTTAAAGGGCAGAAATGGATTGATTATAAGAATGAAAAAGCTATTGAAAATACAAATCAGTATTTACGGAAAGCGTCTTAGGTAATTGGCTGATGATCGTTGATGGCTGATCGTTGATGGTTGTTGGTTTCTTAGTGTTTAGTAATAATACGTAAAATCCGGTAATTTATTCTTTTCAAATCATGATCGTAATACGAACTTACCGTGATACTTCAATTATTTTGAGCAAAAAAAAATCCATTCGCTGTGACGGAATGGATTTTAAGATTGGTTATTTTTATTTATTGGTATCTAACTTTGATTGTACTTGTTTCTGCATTTTTCAAAATTACTTTTACCAACAAAATCTGACTGTTAGATGCCGCATTGGTGATCTCTACTGTTGTATCCTCAACTTTCTTTTTATTGAAAAGTAACTTTCCTGAAATATCAAAAACGGCAACTTCACTAATCGTTTCGGGAGCAGCAATTTTGATTACTTTGTCTTTTACTGAAACGAGAACATTATCTACAAGATTATTTTCGAAATCAGGATTGCCTAATGTTGATCTGTTCGCATATAATACAGCAAAACGATCTGCAAATGTTCCTATTGCCGTAGTAAAGGTATAATTGGCGGCTTTTAAATCATGGATTGTACCATTTAATTTATCTTCTAAATAAATAGCTTGTGTATTAAAAATTCCATCTGTACGGTCTATCGAAATGCTAAATTCACCGGCAATCGTTGATTTGTAGCCTAACGGAATTACATCAGTATCTGTAAAGGGCAATGCACGTCCCTGAATCGTTAATTTTTTAGTTTCATTAATACTGTAAAAATCGACATATTCGTTTCCGTTAAAACTAGTTCCATCATAATTGTCATCCCATCCATTTGTTGCTCCTGTAACGTAACCTATTAAGGCTTGTTTGAAAGCACCATCTACATTACTTAAATTTAGCCAAATGCGATTTTTTTCTATTTCAGCTGTATTGGTTTCATTAGTATTGTTTGTGGTTTTAAAAAACTGTGCGTTATTTGCTGCAACGCGCATGATGTTTGTAAAATTAGCAGTTCCAGCTGCTTTTGATTTTACAAAAAATCCCTGACCAGCTGCTATGTATCCCAAAGGCGGATTCTGATTTCCGGGATTTACGGCACCAGTTCCGCTTCCTGTACCCACACTTCCTGTCAAATTGTATGAAGCATAGTCATTACTATCAAAGTACAATCTGTTAGGTGCGTTAGGGTCTGTATTTGCCGGAGCAGAATTATGTGTCCAGAAATATAATGTTCCGTATAAAGTAGCTGAGTTATTAAAGATGAACTGATCTGCATATACTGCAGAAGGATAAGGATTCCCCAGCAGGTTCCATTTTTCAGCTGTCGTGATGGTAACTGGAATTGTACCATTGTTAGGAATACCCACAAAAGTTGCTGGATAATTAGTTGGAACGTCCTGATCAAAACTCTCCGGAACCGCTACTATATAGCCAATACCGGGAAGCATTTCTGTTAGTCCCTGATTAATAGCAATCCATCCGTTATTAGGATCGTATCTGTAATAATCTGTCGCCGACGTGTTTGGTGACAAATCATTTAAGGTAAAAGCCGGCGTTCTTTTTACAGGAGAAGACCAATAGGTATAATCATAAAGTCTTACCGGAGCTGAACTGCGCTTGTATGTAATGTTTCCTGTATTGGTAACATTATTGGTTTGCAATAAACTCGCATTATTTTCGAATGTAAATACACCGCCACTATTGGTAACAGCATTCATAATCGAAAGTGTATGTCCTGAATTTACAGTGACATTTACACCTGTATTTACCACACACGAGCATCCGTTTAAATTTCCTGAAGTGGAAAAATCTCCTGCAAAAACAAGATTCTGATCCATTGTTGGTGTTCCATTAGACCAGGAAGTTGTATACGTATTGGTAACTAATCCCGGTACAACTGCATTAGAAGAAACTAATGATGTACAGGTTCCGTTATTCACTGTAAATGTATAGGTATTGGCTGCAAGACCGGAAACTGTAGCTGTTGTTCCTGTGTAAGGTCTTGTTACTGCGCCTGGATAACTAATTAATGTTCCTCCTGCCGGTAAACCGCTCAAAGCTACACTTCCTGTTGGAACTGCACAAGTTGGTAACGTTATGGTACCAATTGTTGGTGTAGCAGGCAAAGGATTGACTACCAAATTAAAACTCTGACCCGGACTACTCACACAGCCATTTGCATTACGTACCGTGAAAGTCCCGGTATAGGTTCCGGCAGCAGTTCCTGAAGGAATTGCAATGGTAATTGGACTTGCGGGTAATGCAACATTGGTAACTGCTGCAAAAGTATTTGCCGGAGAAGCATTCCAAACAATACTGTATGTCGTAGGTGTTTGAGTCGCTCCACTGTAACTCAATGTTGTGGTTTGTGCTCCTGTTGTAATACAAACCGGAACGGCGGCTGCGCTTAGTACGACACTTGGCAATGGATTAACTGTTACGGTTGTTGCCACAGAAAATTCAGGACCACAATTTCCGTTTTGCACCACAGCTCTAAATTGCGTTGTTTGTGTAAGTGTCCCTGAAGTATAAGTTGCTATGTTGTTTGTAATATCTGTCCAGGTCGAAAATGGACTTACTGATGATTGCCATCTTAAAACCGCACCATTATGAGTAGATAATGTTAATCCCGCACTTGTAAAACCACTACAAATTGTTGTTCCGCCTGCAACCGCCCCCCCAAGTGTAGCAGATGATACTACAATATTTGCAGTAATACCACTTATCGTACTTGAACATGCAGCAGATTCTAATTTTGTTATAGTTATACCACTTGTTCCTGCTGTTGTTAAACCTGTTACCGGAAAAGTTCCTGTACCTGCAGTTAATACTGTCAGGGTAGAAGTTAATGCTGTTCCCGCAGGTAAACTGCGATTAAAGGTGACCGTATAAGTACCGAAAGGTAAATTTACTGCCGGTGCTGTTACCGTAACTGTAGAAGTTCCTGTTGTAACACAAGCTCCAATATTTGAAGTTCCTGTAATATTATAAGTAGGACAAGTATAGGATATTATAATCTGACCCGCAGCTCCTGGACCACCATTCTGGCCAGCCGCTACATTTGTCATACCACCACTACCTCCTCCTCCCGGAGGTCCTCCGGCATTTCCAGGAGTACTGGAACCTCCAATAACACTACCGATTGCAGCCCCTCCAACACCACCTGCAGGAGCAGCTCCGGCTCCTCCCGCTCCAGAAGAAAACAAAAGACCTAGCAGCGATGTTGCTCCATTTCCGCCATTTCCTCCGGCTGTTCGGGTTGTTCCAGCTGAACCTGCAATAGTTCCTCCCGGTCCTCCCGCTGGCGTATTACCAGTTGTATTACCACCTCCACCGGTACCTCCGGCAGCATAGATAGTACTTTCAAAACCTGTTATTGTTGAAAAATTACCATTTGTTCCTGCTGCTGCTGCTGGAGTTGTTGCAGCACCTACAACAGCACTTATAGTATTGCCGTGTTGTACATTAATTTCGGCAGTTGCATAGGCACCACCTCCACCTCCGGCTCCAGATCGGCCAAATCCGCCACCGCCGCCGCTGGCACCTCCACCGCCGCCACCGCCGCCCCACGCCTGGATCGTCATTTTATCAACACCTGCGGGAACAATTATGGAATTATTGGATGTGAATGTATGTGGTGGCTGAGCCCACAAGGAAGCATAAATAAAAAGCAGTACAAAAGATAGTTTTAGCTTCATAACAGTAAGATTTTGAATTAGATTACGTGAGAGCGAGTACGGCTTTATTTGCAAATCTTACTTTACCAATAAAAAGTAAATTTTATGGTAAACTAAAACCAATATTACGCGCGTATCTAAATTACTGAAATAAAGACTATTATAAAACACAAATCAGCCTTTACCTACAAAAATTGCATTTTCTAACGTTTTAAGCTTTTGTTATTTAAAATCTTTGCACAATATGTTGTAAATTCTTACTTATGGCTAAAAAAAAACAAAAATTTAAGATTTGTAAATAAAATTGAAAGAAATTACCCCTAAGAGGTCAATTTGTATATTTTTTTTTAAAAGCAAAGCATGTTAAAAAGTGTGTTATCCCCAATAAAATAAAGCATAATCGTTTTGTAATTATATTCTTAAAATTTAACATTTCAAATTAAAAATTAATCCCTTTCAAAATATAAGGCTAGTCTGAATTTTGCTTCACTTTTAACATTAATGCATAAAAAAAATCCATTCATTGTTGTGAATGGATTTTTTTTATGTGACAAATGAAACCTTTTTATCTTTATTGAATTATAATTTTTCTGGTTTCAGTCTGATCATTTTCTAATGTTACTTTAACTAATAGAAGCTGATTTGTTACTTGCAAATTTTGAATTTGCAATTCAGCGGCACTTACCTTGTTTTTAGTGTAGATTAATCTTCCGGTAGTATCATATATGTATACTTCTTTGATCAATTCTGCAGTTGATGTTATTTTTACCACTTTATTTTTTACCGCTACAAACAATCCTTTTTGAGTATTCTCTACATCATCCGTTCCTAAGGTTGTTTTATTAGCTGCACGATAGCGTAATTCAAAACGTTCAGCAAAAGTTCCTGCTTCGGTTTTAAAGGTATAATCTGCTGTACTTAAATCATGAACAATATCTTTTACTTTGTCTTCTAAATAAACCTTTTGTTCTCCGGAAAAGATTCCTTCGGCATGATCTATCGCAATGGTGAATTCTCCCGCAATTGTCGATTTATACGCTAACGGAACTACATCTGACTTTTCAAATGGTAATGCACGTCCCTGAATGCTCAGTTTTTTAGTTCCGTTTACACTATAAAAATCAATGTATTCGTTGGCATTAAAACTCGCAGCATCATATCTGATATCAACACCATTGGTTGCTTCTTCAATATAACCTACTAAGATTTGTTTGAAAGCACCTTGCGGATTTGTAAAGTTCAGCCAAACACGATCTTGCACTGCTGTTTCTTTTCCTGTTTTAAAAAATTGCGTATTTATTGTACCCAATCTCATATTGTTTTTAAACTTAATAGGATTATTGGTTAATGCTTTCAAAAAGAAACCTTGTCCTGAAGCAATGTTGCCTGATGGCGCATTCGCTCCCGGTGTCGCTTCTGACGTTGCCGATTTGCTAGTTACAACACTACCTGTTAAATTGTACACCGCGTAATCATCGCTAGTGTAGAAATATCGGGTATTTTGTGCAGGATCGATATTATCCGGTAATGTATTGTGTGTCCAGAAATACAATGATCCTTCTATGGTTTCTGATCCCGGAACGGTATTCGCAATGATAAATTCTCGGGCATCAAGTGAAGAAGGATACGGATTTCCTACCAGATTCCATTTTGTAGCCGTCGGCGTTACATTTACATCACCATTATTAGGCACACCAATAAAGTTAGCATTGTATATTGTTGAATACGAATTAGAATAGGTTTGAGGCGCACTCAAAATATAACCCACTCCAGACGTCATTGTTGCTGCTCCATTACTAATGGATGACCAGCCACTTGTTGGATTGTAGCTGTAATATTCGTTCGAAACTGTATCTGGAGATAAACTGTATAAGGTAAAACCAGACACTGGCGATGACCAATACGTATAATCGTAAAGTCGCATTGCGGTTGTATTTCGTTTATAAGTTATATTTCCTGAGTTGGTATTCGCGGTAACATTAGGTCCCTGAACTAAACTTGCATTATTTTCGAATACCAATGATCCTGTTGCAGAAACGGTTACAGCATTGGTAACATTTAAGGTACGTCCTGATGGAACATTGATTCCCACACCTGAATTAATAGTACAAGAGCAGGCATACAAATCAGCCGTAATTGGAAATGATCCAGCAAAAGTTACATTTTTTGAGGCTATTGGTAATCCGTTAGACCAAGTTGCTCCGTCCCATGTTGTTGCGGATTGATCTGTGATTGCAATCGTTGAAGTAGCAACAGATTTACAACCTTCACTATTAGTAACTCTATACGTATAGTTTCCTACTGCTAAACCGGTAATTGTGTAGGATGAACCTGTACCTGTAAAAGTACTAAGCCCTGGACTTCTTTCTAATGTCCAGGTTCCTGTTGCAGGCAAATTATTTAAAACTACCGTTCCTAAAGTGTTGCAAGTTCTGTTTGTGATTGTTCCAACAGTTGGGGCATTTAATAAAATTGTTACTGTCGCAATATTATCTGTATTGGTTTGTCCTGAAATATCTTCTATGGTATTCAAAGAAGGATCTACTCCGGTTACTTTAGCTGAGTTAACAATTCTTCCTGCTGCTACGTCTGCTGCTGTAATGGTATAAGTTCCTGTTAAAGTTGCTGTTGCTCCAGGCGCTAAACTCGCAATTGGATTACCTGTAATTACCAATCCCGGCATTGGGTCTGTGACACGAATATCTGTAATAGGAACTTCTCCTGTATTGGTCACTTCAAAAGTATATGTAACAACATCATTCAGTTTTCCACAAGATGATAATGTTGCTTTTTTCACCAAGCCTAATTCGGCAATTTTTAGTGATTTTGTATTAAAAGCGATAAAAGCACAATCTGAACTTCCTGAAAAACTAACTACAAAACGGTCTACCTGAGCAGCATTGCCCGAATTGATTCCAAATGAACTGGCTTCTATTCCCAGCATTCGAATATCTCTTGTTGCTGCGGGAGTAAAAGCAACAGCTCCGTTATCGGCTCTAAACAAATCGAGACTGTAAGTACCAACAGCAGGGACAGAACCGAAATTTACGGTGATCTGATTCCCTACTATGTTTCCTGCTGCATCTACAAATTTAAAAATATCGGCATCTCCACCCGGTTCTGCAACCTGCGTTACAATAATATCCGGAATACCATCACCAATACCGGGAACATTTAGATTGTTTGTACCAATTTTAAATTCGGATACACCTGTTCTGATATTGGCAATACCAGTTCCTAATGTTAAGCCATTCGTACCGTCAGTAAGTCTGGAGGCTAATTCAGCTCCTGTAGAAGTCGAACCTGTTAAGGCAGGAACAAGAGTTGCTGTACTTGCTGATCCGTCGATCATCGAACCCTGCAAAAAGTACATACTGGTGTTTAACCCTAATGTCTGAATTTTTAAGGCTCTGAACTTTTGAGGATCGAACGGAACACCTCTCGTTCTAAGATTAAAATCATCTACACCGGTTGAATATGTGGTACCGTTCCATGCAAAGGCTAATAAATTATTTTCGGTATCCGGTCTGTTATTTAAACCGGTTGTACCATTAGATGTCCAATATCCATTCCAATCCGTGTGGATTCTGGTGATTGTATTTTGGGACATCATATTAAGAGAAATCATAAAAAATAAGATTTTTATATTTTTTATGAATAAAGAACGTGTTAACAAAATTATTTTAGTGAACATACAATTGGGGGTTGTAATTTGGTTTGTTAGTAATTTGTTTTTATGCTGTTTTAATGATTAAATTCTTGTTTTTCGATCTGTTTGTATACTTAAAAATCCGGCAGCTTTCGCTGTCGGATTTTTCATTCTTTATTTAATTGCTGCTTAATTCAAAATTATTTTTTTAGTTGATACACTGTCATCCTCTAAAATAACTTTTACTATCAGTATTTGATTAACGGACTGAATATTTGAAATCTGCAATTCAGCCGCATCTACTTTCCTTTTATTATAAATCAGTTTTCCTGTAATATCATAAACCAAAACTTCTTTAATATTTTCCGGTGCCGAATTTATTTTGATCACCTTGTTTTTTACAGAGACAAACAAACCTTTTTCTGCACTCTCAAAATCTCCTGTTCCTAATGTAGCTTTGTTCGTTGTCCTGTAACGTAATACAAAACGATCTGCAAAAGTTCCTACTGCTGTTTTAAAGGTATAATCACCTGCACGTAAATCGTTTATTGTTCCGGTTACTTTATCTTCTACATAAATAGCCTGATCTGTCAGTAATCCATCAACGTGATCTATCGAAATAGTAAATGCACCTTCAATAGTTGTTTTGTAAGCTAATGGAATTTCATCAGTAGTGGTGAATGGTAATGCACGACCTTGAATAGTTAACTTTTTGCTTTCGTTTACACTGTAAAAATCGATATACGCATTTCCGTTAAAACTAGTAGCATCATAATTATTATCATATCCGTTTGTTGCATCTTCGATATAACCAACTAACATTTGTTTGAAAGCTCCCTGATCATTTGTAAGGTTTAACCATACTCGACCGTTTTCTCCATTTGAAGTGCTTGCTGTTTTGAAGAACTGTGTATTATTAGCTCCAACACGCATATCATTAGTATACTTAATAGGATTGTTCGTTAATGCTTTTACAAAGAACCCTTGTCCTGAAGCAATGTTTCCTGATGGAGCATTTGCACCTGGTGTTTTTTCCGTTGTTGCTGATTTACTTGTAACAACGCTTCCTGATAAATTGAAAACAGCGTAGTCATTACTTGTGTAATAATATCTGTTCATCATTGCCGAATTTGTGTTTTCCGGAAGTGTATTATGTGTCCAGAAATACAATGATCCAACAATTGTTTCATTACCAGCCTGTGTATTCGCTTTTATAAATTCAACAGCACTTAAAGTAGATGGATATGGATTTCCAATTAAATTAAATTTTGTTGCTACCGGAGTAATATTAATATCACCATTATTTGGTGCTCCTGTAAATGAAGCCGAATAATTTTGTGGTGCAGAATTGTAATACGTTGCTGGTGCACTAACGATATAACCCGCTCCCGGAGTCATTGTTAAAGCTCCGTTGTTTACTGAAATCCATCCGTTTACCGGATCGTATCTGTAATACTCATTTGATGCTGTGTTTGGAGATAATTTGTTCAAAGTATATCCTGAAGCTGCAGTTACAGGCGATGACCAATAAACATAATCATCACGACGAATTGGATTTGTAATTCTCTGCAATTCAAATGAAGTATTATTTCCTGTGTAAACTGCATCTTTATTTGTCTGCATCAATGAACCTCCATTTGCTATCAAAAGTTTTCCTCCTGTTGCAATAGTAACATTCTCATTTACTGTAAGTACTTTTCCTGTTGGAACAGTAAGTGTTTTATTTGCAGCAACTGTACAAGAACAAACCGTTACATTATTCCCCAATGAAACATCGTTATTTACAATCATGGAGTAACCTGCCGGTGGTGCTGTAGTTCCATCATAAACAACCGGATTGTCGATAAATTTGATTGCTAAATTAGCATCTCCTGCATCTTCTCTCAATCGAACTTCAATTCTTGAATTTTTATTTAATGGATATAAAGTACCGTTGTTAATTAATGAAGCTGTATTTGTATAACCGTTTTGTGTAAATATTAAATTTCCATCTAAATAAATCTGAGCAACATCATCACAGTTTACTAATTGGATCTGATAATATCCACATGGAAAACCTTGACGTTTGTACGTAATTGTAAATTGATCAACACCTATTGGTGCACCTTGCCATCCTGAATAAGAAGATGGTGATACTGTTCTTCCCCAATACGATTGTGTGTTGATATCTACTTTATTATCAACATACGTACCTGCATAAGCTACTGCCGGTAAAGTAATATCTGCTAATGTAAAACCATAAACATTCCATTGATTGATTCCAAAAGGCAATGTTTTATCTCCTTGTACCATACCATAAGAGAAAGATACTTTTGATGATTGTGCGTTTTCGTAATATTCAAGTATAAAACTATGTGATCCTGCAGTAAGATTTACCTGTGCAGCATACGTAATATAACTATGATCACCCCATGAATTTGTTGGTGAAACGGTAACTAAAGACCCGTCGATATATAATCTAACACCATCATCTGCACCTATTGTGAAATTATACACTCCTGCTGCTGTTGTAGTATTCATTAAGTAACGAACAAAAAATTTATCACTTGGCTGTGTACCACAAAATGAATCTGCTTCTACACTTGAATCTCCTATAATTACACCCGTATTTATATCTCTGGTAAAAATTGGTTTCTCAGCCACTGTTCCTACGAATGTAGTAGGTGCAGGTGTATTTCCTGTGTATGTGTATACATATCCTTTCCAGTAATTAGTTCCAGGAGTTAAGGAAGCCGCACAAAGTGGAGCCGTTCCTGCTACACCAACTGTCGCTGATGAATATTTTGAATTCGCATTACGAAGCGTATATGTAAATGAAGTTGTTCCTGTAAAAGAGCTTGACGGCGTAAAAGTTACACTTGTTGTTCCGTTTACTGTTACAGTTCCGTTTGTTGGCTGTGTTACGGTGATTGCCTGTATAGCAGAATTCCCAATAATATCATTATCTAAAATAGGAATTGTAATAGGCTGATTAACTGGCGTAGAGAAACTATCGTCATTTGCTGTTAGTGTGCTAATGTCTTTTGCTGTTCCTGTAATAACCGGACCAACACTGTTTCCGTTTCCATTTAAAATATCAAAGTTGTTATAACTGCTATATACATAGAATCTGATATAAACCGTTTCATTTCCTTTTACGGGATTAGTGTCTGTATCAAAATTTGCACTTACTGCTGTAAATGAACCAGTACCATTTCTTTCTGCTACTAAAGTTTTTACACCCGTTGCGAAAGTTGCACTTTTAGAATATCTAACCTGAAACTTTTGATTTGTTGCTCCTCTAAAAGTGAAATTAAATTGTTTTAAAGTCAATTCAGCATTTGTATTTGCCGGATTTATTTTGAATTGAATGTATTTGTTTGGATCAAAACTACCTCCGTTTTGAGATGGATCTGGCCAGTTTCCTGTTTGAAAAAAAGCACTAGTTGTATTTTCGTAAACATAATTTAACGAAGCTCCCGTCGCTGTTAATGGCGAATTAGAATTTACTAAACTATTGGTAACCGGATTATATCCAGATGATGCACCGTTCCAAAGAGAAAGTCCTAAGTCTGGATTATCAGCAACTCTAACGGTTACAGTAGCTGTAGATGTTCCTGTTGGGCCCGTAATTGTATAGTTAAAAGTTGACGTTCCAACAAAGTTTTTCGCTGGGTTAAATGTTATTGTTCTGTCCGGATTGATTAATGCTGTTCCTGTTGAAGTTGAAGGCGGAGTAGAAATTGTTAATGAAGTAACTGTATTTCCCTGCACATCATTAGCAACTGGGTCAATGTTAACACCAGCTTCTTTTTTAGTATCTACATAATCGTTGATTGCTAAAATTTTAGAAGAGTCAAAAGTTGTTACTGTACCACGAACAACCGGTACAACATTACTTGCATCTGTACCTGTTTTTATTTCGAAAGTATTGTAAGTGCTATACACATAAACTCTGATGTAAACCATTTGATTGTCTAAAACAGGGTTTAATTCTGTAGAAAAACTTGGATTATATGTTGTCCATGAACCAGGACATGCTGTTTCTGCAATTAAATCTTTTACTCCAGTTGCAAAAGAAGCATCTTTAGAGTACATCACTTTAAATTTTCCTGAACCACATCTAACCTGAAAGATAAAATTACTTAGATCTGCTTTATAGCCAGAATTTGGCTTAATTGTAAACTGAACATACTTCGACGGATTGTACTCTCCACCATTTTGAGCTGGATTCTGCCAGTTTCCTGTTTGAAAAAATACACTTGTTGCATTTTCGAAAATGTAGTTTAAACTTATTCCGCCATTAGTTGCGACACTCTGTGAAGTTACATTTGTATTAACATAAGCTGGTGCATATCGATTGCCACCGTTTACAGCATTCCATTTTACTAAGTCACCTTGACCAATTGCTAAAAATGGAAGCAGTAAAAATAAAAGTAAAGTTGTTTTCATCTTAAATGTTTTCTATCAGGTTGTTATGCCGGGATAAATGAATTTTTACCCGACAAAGATATAGACATCTACGGCTTTGCATTAATTAAGGATTTGAGAAAGGCTATAAAAACGATGAAATGTTAAAAAAGTCGACAAACTACATCATTTTAAAAGTCTTTTTATGGAATTTCTTATAAAATTTTAATTTTTATTATAAGAAAATTAGCAAGTTTTAACAAAAAATGGCACTATTTTGCAAAATCAGGTCTAAAAAAAGCGAGCACTTTGCAAAATACGCAAGAAAATTAAAATTTTAACAAAGTAATCAAAATATTAAAAAGTAAGAAAATTTATGATTTCCAGATAATTAGGTTTAAGAATTTTAGGAATCAAGATTCTTTCTCTAAAGTTGTAACTTTATCATAAACCAAATGACTCTCATAACCTCTTCGAAGCATATAGTCACAAAATTTTTTTCTCTTTTTTAAAGTATTTTTTTCCAGAATACTATTCCAGGCTTTTTCTGCCAGTTGATCAAAAGTGGTTTCATATTCTTCGGCAATTTCTTTTAAAGCCAAAGTAATATTAGTTGAAGAAATTTGTCTTGCTTTGAGTTCATTTGTAATTCGAATTCTGCCCCAACTTTTAATTCTGTGCTTTCCTCTGGCAAAACTGCAGGCAAAACGGGTTTCATTCAGGAAGTTATTTTCAATTAACTGAACCACAATTGTATCGATCTCATCAGGGCTCATTTTTAAGCTATAAAGTTTAGTAACAACTTCTGCGTGACAACGTTCCTGATAGGCACAAAAGTGTTCTAATTTTTGTAAAGCCTCTTTTTGGGTAAAAAACTGATTCATGCGTTTTTTCTTTCTTTTTAACTATAAATGCTAAAAATAATCATTTTTATATACTGTTATAGGTAGATTTTTTTACTTTTATCAAAAATTGCTTTAACAAAACATTGCAAATGTAAGAAATTGTAATATTTTTGAGCCGGAATTTAACAGTTTAAAAAATGCCTATTTATGCGCTTTTAGCTTTAGATTCTTAAGTTAAGATTTACAAAACAGGAGGTACAAAAATGTAATCCTGATTCCTGTTTTGTGATTTGATACTAGCAAACAAATTTAAAACATAAAATACCACTAACATCTATGATTAGAAAACTACTTTCTTTAAAACCTACGCATGCCCTTTTTCGATCTTTAAAAAACGGAAAAAATGTAACCTCAAAATTGTTTATTTTTGGATTATTATTTTTCGCTCAAATCGGATTTAGCCAAATTGCAGTGCGTGGAAATTCTACAAATGAATCGACGAACGGTTTTATAACTATTGATAAACCTGTCGGTGTCGTTGCAGGTGATATTATGATTGTCAACCTAGCTTGGAATGCACCAGGTGGTTCCTACATTCCTACACTTACAGGTTGGACTAATATTAATTCGTCCTATCTATCCGGTACAACAAAAGTTGGCGGTGTTTTGTATAAAATTGCTGGTGCATCTGAACCTGCTAGTTATACATTTCCAGTTGCAAATTCAAATGGTTCAGTAGGTGCAATAGTCGCTTTTTCCGGTGTGGACGAAGTAGATCCATTCGATACAGCACCCACAGGAATAACCGTAAATTCTGGAAATAATGCTTCAGCTCAGTCTATTACTACGGTTATGAATAATGCAGCTGTTGTAATGTTTTCGCAAGCAGTTGGAACTGCAAGAACGTATACCAATTGGCGAGCAACATCTCCAAATAGCTTAAATGAAATTTATGATGAAAACAAAAATACTGGAAACAGAGCTTCAGTCGGAGCTGCGTGGGCACTTAAGCCAACTGCTGGCGCTACAGGAACAGCTAATGTTACTTTGTCCGGAAATGAAAATAACGGGGGTCTCTTATTAGCACTAAAACCAAAAGTAGATTATAAAAGTCAGATAATTTCTGTAGATGCTGGTTCGTCAACCTGGTGTGCAGGTGAAACACGAACAGTAAGTGCCGTTATAAAAAATGTTGGTAAACTTGCCTGGGCAGATGCCGGAGGCAGAGATTTTAATATTGGTATTAAATGGAACGGAGAAAGCGCCACGATATGGAATGATTATCATGTTCGAGTAGATGCCCAAAATTTAGCGCCGGGTGAAACGAGAACTTTTAACTTTACCATCACTGCATCCCGAAAAACAGCTACTGGCCCTTATACTACTCCACTTGCTGTCGGAGCAAATAATTTAACTTTTGATATCGTTTATGAAGGAGTTTCTTGGTTTAAAGACAACAACGGCGTTGTAGGTCCAGGAAACGTAGCTTTTGTATCTCCTCAGCAAAATATCGTTGCCTCTCCGGATGATAAAGTTGTTACCGCTGCTGATCCAACTATTTGTATCGGAACGGGAACAAATATTACTGTTGCTGCTTCGCAAACTGGTGTTTCTTATCAGCTCAGAAATGGCACAACTGCTGTTGGAAGCCCCGTAAACGGTAATGGAGGTACTATAAATTTACCTACAGGAGTATTAAATGCGACTACAACATTTAATGTTTTGGCGACTTTTACTTCTACATCATGTCCATTACAAATGACAAATACGCCTACGGTAACGGTTAACTCACTAAGTGGAACAACTGTAGGAACCTATACTTTTTGTATTGACAATTCAAATACAATTGCAACGGCTAGTGTAAATTCAGGTCGTTATGTGGTATTGAATGTGATACAAGGATTGCAATATACATTTTCAGTTGCCAATGTTTTTGCAAGCGCAAATGAGTACTTGTCTGTTTATAATGCCGCTACAAATGCACTTCTCACTACAAACAACGCAGCAACCGGTACGTCTATTACGAATTGGATTTCTCCTCTTTCAGGACAAGTAAAAATACTTTTGACTGCTGGTGCAAATTGTGCCAATGCCGGCGCAACAGGCGGACCACTTTCTCTTAATTTAACTGGTGGTAGTAACACATTTGAAACTCAAAACGAATTTGGCACTAATACCTGGGTAGGACATATCTATAATGCAGGCGGTGCTACACCGGAACCATTTTCAGCTAATTACGCAGGATACTATAATGTACCTACTGAAACTATAAACGAAAACTTTGGCGGAGATGCTAATTGCTTTCCTGTTTATTCTAACGGAACGCAAAGAGCCAGTATTTATACCGAAGGATTCGCAGTACGATACAAAATGAAAACAACCAAATCAGGATGCTATATAATTAGCATAACTGGTGATGATGGTGTACGTCTATTTCTTAACGGAACTAAAATTTTAGACAGATGGATAGAACAAGGCTCAACGACTTACAGTAATGTATTGGTTCGATTTGATGGAGATGATGATTTGGTGTTTGAATATTATGAAAATGCAGGTGCCAACATTGCTGGTTTTTCAATGGTACCATTTGATGGTAACGTAAATACTATTACCGCTCCAACTACTGTTACTTTTTGCAGCAATGGTAATCCTGATATAATAAACGGATCATTGCAATACAGTTCTACCAGTACTACATTGCAAAATCCGCAGCTTAATTTTCAATGGCAACTTGCTACAGATACAGGTGGATACGCCAACATACCGGGTGCAACTGACAGAACTTACGATCCGCCGGCAATAGCAAATAATACAGCAGTCGACATTGTTCGTAGATTTAGAAGACAAGTTACTTTAAATACAGCGAATATTCCGGACATCAATGGAGTACGCACCAATTGTACTTACACACTTAATAGTAACGTTGTGACGATGACAACAGTTCCAACAGTGGCAACACCAACAGTAGGAACAATCACCAATATCAATTGTACTACTTCAACAGGAAGTGTTGCTCTTAGCGGTTTACCCTCAGGATTGTGGACAATTGAGAGAACTCCTGATTTAGTAACTGTAAACGGTTCTGGTGCTACAACTACACTTACTGGTCTTTCAGCAGGAACATATACTTTTAATGTAACAAATAATACGACTGGCTGTAAATCAGCAGCAACAGCAAATGTTGTGATCAGCGATCAATCAACTACAACATGGAACGGTAGTGTATGGTCTAACGGATTACCAACAGCTACTAAAAATGTAATTTTTGCAGGATCGTTCCCGATTACTGCTGACTTGAATGCTTGTTCTTGTACTATTAATTCAGGCATTGGAATCAATGTACCTTCTGGTCGTACTTTAAACATTACCAATGCGGTGACGGTTTCAGGAACGGGATCTTTGGTATTTGAGAACAATTCAAGTTTGGTTCAGGGATTAGCTACAACAATAAACGCTAACTCCGGAAACATAACGTACAAACGAAATACTACTGCTATGCGTCTTTATGATTACACGTATTGGTCATCACCTGTATCCGACTTTTCACTTTACAGCTTATCACCGAATACGGTTCCTAATGAGTATTATAGCTATAACCCAACATTAGGCTGGTCATCCATCAATAACGGAGCTGCAAATATGACAGCGGGAGTTGGTTACATTTTGAGTGCACCTCGAACCTTTTCTAATACATATTCAGCAGTTTACAATGCTAACTTTATCGGAACACCAAACAATGGAGATGTAAATGTAACCCCAATAGCTGCAAAATGGAATCTGGTTGGAAATCCGTATCCGTCTTCGCTTGATGCGAGACAATTTATTATCGCCAACACGGTTCCGGGATCTGAAACGATTGAAGGATCCTTGTATTTCTGGACGCATAATACATTGCCTGATAACATAGATCCGGGACAAAACAACAGGTATTTTTATACTAGCGATGATTACGCTGTTTACAACTTAACAGGTAGTCTTGTTACCAGTAAATCAGCAACAACAGAAGCAACCGCAGGTGCAAACGCCCCATCAGGTAATATTGCTTCAGGCCAAGGTTTCTTTGTAAAAGCATTGACAAATAACCCAATTCAGTTTAAAAACAACATGAGACTGGGTGCCATAAACACACAATTCTTTAAGACAGCTAAAGAAACAGAAGTGCAAGATCGTGTTTGGTTAAACTTTACTAACACTCAAGGTGCTTTCAAACAGATATTATTGGGTTATATTGAGGAAGCTACTAATGGTGTTGATGTCAGATATGATGCAACAAGTTTTAACGCTAATGCGTACATTGATTTTTACAGTGTAAACGGAGCTAAAAAACTAAGCATTCAGGGACGTGCTTTACCATTTGAAAAATCGGATGTAGTGCCATTAGGTTATAAATCGACTATTGCAGGAGAATTTACTATCGCTATAGATCACGCTGAAGGAATCTTTTCAGGACAACAAAAAGTTTACCTTCAAGACAAATTAAAAGATGTAATCTATGATTTAAGTACTGGTGATTATACTTTTAAAACTGAGGCGGGAACTTTTGCTGATCGTTTTGAAATACGTTATGCCAGTAAAACAACATTAGGTACTGGTGATTTTGATACTGCTGAAAACACTCTTTTTGTTTCTGTAAAAAACAAAGAAGTAAAAGTAACTTCGACTACAGAAAATATCAAAGAAGTAACGGTTTATGATATTACAGGAAAACTGCTTTATGACAAGAAAAAAGTAAATTCAGCTGAGTTACAAATTCAGAATTTACCGGTAGCGCATCAAGTTATTTTGGTTAAAGTAACGCTTGAAAACAATAGCATTCAAACCAAAAAAATCATAATACAATAAAAACAAATACCTACTTCCATTTTATGAAAAATCCATTCGTTGCGGCGAATGGATTTTTTTTATGGTTTAATTTAATGCTTGTTATGGTTTTTCGATCAAGATACTAACGGCGTTTCCACCAAAGCCAACGGCATTTACGAGAACTTTTTTGATAGGTTTTGTTTGATTCTGAGCTTCTGAAAAAGGAACTCCAATAAAGGTATTATTTTGAATCATTAACAATGCTAATTCTAAACTAAGTAATCCCGAAGCTCCAAAAGTGTGCCCAATTTTCCATTTGTTTGTTGTAAGCAATGGCAAGTTATTGCCAAAAATCTTTTCAATGGCACGTAATTCGGTTAGATCCCCTTTTATTGTTCCGGGAGCATGCATGACGATGACATCAATATCTTCTAGCTTTTCATTCTTTAAAGCCATTTTCATTGATTTTTGAAAACAATCTGCTTCAGCTGAAATCGAAATATTATGTTCTAAAACTTCTGTGGCATATCCATAACCTGTAATATAAGCAATAGCATTCTTCTGCTCACCTGCTTCTAAACAACAGACTGCGGCTCCTTCCCCCAAGATCATGGTATTCTGGTTTTTCTCAAAATCAAAAGCTAAATTAGGCCAAGGTTCTTTTGTCTGATCGACACGCGAATAAATCTTTAATGCTCTCATTTGGGCAATCGTAAAATCGGTCAGGGGCGCTTCGCTTCCTCCCGCCAAAAACTTATCTGCCATTCCTGCTTTTAGCCATGCCAGACCATTTAATACGGCATGAAGCGCCGTAGAACAGGTAATAGAATGCGAAATCTCAGGTCCCACACTTTGCAAATCGTGCGCTACCCAGGAAGAGATATTCCCTAAAGTTGTGGTTGGCGAAGCCAAGGTTTGAGATTTTCCTGTTTCGATATATTCCTTATAATGTTTTTCGAATAAACTTGTTGCCCCGCGTGAAGACCCAATATTGATTCCGAAAACATCATTCTTATTCCAACCTGCTTGTGCGACTGCTTTTCTCGATGCTGCCAAAGCAAACAAAACAGAATCATCAAGTAATTTATATTTAGAATCTGATTCGCGTATGGCAGTAACAAGTTCTTTTGAATCCTGATCTAAGACCGCGACAGACGTATTTTGCTGATCTAAAAACTGAGTAGAAAAACAATGTTCATTATCCAGATACTTTTTCCAAACAACAGCGGCATTATTTCCCAAAGGAGAAATAGATGAAAAAGCAGTAATCGCAATTTTTGACATATTCAAAATAAATAAATTAAATACAGATGTTATTACACCATTTCTATAGCTTCTTCTATAACGGTATAAACATATTGAAGTTGTTCCTTCGTAATAATATAAGGAGGCAAAACATAAACAATATTACCAACCGGCCTTAGAATTACACCTTTATCAATAAAAAATTCATAGAGTTTGTTTCTCATTGTACCGTAATAACTTTCTTCTGAATCTGATCGTATCTCAACAGCAAAAATAACGCCCAACGTTCTTGCCGTAATTACTTTAGCATGACTTTTAATTTTTTCCTCAAACTCTAAATGACTTGCATTGATTCTCCTTATATTGGCTTGCATTTCTTCTGTTTGTAACAAATTCATACTTGCCAAAGCAGCTGCACAACCTGTTGGATTTGCCGTGAAAGTATGTCCGTGAAACAAAGCTTTGTTGATATCATCATCGTAAAAAGCATCAAAAACATCTTGTGTAAAGGTGGTAATCGCCATTGGAATTGTTCCTCCTGTCAGCGCCTTAGACAAACAAATCATATCCGGATTTTCCGAGACATAATCCATAGCAAAGGTTCTTCCCGTTTTTCCGAAACCAGTCATTACCTCGTCTGCAATTATTAGCACTTTGTTTTCTCTACAAATCCTAATGAGTTTTGCCAATTCTTCAGGTTCATACATAACCATTCCGGCTGCGCCTTGTACTAAAGGTTCAAAAATAAAACCTGCACAATTGTACTTGGCAATTGCATTTTGCAATGCGGTACAACTTTCCTCTTCTTTCCCTTTTACTGGAACCGGAATTCGCACCACATCTATAAACATTCCTTGAAAAGCTTGTGTATAAAATGAGATTCCACTTGCTGCCATTGCCGCAAAAGTATCTCCATGAAAGGCATTTTCGAATGCAATTATCGTAGTTCGCTTTTCATTTTTATTAAAGAAATATTGCAATGCTACTTTTATCGCTACTTCTACTGCAGTCGAACCATTGTCTGAGAAAAAGATTTTCTGTTGATTGTCCGGTAAAATCTCCAATAGTTTTTCGGCAACTTTTACAGCGGGTTCGTGTGTAAATCCTCCAAACAAAACATGCTCTAAAGTGGTTAACTGTTTGTAAATCGCATCGGCAATAAAAGTATTACTATGTCCAAACGGATTCACCCACCAAGAGGCAATCGCATCTATATATTCTTTCCCCTTTTCATCCCAAAGCAATGCGCCATGTCCTTTGGTTATTGCAATTGGCGTTTGTGCCGTTTTGTGCTGTGTATACGGATGCCAAAGGTATTGGCTGTCTTTTTCTGTTAAAGTCATTTGGTAAAAATTGTAGATTTCTGATTTTAGATTTTAAATTCTTACAGTTCGAGAAGGCTATCTCTAAACAAAACGGCGTATTCTCGAATCACATTCTGATCAAAATAAGGTTCTTCATCGATTCTTCCAATCCGTTTTACTTTGGTTTTCTTCAAAATCAAATCTTCGGTTGCTTTGTTTTCGCTTCCGCTAAAGATAATGCCCGCAACCTCTAAATTCCGATTTCGAATTGCTTCAATAGTTAGCAAGGTATGATTGATACTGCCTAAAAAATGTCTGGAAACTACAATAACTTTATAATCCGGCTGTATTAAGTCAATAATACAATCTTCATCATTTAAAGGAACCAAAATTCCACCAGCACCTTCAATTACCAAATGATTTGCAGTTTCGGGTTCTTTAATTTGTTTCAAATCGATTACAATTCCATCTATTTGCGCTGCCCAATGCGGACTTGCAGGCGTATTTAATTGGTAGCTGTTTTCAAAAATCTTAGATTTTGTATTGGTAATTTTAGCTTTAATTTTAGCACTATCAGAGTTTTCCAAATCACCCGCCTGAATTGGTTTCCAATAATCTGCTTCTAAAGCTTCTGTTACAATTGCCGAAGCTATCGTTTTACCAACATCTGTAGAAATTCCTGTTACAAATATTTTCATAATCTATTTTTGTATACCATTATAAAATCTTTCATAGAGTAAATGTACTACTAAACAACAAACCCATCGTAATGATGGGTTCTGTTTATTATTCTTCTTTTAATTCATCAAGCACATTCCTGATTTGTTCTGCAAATTTTCCATAAAATTTGTGTACCCACCAATCCAAAGTTACTGCCATAATAAGCATACTAAAAACTACTATAAAAAACAATCCAAATAAATGAATATTAGTAAACTCTGTCAAAATTATACCGGGCACAAAATAAAATGCATAATAAGAAAAACCAATTAAGTATAAGATTAAAAACGGTGTCAACGCAAATCCGAAAGTCTTATACAACTCCATATTGAGTCTTATTTCGTAATAGGTTTCGTATAAATTATCTTTTGTTTGAAGCGATATGATATCTATTTTTTTATACCAAAAATAAAATTTTCGAAAATAATACACGCAAACTGCCACATAGAGACTAAAAAGCAAATAGTAGAGAATAAGCATCTTTTCCGGAAATTTATAAAATGAAGGCACGAATCCAAGAAAACAAAGTGAGAATATTTGATACTTAAACTCTCCTCTTACATTTCTTTTTATTTTGTCCAAAGGTGTATGCACCGATTTAATTTTTTCTATGGTATTGGGCAAAACAACATCATTATTCTTTTCGTTATTCCACGCGTTTTGTATATCGTTAAAATCCATATCCCTGATTTTTAATAATTTCTTTTAATTTTTCCTTTGCTCTGTTTAATTTCACTCTGGCATTTCCTTCTGAGATTCCAAGATTTTCTCCAATTTCCTTATGTGAAAAACCTTCAAGCTGATAAAAAATAATGGCCTTGTCGATTTTTTCCAATTTTTGAACTGCTTTGTAAAAATGTTCTAACTGATTTTCTTTTAAAGGCGAATCGTTTTCATCTTCTTTAATATTCTCTGATGGAATTTCATACTTATCAACCTTACGCTTTTCTTTTCTCAAAAAGACGATTGCCGTATTGATGGCGACACGATACATCCAGGTCGAAAACTGACTTTCGTTCCGAAACGAATCATACGATTTCCAAAGCTGGCAAATGATTTCCTGAAACAAATCCTGCTGATCGTCAAGATTGTCCATGTACATTTTAGAAACTTTATATAAAATTCCTTTATGACTTTCTATCCGTTTTAAAAATTCTTGTTCTTTTGCTTTCAAGACGATACTAATTCATAATTGGCTTAACGGTATAGCCAGACTTTCTTAATAAATTAATCACACCTTGTTCTCCAGCTAAGTGCGCTGAACCTACCGCAATAAATGACGTTTTACTTTTGATCATTGCCGGTAAAATCTTGATCCAATTCTGATTTCTTTCGTCTAGCATATATCTCTTTGCCTTCGCATTCATCACTCTTTCTTCTGTAGCCTTTTCAAACAAAGAACTTAACTTCTCCTGTTTGTATTCTGCAACCATTTCTTTTGTTTCTTCTGTATCAGATTCTTCCAGAGCGCTAATGATTTCAGCATCAGAATAAGCAGCTGAAAGCGTATTAAATTGAGATTTTACGGTTTCTAAACCCACAACTTCTAAATTTTTTTCTTTCGCTTTTTCAATAAAATCCATTTCATAAAATTTCAAATCATCACACCCAAATGTTTTCATCGAAATTAAACTCATTATCGTAATCAAACTAAAGCTATCTACTTGCTGAACGCTCATTCCGGTAGTTTTTTTGAGTATAATGTCTAATTTAGACAATTGTTCTGCATTCAGTTTTTTACTCAATGGTTCACTTCCCATCGCTAGTTTTTGCATTTCTATTAATTCCTCCGGATCTGCAAAATTAATTTCTAATAGTAATTGTTCAGAAGCATCAAATGCTTTCTTTACTTTCTCAGACAGAAAATAATCTGCAGAACAAATCATATGGATCGTTCCGTATAAATAAGATGGTTTTGATAATCCGTTTCCGGAGACTTCCCATAAAAGAGAATTTTCAAGTGGCGTAGATTTGGTCTGTGCATTGGCTCCATATTGAAACAACAGCACAATGAATACTAATAATGATTGAAATACATTTTTCATTTACTGACTAATTAAGTTGATGATTAAAAACTAGTAATATGCCACGTAAGTACATCAATCTGTAAAACGTTACAGGAAATATCATTTTTCTCAAAGAAATAAAAATGATAAACCAAAAAGAAGCGGCAAAGCGTTTAGAAAATAAAATCTCTCAGCAATTCAAGTACCTCGTTAATTTCTTCTGTAGTATTATAACTGTGCACACAAAAGCGTAAACGTTCCTGACCTTCCGGAACAGTTGGCGAAAGTATAGGCTTGATATCGAAACCCTTATCCTGAAGTTGTTGCGCCAGCTGTTTTACCTGCTCGTTCCCAGGAACAATAGCAGATTGTATCGCCGATTTGCTTCGCACAAACATCGGTTTCAATCCTAATAAATTCTTTTGCTGATTAAAATAAACAATGTTCTGACGCAACTTTTCGATGGTTTCTTTTTCGATTTCCAATTGCTGATAAGCTGCCAGAATAGTAGACACCGCGTGAGGAGACAATCCGGTGGTGTAAATAAAACTTCTGGCAAAGTTCACCAGATATTCTTTGAGGTCGGCGCTGCCTAAAATTACCGCACCATGACAGCCTAAACCTTTTCCGAAAGTCATGATTCTGGCAAAAATTCTGTTATGCAAATCCAGATATTGCAGTAAGCCTTCTCCTTTATCTCCAAACACACCTAGCGTATGTGCTTCATCAATTACGAGATAACAATTGTATTTTTCTGAAAGTGCTACTAATTCTTCCAGATTTGGACTATCCCCATCCATAGAAAAAACGCTTTCTGTAACGATGTAGACATTGGTATCCTGAAATTTGAGAATCAGCTCTTCTAAATCTTCAAAATCATTATGATTGAATTTGTATGATTTGGCATTCGACATTCTAATTCCGTCACGAATTGAAGCATGACTTAATTCATCGTAAAAAATAACATCATTTCGTTGCGGTACAGCGCCAAAAAAACCAAGATTAGCATCGTAACCCGAATTAAAAATTAAAGCCGTTTCTACGTCGTGAAATTCAGCTATAAAAGATTCTGCATTTTGATACAGCGAATGATTACCGGAAAGCAATCGTGATCCGGTTGCTCCATTCTGAATAAGATCATTTTCGATTAAATAATGATGCGCTAGTTTGAAAATAGTTTCTGATTTTGCAAATCCAATATAATCGTTAGAAGAGAAATCAATTAGATTATTAAAACTTGGTAATTGTCTTAGCGAATTATTCCGTTTTCTAACTTCTAATTTCTGATTAAGGTTTTCTGGTAAATTCATAAGATTATATTATTGAATGATTTAATTATTGAAAGATTAAAAGATTTAATAATCAATTCAACTTACTAGTTTATTAGATTCTTTCCATTTTATAAAAATAAAAAAAAGCCAAACATTAACTGTTTGGCTTTTTGAACTTATTTCGAAATTATTTTAGTCTACTAAAACAATTACTTTATTGTCTTTCATTTCGATAGTACCTGATGCTATTTCTAAAGTATAGGTTTGCTCATTTACTTTCGTGAATTTACCCGCTACTTCTTTAGAAAAATCGAAACTTGGTGCAGCGATTTTAATAGTTCCTTTTTCAAGAATAGAAACAATAGGAGCGTGATTATTCAATATTTGAAAGCTTCCATCAACTCCAGGTAATGTAACAGAAGTTACTTGCCCTGAAAATAATTTTGCTTCTGGTGATACTATTTCTAAAATCATCTTTTTTTTGTTATGAGTTATAAGTCATGAGCTATAAGCAAGAGTAGAAACTCATAACTTATAACTCATAATTCATAATTATATTAAGCTTCAGCCAACATTTTTTCTCCAGCCTCGATAGCGTCCTGAATAGAACCTTTCAAGTTGAAAGCTGATTCCGGAAGGTGATCTAATTCACCATCGATAATCATGTTGAATCCTTTGATAGTATCTTTAATGTCAACCAAAACTCCAGGAATACCTGTAAATTGCTCCGCTACGTGGAAAGGCTGAGATAAGAAACGTTGAACACGACGTGCTCTTGATACTGATAATTTATCGTCTTCTGATAATTCTTCCATACCTAAAATCGCAATAATATCTTGCAATTGTTTGTATTTTTGAAGAATCTCTTTTACTCTTTGTGCACAGTCATAATGCTCATTTCCTAAGATTTGAGGAGTCAAAATTCTTGAAGTAGAATCTAACGGGTCAACCGCTGGATAAATACCTAACTCAGCAATTTTACGAGACAATACTGTTGTAGCATCTAAGTGAGCAAACGTTGTTGCAGGAGCCGGGTCAGTTAAGTCATCCGCAGGAACGTAAACCGCCTGTACAGATGTAATAGATCCTTTGTTTGTAGATGTAATACGCTCTTGCATAGCTCCCATCTCTGTTGCCAAAGTTGGTTGGTATCCTACTGCAGAAGGCATACGACCTAAAAGTGCTGATACTTCAGAACCTGCTTGTGTAAAACGGAAGATGTTATCAACGAAAAACAATACGTCTTTACCTTGATCTGTTCCTGCTCCATCACGGAAATACTCAGCGATAGATAATCCTGAAAGTGCTACACGGGCACGAGCTCCAGGAGGCTCATTCATTTGTCCGAAAACGAAAGTAGCTTTAGACTCTCTCATTCCTGGCATATCTACTTTAGATAAATCCCATCCTCCATTTTCCATAGAGTGCATGAAATCATCACCGTATTTAATAATTCCTGACTCTAACATCTCACGAAGCAAGTCATTTCCTTCACGTGTTCTCTCTCCTACTCCTGCGAATACAGAAAGTCCACCGTGACCTTTTGCGATATTGTTGATCAACTCCTGAATCAATACTGTTTTACCAACACCGGCACCACCAAACAATCCAATTTTACCTCCTTTTGCATAAGGCTCAATCAAATCGATTACTTTAATACCTGTAAATAAAACTTCAGATGAAGTTGATAAATCTTCGAATTTAGGAGCTTGTCTGTGAATAGACAAACCGTTTTCTCCTGTTTTTGGCAAGTTTCCTAAACCATCAATTGCATCTCCAATTACATTAAATAATCTTCCATATACATCTGGACCGATTGGCATTTGGATTGGATTTCCTGTTCCAACTACTTCATATCCTCTTGACAAACCGTCTGTAGAGTCCATAGAAATGGTACGAACAGTGTTCTCTCCAATGTGAGATTGCACTTCTAGAACTAACAATGTTCCGTCTTTTTTAGTGATTTCTAGTGAATCATAAATTTTTGGAAGTTCAACATCTTTACCGTTGAAAACTACGTCAACTACTGGTCCAATGATTTGAGCAACTTTTCCTATTACTTTTGACATTACTTATGTGTTTATTAAATAGCTATTTAGGTTTATCGAAAATACCTCTTTTTTCAGAGCGCAAAGATAATTTTTTAAAATATAAAATCAATATTTTTTTTATAAAAAATACTACGATTTTGTTTGATTAGTAAAAGACAGCCTATAAATATGTAAAATAACAATTATTCTTTCATTAAAAAAAGCCACAACATTTTAGAAATGCGTGGCTTTCTTGTTTATAAAATGGCTTTTTTATAAAGTTGACGGATATTGAATAGGATATGCTCCCAAATCAACATGTCTTAAAGTTGAACTGTATTTTACATTTATAGCATCTATAAAAATATTCGCTATTAAGGCATATCCTCTTGCACTTGGATGAATTCCATCTAAAGAAAAGGCTCCTCCTGTAACATAAGTCGAAGACATAGTATAATTCCCAAATCGGTATCCTCCGTTTGAAAGCTGCGTCATAATAGCGCGTGTATCAACAAAAGCTAACCCTTTTTCATTTGCTACCGCTTCAATAGTTACGTTGTAAGCATCTGTCGCTTTTTTAATTTCTGCTATTTCTGTCGGGATCAATACGTGTTTATCCTGCAACGGAAAAGTAACTCCAAATTTATCTAACGGTGCAGGCGGTGCAAACCCAACTCCGGAATCAGCAGCTGTAGGTGCAACACCAATAGCGTTTCTTGTTGGTAATATTACAATATCTGTAGCTTTAGCTTGTCTCGCCTGCCCAAAGACAGCGCCATAAAAAGCTGCATTTTGCGCTCCTAATGTTGGTGTAAAAGCCGCCGTTAACTGAGCAGACAAATTAAGAAGGGTTTCATCTTTTATCAAAACCGGATTTGAACCTGTCTCTGATAATAACGCAATTCTGTCTCCCGCATCAAAAGCGGTTAACGCTTGCTTTAATGGACCATATAACTGTAAGTTTAATGCTTTTATTGTTGCTATACCAACTGCCTCATTATTTGCACCCAACGATTTTGCCGTAAGAGGATTATAAGGAACTGTTGTAAAATAAGGTAATGTCGTAATATACGGCAAGTTGGCCACCACTCCTTTTGCCCCTGTTCCGGTTAAAGTTGTTGCTAATGTTGAAAATACATTAGCAAACACCGTTGGGTCTGTAATATCATTACTTCCGTAAGTAGCCGGATTCACATTTCCGGTCTGATCTTTCCCTACTCCTCCTGATGTTGCGTAAGCCAGAACATCATTCCCTCCAATAAACAAAGAGAAAAAAGTTGGTGCCTGCGCTACCGCATCTGCAATAACCGTAGTAGAAGGTGAGCTTGCAAAACGAACAAAGTAAGGATTTGAAGCTCCAATCGCTAAACCTGCAGGATTACCATATCCAGCCGCGACTAAGTGAAAACTTTTTGCACCTGGAATACCTAAATTATTAAACGAACCTGAAAGGTGCGCCATAACTTCTGTCGTTGGTGTTCCGCTTACAGGAACCGGCCCTGTACCATTAAAATATAATCGTACTCCAAAGGCAGGATTTGGCTGACCACCAAACAACAAACCTCCAACATTATCATTCATAAACGGAGTCGTAAATGCTCCACCTCCTGCTGCAGCAAATTGTTGTGCCAAAATATTAGTATAAGCACCTTCCTGCCCTCTTTTGAATAACGCATTATCACTATATCCCGCAGCAAAAGAATCTCCTAAAGCTACATATTTTGTAAAAACTGCTGACCCTGCAACAACTGGAACCTCTTCTGTTGTCCCATCACTATCATCATTATTACATGCTGCCAAGGTTAAAGAAACCAACAACAGCCATTTTATATTTTTTATCATGTCATTTCGTTTAAAATTATTATTTCTCCCTTTTCTATTTTATCCGTACAATAAAAGAGAGACAATCCTGTTTTTCCAAATCAGTTCACTCCAATTAAGGATTAATTGTCCAAGAAGCAAATACCAGTTTACCAATTGCTCCAGCTCCAATAACCTGAAGATAATCTGTTCCAAAAAGATTTGTTGCCCCTACCTTAATAACAGATTTTAGTTTAGGAATACCATAATTTATCTGAGCATCAAGAACAGTGTTCTCCGGAATCATTCCGTCTCCGAAAGAGGATTGCCATAGATATTCTGAATTCCATCTCACATTCACATTAAATCCTAAATTTTTAATCACGTTTGCATTTCCAAGTGAACCTTTGATTCTGTGTTTTGGTGTATTAAATCCAGCAATAAAACTTGGATCTTCTGCCTGATCAAAATCAAATTGAGCGTAATTGTAGTTCACTCCTAATTCAAAATCTTTGTATACTTTTTTAGCCAAACCTACACCAAAACCTAGTGAAGAAATTTGCGCTGCAGTATTGGTATACACTTGATAGACTCTTCTGTCTCCGAAAGCCAAAGCAGCATAACTCATCTGTACATTAGGATCTGAAGCATTTGTACCCGCAGTACCATAGTAAGGAGAAATAACTCTTGACGTATTCATGAAGTCATTGTAAATATTGTAATAAGCATTTAAATCGATTGACAAATCGTTTTGAACTACCGATCTGTACCCAACTTCAAAAGCGTGTACTTGCTCCGGTTTTACTAATCCGATATTTGCTACTACAAGATCTGCTGTATTTCCCGAAGCACTAAATGCCTGCACAGATGCTACTGTATACGCGTTGGTATAAGCATTGCGACCAGATAAATTTACAGTTGCAGGAGCCCCCATAGCCTGACCGGCAGCACTTACGTCTTTCGTCTCCTGAAAACGATCTAAATTTTCAGCTGCAGAACCAATTAAAGCAAATGGCCCTAAATCTAAACCAATGTATTGATCCTGTGTAGTTGGATTACGAAAACCTGTTTGATATGACAATCTGAAGTTGTGTCTTTTTGATTCTCCTGCTGAGTATACAAATGAAACTCTTGGCGAAACATTTCCATCAAAGTTTTGACTTTTATCATAACGTAACGATCCTGTAAATTTCAATCTGTCGTCCATGAATTTTTTTACCAATTGCGCATAAGCACCATATTCTCTGTATTCAATTGGTCCGTCATAATCTGTAAAAATTGTTCCTTTAGAATCCATGTGGTATTTTCTCCATGAACCCCCTACTTGAACTTCAGCAAATTTGATGATGTCTCTAAAATTATAGTTAACATCTGAATGGTACAATTTTGACTGATCGATAAATTTTGCTCCCTGTGTTAAATCAGGATTTTCTTTAACCATTGCCAGCGCATTATTAAACTCAGGAGAACCCGGTTCGAATCTAGGTTTTCCTGCTGGCGCCACCTGAAATTGTGACAAAGATTGTAATGCAGCAGGTAATCTGTTATAATCTGCATATTCTCTTGCGATTGCAGCAGATTGATTTGCATTTGATCCCATAACTGCCCCCGAAAGCTGGTACGCTGTTGCATAATTCGTAAACCATTCCTGATCTGATTTTGCAGCTCTGTTTACGTTCCAAGCAGCAAATCTCATGTCATAAGAATTTCCCGCATCTTCATCTGTAGTATAAAATCTTGCGAAAAAGTTTTTCCCTTTTACTTCAACTTTTGCTTGTTGCATCATGAAGTCTTTCAGTGCGTATCGGTTTGCACCTTGATAAATAGTACTTCCTAAACCAATTTTATATTGAAGAATAACTTCTGTTTCATCAGCCCAAGGTTTAATGTGTGCAGAGAAATCTGCTTTTATACTTTTTACTTTGTTATCTGTTATATCTTGTTCACGGTACCCTGTTCTGCTTACTTGTCCAACATTCGGAATAAAAGTTGTCACCTCGTCTCCGTAAAGGTTTAGTCCGTCATAATTTTGATTGTTTGCATGTCCTACAGAACCTCCGGTCATACTTCTATCATCAGCCGCGATCCATTCTGTAGCTGTCATATAGGTAAAGTTCCCTTTTAAAGCAAAGTGTTTTGTAAATGCTTTTGCAGCACGGATTCCAAAATCATTATAATCATTTGTTCCTGCTACTTTTTGACTTGTTTGTCCGTATTTGTAATAAACACTAATTCCCTCATTTGTAAAAGGACTTTTACTATTCATAAACATAATACCATTAAATGCATTGGCACCATAAAGTGCAGAAGATGCACCCGGCAAAAGTTCTACATTCGCTACATCAATATCTGAGATACCAATCAGGTTACCCAAAACAAAGTTTAATGCCGGAGAAGAGTTATCCATTCCGTCTACCAATTGCATAAAACGTGTGTTGGCTACAGAAGCAAATCCTCTGGTATTAACAGATTTGAATGATATACTGCTGGTATTGAAGTGAACTTCTTTTAAGTTTTCTAACCCATCATAAAAAGTTGATGCAGTTGTATTTTTAATTTCCTGAATTCCCATTCTCTCAATTGTCACAGGAGATTCGATTACACGTTCCGGTGTTCTGGAAGCCGAAACTACAATTTCGTCAAGTTTTGTTTCTTCATCTTTCAAAATCACATCTACTCTTTGACTGAATGAAGTAACGTTAATTGTTTTCGTCTCGAATCCTACTGCAGAAACCTTAAGAGTAAAAGGCGGCTTTGCCGTGGTATTCAGTTTAAATGAACCATCAAAATCGGTTGATGCTCCACCTGAAGTCCCCACGATATTGATATTGGCACCAGGAATTGATTGTTTGTTAGCATCGGTCACAGAACCGGTAACAGTCTGCTGCGCAAACGTAACTCCGCAGCATAACAACATTGTTAATAAATACACTTTCATTGGGCTAGTTTTTGTTAGTTTATCTAGCCAAATTACAAATAATTTTGATATTAATAAAAAAACGTTAAATTAAATTAATATTTACATTCAATTTTGCAACAATTTTAACTATTTAGCAATTCATTTTATTAAAGTAAAATCAAATAATAGATATGGAATAATTAAAATACTATGCATACATATAAATATTCTGTAATTTATTGAGGATTTACTAAAAATGATCTGCTTGAAAAAAACATCCGACAATAAAAAAAAGCAAGACGTAAATCTTGCTTTTTTAACAGTTCTTATTCTTTTGTTTAAAGAAATTAATCTTACTTTCTTCTTACTTCGGCTTCTAAATCAGATAACCTCTCTGACAATGATTTAAGAATTTTATTTTCTTCTCTAAGTTCTTTAACTTCTTTATTCTGCTCAATCATATAAAGTGTCAACTCTTCAATTTTCTTAAGCAAGCTCATATTCATTTCTGCCAGCATTAATCCCTTTGCTTCTATTTCTTTTGCAGATGGAATTTCCGGTAAATGATTATTTTGTTTGATATAGTCTTCTACTTCCTGCAATGATTTTAATTTATAATCATTGGCAAAGACATAGTCTGGAACAACAACACCTGCATTAAGTGTTACTTTAACCTCTCTGGCATGAATATTTCCAGCCACTGTAAGTCTTGAATCTGGATTCTTTGTTCCAATACCAACGTAACCATTAGCATCAATACGCACTTGTTCTGTATTGTTATTCGTACTAAAACTAATACCTCCTCCAATAGTACTACCCCCTCTAAAAAAGCTAATAGAACTATTTGTAATACCAAAGAAACTATGTTCAATGGCAAAACTTTTTCCATTTACAATTGAATTGCCATACCCCCTTACTCCCAAAAAAGTTCCTTCACCCGAAGTATCCCCTTCTGGCAAACGACCAAATACTGTCCCTAGAAGACCATTTCCAATAATATTTGCAACATCTAATGCCGCACGTGGCGCATTTGTACCCAAACCAACATACCCATCATTACCCCTCATGTAAAGAATATTATTCCTGTATCCGTTTCCGGTATGAGCACTAAATTTTATAAATCCCTTTTGCCCATCAAAACCCATGTCCATTCCGGCTACCGTTCCACTAACAAGACTTGTATTAAAAAGATCATCATTATTTATCTTAAAACTACCTAAAGCATACTCCTTTTGAGCAAAGCTGGTTTGAAAAACAAACAACACAATTATCAAGTAACTATTCTTCATCTTTTATTTTGTTTCTACTTTAGCTAATCTACTTTCTAATATAATCTGATTAGCTTTCATAACTTTATTTGCTTCTTGCAATTCATTCATTACTTTATTTTGCTGAATCATGTAAAGCATCAATTCTTCGATTTTCTTAAGCAAGCTCATATTCATTTCCCCCAACATTAATCCGTTTGCTTCGACTTCTTTTGCAGAAGGAATCTCTGGTAAATGACTGTTTTGGTTAATATATTCTTCTACTTCCTGCAATGATTTTAATTTATAATCATTAGCAAAAACGTAGTCTGGAACAACTCCCGCATTAAGTGTTACTTTGACCTCTCTTGCGTGAATATTTCCTGCCACTGTAAGTCTTGAATCTGGCGTGGTAGTTCCGATACCTACATTACCAATAAAATCAATACGCATTTGTTCTGTATTGTTGTTTGTACTAAAACTAATACCACCACCAGTAGTGCTATTTCCTCTAAAAAAATTAATCGCACTATTTGTAATACCAAAAAAGCTATGCTCAATTGCAAAACTTTTTCCATTTACAACTGAATTACTATATCCCCTTACCCCTAAAAAAGTTCCTTCACCATTAGTATTTCCTTCTGATAATCTTCCAAATACAGTACCTAGAAGACCATTCTCGATAATAGTTGCTACATCTAATGCTGCGCGAGGCGTATTTGTTCCCAAACCAAGATACCCATCAACACCTCTCATGTAAAGAATATTATTTCTATTACTATTACCGGTATGAGCACTAAATTTTATAAATCCCGTTTGTCCATTAAAGCCCATATCCATTCCTGCAACATTACCACTATTCAGACTCGTAAGATAAACATCATCATTATTGATTTTAAAACTACCTAAAGCATACTCCTTTTGAGCAAAAATGCTTTGAAAAACAAACAACACAATTATCAAGTAACTATTCTTCATCTTTTATTTTGTTTCTACTTTAGCTAATCTACTTTCTAATATAATCTGATTAGCTTTCATAACTTTATTTGCTTCTTGCAATTCATTCATTACTTTATTTTGCTGAATCATATAAAGCGTCAACTCCTCGATCTTCTTAAGCAAGCTCATATTCATTTCCCCCAACATTAATCCGTTTGCTTCTACTTCTTTTGCAGATGGAATCTCAGGCAAATGGCTGTTTTGTTTGATATATTCTTCTACTTCCTGCAATGATTTTAATTTATAATCGTTGGCAAATACGTAGTCAGGGAATACACTAGCATCAGCCGTCACTCTTACCTCCTCAGCTTGAATCCTACCTTTTACAGCAAGTTTTGACAATGGGTTTGTAATACCAATACCAACATTACCATTCCCAAGAATCCTAACTTTTTCCGTTTGACCTGTAAGATATGAATCTTGTGTAAAAAACTGCATTCCATAGATATTTGAAGTTGCACTTCCAGTAATTGATCTTATAGAAGTACCAAAAGTATCAAATTCACCTTCATTAATAGAATGCGCAATCATAATCGCAGAGCTATTATTAGCATTTAAAAGATTTCTAACAAGAATATTTCCATGTCTAACCTCAAACTTTGCCAAAGGAGTTGGAGTTCCTATACCAAAATTACCGGATTGAATACTTGAATTTGCACCATCTCTAAAAACCACATCTCTACCTATTCGTGTACCTCCCTTAAAATCACTTTCAAAATTAAGCATTAATACATTATCAGCACCGTGCACTATTGCTCTTCCTCCCGCACCATGATCATTATATCTCAAATTAACATCTGCTTTTCCAGTATAAGTAAAGAAATTTAATCCGTTTGGTGAATTAATTTGCGAAAAAGCATTCATTCCTATTATAAAAAACCCCAAGATGTATATTTTTTTCATTTTTAAAATTATTTCGATTTTATTAAATTATGATTGTCCGCAAAAGTAACGTTAAAAAGCCAAATCCTACAAATGAAACGTTAACCAATAATTAAAAAACCATAAAAAAAGCGAGACTTTCGTCTCGCTTTTTTTAACACTTTATATTTCAAACAATTACTCTACCGTAACTGATTTTGCCAGGTTACGAGGCTGATCTACATTACAACCTCTCATAACAGCAATGTAGTATGAAAGCAATTGCAATGGTATAGTCGTAATCAGTGGAGATAATGCATCTGAAGTTTCAGGAATCTCGATTACATAATCAGCTAATTCACGTACTTGTGTATCACCTTTAGTAACTACTGCGATAATTTTACCGCTTCTTGATTTAATTTCCTGAATATTACTTACAATCTTATCATAATGACCTTGTTTTGGTGCAATTACAATAACCGGCATGTGCTCGTCGATTAATGCGATTGGCCCGTGCTTCATTTCTGCAGCCGGATATCCTTCTGCGTGAATATATGAAATCTCTTTTAGCTTTAATGCTCCTTCAAGCGCTACAGGGAAGTTATAACCACGACCTAAATAAAGACAGTTTGGTGCATCTTTAAAAGTTGCAGCAATCTCTTTTGCTCTTTCGTTGGTTTCTAATGCCTCAGCCACTTTTTCAGGGATAATTTCTAATTCCTGTAAGTAGGCATGGAAATCACCATGAGATAAAGTTCCTTTTGCTTTTCCTAATCGCAAAGCAATCATAGTTAAAACCGTAATTTGAGTTGTAAATGCTTTTGTCGAAGCTACTCCAATCTCCGGCCCTGCGTGCGTGTAAGCACCTGCATGACTTTCTCTTGAAATAGAAGAACCTACCACATTACAAACACCAAAAACAAAAGCACCATTTTCTTTCGCTAATTTAATAGCTGCCATAGTATCTGCTGTTTCTCCTGATTGCGAGATAGCAATTACAACGTCATCCTTATTGATGATTGGATTACGATATCTGAATTCTGAAGCATATTCTACTTCTACTGGAATACGAGTAAATTCCTCAAAAATATATTCTGCCACTAAACCTGCGTGCCATGAAGTACCACAAGCTACGATTAGAATACGTTTTGCATTTAGGAATTTTTCAATATTATCCTCAACACCTGCCATCTGAACGATTCCTTCATTTGCATGAAGTCTTCCTCTGTAGGTATCTTTAATAACACTTGGCTGCTCGTAAATTTCTTTTAACATGAAATGTTCGTAACCGCCTTTTTCAATTTGCTCCAAGTTCATTTGAAGCTCTTGAATGTAAGGATCTACCAACGAGTCATCTTTTATTTTTCTAACCTTCAAAGGTTTGTGCAATCTAATGTTTGCCATTTCCCCATCTTCAAGGTAAATTGCATTCGAAGTATATTCGATAAAAGGCGATGCATCTGAAGCGATAAAAAATTCTCCTTCTCCAACACCAATAGCCAATGGACTTCCTAATCTCGCTGCTACAATTTCGTTTGGATTCTTTTTATCGAAAACCGCAATTGCATAAGCTCCCACAACCTGATTTAAAGCAATTTGCACCGCTTTACCCAATTTGATTCCTTCTTTCTTCTGAACTTCTTCGATTAAATTTACTAAAACTTCCGTATCGGTATCCGATTTAAAAGTATATCCTCTTTTGATTAATTCTTCTTTTAGAGGGGCATAATTCTCAATAATTCCATTATGAATAATAACCAATTCTCCTGAATTAGAAAGATGCGGATGTGAGTTCACATCATTAGGCACACCATGAGTAGCCCAGCGTGTATGACCAATCCCTATGGAACCAGCTATATTAAGTTCACTTTCAGCCTTAGCTTCAAGATCTAATACTTTACCTTTTGTTTTGCATGCTTTAACACCTGTCTCAGCATCATACAACATAACACCTGCACTATCATATCCTCTGTATTCGAGTCGTTTTAATCCTTTTATGATAATAGGATACGCCTCTCTATGACCGATATATCCAACAATTCCACACATATATATTTATTAATTTGGTTTCGTGTAATAAATTTGAAGCTGTAATCTTTTGTCCTCTGGGACAGTAGATTTTCCACCATACAATATTGTTCCTTGCGGACTCATTACTGATGCTCTTGGTGCTTCTGAAATTTCAGCATTTTTCAGCTTTAATCTGTTTGATGTTATCGTATTGATGTCTTCTGTAACCACCAAACCTAATGTTACATTCTTAGCAGTTGCATCTTTTATTAAATCACGAATATGATTCGTTAATCTAATTTTATAAGTCGCACCTTTTTTTGAAGCATCTAAATTAATGATTCCACTATAAACAATTCTTGACAATTTTACATTTCCCGACGGATCCGTACTTGAATCTGCATAATCCAAAATAGGCACATTATTAGTCAAGTCATACAAATACACTCTTTTTGGCTCGCTTGTATTCGTCATTTTTTCTGCATCAATATGAAATGTCAAATTAGCTTCGTTGATCAGCCACTTATTTGTTCTGATTTCCTCTAATTTAGCAGCAAAATCATTTAGTTTAATAACCGCAAGTGATCCTTGACCTCCTTTTAAATAAAGTCTTTCATCTCCTTGTTGCGTATCAACACCTGTTGTTACTGCAGTTTCAAATTCAGGCGTTTTTGTACTGGTAAGCAAACTAGCAGTAGCTCCCTTAAACTCAATAGTCAACGTCTTATCTTCTTTTGTTTCATCAGGATCTGTAGTGATCGCAGTTTTGGCTTTGTAATTAATTACAATTTTTCCTTTCGTAAAATCAAGCAATGCCAAAGCAGGATTACCTCCGCTTCTTTCAACTTTAAAATACAAACCTCTAAAATACTCTTGAAAAAGATCTGCTTTAGAAAGTTTTGAAGCATCAGCATTCAAGATTTTCTCCTGAAAAAATTGTGCATTCAATTTTAAACGCATTTCAGGTGCTACTTTACTTACTGTAACTTTACCATCAGTGCCTGTTACAGAATTCTCTAATTGAGCCGGATTAAAAAAGAATGTTTCATTTTGCCCTAAATCTGTCGCATCATCATTTAATGGTTTTCCTGATGTATGTATTTTTTTGTTTGTATCAAAATCACCATCCTGATCTGTATAATACATCTGAGCATATTGCGAACCATTATCAAAATAAGAAGCACGCATTTGAACTCCAGATTCATATACACTTAATTTAATTTTACCCTCACGATTTCCATAAATAGAATCTAAAGCATAAATATTAACATTGTCAGCTTTAGCCTCAGTAACATGACTAAAGTAAGGCACACTAAGGACTACACTTTCAACTACTGGTTCTTCTCCTATTGTTGGCGCATAAGTAGTAAGACTAACTTGTGTTACAAAATTGGCTGTAGTCGAACCAAATACAGGGTCATCATAAATACCTAAAGCATTAACCAGCAACGCATTGGATTGAATTGGACTTATTTCCTGATTGTATGACAAAACATCATATTTTACCGATTCCAATCCAAAATGATTATCACCAATCAGCCCTTCGCCGATGGCATTAAAATCTTTGTCGCAAGAATATAAAAGAACAACCGAAGCTGCTAGTACGATTTTCTTAATAAAAGAAGTATTATGCATGTTTAATTATAAAGTTAAAATTTAAAGCCCCATATCTTTGTAGAAATTTGTATACGCTTCTGCGAATGCATCTTTCGTGGCGAAAGGTAAAAAAGGTTTTCCTGAAGATTCTATAAATTTTGTTAAACTTGAAGATACATTTGGCGATGCAATAATTACAGCGTCAGAATGCAAAATACTGGCTTTCATTACATTTTCGTAATTTGGGATTTCCAAATCCGCAACTGAATCATGCGGAACACCATCAAATTTAACCTTATTGATCATCTCTAAATCTAAATTCTCATCGAAAGACTGACCATAAACAGAGGTTACAATTTTAGTTTCAGAAAACAAGGCTTCATTTTTATAATAATGTTTCATGTAAATTGGCAGCATCGCTGCAAGCCAACCGTGTACGTGAATAATATCAGGAACCCAATTTAATTTTTTTACAGTTTCAACAACTCCTTTTGCAAAAAATATAGCACGTTCGTCGTTATCAGGATAAAGAACACCTTCTTCGTCAGCAAAAGTTGCTTTTCGCTTAAAATATTCATCATTGTCAATAAAATAAACCTGAATTCTTTCCTTCGGGATTGAAGCTACCTTGATAATCAATGGCATATCTAAGTCATTCACTACCAAATTCATTCCTGAAAGTCTAATTACTTCGTGTAGCTGGTGTCTTCTTTCGTTTATATTTCCATACCTTGGCATGAAAATTCTTATCTGACCTCCTTGATCGTTGATCATTTTTGGAACGTCATAAGACATTAAAGAAACCTCATTTTCAGCCAAATAAGGCACGACTTCAGATGATACGTATAATATCCTCTTATCTTTCATAATAGTATTTTACTTAATTTTTGGTAATAAAAACGTTGCAAAATTACAAAAATTTATGCAGTTATTAACTAATATATTATGTTTGCACTAAATTTTAATAATACCCTCATGCATATTTTCTACGGTAAAGTCGCTCTGATAGCTTATTTAAAAACTATCAAAACCGCAAATTCGACCATCGGGTTTGTACCAACAATGGGCGCTTTACACCAAGGGCATCTCGCTTTAATGCAACGATCTCTAAAAGAAAACGACGACACTGTTGTTAGTATTTTCGTCAACCCCACTCAATTTAATAATCCTGAAGATCTGGAAAAATATCCAAGAACTCTGGAAGAGGACGTAAAAAAAATGCGCGTTTTAAGCGACAAAATCATTTTATATGCTCCTTCTGTTGAAGATATTTATGAAGGAAACACGGTTTCTCAAAATTTTGACTTTGACGGACTTGAAAATCAAATGGAAGGTAAATTCAGACCTGGACATTTCAATGGTGTTGGTACGATCGTGAAACGCTTGTTTGAAATCGTTACACCAACCAATGCTTACTTTGGAGAGAAAGATTTTCAGCAATTGCAGATTGTCAAAAAAATGGTTGAAAAAAATGACATTCCTGTGAATGTTGTTGGTTGTCCCATTTATAGAGAAGAAAGTCAATTGGCAATGAGTTCCCGAAATGAGCGTCTAACAGCCGAAGAACGAAAAGAAGCTGCTATCATTTATAAAGTTTTAACAGAGGCAAAAGCTATTTTCCAGACGGGCACTCCTGAGGAAACGATAGAATTTGTAGAAAATTCTTTCAAAGACAACAAGATGTTTGAACTAGAATATTTTGTTATTGCTGACGAATCAACATTATTACCTATCGATCTTAAAAGTAAAGACAAAAATTACCGTGCATTTATAGCGGTATTTGTTAATTCTATAAGGTTGATTGACACCATTTCATTAAATTAAATTACCTTTGCAAAATGCAAATTCAAGTTATAAAATCAAAAATTCATCGTGTAAAAGTAACTGGTGCTGATTTAAATTATATTGGCAGTATTACTATCGACGAAACATTACTGGAGGCTTCAAATATTATTGAAGGCGAGAAAGTATCTATTGTAAATATTAATAATGGCGAACGCTTTGAAACTTACGCGATTAAAGGAGAAAAAAATTCAGGTGAAATTACACTGAATGGTCCTGCAGCCAGAAAAGTTCAGAAAGACGATATTATTATCATTATTTCTTATGCAACCCTGGAATTCGAAGAGGCAAAAACCTTCAAACCATGGATCATTTTTCCTAATGAAAATGATAATTCGCTGACTTAAACTTTTTTTACACTTTCTTTCTCTCGATTTGTCAAATCTATTTTGTCAAAGAAGCTTGCTTTTGCCTGAAACAAAATAAATTTCAAGCAAGACCTTTATTCTTACTTTTTAAAATTACTAAATAATAAAAACGTAAATAAAGTGTTATATTGCTACATTATTTCAATACTTGATATTCACTGAAATGAACCAAATCATGAAAAAAGTTTACTTATTACTTACTTTAATCTCAGTAACTGCTTTCGCACAAAAGAGATTCGACAACATTAAATCTGTAAAACTTGGAGAAGAGCGCAGAATAACCATCGGACTTCCTGAATCTTACGAAGCAAATCCAGAAAAAAAATATCCTGTTTTATACCTTTTAGATGGTGATTATTTATTTGATCCTTTCTCGGGAGCTGTTAGTTATGGTTCTTACTGGGGTGATTTGCCGGAAATGATTATTATTGGTATTCATCAAAACAAAGATCAGGAACGTTATGACGATAGTACTATTGATGAAATAAATGGTCTTCCTTTTGAAAAAGGTGCAGATTTTTTTGAATTCATTGGGGCAGAATTAATTCCGCATATCGAAAAAAAATACCGTACCTCTCCTTTCAGAATTATTGCAGGTCATGACATTACAGCAAGTTTTATTAATTTCTTTTTGTACAAAGAGAAACCTTTATTCAACGGTTACATTTGCTTAAGCCCTGAACTTGCACCTAAAATGGAAGTTCGTGTTCCTGAAAAATTTGCTAAAGTAACAGAACCTTTCTTCTATTACCTTTCTGTAGCAGATGGTGACATCAAAAAAATCAAAGAACCAATCGAAAAACTAAACAGCAATATTAAACTTGCTAACAATCCTTTAGTCAATTATAAATTTGATGTTTTCAAAAACACAACTCACTATACTGAAGTTTTACCTTCTATTCCAAATGCCTTATACCAAATTTTTGAAGTATACCGCCCTATAAATTCAGCAGAATTTAATGATAAAATTGCCATACTTGAAAGCGGTTATGCTGATTACTTAGAAAACAAGTACAATACTATGTCTAAAGTTTTGGGTGTACAAATTCCGGTTAGAATGACTGATTTTAAAGTAATTGAGAATCTTATCCTAAAGAAAAACGCCTATGATGAATTAGGTAAAATGGCTGAAATTGGAAATGTACATTATCCAAAATCGATGTTGGGTGAATATGAATTGGGATTAATGCTTGAAAAAATGGGCGATCCTAAAAGAGCTTCAAAAAAATACCAGAATGCTTCGCAAATGGAGCCAATTGGCGATTTGAACAAGGATTTGATGTATGACAAGATTGATGAAATGAATACGCTTGCAAAAAAAACCAAATAATGTCAAAAGTTAAAACTTCTTTTTTTTGTCAAAATTGCGGAACTCAATATGCTAAATGGCAAGGACAATGCAATGCTTGCAAAGAATGGAATACTATTGCTGAAGAAATTATTCAGAAGCAGGAGAAAGTAGCCTGGAAGAGCGAACCTACTCCAACAAACAAAGCACCACGTCCGTTAAAAATTAACGAGATCGATTCGGCACAAGAAGTAAGGATGAACACCACCGACGGAGAACTAAATCGAGTTCTTGGCGGTGGATTGGTTCCCGGATCTTTAACACTTTTAGGGGGTGAACCGGGAATTGGAAAAAGTACGCTTTTGCTGCAAATCTCTTTAAAGTTACCTTATAAAACACTTTATGTTTCCGGCGAAGAAAGTCAGAAACAAATAAAGATGCGCGCTGAACGTATCACTCCAAATAGCGACAATTGTTATATTTTGACGGAAACTAAAACGCAAAATATATTCAAACAAATCGAAGCTATGCAACCTGAAATTGTCATTATTGACTCTATTCAGACTTTGCATACAGATTATATCGAATCAACTGCGGGAAGTATTTCTCAGATTAGAGAAACTACCGCTGAACTTATCAAATTTGCTAAAGAAACTAATATTCCGGTTATTCTAATTGGACATATCACCAAAGATGGAAACATTGCGGGACCAAAAATTCTGGAGCACATGGTTGATACCGTTTTACAGTTTGAAGGCGACCGAAACCATGTATACCGAATTTTGCGCTCTCTTAAAAACCGTTTTGGTTCTACTGCTGAATTAGGAATTTACGAAATGCTGGGAAGCGGTTTACGAGAAGTTTCTAATCCGTCAGAAATATTGATTTCCCACAAAGACGAAGAAATGTCTGGAACTGCAATTGCCACAACCATGGAAGGCATGCGACCGTTGATGATCGAAATACAATCGCTGGTGAGTACAGCCGTTTACGGAACACCTCAGCGAAGCACTACGGGATATAATGCTAAAAGGCTAAACATGATTTTGGCGGTTTTAGAAAAAAGAGCCGGATTTCGTTTAGGTGCAAAAGATGTTTTTCTAAACGTAACAGGTGGAATTTCTGTTGATGATCCTGCCATTGACCTTGCTGTTGTTGCTGCAATTTTATCGTCTAACGAGGATATTCCGGTAACCAAAGGTTTTTGTTTTGCCGGTGAAGTAGGTTTGTCTGGAGAAATTCGTCCGGTGAATCGTGTAGATCAACGTATACAAGAGGCTGAAAAACTGGGCTTCAACACGATCTTTGTATCTAAATACAACAAAATTGCATTAAAAAATACAGGAATAAAAATTGAACTTGTAACTAAAATTGAGGATGTAGCAAGCATTCTTTTTGGTTAATCTTTTTTCAAAACTACCTTATGAAATTTCCGAAACAAAAAATATATAAAGCACTCTTAATATTCATTTTGATATTAGTAGTGCTTTTTTTGGGCTTTTACTTTTTTCGTGATGCGCTTCTAAAAAAAGCAATTGCGAAAGTAACCACTAAAATGGATACCGAATACAACAGTACTTTTTCTGTAAAAACGGCTTCGTTTGAAGGTTTATCAGGTATAAAATTAACCGATGTTATTCTGGTTCCTAAAAATGCAGATACACTTTGCAACATCAAAAAAATAGAAACCAGCGTTAACTTATCAAGTTTGTTAGTTGGAGATGTTCAACTTGGAACTTTAAAAATCAACAATGGCTACATTCAATTTGTAAAAAAAGGAAAAGTACGCAATTTTGATGCTTTTCTAAAAAAGGATAAAACAGATAAGGATAATAATGAAAAGCGAAAATATGCCACATTTGCTTATCGTATTATTTCAAAGCTATTGAATCTGGTTCCTACTGACATGAAATTAGAGAATCTTAATTTCAAGATTGATGATAATGGCAAAAAAGCGACTGTAGCGGTAAATAAGCTCGTTTTAAACAACAAACAGCTCGAAACAAACCTTCATGTTCAAGCAAACAATTTTGACCAACGTTGGAACATAAAAGGTTTTGCTGATCCGAGAAATAAAAAAGCAGATATTCGATTTTTTAATCTCGATACAGGAGCAATCAAAGTTCCGTATCTGGATGAACGTTATAATTTGAAAGCAAGTTTTGATTCTATTCGTTTAAACGTAGCCAATATTGAAAAAGACGGAAGTGAATTGCACATCGACGGCTATACTTCTATCGCCAACTTGACATTAAATCATCCTAAAATTGCAAGTAAGGATGTTGTCATCAAAAGTGCACGTTTCGATTACCGCTTTTTATTAGGCGACGACTTCATTTCAATTGACAGCACATCTTCAATGCAGTTGAACAAAACAAAAGTTAAACCTTATGTTTCCTACAATACAGAATCTGATACTATTTATACACTGAAAGTTGAAATTCCTAAAATGCAGGCTCAGGATTTTATTGTTTCATTACCAGACGGTTTGTTTACCCATTTTCAGGGAATGGAAGCTACAGGAAGTTTTAATTATAGTCTTGATTTCAAATTCAACAAAAACAAACCCAATACTTTAGTCTTTGACAGTAAACTGAACAAGGAAAATCTAAAAATCACCAAATACGGTGAAGCAAATCTTAACAAGTTAAATGGCGAATTTGTTTACCGCGCTATTATTCAGAATGTAATGCAGAGACCTGTTTTGGTTGGCAATGCAAATTCGAATTATACGCCTTTAGATCAGATATCGCCTTATTTAAGAAAATCTGTTCTTACGACAGAAGATCCTTCTTTCTTTTCGCACCGCGGATTTATTAATGAAGCCTTCAAGCAATCGATCTTAAAAAACATTAAAACCAAAAAGTTCTCCCGTGGAGCAAGTACCATTAGTATGCAATTGATTAAGAATGTTTTTCTGACCCGAGAAAAAACCTTATCACGTAAACTTGAAGAAATCTTACTGGTTTACATTCTTGAAAACAATCGTGTGGTAAGCAAAGAAAGAATGCTGGAAGTTTATTTCAACATTATCGAATGGGGACCAAATGTATACGGAATTGGCGAAGCAAGTCATTTTTACTTCCAGAAAAGTCCATCTACATTATCGCTTGACGAATGTTTGTTCCTGGCAACTATAATTCCGAAACCACGAAAGTTCATGTATCAATTTAACGATCAGGGAAATTTAAAGGATTATGCTATAAAAAACCAAAAATTCCTAAGCAATTTAATGTTGCGACGTGGTGTTCTGATTTCTGAAGATACAATTAATCAATTGCCTGTTTATATTTCCGGAAATGCTCGTTCGTTATTACGAATTAAAGCACCGGATTCTACTGCAATAAAGCTTGATTCACTCGCTATTGAAGGTGAATTTGATTTATAAGATTCCGGATTGTCACGCAAAGTCGCAAAGTCGCAAAGTTTTTATTATACCTGACGCAAAGAATGAAATTGATCTTTGTGGATAAACTTGTGTGATTTACTTTGTCTATTCGCTATCTCTTCCTACTCTGTCAAAAATGACAAAAACTTTGCGCCTTAGCGTCTTTGCGTGAATAAACAAATTACTTAAAATTTCTTAAAAACTCCTCTTTATAAGTAAGAGAAACTTCAATTTCTAATCCGTCATTCAAAGTTACCAATCAGAAAAATCTAAAGGATTATGCTATAAAAAACCAAAAATTCCTAAACAGTTTAATGTTATGACGCGGGCGTTCTGATTTCTGAAGATACAATTAATCAATTGCCTGTTTATATTTCCGGAAATACTCGTTCGTTATTGCGAATGAAAGCACCGGATTCAACGGCTGTTCGTGCTGATTCTTTGGCTATTGGTGATGAATTTGATTTATAAGGTTCCGGATTGTCACGCAAAGACGCAAAGGCNNCTTTGCGTCTTTGCGTGAAAAAACAAATTACTTAAAATTCCTCAGGAACTCCTCTTTATAAGTAGGTGAAACTTCAATTTCTGCACCATCGTTCAAAGTTACAATACCGCCTTTATTGTATGATTTAACGCAATTCACATTGATAATATGTGATTTATGAACACGGATAAATGGCAAAGGTAGGATCTCTGAGAAATGTTTCAAAAACCTGCAAACCATTTTTTTACTTCCGTCATTCAAATACAAGTCTGTAAAATTTCCGTTGCCACGCAAACGCACGATTTCTTCCATTTTTACGACTTCAAAACCTTCCAGTGTTGGCAAAATAACTTGTTGCTTTTCTGGTTTTGATTCGCGAAAATTCTCTACAATGATTTTGTTTCGATTGAACAGCTCATGATTCATAATTTGATGGTGTACTTTATTTACCGCAACAATCAATTCTTCGATACTGATCGGTTTCAGCAGATAATACGCCGCGCTCTGATTCAATGCTTTTAGAGAATACTCCGAAAAAGCAGTTACAAAAATGGTTTCGAATTGTAAATCTTTACACGCTTCGAGAACATCAAAAGCGTTTCCAAAAGGCATTTCTACATCCAGAAAAACCAATTGCGGCTGTATTTCGTGCAACAACGGAACGGCTTCTTTTATATGCTGTGCCTCACCTACGACTTCGATCTGCGGACAATACTTGCTTAGATAATTTTTGAGTACTTCGCGTGCCGCCAATTCATCTTCGACAATTACACTTCTTATTTTTTGAAAACTCATCATAATTTGTCAATTAATGGAAAAACAATTTCGACAATTGTTCCGGATTCAGGCAATTCTTTTTCCTTAATGCTAAAAGAAATATTCTTTTTGTATAACTCGTTCAGTAATCCAATGCGTTCCTTTGTATTATTCAATCCTCGCGATTCATGTGCTTTCTGATTACTTGTTTTGAGTTCCTGACTTTTAACCAACCCAATTCCGTTATCTTCGATGATGACATGAACTTTTTGCTTTATAAAATTAAACTTCAAATGTAAAAAACCCTTTTTATCCAGATAACGAAGTCCGTGCCAGATTGCATTTTCTAAATGAGGCTGAATAATCATATTCGGAATAAAAACACTTTCGGCATCGAGCTGCTCATCAACCGTAATTTTAAAATCGAATTTATCCGCAAAACGTAAATGTTCGAGATCAAGATATTTCTTTAATTGTCCCACTTCCTTATCCAGCAAAATGAAATCTTTATTAGAATTTTCCATCATATTACGCATCAAATTCGAATAGGAAGTCAGGTATTTATTGGCTTCGAGTTCTTTGTTTTCTGCAATAAACTGATTGACGCTATTTAGGCTATTAAATATAAAATGCGGATTCATTTCTCGACGTAACGATTGCAAAGCGATTTCCTTATTTTTTGTTTTGATCGCATACAAAGCCTTTACTATAAAGAGAAACAATAGCAAGAGCAGTGCAACAGATCCTAAAAGAAAGTAATTGAAGGTATTTGTTTTGGTAATCAATTCGTCTTTTAAACCTTTTTCTTTTTCCAATTGGCGAATTTTACCTTCCGTAATCTCAAATGTTTTGGCGTTAATCAAAGTAGTATCGGACTTAATCAACTGATCGAGATTTTTAAAAAACGATTCATAAAGCTTCATACTTTCCTTGTCATTTCCAGCTGCTTTGTAATAATTCACCAATGCTGCGAGGCTGTTTTTCGCTTCCGCGGAATTTCCCTTTTTAGATGCCAGTTCATAAGCTTCTTTTAATGATACTAACGCCTTTTGCGGTTCTTCCTTTTTTAAATAAAGTGATGCTAACGATTGCAGCTGTTTGATTTGTGTATTGAAATCTTGTTTGGTTTTGGCTTCCGCCAATAATTTTTCGTTGATCCCAATTGCTTCTTCAAACTGATTGTCAGAAGCATACACATTGGCAATCTCGTTTTTAATTTTAATCACCGCTTCCGGTTTATTCTTTGCATAAACGAGTGCTTCTTTATAACTTTCTAATGCTACTGCTTTATCTTTCTGTTGCAATGAATTTTCGGCTTTCTGAACATACGCATCAGCTACTTCTTCTGATTTTTTCTCTTTTTTAAGCAACTCGATATTCGATTCCACGTATACCGCCTGCGCTACGGGAGCTGCTTGTGTTCTCAAACGCTTGGCATCATTTAGATTTATTTTTTCTTCGCTTTCATCTTTAGAAAAAGAACCTGCTGCTTCATAATTTTTAATGGCTGAGCCAAAGTTCTTTTGATTCTCCTGAACCTTTGCGAGACTTCTGGTCACACGCGTTTTATCTTCAGCTAATTTAAGTTTGGTAAAACCAGCTAATGCTTTCTTAAAGTATTCTTCCGCTTTCGCATTGTCACCTTTATTTAAAAACTCAACAGCAACTCGTTCATAATCGCGTGCAATTTGTCCTTCGTCATTTTTATCTAACGATACTTCCAGACTTTTGGTCGCGCTTCTCATCTTTGAGGCCGGTGCTGATTTTTTTCTGACAATGGTATCCTGTCCCATTACATTCAAAGAGGAGAAGAACAGCATTGTGACAAAAACGGATATTGATAGTAATCGATTCATAATTATGCATTTTAAATCACCAAATTCTAAAAGTCCATTACACTACTTTTCGATCTTAGCAACTCAGATTTTAAGCAACTTAGAACCTCAAAAATTAATACTGTAAAGTAAAGTATTTTATATCCTGTTTACAACTTGTTTCACCAAGTGAAAACCGCGTTTCACCCTTTCTGCAAAAAACGAACACTTTTAGTTTATAAGTTTGATCTGTAATTCAACAATTAAAAATCAGAAACTATGAAATCAAATATCTTTATCTCGACCATTTTTGCAACTACCATTTCATTAATAAGCTGCAATTCTTCTAACGCAAAATCAGTTGACAATCCTCCTGTTGAAAAAACAACAGCGGCTGAAACTACCAAAATACAGGTTGCATTATTACTAGATACCTCTGGAAGTATGGACGGTTTAATCGATCAGGCAAAATCACGCCTTTGGAATATTGTAAACACATTGACAACTTTAAAATATGACGGAAAAACTCCGGATATCGAAATTGCTCTTTACGAATACGGCAATGACGGATTATCTCAAAAATCGAACTACATCAGACAAGTTGCACCGCTTTCTACTGATTTAGATTTGATTTCAGAAAAACTTTTCGCGCTAAAAACTAATGGTGGAAATGAATATTGCGGAGCTGTTATTCAGGATGCAACCAAACAATTAAAATGGGCAAAAGACAACAACAATATGAAACTCATTTATATTGCCGGAAACGAAGAATTTAATCAAGGCGGAATTAATTACAAAGAAGCAATTAGTGATGCTTTAAAAAATGATATTTATGTGAATACTATATATTGTGGCGATAGAACGGAAGGCATCAATATTTTGTGGAAAGACGGTGCTGATTACGGAAAAGGGAAATACTTTAATATTGATTCTAACGAAAGTATCCGCTATATCGCCACTCCTTATGATGAAGAAATTACAAAATGTAATGAAAAAATCAACAAAACGTATATTGGCTATGGAGCAAAAGGTTCTGCTAAAAAGATGAATCAGGAAACGCAGGATAAAAATGCGCAACGTGTTTCTGCTGCAAATTATGCCGAACGTGCTGTAAGCAAATCAAAAGCGGTTTACAAAAACGAAAGCTGGGACTTAGTTGACAAAGTAAAAGATGATGCCGGAGCAATATCAAAAATCAAAAAAGAAGAATTACCAGCAGAGCTTCAGGGTAAATCTGAATCGGAACTAAAAACAATTGTTGCAGAAAAGACAAAGGAAAGAGCAACAATCCAGAAAGAAATTGGAACGTTAGCTAAAAAACGTCAGGACTATATTGATGCGGAATCTAAAAAATCTAAAAAACAAGATGATCTTGGAAATGCTATAAATACATCTATTGTAGCCTTTGCAAAAGTAAAAGGATATACTGTTGAAAAATAATACGATGAACAACCGTATATTTATACCTATCAATTTATATCTTACACCAACTTTAACCGAAATATTATGTATAAAAACATACTAACATTGTCCTTTCTTTTCGTTGCTGTAATTGGATTTGCTCAAAAACCAATCTTCACAACCGCAAAAGTAAAAGCTGCAACCGTTTATTTTAATGCTGCAGAAATTTCTCAAACTGCTTCTGTCACACTACCATCCGGAACCAGTGAAATTGTAATCAAAAATGTTGCGGTAGACGTGAATGAAAATTCGGTGCAAATTGGTACACCGGCAAACGTCACAGTACTTTCTGTTCAGTTTACTAATAATTACATTTCAGAATATGAAATAGACAGCAAATCGCCTGTTATCAAAAGAGTTCATGATAGTATTACTTTAGTTAAGAAAGAAATTCTGAAAGTAAATAATACAATTAATTCTGAATCGAAAACAATTCAGCTTTTAGATAAAAACATGCAAATCTCTGGCGTAAACTCGGGTTTGAATGTAACTGAACTTATAAAAATGGTTGATTACTATAAAAACAAGCAAATTGAAATTGCAAACAACATAGACAATCTGAAAACGAAACAGCAAAAGCTGAATGAAACACTGGTAAAACTGCAAAACAAACTTGAAGTTGATACAAGCAAAGAAGAAAAAACATCTTCCGGAAAGTTAATCGTTCAGGTTATGACGAATGCGCCCGGAATTATTCCACTGGAAATTTCATACTTATCGTATAATGCTACCTGGACTCCTTTTTATGACTTACGCTCTGAAAGTGTTACCGCACCAATCAATATGATGTATAAAGCACAAGTGGTTCAGAACACAGGAATTGACTGGAAGAAAGTAAAACTGACTTTATCTAGCGGTTTTCCAAACCAAAATAATCAGGCTCCAATATTAACTTCTTGGTTTTTAAGAGAAAACATTACTCAGAGAAGCCCTGGATATGGACAGAAAAGAAAAATGGCACCAATTCAAAATTTAGCAGAAGAGGTGCTTTATGAAAAAGAAATATCAGGCGCAATGCCATCTCCTGTTGTCGTAATGGCAGAATCATCTGTATCTAATTATACCACTGTTGAAGAAAATCAGTTAAATGTTTCTTTTGATATTGATATTCCGTATGACATTTTATCAAATGGAAAAGTGCACAGTGTATCTTTAAAAGAGATAAAACTACCGGCATCGTATAAATATTATGCGGTTCCTAAAGTAGAAAACGAAGCTTTCTTACTTGCCGAAATTGCAGATTACAGCAAATACAATTTACTACGAGGCGAAGCTAATATTATTTTTGAAGGAATGTATGTTGGAAAAACGTTCATCGAACCAAATGAAACCAGCGATACGCTTAATTTAAGTATGGGACGCGATAAAAAAGTATCTATTAAACGTGAAAAGGTAGCGGATAAATCGGGAACAAAATTCTTATCGTCTAAAAAAGAACAGACTTTTACCTATGACATTACGGTTCGAAACAATAAAAAAGAAGTGGTTGCCTTATTATTGAAAGATCAATATCCGTTAAGCACCAATAAAGAGGTTGAAGTTGAACTATTACAACACGATAGTGCAAAAGTGACTACTGAAACGGGACTGTTGACATGGCAATTGCAACTAAAACCAAATGAAACGAAAAAAATAAGAATCAGTTACAGGGTTAAATATCCTAAAGATCAGAATTTGAATCTCTAAATTCTTTTAAATAACAAATCCCGATTACTTCAAAAGTTATCGGGATTTTATGTTTTATAAACTGACTTGAAATTAAGGAGCCGGATCTGGAATAATAGCCTGAACTTTGTCTATTTCTGCCAGAATTTCTTTTGAAAGTACAATATCGATTGTTCCGATATTTTCTTTTAATTGCTCCATGGTCGTTGCACCAATAATTGCACTGGTCAAAAATGGCTGTTGCAACACAAACCCCATTGCAAGCTCTGTAAATGTCAATCCGTGTTTATGTGCAATTTCCTGATAAAGACGCGCCGCTTTTGTACTTTGCTCACTGCTGTAACGTGTGTACTGTGGAAAAAGATTTATTCGCGCATTTGGATGTTTCTCTCCTGTTAAAAATTTCCCTGTCAAAACACCAAAAGCCAAAGGTGAGTAAGCCAATAATCCCACATTTTCATGAAGCGCCACTTCTGCAGAACCTACTTCAAAAAGACGATTCAACAAATTATATGGGTTTTGAATGGTTTTTATTCTTGGCAAATTCTGATATTTACTTTCTTCCAGAAAACGCATCATTCCCCAGGCATTTTCATTGGAAACACCAATATGTTTTATTTTTCCTTCTTTTATCAAAATATCGAATGTTTCCAAAACAGCTCTAAAGTTATCTTCCCAGGCATCGTCCTGAACTTTAAAAGCACGTTGTCCAAAAGTATTGGTTTTTCTTTCCGGCCAATGCATCTGATACAAATCGATGTAATCTGTTTGCAAACGTTTTAAGCTGTTTTCTAAAGCGTATTTAATACTTGCCGGAGAAAAGTCTGCTTTCTCACGCATATAGGTGAAATTAGGATTTGGACCCGCAATTTTACTAGCCAAAACTATTTTTTCGCGATTACCTGATTTTTTAAACCATGTTCCAATGATTTTTTCGGTACTTCCGTAGGTTTCCTGACGAGCCGGAACAGAATACATTTCTGCTGTATCAAAAAAGTTTACTCCTTTTTCAAGTGCATAATCCATTTGAGCATGTCCATCAGCTTCGGTATTTTGCTGTCCAAACGTCATTGTTCCGAGACAGATTGTACTAACTTTTATATCGGTATTGGGTAAAGTTGTGTATTTCATTTTGCTTTGAGTTACTAAGTTGCTGAGAAACTAAGATGCTAAGTTTACAGCCTTGAATTATAAAACTCAAAGGTACAAAGGGAATAAGAAACGTGGAATAATAGAAAAGTTAAAAAAAGAATAAGGTTTTTTTATGAAGGTGCTGAGCTATTAAGATTCTAAGTTGCTAAGTTTTATACCGGCTACAAAAGGTTCATGATAAAACCTTTTAGATACTTTCTTAAAATTTACTCACTATCCCAATCTTGTATTTCTTTCAACAAATCTTCTCTTGAAATTATTCGATTGTATTTCACATCATTTAAACCTTCTTCTATTTTTTTATAATATTCTTCTAAGAGTTTTGAATCAACTTGGGTATCAAAATCTAACTTAATATACTTATCCTCTTCTTTTTTCAAGTCTTTCATTTTACTTTTATTTTAAAAAATATCCTCTATCTCCTTTTACTGCAAGGTTTTGAGAACCGTAAATGAGAAAAAAGGCTCAAAGTAAAAAACTTTGAGCCTTTGTATCTTAGAACTTCAGTCCCTTAGAACCTTAGTTTATGCTATTTAACATATCTGCAATTTCATCTAATCGTGGTGTTAAGATGATTTCGATTCTACGGTTTTTAGCTTTTCCTTCTGCTGTTGTATTACTTGCCAAAGGAGAAAATTCGCTACGTCCTGCTGCAGTCAATTTTTGTTTATTGATTTTAGCATTCTCGCTTAAAATATTTACAATTGCAGTTGCTCTTTTTGTAGATAAATCCCAGTTGTTTGCAATTGGACCTGAACCTGCATAAGGATCATCATCTGTGTGTCCTTCAATAAGAACCGAAAGATCCGGATTATCTCCTAATACTTTTCCTAATTCTACAACCGCTTTTCTACCTTCAGAACCTACAGCCCAGCTTCCTGAATTAAAAAGTAATTTGTTTTCCATAGAAACATATACTTTTCCGTTCTTGTGCTCAACTGTCAAACCTTTACCTTCAAAACCTGTTAAGGCTTTCGATAATGTTTCTTTCAGCTTGCGCATTGCTTCTTCTTTAGCGGCAATCATAGCTTCAAGTTCATTTAATCGGCTTGCTGTTTTATCCAAACGTGCTTGCTCTTCGGCTAATTTTTTCGACTTAGCTTCTAATTGCGCCAGCAAATCACGGTTTTTATTCATGTTGCTTTCTAATGCGTCGTTACTGTTTTTTTCAAGTGCATTGTAGGAGTCCTGAAGAACTTTATACTTTTTTTGCTCTGTTGCTAAATCTGCTTTTTGTTTCGCTAAATCCGCTTTTGTAGCATTTAAATCTTTTGTCAGGTTATCGCGTTCCAGTTCCAGTTGGTTCTTTGCTTTATTTAAATTACTGTTTTCATCAGCAATATTGCGATTCTCTTTTTTAAGATCTGAATACTTTGTTTCCAGATCATTATAAATTTTCTTAGAAACACATGAAGTTGTGGATAACGCTAAAATTAGTAATCCGATGGATGCTTTTTTAATCATAATTTTTATTATTTTATTAATTTGAGGCGTTTATTAACAAACTCTCTCATCAAGAACAATACCAAAATTACTCTATTTCCACCAAAACCGGACAATGGTCTGAGTGTATCGCATCCGGAAGGATAACGGCACGTTTTAATCTGTGCTCCAATGTGTTGCTCACCAAATTATAGTCGATTCTCCATCCTTTGTTGTTTCCTCGGGCTCCCGCGCGGTAACTCCACCATGAGTAGTGATGTGGGTCTTTATTAAAATGACGGAAACTGTCTACAAAACCCGATTTCATAAATCCATCAAGCCAGGCACGTTCAGCTGGTAAAAATCCTGACACTGTTTTGTTACGAACCGGATCGTGAATATCTATGGCTTCATGACAAATGTTGTAATCACCACAAATGATAAGATTTGGAATTGTAATTTTCAGCTCGTTAATATACGTTTGAAAATCATCCATAAACATAAATTTATGATCTAATCTTTCAATATTTGTTCCTGAAGGAAGGTACAAACTCATTACAGAACAGTCGTCAAAATCGGCACGAAGGTTACGTCCTTCGAAATCCATGTGCTGAATTCCGGTTCCAAAAACCACATTATTGGGTTTTATTTTAGATAAAATGGCGACACCGCTATATCCTTTTTTAGTTGCAGGATAATAGTATTGATACGGATAACCTGCATCTGTGATTAGATCAACCGGAACCTGATCCTGCGAAGCTTTTATTTCCTGAAGACAGATGACATCAGGGTTTGCTTGTCGTAACCATTCGATAAATCCTTTAGAAATTGCAGCTCTTATTCCGTTTACATTATAGGAAATTATTTTCATTAAAATTATTTTTTTTAGGATTTCAAATGTAATAAAAAAGTAGAAAGTTTGTGTTTCTAACGACGAAAAGTAGACTTTTTTGTTATCTTTGTTCACTGCTCTAATAAATAAAAATAGTACATGGGTTTAGTTACCGCGAAAGAAGTTGCAAAAGCAATAAATGTTGACAAGTACGGGGTATTGGGTACTTTCTCGGGTTGGATGCTTATGAAGGTTCTCAAAATATCGACCCTTAATAAAATTTACGACCACAATAAACACTTAGAAGACGTTCCATTCTTAAATGGAGTCTTAGACGAATTACAAATTAAATTTGAAATTCCAGAAGAAGATTTAAAACGTTTACCCAAAGATGGCGCGTACATTACGATTTCAAATCATCCACTTGGAGGAATTGATGGAATTTTGTTATTGAAATTAATGCTTGAAAGAGAACCTAATTTCAAGATTATTGCTAATTTTTTATTACACCGAATTGTTCCGTTAAAAAAATACATCATGCCGGTTAATCCTTTTGAGAATCATAGGGATGCTAAATCAAGCGTGGTTGGAATTAAAGAAACCCTTCGTCATTTGAGCGATGGTAAACCTTTGGGTATTTTTCCGGCCGGAGAAGTATCGACTTATAAAGATGGCAAACTGGTTGTTGATAAACCTTGGGAAGAAGGTGCTCTTAAACTAATCAGAAAAGCTAAAGTTCCTGTTATACCTATTTATTTTCATGCAAAAAACAGCCGATTATTCTATTGGCTTTCTAAAATTGATGACACTTTGCGTACGGCAAAATTACCATCGGAATTGCTTACGCAAAAAGATCGTGTGATTAAAGTTCGTATTGGTAAACCGATTTCTGTAAACGAGCAAAACGAAATTGAATCGTTTGAAGAATACTCTGAATTTTTAAGAAAGAAAACCTATATGCTGGCAAATCCTTTTGAAAAGGACAGCAAATTATTGGACACTGCAAGTTTAAAAATTCCGAAAGCGCCTAAAAAAATAGCAACTCCGGCGAACGAATCAAAACTAATTGATGAAGTAAATGCACTTCGCGATGGTGACTGCAGGCTATTGCAAAGTAAAAACTATGAAGTGTTTTTTGCAAGAGCGAAATTTATACCGAATATTTTACATGAAATTGGCCGTTTGCGCGAAATCACTTTCCGTGAAGTAGGTGAAGGAACGAACGAATCTATTGACTTAGATAAATTTGACCAATATTATCACCACATGTTTTTATGGGATGATGAAACTAAAAAAATTGCCGGTGCTTACCGCATGGGATTAGGTTCTGAAATTTATCCTAAATATGGTATTGAAGGTTTCTATTTGAATGATTTATTCCGTTTTGAACCGGAATTGCATGATATGATGCACAAATCAATCGAAATGGGACGTGCTTTTATCATTAAAGAATACCAGCAAAAACCAATGCCTTTGTTTTTACTATGGAAAGGTATTATTCATACTACATTGCGTTATCCTGAGCATAAATTCTTAATGGGTGGTGTGAGTATCAGTAATCAATTTTCGGACTTCTCTAAATCTTTGATGATTGAGTTCATGAAGTCTAATTATTACGATCCGTATATTGCACAATACATCCATCCTAAAAAAGCATACAAAGTAAAACTGAAAGATGCTGACAAGGACTTTATCTTTGATGAAGCGGAATCAGACTTGAATAAATTCGATAAAATTATTGATGAATTAGAACCAGGAAATTTACGTTTGCCTGTTTTAATTAAAAAATACATCAAACAAAATGCACGTGTAGTTGCTTTTAACGTAGATCCTTTGTTCAATAACGCTATAGACGGTTTAATGTACATTAGAATAGCTGATATTCCGGAAAGCACTATGAAGCCGGTAATTGAAGAATTTCAAATAGAACTGGAACGTAAATTAGCTGAGAAAGAAGATTAAATTATCCTTTTGACATAAAATAGAAATCCCATTTGCTAAAATGTAAATGGGATTTTTTTATCTAAAATCTGTTTTAAACTTTTACGTTACGCTTTAAACTACCTCTTCACGCTCCAAATTGAATATTTCTTCGCCGATGCTATCAAGTTTATTCAACACCGTTTCCGAACCGGATTCTTTCATTACATCCAATTCAGCCTCTGAAATAGGTACCATCCATAAAAACAAAATATCTGAATTATAAAAAGCAGTAAAATTTACTTTTGGTAAAACTTTTAATTTATTAGTAAGAACTGCATATTTAAACTTCTCACTTACGCTGGTATTAAAACCTACAGTATGTCCTTCTGCCAAAAAAGTAATATAATCCCAAGGTATGGCTGTAATACCGCTTACAATACTCGCAACGCTCTGTATTTGATCATTTGACAATCCCGACTTCAAAATAACCCCAAGCTCAATTCGATTAACTTTGGAAGGATTTTCATGATACATCTCAATTTTCGGCTGTGGTCGTAATGAAACTGCTACAGTTCCTAAAACAATCTTTTCTGTACCTTCAAACACATACAAACCTTTTGGAGGCCATTCTGAATTATCAATTGCATAGTATTTTTCGCTTTTCCCGAATAATTCATCATAACCATTTAAAATTTCCGGCTGTAAAACCTGAAAAGGATTTATTTCTTTATCCCATTCTTTTAAATCTGCAATTGCACTATCAACTCGTTTGTGGAGCTCATTATCCTCTGAAAGTTCCCAGGCAAAATGCCCTTCACCTTTACAGTCACGTGCATAACCATAAAATCCGCCATCACCTCCCCAGCCAGGAATTATACATAAAATCTCTCCGTTTTCTAATAAAGCAGCTCCATCTCCCTCCTCTAACCAAACAATTTCCAGATTCTTCTCCACAAGTTTATCTTGCCCTTCAGGAAATGCACAAAATTCTTTAGTTAACATGGGCGGAACACCTTTTTCCATCAATTTTGTTTCTAACTCTTCTGGCGCAACGGTTAGATTTCTAACCCAACAGCTTTTCACACCAAAATCTTCATGATCACCAAATAAATAAAAATAAACAGTTCTATTATCTTGTTCTGCAATTGCAGTTATTGGACAACTAGGACTTCTTGATTCAAGGATAACTTTAGGTTTTTCAATCGTATTATTGCTTTTATTAAATAACCTCATAACTTTTATTATATTTTTTTAAAGATTAAATTTCATAATGAAGTAACGAATTTTTATTCTCAAAAGATATTTTTTTTAATAAACAGCGTTTTTTGAACTAACTAATATTACAATAAGTTAAAAATCCCATCAGTAGTTTGAAAATTACTGATGGGATTTTTATGTTTTAGAACCAGATTGACTGGTGCAGAATATCATCGATAGAATTATTTTTTACAAAGAGAATCAATCTTATAAAATGATAGAAAGCTAAAAAATAGGCTAAACTGTAGGCTAGTTTTCTATTGTACATATATTTCGTAAAGTATTCTTTTTTGGTAACAATTTCAGTGACAAGCACTATAATGGTCAACCAGCAAAAAGCAATTACAAACGGACCTAATATGTGATAGCTAATCGATTTATAAAGATCTCCGTGGTAGAAATACACTAATGATTTTGTTATACCACATCCAGGGCAAGGAAAACCGGTAACCATTTTGAAGGGGCAAAAAGACTGGTCCGATTCGAGATGATCGTTATGATTGTCGATCATTAAAAAAAACGGAACTATCAGTGTAATTGCTGCACCGATAATTCCGTAAATTTTACGTTTTATTCTACTATTATTTGTATAATCTGTTGATATCACCTTGTACGATCATTGCTGCTGCAATAGGAAAAAAGAAACCTAAAACAATTAATAAAGTAGACTGATCTTTTTGAAGTTCACCTGTTCTTTCATAAACTTTTGGCAATGCTTCTTTTCCAGCTAAGTAGTAAAAATAGATATTTACCGGCATACAACAACCTGCAAATATTGCGATAGGCTGAGAAACTACTTCTTTTTCAGCTACAGCATTAAAAACCTCTGCTACTTTAATATTCCAATAAATTAAATATAACCCGCAAGTTAAAAAACCAAAAACCAATACCATGATAGGATCTACTTTGAATACTGGAATAGGCTCGTTAAAATTTGACGTTTCTTTAAAATTGTTTTCCATTTTATTATTTGTGGTATTTAATTAGTTTATCCCTACTCTTTTAGGATTTTCGGCTACTCCTTATTATAATTTTTTGTTAAAACAGCAGCAATATTAAATAAAATTTATCTTAAAAACTAATAATAACCATCACATTTAAAGAAATCAATTTTTATGTAATTATAAAGTTATTTTTTACATCAATTGATATTAATTCTAATGAAAACAACAAAGTTGCTATCTAAATAGGGCTTTAATTTTATCTACAATTACCTGCGCCAAACGTTCATGACTTTCAAATGTCCATCCTGCAATGTGTGGTGTTAGCAATACATTTTTGGCTTCCAGTAAATATTGAAACGCTTCTGGAGTGTTTTTATCCTGAAAAAGTGTTTCAAAAGAAAGTTTCTCATACTCCAAAACATCTAAACCTGCCCCCAGAACTTTTTTAGCCTTCATTGCTTCAACTAAATCTGCCGTAACAACATTTTTACCACGCGAAGTATTTATAAGCCAAAATGGCTTCGAAAATGCATTTATAAAATCGTGGTTGACCATTTTATCAGTTTCGGGTGTCCAAGGCAAGTGCAAACTTAAAACATCCGCTTTTTGTTGTAATTCCTGTAAAGAAACTTGTCGTGCATTTTCATCACCAACATTTTCTAAAATATCGTAACATAGAACCTGTGTATCAAAACCACGAAGTTTTTTTGCAAATGCTTTTCCCATATTACCGTAACCAATAATCCCAACTGTCTTTCCATCGAGTTCATGGCCACGATTGCTTTCTCTGTTCCAATGACCGCTTTTTATTTCGGCGTCAGCCTGATTCAGATTATTGAATAATGATAAAATAACACCTAGAGAATGTTCTGCAACAGCGTTGCGATTACCTTCCGGAGCCGCTATAAGACTGACTTGCATGCTTGTAGCATAATCACAATTTATACTTTCGAGACCTGCACCCACTCTGGCAATAAATTTTAAATTGGTGGCTTTGTCTAAAAATGTTTTATCAATTTTAAAACGGCTTCTGATTACAATTCCGTTATACTCATGAATTTTTGCTTCGACTTCTTCTTTAGACGATTTAAAATCGGCATGATTCTCAAAACCTGCTTCTTCTAATTGTGCCCAAAGAATGGGATGATTGCTGTCGATATGTAGAATTTTTACGCTCATAAATTAAAACTTAGATTAGAACAACAAAGTAACAAAAAAAGCCATTTATTATGGCAACAAAAGGAATTCCGTCAAAAATACGTAAATTAGCACAAAAGGGAATTATGAAAAAGATTGGCTTAATTGGTGGAATGTCATGGGAAAGTTCTACATTATACTATCAAATAATAAACCGGAACATTCAGGAAAAACTGGGAGGTGTTCATTCTGCAAAATCTGTATTATACTCTGTAGATTTTAATGAAATTGCCCTGTTACAAAAAGAAGGAAACTGGGAGAAATTAGCTGAATTAATGATCGAGGCTGCCCAAACACTGGAAAAGGCAGGCGTAGATTTTATTGTTTTATGCACCAACACCATGCATAAATTATCTGACGCCATAGAAAACAGCATTAGCATTCCGCTGGTTCATATCGTAGATGCAACTGCAGAAAAAATTAAAGAACAGGATTTTAGAAAAATTGGCTTGCTTGGGACTTCATTCACAATGGAGCAAGGTTTTTTTAAAGACCGTTTACTCGAAAAACATCAAATCGAAACGATAATACCTAATGAACAACAACGAGCAGACATACATCGAATCATTTATAACGAACTTGTCAAAGGAATTATAAAAGACGAATCAAGAACTATTTATTTAGAAATAATAAAAGATTTGATAAAAAATGGTGCTGAGGGAATTATACTCGGCTGTACCGAAATTGAATTACTGGTTACTAACCACTTTACTAATGCCAAATTATTCAACACTGCTGAAATTCATGCAAAGAAAGCGGTTGAATTATCACTAGAATAAACTTTACACACAACAATGAAATTGACCAAAACTTTTACAGCATTCTTTGAAAACGAAAAATCCGGAGGTATAATCCTGCTCTTTGTAACCATTGCTTCTCTTTATCTGGCAAACTCTTCATTTCAGACGGAGTATATATCACTTTGGGAAAGCGAACTGGGCGGACACTCCATAACGCACTGGATCAACGATGGTTTAATGACCATTTTCTTTTTACTAATCGGACTAGAATTGGAACGCGAAATATATCATGGCGAATTATCAAGTATAAAAAATGCCTCTTTACCAATCATGGCAGCCTTTGGCGGAATGCTGGTTCCTGCCGCTACCTTTCTTGCTTTGAACTTTGGAACAGCGACACAAAGCGGAGCCGGAATTCCTATGGCGACAGATATTGCCTTTGCAATCGGAATTTTATCTTTATTAGGCAGCAAGGTTCCTGCTTCACTAAAAGTATTTTTAACCGCCTTAGCTGTTATAGACGATTTGGGCGCTATCATTGTTATCGCTGTTTTTTATACCTCAAGTATTGCATTTGTTAATCTTGCGATTGCATTAGGAATCTGGGCATTCTTATTTGTTTTAAACCGAATGAAAGTTCAAAACCTGATTCCGTATTTGATTGGAGGTGTCGCAATGTGGTATTTTATGCTTCATTCCGGTGTTCACGCTACGATTACGGGTGTTATTTTGGCTTTTGTTATTCCGTTTGGGGACGGAAGCGAAAATTCAACATCGTATAAATTACAGCATTTCCTTCACAAACCGGCTGCCTTCATCATTTTACCGCTATTCGCAGTTGCAAACACTTGTATTGCAATTGCCCCAAATTGGTATCAGGGCTTAACAAACAGTAATTCTCTGGGAATTATTCTAGGTCTTGTTATCGGAAAACCACTAGGTATCGTGCTTTTTTCTTCTATAGGTATAAGTTCCGGTTTATGTGCTTTACCCAAAAGCCTCAAATGGCCTCATATTGTAGGAGCCGGAATGTTAGGAGGAATTGGTTTTACCATGTCTATTTTTATCACACTCTTAGCTTTTGACAATCCTGAAATAATCGTGTCTTCTAAAATCGCCGTTATCATTGCTTCTGTGCTTTCGGGAATTCTAGGTTTTGTGTTTTTAAAATCTATTTTAAAGAAAGAAAAAAGCGGCGAATCAAATTAAATGCAACATAAAGTTTTTAATTAAACAAAATATAGTAACACAAACATATAAAAGATGTTACAACAAAACAGCCTCGATTTTAGAGTATAAAATCGAGGCTGTTTTTATTTGAATATTTTTAGAAACCTATCCTTTAATTTGTTTTAAAGAGGTTTTAATTCCTTTTATCAGAGAAGAGCTGAAACCATTGTGCTCCATTTCGTTTAAACCAACAATAGTACAACCTTGAGGTGTTGTTACACGATCGATTAATTGTTCCGGATGTACTTTTTCTTCTAATAACATTTTAGCTGCTCCTTTAACGGTTTGCGCCGCGATTGCTAAAGCGGTCTGAGAATCAAATCCTATTTCGATTCCTGCCTGCATAGAAGCGCGAATGTATCGCAAAGCATAAGCGGTTCCACATGCACCAAGTACAGTTGCGGCATCCATTAGTTTTTCATCGATAACCGGAGCAGTTCCTAAATCCTGAAACAAGCTTACAATTGGCAAGGCTTTTTCTTTGTCTTTTTCAGGAAACGAAATACAAGTAGCCGATTCGCCAAATTGTGCTGCGATATTAGGCATGATTCTAACTACCGGAAAAACATTATTTGTTTTTGCCTGAAGCATTTCAAGCGAGACACCACTTACTGCCGAAGCAATTGTTTTGCCTTCTATCACCGGCAGAATCTCTGCTAAAACAGTATCTACCTGATACGGTTTTATGGTTAAGATCACCACATCAGCTTCCTGAATATTATGTTTGTTATCAGATGAGACTGTTATTCCGTACTCAGACAAATACTGAATAGCGGCAATATTGCGTCTTGTAACGGTTACCTGATTGTTTTTTGAAAACTTTGCAATTCCTAAGGCTATAGAAACGCCCAGATTTCCGCCTCCAATTATGTGTACTTTCATGGCTTATTTTTTGGCTAATTAATAGTCTGTTTTTCAGCCACAAATTACACAGATTTTAGAGAACTTAAATCACTGGTATCTATTAATTTGTTGCAAAAAATTTAAAATCCAAGAATCAGTTTGGCTACTCCAAAGTAAAGCATGATTCCAAAAACGTCGTTGGTTGTGGTAATAAAGGGCCCTGTAGCAATTGCAGGATCAATTTTATTTTTATTTAGGAAAAGCGGCACTAAAGTTCCTAAGGTTGCAGCAAACAAAATAACTACAATCATAGAAATGGAAATCGCAATTCCTACCAAATACTGTTGGTACATAAGCGAATGGTATGCTAACAGTAACAATGAAATAATGGTACCTGATATCATAGAAACCGTAATTTCTTTGGTAAAATAACTGCGGCTAAATTCCTTTAGAGTTCCGTTTGCTAAACCCTGCACTACAATTGCCGATGCCTGAACACCAATATTTCCGGCTGTTGCAGAAAGTAACGGAACGAAAATAATAAGTGTAGAGTATTTTTGAAACGTAAGTTCATTTCCTTTTAAAACAAAAGAAGCTACAATTTCGATCACCATTCCGATAAGAAGCCAAGGCAAACGCGCTTTTGTTAATTCCAGAACACTATCGTTAGATTCAACGTCTTGCGTAATACCCGCTGCTAATTGGTAATCTTTATCAGCTTCTTCCTTGATTACGTCTAAGATATCATCGATGGTAATTCTACCTACCAAACGCCCTAACTCATCTACAACAGGAATTGCTTCTAAATCGTATTTTTGCATAATACGCGCCACTTCGACATCTTCGGTATCTACGTTTACGAAGTTTAATTTTCTTATGTAGATATCGCCAATTTGTGTTTTGGTAGAAGTCGTAAGTAAATCTTTGAGGGATAAACGGCCTTTTAATCGGTTTTCATCGTCTACTACATAAATCGAATGCACTCTGGATACGTTTTCTGCCTGAATACGCATTTCTTTTACGCAAGTAAGCACATTCCAGTTTTCATTGACTTTTACAAGCTCTTTTCCCATTAAACCTCCGGCAGAGTTTTCGTCGTAACGCAACAAATCGACAATGTCTTTTGCGTGCTCTACATCGACCATCTCCGAGATTACTTCTGCCTTAATATCTTGCGAAAGCTCTGCGATAATATCTGCCGCATCATTGGTTTCAAGCTCATCAAGCTCTTCTGCAATTTCTTTAGGCGAAAGTCGGCTTAAGATATTTTCACGCAAATCATCTTCTAACTCAAGAAGAATCTCTGCGGTTTTATCACTATCTAAAACCTTAAAAATATAAGTTGCTTCGTCAAAATCCAGTTCATCAAGGATTTCGGCTATATCAGCATGGTGCAGATCGTTAAGTAAAATTTCAAGTTCCTTGTCGTTTTTATTAACAATATGTTCTTCTAATTGCTGAATTAAGTCTTTACTAACTTTGAACTCCATCGGCTTCTATTTTTTGAGTCAAAACAATAAATTCGTCCACGCTAAGCTGCTCAGGACGTTTATCAAAGATAGTATCTAATCGAAGATCATCTGATAAATTTAATGTTTTCAAACTGTTACGTAATGTTTTTCGTCTTTGCTGAAAAGCTGTCTTTACTACTGTAAAAAATAACTTTTCACCACAAGGAAGACTATAATCTTCCTTTCGGGTCATTTTCATCACACCCGATTTCACCTTGGGAGGAGGAATAAAAACATTTTCATCTACCGTAAACAAGTACTCTGTATCATAGAAAGCCTGGGCTAATACAGATAAGATTCCGTATGCCTTCGAGCCTTTTTTCTCGCAAATTCTTTCTGCTACTTCTTTTTGAAACATCCCTGAAAACTCAGGTATCTGATGTTTGAATTCTAAAGTTCTAAAAACAATTTGTGTCGAAATGTTATAAGGAAAATTTCCAATAATAGCGAATTGCTTATTTTCGTAAACCTCATTTATATTGTATTTCAGAAAATCCTGAGAGATAATTTTATCTTTTAATTTTGGATAATTTTCACCCAAATACGCTACCGACTCGGTGTCAATCTCAATTACATGCGTATTAATTGGTTTATCAAGCAAGTATTTAGTCAACACACCCATTCCTGGTCCTATTTCTAAAACCTCATCATATCCTTTTAAACTCAACGTATCAGCAATTGCCTGAGCAATACTTTCGTCTTTCAGGAAGTGTTGTCCTAAATGTTTTTTAGCTTTTACTTTTTCCATTTTTTCTTATTAGATTATTAGAACTTTAGATTCTAAGATTGTTAGATTACTCGATATTTCGAAAAATCTATTTTTTATGTTGATTATTAGATTCTTATATTTTTCGAAATATCGAACTATCAAAGAATCTAATAATCTAAGAATCCACCCTAATGTTCCGAAATAACCTCCAACTCGGTTCTGAAAGAAAGCATTTTATCCGCAAATAATTCCAGTGCTTCTTGTCTGAATTTTGGTGCATGATCTAAATAATACTCCTCCAAAGTTGCTTTACTGTCTGTAACATATTGAACGGAATAGGTTTGCCCGCCCATTTCTTCTTCAACCAGCACTTTTACAATTCGTGCCGAAGAAAACTTTTTAGTAGCCAAGACTTCCGGTATATGTTTTTCCTGCATCCATTTTAACCATTGGTCATGAACACTCTCGTGTATATTTGTTGTAACGTTATAAATTATCATTTTTTCTAGATTGTTAAATCACTTAAATTATTAGAAGGTTAGAATTTTTAAAAATCTGAACGCTCTAAAAACTTAATTAATCTGAATTATAAATTAGTATCTCCTCTTAACTGTCGGTATTTTTTTCTGGCATTTACAAAATGAATACTATCCTGATGATTAAAAATCACCTTTTCGTATAAAGGCTTTGCTTTTTCAGGATCGCGTAACTCATCGTTATAAATTTCTGCAGAAAAAAACAAAGCTTCATCGACATATATTCCGTCACTATGATTATCAATTATCTGTTGATATTGACTCAAAGCCGACACATAATCCTTCTGAATTTCAAACACTTGACCTAAACGCAACAATGTTACAGCTTCTATTTCCTGTCCTTTGAAAGACTTTAAAATATTCTGAAACTGTGCAATCGCTTCCGGTTTTTTATTTTGATACATCAAAAAATCTCCTTTGGCAAATTGCTTTAAGGCTGTAAGCGTCGAATCTGCGGCTATATTATCGTTTATCAATAAAAAGTATTCCAGTGCATCATTGGCAATCAATTGCGTATTTGCTGACTTTAATTCTTTAAACTGTTTTAATGCCCAGTCAAAATCTGTTTTAAAATAACTTGTCTTTGCCGCTTTTAAACTTGCTTCATGAGACATGACATCATTTTTTAAATCTAATTGAATTTGCGAATAATAAATAAGCGCCTGATTGAACTTTTCCTGAAGAAGTAAAATATCTCCCAACTCCATTTTAGCATCTGCACGCTGATATTCGTTTAAATTAAGATCTAATGCTTTCTTTACAATTGCGATCGCCTCCTCAGGTCGTTTACAATTAAAAGCCAAAAAATGTGCCTGAATTAATTGCAAAGATAAGGTAAAAGGGCTTATCTCGTAAGTAACGAGCAATTGTTGTAATGTTGCATTAATCTGCGGATAATCTTTTTCCTCTCCTTTTTTTATTTTAATCTCCATTAAACTTGCATTGGTATCAATAAGTAAATCAATGTTTTTAGTATTTAATAGAATAAAATTCAGAATCTCCTCAGCGGTTTCTATATCATCTTCATTTAGCGCGAATCTGCTTAGGTTAACAATACTCATCAACGATTCCGGTTCTCGCTTGTAGATCGCTTTTTCCTGAATAAAAGCTTTTCCAAATTCTTTCTGCTGTACATAAAACCAACTTAGATAATGGTTCCAGAAAACATCCTGTTCTTTTTGAGTTTTGAGAATTAATGCTTTTCGCATTGCATCCTTAAAAGCGGTATTATCTGTTTCACCATTCATGAAACGTGACAATTGCGTTTGAATCAGGTTTGTATTTTGCGGATTCTTGAATGATTCTGTCAATAAAAGATCGATCATCTTATCGGTTTGCCCCAATTGTCCGTACAGCATTCCGATCTGGAAATTGAAATTATAATTGGGCTGCAGCTGCATCGCTGTTTCGTACGATTTTAAAGCATACTCTAGCAATACTTTCTTTTCGAATGAATTTCCTATTCCGTAAACATCATTTGGATTGGTCTTAATTTTATCTATTGCCTGATCGTAAAAACTCTTCGCTTTTGAATCATTTTTTTGCAATTGATAATTATATCCCAATTCCACTAAAAAGACACCTTGTTTGTATCTGTTGTATCGTTCCTGAATTAGTTTTTGGGCTATATCAAACTGTTGCAACTGCTGATAACAATCTACTGTTCTTAAGAAATACTGCGTATTAGAAGGCACACTTCTTAAAAGTTCTTCGTAGCTTATTTTGGCTTTTTCGAAATCGCCTTTATCGAAGTAATATTGCGCTAGCTGCTCGTTTTGTGCCAAGGCAAAAGTAGACCACAACAAAACGATATAGATAAAGATATTTTTCATATTTCAGTCTTTTTTAAGTTGTAGTTTTATTTGCCATTAAAACATAATTTATTGTTTTTCAAAAACATAAATAACAAAAACTAAACCATTACTTTATTTCAACACTTGTTTTTGATTTCCAGATCACCAGAGCTAAACCAATTAAAATGAAAGGAATACTTAATATTTGTCCCATATTAATTAGCATACTATTCTCAAAAGCTTCCTGGTTTTCTTTAAAAAATTCAATAATAAATCGAGCCAGGAATACTAAAGTTATAAAAGTTCCGAAGATTAATCCGTTTACATTTCTAAAACGTTCTGTTTTATACATCTGTAATACAATAAGCAAGATTATGAAATAAGCAAAAGCTTCGTATAATTGCGTCGGATGCCTCGGGATCATATCGTCTCTTTCAAAAACTACTCCCCAATTTCCGTTAGTCGGTTTCCCGTAAATTTCAGAGTTCATAAAATTCCCTAATCTTATAAAAACTGCGGTAACCGGAACTCCAATTGCCATTTTATCTAAAAGCCACAAAAATTTTACTTTGTATTTACGGCAATATAAAAGCATTGCGATTAACACTCCTATTGATCCACCATGACTTGCTAAACCTTGAAAACCAACAAATTTATAAACTCCGGCTATCTTTTGAATTGGTAGTAAAATTTCTATCGGATGTTCTAAAAAATAGGCTGGTTCATAAAATAGGCAATGTCCTAATCTGGCACCCAAAATGGTACCGACAATGACATAAACCAACAAACTGTCGAGATTATCCAGCGGAAGACCTTCTTTATTGTAAATATTTCTAACAATGTAATATCCCAGTAAAAGTCCACATGCAAAAAGAGCTCCATAATATTTTAGCGGAAAGCTGTCTGTAATCATATAAATAACAGGATCTACATTCCAATTTAAAATTCCGTCCATCTTTTGCTGTATTTTATTGAGGTTATTATTTTAAACTAAGAAACCTAACAGATTTTTAAAACCTGTTAGGTTTAGTATTTCAAAACTATAAAAGTTTTAGTTTATGATATCGAATCCACAGTAAGGACGTAAAACCTCAGGAATTACAATACCTTCCGGCGTTTGATAGTTTTCTAAAATTCCCGCAAGAACTCTTGGCAAAGCCAATGAACTTCCGTTAAGTGTATGTGCTAATTGGTTTTTTCCATCTTTATCTTTGAAACGTAATTTCAAACGATTTGCCTGAAAAGTTTCGAAGTTTGAAACTGAACTAATTTCTAACCAACGATCCTGTGCTGTAGAAAATACTTCAAAATCATACGTTAACGCTGATGTGAAACCCATATCGCCACCACAAAGACGTAAAACTCTGTATGGTAATTTAAGTTCATTCAGGATTTCTTTTACATGCTCTACCATCCCGTCCAAAGCTTCATATGATTTTTCAGGATGTTCGATACGTACAATCTCTACCTTATCAAACTGGTGCAAACGGTTTAATCCGCGAACGTGTGCTCCATAAGAACCTGCTTCACGACGGAAACATGGCGTGTATGCTGTATGCAATACAGGTAAATCAGTTTCGTTTAAAATTACATCACGAAACAAATTCGTAACCGGAACCTCAGCCGTTGGAATCAAATACAAATCATCAACTGTAGAGTGATACATTTGTCCTTCTTTATCCGGTAATTGTCCTGTTCCGTAACCTGAAGCTTCGTTTACCAAATGAGGTACTTGTACTTCATTGTATCCTGCAGCCGTATTTTTATCTAAAAAATAGTTGATTAAGGCACGTTGCAAACGAGCACCTTTTCCTTTATAAACCGGAAAACCTGCTCCTGTAATTTTCACACCCAATTCAAAATCGATGATATCATATTTCTTTACCAATTCCCAGTGAGGCTGTGCACCTTCATGCAAAACCGGAATATCTCCTTCCTGAAAAACATTTAAATTGTCATCCGGAATTTTCCCTTCAGGAACAATATCTGCCGGAAGGTTTGGCAATGTGTATAATTTATTCAGCAATTCAGCTGCTAAAGCTTCTGCTTTTTCGCCTAATTCTTTACTTTTTTCTTTTAGTGATACCGTTTTTTCTTTTAAGATAGCGGCTTTCGATTTCTCTCCTGCTTTCATCAATTCTCCGATATCTTTGGACAATTTATTAGATTCTGATAAAGTATTGTCTAATTCTACTTGTGCAGCACGACGGTTTTCGTCTAATTGCACTACCTCTTCTACAACACTTTTAGCATCGATATTTCGTTTTGCTAAAGCCTTGATTACTTTCTCCTGATTCTCTCTAATAAATGCGATTTGTAACATAGCTTGGTTTTTATAACTATTGTATTTTTATATAAAGGAAGCAAATTTAAGCAAATGTTTGCTAAGATCATTACAAAGTTTATAGTTGAGGGCGATTTTTAAAATTACCCATGCCAAGTACTGTTTTTAATATCTTAAAATCGTATCAAGAAAAAAGATGACTTCCCGGAACAAGCCTGATTAAATTAGTTGTTTTTTTGTTTCCCTAGGTATGTTCTACCAATAATTCTTTTAGTTGTGCCGTTTTTAAAAACGTGGCATAACGTCCTGAAAGCAATAACATTTCTCTTTCAATTGGTTCTATACGCAGCTTTGTTTCTACATGAGAAGTATATTCATAAAGAACTAAAATCTGCGAAGGACTCAATTTTGCAAACTTATCTCTGTTTAATGTAGCCAAATTAACATTGCCGTTCAGATCTTTCTTAAAATTACCTTCGCCAAAATTATTTATTAACTCGAATCTAAACCGCTGATACAATTTTTGCCAGCTTGCGGCGTCATTGTTCGTGTTTTTTAGCTCTATAACTAAATTTTCATAAGGCTGATCTTTTTCCAGCTTCCGTAAGTGATCTCTTAAAGTGTTAAAACCAATAATCTGATAATTCGAAACCGGAATATTATACTGTTCTAGCATCCTCTGAAGATCTTTTTCAAAAGTGATATACTTTGTATATACGGTATACAAAGAGGCTGTTTCTAACAATGTAAACAAGCCAATTTTTTTATCGCTGATGTAAGGACTCTTTTTGCCCCTTCCTATACAGTCGATAAAAAGTGCTTTTTTATTTCTATTATCTACGGCATTATCACTCTTTAGCAATTCTAACAAAGTTTTATATCCTGTATTATCTGAGACACCGCCATCAACAATGCATAGTATTTTTTCTTTATCTTTAATTCCAAATTTAACTTTTGGAAGCACACCCGGAAAAGCTGAACTTGCTGTAATACCATACGTCAAAGGAAAATCGTAACCATTATTTATTTGATTTTCATTCAGCGAGAGTATGCCTTTATTGGGTGCCAAAGAAGATTCTAATTTTAGCCCCCTGATAATATGTGGCATAAATGGAATACGTTCTCCATTATTGTATGCTGAACCATTTGCTACCATAATAGGCAAATATGGTTTGTTTTGGCTGTCTTTAGCAATAAAGAAATCAGACAAAACCATTTGTTGATTAAATTTTTCAGGATTGTCAGGATTATCTCTGTCATATTGCAAAACTTCAAAATCTAAGCGTTGACTCATCGATATTTTTTCTCCTCTTTCGTTTTTGTAGTTGTTCAGCAAAGTAAGTATGCCGGCTGATTTATCAACGTAATCTTTATAAGCGCTGCCTTTAGAAAAATAAAACTTGTTAAATGAAATTTTATCCTGATAAAGTTTGTTTTTCAGAATCGCCAGATAATATCCTGCAGAAAAACAGCCTCCTGAAACTGTAGAAAAATAATCAATCTCGGTTAGAAAATTACGACTGGATTTTTTTTCTTCTATTTCTTCTAAACCCAAAAGCACGCCCATACTAAAAAATTGCGATCTTGATCCTCCGCCTGAAATTCCAATTCCCAGAGCTATATTGGGATTCTGGTATTTTGCATCACGTTCCTGAATCGATTTGTAATCACGCAAGCTGACACTGGGAATAGTATCGTACTGGATTTCAGAAAACAACTTAATTTTTTTCTGAGAAAATCCAAACTGAAGACTACAAACAACTAAAACACAGGAAATCAAATACTTCATAACAACTTTATTATACAATAAAGCGAAGTTACTAAAGAAAAATATTAGATAAAGACAATTATCTGACACTTAATAATCATTTAATTACCAATAAATAAAAACCTATGGTAAGGAGTATCATTCTTTAAATAATTAAATTGCACTTAAAAAAACAACCATGATAAATATTGACCACTTTATCGAAAATTTTTCAACAATCTTCAAAAATCAATCACAGTTAGCGCCTTGGCAAATTACTAATGACCTCAAGATTATAATAGAAAAAATGATTTTAGATCTGGATGATAATTATGTTATTAAGGATCAGATTGCTATTCATAAATTAGCAGTAATAGAAAACAATGTTACAATAAAAAAGCCCGCTATTGTTGGTGCGAATTGCCACATTGGTGCCAATGCTTATTTTAGAGAAGGAGTTTATTTGGCTGATTCTGTAAAGATTGGTCCCGGCTGTGAAATCAAAAACAGTATTATTTTCTCCAATAGTGCAGTTGCTCACTTTAACTATATTGGAAACAGCATTATCGGAAGAAATATAAATTTTGAAGCAGGATCAATTGCCGCCAATCATTATAACGAACGCGCTATCAAGAAAATTTCTGTACTTTATAAGGGAGAAGTCATCGAAACAAATTCAGAAAAATTTGGCTCACTTGTTGGCGACAATTCAAAGATTGGCGCAAATGCTGTATTATCGCCGGGAACTATACTTTCTAAAGATTCAATTGTAAAAAGACTGGAATTGGTTGAGCAAGTTCCATTGAAATAAAAAAACTAAGCTCTCTTAATCTCATGTCCCACAAATTCCTCTAAAGCAGCAAACATATCATCGACCGAAAGAACTTCTGTATCAGGATGAGATTTTAGAAAAGCAGCATTCAATTCGGCTAGATTTTCATCCAATTCATAAAACAAATCATTGTTCAACAGATCACGAAAAGGATTTGGCCCTTCAAATTTTCCTTTTAAAAATTTCCCTAATTTTATAGTGCTTTGCAAACGCAGTTTTCTGCTTTGCTCCTGAAACAATGCCAAATGCTTTTCGGCACCAATCAAAGCCAAAGCTTCTTCAACCAATTCGTTTAGTTCTTTATTCCAACCTGAATCATATACAAATCTTGCAAAATTGCCTTCGGTATATTTTGAAGTATAATAATCTAAATAGTAACTCATCAAAGCATCTTCGTGAATTAAATCGTCGTCGATTTTTTCCTCACGCATCAGGTTAATTACCGAAATATTAGAATTAACAACATCCTGAGGATTTTCGCTATCTGCTGCCGTTTCTGAAATTATGATTCTGCCGAATTCCATTTGAGTCTGTTTTTTGAGATTATGAATGCAAATTTCTGTTAAATAAAAACAGAAATGAAATTCTATCTTTAATTTCTTCTTTATTCTTCCTTGCTTTCGTTTTTCATAGCATTCATTTTGGCAACCAAAGCTTTCAAACGCAATGCCTGGGCTTTTTTCTCTTCCTGAAGTTTTGCTTTTTTTCGGTTTAGCAATTTGGTATGCAAAGCCTTGTTTTTAGTATTTTTTTCGGGTCCTTTTGCCATGATTTATACCTTGTTATGAATTTGCAAAGATACAAAAGTGTTTTTGAGGAAGAAGAAAGAGAAAAGAATAAAGAAAATAGAATTGTTGAATTATGGCGTTTCCCTGCGGGTCGGGCTATTCGCTCCAAGTCCTCGCCTCCCTTCGTCCGGCTGTGGGCTTTCTGCTGCTATCCCTAACGCAATCACATTTCATAGATTATAAAAAAACACCTATTTCCACATAAACCAAATGTTATCAATACATTACAATTATTTAATTTTAAATTGATGTTTTAATTCTAAAAAAAATAAAAAAACACTTAATAAAACATATACATTAGCACTTTTTTAACCCAAATCAATCATTATTCTAAAAATTTATGAAAAAAAAATTACTTTTTTCATTCGTTTGCATCGGTGCTTTTTCCTTAACCGGATGCTCAACAAACGAAGCAATAGTATGTTACCTGCCTTCTAACGAAATTACAAGCAACTCTCCACTTGTACCCGGAGCTACGCTATTGTTAGAAGCTTCACCAAACGAGAGTTTCGAGGTAACTTACAATTGGTCAGGACCAAATAGCTTTAAATCAAATTTAAAAAATCCGATTCTTAGCGATATCACTACAGCTATGGCGGGAGAATATAAGTTAAAAACAACAAAGGGAATTTGCGAAAGCACCGAAAGTTCAATTCTTGTTGAAATTAATGCTCCAATTATCTCCTGTAATCCTACTAAAAATACCATGATATTTGAAGGAACTACATTTGCGCCAATTACCTTTAATTCTGTTTACACGACTAATAACACTGACAACTTTACCTTGCAAGCCGGAACTTTAAGAGCTGATCTTACCATAGAATTTGCAAGTGAAGCAAAACCAACTCCGGGAATTTACAGTATCTGCAGTAGTTGTCCAACATCTTTTATGGAGGATAATGAAGTTTGTGTAAGCTTAAATTATCTTGAATTTTCACGTGCCCGAAGTGGATCTGTGTACATATCTTCAACAAATGGAAAATTGACGGCTGTTTTTTGCAATGTGCTTTTCGAGCAATCTTCTTTTAAACTGAATTCATCAGCAACTATAACCGAAAGATAAAATGAAGAAATTAGTTATAATGCTGCTCTTTACTTTTTCAGTTTCTTTTGCTCAAAACTCTTATATCGTTAGTAAAGAAGGAACTAAAACCTTTATTACAGATAACCGTGCTGAAGTTATATTAGTCGACAAGAGAATATCTTATGTAAATGTTGGGAAAACCTGGGAGAAGTACATCAAATTCGATGATCTTGATTATGCAGTGATTGGCTCCAGTTTGCTAAAATCATTTCATCTAAACCAAAAGAGAAGACCTGATGTGTATTTCGTATATGGAGAAAAAGAAGATAAAAAACTTATTGGTGTTGCTATAACGATGACCTCTTCGCAAGCCGGTATGGTTACAAGCAAAGTACTTTATGAATTATATGTAATTGATAACAGCGAAACCATTTTAGATCAAATTGTATTGACCTCCACAAGTTCATCAAAAAACATAGAAACACGCAAAGAAATAGCTCCCATGATTAGAAAACATTTCTCTGATTGCCCTGACATCATGGCAAAAGTTCAGAAATATGATATCGCTGATGAAAAAAACGCGACTATTTTTTCCTTTCTAACTGACACAGAATATATTAATTGCAAATAACACCTTTAATAATGAAAAACCAAATATTACTTTTTATAAGTGCTTTCCTTTTTACTTTATCTATATATAGCCAGGCACCGAGAGGATTACATCTTGCCGCAGGTTTTGCTCAAACCAATCTAAAATCATCTGATTTAATTACCGAATCACAACCTGGTTTTTATGCGGGATTACACGGCGTTATGGGCTATCATGAAAACTATAATTTTCAAATAGAATTTACCTATAAACAAAACCCTTTAGATGTAAAATATGTAGAAGATACATTTGAAGAGGCTAAATCATCAAAATACAAATACTCAGACATTAGTCTTGGTTTATACATCAACTATTACATTTTAAAACCTGAAGAGGATAAATTTTATGTAGGACCGCAAGCGGGTGTCTTTCTATCTTATGTAGATGCTCTGACACCTTCTAAAGGAGCAAATGCCGATTACCAGTATTATCTGCCTCATTTACTGGAGGAATCTGATTTATCTGATTCTACTAAGTATAATTATGGTTTTGGTGCAGGTTTAACGGGCGGATATAATAATTTCAGATTCGATTTAAGATACAGCTTAGGTTTGGCAAATGTATTACAAGATGTAGAACTAAATAGTTATAGCAGTACAAATACGTATACAGGACCAACGCTTCAAGGGAAAACCAGTACAATATCATTTGGAATAAGTTATAATATCCTGCATTAAGATTTTCCTAAAAAATCTTTCCTAAAAAGCAGCATTGCCTAAAGCAACATTTAAAATTAATGCCCGTAACAAGTTTACATTCAATATTTAAAAATGAAATCGTTAACTTTTACGGGCATAAATTTACAATCTATAACCTATATGATTTTGAAGAATGTAACTAAAAAAACAACAGTGGTATTGATTCTTGCAGTAATCGCCGTTGCCGTTGATTTATTTTTTGCCTTATCTTTGTTAACCGGAAATTCATCATCAAGCATAGAAATGGGTATCTACTTTTTATTGAGTCTGATTCCTATTTTTATACTAGTAGTAATAGATCGCATTCTGATTCAGAAGTATGGAAATCAAAAAGTAAATAAAGTTCAGTTTTCCATCCTGATATTGATACTGTTTTTATGGTTTATGGGAGAAATACAATAGCGATTTCGCAAGATTGAAAACAAATTAGCAGCATGCTTTTTGTGGAAATTGGTTTAAAAAGAAATTATGAGAGAAGAAAGAACAGCATTAGAGTATTATGTATTAGATGTATTTTCAAATACAAGCTATAAAGGAAATCCTTTATCAGTCGTTTTTACAAAAGGCATTCTTGATCTTGAAGTATATCAAAATATTTCTAAGGAATTTGGCTATTCTGAAACTTCTTTTGTTTACTATTCATCCTCGCAAAAAGCGCTGAATGTGCGTTCCTTTACACCCACAGGATTTGAAATAGATGGTGCCGGGCACAATTTGTTAGGTGCTGTTTGTGGTGCATTGCTAAAAAGCAAATCTATATTTCATGAGCAAAACGAAAACAACCGTTTTGTTATCATGAAAAATGCTCCAATACCAGTAAGTGTAAGTTTTGATCCTGAAACACAATACCCAATTGTACAAATGCATCAAAAATCTGCCGTAATTAAACAAGAGATTCCAACTTACAAAATCGCAGTAGCACTTGGTTTAAAAATCGAAGATTTAGATATTCATCATTACGTTCCAACAATTGTTCAAACCGAAGTGGCTCATACCATGGTTCCCATCAAAAGCAGTAAATTGCTTAATGAATGTGTTCCCGACCTGCAATTGCTGATTGAAATTTCGAAAGAATATTCGTTTGAAGGATTTTACTGTTTTACACTTACGGGCGAAAGTGAAGACTATCTAGTCGAAGCCCGCTTTTTTAATCCTATAATTGGAATAAATGAAGATCCCGCTACAGGAACTGCAGCCGGACCTTTAATTGGATTCTTAACTAAAAACAAGTATACTAAACTCAATCAGGAATATAAAATTCTGCAAGGCGTTAAACTAAAACAACCTTCGCTTATTGAGGTAATGTGCAGAGAAAATGATATTTTAGTCGGAGGCTCGTCTATCATTACAATGCGAGGAGAACTATACTATTAGTTTATTGTTTTTTGTTAATTGTTTATTTGTTGAATCGTTTAATCGATTGTTGCTCAATTCTTCAATCTTTTAATCATCCAATCTTTAAATTTCAAATCTAAATTAACTCGTTTTCATTGGAGGTAAATCAAATGCGATAGAATCGTGTTCGAAGTTATTACGGTGTCCACCATCGCAAAAAGGTTTGTTTGCAGATAAACCACAACGGCAAAGACCTAATGCTGCTCTTCCTTGTAGTCCGTAAACTGTTCCTTCTGAATCCATGATTTCAAAATCACCTTCTATTTTTATAGAACCATTTTTATTGATAATTAATTTTGTCTTGCTCATAAAATTGCTTTGTTTTTTAGGCAAAGATTGCAAAATATATTTTGAAGATTTAGCATAAAACCGTGGTTATTATTGTTTCAGAGACTAGTTTAAATTGGTTCTATTTTGATTACCAATTTCTGTTTATACTAAAAACAGCCCGCTAAATGCCGGCTGTTATACTTTGACTGTATTTTATTGAATACGGTCTATTTTTGAGATTTAGCTTTTTCGAATGAATTATAGACAATACTTTGAATTGTTTTCTCAATTTCTATACGCCCTTGTTCTTCATTTATATTAATTCCGCAAATAGTGCTTCCGTTGTTTTTTGCATGCAGCGTAAGAAAATATACGCCCCCTAATAAAAGAGCTGCTATTGCTCTAATATTTACATCTGTATTGGTAAATTGAGGATCTATTAATTTTAATAATCCTTCCCCAATTTCCTCACGCTTTTCTGCCATGACTCTCAATACCTTCTTATCTTCACCAAGCTCCCAGTGAATAATTTTATGCAAATACCTATCTTTCATTAGCGTGGTAAGCTGGGCTTGCAATAGTTTGTTAAATTCTTCAGCTCCAACATCATTAGGATTAGATAACATATCGTCGATAACAGGTTTTGCTCCTGTTTTCAAAAAATCTTTACTTTGCAGGAATACCTCAATAAGATTATCTATTCCTCCAAAATAAGTCCATACTAACTTTTTATCTACTCCTGCTGCAAGGGCTATATTCGGTGCGGTAAGACCTGTATAACCTTTTTTCTGAATTACCTTTCCAACTGCTTCAACCATTCGGGCCATTGTCCGGGATTTATCCCGAAGTGGTCCCGAAGAAACTTTTCGTTGTTTAGGTACTGCTACTTGTTCAGTATCTTCTGATTTTTTCTTTTTCTCCATTTTTGTTAATACAATTAAACTGGCTTTTGGTTTTGCAATTTCCAATTTTTTCTTGACATAATCAAACACAATCAACGTTTTATAAAGCTGTTCCTATTGTTTTTACTACAATTATACCCATTTGAATATCAGAATATTTCGAATTCAAAATTCGACGTCAGAATATACATATTGAAGTGCAAAACAACTATAACGAAAAGTAAAGAACAGTTATTTTATAACAGTACTAAATTACTTACATGCTTCCTAATTTAACCATAAGAAGCATAAAAATAACGAAACACAAAGGAGAATAGTATTTGGAGTCCATTCTTGCAAACATGCTTTCTTTTATTTTTTTAAAAAATCCAACGTATTTGAAATCACCAATCGCTCTAATTAAAAAAATTAAGGCAATGACGATTACTATTATCTTATTTACTTTCTGAGGAATAAAATCTAAATGCCCAAAGTTTATTAAAAAAATAAAGCAAATAAATCCCATTGCTACAACAAAGCAATCCAAAAAACCTGGGTTAAAAAGAGGCGCTCCTGTTTTGGTGGTTGGAATCGTCTCTTTTTTTCCCCAGTTGCCACCAAAAGCCCAATACAAATGGACGATCGATATGCAAGCAAAAATCAAGGTTAAAACTATGTTCGTTACTACATTCATAATGAATAAATATCTAATATTTTTTTTGTATCTCTATAAGCCAATTGAGAAGGAACAACACTCATGATTGCATTCCTTATCCATATTGCGGCGGTATAATTAATTTGTGACATCTTACCAAACATTCTGCTTCGCTCTACAATCCATGATGCTTTATTGCCTCTTATCTCGTTGAACTTTTCAAATGCCTGATCACTTTTGTATTTTTTTAAACATTCTGATAAAATATAAGCATCTTCTATTGCCTGACATGCTCCTTGCCCCAAATTAGGAGTCATAGCATGGGCTGCATCACCAATTAAGCATACTCCTTTTTTATGCCATTTTACTGGTGTCTTAAAATCCAAAACCTGCCTTGTTGTAATCGTCTCTTCTTCTGTACTATTGATAATATCCAGAATATCCGGATGAAAATCGCTATACAAATCATTAAGCTCATCTATTGTAATAATACTGGAGTTTGTATTGTTTTTATTTCTGAGAGCATACCAGTAAACCTGATGCTTATTAATTTTTACAAATCCAAAGCGTTTTCCTTTTCCCCAAATTTCATTGAGTTCATGTTGATATTTGGTCATTTCGACATTGGCAATTCCTCTCCAGCATATCTGTCCTGCATCACGAAATTTCACCTCTGGAAAACAGTTATTCCTTACCTTCGAATTCAAGCCATCTGCCCCAATAATAATATCAGACTGCCTATGAGTATCATCTTCGAAAATCATATTCAATTGACTCTGCTCCACATTTATTTTATCTAATCGTTTTCTCAAAAAAGTTTCGCTTTTAATCTTTGAACTAATGATGTCATGCAATTTTTCTCTGTGAATGGCAACAGTATTTACATTATATAATTCAGAGAAAGGCCTAATATTAGCACGAGACAGCACTTTCAAATTTTCATTGGTAATATTCATCCTTTGCAAAATGTGTCCCTGTCTTTGTATTTCATCATGCAAGCCTAATTTCTTCATTATCTGCATGGCATTGCACGCTAAAATAATCCCTGATCCTTTCGCAAATTCTTTAGCTGTTTTTGACTGCTCATAAATTTTAAAATTATTATATCCAGCCCGCTCCAAAGCATATGCCAATGTAAGCCCGCCTATCCCCTTGCCGACAATGCTCATCGAAAGTTCATTAATATTTTTCATTTTGTAGGTTTTAAATTTGTTTCTCTCTTCTATTTTTTTCCTAATAAAATAAGGAAATAATTTAAGGGCAATATATCGAAAAAGAAATGCTGCATTCTTTTCTGTGATATTAGTTTAATATAGTACTGATTATCCGCATTAAGATCGATGCTGATTTTTCCGGATGCTGAATAACAAATAAATGCCCTCCTTGCGTTGAGTAATACTCTGTTTTATCAGAGGTATGGCGTTGCCAGTCTACGTAATAATCTATCGTAGGAAATAATTCATCCTGTTCCCCAATAATTACAGTTAATGACTGCTTTAGAATAACATCTGACCAATTTATCGTATTGCTATCTTCAAGGATAGCAATATCTTTCTCCATAATTTCCAATCCTTTTTTCTGAGCTCTCTGAAACAAAAGAGAGGTTCTGTTTCTTTCATTTTTTATGGGCAAAATTTGCGAAAGTAACAGTGTTCTCTGATCTTTAAATGATTTTGTATTTGTAGGTTCAATGAAAAAAGGTGCTTTCATACCAGAAACAATCAACCCTGCAACGTTAAAATTGTTTTCTTGAAATTGGTGTGAAATCAACAATCCTAAAAGAGCTCCTAAACTATGTCCCCAGAATATCACGGGTTGTTGACGGTTTTTCAATCTAGCTTCGACATTTTTACACAGATCACTAATCGCCTCACCTACTGAAGACACAAATGGCTCATTACTTCTCAATCCTCTTCCCGGTAACTCCAAACAATGAATCTCTAATCCCTCAATATTTATAAAACGAGTAACATTAGAAATCGACATCGATGAACCTCCTGCATAAGGAATACAAAATAGTATTGCATTATTACTCATCTTATAAAAAAAGTTTGTTTTTATCTACCATCATTACTGTTATCTTTCCTTTTGCACATACAACACCTTCTACTGATGCTTTTACGTTAATAGAACAAGCGGGGCCTTTTCGCCAATTTACATTGACATCTAATTCTAACAAACTCCCGGGCAGTACTGATTTTAGAAAATTAATCTGTGTACTTCCTAAAACACCAATGACGTTTCTTTTTTCAGACGGAATTGGATCTCCCACTTCCCATCCTAAATCATCTAAAGCCACCATAAGCGAAGCTGCCTGACTTAAAGCTTCTGTTATCAGCACTCCGGGCATAATGGGAAAGTCCGGAAAATGTCCAGCGAAATACGGCTCTCCCATAGAAACTGCTTTGATTGCCTTCAGTTCTGTTCCTTTGGTATAATTCGTTACCTTATCTATTAACAGAAAAGGAAAACGATAATTTAATATTTGTAAAATTTGATAAGACTCTAAAATTACCTGCATGAAATATAATGTATTAGTTTCCTCTTTCTATTAGGGCATAAATAATAGTTCCTGTTTTGTCTACTGAAAGAACAACAATGTTATCATGATCTGTTTTGTAATCATTTTTATCGTTAAAAATTGAAATACCATAAGCAATACCAAGCATTCCGCCCACATTATCAAAATCTCCAAATGTACTTTCAGGATAAAGCACCGTAATATCAAGATTATTCTCTCCCAAGATATTTTCAAAAGAAGAGGTGTCAATAACAGATAAACCTCCGGAAATAATAACGGTATCAAAATAAAATGAATCAGCTATTTCAGAAAGCATTTCATATAAATGAGTTTCTAATGATGTTGTCTCGTCGGTATGTGTTTCAGAATACATTTTTTTTAGGATAGCCAAAGGCATTCTTCCATCCTCTTCTACCGACTCTAAATGTTCTAAAATCATAGAAATTCCCAACTCAGCAGACGGATTCAATTTGTTTTGGTGTCCGGTTCGAATGGCTTTCTGATAATCATTACGTATCTCTGTCGAAGCAACGACACCGTAATCGATCATATCTTGTCTCAAATGCATACTCGCAATATCTAATGCCTGCAAGCTGCCTGCCATACCCGCACAAACACTAAAGTTTGGTCCTTTTATTCCTGCCTGTATTGCCATTTGACTTGCAGCTGCATTAGCAATTGTACTTGGCGATTTCATAGGACTTACTCTGTCAGGCCCCTGATTTTTAGCTGTTAAATCAAAAACAAAACAATCATCGAGATTAGAAAGTTCTGTACCATCGTACAACCCAACTCTGTGTGGTGCTTTTTTTATTTTCTTAGTCAAATTCCGACCATGAATAGCATCAAAAGCGGTGTTGCAATAAATTAAAGTAGCCTTGTTGAGGAAACGTTGTCCTTTTGCTTTTAGATATTCCTGAGGATCATGGTCGTCAAGAATAAGGGAACGTACAGGATTAGCTTCTGCTTCAGAGAAAAACGTATTTATTTCTGTTCCATACGGACTGTTAAATCCTATTTCTGAAATGGCTATATCGATGTCCCAAGAATTATTTTTTTTCATATTTACTAAATATTACGCTGCAAATGTTACCGCCAAATGCAAATGAGTTACTAAGCACATTTTCTACGTTATTTTCTATTTTCGAACTGGGCTGTATATGAAACGTTTTATTAAATGACTCGTCTATTTTATCTGTATTGTAATTTCTGGGAACTTGCTGATTGTATAAGGATAGTAATGCCGAAATGCCTTCGATAGCACTTGCTGCACCCATACAATGCCCAAGCATAGATTTTATTCCGTTGACATACAAGCTGTCTATTTTCTTTCCAAAAACATTGCTCATCGCCTTTACCTCATGAGCATCGTTGGCTTTAGTTCCTGTTCCGTGTGCACTTACATAAGTAATACTATCGATATCAATATTACTGGCATTCAAAGCATTGTTCATTGATAATGTGGCTCCTGAACCTTCCGGATCAGGTGCTGTTGGATCATAAGCATCGCAAGCCAATCCGTAACCTTTTATTTCTCCATAGATTTTAGCTCCTCTTGCCAAAGCATGTTCGAGTTCCTCTAAAATTAAAACAGCTGCTCCTTCTCCCACGACCATTCCGGTTCTGTCCTCATCAAATGGTCGGCAATCATTTTTTGCCATTGCTCCCAAGCGATAAAACACGGTATAACAGGAACGGGTAAACGGGTCAGCTCCTCCTGCGATCATGATAGGAGAACGTCCTTCTCTTATCATGGAGCTGGCTGTTCCAATGGCATAGTTACCAGCTGCACAAGCAGTAGGAATTACCATATTGGTACCTCCTAAATTGTAAAACTTAGCAATACTTGCACTAAGCTCAATGGGTCTGAAGTAAGTAAGGTTTTTTGCAGCAGTGGAATTAAGCGTGTCATGTTTCATTTCGAGATTCCACTCATCTACGATTCTTTCTACTATATCCTGATTACCATTTGTCGTTCCTAATATAATACCGTAATTATTTTTATGGGTAATTCTTTCTTCAAGTCCTGCATCTTTCAATCCCATATCTACTGCAGCCGCAGCGTAACTAACCGCTTTCCCGTAAGGCTTAAAATAATCCAGTACTTCTGTATTTCTATATTCATTTTCAAGATGCACTTCTGCAGATCTTGTAGTTCCTTTGTAACTAGAAGGGTCCAGCTTCGTTAAATCTCTGACAGCACTTTGTCCGTTGAGTAATTTTTCCCAAAAGATTTCTTTATTACAGGACAATGGACTTACAATTCCCATTCCTGTTACCACAACTCTTTTCATTTCTCGCATTTTTGATTTCTTATAATGTTAATCCTCCATCAATGACGAAGGTCTGGCCTGTAATGTAATTGCTGTTTTCAGAACATAGAAATACTACCAAATTTGCTACCTCAGCTGTAGTTCCCATTCGCTTCATTGGAATCATCTGGTCTATCTTCTTTTTATCCTGTTCATTCATTTTTGCTACCATTTCCGTATCAATAAATCCAGGTGCTACTGCGTTTACCTGCAAATTAAATTTGGCAAATTCCATTGCAAGTGTTTTGGTTAATGAAATTATTGCCGCTTTGGTTGCGCCATAATTGGCTTGTCCTACTGCACCTCTTATTCCGGAAACAGATGATACATTAATGATTTTTGAATTTTTCTTTCTGATGAATGCTTTTATGACCGCTTTAGAAAGAAAGTAGGTTCCATTGAGATTGGTATCCATTACATCTTTCCACATTGCAGTTGTCATGCTAAAAAAAGGAGCATCTGCCGTAATACCCGCATTATTTACCAATCCGTATAAAGAACCTAAAGGTGATTTTTCTATTTCTGAAACCAAGGCTTTAGACTGCTCTTCGTCCTTAACATCTGCCTGATATAAAGCCGCTTTTCCGGGAAACTGTTGCAATAATTCCTGTAAAAAAAACATTGCAGTTTCTTTTCCGTAATTATATGTAAACGACACCGAAGCTCCTGCTGAAAGCAGTTGCAAAACAATTGCCTTCCCTATTCCTCTTCCTCCTCCTGTAACCAAAAAATGTTTGTCTGTTAAATCAATAAGCATATTAAAAAATTAAATATTATTTTAAGGAAACTATACGATGTTCTCCTTGTTTTCAACTCCGCTATTTAGATAAATGCCTCTGTTTGCAGGTTGTGCAGTAATACTTCTATACTCTTTCTGTATACATTATCCGGAATAAAAGAATGATCCATTTTTTTGTATTTTTTGGTAATCATATCGACCAATTGTTCCAATGATAATTTATTCTTGAGATCCGAAATAAGCTTTACGAATTCATCATAACCCCGTAAGCTATGAACGGCTGCCATTTCTGCATCAGAATCTGTAAGTACTCCGTTGTGTCCCAGTGCTATTACATCAGGTTTTAAAGAACTCAGTTTATTAATACTGTCAATAAATTTCCCTACATGATCGAATGCCAGTGGAAACCACTTTTTTTCGTCAATTTTTTCTCCTAACGAATCTGAAACAAAAAGAATATTGCTTTCTTTATGATACAAACTTGTAGAACATGAACTGTGTCCCGGTGTATAGATAATCTCCCATGTTCCTATACTGGTTTCTATTGGTTGATTGTCCTTTACAATTACAAAAGGAATTTCCTGCAGATCTGATGGAAACTCAATAATGTCTTTATCAAATATCACAGCATTTAACTGGCGTATCTTTTTTACATACTTTTCATTTCGGAAATTTTTTACTGCATCTTCAGAAGCATATAATTGTACATTTTCCAAATAAGGATAAATAGATTCTATCGCTCCACAATGATCGTAATGTGAATGCGTAATAAACCAATGCTTTATCAGTGATAAATCTGAAACATGATGTTTTAGTTGTGATATTACTATTGCTACATCTCGGGTTAACCCTCCTTCTACCAATGCATATTCATCATCCCCCTTGATGAGATATACAGGATTGGAGGGTGTCCCTAAAATGGCAAAATGATCTTGTACTGTGCCTACTTTGTTGATCCACATAATTTTTTCTTTTTAGAATTTATATAAAATGCTTCCCCAGGTTGCCCCTGAACCATACCCAATAATCAGAGCCAGTTTTCCTTCCCGTTCTTCTTGCGGAACTTCTGCCATATATTCACTTAGCGTAATAGGTAGAGAGCCCGAAGCTATATTTCCATATCTATCTACATTTATTCTGACTTTATCTCTTGGAATCTTTAGGTTCTCAATCAAAGCGTCCAAAATTCTCATATTAGGCTGATGCGGAATAATTACATCTATATCTTCAATAGTCAGTTTGTTTTTTTCTAAAGTCTGAAGCGTTATTTCTATCAGTTTTTCTACAGCATGACGAAACATGTTTTTTCCATTCATTCGAAAATAAGAACACGTATCCTCATCGCCATTAAATGTCTTTCCTGCGGTTCCGGGACTTTCTGTCCAAAGCAGTTGAAAATAGTTCCCATCGGCATGAATTGAAGAATCCAGAATTCCTTTATTTTTTTTTTCAGAGGCGCTCAATACAACTGCACCCGCACCGTCTCCTAACAAAATAGACAGGTTTCTGCCTTCATCAGAATAGTCCATTCTTTTTGACAAAACTTCTCCACAGCAAACGAGGATATTCTTGTATTTTCCTGTCGAAATAAACTGCTCGGCGATTGTCATTCCGTAAATAAGTCCGCTACATTGTGCCCTAATATCAAACACAGGAATATTACCTTTTAAGAATAATAAAGATTGTACTAAACACGCTTGCGACGGATCATGATAGTCAGGACTTAATGTATTGACAATTAACATATCAATATCTGCCGCAGAAAGTCCTGATTTTTGAATAGCATCATAACAGGCATTTGCCATAAGCATACTCGTACTTTCTGTTTCAGAAATATGATGTCTGGTATGAACCCCTGTTCGCTCTTCAATAAATTCTTCTGTTGTATTTATCCAGCTCACGATCGTTTTATTGTCTATAATTCGTGTGGGTAAAATATGTCCAAAGCCGGATATGATAGTATTCATTTTCTAATTAATTATAATTTTTATTCATGACATTGTCTATATCCAGATCTTTATCTGTTTTCCTCTTAAAGTATTCTACCGCCTCTTTTACATCTTCTTCGAATCCGTTCTCTTTCCATATTTTCATATTTTCGGCATTTTCCGGATCACATATTCCCAGTTCTACAAAATACCTCATCATAGGTGCAATAATTACAGCATTGATTTTCTTTCTATTTTCAGAATTTACTACAGTAGTTATTAATTGATTATAATCCCTAAATGCTCTATTTTCAAAACCAACACGAGCATATACTACAAGACTGGAAACTGCCATATCCAGCATACTTCGAATCATGGGTGCTGTAATTTCCTGTGCTTCCTTTATAAATTCAGGAACTATGTCTATAAATTCACGAATCATATTTTTACCCCACTCAATATGTCTTGCTTCTTCTTTATGATGCTCTACAGCAATAGCTCTGGACAAAACCGAAATTCCTTTGTCATTGCAGTCTTCCATTGCATTATTTTCTGCCAGCCATTCTATTAATATAGTCAGGTAAACTGCTTTAAGAGGAAATTCAGACATAGCTGCATTGTGGCTGTATATTTCTCTTAAATTTAAAGCGATAGGAAAGGGCGTAATTTTAAAATGAGTCATCGCTTTCCTAAAAACCATAGCGTGTACTATCTCTTCTTTACAGAAATGATGCATATAGGTTACCACATCCGGAAACTTTTTTAAAGTACCATGATTTATGATTTTCATATAATACTCGGATACCAGATTTTCAAAAACAATAAAAGTGTACCACCATGCTCCTGTTTCATATACAGAGAGCAAACGTCTTTCTTCTTCCGAAGCCATATCATAATAGCGTGTTCCGTATATCGCAATGTTTTCTCTCTTTTTTAACCACACTCCTTCAATAGGTTCATCCCAGGGATGATCAAGAAGAAGGCTCATCTGCTTTTTCTCAGAGGCTTTATTAAGTTTCTCGAGAAGAAGTGAGAATTTTGGACTTATTTTTTTTTTCTTTAAATCATCCATGTACTAATACTTTTTTGTTGTTTAGCAATAAGCCTTGAGTAAAACCAAAACACATCGCAGATTCATAACCTGGTCCAGACACCCAGCTGCTTACCAGTTTAATTTTTTGGTTAGGAAAATTATTGAGCAATCCAAGATGTGTTTTTGGTAATACTTTATAGGCAAATGCTGACCCTTGGGTCGATAATGTGTATTTATAGTTGGTTTTTGGTGTTGACGATTCTACGTAAATCAGGTTTCCTTCTAGTTTTGGAAAAGTCTGATATACTCTTTTAATGATTTGTTCCTGAACTTTCTCTTTTCGCTCTATATATTCTTTTTCTGAAAGAGGAAACCACTTATCGCCATGATCTAAAACGACAAACTGAATGATATAACCTCCCGAAGCATCGATTTTGTGATAATTGGTAACGCTGAGGGTAAGCATATCATAATAAGCATCTGTAAAAAAATCATCTTCGCTAAAATGGTCACCGGTATCTGATACTAAGAGAAATTCTGAACAAGTAATTCCTAATTCTTCTGGAGGAACAGACGTAACGGCATAAACACCAAAATGTCCCCAGCCAATTTTATAACTGTCTACTGTTTTCAAAAAACTATCTTCTACATTCTCTTTCCCCAACATCTTTACCACATCGTTTGGCGAACAAGTAGCTATAATTCTTTGTGCTTTTATTAGTTTTTTCTTTGTTCTCACCTGCATAAAATCTCCTTCATCTTCTATTTCGTAGACAGGATTTTTCTTCAAAATTTGTCCTCCACGATTTAAGAACTCTTTTAGTAAAACATCCGAAAGATGCTGACCTGTTCCTTTTATATACGACTGACCTCCATAAAATGCGGCATATAAAAAATGCAAAAAATAAAAGGCATTTACTTCGTGAGAAACTGCTCCCAAATAGATAGCTACAGCACTTAAAACTTCTACAATTTCTTCCCCTTTGAATAGTTTATTGTAATATTCTCTAGTGGTCAGTTTCGATAAAAAACGACTTTCTCTTAAAAGGTCTTTGTTTAGTTTGTACTCATCGAGCATCATTCTTGCAAACATATAATGCTGATAACCATGCGAAAGAATATCTTCAAATAGTTTTTCTATTCCCTGTGCTTCATCTGGAAAATTAAAAAGAAGCGTTTCCTTAATTTTTTCGGGATCTGAAGGAAGGGCAATAAACTTACCTCTAAAAACTATTGTAGTAAGTTCTTCATAAAAATGAAACTCATCGATTAATGATTGAAGCCCTAAACGATCTAAAGCATTCCAGAGATTACCTGAATCCTTATTTAACCCTGTAACTTTATGCTGACTGCAGTCAAAATGAAACTTTCTTTTGTTTCTGTAAAAACTGGTAACATAACCTCCAACTTTATGATGCGCTTCGCTAATAATAACAGAACGTCCTTCAGTTACAGCTGTCAATCCATACATCAATCCGCTAAGTCCTGCTCCTATAACTAATTCGTCACTGTGTAAAGTTTCAATCATATATCGATTTGTATTTTTTAATAAAAAGTCAGTATCATTAGATTATTCAAAAATCTAATTAGCCAGTTCTTCATTTAGTATTGCTACAATATCTTTTGGAGTCGTCATCTTTATCAAAATCTCTTCATCCAGACTTACTTCAAAATTTCGTTCTAATTCAACCAGAACTTCCAATCCCATCAAAGATGTTACACCCATCTCATTAGACAAGTCTGTATCCGGGCTTAAATCCTTAACATCACACTCTGCGATATCTGCAATAATTCCGTACACTTTTTCATAAACTTCTTCTTGATTTTCCATAATATTCTTTTTTAAAAATTAATATTCTCAATATTCCAGACTTGAGCTCCAAATCCCCAACCAATACTTGCCCCCGCTATTACGATAGTATTATTGGGACTTATTTTTCCATTCTTCAGCGCCGTATACAACGTCAATGGTGTTGATGCAGAACTTAAGCAACTGTATTTTTCTACCGTATTGGTATATTTGTCGCTTTTGATACCAATTCCCATCGCCCACATTTTTAGCAATAAAGGCGATGGCTGATGAAAGACAAAATGATCAATATCTTCCAAAGACAAATTGGCTCTTTCTATAGCTTTGAGCGCTACCACAGGTACATTTTGCGGAACAAAAGTCTGCATGAGAGCAGGTCCGTTTTCTTCTAATGTAAAATAGGGTCTAATCTCCTCCTTATTTGTATTTCCCAAAGGTGGCCTCCACTGCAGTGTCGCTATTTCATTATGCATTGGAATACTTTTATAATAAGCTGCCAGCATACTTCCTTTATTTTCTGATTGTCCCACAACAACAGCTCCTGATCCGTCACCAAATAATGTAGACGAAGATGATCGAAAGTCTGCTAAAATGGTAAACGTTTCTGAAGAACATACCAAAACATTTTTATACATTCCTGCTTCTACATAATCAGATGCAATTTGCAATGCTACCATGAATGAAATACAAGTTTGGTTGACTTCTAATGTCATTGTAGCATTACTGCATTGCAGTTCGGTTTTAAGATAATCTGACAAACCGGGGAAAATCCTTTCCGGATTTTTATCAGACCATCCTGTGATTGTACATGATGTTGCTATAATCAAATCAATATCCTTTACAGCAAGACCTGCCTTGTCAATCGCTTTTAGAGAAGCATCTTTTGCTAATACAGAACAAGATTCTCCTAATGCTGCATCAATCATGTAACGTCCTTTTATCCCCCAAAGACGTTCCCAGTTTTTAGGAACATTTGGAATCTCCGAAAAAGGAGGTGTATTGTTATCGCAATATTTTTGAGGAATAGAAATAGCAACACTTTTTATAGCCGACTTAATTTTCATTTCTTGATATTTTTAAAACAGAATAATAACATGAAAATGGATTAAATGACACGAAAGCGTAATGCTCTAAATTTTTAAATTCATTCCAGTTTTTTCTAACATTACACGGTATTGTATGCATGGCCAAAGACTCTCTTTCAGCATTACCCAAAATAGATCTCTCTGCATTATCTTCTCTATGCTCCTTAAACCAATAGTCCACAAGTACTGGTACTTCTTTTCCCTGCAAAGAATTCGTAATTACGTTCAGCTGTTTATTTATTTCTTTTACAACATCAGGATCGTAATTCCATTGCAATCGAAAAAGTAAATCTTTCTCCAGCAAATCTTTATTATTTGCATTGAACTCAAAACTTGCTTTTTTTAAAACAAAAGGCATTAGCGGATAGTTTTTCAGCATCAAACTTGCATCACTTTTTTTAAGGAGCATGATGCTTATACCATCTGGAATACTAAATCCGTTATAGTAATCTTTTAGCGTATTGGAGAATTTATTGGTTTGCAATAAAAGAGCGTATTTGCATTTTGTTTTGGTCATGAAATTGGAAGCGATTTGCATCATATTTCCCCAATCTGTATAAAATGTCTCGAAAACAAAAGCATTTTCTGCATCCAGACTTTTCTGAACATGATACCCAACTCCCGGAGCAGATGTATTTTTCTTAGCTGTTGTTTCATATAAACATATTGAAGAATTTATAATCACTCCTATTTCCGTAACATCAATATTATTTCTTTCTATAATTTCTTCGCAGATACTTTCAACCCATTCGTATAACATATTATCAGGTTCTGACTCATAAACATTACACCTATAACCCATTTTCATTTTCTCCATTTTACCTTTGATATTAAAACCCGGTATTTGGCAGATTACATCTATTATTTCCACTTAATTTTTAATTTACATTATCTCAACAAGATGCCTTTTGCTTATTTTTCCATTACTGTTTCTTGGAAGTTCATTTATAAACAAAATTTTTGACGGTAGCTTGTAACTAGACAAACTACATTTGAGTACTTTATAGATCTTATCCTGTACCTCTTTTTCTTCGGTTCCTTCCTTATTTACAACATATAAAATTGGAACATGAAACTCATTTTCATCCAAATGAGCCGTCAGTGTGCATTCGCTAACTTCGGGTATTTTGTTTAAAACAATATTTTCAATTTCCCAAGGACTAACCCAACGCCCATTTACTTTAAACAAATCGTCTTTTCTGCCATGATACAAATAAGTTCCCTGTTTGGTTCGCGAACATAAATCTCCGGACAAATACCATTCGTCTTTGTATTTTTCGTTGTTTGTTTTAGGCATATTCCAATAAGAGCTAAGTGTATTAACAGGCGGATATACACACATTTCTCCTATTTCGTCATAACCTTCAATTTCTCTCTCCGGATTATCTGTTTGGCATATTTTTACCTGGTACCCTTCTACCGGTATTCCTAAAGTAGTTTCATTGGTTTCAATAGTCCTGTAATCACACAAAAAGATGTGCCCAATTTCAGTAGAACCTATCCCGTTTACGATTGTCTTTCCGTAGCGTTCTTTCCATTTTTTCGTTATGGCATTCGGCAAATTTGCTCCGGCAGAAACAAATAATCGTATTTTGCTAAACTCTTTTGGAGAAAATTTCTCTTCGTTTTGCAAAATATCCAAATAGACTTTGGGTGTCGCAAAAAAAATAGTTGGCTTATACAGACAAATATTCATTTTCAAATTATCGATCGAAAACCATTCTTTATCTACAACTACAGAGGCTCCTATTAACAAGGGAAAAAACAAACTATTTCCGAGTCCATATCCAAAAAACATTTTAGCTATCGACAAAATGGTATCGGTACTACGAATCTTTAGTGTTTTTTTAGCAAACAAGTGTGTATTAAGCAACATAGTATAGTGCGTATGCTGAACAGCTTTAGGATTTCCATTAGTTCCCGACGTATATTGCCAAAAAGCTATTTTGTTGTTTTGCTCATAATCAAAGTTTAATTTTGAATAATCATCTGATACTTCCAGATATTTTGACAAATAACCGCTATCGAAATATTCATTTTTTGAAAAAAGATTGACAAGAACACAATCCGTAATAATATTGCTCGAATCACATATTACGGCATCCAGCCTAAGATATTGCGAATCATCTATAATAACACCAATTGCTTTTGAATCTTCCAGAATGTATTGCAGTTCGGCATCTTTAATTAACGGATTTACAGGAACAGGAATACAGCCAATAGCAATTAGAGCTAAAAAAGAATAAATAAACTCCGGAGAGTCTTTCATAATCAGAAGTACCCTTTGCTCATTAGTGAATTTTCCTGTTGCACGCAGGTTCATTGCCAATGCAAGTGTTTTATTCGTTATTTCTTTACCGGATAAACAATTTAAATCATACAATATCTGATGCTGATTATCTGATATTACTAAGTTTTTAAGAATCTTTTCTACTAGGTTCATGGTTCAAATTATTTGTGCTTTAAAAAATAATTAAGTTTTATCTCTTAAGATGTTTCATTCTGTCTGTTCAGAATCCAATACGTTTAAACAATTTGCAGCTATTTGAGTACTCCTACTGCTCTATTTTCAAAATCTAACGATGTAAGTGTTTTACAGATTGCTTTTATCAATATTTTTTCCTTTTAAAGAGAATTTAAACTCTACAAAAACGATGTAATTACTTTCAGTAAAATCTTTACAAAAGGAAACCAACAAATGTTTTGTTAAATTATTTATTCAAACATTTATCTTTCACAAAAGAAATAAATAAAATCGAAACAGCATAATATAATTCTTATTTTTTCAAAAAAACTTTAAAACACAAAGATTAATGTCCTGATTAATTGATTTTTAAAATTCTAATTTTTTCCTAATAGCTATTGTGTTTTACATATAAAAAAACCTAATATCACCGAATAAAGAAAAAAAATAACAGATTAGAACAGATTAAAAACTCATTTGAATTCTTTACCTTTTTCAAAATTTAAATCTCCAAGTTTAGAATTAAATTAAATAAAAATTGTTTTTTTACCTTTCATTACAGGTTTAATGGGTAATACCATTTATGTTATATGACTATGTTTTTATTTTCAAAATCATCCGATACGCTCTTTAAAACACGGAGTATTTCCTTCAAAGCATTGCTTATCAAAGCTTTTAACTTACTTCTATACTTATTCTCTTTAAAAATCTATTATTTGGAAAAGGAAAAGATTGAAACACAGAGCAAGATTAACTCCTGAAAAAACAATAAAACTCTCAATTCTATTGCTTATTTTTGCACTCAATAAAATTGAGTTATGACACAGAATCCTAAGAGATATACTATTACGGCGGCATTGCCTTATACCAACGGACCTATACACATTGGGCATTTGGCAGGAGTTTACGTGCCTGCGGATATTTATTCGAGATATTTACGTTTGCAGGGAAAAGACGTTGCGTTTATTTGCGGAAGTGACGAACACGGCGTTGCCATTTCTATGAAAGCCAAAAAAGAAGGAGTAACACCACAAGAAGTTATTGATAAATATGACGGCATTATTCGTAAATCATTTGCTGATTTCGGAATCTCGTTTGACAATTATTCCAGAACTTCTGCAAAAATTCACCACGATACTGCTTCAGAGTTTTTCAGAACATTATATGACAAAGGCGATTTTATTGAAGAAGTAACAGAACAATTATATGACGCAAAAGCGAATCAGTTTTTGGCTGACCGTTTTGTCGTAGGAACTTGTCCGAAATGTGGTAATGAAGAAGCATACGGAGATCAGTGCGAAAAATGCGGATCGACTTTGAATGCTACAGATTTAATTAATCCTAAATCTACCATTACCGGAGAAACTCCAATTTTAAAAGAAACAAAACACTGGTTTTTACCTTTAGACAGATATACTGAATTCTTGACAGAATGGATTTTAGTCGGACATAAAAACGACTGGAAACCTAATGTTTACGGACAAGTAAAATCATGGGTTGATGGCGGACTGGAGCCTCGTGCTGTAACGCGTGACCTTGATTGGGGAATTGATGTTCCGGTTGAAGGTGCAGAAGGAAAAAAATTATACGTTTGGTTCGATGCTCCTATCGGATACATTTCGTCTACAAAAGAATGGGCTGCCCGCGAAGGAAAAGACTGGGAACCATACTGGAAGGATGAAGACACAAAACTGGTGCACTTTATCGGAAAAGACAATATTGTTTTTCACTGTATTATTTTCCCTGCTATGCTTAAAGCAGAAGGAAGTTACATCTTACCAGACAATGTTCCTGCCAATGAATTCCTGAATTTAGAAGGAAACAAACTTTCTACTTCTAAAAATTGGGCGGTTTGGTTACACGAATATTTAGAAGAATTTCCGGAAAAACAAGACGTTTTGCGTTATGCCTTAACATCTAATGCTCCTGAAACTAAGGATAACGATTTTACCTGGAAAGATTTTCAGGCAAGAAACAATAATGAATTAGTAGCTATTTTTGGAAACTTCATTAATCGTGTTATCGTTTTAACCAACAAATATTACGATGGTTACATTCCAACACCAAATGAATTATCAGAAGTAGACGAAAATACTTTAGCAGAATTAAAAGCATATCCGGCTGTAATTTCAAGTTCAGTAGAACGCTACAGATTCCGTGAAGCTCTTGGTGAACTAATGAATGTTGCCCGCTTAGGAAACAAATATTTAGCAGACGAAGAGCCATGGAAGGTAATGAAAGACAATCCGGAGCGTGTAAAAACACAAATGTATGTAGCACTTCAAATTGCTGCTGCGTTGAGCATTCTTGTTAAACCATTTTTACCTTTTACTGCTGCTAAACTTTCAAGAATTCTTAAAAATGAAGGCAAACTAAAATGGAATGATGTTGCTGAAAATTCAGAATTAATTCCGGAAGGTCATCAAATTGGAGAAGCAGAATTACTTTTTGCTAAAATAGAAGACGAAGAAATTCAAAAACAAATAGATAAATTGGAAGCTACAAAAACGGCTAATCTTGCTGAAAACAAACAACCGGAACCTCAAAAAGAATTAATTCAATATGAGGATTTTGCCAAAATGGATTTACGCGTAGGAACCATTATCGAAGCAGAAAAAATGCCAAAAGCCAACAAACTTCTGGTACTAAAAATCGATACCGGAATTGATGTTCGCACGATTGTATCTGGAATTGCCGAAAGCTTTTCGCCAGAAGAAATCATTGGTAAACGCGTTACGGTTTTAGCCAACTTAGCGCCAAGAGCATTACGCGGTGTTGAAAGCCAAGGAATGATCCTTATGACAACAAACACAGAAGGAAAATTAGTATTTGTAAATCCGGATACTGATGCTCCAAATGGGGAAACGATAAATTAATATTTAAGATAACCCTTGCCATGATGCCCCTGCGGAAACTATGGGAAATGTATCCTTATGGGTATTTTTGCACATCTAAAGTGAGGGTTTTGTCTACCTGATATTTTCGATGATATAAAAGTTAAAAGATGTGCAATTGCACATCTTTTTTTTGTTCTAACCATTTATAATTGTAAGTTTGCCTCGACAAAATACCCTAAGGAGAGATCCTTAAACTTTATTAAAAGTTAACATAAGCGATTCCCTCGCCATGATGTCCCTATGGAAACTATGGGAAATCTATCCTTACGGGTATTTTGTCACATCTAAAGCGAGGGTTTCGCGCGTTTAATATTTTCGATTATGACAAAAGAAAATCAAAACACATCAGAAAATGATGTAATGCGTGCAATGGCAAAATTCCTTTCAGAAATTTGGTATGAAGAGGATTTTAGAGATTAACCCGAATATTTAACCGAAATTTTTGAGACCATTCTCTCAAGTGAAATGGGCGACGATCAGAATCTTCGAATACAAATGATCTGCGCGGTTAGAATCAGCAAATTGCTGGCAAAAACGCTAGGTTCTTTCTCTGATTTAGAAATCAGAGATGCCAGCCAAAAAATTCTGAATGCTTAAATACCACAAAAAAACTTGAGCTAGTTTATTGACTAGTTAATAACAGCGCGAATCCATTATTAATTAATTGATTCGCGCTTTTTCTATTTTAAAATGTCCTCAAAATTAACCTTGATTAACAAAAAAGTGGGATATTCGCCGAATAAACACAAACACACAAAATGATTAAAAAATTACTATTCGTATCACTACTTTTAAATAGTTTATTTTCATTCTCTCAAAATATTGTAAAAGAATTTGATTTAAAATTAAACAATAAAAGAGATTTTTTTCAGATCGTTAATGAAGATAAAAAAGAAGTAATTTTATTTTTAAATGACAAAGAAAAAGTGACATCATTTAGATTTGATGAAAAATTCAACATACAAGATTCTCTAACTTCATCAAGACCTGAAAAAAAGTATATCGAGATTATTGGATATCATAAAAATATAAATGATTACTTCGTTTTCTGGGGATCAAAAGACAGAAAAGAAATTAATTCTCAATATTTTAATTTCGCTACGAAAGAAACCAAGACAATTCTAATTAATTTAGAATTAAAAAAAGAAAGATTGATTAAGGCCATTACTATAAATAATAAGTTCTATTTGATCACTATAGTCAAGAACATGAATATATTAAAATTCTACGTTTCTGATGAAAACGGTAACTTAAACGAGAAAATTGTAGACTTATCGAACTTAAAATCCGCAAACAATTCAGATCAAAATGTGAATCTGCACAATATTCTACTTGAAGAATCTAAAGATCAATCAATGGAAATAATCCATAATGACAGTCCGCCTTCATTGGCTTTGAGTTCAAAGAAATTTAAGATTTATACATACAAAAGCGACGAAATTATTTTTACTTCTGATTATAATACCGACTTAACGACTATACTAAAAATTAATCTCAATGATTTTTCTGCTAATTTAAAATCGATCGAACAGCCTAAAATGAATCAACAACAATTTGATTCGAATATAACTAATTCAAATTCTTTTTTAATTGATGACAAAATTTTACAAATAAAAATAGATTTTACTGCTTTAATATTAACCATTAGTGATCAAAATGGAAACAAAATTAATCAGTACCAAACTTTGAGAGAGGAAGAAATAAGCTATAAAAATTCAGATGTTTTTCAGGAAACAGGTAGCATTCATAATAGAAGGGTTCTTGAAAAACCAAAACAATTTATACGAAAAATGAACAATTCGAACCCGGGAATATCTTGTTATAAATTAAATGGTTTGTATTATACCGTAATAGGAAGTTGTCAAGATATCGCTCAAAACGGTTCAATGGCAATAGGTCAAGGATTTGGTGTTGGTATGGGCACTGGTTTTGGTGGTTCTCTGTCTTTTGGCTTTACACCTAATTATACTATTACGAACTTAATTTCTTATCAAGATAAAAAGGTTGTTTATACCAATTGTTTATTTGATTCTAATTTTAATCATTTAACAGATAAAATTACAATCTCAGCATTTGAGAGAGCAAGAATTTTCGTAGAAGTGAGCGAGGAGATAAAAGAAGCTTCTCCAATATTTTCTAAAAGCCGGTACAAGGATTTAATAATTTTCAAATTCAACAAAGATTTATATATAGGAAATTATAACGATTACAAAAAAAAATATCAATTTTTTAGGTTTACCGAATAAAGTCAACCACGATTTATAATAATGACACAAAAAATAAAATTACGCTTTGTCTTTTTCATCTTGTTATGTTCAACTGCATCTCAGGCTCAATTTATTACGCCATTTGCAATTATAAACGACAAGGATGGTTTTGTAAATGTTCGGGAAAGTGATAATGTGAAATCTAAAATAGAAGGCAAAGTCTACAACAATCAGGTTTTTGAAGTTGCAGATCATCTTTCGGATGTATCTGAAGGTAGTGACTGGGCTTACATCATATATCCAGATACGAATCATAAAATTAATTCGTCAAATAAAATCGAGGAAGCATTATATGGGTACATTCATAGAAGTAGGATTCAATATCTGAATAAACTTCCAAAATTAAAAAAGAAAATTGTTTCAACAGACCAAGCAGAATTTAAGAATGAGGACGTTTCGATTTCAATAAAAACAGGAAAATTTATTCCTAAAGAACATCAGATCAAAAAGAAAGATGGTTTTGTGTATAAAATAGACAATCAAAATCCATGGGGAATTGATGGTCTTATTCCTGAAAATCTAAGCGAAATCAAAACCATAGAAATCACTACGAAAGAAAAGGTTGTTACTTTTCCAAAAGAAAATCTGATCGGAATTTTTAGTGTAAATTTTAAAAACACAGAAATTTACATTGGAAGTGATAAAATATTATATTTAACAATGTCTAACTCCGACGGAGCGGGCTCTTATAATATAGTATGGACAATCAATAACAATGCAATAACAAGTCAGTTTATCTTTAGGGATTTTTAAAACTCCAAAGACATAAATATCTAATTAACAGAACATGAAAATCACCAAACCACGATTAGCGCTTGTATGTGGAATACTCTGCATTTCGATTTTCCCAATATTGGTAAAACTTAAACTCACACCCGGATTAATTTCGGCATTTTATCGCATGGCATTTGCGGTAACGTTACTTTTACCTTATGTACTGATTACTGGAAATTTTAAACTTCCGAATACTAAATTTCTAATTTTGGCAGCGCTATGCGGAATCATATTTGCTTCTGATGTTGCCGTTTGGAATATCGCCATTCAGGATTCGAGCGCCACACAAGCTTCGTTGCTGACAAATCTATCACCTGTTTGGGTTGGAATTGGTTCTTTTTTTGTTTTAAAAATAAAACCCGCAACCAACTTCTGGATTGGAACTGTAGTTTCCTTAATCGGAATGATCACTTTGGTTGGTTTTAGTTTTTTTATCGAACTCAATTTTGATCACGCTTTTCTATTTGCGGTTTTGTCCGGATTATTATATTCTGTTTATCTCCTGATTAGTAAAAATGTTCTTTCAGAAGTAGACGTTTTATCCTTTATGACCATCAGTTTAATGGCGTCAAGTATTTATTTGGGTATTCTTTGTTATTGTCTCGACGAATCTTTTACAGGATTTTCCAACAACGGATGGTTTGTATTGTTGCTTCAAGCGGTAATTTGCCAATTGTGCGCATGGCTTTCTATAAGTTATGCTACAAAACACATGCGCGCCACCAGGGTTTCGCTTAGTTTATTGAGTCAGGCTGTAATTACATCGATATTAGCTTGGTTATTTTTAGAAGAAAAAATAACTTTACAAATGGTTTTTGGCGGCATCATTCTGCTTTTGGGAATTAGAATTACATTTTACGACAAAACAATATCCCTTAAAAACTTGTTTTCAAAGCAAAAAAACCAAACTCAACTTTAAGCCATTCCAAAACCTGAAACTTGAAACTTGAAACTTGAAACAAAAAAACTATGTTACATAAAAGCAAAATACCAAATCTAAAAGTAATCGCATTTGATGCTGATGATACACTATTTGTCAATGAGCCTTACTTTCAGGAAACGGAACACAAATTTTGTGCTTTGATGGAAGATTACCTTTCGCATCAGGGTATTTCGCAAGAACTATTCAAAATCGAAATCGACAACTTATACTTGTACGGTTACGGGATTAAAGGTTACATCTTATCGATGATCGAAGCCGCAATGAACATTTCGAACAATACAATTCCTGTTGAAGTAATCGCAAAGATCATTCAATACGGAAAAGAATTACTGGAAAAACCAATCGAACTTCTTGACGGTGTGGAAGAAACACTTCAGGCATTACAAGGGAAATACAAACTAGTTGTGGCTACAAAAGGAGATCTGAAAGATCAGCACAGTAAATTGCACCGTTCCGGTTTGGGCGATTACTTTCACCATATCGAAGTAATGTCAGACAAACAAGAAATCGATTATAAAAAATTATTAGGTCGTCTGGATATTGAACCACATGAATTTTTGATGATCGGAAATTCTTTAAAATCTGATGTTTTACCAGTTTTGGGAATTGGAAGTTACGCTGTTCATATTCCGTTTCACACCACTTGGGAACACGAAAAAATTAATTACAAAATAGAACACGAACATTTTAGTGCATTCGAAAAAATCACCGAAGTCGTGAACAACTTACTATAATGAAAACACTTTTAGATCTGGAAAACTGGAACAGAAAAGAACACTTTCTGCATTTCAGCAAAATGGAAGAGCCTTTCTTTGGCGCCACAGTAGAAATTGACTGTACAAAAGCGTACCAAAAAGCCAAAGAGCAAAACACATCATTTTTTATTTATTACCTGCACACAACATTGCAGGCGGTAAATGCAATTGAAAATTTTAGATACCGAATCGCTGACGGTCAGATATATATTTACGATCGTATTGATGCTTCGGCAACTATAGGACGTAAAGACGAGACTTTCGGTTTTTCATTAATGGAATACAATCCTGATTTTAAAACCTTTGAAAAAATAGTCTTAGCAGAAACAGAACGCATTCAAAATACAAGCGGACTTTTTACCAGAACATTTGATGCAGACAATCTGATCCATTTTTCGGCAATTCCGTGGCTTAATTTCACTTCGCTGTCTCACGCAAGAAGTTATACTTTTCCAGACAGCTGCCCTAAAATTTCTTTCGGAAAAATGACGACCTCAGAAACCGGAAAAAAAACAATTCCAATGTCAGTTCACGTTCATCATGGATTAATGGACGGTTTGCATCTGGGAAAATTTGTCGATTGCTTTCAGGAGCTTATGAATAAGTAACACAACATCATTAAATAATTGATTTACAGCTAACTTTACAAGCTTATTGTATTTAGTCTGAATCTGAATTGTTGTCCTGGCAATTGTGGAAGACCTTAATTGCTTAATTTTTTTTAACTTTACAAAAAACTAATAATTATGCTATCAAAAAATATAGAATCAGCTCTTAACAAACAAATCCGTATCGAGGCAGAGTCTTCACAAACTTACCTTGCAATGGCATGTTGGGCTGAAGTACACGGATTAGAAGGAATCGCTCAGTTTATGTACACACAATCTGACGAAGAACGTGCACACATGCTAAAACTAGTTAAGTATATTAACGAACGTGGCGGACATGCACAAGTTACAGATCTTAAAGCGCCAAAAACTTCTTACACAACATTCAAAGAAATGTTTGAAGCTCTTTACAACCACGAAATTTTTGTTTCAGAATCTATCAATGAATTAGTACATATTACTTTTTCTGAAAAAGATTATGCTACTCATAATTTCTTACAATGGTACGTAGCAGAACAAATTGAAGAAGAAGCTACAGCAAAATCTATCTTAGATAAAATCAACTTAATTGGTGATGACAAAGGTGGACTTTATTTATTTGACCGTGATATTCAGCAACTAACCGTTACAAGTTCAATTGCTATTAACCCAAAATAAAAAAAGTTAAATTTTATTTAGAATACATAAAAATAACTTTATTCTTTTATATTTGTCTCTGTTTTTAATACAGATGCAAATTGAGCAAGAAAGAAAAAGATAAGGACAAGAAAAAGGATAAAAAGAAAAAGAAGAACAAAGATATCCTTGACAAAATAAAGAAGTTGGAAAACTGCAAATCTTCTTGTTGCGAAAAATTCAAAAAAAGCGAGAAGAAACGTTGCTCCCGCTGTCCTATGTTTGACTTAATAAAGAAAACTGCTTAGAGATATATCAAAACCCACCAATGAATTTTGGTGGGTTTTTAGTTTAATAGCTTCTTTTAATCTTATTTTTAATTTTAAAAGAGCAAAAATCTAATTATGAAAAACCAAGTTACCATACCTAAATCAAGTCTTGATTTTTTACGCGAACTCAAAGAGAACAATAATAAACCTTGGTTTGATGAAAACAAATCCACCTACTTAGAGGAATTGAGCCACATCGAATCCTTTGCCGGAGCTTTGCTAGAGGAACTTTCTAAAACCGATGTTCTGGAAACAGCTTCGGGCAAAAAGAGCGTTTACCGAATTTATCGTGATATTCGGTTTTCTAAAGACAAAACTCCTTTTAAAACTTTTTGGGGAGGCAGCTTTACCCGTGCAACCAGTGCAAGACGTGGTGGTTATTATTTTCATTTAGAACAGGGAAACAGTTTTTTCGCCGGTGGTTTTTGGGGTCCAAATGCGCAGGATCTAAAACGAATCCGAACTGAATTTGCTCGTGATGCTAAACCAATGGAGGAAATACTGCAGTCTAAATCATTTGTGGAAACATTTGGTGCACTTCAGGGCGAACAACTTAAGACAGCACCAAAAGGTTTTGACAAAGATCATGAAGCTATCGATTTATTGCGTTTCAAACAATTTTTGATCATCAAACGTTTTAGCGACAAGGACGTACTGAGCACTAATTTTTTAGCACAGGCACTACAGACCTGCATCAACATGAGACCTTTTTTCGACTATATGAGCGAAATACTCTCAACAGATAGTAATGGTGGTTCTGTTTTATAATCGTACCAAAATAAAATAACCCGATCGGACAAGCGATCGGGTTATTTGAGTGTAATTAATTGAAATTGCAAGTTAATCTGATTATTAGACAAGCACTGTTATTGAAGTTCCATAGGAACGATTCATTTTGTAGCAACGGATTTTAATCCGTTGAATAGATACGTTCAGAATTAAAGTTCCATAGGAACGATCCATTTTTTTAGAAACTAACACAATATCGGTCGATCCTATGGATCTTTTTTAAACTACTCTTGCTAAAGACCAGAATAAATTCCGGCCCTACATTAGTTTCCTAGTAACAGAATCTCATTGACCACAACCTCTGTAATGTATTTCTTTTCACCGTTTTTGTCATCATAACTTCTGTGCGTCAGCTTTCCTTGTATCGCAACTTCTTTTCCTCTGGTAACGAACCTCTCGATAATGTCAGCCGTTTTTCCCCAGGCTGTTACACGATGCCATTCTGTTTGTTCTACTTTCTCTCCTTTGTCATTCGTGTACCTTTCATTTGTTGCGATTGTAAGATGCGCTAATTTTGTTCCGCTTTCTAAAGTTCTTACTTCCGGATCGTTTCCAACGTTACCAATTAACTGTACTCTGTTTTTCATTGCATTCATGGCGTATAATAATTAAATGTTCGTATAATGAATTCGTTTATCAAATTCGATAGTGCAAAGATGCGCTGCTTTACTTGGCATAATCGGTTGCAAATTATTTACTTTCGGTTGTAATTATTTGTAAGCGTTTGTAAATGGAATTTTTTTTATGTACATTTAACAGAAATCTTACTACATGCAGGCACAAATAAACAAAGTCGAATTACGAAATTTACTATTCGACGACTACAAGCAATTAAAAAACTCCATGGTCGAATCCTATCCGGAAATGGCCAATTCGTATTGGAGAGCAAATGACATCAAAAAACTACTTTCTATATTTCCCGAAGGACAATTGGTTATTCTGGTAGATGGAATAGTTGTGGGATCAGCATTATCGCTGATTGTCGACGAAAAACTGGTAGACAAACGACACAACTACAAACAAATCATTGGCGATTATTCTTTTTCAACGCACAATCCAAACGGAGAAATTTTATACGGAATCGACGTTTTTATTCATCCGCATTACCGAGGTTTGCGTTTAGGACGTCGTTTGTATGATGCCCGAAAAGAACTTTGCGAGCAATTGAATCTAAAAGCAATTGTTTTTGCAGGAAGAATTCCAAACTACGGACAGCACGCAAAAAAAATCACGCCAAAAACATACATCGACAAAGTAAAGCATAAAGAGTTACACGATCCTGTGCTTTCTTTTCAGCTAAGCAATGATTTTCACGTGTTACGAATCATCAAAAACTATCTGGAAGGTGATGAAGAATCTAAAGAATTTGCTGTTCTCTTAGAATGGAACAATGTGTATTATGATGAAAGTCCCAAATTAATTAACCTTGAAAAAAGCGTTATACGTCTAGGATTAATTCAATGGCAAATGCGTCAGCTCAATAATGTCGAAGAGTTTTTTGAGCAATCAGAATTCTTTATTGATGTTGTTTCCGGTTATGGTGCCGACTTTGCACTATTCCCTGAACTTTTTATTGCTCCGTTGATGGCAGATTACAATCATTTGTCTGAGGCAGAAGCTATTCGTGAACTGGCTCGTTATTCTGATCCTATTAGAAAGCGTTTTCAGGAATTTGCCATTTCATACAACATCAATATCATTACCGGAAGTATGCCTTACCTTGATAATGGAAACTTATACAATGTTGGTTTCTTATGCAAAAGAGACGGAACCTCTGAAATGTATACCAAAATTCACGTAACACCCAACGAAGTACAACATTGGGGAATGAAAGGCGGCTCTCAATTTAAAACTTTTGATACGGATTGCGGTAAAATTGGAATTCTAATTTGTTATGATGTCGAGTTTCCTGAATTGTCCAGAATTATGGCAAATGAAGGAATGAACATATTATTTGTTCCATTTTTAACCGATACTCAAAATGCGTATACCCGTGTAAAACATTGCTCGCAGGCTCGTGCCATCGAAAACGAATGTTATGTTGCCATTGCAGGATGTGTGGGTAACTTGCCAAAGGTAAACAACATGGACATTCAATATGCACAGGCTTCTGTGTTTACACCTTCTGATTTTGCTTTTCCAAGTAACGGAATAAAAGCAGAAGCTACTCCAAATACCGAAATGACATTGATTGTAGATGTCGATCTGAATTTACTAAAACAGCTTCATGAGCATGGAAGTGTGCGAATCTTAAAAGACAGAAGACATGACTTATACGAAATTAAAAAAATTGAGCAATGAAAACCTGTCTCGAATGTTCTGAAAAATTAGTAGGTCGTGAAGACAAGAAATTTTGCTCAGACAGTTGTCGCAATGCATACAACAATAAAATAAATAAGGACAGCAATAATTTTATGCGTAATGTGAATAATAAGTTACGCAAAAATTACCGTATTTTGTCTGAGCTAAACCCAGAAGGAAAATCAAAGGCTACGAGAGATAAAATGTTGAATAAAGGTTTTGATTTTGATTATTTTACCAATATTTTGCAGACCAAAACAGGCAATACTTACTATTTCCTGTACGATCAAGGATATCGCGCTTTAGAAAATGATTTTTTTATGCTTGTTAAAAAAGAAATTTAGTATATAGACCTATGAGAAAAAATCCAACTTCCATACTTGCCTTTCTAGGTGTTTTAGCAATTCTGGCTGTTATATACGCCACAATGATGCCTCAATGGGTTTCTAAAAAAGAAGATGCTCTTGCTGAATTTTCTACGGAACGGGCTTTAAATCAAGTTAAAATCATAGCTCAAAAACCACATTATGTCGGTTCTACTAATCACGAATTAGTAGCCAATTATCTTAAACTGGAACTTAACCGAATTGGTTTAGAAACAAGTATACAAGAAGGTTTTACCTTAAACGACAGAGGTCTTTTAGTAAAATCAAAAAACATTCTGGCTCGTATAAAAGGAACTGACAATTCAAAGGCGCTTTTATTACTGTCTCATTATGACAGCGCACCACATTCTTTTTCTAAAGGAGCAAGCGATGATGCATCGGGCGTAGCAACGATATTAGAAGGTATTCGTGCTTTCTTGTACGGAAGACAACCACACAAAAATGATATCATCATTCTTTTTTCTGATGCCGAAGAACTGGGTTTAAACGGTGCTGCACTTTTTGTGAATAAGCATCCGTGGGCAAAAGACGTGGGGCTGGTTTTAAATTTTGAAGCCAGAGGTTCTGCCGGGCCAAGCTATATGCTAATGGAAACGAACAAGGGAAATCAGGCACTCGTAAAAGAATTCGCAAAAGCAAAAGTTAAATATCCGGTATCCAACTCTTTGATGTACAGCATTTACAAAATGCTTCCCAACGATACTGATCTGACCGTTTTTAGAGAGCAGGGAAATATTCAGGGATTCAACTTTGCCTTTATCGACGGACATTACAATTATCACACGCAACAAGATGATGTACAGCATTTAAACAAAACAACTCTTACGCACCAGGGAAGTTATTTAATGCCATTATTGAAATATTTCTCCAATGTCGATTTAAATGCTACTGAGATCACAGAAGATAATGTTTATTTTAATGTGCCGTTTGGTTTCATTAACTATCCTTTTACATGGGTTTTCCCTATGACACTAATTGCTTTAGGGCTATTAGTTCTTTTCATTTTTATTGGAAAAGTAAAACTTCTAATCACTTTTAGAGAAATGTTCAGAGGATTTGTTCCTTTATTGGGTTCTCTTCTTATCTCTGGTTTGGTTACTTTATTAGGCTGGAACATTTTACTGGAGGCTTATCCACAATATTCAGACCTTTTAAACGGATTTACCTATAATGGTCATGCCTACATTGGTGCCTTTGTAACACTAAGCATCGCCATTTGTTTTGCTTTCTACCACCATTTTTCTGATGCAAAAATTACGATGAATCACTACGTAGCACCTTTGTTGTTATGGATTATCATTAATGCTTTTCTTGCGAATAGCCTGGCTGGTGCCGGATTCCTGATTATTCCGGTGTATTTCGGAGTTTTTCTATTTGCCATTTTTGTCATCACACAACATTACAGTGTTGGATTGAATTTACTGTTCAGTATTCCTGCCTTAGCCATTGTTGCACCTTTTATCGTGATGTTTCCAATTGGTTTAGGTTTAAAAATACTGTACGGAAGTGCCGTACTTACCGTTTTACTATTCGGATTATTACTTCCTGTTTTTGGTGTATTTGCCAGAAAAGGCATTTGGACAATGTTGTTTTTTCTAATCTCAATAGGATTCTTTGTTTACGCAGGTATTAATTCCGGTTACGAAGCAGGAAAAGCAAAATCAAACAGTTTGCTTTATGTTTATAATGCTGATACCGATGTTGCCGTATGGACGTCTTATGATACCAATTTAGATGATTGGACCAAATCGTATTTAGGAGAAACAAATCAAAAAGCCGTTGGACTTAACAGTCTTCCTATTTCGAGTAAATACAATACAGCGTTTAGTTATAGCGCTATAGCACCAAAATTCAATTTGCACAAACCTACTGTTACTTTTGTAAAAGACAGCGTAATTGGCAACAACAGGCATTTGAAAATACAAATCACACCAAACCGTAAGGTAAACCGTTACGATATTTATGCACATCCAAAAATGAATTTCTATAATTTTAAAGCAAATGGAGTATCGGCTTCAGGACAAAAAGGAAATCGTTTAATTCGCGATGATCAAAAAATACTTTGTTACTACGTCGTAGCCAATCAGCCACTTGTTTTAGAATTCTATATTCCAAAGACTTCCGTTTTTGATATGGACTTAATCGAAAGCTCCTTTGATTTAATGACGAATCCGTTGCTAAACGTTAAGCCTAGACAAGACTGGATGATGCCGACACCTTTTGTATTGAATGATGCCGTACTTATTCAGCAAAAAATTAGCAAGCAAACAAGAATACTTAATTCTGTCATTGCTCCTACCATTCCAAAAGACAGCACTGCTATTGCAAAAGACAGTTTAAAACCAATTGCTAAACCGGAATAAAAAACTACATTTCTACATAAACAAAAAGGCAAACCTAAATAAGTTTGCCTTTTTCTAATTAACATGCACATTCAATTTTCAAACCGGGTTTAGGATCGTTTTTGCCTTCGGTTGCATAACCATCCTGCTTCCACCATTCTATTCCGCCGATCAATTCTTTTACTTTAAAACCCAATCGCGTCATATTCAAAGCACCTTTTGTCGAAGCATTACAACCAATACCATCGCAATAGGTTACATACAAAACATTTTTGTCTAAATGTTGCGTACTTTCTACGGTCATTTCGCGATGCGGAATATTGATAGCTGTCGGAATATGTTCTGCTTCATATCCAAAATCTTTTCGGGCATCCAGAACAACAATATTTTCTCCGTTGCTTAAAGCTTCAAATAAATCCGAAGGATCCATTTCGTATGCCAATTTGTTTTCATAATGTTTAATCTGATCTTCCATCTTAATTATAATTTTACTAATTCGTTTTACAAACTTATACTAACACAACTTCCCATAAAAACGAAAACAATTCATGAAATTGATTACTTTTTTTCATACAAAAACCATCTAAAATTTTGTTCCTTTGTATCACTAACTCTTAGAAAATGGAAATACGTCATTTACGATTAATAAAAGCAATTGTCGAAGAAGGAAGTATTACCAAAGCGATTGACAAATTGCACCTTACACAATCTGCTTTAAGTCACCAGCTAAAAGAAGCTGAATATCAACTAGGAACACCCATATTTTTAAGAACAAATAAGAAACTGGTGCTAACCAAAGCTGGTGAAAAAATTTACGAACTCGCCAATGAAATTCTGGATAAACTTTCCCAAACCGAATCACAGATTAAACAAATGGTTTATGGTGAACATGGTGAAATAAGAATTAGTACAGAGTGTTTCTCCAGTTATCACTGGTTACCATCGGTTTTAAAACAGTTTCATCTTCTATATCCCAATGTAGATTTAAAAATCGTTACCGAAGCAACACATGTTCCATTGCAGAAATTAATAGAAAACGCAATCGACATTGCCATAATTAGCGATCCGATCAAAGATCAGAAGATTAAGTACATTGAACTTTTTCAGGATGAAGTTGTCATGGTGGTTTCTGAAAATCATTCTTGGGCTAACAAAAAATATGTCGTTGCAGAAGATTTTATCAACGAGCATCTTTTAATTCATTCTTTGCCAATGGAAACGGTAACGGTTCATCAATTCTTTTTAGGCCCGGCAAAAGTAACACCTAAGAAAATTACACCTTTACCATTAACCGAAGCATCACTTGAAATGGTAAAAGCAGATATGGGCATTATGTCAATGGCAAAATGGGCGTTGCAGCCACACTTAAATCACAATCCAATAAAAGCCATTAAAATTGGAAAGAACGGACTTAAAAGAAAACATTTTATTGCCATTCGGGAAAAAGAACAGTATCCCGACTACTTTTATCAATTTATTACTTTTTTACAAAACGAAATCAACCTTCAATGGAATATTCAATAAGAAGTTGCGAAGTTTCAGACCTTCCAAAATTAGTTATTCTCTGTCAAAAGCATGCCGAATTTGAGAAAGCATCTTTTTCCCCAACAGGAAAAGAAGAAGCATTAAAAAAAGCTTTATTTAGTTCACAACCAAAATTGTTTTGTCTGGTTGTTGCCGCAAACGAAACAATCGTAGGTTACGTATCGTATACTTTTGATTACTCCACTTGGGATGCCGCAACTTTTATGTACATGGATTGTTTATTCTTAGAAGAGGAAGCCAGAAGTTTTGGAATTGGCGACGTACTTCTTCAAAAATTAAAAAAAATTGGCACAGAGCACAACTGCGTCAACATACAATGGCAAACACCACAGTTCAACGAAAGAGCGATTAAGTTTTACAAAAGAATTGGTGCAACAGGCAAAGATAAAGTTCGATTTACACTAGATTTGTAGCATTTACGGGGCTTTAAGCAAATAACGCAATAATGTTGCATTATAAATATACAAGTTATAATTCAAAAAAATGACACAAATAAGTATTTTAGGATGTGGCTGGCTGGGTTTTCCTTTAGCAAAAACATTAATCGAAAAAGGATTCTCCATAAACGGATCAACAACTACGCAGGACAAACTTTCAATTTTAGAAGATGCAGGAATACATTCATTTTTGGTTGCGCTTGAAAGCGAAAGTATTTCAGATGCGATTGAAACATTTTTAGATAAAAGCGAAATTCTAATTATCGACATTCCTCCAAAATTAAGAGCTGCTAACTCTACTTCTTCGTCTACAAATGAAATGGTTTTCGTCAATAAAATTAAAAACCTAATTCCTTTTATCGAGAAATCTACCATTAAGAAAGTGCTGTTTGTGAGTTCAACTTCGGTGTATGGTGATGAAAACGGATTAATCACAGAAGAAACGATTCCGAATCCTGATACCGAAAGCGGTAAACAATTAACTATAGTTGAAAAGATTCTTCAGGAAAATGAGCATTTTGAAACCACCATTTTACGTTTCAGCGGATTAATTGGTGAAGATCGACATCCTGTAAAATTTCTTGCCGGAAAAGAAAATCTTGAAAACCCGGACGCACCGGTAAATCTAATTCACCAGCAAGATTGCATCGCCATTATTGAAGCAATCATAAAAAAGGCAAAATGGAACGAAGTTTTTAATGCCGCAGCACCTTTCCATCCCAGCAGAGCAGAATATTATACGCAAAAAGCAAAAGAACGTGGTTTAGAAGTTCCTGTTTTTAGCAATATAAAATCGAATATTAAAAAGGTGATTTCAAGCAGTAAAATTGAAAAAGATCTAAATTATCAATTTCATCTGGAACTGTATTAAAACCAGAACATCTTCAAATTATAATCATGGAAACAGCTTACATAAATTCACCTTTGGGAATCACCAAAATCACAGGAGACGAAAATGGTATCTCGGTAATTTCAGTTTCAGATGTTGGAATAAATGAAGTTTCAAAAGACATTCCCGATGTTTTACAAAAAGCTGTGTTGCAGTTAAATGAATATTTTGAAGGCAAAAGAACTGATTTCGATCTTAAACTGAATCCTCAAGGAACTGAATTTCAGCAGAAAGTATGGAAATCATTATTAGAAATTCCGTACGGAAAAACAGTTAGTTACATGGATCAGACTAAAAAATTGGGAGATGTAAAAGCAATTCGTGCGGTAGCATCTGCAAATGGTAAAAATCCGTTATGGATTGTTGTTCCCTGTCATCGCGTTATCGGTACCAATGGATCTCTAACCGGTTATGCTGGAGGTTTATCGAGAAAAAAATGGTTACTGGAACACGAAAATCCAACCACACAACAAAGTTTATTCTGATTTAAGCTTGAAAATGCAACTCATTTCCGAATTAAAAACTAAATTGTACTTTCAACTTAAAGCCAAAATAGCTAAAATAAAATACGCCTAAAATAATGATCGAAAAAGTAAACCTTAACAATATCCTTTTTCTCGATATCGAAACTGTTCCCGAAGAAGAAAACTTCAATTCGCTTGACGCTGAAATGCAATCGTTGTGGGATCTTAAAACGCAATACCAACGAAAAGAGGATTTTACTCCGGAAGAGTTTTACGAACGTGCGGGGATTTGGGCTGAATTTGGAAAGATCATTTGTATTTCGGTTGGCTATTTTACGATCAAGGGAGATATTAGAAATTTCAGAGTCACTTCCTTTTTTGGAGAAGAAAAGACAATTCTTAAAGACTTTTCTAATTTGATTGGCAATCATTTCAACAAGCCGCAACATATCATGTGTGGTCATAATTCAAAAGAGTTTGATATTCCGTTTATCGCACGCCGAATGATTATCAATCAAATGCCAATTCCTGATAAACTGAATTTATTTGGCAAAAAACCTTGGGAGATTCCACATTTAGATACTTTAGAATTATGGAAGTTTGGTGATTACAAACATTTTACATCGTTAAAATTACTAACCAAAATCCTCGGAGTTCCTTCTCCAAAGGGCGATATAGACGGAAGTCAGGTTGCCCACGTTTTTTATGTAGAAAAAGACATTGACAGGATCGTAACATACTGTGAAAAAGATACAATTGCCGTCGCACAGATTTTTCTTCGTTTGCGTCGGGAAGATTTATTGATTGACGATGAGATTATTCATGTCTAAAAATAATTACATTTACAAAAAATTACAATTATGGTATTGAGCAGATTTTGGTTAACGATTTTTATTTCTTCGATTGTCTTTATTGTAGTCAGTTTATTTACGGCTAACACGTATACAATTGATTCTGTTTTGAATGGAAAAAAAGACGACCCAATTTTAGTCGCTGAAAAGTATACCGAACAATTACCGTCTTTCATTAAAGACAGCATTAAAAAAGCGCCAAACCAAACTATGATTATCAATCGTGACACGCTAAATGCGGACACGACTTATGTATATAAAAACAAAACCGTAAAAATTTACAGCGGTCTTCAAAAATCAGATGGTTTATTACCAACCTGTAAAAGCACTCTGGTAGATTTAATTCTGCCGCTTATCGCCTACTTAGCTTTTTTCTGCGGATTAATGGAATTGCTTATCGTTTCCGGAGCTTCCGGAAAATTAGCAAAAGGATTAAGTCCTGTTTTTGTAAAAGTATTTCCGAGTATTCCTCAAAATCACCCTTCGATTTCATACATGACTTTAAACTTTGCTGCCAATTTCTTAGGATTAGATTCCGCTGCGACACCTTTTGGATTGAAAGCAATGGAAAGTTTACAGGAAATAAACCCCGAAAAAGATAAAGCGAGCGATGCACAAATTATGTTTATGTGCCTGCATGCTTCAGGATTAACACTAATCGCTACTTCTATTATCGGATATCGTGCTGCCGCAAATGCAAGTAATCCGGCCGATGTCATGTTGCCGTGCATCATTACGTCATTCATTGGTACAATTGCTGCTTTCTTAATTGTGGGAATCAAACAAAAAATCAATTTTAGAAGTGCTTCACTGTTAATTGGTTTAATAGTTTTAATTGCTGCCATTGTTGGTTTGTTAATGTACGTAAACCATTTAGATTTAATTGGTAAAAACTCCTTCACTTCTAACCTTTCCGGATTAATTCTGCTTTCGATCATTGTTTTTACCCTGATCTTTTCATTCCGACATGAGAAAAAATTCAAAGAGGCGGAAACTACTGTTTTCGACACTTTTGTTGTTGGAGCTAATAATGGTGTAAAAACAGGAGTTACCATTTTCCCTTATGTTCTGGGAATGCTGGTTGCAATTTCGCTATTCAGAAACAGCGGTTTATTCGAAATTATCAGTGACGGAATCGGATTTGTTTTCGCAAATATGGGAGTGAGCAAAGAAATTACAAATGCTTTACCTGTAGCCATGCTTCGCCCTTTTAGCTCAGCAGGATCACGAGGATTCTTAATCGATTCTATGAATACTTTTGGCGCTGATTCTTTAACAGCAAGATTGAGCAGTATTTTTCAATGTAGTGCTGAGAGTACTTTTTATGTAATTGCAGTTTACTTTGGTTCTGTAAATATCAAAAATACCCGCTACGCTTTAGGCACAATGCTTTTAGTAGATTTGATTTGTGTTATTACAGCAATATTTGTAGCGACGTGGTTTTTTTAAATTTAAATTATTAAACAACAAAAATCAAAAGTTCCGGAGGAACGAAAAATATTGTAGCGACGGATTTTAATCCGTCAATAAAAAAACCACCACATCTAAAGTTCCATAGGAACGATTCATTTTTTGAGATAATCACATTGCTAAGATTGACCCAAAACATGAACCGATCCTATGGATCTCTTTTTTAAATGCACGTAAATATGACCGGATTAAAATCCGGTCCTACAATATCGGTCGAGACGATGGCTCTTTTTCAATTGGTTTTTAAAATCATAACAACAAAATCAAAAGTTCCAGAGGAACGAAACATATTGTAGCGACGGATTTTAATCCGTCAATAGAAAGACCACCACACATAAAGTTCCATAGGAACGATCCATTTTTTGAGATAATCACATTCCTAAAGATTAACCCAAAATATGAACCGATCCTATGGATCTCTTTTTCTAACCCGCATAAACATAACCGGATTAAAATCCGGCCCTACAATATCGGTCGAGCCGATGGCTCTTTTTCAATTGGTTTTTAAAATCATAACAACAAAATCAAAAGTTCCAGAGGAACGAAACATATTGTAGCGACGGATTTTAATCCGTCAATAAAAAGGTCATCACGCATATAAAATTCCATAGGGACGATCCATTTTTTGAGATAATCACATTCCTAAAGATTGACCCAAAATATGAACCGATCCTATGGATCTCTTTTTCTAACGCGCATAAACATAACCGGATTAAAATCCGATCCTACAATATCGGTCGAGCCGATGGCTCTTTTTCAATTGGTTTTTAAAATCATAACAGCAAAATCAAAAGTTCCAGAGGAACGAAACATATTGTAGCGACGGATTTTAATCCGTCAATAGAAAGACCACCACACATAAAGTTCCATAGGAACGATCCATTTTTTGAGATAATTACATTTCTAAACATCGACCCAAAACATGAACCCATCCCATCGATCTCTTTTTAAATGCGCATAAACATGACCGGATTAAAATCCGGCTCTACAATATCGTTCGAGCCGATGGCTCTTTACAATTGTTTTAAAAAATCACGTAAAATCAAATGTGTAGTAGCAGATCATTTTAACCTTCAAATTATATAATTATGTCGTCTTGAAATTATACGTTTTCATTATTTTGTAAATAAACATTCAACATGGCAAACACATATTATCAAATTTATATTCAGATCGTTTTCGCAGTACAATATCGAAATGCATTACTTGAAGAAACTTGGAGACCAGAACTATTTGCCGTAATTGGGAATCTAATCAACGAAACTGGCTGTAAAACAATCATCATAAGTGGTGTTGAAGATCATATTCATTGTTTATTAGCACTTAAACCAACAGTTACTATTTCAGATTTAACTAAAACAATAAAAGCAAAATCTTCCAAATACATTAATGAGAATCAATTAACAAAAATTAAATTCTCGTGGCAAAACGGTTATGGAGTATTTTCATATAGTCAATCGCAACTTGACAATGTTTATAAATACATTGAAAATCAAAAAGAGCATCACAAAAAACAAAATTTCAATGATGAATATTTAAACTTTCTGAATAAATTCAACATTGAATACGAAGAAAAATATACTTTTGAAGCTCTAATGTAATTTTATGAAAATAAAAAATCTCTTTCTTTTTCTGGTTTTGACTATCGTCAGTTGTCAAAAGGATCAGAAAAAAACGCAAACAAAAAACACTTTAATTGCTGAAAATACACAAATCGCAGAAGTTGAGAAAAAAGGAACCGAAGAGCGCATCTTACATATCGATACCATTAAAATTTCTGAAAACAAAAATGATGTAGTCAGTCATGTTTTTGCGAATTTAATGAAGCAGGAAGCAGATAAGAACAGCATTGTAACGTCAACTTTCAGGCTGGATTTTTTTAAGGGTAAAACCAAAATTTCATCTTCAACGGTAGCCATTCAATATTATGAAAAGAACTCAGAATGGGGCGGTTCATTGGGCTTGAGCAATTCATCAACTAAAAATTCTTCTTTCATAAAAATTGAAACGGGTTATCCTGCTTGTGGATATACTTTTTCTAATTATTTATTTTACCTCAAAAATAACAACTTACAGCTTGTGCATGAATGGGAAGCAATGTCAGATGGCGGCTGGGGAATCTGGACAGAGTTTATAACGGATGATTTAGACAAGGATCCTGTGAAGTTCTATTGCAAAACGGTGTCTCTTGAACCTGACGATAATGATACAGAAGATTCGGGCGTTTTAAAATATTCTGATTCTACTTTATTTTCATTACAAGGAAATAAATGGAAAAAGAAACTTCTTTCTGCTAAAGAAAAGCCTTATTTTGAAAAAAAGACCACTGCTACAGCCTTTTACCAACAAGATTAAACTTCTTTAAAGCAAGCTAATTCAAATTCTTTCTTAGGTAAATAATCTTTAACTTTGTAAAAAAACAAAGCAATGATTGATTTTATATACCAAGATCCTTATCCGATTTTAAAGGATGATACGCAGTACCGCAAAATTACTTCTGATTTTGTAAAAGTAGAAAAATTTGGAGAACGTGAAATTCTTACCGTTGATCCAAAAGGATTAGAATTATTAGCTGAAGAAGCTTTAACAGATGTTTCGTTCATGCTTAGAACGACACATTTACAAAAACTAAGAAAAATTCTTGATGATCCGGAAGCAACAGACAATGATCGTTTTGTGGCTTACAACTTGCTTCAAAATGCTTCTGTAGCAGCCGAAGGACAATTACCAAGCTGCCAGGATACCGGAACGGCAATCGTAATGGGGAAAAAAGGGGAAAACATTTTTACTGGTGTTGATGATGCTGAGTGGTTGAGCAAAGGAATTTTTAATACATACCAAAAACGTAATTTACGTTATTCGCAAATTGTTCCGATTTCGATGTTTGAAGAAAAAAATTCAGGATCGAATCTTCCGGCGCAAATTGATATTTATGCTAAGAAAGGAACTTCGTATGAGTTCTTGTTTATGGCAAAAGGAGGCGGATCTGCCAATAAAACCTATTTATACCAACAAACGAAGTCATTATTGAATGAAAAATCAATGGATGCTTTTGTTCGTGCGAAAATCAAAGATTTAGGAACTTCTGCCTGTCCTCCTTATCACTTGGCTTTAGTGATCGGCGGAACTTCTGCGGAAGCGAACTTAAGTGCTGTTAAAAAAGCATCTGCCGGCTATTACGATAATTTACCTACTTCAGGAAATATGGCGGGTCAGGCTTTTCGTGATTTAGAATGGGAACAACGTGTACAGCAAATTTGCCAGGAAAGTGAAATTGGTGCTCAGTTTGGCGGTAAATACTTTACGCATGACGTTCGTGTGATTCGTTTACCACGTCACGCGGCTTCTTGTCCGGTTGGATTAGGGGTTTCTTGTTCTGCGGATAGAAACATCAAAGGAAAAATTACCAAAGACGGAATCTTTGTTGAACAACTGGAAGTAAATCCAAAACAATTTTTGCCGGAAACAGCACCGCACTTAGAAGCTCCTGTAGAAATTGATCTTGATATGCCAATGGCTGATATGTTAGCTAAATTGTCGCAATACCCTATTAAAACGCGTTTAAAACTAAGCGGAACTGTAATCGTAGCCCGTGATATTGCACATGCAAAAATTAAGGAATTATTAGAGGCTGGTAAACCAATGCCGGAATACTTCAAAAATCACCCGGTTTATTATGCTGGTCCTGCAAAAACTCCGGAAGGAATGGCTTCAGGAAGTTTTGGACCTACAACAGCTGGTCGTATGGATGTGTATGTTGATGAATTTCAAAAACATGGCGGTAGTATGATTATGCTGGCAAAAGGAAACCGCACGAAACAAGTTACAGATGCTTGTAATAAATATGGCGGATTCTACTTGGGTTCTATTGGAGGTCCAGCAGCAATTTTAGCACAAGATAATATCCTAAAAGTAGAAGTAGTTGATTTTGAAGAATTAGGAATGGAAGCGGTTCGTAAAATCACCGTTAAAGATTTCCCTGCTTTCATTATTACCGATGATAAAGGAAATGATTTTTTCGAAAATCTTTAGGCTTTAGGCTTTAAAAAACAAAAACCGCCTGACGGCGGTTTTTGTTTTTTGTTTATATCAATAACTATGCACTTTTCTCTTCTTTTTCAAAGGCAATAAAATGAGACAATTGCCCTTTTAAGTTAAATACCGGTACACCGCAAATCTTGCAATCGTATACTTTGCCATTTTTTTTATAGTTCTTAACCGTTTTTTCAAAAGGTACTTGTAATTGAATCGCTTCTCTAATTTCGTTTAAAGTAGTTTCTGAAGTATCAGGACCTTGAAATATCTTTGGTGTTTTTCCTAAGATTTCATTTTCGGTATATCCTGTCATTTTTTTTATTCCTGTTGAAGCAAAAACTATTTTTAACTCTAAATCAGTAATAACTACAACTTCCTCCTTTAACCGCTCCTGAACATCCAGACTTTTGTCATCCCAATGAAACTCGGTTGAAATTTGCTTCACTTTCTTAAGATCAGAAAAAGCTGACTTTAATTCATTAACTCGTTCATAATGAAAATCCCATGACAAAATTGGAACTGAATTCCGATTGTTATTTTCCTCTGCATTAGTCATTTTCCTTACAATTAATAGATTGATAGATAATTCTTCCTCAAAGGTAGAGTAAATTCCAGCACAAAAAATGAATTGTCTTTTTTTAACGTATAGTTTAGATTCATTAAAAACCAAACTTTAACTGTACTACAACTGCTTTTTTTTCTTCTGTATTTAAGTTACTTAACGAAATCCCTAAGAGACGAACGGAATCTTTCATGCGTTCCTGATACAATAATTCTTCAACAGTTTCGAGGATCAGGCTTTTATCTGAAATAAAATAAGGCAAAGTTTTGCTTCGGGTTTGTTGGGTGAAATCGCTGTACTTGATTTTTAATGTAACGGTTTTACCGGATATGTTATGTTTTTTTAGCCTTCTTTCTAAAGAAACGGCTATTCGGTCGAGCTGCTCCAGCATAAAAATTTCTGAAGAAAGATTAACATCAAAAGTATGTTCTGCTGCAACAGATTTGGTAATGCGTGATGCTTTTACTTCACTGTTATGAATACCGCGAACTACTTTGTGATAGTAGCTTCCCGACTTTCCGAAATGCTTTTCCAAAAATTCTATTGATTTAGTCTTAAGATCTGCTCCTGTAAAAATGCCGAGTTGGTACATTTTCTCCGTGGTGACTTTTCCAACACCATAAAACTTACGGATAGGCAATTCTTCCAGAAAAGGTAGAACCTCGTCCGGATTTACTGTTTTTTGCCCGTTTGGTTTATTGAAATCACTGGCAATTTTAGCTACAAACTTATTGACAGAAATTCCAGCTGATGCCGTTAGACCAACTTCGTTTAAAATACGCAGTCTAATTTCCTGAGCAAGCAGGCTCGCGCTGGGGTTTCCTTTTTTGTTTTGCGTAACATCAAGATAAGCCTCATCCAGCGAAAGGGGTTCGACCAGATCTGTATAATCATGAAAGATTTTGTGAATTTTAGCTGAAATTTCTTTGTAGCGATCAAAACGAGGTCGCACAAAAATAATTTCGGGACAATACTTTTTGGCAAGAACACCGCTAATAGCACTTCGAACTCCAAATTTCCGCGCTTCGTAACTTGCCGCAGAAACGACTCCTCTATTCTCTGACCCACCAACAGCAACGGGTTTTCCGCGCAAAGCAGGATTATCCATCTGCTCTACCGAAGCATAAAAAGCATCCATATCTATGTGGATTATTTTTCGATATGTAGGCGTTTCAGACATGATACAAATTTAAAAAAGGAAAGCAGGAATATCAGATTTAAACAAGCATAAATATAATCTCTTTTAAAGATTTTTAACTTAGTGATTTTAAACAAATCATTTTCTTTATTTTTGTAGTAGACACGAAATAGAATAAAATGCGAACATTTGTTATAGGCGATATACACGGCGGATTACTCGCACTTGAGCAAGTGTTGAAAAAAGCCGAAGTAACCACAAACGATACTCTTATATTTTTAGGCGATTATGTTGACGGATGGAGCCATTCTGTAGAGGTAATTGATTTTTTAATTGAATTAAAAACGAAACAAAACTGTATTTGCATTAGAGGCAATCATGACCAGCTTGCTTTGGATTGGTTACAAGACAGATTTGAAGACTTTGATCAGGAAACATGGTTCAAACATGGCGGTCAACCAACAGTTGAAGGTTATTCTAAAATTTCTGGTGATAGAAAAAAAGCGCATATTGAATTTTTTCAAAATCTACAGGATTATTATCTGGATGATCAAAACCGTCTTTTTGTGCATGCCGGTTATACGAATTTAAGTGGTGTTCAATACGAATTTTTTTCAAAATTATTCTATTGGGACAGAACACTTTGGGAGTCAGCCCTCGCTTTAGACCCCAACTTAAAACCAGATGACTTATACTATCCAAAACGTTTTACCGTTTACAAAGAAGTTTTTATTGGACATACTCCGGTAACCAGAATTGGTCAGACTGTTCCGGTTCATAAAGCTTGTGTATGGAATGTTGATACTGGCGCGGCTTTCAAAGGTCCGTTGACCATTATGGATGTTGACACAAAAGAATACTGGCAGAGCGATCCGTTAAACGAATTGTATGCAAACGAAAAAGGTAGGAATTAAACACTACTTTTACATTTTTAACAATAATTAATATTTTAATTTTATGAAAAAGGTCATTACATTTTTATTTTTAGTATCATTCGGAATCACACAGGCTCAACAGGCTTTTACAGGAAAAGGTGATACAAAAGTTAATGTGGGTGCTAATTTACAAGATGGTGGTTCAGGAATTCAAGGATCTATTGACTTTGGACTAGGCGAAAACTTCTCTTTTGGATTTGTAACAAATTATTTATTAGGTGTAGATAATTTTAATGGTTTCTATCACAATAACCCAACTCCGTATAATGACTTAAAACCTAAGTTTCAGGATCGTTTTGATGCTAAAGCGAGAATTAATGCTAATCTAAGCAGTGTAATCGGTGTTAAGGAGCTTGATGTATATCCTGGTTTAAGTTTAGGTCTGCGTAATTTTGGTGGTCACGTTGGTGGGCGTTATTTCTTTACTGATGGATTTGGTGTATTTACAGAGATCGGATTTCCAATCGCAAAATACAGCGCTAATAATGACGTATTTGATCATTTAAACAATCAGGTAACGTTTAGTTTAGGTGCTTCATTTCACTTGTAATACTATTGCAACATTGATGCAAAAACATAAAAAAAGCGTTCGCATTGCGAACGCTTTTTTTATTTTAATTTCGTAATCTCCTTATTTGCTTACGATTATACTCCAATCAGCTCCGCTGTACGTTTTATGTTTTTCTGAGAAATTACCTTGATTTACGGCAAGTGAAAAATTCAATAGACTGTTAAAATAACAAACGTCTGTTCCTATTGCCACTTCACCAAAGGTGTTTACTAATTTCAACTTTCCTTCATATACTTTTTTAGTACCATTGAAAACCTGAACTTTAAGAAAATCTCCTGCCTTTACATCCAAATTAGCAAATGTCTTTTTATCGATATTTGTCCATACGTTTCCAAACTGAATATCTAAAATCGGGATTCCGCCTTTTACAATTCCTTTTTCAAAAATGGGTTTTTGGTATTCTATTTTTACCACTTCATTTGGCAATTTTGGACCCACTTCTTCAAACTTGATCGTTTTAGATGCTAAACGTGCTCCAGTAAATGCATAAACATCACGACCGTGAAAAGTATATGATTCGTTAGAATTCTGACGACGGTTTTTTACCTCATCAATTTCACGAACTTCCTGAATGCCTAACTGTTCTGCAATTAAAGTCAATGTTCCGTTATCAGGCGTTACAAAATAATGTCCCGATTTTGTTTGCAACACAACAGAATGACGTGCTGTACCAACACCAGGATCACAAACAGAGACAAATACAGTTCCTGCCGGATAGTATTGAGCAGTTTGTGATAAACGATATGCTGCTTCCCAAATATTAAACGCCGGAATTTCATGGGTTACATCAAATATTTTCAAATCAGGAGAAACACCAACTGCAACTCCCTTCATAGCAGATACTGCTCCGTCTTTCAATCCAAAATCAGATTGAAAAACTAATACATTGTTTTGAGCGAAACCGCTAAAAGTAATCGCAGACAAAAAAAGTAGTAACCTTAATTTCATTTTTTCTCTTTTTAGAATTTATGCAAAGGTATTTCATTAAATCTAAAAATTGACAGGAAGAATTTATAAAAAACACTATTTTATAAATCAATTTTGGTTTTTTACAATTACATTTGCATTTTATTCATTACCCTATGTAAATACTAGACAATTAGTCTTTTGCTTTACAGTGCATACAAATTTTACGTTATACAAAACCAAACTTATCCTATGAGAAAGAAACTAAAAATTGCCATTACAGCAATTTTCACTTTATCAAGTACTTTGTTTTTTGCACAAAGTCATGAGATTAAGGGAACTATTATCAGTGACAACGGAAATCCGTTAGAATTTGCAACCATTCTGGTAAAAGGAACTCAAACCAGCACAACGAGTGATGCTTTAGGGAAATTTACGATAACGGCTTCAAACAATACGCCAACATTAATTGTTTCTTTATTCGGCTACCAGACCAAAGAAGTTGTTGCCAAAGATCCTGTTATTGAAGTGCAATTGCTTTTTGAAAGTAACAGCCTGGACGAAATTGTCGTGGTGGGAAGCAGAAATCCAAATAAGAGCAAACTCGAAACGGCAGTTCCTGTAGATGTAGTAAATCTGGCAAAAATTAGAAATACTTCTCCGCAAACAACAACGAATGATATCTTAACGTACTTGATTCCTTCTTTCAATTCAAACAGACAATCGTCTGCTGACGGAACAGAACATATTGACCCTGCTTCTTTAAGAGGTTTAGGACCAGATCAGGTTTTGGTTTTGGTAAACGGAAAAAGAAGACATACTACGTCATTAGTAAATTATCAAAATACTGTTGGAAATGGTTCTGTTGGTACTGACCTTAGTGCTATTCCGGCATCGGCTATCAAAAGAATTGAAGTTTTACGTGATGGAGCGGCCGCACAATACGGTTCAGATGCTATTGCGGGTGTGATCAATTTGGTATTGAAGGATAATGCAGGACTAGAAGCGAATGCAACATATGGCAGTACTTCCAGAAATGATGGTCAAACGACAAACATCAATTTAAACTATGGTTCTAAAATTGGAAACAATGGTGGTTTTATCAATGTAACGGCTGAGTTTAATGATCGTCAGAAAACGAATCGTTCTAAAAATCACAACCTGATTATTTTTGATCAATCTGCTAATAACAATTATTTTGCTTATGATTTTGCCGATGATCCTGCGCAATCACGTCAGTTTGACGATAATTTATTGGCTCAAAACGGATTAAAACGCGATGATTTTAATTTCCAGATTGGAGATGCTAAAATTCAAAACATTCAGGGTTTCTTTAATGCGGCTATACCATTAAACGATCAGATCGAATTTTACGCTTCCGGAGGTGTCAGCCACAGAACCGGAACCGGATACGGTTTCAGACGTTTGCCTAGCGAAACCGAAAGTGTTGTCGCTTCTCTTTTCCCTTTTGGTTTTCAACCGGAACTAAACTCTGTTGTAACGGATCTTTCGTCTTCTTTTGGATTCAAATTTAAATTTGGAGAATGGAAATTAGACTTGAGCAATACAATTGGTCAGAACAAATTTGTTTACGATGTTTCTAACACCAATAACTTTTCATTAGGAGATAATAGCCCAACTGATTTTAAAGCGGGAAATCATTCTTTCCTTCAAAACACCGTAAATGCAGATGCCTCCCGATTGTACAAAGATATCTTCAATGGATTGAATGTTGCCTTTGGAGCTGAATATCGTTTTGAAAAATACAAAATCGTTCCAGGTGAAGAGGCTTCTTACATTGATGGGGGTGCGCAATCATTCCCTGGATTTTCTCCTTTGAATGAGGTTGATAAAAACAGAAACAGTGTTGGCGTTTATGCTGATGTTGAAGCTGATATTACAGAAAAATTCTTAGTGGGAGTTGCAGGACGTTATGAAGATTACAGCGATTTTGGAAATACAATTAACGGAAAATTATCTGCCCGATACAAAATTCTTGACAATCTATCGGTTCGTGGTGCTGTGAGTACTGGCTTTAGAGCGCCATCTTTGCATCAGCAATACTTTAATAATATCGGTACTGACGTTGTCGACGGACAAATCCTGAATTCGGGTATTTTTAGAAACGACAGCGAAGTTGCACAACAGCTTGGAATCCCTAAATTAAAAGAAGAAACTTCCAGAAATTATAGTTTTGGAATCATGTATTCTCCAACCAAACAATTGCACATTACGGCTGATTACTATCACATTAGAATCGATAACCGAATTATCCTTACCGGTAATTTAGGAAATGATGCCTTTGGGGAGCCAGTTCCTGAACTTCGCGATTTATTTGCTAATTACGGCGTACAGACTGGTCGTTTTTTTACGAATGCGATCAACACAACGACAAACGGACTTGATGTGGTAATTGACTATGATGTAAATGTTGGAAAAGGTAAAATGAACTTTTCTTTACTTTACAATTACAACGACAACAAAGTTGATGATCAGCTGAATAACATTCCTGCTTTATTTGCAGGTCAGGAAGATGTTTACTACGGACCACAGGAAAGAAGCTTAATTGAAACCAATACGCCAAAACATAAAGGAACTTTTGCTGTAAATTACAGTCTGGATAAATGGAATTTCTTATTAAGAAACACTTACTTTGGACAAGTGGTTCGTGATGGATTTCCTTTTGGAGGTATTCAGAAGCACGATGGAAAGGTAGTAACGGATATGACTGTTGCTTACAAGCTTACGCCAAAAATTCAGGTTGCTTTAGGAGCGAACAATTTGTTTGACATTTTTCCTGACAGACAAATTTATGAAAACAGCTATTACAACGTATTCCAATACGCGCCTGTACAAATGGGAACTACCGGAGCTTATTATTTCGGAAGATTAAGTTTTACTTTATAATATTTAAAGAGAACATACTTTTGCCTTGAGCAAAAACACTTTACCGCATAAACAAGAAAAACCGCCTAAGAAAACTAGGCGGTTTTTGCTTTTAACTAACACAAAATATTATTGCTTAACAAACTTCTTAACGAGTTTTCTAACACCATTATCTAATTCAAAAAAGTAAACTCCTGCAGAAAAATTACTTACATCAACGTAATTATCTGAAGAAAGAATTCCTGAATCTAGTTCCTGTCCTATAGTATTCAAAATTCTATAACCATATACACCAGGCTCAGCTGGTACAATATTTAAATCTCCAGCTGTAGGATTTGGATATAAAGTGAAAGCAAAAACTTGTGCTGCTGTGGCTACATCGCTCACGATTTCCTGAGTTACAATTGCTCCTGAAGCTGTAATGTTTACAGAATAATCTTCTACTTGTCCGTAAGAGAAAGCCTCACATGAACCCGGAATTCCGTTGTACTTCATAGAAACTCTTAATCTTGTTGTTCCTAAAGTTGCTGTTGCCGGAATAGTAATAGTTCCAGTTACCGGAGTTGTTGTTGAAGTTGCTTTTGTCCAAACAGTTTCGCCTGAATCTGCAAAATCACCATCTTGGTTATAATCAATAAAAACAGCATAACCTTCACTATACGTCGTAGATGTCCATGACGGTGTAATGGTTATAGTATACGCCGTTCCTCTTGCAGCGTTTGTAGAAATAGATGTAAAGTTTTCATAACCCGCTGATCCTGTAGAAGTATTATTGATTGTACCAAATACTACTTTTCCAATTCTTTCATCTGCAGTACTATTTCCCTGAGATGTACAATAGCTCACACTATTAGCAAGCGTAGTCACATTTACAGCGTTGCTTGATGCAGAAAGATTTCCGGCTGCATCTTTAGCTTTTACTGTAAAAGTATAAGCTGTTAAAGCTGACAATCCTGTTACGGTGTAGCTCGTTGTTGTAGATGATCCTAAAAGTGTTGTTCCTTGGTAAATGTTGTAACCTGTTACGGCAACATTATCTGTAGATGCTGTCCATGTTAGATTTGTTGTTGTTCCAGTTGTACCAGAAGCCGCTAAAGATGCCGGCGTTGTTGGTGCTGTAATATCTGTCGATGCTGAATAAGCCGCTCCTACTCCAATAGCATAAAATGCATTTGTTGTTGCAATCACCTCAGCAGAACCTGCTCCGTATAATTCGATAGCCGATTGAATACCAAAAGTACGTGCATTTGCAAAAGTGGAGTTAGCACCCAAATAAAGACTTTCTAAACGATATGCAATTTTCTCTGCTTTCGCGATTGTGATTCCGGTTACGCTGTATGAACTTCCGATATCATTCGTTCCTGTTTTTCCAACAGACAGAATATAAAACCAGTGATTTAATACTCCTGAATTGGTGTGAACACCACAATAATCATTATTTCCGGTAGGTGTACAATTTACATTAATCCAGTTGGTTCCTCCGTAAGTATCCGGTTGCCCTTCTGCTTTTGGATTACTCATAGAACGCAAAGCTACGTGACCGCTTCTTCTTTCAATATCTTCACCTACCAGCCAAATCTGTTTTGTTGGTGCTGAACGGTTTTCAATACAAGCCGCCCAAATATCAGAGAAAGCTTCGTTCATTGCTCCCGATTCTCTTTGATAAGCAAGATTTGCAGTATACGTACAAATAGCATGACCTATTTCGTGTCCGGCAACATCAAGTGAAGTCAGAATATCAAAACCTCCTGTTCCGCTTCCGTCTCCGTACGTCATTACACTTCCGTTCCAAAATGCATTATTATTACTTGAATATCCGGCAGCAATCAAATTGTAATGTACATAACTTCTAATTTTTGCACCGGCATTATCAAAACTATTTCTTCCGTGTACGGCTGACCAGTAATCATAAGTCATTTCAGCTCCCCAATGTGCATCGAGTGCTCCATTGTCTTTATTGGTATTGTTATATTCTGCTGCTGTCCAGTTATTATCAGCATCTGAAAAATTGGTTGTTGGATACGTTGCTGTTCTGGCAGAATTATACGTTTGAACACCACCTCCACGAGTTCCATCTAACAAAATGTATGATGATCCGCTTAAAGTAGTTTCAATAGTTTGAGTTCCGCTATAACGTGTAGCCGCGGTTCCCGCAACAAGTGCTGATTTAGCTGCTGCTATTTCTGCATGTTTATGAGCAGAAGTTTTCTTTGCACCATGGCTATGCTCTCCAAGATGTTTGATCGTTGCATTATAAAACAAGGCTTTTCCTGTTTCAGCATCTATATAAAGATCACCACGGCTTACTGGATTTGTAGCATAGATATCAAATTTATACGCTAAACGTACGATATCACTTTTTCTTTCCTGGCCTTGTTCTTCCATTGCAGGCAGAAGTACCAGTTCTCCTTTTGGTTTTTCATATCCTAATGCAGCGGCATCTGCAGGAGATTCCCACAAGTATTTTTGAGCACCTGTATGTGCTACTGCTCTGTTAAAAGCTGCCTGACTGGATAATTTAGGTGTTGTTTTTACATTTTCAAGATTGTAATATTCTCCGTTCATCGAAACTACTTTCCCCTCTTTTGAATGTAAAGTATAATTAGCAAATTCAACTTTTATTCCTTGTTCATACAACTGAAACTTTTCATGTGTATATCCTTGCTTGTCTGATTCTGTTCTGATTTTAGAGAAAATCTGGTTGTCTTTTAAGCCCAATTGCTCTTTGAAGATTTTTTGTGACTCTGAGCCTTTGTAGGTTGACTTATCACTGAAGGTAATTAAATTCGGTTGCCCGTTTTCTGAAACACTCTTTTGACTAATCCGTTTGTCAGTAATCTGCGCAAATGCAGAGAAAGAGAAAGTAAGCACAACCGCAGTTGTAATCATTTTTGGTAATTTTCTTTCCATAATAAATGTTTGTTTTGAGTTTGGTTAAATTAATTACAAATAAATACTCAATAGTAAGTAAATACTTAATTCAAGGTTAAAGGTATTTTGTTTTAATCACTTAATCGATGAAATTTGCCGTTAATCGATGAAATGCAATCCTTTTTACTTTAAATTCACATTTATTTAACATTTTGTAAGAATTAATCAAACAGAAGCCCCAAAAACTCATTTTTATACTTATTTTTAGACAATTTGAATTATTAATACTTACAAATAAGTACTAAACCTTAATTTTATACTCACATAGTCATTTAAATTTATCCTACAAAAAAAGCCAGCCTTATAAAAAGCTGGCTTTGAAGTATTTTTTAAGAAAGTATTACCTGATATCCATTTCAGGAATTTCACCTTCAATTATTAATTCTGCTTCTGTCGAAGCTATAATATGCTCCACAGAAATACCTGGCGCGCGTTCTAAGAGCTTAAAACCATTTTTAGTCACTTCGAGCACTGCCAGCTCAGTTACAACCTTTTTTACACATCCTACACCCGTTAATGGCAAGCTGCATTTCTTTAATATTTTAGATTCTCCAGCTTTATTAACATGCATCATCGCTACAATAATATTTTCTGCAGAAGCTACCAGATCCATAGCGCCTCCCATTCCTTTCACCATTTTACCCGGAATCTTCCAATTGGCGATATCACCATTTTCAGAAACTTCCATAGCACCAAGAATAGTCAAATCTACTTTTTGGCTGCGGATCATTCCAAAACTAAAAGCAGAATCAAAGAAACTTGCACCCGGAAGTGTAGTAATCGTTTGTTTTCCTGCATTTATAATATCGGCATCTTCTTCTCCGGCAAAAGGAAAAGGTCCCATTCCCAGAACACCGTTTTCACTCTGAAACTCTACAGCAATATCTTCTCTGACGTAATTGGCTACCAAAGTAGGAATTCCAATTCCTAAATTAACAAAGTATCGGTCTTTTACTTCTTTAGCAATTCGTTTTGCAATATCTTCTTTTGTCAACATATTTTTTAATGTTCAATTATTAATGTGTCAATTAGAAAATTAGATAATTCTTTAGATCGCGAAAAGCAAGCATTATCTAATTATCAAATTATCTCAATTATCAAATTAAGCTCTTTGTCTTACCGTTCTTTGCTCGATACGTTTTTCAAACTTCTCCCCCTGAAAAATACGTTGTACCATAATTCCGGGAATATGTATTTGATTCGGATCTAAAGTTCCAACAGGAACCAGCTCTTCAACCTCAGCAATTGTAATTTTTGCCGCACCCGCCATACAAGCGTTGAAGTTTCTGGCAGTTCCTTTAAAAATAAGATTTCCCGCTTCGTCCCCTTTCCATGCTTTAACAATAGCAAAGTCCGCCTTGAAGGCTTCTTCCATAATGTGCATTTTACCGTTGAACTCACGAACTTCTTTCCCTTCCGCTACTTCTGTTCCGTAACCGGCTGGCGTAAAGAAAGCCGGAATTCCAGCCTGAGCTGCACGGCAACGCTCTGCTAATGTACCTTGTGGTGTAAGCTCAACGTCTAATTCACCCGAAAGCATCTGACGTTCGAACTCAGCATTTTCTCCCACATACGAAGAGATCATTTTCTTTATTTGCTTTTTCTGTAACAACAATCCTAATCCAAAATCATCTACACCTGCATTATTCGAAATACAGGTTAAATCTGAAATAGTGGTATTTACCAAAGCTTCAATTGTATTTTCGGGAATTCCGCACAAACCAAAACCACCAAACATAATGGTCATTCCGGTTTCAACTCCTGATATAGCGTCCTGAACGTTATTTACTTTTTTTGTTATCATAACAAACTGTCTTTATTGTGGTATAATTTTGATAAAAATAAGATTTTTAGATTTATAAATAACGATTTCGTAAAAAATATAATTCGCTGATTTTATAATTAAAAACATAATGAATACTAATCTGCTCTTTTTAAAACTATCTCTGTCTTTGCTATTGATCCTATAATACCTAACAGGTTTTGGAAACCTGTTAGGAAAGCATAAATTAAGTAGCTTGCCCTTATAAAAATCAGCTTAATTACGTCTATAACAGAAAAATCCTTTTGTATTTTCTGAATTTCAGAAGTTACAAAAGGATTTTATAATATTAGAAACGAAAACTTTTTTACAATTCGAATTCGTCTGTATTTTGTTCTGTTTGTGTAGTGTCTTTAATTTTTGGAGCACTGTAACAATCTACTTTGATAGAAAGGTTCGCCGGACGCTCAAATTCTGATTTAGAAACCTGAAGTCCTTTGTCTGCATAACAAAGTTTCATGAAGTAACCCCAAACCGGCAATGCTGCTGTTGCTCCTTGTCCGTAGGTTAAACTTTTAAAACGTGCTGAACGGTCTTCACAACCAACCCAAACACCTGTTACTAAGTTAGGCACCATTCCCATAAACCAACCATCTGACTGGTTTTGTGTTGTTCCTGTTTTACCTGCAATTGGATTTTTGAACAAATATGGATATCCTGTCCAACGCTTATCTCCACTTCCACCGCCTTGCGTACGTAAACGTGCACCAGAACCTGTTTCAGTTACACCTTGAAGTAATTTGATTACTGCAAAAGCAATATCTTTATTTAATACATCATGCGATTCCGGAATTGGTTCGTAAATAACCTCTCCGCTTTTGTTTTCGATACGGCTTAAGAATTGTGGTTTTACATACACTCCTTGATTGGCAAATGTGCTGTATGCTCCAACCATATCTTCAACTGTAATATCTACAGCTCCTAATGCAATCGCCGGTTGAGCCGGAATTTTAGTTTTAACACCTAATTTTTTGGTAAGTTCTACCACAGCTTCAGGACCTGTTCTGTCAATTAATTTAGCAGAAACGGTATTGATAGAACCTGCCAAACCTTGTTTTAAGGTTACCATTCCGCGGTAACTATGATTAGAATTTCGTGGTTCCCAATCTGCAGTTACATTGTGGCGTCCTTTACGAATTATAAAGGGTCCGTCAAGAATGGAATCGCAAGGTGACATATTCAGTTGCTCGATAGCGGTTGCATAAACAAAAGGCTTGAATGTAGAACCAACTTGTCTTGCTCCCTGACCTACGTGATCGTATTGAAAATATTTGTAATTAATACCTCCAACCCATGCTTTAATGTTTCCGGTTTGTGGTTCCATTGCCATTAAACCTGATTGCAGGAAGTGTTTGTAGTAACGAATTGAGTCAAGCGGTGTCATGATCGTATCACGTTCTCCTTTCCAGGTAAACACGCGCATTTTTGTTTTTACTTTGAATGAATTAATAATATCTTCTTCGCTTTTATCTAAATCTTTTAAGATTGCCCAACGAACAGAATTTTTCATTGCCTGCATCATAATTCTGTCTGTCTCAGCTTGAGTGATATTCACGAAAGGTGCATTTTTATTTCCTTTCATGTCAATAAAAAACTGCTGTTGCAGGTTTTTCATGTGCGCGTAAACTGCTTCTTCAGCATATTGCTGCATTCTAGAATCGATAGTAGTGTAGATTTTCAAACCATCTTTGTAGATATCATAATCTGAACCGTCTGGTTTTTTATTCTCTGCCATCCATTTCTTCATGTAGTCACGAAGGTACTCTCTAAAGTAAGTTGCCGTTCCTTCACGGTGGCTTTCTAACTTAAATTTCAATGCGATTGGTAATGCCTGTAATCTTTCTTTTTCAGCATTAGAGATCATTTTGGCTTTAACCATTTGAGAAAGCACTACATTTCGACGGTTTTTTACTCCTTCCGGGTTTCTAACCGGATTGTATAATCCTGAGTTTTTGAACATCCCAACCAAAATAGCAGACTCGTCGGTAGATAAGTCCTTGGGATCTTTTGAGAAATACGTTTGTGCCGCAGAACTCACTCCAACAGAATAATTTCCGAAATCATAAACGTTACAATACATCGCCAAAATTTCATTTTTGGTATATTGTCTCTCCAGACGAATCGCGATAATCCATTCTTTTATTTTTTGTACTATCCTGAAAGGCAAAAACTTAGACCCTTCACCATGAAACAATTGTTTAGCTAACTGTTGGGTTAGTGTACTTGCTCCACCGTTTGTTCCTAAACTAAATACAGCTCTCAAAGTACCACGACCGTCAATTCCGGAATGCTCATAAAAACGAGCATCTTCGGTAGCAACTAATGCTTCGACCAGATTTTTTGGTAAGTCTGAATATTTAAGCTGCGATCTGTTTGTTTTAAAATACTTTCCGATAACAACGCCATCAGATGAAATAATTTCGGTAGCTAAATTGGAGTCCGGATTTTCCAAATCTTCAAAAGAAGGCATGGAACCAAATAATCCCCATGAAGCAAATAAAAAGAAAGCCAGACCAGCTGCGAGACTGAAAGCAAAAACCTTCCAGAATTTCTTTTTATAGTAGTTGATATCTTTACTCGTTTTTTGATTGTTTTTTGTAGTAGCCATAACTATTTATCTAATCTTTTTTTTCAATTCTAAAACCTACGTCAGTAATACCTTCTAAAGACTCAACACCAGCAACTTTGCCAGATTCTCTGACAGCCTGCTTGATATGCACTTTATAATTTCCTCTAAACTTAACATCTGCTCGGTAAAACAGCTTACTTTCTTTGATATCAGTAAAACCGTTTCCTAACAAAGATCCATCCGGATTAGCCATTTGGTACTCTAAAGTATCTACTTTGGTAAAACCGTTTGGTGTTTCGAGAGATACAATCAAAAACAAATTATTGAACGCATAATTGTTGTTGTCTCTTAAGTTTACAAATAAATTGTACTTTTTCGTAGAATCTAAAACTGGCAAATCGAAAGTTATAATGCTGTCTTTGTGCCAGGCACTTCCAACAGATTTATACTCATCGAATACTCTTTTTTTATCGCAGGAAAAAAGTAGTATCGCTGCCAAAATAAGAATCCCGCTATTTTTTATTCTCATTTTTAGTAATAATTATAGGTTTTCTTGGTTCAGCTTTTTTAGTATCATCTGAATTTTTGTTCTTATTCTGATGATTTGGCTTATTGTTAGATCTATTATTCTGCTTGTTCGGATTGTTATTATTTCCTCCCGCAGGTTTATTGTTGTTGTTATTATTATTCGCCTGCTGTGGTTTGTTAGGCGTCGCTACAATTGCTGCTTCAGCATTTGGCTTACGCTTGCGGCTTGGTTTTTTCTTTCTCTTCGGCTGATCAAAACGTGTTAAGCTTTCCTGACCCATTGCATTGTTAAAATCCTTTTCCGGTTCCAGAACTACTTCAATAGCAAAATCTTCTAACGAAGAAACTTTGTTTTTCTGTTTATTTTCGGCAATAATTTCTTTAACCTGATCGATTTTTAAAACGTGCCAGTTCGCAAAATTATTTGTGTAAGCAAACCACATTAAGCCTTTAAAGATATCTTGTTTTTGGCAAATAGCATCTCCTTTTTCTGTTACCAATTTGGTATCGTAATCAGGGAAATCTTTAAGTGCGTCCATGTAAGTGTCTAACTCATAGTTCAAACAGCATTTTAATTTTCCGCATTGTCCTGCTAATTTTTGCGGGTTTAGCGAAAGTTGCTGATAACGCGCTGCTGATGTATTTACACTTCTAAAATCTGTTAACCAGGTAGAACAGCATAATTCTCTTCCACAAGAACCAATTCCACCCAAACGAGCAGCTTCCTGACGAAAACCTACTTGCTTCATCTCTACTCTTGTACTAAATTCTTTTGCAAAATCTTTGATCAAAAGTCTAAAATCGACTCTGTCATTTGCCGTGTAGTAAAAAGTCGCTTTAGATCCGTCTCCCTGAAATTCAATATCCGAAATTTTCATTTCTAATTTATGCTGAATTGCCAATTCACGTGCACGAACTTTCATTGGTTCTTCGCGATCACGCGCTACAGACCAAATGTCAATATCTTTTTGAGATGCTTTTCTATAGATTTTTGGAACTTCATTGCTTTCGTGATTTACACCTTTTTTCTTCATTTGAATTTTTACCAATTCTCCTGTAAGTGTTACAATTCCAATATCATGTCCTGGTGATGCAACAGTAGCTACAATATCACCAATACTTAACGTTAATTTCTCTGAATTTCTAAAAAATTCCTTTCGTCCGTTCTTAAAACGTACCTCAACACAATCAAAAATCGCCTCTCCATTAGACGGACTCATGTTAGCAAGCCAGTCAAAAACCGTCAATTTATTGCAGCTATCGGTGCCGCAAGTCCCATTATTTTTACAACCCTTTGGTGCGCCACCATCAGAAGTTGAACAACTTGTACATGCCATAATTATATATGTAGTGCTACCAAAATGTAGCTTAAGTTCATAAACGTTTGATCGGTAAAGATAGTATTTTTTTTATTTTGCTTTTTATCGATAAAAACTAAAGGGGTGTTAAATAAAAATACTTATCGTTTTTTGCACTCAAATCCTTGACAAATTCTGTTTCTTTTTCTTCTTACTGAAAAAAAAATTCCTTTATGAAAGCTTATCCTGTCTGTTTTGTTCCCTAAAAAGCTATTTTAAATTTTTATGCTGAAATATATTTGTCATTTTTATGTTTTACCTTACAGCATAATTTGTGAAGACTAATTATGTCTTCTATTCATGTTTATTTTTCATCTTAAATACCACTTATAATGCAAAACCAGATTGAAAGTTTCCTTTTTCAGGGAAAATTTGACGAGGCTAGAGAATGCCTAAATAACGGAGAAAACTTTAACGACCAATATCTTAAAAACAACTTTTCTCAGATCGCAGCCAAAATTATTGAAGCCAGAGAAATCGACTTTATTGAAAAATTGATAAAAGCCGGCTTTATTGAAACGGACATTTATGAATTGGATAGTTTTGATCAGTCGATTTTTAATCCCTTGACGAGATCTTTAAAAGATGACGATGATTCGCTTTCTTTTTTCAAAGAACTGATGTCGAAAATGGATAATCTGAATGATGAAATCAGCGATAAAACTTTATTGGGTTACTTTTTTGAAAAAGGAGCATCTCCAAAAATAATAAAAATACTTATTGAGGATTTTGGAGCCAATACGCAGTATAAAAACAATGCCGGCGAAAATTTCATTTATACGATACTCAACACTTATGGTTTAGAAACAGAGAAAGTAAAAGAATATATTTCTTTGCTTCTGGACAATGGCGTTGACATTAACGAAAAAAACATCGTTGGTACAACTCCTTTGCTTTGTGCTGTTAAAAGAAACAGAAAAGAACTCATTTCTTTTTTATTGGAGAACGGCGCTGATCCTAACGAAACGGACAATCAGAACAATACCGCTTTTTATTACGCTGTTGCAGAACAGTTCTCGTATGATATGTACGATGCTTTAGCTTCTATTTCTTCACCTGATTTTAATATTGTGAACAAAGACGGACGTACTTTATTAACTACTTTTATCAGTTCTGTTTCGGGTTCATCAACAGATATTACATTTTTAGAACGTTTATTGTCAGATGGTGCCGATGTCAATTTCTGTGCCCAACATTACGGACAGCCAAAATCAGGAATTGACTTTATTGCAGAAAAGAAATCAGATATCCTGAAATCGGTTTTAGAGCATGCTTCTTTGGAGGTAAACGAACAAGACAATAACGGAAATACTATTTTGCACAAGGTTTGCGCCTACAATGTCAATTATGATGCTGAAGCGGCAAAAGAAACTTACCGAAAAGTAAAATTATTACTGGATCAGGGCGCTGATATCTCGATTACCAATGATAAAGACGAAACCGCTCTAATGCTAGCATCCGGAGATAATCTGAAAATTAAGACGGTTGAACTTTTAATGAAACAATAAAACGATTCTTTACTTTTAAAAAATTATATACATGTCAATGTCATTTATACTTGCCTGCGAAAATGGTAATAGAAAAATAGCCGAATTATTACTTCAAAACAAAGAAGTAGATGTAAAATATACCGACGAAAGAGGAAGAACCGCTTTGCATTATGCTGCACATCGTGGTTATCTTGATATCGCAAAAATTCTAACCGAAGATGGTGCTGATATTAACTATGAAGATCATCAGGGAGAAACACCTTTGTACTTCGCTTGTTTGCAAAAACAAAAACAAACTGCCTTGTTTCTTTTAGAGAATGGCGCAGAAATTACTAAAAATGATAAATACGGAAACAGTCTGCTGCACTTGGTGGTTCAGACGGCTCAAATCGATATTGCAACAAAGTTGCTTCAAGCCGGGGTTGATGTTAATTTACTGAACAACAACGGAGAAACACCGCTATTGTTGGCTTCTGCAAAACTGAATCGCGAAATTATTCAATTGCTTTTAGACAATGGTGCGGATATAAGTGTTACGGATAAACAAGGAAATACACCTTTATTTTACGCTTGCTATACAAAATCGGTTCCAATGGTTACATTGCTTTTGGATAACGGAGCTGATGTAAATCACTCCAATCATGCCGGTGAAAATCCGCTTTTGATTGCTTGTTACGAAACGAATCGAATGCTGGCAAAATTATTAGTCGAAAGAGGTGCCGATGTATTTACTTCTAACAATAATGGTTACTCACCAATTTGGTACGCTTGCGCGAATAATCAAAAAGAGATTGTTGCTTTGTTTTTAGAAAACGGCGTTGATGTTAATTTCAGCAAACCCGTTGCGCAAGACACTTCGTCTATGAACGATTATCTGGATTGGATTGTGAGTGCAACGAACATTTCAAACGATTCTAGTTTTACGCTAAACAGTTCTTATAACTACGGTGGAGAAAGCCTTTTGCATGTTGCAACTAAAAAAGGCAATTTAAGCATGGTCAAATTACTGATTGATGCCGGTGCCAACATCGACATTCAGGACGAATCGGGAAATACGCCTTTACACTACAGCGCAGCAAACGGAAAGAAGGATGTTGTAAAATACTTGCTCGAGAACAAAGCCGATGCTTCAATTGTAAACGTAAAAGAGCAAAAAGCAATTGATTATTCGAATGTTAAAGGCTTTAATGAAATTACAGAACTTATTCTAAAATTCGCTCCTTCGGGAACTGTGGTAACGCCAATTCAGAAAGAGGAACCTCAAAAAGCAGCTTCAGGAAGTTCTATGGAAGAAAAGAAAAAAGCATTATTAGATCTAAAAGAACTTTTGGATGCCGGGATTCTGACTTCTGAAGAATTTGAAAGTGAAAAAAGTAAAATTTTAAAAGGATAATGCAGCATCAAAAGTTGACTTGGCACAACCATCTAAACAATTATACTGCTATATTTTAAACAAACTTAAAAAATGAAAAAGATTTTAAAAAATTCCATTCTATTAATTGTATTCCTTACAACAACAATATCTTTTACTTCATGTACAGATCTTACCCCAGAAAAAACTTTTGAGATAGCCGCTTTAAATTCTAACTTGCTGGCTCGATTTGGCGGTAAAGAAATTAGCAACAAACTCGAATCCGAACCTCAGGTTTATGATGAAACTCAAAAAAAAATGGTTTCATCTACGTACTACGATAGTTTTAAATACGGCATCACTAATTTAGAAGCAAGTTTTAAAACAATTCAGGACATAAAAGAAGATGATGATAACCAAGAAATGGTTCAGGCATCAAAAGATCTATTTTCCTATGCTATTGCAAAACAAAAAGACGGATATCTGAAAATTGCTAAGATGAAAGACGAAAATGCTTCACCGGAACAACTGCAAAAAGCAATTGCAGATTTTGATGCTACTACTCAAAACGAAATAGACCTAAGGTTTACCAAACTGATGAATACAGCAAAAGCTTATGTCGAGAAGCACAACATCGACGCCAAATTTGGTATTTAATTCTTAAAATTACTAAACCTATGAGATTACTTTACATTTCACTTGCGAGCTGTCTTTTTCTTAGTTGTACCAATAAAAAGACATCAGATCAACAAAAAACTACTTCACCAAAAAAGACTGCGACAGAAAAAACAACTGCTGCTGACACTTTAACGGAAACGGAAACTGATGATTATTTAACACCTCCCAAATCTGATATTCGGGTATACGATTTAAGCCAATTCGATTCTCGTGTATTAATCTCCCTATCAGATGATTATGTATTAAGTAGTCATAAAGATTCACTTGCTATTCCTGATCTTAAAAATTTTGAAGAAGAAGAGTCGCAATACCTTCCGTTGGGTTTAAAATATAAAAAGGTAATGATGTCAAAAATGAGAATAGCGGAAACAGATAGTCTTTTTATTTATGATTATTCAGCAAATATATTAAATGCTTTTGCAGTAAAAGACTTAAATGCGGCAGCTTATATCAATATTTACGGAGCTGAGTGGCCTTATGAAGCATCAGATTATATGATTGGGTTTGAAGTGGAGAAAAAATTATTAAAAATTCCTGAATCTAATTACTATACTAGTTTCGTTTGCATTGGCCCAAAGAATCCGTTTGCGATGAAAAAACTGCAAACTATAAAATGGAAAGAAATTGCAGCTTCAAAAATACCATCAGTACCCGTAAATCCAAAATACGACAGGTTCATGAAAGGTACTACTAAAAAAAATGTCTACTCTTATACTAATGGAGATCTTCAGTATTTCCTTCAGGATTATGCTGAAAAAGGAGATGTGACAGGAAGAAGATTACTTGTTGAAAACAAAACAACGCATGAGATTGTTTTTGAAAATTACTATTATAACGACGAAGGCGGTGCGCTTACTCCTTTAAACTTTATTAATCCAGATGGTGAAATTCATCAATGGACTGGAAAATTGTTTAAAAACAAACCTGACGTAGCATTTGGCTTTGAATATGCTTCTTTTGGCTGTTCCACTATTCCATTTATCTCTAAAACGGAACCCGTGATTTTCAGAAGTTGCGATAACAGACATTAATTGCAAAATCATTATACAAGAAAACCCTATTCTACTAGATAAAAGAATAGGGTTTTCTTGTTTTTATTACTGTTGGTAATCTACGTTTCTTTGACAGTTATAATTTTGACAGGACACGCTTTTGCTGCCAATTCGCAGCTTTCTACAATGGTATGATTGGGTGATTTTAACGTAAAGAAGCCTTTTGCGTTTTGTGAATGAATCAAAACAGATTTACCGTCTTTTTTTGACATCTGAAAATGAACCGGATCCATTTCGACACAGTAATTACAGCCTATGCATTTATCTCTTTGCAATGTTACGATTACCATTACGCCTCTACAATTTTATATAATTTATCCGACATTCGAATTCTGAATGGCAGTTTAAAAGTACAATCGTCTCCTTTTGTTGCTTTATCAGCTACTTGATCATTGACAAACATTTCGTCGATAATCATTTCCTGAGCTCCGGTACTTGGTCCTGTTACGAGAATTTTATCTCCAATTTTAATGTCATACGCTTCGATCTTAAATTGTCCCACTTCTGCTTTCGGAAAGAAATGCGTTCCTTTACCCACATATACTTTCTTTTGGGTTGCAGCAGATCCCGGAATATCGCTCCACTCTCCTAATTCCTGACCCAGATAATAGCCGGACCAAAAACCACGATTGTAAACAGTGTTCAATACTTCCATCCACACCGCAACTTTTTCTTTCGTAAATGTTTTGTCGTAATAAGCATCAATAGCTTCTCGATATGTTTTTATTACTGTTGCCACATATTCCGGTGCACGGCCACGTCCTTCGATTTTTAAAACCTGAATTCCGGAATCCATTACCTGATCCAGAAAATCAAGTGTACACAAATCTTTAGGTGACATTAAGTATTCATTATCGACTTCGATCTCAAAACCGGTTTCCTGATCGATAACGGTATATTTTTTACGACAATTTTGTTTGCAGGCACCACGATTTGCAGAGGAGTTATGCGAATGTAAACTCAAATAACATTTTCCTGAAACTGCCATACACAAAGCACCATGACCAAAAATTTCGATTTCGACTAAATTTCCGTTTGGTCCTTTGATCTGTTCTTTCTCTATTTGTTCGGTGATTTTCTTCACTTGACGTAAGCTCAATTCACGGCTTAAAACCATTGTATCAGCAAACAAACTATAGAATTTTATGGTTTCAATGTTTGTTACGTTCAACTGAGTTGAAATATGTACTTCCATCCCAATTGTCCTTGCCATTGCAATTACGGCTTGGTCCGATGCAATTACGGCTGTGATATTAGCTTCTTTGGCTTTGTTCAATAATGTCTTTACGACAGATAAGTCATGATCGTAAATAATCGTGTTCAATGTCAGGTAGCTTCGTACGCTTTTTTGCTCACAACGTTTAGCTATTTCCTGTAAATCATCAATGGTGAAATTTACGGTTGAACGCGCACGCATGTTGAGTTGTTCTACTCCAAAATAGATGGAATCGGCACCATTATCAAGCGCAGCCTGAAGCGACTCAAAGCTCCCGGCAGGAGCCATAAGTTCAATTTTATTCGTCGATGTCATGATAAACTATTTTAAAACTTTATATATTTTATCTGACAATCTGATTCTGAAGGGAACTTCAAAAGTAACTTTATCTCCAATTTTAGCAGTTGTAGTAGCTGCTCCGTCTACGATCATTTTATCTAATGTCAATTCCTCATTCCCGGTAGTTGGTCCGGAAACGATAATGGTATCACCTAGATTTAACTCTTGATTTTCAACTGTAAATTGTCCTACCTGAGCTTTTACATAATAATGTTCTGCTTTTCCGATAAGTACTTTTTTTACTTTTACTTTTTGACGAATATCAACTGGTTTATCAGCAGTAGCTAAAGCTTTATTTGGCAGGTCACCAGAGTGTTTGAACTTCAAACTATCTGATTTTCCTTTTCTAAACACTTTATTACCAACTTGTTTTCCGGTTCTTAATCGCACCTGATCTACCAACGGCATGTGGATTACTTCAAGACATTCTGTTGAACAGCAGTTTTCCATTGCTGCTTTACAATCATCACATTGAATAAACAATAAATGACAACCATCGTTTTCACAATTGGTGTGATTATCGCAAGGTTTTCCGCATTGGTGACATTGCGAGATAATATCGTCTGTGATTCTTTCGCCAAGACGGTTATCGAATACAAAGTTTTTTCCAATGAATTTACTTTCTAGACCTTCTGCTTCAATCTGTTTTGCATAATTGATGATTCCGCCTTCTAACTGAAATACATTTTTGAAACCCTGGTGTTTAAAATAAGCACTTGCTTTTTCGCATCGAATACCTCCGGTACAATACATCACAAGGTTTTTATCTTCTTTATGATTCTGAAGTTGTTCGTTTATGATTGGTAAACTTTCTCTAAACGTTTCTACGTCTGGAGTAATTGCGCCTTTGAAATGTCCAACTTCACTTTCGTAATGGTTTCTAAAATCAACTACAATGGTATTTGGATCATCAAGAATTTCATTGAATTCGGCAGCTTTTAAGTGAACGCCAATATTGGTTACATCAAAAGTCTCGTCATTTAAGCCATCGGCTACAATTTTATCTCGGACTTTAATGGTTAATTTTAAAAAGGAATGATCGTCATGTTCTACCGCTTCATTCAATCGTATGCCTTTCATGAAGTCGTACACTTCAAGGGTTTCTCTAAAAGATTCTAAATTATCTTCCGGAATACTCATTTGAGCATTTATTCCTTCGGTGGCAACGTAAATTCGGCCTAAAGCATCGAGCTTGTTCCAGGCTAAGAATAAATCATCGCGAAATTTTTTGGGATCTTGAATTTTGGCATACGCATAGAAAGACAACGTTAGTCGTTGTTTACCGGCATCATCGATCATGATGGCTCTTTCTTCTGCGCTTAAAGTGTTATACAGTTGCATGCTATAAACTATTTTAAGTGAGAAATTATTTTATGAGGGGCAAAGGTAAGGAAAAAGGGGAAAAGAACAAAGGGCTCTTTTATTAGGAGCAAAGGCTCAGAGGTTCAAA
>NZ_MUGW01000008.1:0-101029 GCF_002217285.1 Flavobacterium hercynium | reverse complement strand
TTTGAACCTCTGAGCCTTTGTACCTCAAAAAAATTAACAAAACTCGTTAAAAGCGTCTTGTAAGTTCTCAGCGATTAATTCAGCTGGGCGACCTTCGATATGGTGACGCTCTAACATGTGAACTAATTCTCCGTTTTTGAACAAAGCCATAGATGGCGATGATGGAGGAAAAGGGAACATGTGTTGTCTTGCAGCATCAACAGCTTCTTTATCTACACCAGCAAAAACTGTAATTAAATGATCTGGTTTTTTAGCTCCTTCTAAACTCATTTTTGCTCCCGGACGTGCGTTTCTTGCAGCACAACCACAAACAGAGTTTACAACAACTAAAGTCGTACCTTCTGCTTTGATAGCATTATCTACAGCATCAGCACTATGTAAATCTTGAAAACCAGCAGCAGTTAATTCAGCTTGCATTGGCTTTACCATTTCTTCTGGATACATATTTCTTAATTTTTAAATTTTACTTTTGAACTGCAAAGTTACGAAGTTTACGCGCACCAACTTAATTTGAACTATAAAGTTTTGTTATAGTTCAATTTATTTAGTCAAAAGTTGAAAAGTCATATAATCGAAAGTCCTAAATTTTACTTTGAAAACCTTACTTGATAAGGATACATTTCGTAAACTGTGTTATCCTCATTAATAGAATATCCTTTTTTAGCATCTTCCTGTGCAACATCATACAGAGCCTTAATTTGCTCTTTTGGCTTTCCCTGTTTCAGCCAGCAAATTGCTTTGTAATATTTTGCATCTGAAAATTCAGGATATATTTTTAATGCTTTATCAAAAATAGCAATTGCTTCATCCAGTTTTTGTAATTCATATTTTGCAATTCCCTGATAAAAATAAGCTGTAGGGTGTTCTAACTTGCTTCTGTTTTTATAAATATCATTCACATAATCATCCAAAAGCTTTTCTGCTTTTGCATATTCATTGAGTTGCAGGTAACTAATTGCCATATAAAAATTATAAGTATGATCCATGACATAAGAGTTTCCGTAAAGTCTGATACATTCCTCAAAATCGGCTATTGCTTCTTTGTAATTATGCGAAAAAATACATTTTATAAAACCGCGGTACGACAGCCAGCGCTCTTTATCATAGAAAACTGCTTTATCTAAATATGGCATTCCGACTTCGTGTTTCTTGCATTTAAAATACGGCATCGCTTTTTGCTGCCATAAGTAAGCAATGGTGCTGTCTTTTTTCAAACCTGCATCAAGACAATTTTGATATTCGGTCATTTCATACATGTAACTGTGTTTATCTACACAGTTTTTAAAAGTCTCTTCGACAATAGCATCTTGCGCTTTGTTTGTTGAAACTTGCGCGTAAGACAAAAGGGTAAATAAGAAGCTAAAACCTAAAGTAATTTTTTTCAAAGTTCATCGTTTTTGGTTGTATTTTTTTGGAAGAAAAATCAGAACAAATAACGATTTTAAAAATGGGATTTTTGGGCACTTTAAAATAACTTTAACATCTTCGAGAAGTGTAGTTTCTTCGTCTAAAAACTTAAAAATCAGTTGAGGATTTCCCTTTCGAAATAAGGATGAAAAAATACGGCTTCCCAATTCATTATGGCGGTAAAGGATATCTAAAAGGAGAAGATCATAAAACCAGAATCTGTTCTTTTTATGAAATGATGAGAGTCTGATTGATTCCTTATTTGAGACAATAGATCCTGAAGCGTCATTATCCTTTAGAAATGAAACCAATGCTGTTGACTTTTTATCTGAATTTTTGAAGGTATAACCTGTACTTGCTTTTGTCCATCCGCCGGCGGTACCAATATTCAGGACGCGTTTGGTATTCTTCTTCCAAAAAGGAAAACAGGTCATGGGAATACTTCCCTGCTCTTTCTCTGTAATTTCGTATTGATCTGCACCGAGATTTCGCAAGTAAATTTGAATCTCATTTTCATATTCTTCTTTTGCCAGAAGATTTTCAGAAAACAAAGTATATTCGACTAAAGCTTCTGTCTTAGAAATAGGCAACACATACATAAATCGCGTATTGCCTCTTTGCTCTATCGAAAAATCCATAAAAGTAGCTTTTTCAGGATTGAAGATTTCATTTTCCGTTTTCACAAACCAGCCGATAAAGTGCTGTTGCAGAACAGGATATTTAGTCTGACTTAAAGGAAAAACTTTACAATAAATACTATTGAATAAATAGTTACAGGTATATCGATTACTTTCTGTACCAACAAAAACATGGGTTTCTAATTCATTGATATCGGTTACTTTCTCCTTTGAAATCGTGATGTTCTCCTGATTGGAAATAGTTTCAAAAACATATTTGTAAAAATCCAAACCCCGAATCTGATTGTATTGATACGGTTTTAGTTCTAAATCCTGCTTAAAATTGTCATGTCCAAATAAAGCTAAATCCCATTTTTTAAAGATTATAGGATCCCAAATACTTTCGTTCTGGCCCCAAAAACACCAAGTACGATCGTTAGTTTCTTTAGCATCTTGGTCTACTAATAAAATAGATCGATCAGAGAATCTTCCGCTCAACACCATTTTATAAACGGTCATTAAAGTCGCTAAACCAGTTCCTGTAAAAATGTAATCGAAATGTGGGATTTGTGAAGATTGCATTCTCAAAAATAAGAAAATTTATTGTTGTTATTTTTGAGAATGCATTTTTAAAACTTAAAAAAAAGATAAAAAATGATCTATAATCTTAATTCCTTCTTTTGAGATTATCGATGTCTTGCTGTTGCTTTTCAAGAAGCTTTTGCTGATTCATAATCTGAGCTTTCTGATCTAGTAAAGATTTATTTTGTTCTATAAGATATAAAGTAAGTTCTTCTACTTTTTTCATCAAAACTTTATTCATTTCACCCAACTCTAATCCATTTTCAGTAATTTCTTTAGCAGAAGGCACCTCTGGAAGATGTTTGTTTATTTTAATGAATTTTTCTAAACTTTCCAATGAGATTATCTTGTAATCATCTTCGAAAACATAATCTGGCCAAACAATTACTTCTACTTTAATTTCTTCGGAGCGAATTTTTCCTTTTACAGATAATTTTTCAGTGGAACTTGGAGCCATACCTATTCCAACATGGTCACTACCACCCTTCAATGCAATAAAAGAAAATCCTTTTTTTGGATCAACAATAAATTGTGAATAGTTAGTTTCATCCCCGTTTATAGATGTTTGTAATCTTAGTTTATCCAGCTTATCTACTTTCCCTAATTGCTCAAAAAACACACCATTACCATCTTGTCCGGAATATAAAAATTGTGAAGCTTCACCCCACTTTATTATTCCGTTTACATCAAGTCTATATTTAGGAGTGTTAGTTCCTATACCAACGAAACCGCCGCTTTCAAAAATATTTGATGTTTGAGCAAATCCGTTTAAAGCTCCGAGCATAATGATAAATAGGGAAAATTGTTTCATATTGTTGTTTTGAAAGTTGTTATTAAATTCCAGACAAAGAAACGAAAAAATTTTTCTCGTTTTGACTTTTTACTATTTCTAAATTATTATGTTTTAACCTAAAAATACTTATAAAATAACTTAAACGATTTTCTCTAAAAGCACTTTAAAATCCTTTGCATTAAGGTAATTGCTGTATTGCAGGATAATTTCATTTTCTTCATTCAAAACACATAAGATCGGATAAACAATTTGTTTGTTTATCGTCCCCAATTGCAACGCCAATTCGTGAACTCCAACATTATTTCCGGAGGGCTGATACTTAAATGTTTGTTTATTAAAAGTAATTGCCCTTTTCTCCTCAGCATTAAAATCAATAAAGTAAAAATCGGAGTTTAACTTATTGATGATTTCCTGATCTTTAAAAGTGGTGTTTTTCATTCTATGGCAAAACTGACACCAATCGGTGTAAATGAATACGATTGTTTTTTTCTTTTGAATGCGCTGCAAACTATCCACTTTTTCAAAGGTTCTCGCTTTGAGTTGACTAAAACCTGTTGTCGTAATTCCGATAAGAAAGACAATTATCATTAGCTTTTTCATACTATCTGAATGTATATCGCAATCCGAAGAATCCGCGAATCGTTTGGTTTTGTCCGTATACATACGTGGTGTCAAAGGTCAATCCGTATGGATTATCGGGTGTTGCCATTACTTTTCCCGCGGCATCATATTGCACATTTTTATCGAAAGGATCATTACTTCTCGAAATCAAAAACGGATTATTTTGCTTTGGTGTAAAGTTCAGCAAATTTTTCACACCTCCATAAAGCTCAAAATTCTTCCATCCAGAATACGTAAATTGTATGTTCTGAATACTGTACCAAGGTGACTTTGGACTTCTTGGGTCTAACTCACTAAGTAACGGAAGATTCATAGGACTGTATACATTTCCGGTATAATCAAGTAATAAATTCCAAGGTTCAATTTTATACGACACGCTCCACGTTCCGGTGAAGTTTTCGGTTAGAAAAGGTCTTTGAGAAATTCCATCTTCTACATTTTTATTGTCTAAAACGGTTGCTCCTAAGATAAACTTTAAACCGGAAGGGAAATTGACATCAACATTGGTACTGATTCCCTGGCTTATGGCGTAACCATCGATGTTGTCATAAATGATTTTGTTAGGATCTGTTTCATAATCGGAAATAATTTTATTGCTAAATCGGGTAAAGAAGGCTGTGGTTTCAATTCCGATAAACGTTCCATTGGTGAAATTGATCTTTTGAATGTAATTCAAATTTGCATTTATGGATTGCTCGGGTTTTAAATCATTCTGAATCACTACATCTCGTGAACCGGTGAGCGCTGCATGATCTTCTGTAAACAAATTGACTACACGAAATCCGGTTCCGGCATTGAATCTAAAAATAGTATTTTCATTTTTCTTCCATCGATAAGCTACTCTTGGCGTAACAATAGAACCATGAATGGAGTTGTAATCGTATCGCATTCCTAATAAGACCTGGCTTTGCTTTGAAAGCGTAATTTCATCCTGCACAAAAATTCCCGGCAACCAAGTGCTTTCAGCTTCTTTTGTTGCAGGTGTATTATCATCGTAGTATGAATAACGGTTGGCGATTCCGGCAAGAAAATCGTTTCTTCCTATTTTCTTATCCCAGGTCAATTGCAGAAATCCAATCTTTTGATTCGCGATATACGATGTTGTTCCGTAGCGGCTATCCTGATAATGTACATTTCCAGAGAAGGAAAGCATTAATTTTTCTTCAAATGGCAATTGATAACTTCCTATCAATTCACCACGTTTTGTATAAACACTTTCACCATAAATTTCGTCACCGCCTCGGTACTTTTTCTCCCAGCGTACATCTCCACCCCAACGATCTTCGTACATTCCACGTGCTGCGATGGTAAACAAACGATTATTTTCACGGGCAAAGCTCCATTTATTAAAGACAGAAATTCTTTCGGACAGGGCTGCATCCGTAAAATTATCTTTGTCTTTGTCTATTACCTGATCGTAATTAAAGTAATTAATACCCACAATGGAAGTCGCTTTTTTTCCGGCATTAAATTTCATTCCCAAATCAAGATTGCTTTCAAAATACGACGTGGTAAAATAATCAGCTGAAAACAAAGGGGCATTGGTTGGATTTTTAGTAATGATGTTAATCAAACCTCCAACGGCTTCACTACCGTACAATGAGGATGCGGGACCTTTTACAATTTCTATTCGCTCAACCAGAGAATTTGGAATTCCGGACAAACCATAAACCGTAGAAAGACTGCTTACAATAGGCATTCCGTCGATTAAGACCAAAGTATACGGACCTTCTAATCCGTTTATGTGAATGTCTCCTGTATTGCAGACACCACAATTCAGCTGTGGACGGACGCCATTTATATTCTGCAATGCCTCGTAAATACTTGGTGTTGGATTTTTCTTGAAGAAAACCGGCGAATATACCTCAACTGGAACGGCACTTTCTAATCGTTTTACTGCTTTTAGAGTTCCGGAAACTACTACTTCATTCAAGTTGTTTTGATTATCGGTCAATTCGAAATCATACGATTGAACTGAATTGTTCTTAACCTCCACTTTTTTCTTTAAACTTTGAAAACCAATTTGTGAAATCTGAAGTGTGTAATTGCCAACCGCAACGTTTCCGATCATGAAGTAACCTAAACTATCTGTTACAGCTTTGTGTTCTGTTCCTAACAAATGAATGTTTACATATTGTAATTTATGACCTTCGCCAGATACAAATCCTTCGATTTTACCCTTTTCCTGAGCAAACGTAAATTGGAAACCAAACAAAAGCAATATCAAAAATAGTTTTTTCATTGTTTTAAAATTAAATTTAGACAAAACTAAAAATTAAATTTGACAAATATAGTTTATAAAGCAAAAAACTTTTTAACTAATTCTTTTCGTATAACTTATAATACCTAACAGGTTTCTAAAACCTGTTAGGATAGGCAAACGTTAGCAAATTCAATTACACAAACTCAGCATCGATAAGTTCTTTATTGATTGCCGCTCCGGCAAATGATCCTGAAGAAACTGCCATTGCAACAGATCTTGCCTGAATGCAACTATCGCCACTGGCAAAAATGCCTGAGACAGTAGTCTTTTGCATAAGATCGACTTTAACTAAACCTTGTTCTGTCAATTCGCAACCTAAAGATTCGATTAGGGAACAATGTTGTTCAAAAGGCGGACGGAAATAAACCGCTTCAATCTCCATTTTAGATTGATCTTTGAAAATGATTTGCTTAATATTTCCCTTTACATGTTCTATTGCATCAATTTCATTTTCAATTATTTGAATATTATGTTGTTTTAAAACTTCAATATCTTTTGAAGCTAAAGTCGATTTTCCGTTGGTTAAAATTCTTAGGTCTTTCGTCCAGTTTGAAATCATTTTGGCGTATTCAAAGCCCATTGCTCCGTTGGCAATAATGGCTGTTTTCTGTTCCTTGACTTCATAACCATGACAATATGGACAATGTATAACGGAAATTCCCCAGCATTCAGCTAGACCAGGAATTGCTGGAAGTAAATCTTTGACGCCTGTTGAAAACAATATTTTCTTGGCAGAGAATACTTTACCGGATGCTGTGGTGATTTCGAATCCGTTTTGGGTTTTAACCGCTGCTGTGGCAAGTCCGCTATAAAATTGAACGGAATTATAATACTCGACCTGTAGTTTGGCTTTCGCCGAAATTACCGCGGGTTTTTCACCATCTTGGGTTATGAAATTATGTGAATGTGGTGTTTGTCTGTTGCAAGGCAAACCACTATCGATAACCAAAACTTGTCTTAATGCACGACCTAAACTCATTGCTGCTGAAAGTCCGCTATAACTACCTCCGATAATTATAACATCAAAATGATTTTGTTTCATAAGTATTTCATTTATATTTATAGCCGCTCCCGCAACTATTTTTTATGTAATTTATAATTCAATAAATGCCCTACGATCATTCCGACTCCTCCAATATATAGAAGGTCAAGATGAATCTCCAAAATAATGTCAGCAAGAACACTTATCCAGATTAAGCTCATCGAAATAACAAGGATCGCTGATATTAAAATCGAGGTCTTGTTTACAATTTTTAAAATGGCTAAAAGTCCGATCGTGGCAAAGAACAAATCGACAAAAGGATTATGACTTAAACCTAAAGGCAAAATGGTAAGCAGCGGAAAAATCAAACAATGAACCAAACAAATAGTTGCAGACGAAATTCCTAAAATATCGTAAAAGGATGAGGTAGTTTTCTTCATTTTCAGTACTTTTGATTAATGCAATTTTGTTGCAAATATACACTTTTATTTAACTTGCAACAATGTTGCATTAAAGTTTTTACTATGGACAAAACGAAAACAACACGCAATACAGCAGCAAAGACGGCCGTTTTAGAGATTTTGACTCAATCAAAAATTGCTTTATCTCATACCGAAATTCAGAAACAAACAAATGATCTATGCGATCGCGTTACGATTTACAGAATCCTCGACCGCTTAGTTAACGACGATATTATTCATAAAATTGTCAATCTTGATGGTACTGTAAAATATGCAAAATGTCATCATCATGCACAACGTGTACATATTCATAACCATGCGCATTTTAGCTGCGAAAAATGTTTGGAGATCACTTGTCTTGAAAATGTAAAGCCGAGTTATATCATTCCACATAACTATAAAGTCAACGAGATAAACTTTACATTGTCAGGTTTGTGTCCGAATTGTTTAAATTCTAACAATTAAGATTTAGACAAGCCTAAAAATATTGTTGCACGAATATGATTAATCCCTATATTTGTTCAAACAACATTTTTTACAATGGCCAACTCTTTAGAAGAAGTACATCAATCGGTAGCGACAGAACATAAAAAAACAGGATTCAGAAAAATATTAGCCTTTTTAGGTCCCGCCTATTTAGTAAGCGTAGGTTATATGGATCCTGGAAACTGGGCAACAGATATTGCCGGTGGAAGTCAGTTTGGATATTCTTTGCTTTGGGTTTTATTGATGAGTAACTTAATGGCTTTGCTTTTGCAGAGCTTAAGTGCAAGACTTGGTATCGTAACGCAACGCGATTTGGCGCAAGCTTCGAGAGAAACGTATTCGAAATTTACCAATTACATTTTATACTTTTTAGCCGAAATTGCTATTGCCGCCTGCGATCTTGCAGAGGTTTTGGGAATGGCAATCGGGATTAATCTTTTATTCGACATTCCGCTTATCGAAGGAGTGCTTATCACGGTGTTAGATACTTTCCTCCTCCTTTTCCTGATCAATAAAGGAATTCGTAAAATGGAAGCTTTTATTATTGTGCTGGTTGCCATCATCGGATTCTCCTTCATTTTTGAAATGATTTTTGCTGAACCGGAACTTGACAAAGTTATGTACGGACTTATTCCGTCTATGCCAAATTCTGCTGCATTGTATATCGCGATCGGAATTATTGGTGCTACTGTAATGCCTCACAATTTATATTTACACTCGTCGCTAGTACAAACCCGTAAGTTCGACAGAACGCCAGCGGGTATTAAACAAGCTTTGAAATATAACTTTATCGATTCTACTATTGCCTTGAACCTGGCGTTTTTTGTAAATGCTGCTATTTTAATTTTGGCCGCAGCTACCTTTTACAAGAATGGTATGTTTGAAGTGGCCGAAATTCAGGATGCACACCAATTTCTTGAACCGCTATTGGGTACTAAATGGGCACCAATCTTATTTGCGGTTGCTTTGATTGCTGCCGGACAAAGTTCGACTGTAACGGGAACACTTGCCGGACAAATCGTAATGGAAGGTTACCTGAATTTACGCATTCAGCCTTGGGTTCGACGCATTATTACCCGATTGATCGCGATTGTTCCTGCTGTTGTGGTGATCTTAATTTATGGAGAAAGTGTAACGGGAAAACTTTTGATTTTAAGCCAGGTTATTTTGAGTTTGCAATTGGGCTTTGCGATTATTCCGTTGATTCACTTTGTGAGCGATAAAAGCAAGATGAAGGGTTTTCATATTTCTAAAATAACACAGGTTGCTGCATGGATTATTGCCCTTATCATTGTTTCGCTTAATGCTAAATTGGTTTATGATGAAATAACATCGTGGCTTGCCAGCGCTGAACAGCCTTTGTTTTTATGGCTGACGGTTGTTCCACTTGCTTTTGGACTTTTGGGATTGCTTTTATACATTATTGCAAAACCTTTTATTGCCAGAGCTAAATCAGATATCGAGAATCACTCGCCACATCACTTAAAACTGGAATACACTCCAAAAGAAGCGTACAGCAAAAAAAACATTGCCATTTCTGTCGATTTTTCTAAAGCGGATGAAGCTGCACTTAACAATGCTTTTGAACTTGGCGGAATCGACGCGCAATATACTTTAATTCATATTGTGGAAACTGTTGGCGCACTTATGTACGGAGGTCATGTTGACGATCACGAAACTACAATCGATGAAAAGCTTTTATTGGAATATAAAGAGATGCTTTCGCAGAAGGGCTTTAAGATCGAAACTGCTCTTGGTTTTGGTAAACCAAACACTGTAATTCCGAAGATTATCAATGAGGGTAATTTTGATGTTCTGGTTATGGGAACCCACGGCCACACAGGTGTAAAAGATATTTTATTTGGTACGACTGTAGATAAACTAAGACATAAAATTTCGATACCTTTGTTGATTGTTAAAAAATAGGGACATAGCAACAGAGGGACAAAGGGACAAAGATTTTAAAAACTCTGAACCTTTGTTGCTTTGCACCTTTGCACCTCAAAAAATAAAAAAATGACTTTTTCAGAAGAAAACTATCTTAAATCAATTTATCATCTTACGGCTTCTACTGATGCGGAGGTTAGTACAAATGCTATTGCTGAAATGATGGAAACGAAAGCTTCATCGGTGACGGATATGCTGAAAAAACTTTCTGAGAAGGATTTGGTGCATTATAAAAAATACCAAGGTGTTTCTTTGACTGAAAACGGTAAACTGGCGGCTAAAATGATTGTTCGTAAACACCGTTTATGGGAGGTGTTTTTGGTAGAGAAGTTAAGCTTTAGCTGGGATGAGGTTCATGATATTGCGGAACAGCTGGAGCATATTAAATCGGAACAATTGATTAATCGTCTGGATGATTTTCTGGGCAATCCGACTGAGGATCCGCATGGTGATCCTATTCCGGATGCTAACGGACGTATTGTTAAGATTGAAAAGTATTTACTTTCTGAATTGGCAGAACAACAGGTTGGTATTTGTGTTGGGGTAAAGGATACCTCATCGGAATTTTTGAAATATCTGGACAAGCAGGAAATTGCGCTGGGTTCTCAAATTGAATTTCTTTCTAAAGAATCTTTTGATTTATCGGTTAAAATTAAGGTTGATGGACGTGAATTGTCTATTTCTAATAAAATAGCTTCTAATTTGTTTGTGAAACTGGCTTAATGCTATTTCACGGAGATACGCGAAGATTTTTTATACAGTTTTGTATGGAACGAACTATATTGCAGCAGCTTCCCGAATATTATTATGTTGAAGCTTTAATTTATCGCGCAAAGGCGCTAAGACGCAAAGTTTAAACGAAAGCTTAAGGATTAATTTAGCAAATGCGGATTGGAATTTATTTGTGAAACTGGCTTAATTTCTTAGAGTTATTTCGCGAAGAATTGCACAGAGGTTCACTAAGATTTTTTATACAGTTTTGTAGGGAACGAACGATATTGCAGCAACTTCCCGAATGTCATTATGTTGAAGCTTTAATTTATCGCGCAAAGGCGCTAAGACGCAAAGTTTAAACGAAAGCTTCAGGATTAATCTGTTGAAAATATTCACTCAAACATCTTTTAGAAATCAAATCTCCTAGCCCCGATAGAAGTGGAAATCCTTTTGTGCCGGGGTTCGGCACAAAAGATTAGAATGGATAGCGGGATTAGCTCCTAAAAACGAACTTACACACTATCCTTTTCTTTATTTAATTATGCCCTTCTCTATCATTTCAAGCATTACCGGTGATGCGTTCTTGAAGGTTGGTTCCTGCTCGATAATACTTCCTGCGTTCTTTTTGTTTACTTTGAAGGTCACATCGTTGTCTGTTGTGAATAAAAGTGCGGTTAAAAACGGATTCTTGATATAGGTTCCTAATACTAATAATGCTTCGTCTAATGTATGGATGCTTTCGATTTCTTCGGTTTTGTAACGTGAAGTCAGTGAAATCGAAAAGGTGTTGTCTTCATTTAGGACCAATCGGAAGTAAATGTTTTTGATTTCGGTATCACCGATGGTTTTTGCTAAAGTAAGTTTGGCAAAGGTTCCGCTTTGTATGCTTTCTTTAACGCGCTCACAAAAAAGAGCAAATATTGGTTCGTACATTTTTTAAGGTGCTTAGGTTCTGAGATACTGAGGTTCTAAGTTTTTTTAATTACTTTGAGAATCTTTGTGTTGTTTTGTCACAGAGTTACACAAAGATTTCGCAAAGTTACACAAAGCTTTACATTAAATTTCTTCTTTATGACTCTCTGTGGAATCTTTGCGCAACGCTACGGTTAAACTTTATTTTCCTGTAAATTCGGCTTTGCGTTTTTCTAGAAATGCTGTGGTTCCTTCTTTAAAATCCTGAGTACCGAAACATTTTCCGAATGATTTGATTTCGACATCGAAACCATTTTTACCATCTGTATAATTGGCATTGATTGCTTTTATGGCTTTACTGATAGCAAAAGGAGCATTTTTGATGATTTTTTTTGCGATTGCTGTTGTAAAGTCAATTAGTTCTGATTGCGATACTACATGGTTTACTAAACCATATTGCTGCGCTTCCTGTGCAGAAATCATTGCTGCGGTCATAATCATTTCCATAGCGCGTCCTTTTCCCACTAATTGAGGCAAACGTTGTGTTCCTCCGTATCCCGGAATAACGCCTAAGGTTACTTCCGGCAATCCCATTTTGGCATTGTCTGATGCTATTCTAAAATGACATGCCATGGCAAGTTCTAATCCACCACCTAATGCAAAACCATTAACGGCAGCAATAACTGGTTTTTTAAGATCCTGAATGAAATCGAATAAAAGTTCTTGTCCTTGGGCTGCCAATTGTGCGCCTTCGACAACGGTATAGTTTGCAAATTCTGAAATATCAGCTCCGGCTACGAATGCTTTTTCTCCGCTTCCGGTTAAAATGATAACACGAACGTCATCGTTTTTACCTAAAATTTTAATGGCCTTGTGCAGATCTTCAATCGTTGCTTTGTTTAAAGCGTTTAGTTTTGTAGGTCGGTTAATGGTTACGGTTGCAATTTTTTCTTCGATAGAAATTAAAAGATTTTCGTAGTTCATGACGCTGATTTTATGAGTTTGTGATAGGGAGAGAAACTCTAAAGGTGGTTCCTTTTCCGAAAGTTGATTCAAAGGTAATTGTTCCTTTGTAATTTTCGATGATGTTTTTTATAATTCCGAGTCCTAATCCCATTCCGCTTGTTTTTGTGGTGAACTTGGGTTCGAAGATTCTTCCTGTATCTTGTTTTTGAATTCCGACTCCGTTATCCTTTACTGCTATTTCGACATTGTTATTACGCCTTTTTACGGTAACTAAAATTGATTTTTGAGCCTGATTTTCGGGAATTGCCTGAGTAGCATTTTTTACCAAGTTGGTGATAACACGGATAAGCTGCGTTCTGTCCATGATAGAAATGATTTCTTTTTCCTGACTTTCGAATGCAATGTATTCTTCATTAAAGATATCAAGTGCTAGTTCTACTACCTCAACGACGTTAAGTGTTTCGTTTTGTTGCGCGGGCATTGAAGCAAAATTCGAAAATGCCGAGGCTACAGCGCTCATGGTATCTATTTGCTGAATAAGTGTTTCGGAATAATCATTCATTTTTTGCTTGACGTCTGGGGCGAGCGGATCAAATTTTCGTTGAAAGCTCTGTACTGTTAAGCGCATTGGCGTAAGCGGATTTTTGATTTCATGCGCTACTTGCTTTGCCATTTCGCGCCATGCTTCTTCACGCTCGCTTTGAGCCAGCTTAATCGCGCTGCTTTCCAACTTATCGACCATTCCGTTATAGGCTCTGATCAAAAAGTTGACTTCTTTGCTGTTTGCTTCAAGAACAATTTTCTCGTTTTTCTGATCCAGATTGGTTTCTTCGAGCTTATCAGAAATGGTTTTTAATGATTTGGTGATGTACGTGGATAGGAAGTATGCAATTGCAAAAGCGACGATTAGCATAAAAGAATATACCTGACTAAGGCGAATTAAAAAGGTGTTTAATTCGTTGTCGTAATAGCCATCATCTTCTAAGTACGGAAGGTTCAAAACTCCCAATGGTTTGAATTTTTCGTCTTTTATTAAACTAAAAGAAGATCTGTTTTTGACACCATCTATGGTTTTAATATCAACAAAGCGCTTTTCGATAGATGAACGAACCAGTTTCAGGATGAACTCCGGAATTGGTGGCGCTACTTTATCTACTGCAAAGGACTCTTTTGAGGACTTTAGCAATTTTCCGTCGAGGCTGTAAATATTGATTTCGATTTTGTGAATCTGGGCTAATTCATGGATTTTATCTTTGAAAATTAAATCCAGATTGCCGGTTTTTAAAGGATAGGTCGTCGTTGCAAGAACATAATTGATGTGTTCTTTTACTGCGTTTTCTTTTCGCTCTAAACGTTCCTGATGGTATTCTTTTGCTTCGTTCTTGAATTGAATAATTGAAATGGAAGCTAATAGAAATGATGCCACAACAATCAATACAATCATCGACAGGAATATCCTGGTTCGCAGTGAAAGCATTGACATTTTGAAGTTGTTCACCATGATTTTTAATTATGAATTATGAATTGTGAATTATGAATTAGCAGTGCATCTTTAAAATTGACAATTCATAATTCACAATTTACAATTATTTTTTCTCTCTTATTCTTTTGTAAAAACGAAAGCCTAACATGATTAGTACTGAAAATAAAACAATTCCCACTACTCCAAAAATCCAGTTGAAAGCACTTTTCAGGATAACTAAAAAGACTACTGCAAAAAGGATTATGGTTGCGCCTTCATTCCATAAACGCATATAGTTAGTTGTATATTTTACCTCATCGTTTTGTAATTGCTTAAATATCTGATGACATTTTGCATGATACAAATACAAAAGGAAAACAAATCCCAACTTAACATGCATCCAAGGCATTTTGAGCCAAACTTGTCCTATGTCTGTAAAGAACAACATCCAAAAAGCAAAAATACTTGCTAAAACTGCAGAAGGCCATGTAATGATATACCACAAACGATAGGTCATTATTTTGTATTGTGCCTGTAAAATTTCTTTTTCTGGCGATGGCTTGTCGTTGGCTTCAATTTGATATACAAATAAACGCACGATATAAAACAAACCCGCAAACCAGGTAATTACAAATATTAAATGTAACGATTTTAAGTAGTTATAATATTCCATTTTTTTCGTTTATGGTTTTGGGTTTTTCAATCTAAAATCAAAAGTCTAAAATCTAAAATATCTAAACAGCTGCCCAATCATTAATCCACTTACCTACTGTTTCACACCATTCATCATCGTCATTCAAACACGGAATAGCCAAGAATTCCTGTCCTCCGTTTTTCTCAAAATCTTCTTTAGCGCGCATGGCAATTTCTTCTAAGGTCTCTAAACAATCTGAAACGAAAGCTGGTGTTACTACAGCTAAATTTTTAATTCCTTTGCCCGGCATTTTATCGATTTCAACATCGGTATAAGGTTCTAACCATTTATCACCTGCTAAACGAGATTGGAATGTAAGGCTGTATTTGTCTTCAGGAAGTCCTAATAATTTTACGACTTGTCTTGTGGTTTCGTAACATTGGTGACGATAACAGAAATCATGTGCCGGCGAAGCTGTGTTACAGCAAGAACCGTCGATTTTGCAATGTGATTTTGTAACATCGGTTTTACGAATATGACGTTCTGGGATTCCGTGGTACGAAAACAATAAATGATCGTAGTCAAAACCAACTAAATGTTTTTGGATAGAATCTGCTAAGTTTTTAATGTAATCCGGTTTGTTGTAAAATGCAGGAACGTCTGTAAAAGTCATGTTTGGAAACTTCTTTTTACGAATTTCTTCTGCTTTTACTAAAATGGTAAGTGTAGATGCCATTGCATATTGTGGGTACAATGGAAAAAGCAATACTTCTGTAACGCCTTTATCGTGTAATTCCTGCAATCCTTTTTCGATAGTCATGCTTCCGTAACGCATTGCCAATGCTACCGGAACATTTACCAAAGGCTGTACTTTTTTCTGCATTCTTTCTGAAAGAACGACTAAAGGTGAACCTTCATCCCACCAAATCTTTGCATAAGCATGCGCTGATTCTTCTGGTCTTTTTCTTAAAATAATACCACGAACTAATAAAGCTCTCAATAAATACGGAACATCAATCACGTATTTATCCATTAAAAATTCGTCTAAATATGGTTTTACATCTTTTGCTTGTGGACTTTCCGGTGATCCTAAGTTTACTAGTAGTACGCCTTTCATTATTGTTTTATTGCTTTAGGCTTTAAGCTTTGGGCTTTAAGCATTTGTTTGTTTTTAATTTTTCGTCAAAAGTATTCTATAATACTTTTTAGAAATATGATAATTATTACTTTTTAATTATTGTAGAATATCTAAAATTGATGCTTAATTAATCTTCTTTAATCATTACTTATATTAATCATTTCTTCTCGCATCTTTTCCTCCCAATCTTTCCCATTTCTTTTTTCAAGGTAAAAGGCCGTAACTCTTTTATATTCTTTTGCTAAAATAGAAGTTTGTTTGTCAACCATACATCCTAAATTATGTTCATACAAACCATATTTGGTCAGAATATTTTTCCTTAACTCACGTTCAACTTGACTTCTATTCAATATTTCATCCATTTTTTCAATATGTTCACGAGTTGCTTTAGACATTGTATCTATTGTCGATTGTGCAAAAACAGGTCTGATAAAAGGTAGTCCATTAGTAAAATATTTAACAGAATCTACTTTTATATCGTGTTGAGCATTTTCTAATATTTCAATAAAAGATGGATCTCTTAAATTTGCACAGCTTAAAAAGGTTAACGCAAATATTAAAACTCCTAACTTAAGCATAGATTTTCTTTTATATTTTTCAATTATACATATTTACTACACATTCGTATTTATGGACATTAAATATTTCTTTGGGGTTGTCGCAAATTTTTTCTTGAATGCCGCAATAAAGTGACTTCCGGTGCTATAACCAATTTTCAATCCTACTTCGTTTACATTATAAGATCCGCTGTCTAATAGTTTTCGGGCGAAATCCATTTTGTAATCGAATAAGAAACCATAGACAGTATCGCCATAAATTTGTTTGAACCCCATTTTGAGTTTCTTTAAATTCAGACCAATCTCATCTGCCAATTCCTGCAGGCCCGGAGGTTCCGCCATATTCGCGATAATAATTTCTTTGGCTTTTCGTATTTTAAGAACGTTGTCTTCATCTATCAAAAACGGACATTGCTCTGCATTTGGATCTTCAGTTCTGTTGAAGTACAAACTCAGCAATTCATATCCTTTTCCTTTATAATACAGGTTTTTTATAGACGGATGCAGGTTGTAATGAAACAGCTGACTCAATACGATAGCCATTGAAGGACTGATATTTCCTTCGTTGTAATACTTTTTATCCTTATTATCAGGGCTTAAAAAAGTAATATAATCTGCTTCTGCAGAAAACAACGCGTGAAATTTTTTAATCGATACAATTACAGATATCACCCATGAATTTGGAGAAAGTTCTAAATTTAATGGCAATTCTTTCTGTGGATTGTACAAAAGCAACGATTTTTCTTCTTTCAATTCTAAGGCGTAATTACCCTGATTGAACAAAAATTTGGCATTGCCTTTTATCCCAAAGTGAAACTGAATCAGCCCACTACCAACTTCATGCTGCGCAAAAAAAGGCTCAGAACCATCGTTCTGAAAGCGGATAAGCGTAAAGTCGTCTTCAATTTTTATAATTTCCTGAGAACCCATAGCGATGTTTTTTAGAAGATAAAATCACAAGTAATCAAAAATCTTATTTAGAATCACTCTAAACAAATTGTTTCAAACAAGTTGATTTTGCTACAAAAATACTTCTTTTTGCATAAAAACAGACGTTTAGAATCAAAAAAACACGCAGCGATACAAAAAGCACTTTGAGCGTTATTTTTATCAGCACTATAGTCCTAATTTTGTTGAACTTTTATGAAAGTGAATTTATGGAAAACATTAATGTACCGAAACACCTATATTTTTATTCAGTTGGATTAAGTTATAAGAAAGCTGATGCTGAGGTTAGAGGTCAATTTAGTTTGGATGCGATTGCTAAAACGCGTTTGCTGGAACAGGCTAAAACGGAAGGAATAGAAAGTTTAATTGTCACTTCGACTTGCAACAGAACCGAAATCTATGGTTTTGCCGAGCACCCATTTCAATTAATAAAACTTATTTGTGATAACAGCAACGGTACTGTCGATGCTTTTCAGAAAGTAGGTTTTGTATATAAAAATCAAGAAGCTATTAATCACATGTTTCGCGTAGGAACAGGATTAGACAGTCAGATTCTTGGTGACTTCGAGATTATCTCTCAAATCAAAACAAGTTTTACCCATTCTAAGTCATTAGGTTTAGCCAATACTTTTTTAGAGAGATTGGTCAATGCCGTTATTCAGGCAAGCAAGAAGATTAAGAATGAAACAGAAATCAGCTCAGGCGCTACTTCCGTTTCTTTTGCATCTGTACAATACATCCTTAAGAATGTTGAAGACATTAGTAATAAAAACATTTTACTTTTTGGAACCGGAAAGATTGGAAGAAATACTTGCGAAAATCTTGTAAAACATACCAAAAACGAACATATTACTTTAATAAACAGAACGAAGGACAAAGCGGAGAAATTAGCCGGAAAACTAAATCTGATTGTTAAAGATTATTCAGAACTTCATTTAGAACTTCAAAAAGCTGATGTTGTTGTTGTTGCCACAGGTGCTCAAAACCCAACGGTAGACAAAGCAATCTTAAATCTAAAGAAACCTTTATTGATTTTAGATTTATCTATTCCTAAAAACGTTAATGAAAATGTTGAGGAATTAGAAGGTGTTACTTTAATTCACATGGATTACTTGTCACAATTGACAGATGAAACATTGGAAAACAGAAAACTACACATTCCGGCAGCTGAAGCAATTATAGAAGAAGTTAAGGAGGAATTCATCACCTGGACAAAGGGCCGCAAATTTGCACCTACTATTAATGCTTTAAAAGACAAGCTTAACGCTATTAAAACGTCTGAATTGAATTTTCAAAGCAGAAAAATTGCCGATTTTAATGAAGAACAAGCTGAAATCATCAGCAACAGAATCATTCAAAAAATTACTACTCATTTTGCGAATCACCTTAAAGATGATGACACCATGGTAGATGAAAGTATTGAATGGATTGAAAAAGTCTTCAAAATAAAAGCATCTTAGTTTTTTACCATTAAGATATTAAGCTAATTAAGCTTAATAGTAAAAAACATGCACAAACCTTAATGATACTTAATATCTTAATGGTGAGAAAAATAAAAAAACCTTGGTTTTAAAAACAAAAATGGCAGAAAAGACAATAAGAATAGGAACACGCGATAGCGAATTAGCACTTTGGCAAGCACATACTGTAGAAAAAAAGCTAAACGATTTAGGTTATAAAACTTCAATTGTTGCTGTAAAATCTCAAGGTGATATTATTCTTGACAAACCACTTTACGAACTGGGAATTACGGGAATTTTTACTAAAACTTTAGATATTGCGATGATCAATGGTGATATTGATATTGCTGTTCATTCTATGAAAGATGTACCAACTGCTTTACCTAAAGGTATTGTTCAGGCTGCTGTTTTAGAAAGAGCTAATGTTCTTGATATTTTGGTACACAAAGGAAATCCGGATTTTGCAAATAACCCAAGTACTATTGCTACAGGAAGCTTACGCCGACAAGCGCAATGGTTTAATAAATATCCTAATCATACTGTAGTTGATTTACGTGGAAACGTAAACACCCGTATGCAAAAATTACAAGACAATAATTGGGACGGAGCTGTTTTTGCTGCTGCAGGATTGGAGCGCATTAACCTGAAACCAGAAAATTATATTAATTTAGATTGGATGGTGCCTGCACCAGCTCAAGGCGCAATGATGGTTGTGGCAATGGAGAATGACAATTATACTCTTGATGCCCTTTCTCAATTAAATGATATTGAAACTGAAATTTGCACTTATATCGAACGTCAGTTTTTAAGAACACTCGAAGGTGGCTGTACTGCTCCTATCGGTGCTTTGGTTCGCTACAACGAAAACGAAGATACTTTGCACTTTAAAGGTGTTTTGCTTTCTGTCGACGGAAAACAAAAATTGGAGATTGACAAAACGGTTGCCATTGAAGAATGGAAAAAGCTGGGATTCTTTGCTGCACAGGAAATTTTAAATTCCGGTGGAACAGAATTAATGCAATCTATTAAAGAATCTTTAAAAAAGTAAATGGCAAAATCAATTCAAATAATCGCAACAAAGAAGCTTTCTGCTATTCAGAAACAAGAATTACTGAAATCAAATATTGGTGTAATCGAAGCTGATTTCATTGAAACCCACAACAAACCTTTTGAATTAAAAGACCTCAACGACAATTTGATTTTTACGAGTCAAAATGCTGTTCACAGTGTTTTATCAAATCCAAATTCAGAAAAACTAAAAAGCAAAAATGTATTTTGTGTTGGTTTAAAAACAAAAATTCTTTTATCAGAAAACGGATTCAACGTGGTAGCTTACACGGGTTATGCTGCCGACTTAGCCGAAATCATTACTTTGATCTACCGCAACGAAAGCTATACGTTTTTTAGCGGAAATCTTCGAAGAGAAACACTACCAAAAGCATTGCAGGATGCTGAGGTAAAAATGAATGAGATTCAGGTTTATGATACTTCATTAAAACCTCAAAAAATAAGTACCGCCGCAGACGGTATTTTATTTTTTAGTCCTTCCGGAGTTGAAAGTTATTTGAAAGAGAATACCATAAAGAAAGAAACTTGCTTTTGTATTGGTGAAACCACAGCAGAAGCTTTACATAAAATCACAAAAAACATCATTATTGCTGATCAACCAACGGTTGAAGACGTAATCGAGGATGTAATCACTGAATTTGGCTATAAGCAGTAGGCTATAAGCTTTAAGCAGTAGGCTTTATGCCTTTAGCAAAATAAATATCGCTTATTACCTAAGCTTATAGCAACAAACTAAAAAAGCCTAGAGCCTAAAGCTTATTGCCTATGGCAAAAAATAAAAAACACGAACACGCTGAAAGTCTAAAAACTGAAAGCCTAAAGCAATAAAAAACAATGTTAAAAAACGATCTATTTTTAAAAGCATTAAAAGGAGAAACTGTACAACGTCCACCAGTATGGATGATGCGTCAGGCTGGAAGATATTTACCTGAATTTATTGCGCTTCGCGATAAGTATGACTTCTTTACACGTTGCCAGACTCCGGAATTGGCTGCAGAGATTACGGTTCAGCCTATTCGCAGAATTGCTCCTGATGCTGCTATTTTATTCTCGGATATCTTAGTTGTTCCTCAGGCAATGGGAATCGAAGTATTGATGAAAGAAAATTTTGGTCCTTTTTTACCAAATCCAATTCGTTCAATGGCAGATGTGCACCGTGTTTATGTACCGGACATTCAGGAGAGTCTTGGTTATGTAATGGATGCTATTAAATTAACGAAAGAAATGCTAAACGACGAAGTACCTTTAATTGGTTTCGCCGGTTCGCCATGGACTATTTTCTGTTACGCTGTAGAAGGAAAAGGTTCTAAAAGTTTTGATACTGCCAAAGGATTTTGTTTTTCTAATCCTGCAGCAGCTCATACATTATTACAAAAAATCACAGATACCACCATTTTATATTTAAAAGAAAAAGTAAAAGCAGGTGTTGATGCTGTTCAGATTTTTGATTCTTGGGGAGGAATGCTTTCTCCTGTAGACTATCAGGAATTTTCATGGAAATATATCAACCAGATCGTTGAAGCTTTAGCGGATCATGCTCCGGTTATCGTTTTCGGAAAAGGATGTTGGTTTGCTCTTGGCGAAATGGGTAAAAGTAGAGCTTCTGCACTTGGTGTAGACTGGACTTGTTCAGCAAGAAATGCGCGTTACTTATCTGGTGGAAACATAACATTACAAGGAAATTTCGACCCGTCAAGATTACTTTCTCCAATTCCAACGATCAAGAAAATGGTTCATGAAATGATCGATGAATTCGGAAAAGATAAATATGTTGTAAATTTAGGCCACGGTATTTTACCAAATATTCCTGTTGATCACGCTAAGGCGTTTATTGACGCAGTGAAGGAATACGGACAATAGTATTTTGTAACTAATTAAATATTCGGCGAGGTTTTAAAAACCTTGCCGAAAAAACAAATAAGAATGTTAAACAAAGGACTAAGAGACGAAGAAAGCATCAGGATAGAGAATACGCTACGCACTTTGCACGCTCTTATTTTTGTACCTAGATTCTGGAACGTAGAAGATACCAGTCTTATTGACGAACAACTCAAAGCTTTTGGTCTGAGTTTACAAAGAACAATTGAAATACCGGAAGAGGAATTGATCATTTTGTTACAGCGATGTCATCTTGACTGGAATCAACAAGAACAATTTGCTGATATTTTAATGGGCTTATCGCAAGAAAAACAATTTAATTTTATAGGAAAGGCACTTGCCATTTACCAATATATCCAACAGGAAAGCAAAGTTTTTTCGTTTGGAATCAATACTAAAATTGCTTCGGCTAAAAGCAAATAAGCAATGTACTTTACTGATCTAAAAATAGAAACGATTGATAGCATACTTCCAGAAGAGTTTTATAAGCTTATCGACAAGAATAGAGCTCATATAGAGAAAACATTTCCTGTTACTTTAGCGAACTGTTCCGATTTTGATAAAACAAAACACTTTATTGCTGTAAATCAGGATAAAGAAAATAATAAAGAAGGTTACTTTTTTTATGCCCGCAATACAAAAACGAATGCCTTAATTGGATATCTATGTGTAAAAAGCATCGATAACAGAATTTCAAAATGTGAGTTGGGTTATTTTATTGACAAAGATTTTGAGGGAAAAGGAATTACATCTAAAATTGTATCCGAAACGTTAGCCTTTTGTTTCCATACGCTAAAAATGAACAAAGTTTTTATCTGTACTTCAAAAATTAATATCGCAAGTCAGCAAGTTGCATTAAAACATCATTTTAAACAAGAAGGAATATTACGCGAAGAATTTAAAAGCAGCGAAGGCACATTAGAAGACATCGTTTACTTTGGATTACTCAAATCAGAATACATTACTCATGAAAGATAAAATCCTTATGCTTACTTTTTGCTTGAGTCTATTTTCTTGTAAAACCTATACTATCAATCCTGAAAATTTTAAACAACAATTTGAAAATATTGAATATGATCAATCTACATCTGCTATAACTGGCCCAATTCATTATAACGGTTTTCAAATCAAAACATTAAAAGTAAAAGATAAAGAGGGCAATACACAGATACTAGAAAACAAACCATCTTTAGAAATGCGTGTCACTTTAAATAATGGAAAGCGAAAACATTTTTACTTTGATAGTATAAAATTTATAAATGACACTTTAATTGGTCATAAATCAAGATTTCTTCCAAAAATGATTACAAAGATTCCATACAATGAAATATCAAAGATTGAAATTCAAGATGGTGGAAAGAATTTTAAATATAAAAATTAATCTAGCATGAAAGATAAATTTTACGCATACATACAAAAATTACAAGACCAGATTTGTGCTGGATTAGAGACTGTTGACGGAGCTGCAAAATTTCGCGAAGATCTTTGGGAACGTCCTGAAGGCGGTGGAGGAAGAACTCGTGTTATTGAAAACGGAAATGTATTCGAAAAAGGCGGTGTAAACATCTCTGGTGTTCATGGTAAACTGCCGGAAGCGATGCAGAAAATGTTTGGCGTTGCCGAAGCTGATTTTTTTGCCTGTGGACTAAGTTTGGTATTGCATCCTAAAAACCCAATGGTTCCTACTGTTCATGCAAATTGGCGTTATTTTGAAATGTATGACGAAAACGGAAAAGTTATCGAGCAATGGTTTGGCGGTGGACAAGATTTAACACCTTACTATTTGTTTGAAGAGGATGCAGTACATTTTCATCAGACTTGTAAGACGGCTTGTGATAAGCATAATCCTGATTTTTATTCGAAATACAAAAACCAATGTGATACTTATTTCTGGAATGCACACCGAAATGAAGCTCGCGGAATTGGCGGTTTGTTTTTTGATTACTGCAAAGCAAATGAAACAATGGATATGGAGGACTGGTACAACTTTGTAACGGAAGTTGGTGATAGTTTCTTAGAAGCTTATGTTCCTATTGTAGAAAAACGAAAAAACTTAGAATATACGGATGCTAACAGAACATGGCAGGAAATTCGTCGTGGCCGTTATGTAGAATTTAATCTGGTTCATGACAAAGGCACTTTATTTGGATTAAAAACCAATGGTCGTATTGAAAGTATTTTAATGAGTTTGCCTCCACACGTGCAGTGGGTATACGATCATCAGCCTGAAGAAGGCAGTAAAGAGGAAAAAATAATAAAAGTACTACAAGAACCGGTCGATTGGGTCTAATATATTACCCTAATCTATCAGAATTAGTTTTAGCTTTTTTGTAATTTTATTCTCTGTAATTTTCATCAAATTGGTGATTATTACACAGTTAAAATAAATTACATTAAAAAAAGCATGTAAAAATGAATCTAAGACTAATTATTTTATTTCTCCTTGTAAGTACTTGGAATTGTTTCGCTCAAAATGATTCTATTTCTAATATTATAGACTATGATGATAAAGTGATAGCCAGCCTTTACCAGTTAGAAACAGCCAATCGTTTTGATATTCTATCGGGCAAAGAAGCCAATTTTAGAACTGTTAGTATTGAGCCCGATTACAAATCACAGTTAGGTGTTAGTTTAAGTTATCAGTTTCTTAATCTGAGTTTGAGCTTTGCACCAGATTTTTTTCCGGGAAACAAAGAAAGTAGAAACGCAAAATTACTCAGTTTCAACTACACGCTATTTTTAAAAAAATGGGCACAGTCCTTTACTTTTATTAATCAAAAAGGGTTTTATATTAGCGAAAAAGGACTTAGCCTTCCTCTTCCGGATATGCGTACTACTAAAATTGGAACCACAACATCTTATATTTTTAATGACAATTTTTCGTACAAAACACTGACTAGCCAAAATGCATGGCAACGAAAAAGTGCCGGTAGTTTTGTTCCAAAACTATCCTTCTATTATACAAATCTTACTTTCAATTCGGATTTGGATTTTTCAGATGGAAATATGTATTTTTTATCATTAGCGCCAACCTATTGTTATAATTTCGTAATTAGTAACCGTTTTATAATAGGTTCCGGAATTGGATTTGGCGCAGGAATTAATATGATTGATGAAAAAGTGTATGGTCTGTACCAATTTGATTTTAATTTTAAACTCGGTTACAATAAAGACGATTTCTTTGTCTTTGCAAACACTAATGTAGTTAGTTTTTTTCAAAGTGATGCTGCCCAAACCAGACTTGATGATACTTTATCCAGCTTTATTTTTACAATTGGTTATCGCTTTGATGCTCCCAAAAAAGTCAAAAAAGTTTATGAAAAGATTCATGAAAAAACAGGTCTATAACTATAAAAAAATGCCCCGTAAGAAATTGAATTCATACTGAGCATTTTTTTTGATCAACTATTATATTATTTACTTACTTCTTGCACCAAATCTAAGGTTTGTAAAATGATATTCTTATCTGATTTTGATGAACTTAGCTTAAAGCCAAAAATCAATTTATTATCAATCAGTTTTTTAGGAGATTCAATTGTAACATCATTAAACTGATTTGCTACTCTTTCCATCTTTTCTGATTTGACACCTGTCATCTTTCCTTCGTTTTTGTATATCGTTGCCAATTCAGCCAGATTTAATTTTGCTGACATGTAATTTTTCTTCAAAGCTTTTTTTGTTTCGCTTACAAAAGAACCTTTTCCTCCATTGAAGTAATCGAAAGTATTGGTTACAACGACAACATCTTTATCTTTTTTAATAAAAATAGTTCCATACTCTTCTGTTCTCGCAATCATGTAATATTCACCTTGCTGTATTAATATTCCTTTGCGAACACCTAATTGAATCAATTTATCTCCAAATGTTGGATGTGTAGAGGTAAAAGCCGCAGAAAACAACGGAATTGTTTTTTTGATTTTCTTCTCCGTTTCTATTTCTTCATAATTATCTCCGTATTCATACGCTTTTGTCAAAACCTCAACTTCTTTCGTTCCGTAAACAAACATGGCTAAATCTCCATCTAAAAGAGTCGATGTGGCTTGTTCGTCGACAATGGTCGAAATTAAATCTGTAATTAATAGAATATCCTCTTTGACTAATTTAGGATTCTGAAATAATGAAGCGGTTAATGACGGAAAAGTTTCTAAGGCGGCTTTCGTATTCAAATGATATGACATATAGCCCAATGGCTTATCAGCAGGAAAATAGTTAAAAAGATTTTTATTAATTTTTCTATCTGTAATTTTCTGAATCGCTACAGCCATTTCCGGAGAATACTCAATTACCTCTTCTACTTTTGCGTTATCATTATCAAAATATAAATCAAGACCAATTCCTCTTATCATATCACCAATATTTTTTTCTACTGGCAAAAACTTATTATACGCGCTAAACTGCGAAAATGCATTATACGCTGAACCTAAGCTAGACATTACGGAACTGTAATTGACCCAAGACGAAATGTCTGCCGTCGCATTTATCTTGTTTGAAGATGGAACTGTAAAGCCATTTTCGAACAATGCTTTTATATAAAGTCTTTGTTTTTCAGCAAGCCTATAATCAAAATCAGCCTGTTCTTTCTTATACTCTTCATGCGATCCTTCATATTCATCAATATCAATAACTGGTGATGTATTATATCGTGGTGGTGCCTCTTCTATTATTACATCACTTTGCTCATCGTTTTCTTGGTTGATTACTCCGTTTTGCTCGCTAATTTTCTCATCATATTCCTGATAAGGCTCTGTTACCGAAACATATCCCTGAGATGTCAACGGAAATGTTTTAAATTTCTTAGTATACTCAAAGATTACCAGATAGTTCTCATTCCAAGCAAATGAAGCTTTTTCACCTTTTGGTGTGTAAACTGAATATTGAGCGAAATCCTGAATTGCCGAAACCTCTACTAAATCTGTGTTCAGTTTCTTTTTTTCTTTTTCAATTATAAACTTTTTAAAGGCTTGTCTTCCAATTATGGGAATTGTAACCTGATAATACGGAAGACTATCGGTGAAACTTCCGTGAAAGGTTGCTTTCTGATCCCATTTAAAAAGAGCGATATATTCGTCTAAATCAAGGTTTGCCTTTCCTTGTTTGTACTGGCTAATAAGCGGATGGTTTAGTACATCTGCAACACTAACTTTTTTTGAAAGCTGGTTTCCATTAAACTGCACAAAATAATCGTATTGGTTTGGATTGACCTGTCCAAAAGAAAGGTACATTGAAAATAAAAGGAAGTAAACATAAAAATGTTTCATAAATCAGGGGATTAATTGGATTGTATTGTTCATTAATGCCGATTTTTTAAGGACGCTGTACATACTTTGCTTTAAAAAAACGGTCTTTTTATTTGGTGAAATTTTACTGTTCGGATTCGTTACAGTGGCAATATCTTTATCAAAGGTATAAATAGCAATAATGCTGGCCGCTTCAAGATCTTCTTTTTTCTTAGGGTCTTTGATCACTTTATCGGGAATTGGATACGAAGCTATCCTCTCAAAGTTCTTATCATTACTGCTAAAATGAATCTGATCAGTTTGATTGTTGATGCTGTTCACCACGGCATTTAGTGCTTTTACATTGGCATATTTCAGTTTGATTATGAAAACATAATTCTGAAAATCTGTTTTTGTAGAAACATTACTGATTCCTTCTATTTTTTCTGCTTTGAGTTTAAAGTCTGTCAGTTTTTTAGTGATTTCCTGCTCGTTAGGAATTTTAACGCCATCTACTTCTTCCAGCCAAATGGCAGATTTAGTTTTGAACCAGGATTTAGAAAAGTCGACCATTAGTGTGTATTCACCACTTTGGTCGTTAAAATGTTTTATTCTTTCTGTTATTTCAAAGCAGCTGGTAAGGAGCAAACAACAGCATAGCGCCAGGATTTTCTTCATATGACAAATTTAAAAGGATTTTTTCTAAAATCGGTATTTAATCAATTCCTTAATTCTAAAACATCTCACAAAGATTAAAATTTATATCCCTCCTAAAAGTAAAGGCTAAACTAATAATATGCTAAATTTTTAGATAACATTAACGGTTCTATACCTCACTAAAGTCTGCTGTAAGGTGATTTTTCTTTAACTTTACAGCGGAAAAATAATTCCCTTATTTTTGATACAATTCATAAAAAAACAGATATGTTCCCATTACAAAGAAACCGCCGTTTAAGAACCAATGAATCTATACGTTCTTTAGTTCGTGAAACAAGTTTAAGTCCACAAGATTTTATGCTTCCAATGTTTGTTACGGAAGGAAAAGATATAAAAACAGCAATTCCCTCTATGCCGGGTATTTACCGTCATTCTCTCGATAACACAATTAAAGAAGTAAAGGAAGCCTGGGACTTGGGAATTCGTGCAGTAAACATTTACGTTAAGGTAAGTGAGAATTTAAAAGACAACAAAGGTGTTGAATCCTGGAATAAAGATGGCTTAATGCAACAAACTATCCGCGCCATTAAAGATGTGGTTCCTGAAATGATTGTTATGCCGGATGTCGCTTTAGATCCTTATTCGATTTATGGTCATGACGGAATTATAGAAAATGGTCAATTGCTAAATGATGCTACCGTTGATGCTTTAACGAGAATGAGTTTAAGCCACGCTGAAGCCGGAGCCGATTTCGTAGCGCCAAGCGATATGATGGATGGTCGTGTTTTAGCAATCAGAAAAGCGTTGGAAGAAAACGGACACCACAATGTTGGTATCATGAGCTACAGTGCAAAATATGCTTCTGCATTTTATGGTCCGTTTCGTGATGCCTTAGATTCTGCTCCTGTAGATTCTCAAAATATTCCTAAAGACAAAAAAACCTATCAAATGGATTATGCTAATCGAATTGAAGGTATTCGTGAAGCATTATTAGATGTTGAAGAAGGTGCTGATATCGTAATGGTAAAACCAGGAATTGCATATCTTGATATTGTAAGAGAAATTAAAGATGCTGTTCATGTACCGGTTGCTGTTTACCAAGTATCTGGTGAATACGCGATGGTAAAGGCCGCAGCAGAAAGAGGATGGCTTGATCATGACAAAATTATGCTAGAGCAACTTTATTGCATTAAGCGCGCAGGTGCCAGTATCATTACGACTTACTTCGCTAAAGAGGCTTCTATTCTTTTAAATAAATAAATTCCGGATATGAAAAACGTACTACTTTTATCAGCTGTTTTAGCTTTTGCATCCTGTAAAAAAGAAGCAACAGAAACTGTTCAGGACACAACAGAATCGTATACTGAAGGACATGCAGCAGAAGTTAAAACTCCGGAAGCTTTAGGAAAACAAATTTTTGAAGGTAAAGGAAATTGCACTTCATGTCATCAATTAGATCAAAAGGTTATTGGGCCTAGTATTCAAGAGATTGCAAAAATTTACAAAGATAAAAAAGGCGATATGGTTACCTTTTTAAGAGGAAAGGGTGAACCAATCGTAGATCCGAGTCAATTTTCTGTTATGCAAACCAATTTTCCTGTAACACAAGCAATGTCTGACGAAGAACTTCAGGCGATAGAAGCTTATATGTACAGTCAGTTAAAATAACGATTATAATATTATACAAAACAAAAACGGCGCTATTACAGCGCCGTTTTTTATGATTTTAGTTTACCAAATTTTAACCCTTTTCTCAGGATCAACATACATTGGATCTCCTTTTTTGATATCAAAAGCTTTATAAAAAGCATCTACGTTTTGAATTGGAACGTATGCTCTGTACATCCCAGGAGAATGCGGGTCTGTTTTTACCTGATTTTTAATAGCTTCATCTCTTGATTTAGTTCTCCAAACGGTAGCCCAGGAAATAAAGAAACGTTGTTCTGGAGTGTAACCATCGATTAATCCCGGACTTCCGTTTTTCTTTAGGTATAATTGTAATCCGTCAAAAGCAGCGTTAATACCTCCTAAATCACCAATGTTTTCTCCTAAAGTAAATTTACCATCTACGTGAATTCCTGGCAATGGCTCTAAAGCACTATACTGATCAGCCAAAGCAGTTCCTAAAGCTGTAAATTGTTTTAAGTCGTTTTCTGTCCACCAGTCTACTAAGTTTCCATCTGCATTGTAACGCGCACCTGAATCATCAAATCCATGAGAAATTTCATGTCCGATAACTGCGCCCATTCCACCATAGTTTACAGCTTCATCTGCCTGATAATTGTAAAACGGCGGTTGTAAAATCGCTGCAGGAAAAACAATTTCATTATAAGATGGGTTGTAATATGCATTTACTGTTTGTGGCGACATTCCCCATTCTGTTTTATCAACTGGTTTTTTTAGTTTATCGACACTTTTCTTGAAGTTCCATTTTGAAAGGTTTTTTGAGTTTTCATAATAGCTTCCGCCTTCTGCAACACCTTTGATTTCTAAAGCAGAATAATCTTTCCACTTGTCCGGATAACCAACCTTTACGGTAATCTTGTTCAGCTTTTCGATTGCTTTCGCTTTTGTAGCGTCAGACATCCAGGTTAGATTCGTAATACGATTTTGGTACGCCAAAACTACATTGTGAATCATATCTATGGCTTTACTTTTAGCTTCAGCCGGAAATACTTTTTCTACATACAATTTTCCAAGTGCTTCACCAATACTGCGATTCACTACAGCCAACGCTTTTTCTTCACGTGGCAATTGTTTGATAGCTCCTCTTAATGTTTTACTGTAAAAGTCAAAACTAGCAGTTTCAAGATCAGTTGACAATTTTGAACCTGCTGAATTTAGTAAATCCCATTTCAAATATTGTTTCCAGTCTGCTACTTTGTTTTCTGTAAAAACAGTTTGCAGTGCTTTCATGTATCGAGGTTCTGTTACGACAACAGTATCTAATTTGGCTATGCCAAGACCTGTAAAGTAAGCATCCCAATTAATCGCCGGTGTCAATTTTTGAAGTTCAGCTACCGTCATAGGATTGTATTGCAAACGACTGTCTCTGCTTTCAACACGATCTAATCTTGGTTTAGACAAACTGGTTTCTAATGCTAATATCGTCGCAGCACTTTGTTTGGCTTTCTCCGGAGATTCCCCAATAAACTGCATCATGCGCGCTACATGCAATTCATATTTAGCACGTTTTTCTTTAGAATCTTTATCTTCAGAAGTGTAATAATCCTTATCAGACAACCCTAAACGGCTTGCAGAAAGACTTACAGAATTTTTAGAACTGTTCTTTTCGTCAGCGCCAACATAGATTCCAAAGAATCCTGAACCACCTTCAGGTTCTAATTCTACTAAATATTTTTGAAGATCAGCTACATTTTTTATAGCATCAATTTTCTTTAAGTATGGCTTCAAAGGTTCAATACCTCTCTTATCTCTTCCAACAGTATCTAAAACAGTAGTAAACAAGTTAACCGCTTTCCCTTGATCTGTATTCGACTTATACTTTGGATTTTTCGAAGCTTCCTTCAAAATAGCCATAGCATCTTTATCTGTTTTTTTAATTAATTCATTAAAGCTTCCCCAAGTTGTTCTGTCGCTTGGAATTTCAGTTTTATCCAGCCATTTTCCATTTACAAAGCGGAAAAAATCTGTACCTGGACTAATTGAAGTATTCATATAAGAGACGTTAATCCCAGGTTCTTTAGAAGTTACCTCTTGTGCGTTAACTGCAGTTAATGAAAGCATTGCAGAAAAAACACAAAACATAGGTTTACTAAGTTGTTTTTTCATTTTAAGTTGTTTTTGATAGTAATTACAAACATATTGTTATTATTTTAAACCATATGTTAAAATTATAACAATAATCATACGATAGGTTTTTTAACACGAAAAATTATTAACATTCCTGTAAATGTCTATTCTGCTGTTAAAACCAATACTTAATTCGTTTTATAAAAAGTCGTTTTTGTATTTTTGCGCCAAATTATCCTCATGAAATCACTTCTTTACAGATACCGCAAATTCTTTATTGTTTTAATTGTATTTTCTGTCATTACAATATCCTTATTTTATTCGGCTTTAAAGCCACAAAAAACATTACCTATTTATAATCCTGCCGATGTAAATCCGGAGTTGGTTGATAGCACTGTTCAATACAAAAGTAAATACCATACCATTGCTGACTTTTCGTTTGTAAACCAAAATGGTAAAATGATAACGCAAAAAGATTACGAAGGAAAGATTTATGTTGCCGATTTCTTCTTCACAACTTGTGGTTCTATTTGCCCAAAAATGACAACCAATCTTGCCGGAGTTCAAAAAGCAATAGTAAACAATCCTAAAGTAATGCTGCTTTCGCACACCGTTTTTCCTGAAGTGGACAGTATTCCTGTTTTAAAAGAATACGCCAAAAAACATGGTGTTATTGACAGTAAGTGGAATTTGGTTACCGGAGATAAAAAAGAAATATATACGATGGCCCGAAAATCTTACCTGGCGGTAAAACTCGGCAGACCGGATCAGCTGTATGATATGGTTCATACAGAAAATTTCGTATTAGTAGATCAAAAACGTCGTGTAAGAGGATTTTATGACGGAACAAATAAAGAAGAAATGCAACGTCTATTAGATGATATTGAATTCTTGTCGAAGGAGTAAAAACGCCAATATTTAGAAACATTTAGCATATTCACTTCTACTAAATGCCTTCAAATAAAGAATAATTACCTATTTTTGCAATCTAAATTCAATCTAAATAAGCTTGCAAAATACTATCCACACACTGAAAAAAGGCGAAAAAGCCATTATCAAAGATTTTGATATCGATTTGATTCCGCTAAAATTATTAGAAATGGGTTGTTTACCGGGCAACTTAGTCCAACTACTTCAAATTGCTCCTTTGGGAGATCCTTTATATTTAGATATTAATGGTTCTCATGTCGCAATTCGTGTTGAAACAGCACGTGAAATTGAAGTTGAACTTATCAAAACCAATTTCTAATGAGCATACAAAATATCAATGTGGCCCTTATCGGGAATCCCAATACAGGAAAGACTTCTGTTTTTAATCAGCTTACTGGTTTAAATCAACAAGTTGGAAATTATCCTGGAATTACTGTTGAAAAGAAAATAGGATTCTGCAAATTACCTAACAACATCAAAGCTAACATTCTGGATTTACCCGGAACTTACAGTCTGAATGCAAGTTCTATGGATGAAAGTGTTGTTATTGAACTTTTATTAAACAAAAACGATAAATTATATCCTGATGTTGCTGTTGTAGTAACTGATGTAGAAAATCTAAAACGAAATTTACTGATTTACACTCAGATAAAAGATCTTGAAATCCCAACGATTTTAGTCATTAACATGTCGGATCGTATGGAAAGCAAGGGAATTACACTTGACATTCCGTATCTGGAAGAAAAGCTTCAGACCAAAATTGCACTGGTTAGTTCTCGAAAAGGTCATGGTATAGAGGAATTAAAGGAATTAATTGTTTCCTATAAAACAGTTTCCAGTACACCTTGTCTGGATGCATCTGTTATTGATAAAGAATATTTTGACAGTTTACAAAAAGCGTTTCCAAATCAGTTGTTGTACAAATTATGGCTGGTTATTACACAGGACGTCAACTTTTCGAATCTGGATCGTAATGCTATCAGAAGTACTTTTACGAAGTCGAATTCTGAGTTAAAACGTTTACAGCAACAGGAAACCATCAAAAGATATAAGTTTATAAATGATGTTTTAAAAGAAGGTCTCAAAGTTGATGCTTCGACAGCAACGGATTTTAGAGCAAATTTAGATCGTGTGCTAACCCACAAGTTCTGGGGTTATATTATCTTCTTATCTATTTTGTTTTTGATTTTCCAATCGATTTTCAGCTGGTCAACCATACCAATGGATTTCATTGACAGCACATTTGCTTCTTTAAGCAGCTGGGTTGCGGAAGAATTACCGAGCGGTATTTTGACCGATTTACTTTCTCAGGGAATTGTACCGGGAATTGGTGGTGTTATTATTTTCATTCCGCAAATTGCTTTCCTGTTCCTTTTCATTTCGATTTTAGAGGAAAGTGGTTATATGAGCCGTGTGGTATTTTTGATGGATAAAATAATGCGCAAATTTGGTCTTTCCGGAAAAAGTGTTGTGCCTTTGATCTCAGGAACGGCTTGTGCTATTCCGGCTATTATGGCAACACGTAACATCGAAAACTGGAAAGAGCGTTTGATTACTATTTTGGTAACTCCTTTTACTACTTGCTCTGCCAGATTACCGGTTTACACGATAATCATTTCGCTGGTAATTCCTGAAGAACGTGTTCTTGGATTTTTGAACGTTCAGGGTTTGGCTTTGATGCTCTTGTATTTACTAGGTTTTGGAACTGCAATTCTATCTGCTTACATATTAAATAAAATATTAAAAATAAGCGCCAAAACGTATTTCGTAGTCGAAATGCCAAGTTATAAATTACCGCTTTTCAAGAACGTTGCTATAAATGTGGTCGAAAAAACAAAGGCTTTTGTTGTTGGAGCGGGTAAAATTATCTTAGCGATTTCTGTAATCCTTTGGTTTCTGGCTTCGTACGGACCTGGTGATGCTTTTAACAATGCGGAAGAAATTGTAAAAGAACGTTTTGTTAATACTCCGCTTGATGAACCTACATTTGAAAATGAAGTTGCTTCTCAAAAATTAGAAAACTCCTATATTGGAATTATGGGTAAAGCTATTGAGCCTGCCATTTCTCCATTGGGTTACGATTGGAAAATAGGAATTGCAATCATCAGTTCGTTTGCAGCACGTGAAGTTTTTGTGGGGACACTAGCTACAATTTACAGTGTTGGAAGCAGTGATAATGAAGCTACCATAAAAAGCAAAATGCAAGAGGAAGTAAATCCGGTTACGGGAGAGAAAATTTTTAATTTTGCTTCAGGAATTTCCTTATTACTATTTTATGCTTTCGCTATGCAGTGCGCGAGTACTTTAGCGATAACTAAAAAAGAAACCAACTCGTGGAAATGGCCTGCTATGCAATTGGTTTTCATGAGTGCATTAGCCTACTTTGTAGCGCTTTTGGCTTATCAACTTTTAAAGTAAAATGCCATGATACAAGAAATAATAGCATTTGTCATACTCTTTATTGCCATTGGTTTTTTGGTTAAAAAATTCCTTTGGAAATCAAAAAAGAAAAAGAATTGCGGCGACGGAAACTGTGGATGTTCTTAGAGGAAGGTTCTAAGTTGCAAAGGGACTGAGGGACTGAGGTTTTTTATCTTGCCTCTTTCTTTACTTTGTCTTAAATAGTATAACTGTTTTCATTTAGAAACAATAACTGCTAAACATAAAAAGAGCGGCTTCATTAATTTGAAGCCGCTCTTTTATTAAAACTTAAACTTGAGAATAAGCTACTTAACTCCTTCCCATTCAGCATAAAACTGACCGAGAAATGTTTCCATAAAATGATGTCTTTCGGCAGCGATTTGTTTTCCTGTTTCGGTATTCATTTTATCTTTCAGCAATAAAAGCTTTTCGTAGAAATGATTTATAGTTGGTGCATTATTCTTTTTGTACTCTTCTTTCGTCATATTGGTGACCGGACTTATTGCAGGATCGTATAAACTACGATTTTTAAATCCGCCATAATTAAACGCTCTTGCTACTCCAATCGCTCCAATTGCATCTAAACGATCCGCATCCTGAACGATATCTAATTCTATCGAGCTGAACTTCTTCTCGAAATTTCCGCCTTTGTACGATATGTTTTCGATGATCTTTACAACATGCTGAATAATCTCCTCTTCTACTGATTCCGATTCTAAAAATAAACGTGCTGTTCTAGGTCCGATGGTTTCGTCTCCGTTATGAAATTTACTGTCGGCAATATCATGAAGCAAAGCACCTAATGCTACAACTGTTTCATCGCATACCGTTCCTTTTGCAATTAAAAGTGCATTCTTATATACACGCTCGATATGAAACCAATCGTGTCCGCCTTCTGCATCAGTTAATTTTTCTTTTACAAAAGCAATTGTTTTATTTATTAATGCCGCACTACTCATAAACTATCTTTTTACAAAAAATGCTGATTGTCAAAGTTTTCAAAACCCTAACAATCAACATTACTATTCTAATTATCAATTTTAAATCTAAATTCTAAATCAGAAATCTAAAGTCTCGCAGGTTCAACCCATTTAAAAATATGTGACTCTTGCGGAATTACTAATCTTTCAGAGATTTTTGCCATACGCGCCGGTAATTTCATTAAATAATCACGTGCTTTTTCAGCTTCATCTGTTAAGCCTGACATTTTATCAATTTCCCACTTATCCATTAATTTTTGCATGATATCGACATAATCACTTGCTGTGTAAACACCAATACGTTGCGCTGAATCAGAAAACTGCTCAAAAGCTGAACTTATTTTTTGACCTGATTCTCTTAAAAAGTGTGCCGGCATTACGATCTTTTGCTTCATCATGTATTGAAAAGCCAACATCATTTCGCTTGGATCTACTGCAAAAATACGTGTAACAAATTCGCTATACGCATGGTGATGACGCATTTCGTCACCTGCAATCATTTTACACATTTTAGACAACTTGTTATCACCAAATTTCTTAGCCATTTGTGCTACTCTATTGTGCGATACATACGTTGCTAATTCCTGGAAACTTGTGTATACAAAGTTTTTGTACGGGTCAGATCCAGTTCCAATATCAAAACCGTCGTTGATTAAGTGCTGTGTTGTCATTTCGATTTCACGCATGTTCACACGACCGGACAAATACAAGTATTTATTAAGTAAATCACCGTGACGGTTTTCTTCACCTGTCCATTGTCTGATCCATTTAGACCAGCCATTTCCACCGTTCTCTATCTGATTTATTCCTTCTACATCCATTAACCACGATTCATAAGTTGGTAAAGCTTCTTCAGTAATAGTATCACCTACTAAAGTTACCCAGAAATCGTATGGTAATTCTTTGGCAATTTCACGCAATTCTCTAACCTCCTCAAAGAAATTATCTCCTTCAGAATTAGGCAGAAAATCTGACGGCTGCCAAATTTTTTCTACTGGAATTAAATACTGTTCAACGAAGCTATCCACGTTTTTTTCCAAAAACTGCATTACTTCTAATCTAATGTTTTTTATAGACATTACTTATTTTAGATTTGGGATTTAAGTTATCGCTTTTTACGAATAACCAAAATCTATTTATACTCGTTTACTCCTTCCACCACAGCCTTCTCGCTCAAAGCCAATAATTCGGCTATATCATAATCTTTCACAGCCATAGCTTTATGTGCTGTAAAGGTAAGATGATTTCCTAAACCAACTGGAAAAAAACCAAATTTTACCATCTTCCATGAATTGTTGATACTCACTGGTACCACATACGCTGAAGGCGCATATTTACACAGGATTTTTAAACCACTTTGTGCAAATTCTTTTGGTTTTCCGGTTTTACTTCTGGTTCCTTCCGGAAAAATTACTGCAGATCTTGTATTTTTTTCTATATATTCAGACAAGCCTTTAATAACAGGAATGGCTTGTTTAGGGTCTTTTCGGTCTATTAACACTGAACCTCCGTGACGTAAATTATAAGACACACTTGGGATTCCGCTACCTAACTCTTTCTTACTTACAAATTTACAATGAAAACGTCTAAAGTACCAAATCATCGCTATGATATCATACATACTTTGGTGATTGCACACAAAAATGATAGGAACTCCTGTTGGGATCGTTTCTCTGTTTTCTATTGTATATCTGGTTCCTACCAAATTAGTACATCTTAACAGAAAGAAATTTAAATAATCAACACTTTTTTTATGAGCCTGATAACCAAAAACATTTAAGCAAATCCATTGTATTGGATGAAAAACCAATAAACAAAGACTAAAACATAAATAGTAAATTACGGATATGGGATACGAAATTATCTTTTGCATGCTTATAAAATTTAAAGGCCAAAAGTAATAAATATATTTTTAGCGGTATTAAAATTAAAAACAATAACCGTGTTTATGGTTTAATTGTACCTTTGTACTATAAAATTGCAAATTTTTTCTGAATTAATGAACTTTACATACCCTAAAAATGAACGTTTAAAAAGCAAAACAACGATTGGTTTACTGTTTTCTGAAGGAAAATCGGTATCAAAATATCCGTTGCGTTTGGTTTATCGTGTTGCAGAAGCTCATCAGGAGGAAAAAATTAAAATCGGTGTTTCGGTTTCTAAAAAGTATTTTAAAAAAGCGGTTGATCGTAATTATTTTAAACGCGTTTTAAGAGAAACATACCGATTAAACAAGCATCTATTGCTTGAGAACGTTACGGAATCTTATTCTTTTATGTTTTTTTACCAGACAAAAGACAAACTATCTTACGAGGAAATCAATACCAAAACGATTCAGCTGTTTGAGAAGTTTTTACAACAAGTAAACAAAATCACTGATTCTGAAGCTAAAACTGATTTGTAATCCTTCGGAAACAACTTTATTTATCAAACTAGACTGTGAATTATAAAAAAATTGTAGTTTTAAATTTAATTTGAAATAATATGAAATATATTTTCTTTTTATTCTTTGTCTTCTTGACTTTGTCAGGTTGCAGCAAACACGAAGAACCATCTAAAAATATGATGATTACGACTGTTAAACTTCCTCCAAAAAAAGAATCTTCTTCAAGTTCAGAGGTAAATTCTAATACTTCTCAAATTACTCAAAAAATAATCAAAGAAGCTTCACTTCGATTTGAAACCAATAATTTAGAAGATACTTTCAATCAAATTCAAATTGCGATTACAGCAAATAAGGCGACCATTCAAAATGACTCGGAAGGGAAAGATTACGATAACGTTTATAGAAATTTAACAATACGTGTTCCCAGTCAAAATTTTGATTCTTTTATAAATGCAATTTCAAAAGGAGTTTCTTACTTTGAAAGAAAAGATATTTCTTCTCAAAATGTTACCGAAGAGTATATTGATCTGACTTCAAGACTAAATACAAAGCGTAAACTTGAAGCACGTTATTTAGAGATTTTACAAAAAGCAACGAAGATTAGTGAGATCTTAGAAATTGAAAAACAAATTTCAGTTATTCGCGAAGAAATTGAAGCTAAACAGGGACAATTAAAATATCTTGAAAATCGTGTTTCAGAAAGTACCGTCTCAATTTCATTTTACAAAACTGTTGCTCAAAAGGAAGGTGTTAAAGCCTCATACGGTTCAAAAATATGGACAGCAATTCAGTCTGGCTTTTTTAGTCTTTCTGAGTTTTTAATATCTATTATTAGCATTTGGCCATTTATTATACTATTTTGTGTAATCGCTTATTTTATTAGAAAAAGATTTAAAAGAAAAAAAATATAATCATGTATCCTTACCTCAAAAAAAAATTCATCATACCTACCGTAGCAGCAGGATTTTTATTTATTGGAACTAGTTTCAAAGAAGATTTTTTTGAAATTGCCAAGCAAATTGAAATCTTCACTACTTTGTTTAAGGCAGTAAATACTAATTATGTAGACGATACCAATCCTGGTGATTTAATGGACAAAGCCATTAAGAGTATGTTGGGAAGTTTAGATCCGTATACCGTATACTTTAACGAACAGGATGTTGTAAACTTCAAAATTAATAACACTGGCGAATACACAGGCATTGGCGCTCTGATTTCCAGAAAAAAAGACCGCCTGATTGTTCGTGAACCATATAAAAATTATCCGGCAGATAAAGCTGGGCTAAAAGCAGGTGATGAAATTATTCAGATTGGTGATGTTTTAATTGCTGATTTTAAAGATGATGCATCTCAATTATTAAAGGGAACAAAAAACACAAAGATTACCCTAAAATATCTACGTCAAGGAAAAACGAATACAACAGATCTGGTTTTGGACGAAGTTGATATTAAATCAGTTCCGTTTTACGGAAAAATCGATGATAAGACGGGATATATTGTTTTATCACATTTTAACAGAAAAGCATCTGCAGAAGTAAAAGATGCTCTTGAAAAATTGAAAGCTGATGGCGCTAAACAAATTGTTCTTGACTTAAGAGGTAATCCGGGAGGTTTACTAAATGAAGCGGTAGATATCTGCAATTTGTTTGTTCCAAAGAACGAAGTTATTGTTACTACAAAATCAAGAATCGAAAAACACAACAATACGTACAAAACACAAAATCAACCTATTGATACTGAAATTCCGTTAGCTATATTAGTGAACGGAAGAAGTGCTTCGGCTTCTGAAATTGTATCCGGAGCATTGCAGGATTTAGATCGTGCTGTTGTTTTGGGAAGTCGTAGTTTTGGTAAAGGTTTAGTACAGCGTTCTGTAGACTTAACTTATGGAACACAACTTAAAGTAACGATTTCAAGATACTACACTCCTTCGGGAAGATGTATACAAGCTTTGGATTATGCTCATAAAGATAAAAATGGTGTAGCACAAAAAACGGATGCGAAAAACTTTAATGCCTTTAAAACCAGAAAAGGAAGAACGGTGTTTGATGGTGGAGGTGTTTTACCGGACATTGAATTAGAAGAAGCTAAAATGAGTCCGATTACGACTGCACTTCTCAAAAACGATGGAATCTTTGACTACGCAACAACGTACTACTATAAAAACCCAGCTTTGGGAGAAAAAATTCCTGTACTTACGGATGCTGATTATGCGAGCTTCAAACAATATCTGAAAGTAAATAAAATAAGTTTTGATACTGAAACAGAAATCGCACTTCGAAATACATTAGCCGCTGCCAAAAACGAAAAGATTGATGAAACAATCTCTGCAGAATATCAGCAACTATTGAATGCGCTTGAGAAAAGTGAAACTACTTTGCTTGACAAAAACCAAAAAGAAATTAAGGGCTTAATTCAGGAAGAACTTATTAAGAGATATCAATATCAGGAAGGTTTATATCAGTTTTACTTAAAAAACAATTCTGAAATTAAAAAAGCGGTAGCTGTTTTAAACAATCAAACAGAATACAAAACGATTTTGAAAATGTAAAACAATCTATTGATAGCTAATACAATAGAAATTATATTATTTTCTTCTCATAACGTACAAACCCGACATTTTAGAATTATGTCGGGTTTTTTGTTTAAGATAAATGATACTTTAATTTATCATAAAAAACTTTTTTCACAAAGTGAGAAATATTTTTCTTACGTTTGTAGCAAACAAATCTAATCCAAATTAGATCTGCTTTTTGAATACCACTCAATTCCATTATTGACTTAAAGTTTGATGAACATTTTATCAGCTATAAACTTTAATCAATATACGCCTTGGCTTTACAAACCAACACCAAAATTAAAATTGGAGAAATTACGATCACCAATTTCAGCAACTTAATTATTAATCAGGAGATTCACGCTCACAATACCTTCTCGGTCGAGGTACGACAGGATTTACTTGTTCTCGAGTATAAAAGCGTCATGCCTGTCTCGCAACGCTTGTATGGCGAAAAAGTAACAATCGAAGTCAAACCCATTGATGGATTAGACGATTTGTTGCTTTTTAATAATCGTAATGATTATGCACTTCATTTTTCAGGAATCGTAACCAAAATCAAAACACGAAAATCCCGCTTTGAAGATCTCGAAGAAACACTTTTTATTTCGGGTCACAGCTGTTCTATCCTTTTAGATGATGGTTTGAAATGCAATTCTTTTACCAACAAATCATTAAATGACATTGTTTCAGAAGTCAAAGCAGGCTACGATATCGATATGAATATTTTCGCTTTTTACAAAAATCTTCTTCCGTATACGGTGCAGTACAACGAAACTACTTTTAATTTTTTAAACCGTCTTGCCAAACGATACGGCCATTATTTTTACGACAACGGCCGTGTGATGGTTTTTGGCGCTCCGGGAACTTCGGGCGGAGAACCAACGCTAGTGTATGGCGCGAACATGCAGGAGTTTAGTTATGAAATGAAGGTTTTGCCTTCCCAGCTTGAAATTATTGAAAACGATAATCGTTTGGGGAATTATGCGACAGACCAAACATTAAAATATCGCAACGAATGCGATGGTTTTCAGCAGAATTTTTTAAACAAATCCAATACTATTTTTAATCAGACAGCGCAACAGCAATTGAATCAGAATCCTGCTGGAGGAAGCGGTAAAACAGCTTTAGAAGAATATACCAAAAACAAAATGCGTGCTGTGTTAGGCAAGCTAATGCAGGTAACAGCAAAAAGCGAAGTCGCGGGAATTACACTGGGCAACTCAGTACGGATAACCGGTGTAGACGTTCAGCTTGAAAGCTCGTATTGTATAACAAGCATAACGCATGTATGTGAGGACCAAGGAACTTATGAAAATCACTTTACTGCGGTAAACTTAAATGGTTCTGTATTTTCCCCTCAGACCAATCCCGATTTAGTTCCACACTGTGTAAGCCAAACCGCAATCGTAACGGCCAATGCTGATCCTGACGGATTGAGTTTTGTTCAGGTACAAATGCCGTGGCAGCAAGTAAATAATAAAACGACACCTTATATTCCGCTGCTTCAGGATTATGGAGGAAGTGGAAGAGGTTCACATATAATCCCGGAAGTTGGCGATACTATTTTGGTCGAGTTTCAGGGAGAAAATGCGGAGCTGCCAATCGTAAGAGGTATCATGACGAACAATAAACAAAAAAGTGGTTTCAGTACACCCGGAAATGATTTGAAAGTCCTCGCTACCCGAAGTGGTAATCAATTGATGATGAATGACAGTGCCGGAAGTATTTTGGTTCAGGATGCTTCTAACAGTCAAATGTTATTAGATGGTAATCATAAAATATCACTAAGAGCAGATACTTTGCATATTGATGTAAAGCAACTAATCATGAATGCCTCAGAAAGTACCGAAGTCACGACAAACGATTACACACTTAATGCGCTGAGTAAAATATATGCCACCAGCAAAAAAATGAAGCAAGTTATAAAAGGATTTATGAATTTTTGTAGTGGTAAAGTTTTACTAAACAGCGATGATACGATTGATATCGAAGGGAAAGTGGTTAAACTACATGGTAAAAAACAAGCATTGGTTCATTCTGATGAAGAAGCGATGATCAATAGTTTAGGCACTGCAAAAATACATGGAGCGCAAGGTAATAGCTTTACAAATTCACCACAAACAGTAAATGCTGCTCCAACCGATATTGTAGAACTTGCTACTGTATATTTTAGACCACTCCCAACCTGGAGAGGTGAATTTGGCTTTGACTGGCTTCGTGAAAAAGACAATGGTATAAATATAAAACCTGATTATAAAAGTATTATTGAAAGCGGTTACAAAGACGGTATTACAGATTTAACCAAGGCTCAAGCTTTTGAAAAGCTGAAAAAAGAATATGAAATTATTCCTATTGCAGGAAAAACAAAAGCTAAAAAAAAATCAAAACCTGGAGAATATTTTGTGCCCTATCTAAGCTTGTTTTCAAAAGAATTTGTTGACTCACTATCCGGAACAGCTACAGTTGCTCCACCTTATGAAGCAGAATTAAAAGTGCTCATCGATATTGAAGAGGACTTAGACCGATTGGAATTTGAATATGACGGTTCTTTATTACAAATTAATCAAAATGTACTTACTGAAAAGAACAAAACAAAAGGATTAGTAGACAAAAACATTACAATAAAGATTACATGCCTACACGATCTTGATACTGATCACGAAATCAATATTTATGCGTATCCTAAAACAAAAAAAACAGCTTCCGGCATTTTAGCACAACCCAATATTGACGATAGAAAACTTGCGGGCAGAATAAATGTACTTCCAAATAACAGCACAATTCGCAAAGAGGAAAAATTTGCATTGATAAAGGTAAAGACTCAATTGGATCCAACAATTCCTGCACAAGAAGGTGAGTTTACTATTGTTGAGAAAAAAAATCTTTACAATACGCTCCATCAGGCACTAATTGTGCCTATAGTAGAAGAAGTTTCTCTTGACTTAGTTGGTCAACCTAATTTTTCTCTTAATGGTAAAAATACTGCTGGACAATTTATATTTTACAGCGGTTATATAAATGGAGTTTTTTACGAAAACCACACGCTATTTTCAGATTGTCAACTGGCTTTTTTGTTTGCTACAGATCCTAATGGAAATTTTATAAACACAAAATACAATCATTATTTTACTATTTTTAAGTTTGGAATTCCTTCAACAGATCTAACGTTACTTGGACATTCCGAAAACATAGGAACACGAAATGTAATTTTATATAGTATAATCGGAAATACTAATGATTACATTATAGCTCATGAATCAATGCATGGATTTGGACTTCTTCATTCTCATCGGGATGATCTGATAATAAAATTCCCTAATTTTAAATACATTTTCCCCTGTTATAACGCTACCTCATTTCAACCTACAGCTAATCCAATGACCTCTACAAATAATATCATGAGCTACAATAGACTTTGTTACAGTTCTTGGTACTGGCAATGGAAAATAGTTAATCCAAACATTCCTTAGTTTATAAAAAAAATGTTGTTGTGGTTCTGTTTAACTTCACTATTTCATAATAGTAATAGTCAAACTAAAATCGTTCCTGAAGAAGGTAAAAATCAATTAATAGAAAACAAAATGGAATACTTTGCATTAGAAAAATATAAAGATTGGGAAATTGATACCAAATGGTTATCCCGAGAAGATAAAAAATTTCTTAAAAAGCAATATGAACGGGCAATAATCTGGTATCTTAAAGAAAAAATACAAGTAACCAGAAGTTCTACACTAAATCCTTATACGAGTATATTTGTATATAACGAAAAAACAAGCATGCTGTTAACCTACGTACTACAATTTTACCAATTCCCTATCGGTACAGCAAAACATTACGATGAAAATGGGATTCTCATTAAAGAAATCGATTATGACAAACCTTATCCTTTTTCATTAAAAGAACTTATTGAGAAAATAAAAGAAGAATACAATATTGACCTCGAGGATAAAGAACAACAAGCTGTTGTAAGCAGACAAATACAAGAAGATTTGCAAAAACCTATTTATGAGGTTTACTTATTGAATGATGAATTCAATTCTAAACCGAATTATATCTTGATAGATGGTCAAACTGGGGCTGTTTTATTTGAATCCAACGTTAATAGCAGAGATGAAAAAGCGATACCTCCTCTTTATCAGTATTTGTCTAAGTTAAAAAACAAAGAAACAGAAGACAACTCCTATTACAAAAGCTACAAAGGAAAAAACTACACTAAAAAAGAATGGGAAGCTTTTCAGGATGAATGGCATAAAAATTACGAAGAACAGAAAAATGGCAGAAACTTTTTTTTCGATAATATATTTAAAAAATAGACAATTGTCTAAATTTATGACATAAAATTACATTTTTGTGAAGTGAGAAATATTTTTCTTACGCTATTCTATTTTTTAGTACGTTTGCACCAAACAAATCTAATCCAAATTAGATCTGCTTTTTGAATACCACTCAATTGTATTATTGACTTAAAGTTTGATGAACCTTTTTATCAACTATAACTTTAATCAATATACGCCTTGGCTTTACAGACTAATACCAGAATTAAAATTGGTGAAATTACGATCACCAATTTCAGCAACTTAAAAATCGATCAGGAGATTCATGCTCACAATACCTTTTCGGTAGAAGTGAGGCAGGATTTACTTGTACCCGAATTTAAAAGCGTCATGCCCGTTTCACAACGCTTATATGGCGAGAAAGTAACAATCGAAGTCAAACCTGCTGAAGGATTAGAGGATCTGCTGTTTTTTAATAATCGCAATGATTATGTACTTCATTTTTCAGGTATCGTAACCAAAATAAAAACCCGAAAATCCCGTTTTGAAGATCTCGAAGAAACCCTTTTTATTTCGGGTCACAGCTGTTCGATCCTTTTAGATGATGGTTTAAAATGCAATTCTTTCCATAATAAATCTTTAAACGATATTGTCACTGAAGCCAAAGCAGGTTATGATATCGATCTGAATATTTTTCCGTTTTACAAGAATATCCTGCCCTATACGGTACAATACAACGAAACTACTTTTGATTTTTTAAACCGTCTTGCCAAACGATACGGGCATTATTTTTATGACAATGGCCGTGTGATGGTTTTTGGTGCTCCGGGAACTTCGGGCGGAGAACCAACGCTAATGTATGGTGCCAACATGCAGGAGTTTAGTTATGAAATGAAAGTATTGCCTTCTCAGCTTGAAATTATGGAGAACGACAATCGTACAGGAAATTTTTCGACAGATCAAACACTAAAGTACCGCAACGAATGCGATGGTTTTCAGCAGAATTTTTTAAACAAATCCAATGCTGTTTTTAATCAGACAGCGCAACAACAACTCAATCAGAATCCTGCCGGAGGAAGCGGTAAAACAGCTCTCGAAGAATACGCCAAAAACAAAATGCGTGCTGTGTTAGGCAAGCTAATGCAGGTAAATGCAAAAAGTGAAGTAGCGGGAATAACACTGGGCAACTCAGTACGTATAACCGGTGTAGACGTTCAGCTTGAAAGTTCGTATTGTGTAACAAGCATAACGCATTTTTGTGAAGACGAGGGAACTTACGAGAATCAATTTACCGCGGTAAACTTAAACGGTTCTGTATTTTCTCCTCAAACCGATCCTGATTTAGTTCCACATTGTGTAAGTCAAACCGCAATCGTAACCGCCAATGCTGATCCTGACGGATTGAGCTTTGTACAGGTGCAAATGCCGTGGCAACAAGTAAAGAATAAAACAACACCTTATATTCCATTGCTTCAGGATTATGGAGGAAGTGGAAGAGGCTCGCATATCATTCCCGAAATTGGTGATACTGTTTTGGTGGAGTTTCAGGGAGAAAATGCAGAGCTTCCTTTTGTAGCGGGAATCATGACCAATACCAAACAAAAAAGCGGTTTCAGTACCCCAAATAACGATCTGAAAGTGCTTGCCACCCGAAGCGGTAATCAATTGGTAATGAACGACAGCACGGGAAGTATCTTGCTTGCAGATGCTTCTAACAATAGTGTAACATTAGATGGTAATCACAACATTTCCCTTAGAGCCGACACGTTGCATATTGATGTAAAACAACTCATCATCAACGCCTCAGAAAGTACTCAAATCACGACGAATGATTATACACTTAACGCACTCAGTAAAATATACATTAGCAGTGTAAAACTAAAACAAGTGATCAAAGGATTTATGAACCTGTGCTGTGGTAAAGTTTTAATCAACAGTGATGATACGATTGATATCGAAGGAAAAGTGGTTAAACTACATGGTAAAAAACAAGCGATGCTGCATTCTGATGAAGAAGCGATGATCAATAGTTTGGGTACCGCAAAAATACATGGTGCAGACGGAAATCATTTTACCAATACACCCGAGAAAATCGAAGCAGTTCCCACAGCGGCTGTTGCTCTTGCGGTCGTTTATTTTAGACCTTCTCCACTTTGGAAAGGACAATATGGTTTTGACTGGCTTCGTGAAAAAGACAATGGTTTAAACTTGGAACCTGATTATGAAAGCATCATCGAAAGCGGTTACAAAGATGGTATATCCAATCTAAGCAAAACCGAGGCTTTTGAAAAACTAAAAAAAGAATATGAAAGCATCCCAATCACCAGAAAGGACTCTAAAGCAGGAACAACAGAATATTTTGTACCGTATCTCACGCTTTTCTCCAAAGAGTTTGTAGATGCAATGCCTGCTACAACAGCTATAAAACCACAATATGAAGCGCAATTAAAATTGCTTTTCGACATAGAAGAAAACCTCGAAAAACTGGAATTTGAATTTGATGAAACCTTGTTTAAAGTAAGCAGTAAAGTATTGCCTATAAAAACCAAAACCAATGGTCTGGAAGAAAAAAACACCATCATAAAATTCACCTGTTTAAAAGACCTTGATCGCGATCATCATATCGATCTGTATGCTTATCCCAAAGCCCGCACCAATGCTGCAGGCAAAAAAATACAACCCACGATCGAAGACAGAAAACTAGCGGGAAGAATTAGAGTGCTTAGGAATGATTATACGGTTCGAAGGGAAGAGAAAATTGTGCTCGTGGAAGTTAAAACGAATATAATAAATGATGATAATGAAGGAGAAAAACAAGGCGAATTTAATCCCGAAGAAAAACAAAATCTATACAATACATTACATCAGGCATTTATCATACCTATTATAGAAGAAACTATTTTGGATTTATCTTGTGATGCTAATTTTATACTTGGAGGTAACCACTTATTGGGTACAACTATAAAATTTATGGTAGACGATATAACAAACCAAGATTTATTTACAGACTGTACAAGAGCGTTTTTAGAGGTTAAAGATTCAGAAGGTGTTAAAATAAATTCTAAGTATGAGCAGTATTTAACTGTTTTCAAATTTGGAATTCCTTCCAACAGAGGAAAATTATTTGGAGCGGCTGAGAATATAGGACAAAAAAATGTGGTGATGTTTACTTTAAAAGATAAAGATGACTGCACTTTAAATCACGAATCGCTACATGCTTTAGGGCTTTATCATTCGCATAGGGATCATCTCATTATCCCTACTAAACATTCTAACTATAAATATACTTTCCCAAATGCTAAAGACAATTACACAGATGCAACAGATAATGTTATGGGTTACAGAAGCACTGCTTATTCCACATGGCATTGGCAGTGGAAAATTATAAATACTAATATAAGATAATATGAAAAAGATACTGTTACTGTTATGTTTTACGACATTATTAAATTGTGTAAGCCAAACAAAAAAAATGACTAAAAAAGTTAACCAACAAAAAACACACAAAATGGAATACTTTACTATAGAAAAATACAAAGATTGGGAAATAGATACAGATCACTCGTCATCTGAAAATAGAAAATTTTTAAAAAAAGACAATGAAAGAGTTCAAATACTTTTTGACACAGAAGATATACAAGTAGAAAGAACCTCCATACTTAATCCGTATAAAAAAGTACAGGTTTTTCGTAGTTCGACAAAGAATTTATATGCTGAAGGAATTGAATTCTATCAAATTTGGATTGGAATTGATAAAGACTATGACGAAGTGGGCAAAGTTATTGAAGAAAGAGACAATGACAAACCTTATATTTTCTCACTGCAACAGCTAATTGAAAAAATTAAAAAAGAACAAGATATTGATTTAGAAGATTTAACCAAAAAAAGTATTGTTGATAGAAGAGAAGATACAGCATTGCAAAAACCTATCTATGAAGTTCATTTAGAGTCTAAAAAATCTCCGGATTATCAAACAGATTATTTTTTGATTGACGGTATAACTGGCGAAGTCTTGTTTGAAACTATCTATTTTAACAGAGATGAAAAATCACCAACACCCTATTATCAATATTTACGACTTTTAAAAAACAAAGAAATAGAAGACAACTCTTATTACAAAAGTTACAAAGGCAAAGACTACACTAAAAAAGAATGGGAAGCTTTTGAGGAAGAATGGTATAGAGACTTTGAAGAAAAGAAAGAAGGCAGAAACTTTTTCTGGGATAATATTTTTAAAAAATTAAATGAATAAAAGCATCAATAAATTAATAGCAATATGGTGCTGTTTCTCCTTATTGCAATGTACTGGTCAGGTAAAACACAAAATGGAATATTTTACAGTAGAAAAATACAAAGATTGGGAAATCGATACAGATTGGACATCATCAGTAGATGATAAATTTCTCAAGAAAGGTAGCGAACGAGTAGAAATATGGTTTCATGACGATAAAATACAAGTAGAGCATAGTTCTATACTACATCCATATACAAAAACATACGTTTACAATAAAAAAACAAGTCTTTTGCTTGTTTTTTTATTGGAGTTCTATCAATTTTCGATTGGAATATTAAAAACCTACGACGATACGGGCATTTTAATTAAGGAAACCAACTATGACAAGCCATACGTTTTTACACTACAACAACTGATAGAAAAAATTAAAAAAGAACAAGATATTGATTTAGAAGATTTAACCAAAAAAAGTATTGTTGATAGAAGAGAAGATACAGCGCTTCAAAAACCTATCTATGAAGTTCATTTAGAGTCTAAAAAATCTCCGGATTATCAAACAGATTATTTTTTGATTGACGGTATAACTGGCGAAGTCTTGTTTGAAACTACCTATTTTAACAGAGATGAAAAATCACCAACACCCTATTATCAATATTTACGACTTTTAAAAAACAAAGAAATAGAAGACAACTCCTATTACAAAAGCTACAAAGGCAAAAACTACACTAAAAAAGAATGGGAAGCTTTTGAGGAAGAATGGTATAGAGACTTTGAAGAAAAGAAAGAAGGCAGAAACTTTTTCTGGGATAATATTTTTAAAAAATTAAATGAATAAAAGCATCAATAAATTAATAGCAATATGGTGCTGTTTCTCCTTATTGCAATGTACTGGACAGGTAAAACACAAAATGGAATATTTTAATATAGAACTATACAAAGATTGGGAAATAGATAAAGATCACTCGTCATCTGAAAATAGAAAATTTTTAAAAAAGGAAAATGAAAGAATTGAAATACGTTTTTCTAGTAATAAAATACATGTGGAAAAGAGTTCGGTAATTAACCCTTATCTAAAAGTACAAGTTTTTCGTAGTTCGACAAAGTGTTTATATGCAGAAGGAACCGAGTTTTATCAATTTTCGATCGGAATTAGTAAGTCTTATGATGAAGTAGGTAAGGTTACTAAAGAAAGAGACAATGACAAACCATATATTTTTACACTACAACAACTCATTGAAAAAATAAAAAAAGAGCATGATGTTGATTTAGAAGATTTAACCCAAAAAAGTATTGTTCATAGAAGAGAAGATACAGCGCTTCAAAAACCTATCTATGAAGTTCATTTAGTGTCTAAAAAATCTCCGGATTATCAAACAGATTATTTTTTGATTGACGGTATAACTGGCGAAGTCTTGTTTGAAACTACCTATTTTAATAGAGATGAAAAATCGCCAACACCCTATTATCAATATTTACGGCTTTTAAAAAACAAAGAACAAGAAGACAACGCTTTTTACAAAAACTACAAAGGAAAAGATTATACTAAAAAAGAATGGGAAGCTTTTGAGGAAGAATGGTTTAGAGATTACGAAGAACGAAAAAAGGGAGGAAACTTTTTTTGGGATAATATTTTTAAGAAATAAATGCTTATTAACAAAAAGAGACTCGAAAGTCTCTTCTTGTATTTTTAAGCTACTTTTTCAAAAGATTTTATTTAGCCTCTTGTCATATCAATATGCGGAATATCGTCTTCCAGATACATTTCGCTTACTGGAATGAATCCGTGGCTTTCATAAAATTTTTTCAGATACAATTGTGCTCCAATCGTTATTTGGTCTTTTCCAAAATTTTCTTTGATTCCTTTTATTGCCTCACGCATTAAATCATGTCCCCATTTTTTATCACGGTAATTGGCATCGACCACTACTCTGCCAATAGAAGTATTATCAAAACTAATTCCTGCATCAAACAAGCGTGCATACGCTACAATTTTACTGTCATAAACACCAAGTAAGTGTAAAGCCTTCTTGTCTTTACCGTCTACATCTAAATAAACACAGTTTTGTTCTACTACAAAGATCTCACTTCTCAATTTGAGCACATCATACAACTCATGAACTGTTAATGCCTCAAAAGGCTTTATTTTCCATTCTATTTCCATTTGCATTATTTTAGATTAACCAACCTGTAATGGTTAACATGAAAGACTAAATTAGTTTAAAATTTGAAATTAACCTCAAAACATAAGTCATTTTCAAAAACAGAAATCCCGATCGTATAATATATATGATCGGGATTCTTGTTTTGAATATAATAAAGTTAGTTCTTTTTCAGAATGATTTCCATGCTTTTGTATTCTTCTCCGTTTTGAACATCGAACATTTCCATTTTACGTGTCTTAGGATCAACAATGGTATAGATTTCTCTGTACGGTGTTTTTTTTCCATCAACAGGATTGATTATAACCCCTTTAAATTCTATACTTTTTGTTCTGTCATCTAATTTTCCGTTCGCCACCATCATACCGGTTCCCATATTGTCAATAAAGGTGGTTGTAAATTCCTTGCTCGTATTATTAAAAGCCAATGTCCCTTTGCCTTCAAAAGGCTGACCGGATATTTTACCTTTAAAAATGGTCTCTTGATAACGGTTTCCCAAAATCATTTTTATTGTAGCCACGGCCTTTTCTTTTTCGGGTTTGCCATTTGGCTCTCTCCAAAACGTCATATCACAATTCCAATTTCCAGTTTCTTCCGCCATTAGTTTATGCGCTTCTCCTGGGGTGGCATAATTTATCCATGCCTTTATTTGTGCAGCAGAATCTAACGGTTGTTCTACCGCCACATGTTTTGGTTTAATTGTATCGGTAAGTACAGCAGGCTCTTCATTATGTACTGTCTCTTTTTTACAAGAAGCTAAGCAGATTGTTAACAATGCTAATGCCAGGTAAAAATTTTTCATAATCATTTGATTTATCGTTATTTAAAACAAATTTAATCAAAATAATCTCACTACCGTTTATCTATTTTAACCGATTTTATAATTGCTTCTAATTCCAGCATCAAATCGCGTTCCTGATTGGATGGGGAATAGCAAAATCCTTCGATTACTAAGATTCGGTTGTAGGCTTTATCGATAATTGCATAATTGATAAAGGGGCCGGTCATGAAGTCATTTCGCAGTTCCCAGGTTCCTTTTGTTTCGAAGGTTTTCTTTCCATTTAGTTCAACAATTGAAAAATATGGTGCATAAGCTTCACCAGTAATCATTCGGGTGTTGGGTTCACGACCTTTGATATAGCGTCCGACAGAATCACGCATTCTAACAATATTCTCTACAATATCGGCTCCTTTTGTAATTCTGCTAATGGGAATCTGATAGATAAGCAAACTTGTATTGCCGCTTATAATATCATTTTTAAGCCACATAAACTTATTTTTATGGAGCATGTATTCATATCCTACCGGAATTTCAAGATCAATATGGAATTTGTTTTTGATGATATCCGGCTTTAATAAGGCTTTTTTATTATCCTGTCTGATCTTATTTATTTCGCTGTCCCGAATCACTTTGATAATCTGAGCTCCGTTAAATTCAAGACTGCAAATTATATCGTCTACTGATTTTCCGTAAATACGAAATGTATTGTGGGGTAATGAATTAAAGTTATGTTTGATTTCGAATTTGTCTACTCCGGCTTTTTTTACGACAATGATACTTCGGCTATCTGTAACAAATCCTTCCAGCAGTTTAGCCGGATATTGATTGATCGTAAACAAGGGTTCTTCCTGAGTAAGTCCTAAAACAGGTGAAGCAAATTTATTTCGGATACTGTCTCCCACTTCGCCATACCACAGCTGATCGTCAATGACAATAGAAATGGTATTGGTTTTTCCGGATGAGCGCTGATTCTGCTTTTCGTTTTTGAAACACGAAACCAGCAAACACGAAACTATCAGATACAAAAAATGGGTTTTATTCATTTTCTTAAGTTATGAAATAAAACCCAAATTTAGGTAAGATTTTTAATTATCCGTTGATTTTAAGTTTCATTCCGGGTTTTAATTCTCCATCTTTAATATCATTCCATTTTTTAATATCTGAAATCGTTACTCCAGGATATTTTTTTGAAATGCTGTATAATGAATCTCCTTTTTTTACATAATATTCAATGTCTTCTTTAGCAGAAGGTTGTTTCTTTTTAAAGTTATCAATTGAGTTTGATGCTATAGCTGTATTTAATTCTTTGTGAGGTTCTTCTACAACAGGAACACTTTTAGAAACTATAAGTGTTTTTCCCATACCTATCGTATTGGAAGATAAGTTGTTTAACTCTTTTAACTCTGCAATAGAAGTATTGAACTTTTTAGCAATGCTTCCTAAATTATCTCCAGATGCCACTACATACTCTACGTTAATTGTACCTGGTTCTTCTTTATCATCAGCGGCAGCAATTGCTTCCTCTTTTTTATCAATTACCGGTACTGCTTTTATCTCTTTTGGAGCTTTTAGTACAACCTCATTCTTAGATTTGATTTTTAAAGTTTTGCCTAAAGCAATTGCATTAGTTTTAAGATTATTCCATTTCTTCAAATCTAAAACTGAAACATTATACTTATCAGCGATGGCTCCTAAATTGTCTCCTTTTTTGATTTTATAAAACTGAGTACTTGTACTGATTGTACTTTCAAGCTTTTCTCTGTTTTTTGGAGCAACTTTTAATGCTAATTGTCTCGGCAAGCCTTTGTGCTGTGAATCGTAGTTTGCATAAGCATAAATTTGCTCTTCGTTTGAAATGAAGGTAGCAATCTTGTCTTTTGGCAAACGTAAATAATGCGCTTCACTTTCGTAAAACGGTACAACGTTTAATTTATAAGAAGGATTTAAAAGTTGAATCTGTGCTTGAGGCATGTCTAACAAATCAGCAATTTGTTTAAACGACATTTGATTTTTAATCTGAACAGTATCTGTTTCAAAATGTTTAACGACTGCTCTTGTCGGAGTAATTCCGTGTTCTTTGTGGTATTCAAAAAGATACATCGTTGCAAGAAAAGCAGGAACATAACCTTGTGTTTCTTTTGGAAGATGGTTACGAATGTCCCAGTATTTTGTTTTTCCGCCAGAGCGACGAATCGCTTTGGTCACATTTCCTGGTCCTGAATTATAAGATGCTAAAACTAACTCCCAGTTTCCGAAAATCGAATACATTTTACTCATATACTCTGAGCACGCAAGTGTAGATTTAAGCGGATCACTACGCTCGTCGATATAAGAATCGATCTTAAGCGCGTATTGTTTTCCTGTACCGTACATGAATTGCCAAATTCCTGTGGCTCCCATTCTAGAAACTGCTTTAGGATTTAAAGCAGATTCTACAACGGCTAAATATTTAATTTCTAAAGGAACATTTTGTCTTGCAAAAGCTTCTTCAAAAATGGGAAAATAATATTCTGATAATGACATTAAGCGAGAGAACGATTTTTTTCGATTCTTAAGAAACGATTTTATGATATTCTCTAAGCCTTGATTGTACTCTATTTCAAAAGGCGATTTCTGGTTCATTGCCAATAGACGCTGTTTTAGCAAATCTGTTGGTAATTCTTCATCTACAGTTAAATCTGTATTGATGGTTTGAATGTCTTTTGTTAAATCGTCGTAGATATCTAAACTTGTTAATTCCTGCATCCAGAGACTATCTACGCGGGCAGCATTGTCATCTTTTACAAAAGAATTTTTAACTGAATCTAAATACGAAATCTTAACATCGGGTCTGATTTGTAAATCTGCTTTAAGCACATCTTGTGAAAAAGCGCTGACCGACAATAGTACCGAAAAGGCTAATGAAATTTTTTTTCCAATCATAGAACATTTATTAATAGGCTAATACTCAGGGCAATAATTAGTGCAATTATAAAGTTACAGAGTTGCAAACTTAAATGGTTTATGGATAAATAATATCCAAAAAAAAGTTAAAACTGCAATTTAGTCCAAAATGGCAGCAATACCAGGTAATACTTTTCCTTCTAACATTTCAAGCATGGCACCTCCTCCAGTTGAAACATAACTCATTTTATCTTCGAATCCGAATTGTTTTACAGCAGCAACAGAATCACCACCTCCAACTAATGAGAAAGCTCCTTTTTCAGTTGCTTCTGCAATATAGTCACCAAGTGCGATTGTTCCTTTTGCGAAAGATTCCATTTCAAAAACACCTAAAGGACCATTCCAAAGGATTGTTTTTGATTCTAAAATTACTTTTTTGAAGTTCTCTAAAGATTTAGGACCTGCATCAAGACCTTGCCATCCATCAGGAATTTCAGTTACGTCTACCACTTTAGTATTTGCTGTATTAGAAAAATCATCAGCAGCTATAACATCAACCGGAATATGAACCTGAACTCCTTTTTCTTTAGCTAATCTTAAAATTTCAAGTGCTAACTCTTGTTTATCGTCTTCACAAATAGATTCTCCAATTTTACCACCTTGTGCTTTGATGAATGTAAAAGTCATTCCACCACCAATGATCATGTGATCTACTTTATCAAGAATATTTTCGATAACCGTAATTTTTGAAGAAACTTTAGATCCTCCAAGAACTGCTGTAACTGGTTTTTCGCTATTTTTTAATACTTTGTTTAAACTCTCAATTTCTTTAGCCAACAATGTTCCAAAAGTTTTTTCAGTTGGAAAGAATTGTGCAATGATTGTTGTTGAAGCATGTGCTCTATGCGCCGTTCCAAATGCGTCATTTACGTAAATATCTCCAAGTGAAGCTAATTCTTTTGCAAAAGCAACATCTCCAGCTTCTTCTTCAGCATGAAAACGTAAATTTTCAAGTAATAAAACTTCTCCTGGTTTCAAATCTTTAGCAGCTGTTTGTGCAGGTTCTCCAACACAGTTTTCAGCGAACTTAACAGAAACTCCTAAGATATCTGAAGCTGTTTTTAAAATATGTTTAAGTGAATATTTTTCTTCTGCTCCTTTTGGTCTTCCTAAATGTGACATTAGAATTACACTTCCGCCCTGTGCCAAGATAGCATCAATTGTTGGTTTTGCAGCTTCTATACGAGTAGCATCAGTTACATTGAAATTTTCATCCAATGGGACATTAAAGTCAACACGGATAATAGCTTTTTTATTTTTAAAATCGAAATCGTTTAAAGTTTTCATCTGATATGTATTTTTTTTATTTTTTGGTAAGAATAACAAATATAGAACTTTTAGATTAGTATTAAATTCGAAAAATCTAAAAATAACCTATTTATAACAACGAAAACGATATAATTTATGAAAAAATCTCAATTAATTACAAAATGGTAAACTATTTCGCTATGTTGTTAAAAAAAAATAAAGTTTATTATAATCTGCTTATACTGTTCTACTTTTTTAAGTAGAAAACAATACTTGCAGATCACAATAAACTTTAAAATTTAGATGATCCTGTTTTATTTAGTCGTGAACAGGACTTTGTGTACAAGGACAGTTACTAATAGCTCCTAAGAAATCTACACCAATAGTAACCACGTGTGTACCTGTATTATAAGAACCCAATTGGTTAAACATTACCTGGTAAGAATATCCAAAATAGAATTTAGATTTCATGAAACCGGCCATTGGTCCAACTGATAAAGGTTTTGGAAACTGGTCATTAAGAAAACGATACGAAACCCCTACCCAATAATAATCTTCATAACGATTGTAACGTCTGTACTTGAAGTTGAAATCGGTAGTAGAACGTTTATCACTTGCAAAATATTGGTAATAAACAGATGGTTCATATTCGATACGTCTGTTTTCACCATCTGTGATTATATATCCTGTATACACCTGATAATTAGAAAGCAAATTAGGCTCTACTCCTCTGTATTTATCTACATTTTTCTTTAAAACGTTGTTGGCATTAAAACTCGCATAGAAATTTTTATTACGGTATAAAGCACTAATATCAAAGTTGTTATTTGATGTATAACGATTATCTGTAATAGAAGGATCTAAAATTGGTGCATTTGGTGTTGTATTGAATTCGTCAATGTCGATACGAAAACTATTGAAGTTGTATGACAAACCGAAAGATAAATACTGTTTAGAATAATAATCCAGAATCAAGTGATGCGCAAAGGATACCTTAGCACCTGTTTGCCTTGTATAACCGTTTTTATCATTGTATACCGAGATACCAACTCCGGAACGATCCAGAAGACGGAAATCTGCATATACAGATTGATTTTGAGGAGCATCTTTGATACCCACCCACTGTGTCAATCCATTGGCTCGCACTCTAAGGTTGTCGCCAATACCCGCAAAAGCAGGTGAAATAATAAAAGGGTTATCAGCCAAATACTGAGTAAACACCGGTAGGTTTAACTCTTGGCTGTAACTTGTTGTTACAGCCATGAGTACTAAGGATAAAATAAACTTTTTCATTGTATTAATTTTTTTAGATAACATTGGGGCAATCAATTGTTATCTGTATAAAGTGAAATGTCCAACAAACTCTCTGTTATCTTTTTCATCATTCAGTTTAAGAACATACCAGTAATCACCTGATGGTAATTCTTCACCATTGTATTTACCATCCCATTTTTGTCCATATGTATACTTCGCAACTGCACGACCGTATCTGTCGAAAATTAAGAACTTAAGGTTGTTGTAAATATTAGTACAACCAGGCCCCCAGTAATCGTTAATTCCATCTCCATTTGGTGTAAAGTGATTATCAATACAAACATCAACATAAACTCCAGGAACAGTAATCGTAACCTCACAACCATTTTGATCTCTAACGATTACTACATAATCACCTGATTTGTAGATTTTGTATTTGTTAGAAGATGTGAATGGCTCTCCGTTGAAACTGTATAGGTACTCTGGAGCACCACCACCTGCAACAACTGAAATTATGTTCATTTCTTTTTGTTCCGGACTAGCCATTAAAGTTAATGGTTCGTATGGTTTAATTACAAATTCCTCTGTAAATTGGTAACAACCATTTTCATGAATTGCTGCAATTGTATGCGTTCCAGCAGGTACATCGAAGAAAACATTTCCTCCAGAATTTGAAATTGAATTTCCATCCAATTCGTATCTGATAAGACTTAATGTTGAATTAGTTTCATCAACTGTAACTACTACTCTATTAGATTGTGCATTGTTAACACAGTCATACGTTATTGCAACTTTAGGGTTAAGAACAACCGGTAAAGGCATTTCTTCTCTTAACTCAGCGCTACAACCTGCAGCATCTCTAATGTAAACAATGTGAGTTCCACCTGAAAGACCTGTAAAATCAAATTTAGTCTGACCAACAGCTCCTAGTGTAAACGGACCTCTTTCTGCATCTAAACTTATGCTGTAAGGACCTGTACCACCTGTAACCTCAATACTAAATGCTCCATTCTTATCGTCTTTACAAAGTTCCGGAACCATTGATCCTGCAACTTCTATAGCAATTAGCGGGTTTGGTTGCTTAACTTCGATTTCATCAACAATATAACAACCATTCTCATCTTGTGTAACTACTGTATAAGTACCTGCACTTAATCCTTCGAATGTGTTTTTAGTATCAAACTGGTTCAAGTCTGGCGAGATAGCAAATTTAACAAGGCCTGTTCCGCCTGAGTAACTCATTACAATCTTACCATTGTTTTCACCAAAACAAGTAGCATCTATTACCACATTAGTTGTACCTAAACCTACAGCTGGTTCTTTGATTTCAACTGGTTTCACTACAGCGTTACAATCTCCGCTTACAACACGTACATTATAATTTCCTGCAACAAGACCTTCGAATCTAGGATCTGCCTGAGGTCCAAGAACTACAACACCACCTGAAGTTTCTAAAGTATACTGATAGTTTCCTAAAGCACCTGTTGCATTTGCAACAATAACTCCAGTTGCCTCACCAGCACATTTCACAACCGCATTAGTAACGTCTAAATCTAATCCTAGTGGCTCTAAAGCGTCTATTTTAATTTCATTTGAAATAACAGCCACACAACCGTTAGCGTCTTTCACATAGTATTGGTATTTACCAACCGGAACAGGGAAACTGGTCGATGTAGTAAATGTAACAATACTGTATGTAATACCATCTGCACTATAAGTGTATGGAGCAGTTCCGCCCACAGCACCTAATGTAAGAACAGTTTCTGTTAAACATGTTTGTGTTGATGCTAATGTTAAATCAACAATTATTTCTGCTGGTTCTGTTATTGTAATATCCGTAGATGTTGCAGCACAGTTGTATCCGTCAGTAACCGAAATACTGTATGTTCCTGCAGGTAATCTATTGAATACCGGACTAGTTTGCGGACCTGAACTTATAATTGGGTTTGCTGATAAGTAATTTAATGTATATGAATAATTACTTCCTTGACCTCCAGTTACTCCATTTACAGTTATTACACCGTCTCTTCCACCAAAACAAGATAACATTGTTGCATTTGCTGCAGCATTGATCACGATTGGATCCGGAATTACCAAGTTAACCGTTTTCGAAGCAGGACATCCTTTACTGTCTTTTGCGTTTATGGTATAATTTCCAACACCTAAACCTGTAAAATTACCGTCTGCTCTGTAATCAATAAATAAAACACCATCTTTCATCAATTGGTATTCATAATCATTATCCCATCCACCTACTGCACTAGCAGAGATTTCACCATTGTCATAATTTGTTGACAAACAAGTTATTGGACTTGAAATTACTATGACATCTAAAGCTACAGAAGGCTGCGCAATTGTAAACACAGTTGAAACAGTACACTCTGGGCTATCTACTAACTTAGCAGTAACAGTATACGTACCGGCTGCAAGGTTCTCAATTAATAATGGTCCTGCATCTGTTGTTGTTCCTGTGATCGGTAATGCACCACCTGTAATAGTGTATTCGAAACGACCTGCATCATCTGAAGGAACTGGTTGATTATCAACAAAAGTTAACTCAACACTTCCGTCATTTGTACCGAAACAAATTTCTGTAACAATTGGCTTAGCCACAATCTCAAACGTATTTGGATTATTTACATAATATGCTTCTTCTAAGAAACAACCTGTTGCCGGGTTTGTAACTCTAATTAAGTAACTTCCTATACCTAAACCTGTGAAATTACCATTGGTATTCGCTTGGTTATAAGCATTATCTGTTCCTGTAATTCTGTAGTTCAACAATACTGGAGTTCCTCCTGTTGTTGCAACTGTTACAGTTACATCTTCGTTAGAAATACATGTTATAGCTACATTAGTAGTAAGAATGTCATCTAACTTAATAAATGGATTCACTCTTATTGTTCCTACTGAAGCACCTGTACAATTGTGACTGTCTATAATGCTTACAGAATAATTACCTCCTAAGAAGTCAGACTCTGTGTAAACGTTTTCAGTACCTCTCTGAACTTCAACTCCATCTCTGAAGAAAATATAAGTATAAGCAAGAGTACCACCTGTTACACCTGCAGCAGTTACTGTTGCATAGTTCGAAACATTTCCTGTCGTACAACCGTATTGTGCGATCACTGGAAGTGGAACTAAAATTACAGCTGGCTCATCAATTCTCACATCTTCTGAGTCAACACAACCTCTACCTGAAGTAACAGTTATAGTATAATCTCCTGCCTCAACATTTTCAAAAAGAGGACTAGTCTGATCTGGTCTACTAATCGGAACATTCTGAGCATTTGTACCTGTTAATCTATATAGATAAACCGGATTATCATTTTTGCCTGGAGCACTTGGCTCCAAACTTGCTGTAATTGTACCATTGTTTCCACCGTTACATGTAACATCTGTTTTCGCTAATGTTAATCCTGTAATTTCAGTAGGTAGAGAAACTTCTATCGTAACTTCAAAGATACAATTAGTAACCATATCTCTTACTCTTAGGATATGCGTACCCGCAGTAACATTAGTAAACGTTGCTGGAGTAACATTTACAGGAACACCTCCATTAAGCGTGTATCTGTAATTTCCTGAACCACCTGTTGCTGTTGCGCTTATTTCTCCGCTATTTGTAATACTACAATTAGGTAATGCAACAATATCATAATTTAACTGCAATGCTGGTAAAATAGTCACCGCAGCCGGTACTGTAACTTCACATTCGTTAGCATCTTTAACTGTTACTTCATAAGTTCCAGAAGCAGTTACCGTAAAGCTGTTGCTTGTTTGGAATCCGTTTCCAATACTGTATTGGAAAGGACCTATTCCTCCACCAACATTAACTGTAAATGTATAGTCATGTGTCGTAGTATTAGGACATTGACTTGCCAATGTTACTGTAATATTATTTGGTAATGGGTCAACTACTATTGTGATTGGAATAAACGTTTCACAATTATTAGCATCTTTAACATAAGCTCTCCAGTTTGTTCCTGAAGCAGGATCTAAAACAGCATTAGGGCTGTTTGTGTAATCTGCTGCTGTTGGAGTTGCAGGCGCTACTACAAATGCATACTGGTAATTTGGTGTTCCTCCTGTAGCACTTACAGTAACCTCATAACCTTTATTACAATTTGCATTATCATCGCTTGTTTGTGTTAATGATAATGGAGCTGGCTGACCAACGATAACTGAAGCACTAGCAGTACAACCTGTAATGTCATCTGTTACCTGAACTGTATATGTCCCTACCGGTAAGTTCGTTAATGTAACTACTTTTCCTGTCTGAGTTAAAGTTCCTGTTGTTGGACCTGCTGTTAATACAGCTGTATAAGTTCCATCGAAATTATCAATATCAAATTTCACTGAACCATTAGATTCTCCGTTACAAACTACGTCATTAATTAACTGACCTACGTTTGTAATATTTACTAAAGCTTTTACAGTGTATGTCGCTTCATCTGTACAACCGTTGGTATCTGTAACTTTAAAGTTATAAGTACCTGCCGGTAATAAAGTAAACACTCCTGTTGTTGCTCCTGAAGTATTTGTAATAGCACTTGCAGGAGAAGTAATTACAAAGCTTAATCCTCCAACACCGTTAGTTGTTGTAACCGTTACTGTACTAGTTGTACTAGTAGACGGAGCACAATAAATTGGCGTTCCATCAACATTTGTAATTGTTGGTGGGTTTAAAGCCGGGATAACTACATCTACCGGAGCAGCAATTACGCAATTATTAGCATCCTTAACATACGCTGTAACAGTACCTGAAGTAGTTGTTGTGTATGTATTTGTTGGACCGTAAGTAGTACCTCCGTTAAAACTATATTGATATGGAGCTGTTCCTGTTCCTGCAGTTACATTAATTGTAACAATTGCAGGTTGTGCAGCATTTCCAGTTCCACAAGTTAAACCTTGAGTTAGTACCGCTGTAGCCGCTAAAGCTGTAGGTTCTGCAATCGTAACCGGGAAGCTTACAGATACACATTGCTTAGCATCTTGTATTACTACATTGTAAGTACCTGCAGCTAAATCTGTAAAGATATTAGAAGAAACAAATGTTACTCCGTTATCAATACTGTATCTGTATGGCGCTACACCATTAGCAGGTGTAAATACAATACTTCCATCTGAACCTCCTGTACAAGTTACATCACTTGTTTCGTATGTTGCACTAGGCGTTGTTGTTGGTGTAACTTCTACCGAAACAGAAGTTGCCTGACATCCTTGACTATCTGTTACTCTGAACGTGTATGTTCCAGGAACATTTGTAGTGTAAGGTAGTGGTGTTGTAATTGTACTATAAGTTCCTCCGTTAAAACTTACCTCAAAAGTGCTGTAAGTTAAAGTTCCCTGAGTTGCTAATAATGTTATGCTTGCATCACCTGCACAAGTATAATCTTGTGTTAGTGTCGCTTTTAATAATAATTCCTGACGTAAAGTATATGGTGCAGAAACAATACATCCGTTACCATCTTTAATGTAGAATGTATAGTTTCCTGGCGCATTCAATACAAAATCAGGGCTAGATTGGTATCCGTTTCCAATACTAAACATTGGTGTACCAACATAAGTACCTGTAATGGTTATCGCAACCGGACCTCCAACATAACAATACGGAAGTGCTGGTGGATTAATAGATGGTGGCAAATCAGAAGCAATTGTTACATCTAATTTAGTTACACAACCATTAGCATCCATTGCATAGAAATCCCAGTCTGTCGTAGCCGGATTAAGAACTGCGCTTTCAACAGTATCGTAATCACCAGCTACTGGCGTAAATCCGTCAACACCCCAAGCGTATTTGTAACCCGGTGTTCCGCCATTAGCTTTTACCGTTACTTGTGCACCGAAGTTGCAATTAGCGTTTTTATTAGAAACAAGACTTAAAACAAGAAGTGTTGGCTGCGTAACGTCTACTGAAGTAGTAGCAGTACATCCTGTAATATCATCTGTAATTGCTATTGTATATGTTCCAGGAACTAAACCTGTAACATTAACTGTGTCACCTGTTTGTGTTACTGTACCTGAAGCAGGAGTTACAGTAGCCGTATAAGTTCCAGTGTAATTAGCTACTGTAAATCTTACAGCACCATTTGTTTCACCGTTACAAACTACGTTACTTACTAACTGACCTGCAACTGTAATATTCGTTACCGGATCAACAATGTATGATTCCTGATCTTTACAACCGTTAGCATCTGTTACTTCAAATAAGTAGTTACCTACTGCTAGACCTGTAAAGATTCCGTTTGTAGCTCCTGTAACATTTGATGTCGCACTTGCTGGTGAAAGAATCACATAATTTAAACTTCCAACACCATTAGTAGTTGTTATTGTAACAGTACTAGTTGTGTTAGCAATAGGAGCACAATAAATTGGTGTTCCACTGATATTTGTAATTGTTGGCGGGTTTAATGCTGGGATCACTACATCTACCGGAGTAGCAATCACACAATTATTAGCATCCTTAACATACGCTGTAACAGTACCTGAAGTAGTTGTTGTGTATGTATTTCCTGGTCCATAAGTTGTACCTCCGTTAAAACTATATTGGTATGGAGCCGTTCCTGTTCCTGCAGTTACGTTGATTGTAACTGTAGCAGGTTGAGGAGTATTTCCTGTTCCACAAGTTAAAGCTTGAGTTAACACAGCTGTAGCAGCTAAAGCTGAAGGCTGTCCAATAGTAACTGGGAAGCTTAAAGATACACATTGCTTAGCATCTTGTATTACTACATCGTAAGTACCCGCCGCTAAACCTATAAAGATATTAGAAGAAACAAATGTTACCCCGTTATCAATACTGTATCTGTATGGTGCTACACCATTAGAAGCTGTAAATACAATACTTCCATCAGAACCTCCTGTACAACTAACATCATTTGTAGTAAATGTTGCTGTTGGCGTTGTAGTTGGTGTAACTTCTACCGAAACAGAAGTTGCCTGACATCCTTGACTATCTGTTACTCTGAACGTGTACGTTCCAGGAACATTTGTAGTATAAGGTAGTGGTGTTGTAATTGCAGCATACGCTCCTCCGTTAAAACTAACTTCAAAATTACTGTAAGTTAAAGTTCCCTGAGTTGCTAATAATGTTATGCTTGCATCACCTGCACAAGTATAATCTTGTGTTAGTGTCGCTTTTAATAATAATTCCTGACGTAAAATGTATGGCGCTGAAACAATACATCCATTACCATCTTTGATATAGAATGTGTAGCTTCCTGGCGCATTCAATACGAAATCAGGGCTAGATTGGTATCCGTTTCCAATACTAAACATTGGTGTACCAACATAAGTACCTGTAATTCTTATTGCTACAGGACCTCCAGTATAACAATATGGAGTTGCAGGCGGATTAATAGATGGTGGCGCATCTGTAGCAATTGTTACATCTAATTTAGTAACACAACCATTAGCATCCATTGCATAGAAATCCCAGTCTGTATCAACTGTAGGATCTAAAACTGCAGTATTAGAAGTATCATAATCACCCGCTACAGGTGTAAATCCGTCTACACCCCAAGCATAAGTATAACCTGGTGTTCCGCCAGTAGCCATTACTGTCACTTGTGCACCAAAGTTGCAATAAGCATTTTTATTAGAAATCAGACTTAAAACAACAGGTGTTGGTTGTGTAACGTCTACTGAAGTAGTTGCTGTACATCCTGTAATATCATCTGTAATTGCTATTGTATATGTTCCAGGAACTAAACCTGTAACACTAACTGTGTCACCTGTTTGTGTTACTGTACCTGAAGCAGGAGTTAAAGTAGCTGTATAAGTTCCAGCATAATTAGCTGCTGTAAATCGTACAGCACCAGTTGTACCTCCGTTACAAATTACGTTACTTACTAACTGACCTGCAACTGTAATATTCGTTACCGGATCAATAGTGTATGATTTTTGATCTTTACAACCGTTAGCATCTGTCACTTCAAATAAGTAAGTACCAACCGCTAAACCTGTAAAGATTCCGTTTGAAGCACCTGTAACATTTGATGTTGCGCTAGAAGGTGCAAGAATTGCATAGCTAAGAGCAGCAACACCATTAGTTGTTGTTATGGTAACAGTACTAGTTGTGTTTGCAGTTGGAGCACAATAAATTGGTGTTCCACTGATATTTGTAATTGTTGGTGGGTTTAACGCTGGAATATCAACTCCATTTGTTAAAGTAAAGGTACATCCTTTAGCATCTTTTACTAAAACATTAAACGTAGTACCAACATATGATTCGTATGTGTTAGTAGCGCTATAAGTAGCTCCATTATCAAAACTATATAAATAAGGCGCAGTTCCCTGAGCAGCAGTTACGGTAACTACAGCTTTAGTTGCTGCATTACCAGTTGTACAAGTTAATGCTGTTGTAACTACAGATGTAGCTGTTAAAGCACTTGGCTGTGTAATAGTAATTGAGCCACTTGGGTAAAGACAAGATTTAGCATCTCTTACTGTAACAACATAAGTTGTACCAGCTGTTAATCCTGCAAATACATTAGAAGTCTGGAATATACCAGATCCTAATTGATATTGATATGGACCAACTCCTGAAGAAACGTTTACAGTAATCGTTCCGTCGTTACCACCAAAACAGCTAACATGAGTTTGAACTGTTGTAAATACTGCTGGCGGAACAGGATCTAATCTTAAAGTTGTAGTAGCCTGACAAGCTGCCGGCAACTTAGCATCACTTACTCTAAAAGTATAATTTCCGATAGCACTTGTTGAAAGTACATTTGAAGCCATAGCAGTGTAAGTAGCTCCGTTATCAGTAGAATACTCATAAGTATAAGCTGTATCATATCCTCCTGTAGCAGTCAATGTAATTTCTGCATTTCCTGTAGCAGTACAATCTAATTCTTTTGTAAGTGCAGCGCTTAAGAATAATTGAGGTTTAACTTCATAAGCAACAGTTGCTGTACAACCATTGTTATCCTTAATAGTTAAATTATAAATTCCAGAAGCATTATATGTAAAGTTTGGACTTGTTTGGAAAGCACTTCCGTTTACGCTATAAGTAGCTCCGCCAACTGCAGGATCAACTGTTCCTAAGATAGCGATTGTAAACGCACTTCCAGTATAACAAATAGTAGCAGGAGCAGTAATCGTTGGATCTGCATCTCTGTCTAAAGTAATGTCTACTTCTCTTATACATCCATAAGCATCTTTTGCATAAACTGTATAATTTCCGGCATTTCTATTAAATGTATTAGCACTTGCCCAACCAGCAGTAGTAGCTGTTGGTGCAGCATCAGTAGCTAACAATAATTGATAAGTATACGGAGCAGTACCGTCATGACCAATAGCTGTTATGACACCTGAATTTGCAGCACAATTTGCATTTTTAGAAACTGAAGCTGTAACTGAGAAATCAATTGAAGACTCTGTAATGTTAAATGGTACAGTTGAAACGCTACAACCTGCGTTGGTAGCACCTGCTGTTTCTCTAACCAATACAAAATAGTTACCAAATGGTAATGGTCCTAAATCAGAAACCGTCAATATTCCGTTTGCAGGAACTGTTCCCGTTCCGGTAATTCCAGTTGATATTACACTTTGTGAGTTAAATATCTCGTAACTAACCGGTGTTGGTGTTCCGTATGTACTTGCAATTGTAAATGTTACATTTCCATCAGCACTTCCTTTACAAGTAACATTATCTGCAATAAGTGCATTTGTTGTTAATGTAGAGTTTGTTGGAATTGGTAATTGAGCTGATTCAAAATAGTAACATCCTGTACCTGCATCATGAACAATAAATGTATATGTAACACCCGGTATTAAGTTAGGGATTGTTGTTTTTTTACTTCCATTTCCATCTTCGTCATACCAAGGTAAAGCTGTTGGAGCTGTATATACCATTCCAGGCCCTGTGTAAATAGCGAAATGGAAAGGACCAGGACCAGTAATACCTGTAGATGCAGCACCAATAGCCACAACTGCACTACCTGGCGCAGAACAATCTGCCGGAGGTGGCGTTACTGTAATATCTAAATCTTCTGGTGGAGAAGCTACTAAAACATTTTTAATTAAAACAGAACATCCATTAGCATCAACCACATTAATTTGATACAATCCAAAATCAACTACGTTAAAACTTACTGAAGTAGTTCCTAAATTGTTTAATTCTGATGCATCATATCCGTTAACTCCTGTAACGAAATAGTTATAAGGACCAACTCCTCCGGTTACACTGTCAACAATAACAGAACCTTTAGAAATTCCACCTGAAGTACATGTAATTGGCACCGCGTGATGCGCTACAACAATTTGTGAAGGTTGTTTAACCTCAATATCAGCAGTAGTAAAACATCCTTTTGAATCCGTAACCGTTACTGTATAATCACCTGCAGGCAAGCCTGAAGTTTGTGTTTTATAATCAACACCTGTAGTGTTATTGAAAATATTATATACAAATGGAGCAACTCCCTGAGTATTATCAATCGTAATGGTAATAGTACCGTTACTATCTCCAAAACATTGTATATCAGTAGAAGAAACATTTGTTATCACCGGAGTAACTGTAGGTGAAACTACGATAGGTGTAGTAGTCGAAACTGTACAACCATTCGCGTCTACTACCGTAAAGATATAAGAATCCGGTGTAGAAGTTGTGAAAACATTCCCTGCAAAAGTTCCTGTAGCAGGAGTACTTGTGTAAGTAAACGGTCCGTTTCCGCCTGTTGTAGTCAACGTAATTTGAGCTGCTGTAGGAGCACTACAAGTAATATCTTTGTCTAAAACTGCAGATAATGATAATGCATTATTTACAATAATTACATTACTGTCTGCTGTACATCCGTTACCATCTTTAATTCTAACAGTATAACTTCCCGGAGTAGTAATTACAAAGGTGTTACCTGTTTGATATGATGCACCGTTATTGATACTGTATGTAATAGGTGCTACTACACCAGTACCTGGCGTTGCTGTAATTGTGTAGCTTCCTACACCAAAACACTGACCTGTAGCTGAAGCAGTAACCGTAGGTACTACATCATTAGCAATCGTAATATCTAATTTAAAAGTACAACCACTAGCATCAATGATGTGTACATCCCACTCTGTATTAACTGTAGGATCTAAATTAGCTGTATTTGAATTTGTATAAGTTCCTACCAGAGCATTATTTTGTACAAATGAATATCTGTAAACTGGTGTACCACCTGTAACATTTACTGTTACACTAGAAGTAGCAATAGAACAGTTTCCGTTTATTGCAGTGTATGTTGCTGCTAAAACAGCTGGTTCATTTATTAGAACTGAAGCCGTTTCTGTACAACCTGTTCCCTCATCTGTAACGATAACAGTGTAATTTCCAGCAGCTAAATTTACTAAATTAAATACTGAAGCCGTTTGTCCTGTAACAGCTGTTCCGCCATTTACAGTATAGCTATATGTAGTTGCGTATCCGCCAACCGTAAATCTTGCTGAACCTGTACTTCCTGCATTACACAAAGCATCGCTTATTTTAGCTCCTACTAGTGTAATTGGAGTAACAGGGTTTATCGTGTGTGCTTCTGTGTAGAAACATCCGTTTGCATCTGTAACCTTAAACATATAAGTACCCGGAGCAAGATTTGCAAAGGCATTAGATGTTTGTTTAGGTATAATAACCGGTGATGGAGCAATTGTTTCGTATTGTAAAGTACCTACTCCATTTACAGCTGTTACTGTAACTGTTGTTGTTGTAGCTGTACAAGTAACTGCATTTGCTGCAAAAGTTAAATCTGTTGGAGGGTTCAATCTCAATAAAGTTCCTGAACCTGAAATGATACATCCTTGCGCATCTCTAACTGAGTATGTATAAGGCTGATCTGCTCCATTGTCATTTAATGTCAATACATTAGAAGCACCAAATCCACCTCCGTTAAAACTATATGTGTAAGGAGTTGTTCCTGTACCGGCAGTTACATTCACTGTAACAGTTCCTGCAACTTTACCATTTGCTGTATTACAAGCAAAAGGAACTTCTGTAACTGTTGCTACTAATTGCGTTGGAGCAACCAATGGCACATCAATTGTTCCTATACAACCTTTACTGTCTTTTACATAGAAAGTATAAGTACCTGCTGCTAATCCTGTAAATACAGCACTTGCAGTATAAGTTGTACCATCAATACTGTATGTGTATCCTCCTGAACCTCCGGCACCTGTTAATTCAACAGAACCATTATTTCCTCCATTACATGATGGATCTACATGAATTTCTGTAACAGTTGGGTTCGTAATAGGGTTTACTGTAGTAATAGTTGTAGATGAACATCCGTTTGCATCCGTAACTACAAAAGTATAATCATCTACATTTCCAGCAGTAACGGTGTAAGTAAATGAAGCACTAGAGAAAGGTGCACTTGGTGTACTTGCAGCACCTGTACCTTTAGCAACGGTGTAAGTAAATGGTGCTCTACCTCCTGAAACTGCAACAGTAATAGTTGCGTTTGGTGTAATTGTACAATCTAACTCTTTTGTTACTGAAGCTAAAGCCACTAATTGTGGGTATATTACTAACGGAGTAGTTGCTGTAGCTGTACATCCGAAAGCATCTTTTACTGTAACAGTGTAAGTTCCTGCCGGCACGTTAAATACATTACTTGTCTGGAACGATGTTCCATCAATACTGTATGTTAATGGTGCAGTTCCTGTACCTGTTGCTGTTAATACAAACGTAGATCCTGTTCCACTACATTGGTTACCGTTTGTTACTGTAACTGTTGGTAAATCATTAACCTGAATTGTAACTTGATTTGTTGTGATACATCCATTTGCATCTTTAGTGTAAACATCCCAAACTAAATTTGCTCCTGAATTTGTATCAACTGAAACCACATTACCACTTGCATAAGTTGTTGGAGCTGTTGCTCCTGAAACTACTACAGCATAGGTGTAATTTGGTGTTCCGCCAGCTGGCGTTATTGTAATTTCAGCAAGATCATTATTACAATTGATCTTAGTTGCTGTTGTTGTAAATGTTAATGGATTTGCCGGTTCATCAATTACAACTGTTGCTGTATTAATACAACCTGTTGCATTGTCTCTAACTTCTACAGTATAAGTACCTGCAACAACATTAGATAATGTTAATACATCACCTGCTTTTACTAATGTTCCAGTACCTGCTGTTAAAGTATGTGTATAAGCACCTACTGTAGCGTGTCCTGAAATAGTAAAAGTAGCTCTTCCTGTAGCACCTCCTTTACACAATACATCACTGTCTTTGTTAGCCACAATAGTAATTGGAGTAACCGCATTGATTGTATATGGTTTATCAAAATAACATCCGTTAGCATCAGTAGCTCTAAAGTTATAAGTTCCCGGTGCTAAACCTGCGAATACTCCTGTTGTGTTTGTTGCAACTGAAGCCGCCGGTGATGTAATAGAATATGTTATTGTTCCAACTCCGTTAACCGCTAATGCTGTAACTGTAGTAGTTGTAGCAGTACATGTTACTGCATTTGCATTAAACGTAATATCTGTTGGAGGGTTTAATCTCAATAAAGTTCCTGAACCTGAAATGGTACATCCTTGTGCATCTCTAACTGAGTATGTATAAGGCTGATCTGCTCCATTGTCATTTAATGTCAATACATTAGAAGCACCAAATCCTCCTCCGTTAAAGCTATATTCATAAGGAGTGGTTCCTGTACCTGCAGTTACATTAACTGTAACTGTTCCTGCAACTTTTCCGTTTGCAGCATCACAAGAAAAAGGAACTGTTGTAACTGTAGCGGCTAATTGTGTTGGAGCTACTAATATTACATCAACTGTTCCTACACAACCTTTACTGTCTTTTACATAGAAAGTATGAGTACCTGCTGCTAATCCTGTAAATACAGCACTTGCAGTATATGTTGTACCATTTATGCTGTATGTATATCCTCCTGAACCTCCAGCACCTGTTAATTCAACAGAACCATTGTTTCCACCATCACAAGTTGGGTTAACATGAGTAGCTGTAACTGTAGGGTTTGCAATAGGATTTACTGTAGTAGTCGTTGTAGATATACATCCGTTTGCATCCGTAACTACAAAAGTATAATCATCTACATTTCCAGAAGTAACGGTATAAGTAAATGAAGCACTAGAGAAAGGTGCGCTTGGTGCACTTGCAGCACCTGTACCTTTAGCAACGGTGTAAGTAAATGGTGCTCTACCACCTGAAACTGCAACAGTAATAGTTGCGTTTGGTGTAGTTGTACAATCTAATTCTTTTGTTACTGAAGCTAAAGCTACTAATTGTGGGTATATTACTAAAGGAGTAGTTGCTGTAGCAGTACATCCGTTTGCGTCTTTTACTGTAACAGTATAAGTTCCTGCCGGTACATTAAATACATTACTTGTCTGGAACGATGTTCCATCAATACTGTATGTTAATGGTGCAGTTCCTGTACCTGTTGCTGTTAATACGAATGTAGATCCTGTTCCACCACATTGGTTACCGTTTGTTACTGTAACTGTTGGTAAATCATTAACCTGAATTGTAACTTGGTTTGTTGTGATACATCCATTTGCATCTTTAGTGTAAACATCCCAAACTAAATTTGCTCCAGAATTTGTATCAACAGAAACCACATTACCACTTGCATAAGTTGTTGGAGCTGTTGCTCCTGAAACTACTACAGCATAGGTGTAATTTGGTGTTCCTCCAGCAGGAGTAATTGTAATGTCAGCAAGATCATTATTACAATTGATCTTAGTTGCTGTTGTAGTAAATGTTAAAGGATTTGCCGGTTCGTTAACTACAACTGTTACAGAATTCGTACATCCTGTAGCATTGTCTCTAACCTGAACTGTATAAGAACCTGCAGGAACATTTGATAATGTTAAGATATCTCCTGATTTTACTAATGTACCTGAACCTGCTGTTAAAGTTTGTGTGTAAGCACCAACTGTAGCATGTCCTGAAACAGTAAAAGTAACTTTTCCTGTAGAACCTCCTTTACACAATACATCATTGTCTTTATTAGCCACAATAGAAATTGGACTAACAGCATTGATTGTATAAGGTTTATCAAAATAACATCCGTTAGCATCAGTAGCTCTAAAGTTATAAGTTCCCGGTGCTAAACCTGCGAATACTCCTGTTGTATTTGTTGCAACTGAAGCTGCCGGAGATGTAATAGAATATGTTATTGTTCCAACTCCATTAGTTGCCAAAGCTGTTACTGAAGTAGTTGTAGCTGTACATGTAACCGCATTTGCAGTAAATGTAATATCTGTTGGAGGGTTTAATCTGTTTATAATGATAGTTTGTACTCCTGTTTTACAACCTTGAGCATCGCTAACTACGTAAGATATTGTTTGGTTTGTACCATTATCAATAACAGTGAAAGTACGTGTACTTGAAAAAGTTACACCTCCATCAAAACTATATTGGTATGGTGCTGTTCCTGTTGTAGGAACTGCGATCGTAACAGTAGCAGCTTGTTTTACATTTGAAGCATCACATGTAAAAGTTGTTGCAGTAGCTGTAGCCGTTAATGTTGTTGGCTGTGTTAATGTAATAGAACCAACAGCAGACGTACATCCTTTACTGTCTTTTACCTGATAAGAATAGGTTCCTGCAGCTAATCCTGTATAATTTGATTGTGCAATAAAGTTTGTTGGAACTGGTGTTACTGTACTATTGTATAATAAATAAGTATACGTTCCTGATCCGCCAGCACCTGTTAATTGAACTGAACCAGTTGCTGCTCCGTTACATGTTGCATCAACTTTAGTTGCTGTTACCGTTGGATTTACAATTGGGTTAATAACTGCATTTACAACTGTAACACAACCTCTACTGTCTGTAATTTCAAAATCATAAGAATCTGCAGTAGTAGCACTGTAAACAAATGAAGTTCCTGTTACATTAACACTTGCTCCATAAGTACCTGCACCTTTTTTAACTTTATATGTAAAAGGAGCTGTACCACCTGTAATGTCAACTGTAATAGTTGCATCTGGTGATGCACTTGTACAATCTAATGTTTTAGAAATTGTTGCACTTCCCTGCAATGCCGGTGCTATAACAATATTAGATATTGTAACAGTACAATTATTAGCATCTGTTACTACAATATTATAAGTACCTGGTGCAACATTCGTAAATGTATTTGAATTTTGAGCTGGTGCTCCGTTTAAACTATAGGTATATGGCGCTGTACCATTTGCCGTTACTACTAACGTTGCCTGATTGTTTGTATCATAACATAAATCTGAGCTATTTGCTAAAGATGCTGCCAATAATACTGGTGCATTAACTGTTACCTGTGCAGAAGCACTAGATGAACAAGCATTTTGATCACGTGTTACAACAGTGTAAACTCCCGAAGGAACATTAGCAAAAACACCTGTATTTTGGAAAGCTCTAATGACAGTAACGCCATTTGCTGCTCTTAATTCATATTCAAAAGCAGGAGTTCCGCCTGAAGCTACAGCTGTAATCGTAGCTCCTTCAGTACAAGTAGCCACTTTCGTAACTGTTGCAGTAATTGTTAAAGCAGAAGGACCTTTTACTTCATGAGTCAACGGTTGAATACATGGCGAAGCCGATGCATCATAACGTACTTGTATATTATAATTTCTGCTTGCTAATCCAGTAGCTGTTACCGGAGAAACTTTAGAATTAACCCAAGTAACACCATTATCTAATGAGTAATCGAATCCGTAAGGCAATTTGAAGTTCTCTGCTGAAATTGTAATTTCACCATTATTAGCTCCAAAACAAGTAAGATCTTTAAATCCTGTAATTGATGCTGTAAAAGCTTTATCAGTACCAATAGTAACTGGGAAATCTTTTGTAGCAAGACATGATTTAGGAATCTGACGAACCCAAATATCATCTATAAGTACGTCATTACCATTAAACTCATTACTATAAGATCTGATTACGAAACTTAAATTCGTTTTTCCACTACCTGGATTTAATGTCAATTCTCTATATTCCCATTTTTCAGATTTAGGAACAACCCATGGATTAGTAGTATCTGTAGTAGCAACGATTTCTTCTGTACCACCAACGTTATTCAAATTGTTAACTAATTGAATTGTTAATTTTGGATCATCATGTCCTGAATTAACAGCTCTCATAAGATTTTCAGCCCATAATGATATAATGACAGATTGATTATCAATTACGTCTTTAATTGGTTTACTATATAAAATACCTCCAATACCTGCAGAACCTCCTACGTTAACACATAAAAATCTTCCTAGAGGATGTTGTGGAAGTGTATGATCTTTTGCAACAATCCATGTACCACCGAAATCTGTTTTTATTGAACTAGCTACTGCATACTTACCATCATTAATTTGATAATCATTAAAAGCACCACAAGGATATCCAGGATAGTGAGGAGTTGATTCGTCTTCAAAACAATAAGCAGGATTAATTCCAGGAGTTGTTGTATAACCTCCTCTACCAAAGTCTTCTTGTAATAAGTTACTATAAGTTGATACCGTAGTTACGTTATACTTAACAGAAACAGTATGCGTTCCAGAAGGAACATTTAAAAATACATTATTGCTAATTGGCGTATTTGGAACACCATTTAAGTAATATTCATAAGAATAATTAGCAGAAGTTCCGTTAGTAATTGTTACTGTACTTGTTGCAGTACCATTACAATTAAATATAGGGTCTTCAACATTAATAGTTGGTTCAGCTGGTTTTTGATCTAAAGTTACTGTGTACGGAATTGTATATTCACAACCAACAGCATCTCTAATTTTTAAATTATACGATCCTGGCAATACATCTTTTTCATTAGTATTTTGCCATGTAACCCCACCATCAAAACTATATTGGTAAGGCGTAGTTCCTCCCTGAGCATTGTTTATTCTTAATTTACCTCCCTGTTGAGAAAGTGTACATCCTGCTAATTCAGCAACACCTCCAGATGCTGTAACAGCAGAGGTTGGTCCCGCAATAATTCTTTGTACGGCAGGATCAGAACAATATTTCATTGTTGGCTGTCCGTACTGAGGTGTATACGATATACCGTATCTAACCACTACATTATAGGTACCCGGTTGTAAATTAGAGAATACCGGACTTGTCTGAAATGTTCCTCCATTATTAATACTATACGACATACTATATCCGTTAGCATTAGTAACATTTACTCTAATTTCAGAATTATCGTTGTAACATACACTATTTGTATTTGTAATAGTATAAGTTGGTTTTGCATTATTAGCAACAACTATAGTTCTTGTAATAGTACAGTTATTTCTATCAACGATTTTGATTTCATAAGTTCCGGGAGCCGTAACGGTATATTCATTACTTGTCTGGAAATCTGTATCGCTATTGATAAAATAAGAATATGGAGTACTACCGCCTTCTACGGTAATTCTAATTTTTCCATCGCTACAAGCTGTTAATGGTTCCACTAAAGCAGCCGTTGCTTTGTACTCATTCCATACCTGTCCTATATACTTATATTGAGTGTCTTTACATCCATCGTCTGTAGAAACCTCAATTACATAGTTTTGGTTTGTATTTAAATTGTCAAAAACATATTCAGAATCTGCAATTGGTCCTATATTATATAATACGTTACCGTTATTGGTAAGTTTGTAATAATATTGTGGATTAGCATCATTGACAGCAACTCTAATTCTACCTTTTTCTCCATAACACAATGGTTCTGTAACTTCGGTAACAACACTAAAGTTTCTTTGTCTGATCTGAATATTTGGAACAGTAAAAATACATGGATTAACTGTTACACCAGTTTGTTTGATGTATACAGTATAAAATCCAGCGGTAGTTACGTTAAAAGTATTACTTGCCTGATAATTAGTACCATCTATGCTGTACTGATATCCTGCAGGAACACCTCCAATAGTAATACTACCCGGTTTACCACAAATAAGATCCTTATGCGTTTCTGTCGGATTTAAGACATTCGTAAACACATTAAAATAGAAACGGCTGAAACAACCACCTGCATAATTTAATGTTAAACGATATTGTCCAGCAGTAGTTGCATTGTAGTTAGGGCCCGTACCAACTTGTGTCCATGAGCATGAATCACTTTCGTTCGCACAATTAGCACTACTTGGAGCAGGACAGCTACCTTCGACTAATCTTTCCCATACAATGGTCGAACCATCTGAAATATGAGTTTCGATAAGTCTTGCATCATTTGCACCACATAAGAAAAGATTAGGTAATTGTTTTCCGTCATTAGGACAAATTAAAACTTCACCTTTATATGGAGCCTGAGCATAAGGAATAACAGGATTTGTATTTGTAGCACCAAATCTAGTTACTGTAATTGCCTGATAGATTGATCTACAAGGTGCAGCAGCTAAATTGTAAACATAATATGTTCCAGGGTTTCTCACATTAAGCGTTTGCCCAGTTCCTATTTGTCTTGTACGTGCTTCATCACTGTACCAAGTGTAGCTAGTGTATCCATTTGCAGCAACCAGATCTACACTCTCCTTACATAAAATAACATTAGCTGTATACTTACATCCATCTACACCTACTAAGAAGTTAGTCGCTTTTGGAGTTAATATACAACCTGTGTTTGTATTGACACTAGGGTCATCAGAAATTTGGAAATCTGTATTTAATGTTCCTCGGTAAGTTGCATAAGCAGAGTTATCGATACTATTAGAACATGCTTCACTTAACGAATTACAATCTGGAACTACCTTAACTTTAAAACTAATTATTTTTTCACTTAAAGTATTGGCTTTTACTAAAGAATTATCTACTGCAAAAACAATACTTCTTGTAGTAGGATTATAACTCTGAACAGTAACACCTGCCGGTAAAGGATTTAAATCAGCAGGGTAATTGAATATAATATTAATTGGCAATTGATCACGAATGGTTAATCCTCTTGCATCATCATTACCTGTATTCTTAAATCCAATTTCGTAATTTAATTCTTGTCCTAAAACTACATCTTGATTTCCGATATCTTGTCCAGCCGCATTTTTTACAATTTTGGTTAGTACAATATTCGGTTCAATAATATCAACCGCGAAAGCATTAAAATAATAGAAATAAACGTCCTGCGTACTACCTAACCTAATATTAGCTGACGTTGCATTATTATCAATGACAATTCCTCCGGGTTTTAAGAGTGTTCCGGGGTTATTTATATTCAAAATACCAGCATCATACCCTAAGGTATTTGTACTGGCGGGATTTCTATTTAGAAAATTTTCGGTTTTATCCGTAGCCGGATTTACGTATGTTACACTACTATTAAAGAAGTTATTATTTGGTCGGATAATATTACCTGCCGCATTTGTAGCATTAATTGTAATTCCGTTAATCTGCAAGTAATCACCAGTAATTGGCTCATCACCTTCTAAAGCGGCGAAAGCAAATTTAACACGAACGGGACCTGTTGGAATCGTTTTGAAACCAGAAACAGGAATATCTAAGGTAGTTGCTCCACCAATTCCGCTGAATCCATCAAATGAAGTAATATATTTTGCAGTTAAAGTTGGATCCTCATAAACAACATAAATAGACCAACCTGCAGATAAACCAGTACCACCATTTAATCCCTGACTTGATCTAACGTTTGCAACTGTATAAACCCCTTGCGCATCAGTCTGCCCAGCGACCAAAGCGGTGATATCAGCATAACAAGCATAAGCTTTATTATTATCTCCACCAATTGGTGCATTGTTAGCATCATGAATGATCTGACCATTAATATCATGGTAACCACCCGTTGGTAACTTAAGTTTAACCTTCTCGATGTTTGAACGATCATTCTGCTGCAGAATTGCACCCCAATACAAACCTGCATAAAGAATTTTATAACAAGCCGGTTTAGGAACAGTAAGTGTAGCACTACTTGAACTAAAAGTGGTGTTATCATTATCGACATCGATATATCGCATATCGTAGTCTGAATTATATCCACTTATGTTAAAAGCATCATTAGGAGTCCTATTGTTCGTGCTCCTGTTCAGGATATTGTTACCAATCAGTAACATATCTCCTTTTAATCTTCTATCAAATCGCGGTGTGAATGGTTTAAGATTCTGGGACACCACAATAATGCTTTGCAATAAGAACAAAGCCAAGAAGACAATTCTTAGGTTAGTAGGTTTTTTCATATTTAATCTGCTGTTTTCCATAGCTTCTGTTTACTGAGGGGCATCTCAAAACAGAATAATTATCATTTTAAAACATTTTGAGTAAGTGCTCTTTACCCTTATAAAAAGCACTTACTGTATATTAGAAATTAATTTAGTTCTCCACTTTTACAATAGCCATTTTTCCGTTGTATGGCTTAGTTCCTTTAGATTCCAATGCTTTTTGAGCCTCAGATAATCCTTCGAATTTTTCGTAATAGATGTAATACTTACTCGTTGTTATATTGTAAAAGAAATTCACATCTGAACGTCCGGCGGCAACAGCCTTAGTAAGGAATTCATCTCTTTTTTCTACACTACTGTGTACAGCTATAATCATGTAATAACCGCTATCAGAATTTTTAATATTCTTAATAATCTGCATGTTTGACTGATCTTCTCCGAAATCAAAATCGCTTGCTGTTAATGGCGTACTACTTAATTTCGTTGTCTCCTTAATACGTTGAAGAGCGGCTACGTCTTGTGCATATCTTCCCTGATCATTCTCGTATGCTGCACGCTTAATTCTACGTTTTTTCTCAATCTCCGTTTCAGCTTTAATACGTTCTAAGCTCTCAAGCAATGCTGCACTATCCTGCTCCATTTTAAGTTGAGCTGCTTTTAACTGGTTTATTTTTTCAAGATAAGCCTTGTTTAAAGCGTCATTTTTATTAGGAACCTTTTTAAGTCTTTCATTATATAAATTAGTCAACTTATTAATTTCGTCTTTTTGTGCTCTGTTCGCTTCCGCTATTTGTAATTTTAAAGCCTCTAACTGACTATTTTCAGCTGCCACACTTTTAAATGGTTTTGGCTCTCTGTAAATTCCTTTGTCACTTAAATCATTTTCTTCTTTTAAGTCATCCAGATCTTTTTGCTTGTTAGCAACACTAGCATTAAACTGCGCTAATAAATCGCTTTGCGTTTTACTTGCTGCATCAAGAGCCTCTGCTAAATTATCAATAGCTTTTGCTGCCTCGTCTTTTGGCACTGCTGCTGCTTTTGCAGCTGCTTCAGCAGCTAATCTTGCCTGAAGTGCTTCGGCATCTGCTTTAGCTTGTGCGTCTGCTGCAAGCTTAGCTTGACGAGCTTCTTCTGCTTGTTGCAATTGTCTTATTTCTTCTTCAGCTTTCAATTTCTCTGTTGCTTCTGCATCTGCTTTTGCTTTGGCTGCTGCAAGTGCTTTAGCTTGTTCCGCCGCCATATCTGCTTTAATCTTAGCTTCTGCCGCAATTTTTGCTTGTTGTGCTTCTGCATCTGCTTTTGCTTTTGCTTCTGCTGCAAGTCTTGCTTGTTGTGCTTCTGCATCCGCTTTAGCTTTTGCTTCTGCTGCAAGTTTTGCTTGTTGTGCTTCTGCATCCGCTTTTGCTTTTGCTTCAGCAGCTAATCTTGCTTGTTGAGCTTCTGCATCTGCCTTAGCTTTTACTTCTGCTGCAAGTCTTGCTTGTTGAGCTTCTGCATCTGCCTTAGTTTTTGCTTCTGCTGCAAGTCTTGCTTGTTGTGCTTCTGCATCTGCCTTAGCTTCTGCATCTGCCTTAGCTTTTGCTTCTGCTGCAAGTCTTGCTTGTTGTGCTTCTGCATCTGCCTTAGCTTTTGCTTCTGCTGCAAGTCTTGCTTGTTGTGCTTCTGCATCTGCCTTAGCTTTTGCTTCTGCTGCAAGTTTAGCTTGCTGTGCTGCATCGGCTTTTGCTTTTGTATCTGCTGCAAGCTTAGCTTGACGAGCTTCTTCTGCTTGTTGCAATTGTCTTATTTCTTCTTCAGCTTTCAATTTTTCTGATGCTTCGGCATCTGCTTTTGCTCTTGCTGCTGCAAGCGCTTTAGCTTGTTCCGCCGCCATATCTGCTTTAATCTTAGCTTCTGCTGCAATTTTTGCTTGTTGCGCTTCTGCATCAGCTTTAGCTTTTGCTTCTGCTGCAAGTTTTGCTTGTTGTGCTTCAGCATCTGCCTTAGCTTTTGCTTCTGCTGCAAGTCTTGCTTGTTGTGCTTCTGCATCGGCTTTCGCTTTTGCTTCTGCTGCTAATCTTGCTTGTTGTGCTTCAGCATCAGCTTTTGCTTTTGCGTCTGCTGCAAGTTTAGCTTGTTGTGCTTCTGCATCTGCCTTAGCTTTTGCTTCCGCTGCTAGTTTAGCTTGTTGCGCTTCTGCATCGGCTTTCGCTTTTGCTTCCGCTGCTAATCTTGCTTGTTGTGCTTCTGCATCGGCTTTTGCTTTTGCTTCAGCAGCTAATCTTGCCTGCTCTGCTTCAGCAGCTTGTTTTACTTTTAATGCTTCAGCATCAGCACGTGATTTTACTTCAGCAGCTATTCTTGCTTGTCTTGCTTCTTCATCAGCTTTTGCTTTTGCGTCAGCAGCTTGTTTTTCTTTTAATGCAGCCTCTTCAGCAGCTTTTGCTTTTGCATCTGCAGCTAATTTCGCTTTATTAGCAGCATCGATGCTTGCTTTAGTTTTAGCAGCCGCTGCAGCTTTTGCTTTAGCCTCAGCCGCTAGTCTTGCTTGTAAAGCATCAGAATCTGCTTTTGCCTTAGCATCAGCAGCTAAAATAGATTGTAAATCTGCGGCCTCAGCTTTTGCTTTTGCGTCTGCTTTACGTTTTGCTTCTGCAGCATCTGCTTTTTCTTGTGCATCAGCAGCTAATTTTGCTTTTGCAGCTTCTGCATCTATTTTGGCTTTATTCTCTGCTTCCAGTTTTGCTTTTGCAGCAGCTTCTGCATCGGCTTTTGCTTTAGCTTCAGCAGCTAATTTCGCTTTTTCAGCTTCTGCATCAGCTTTAACTTTTGCTTCTGCCGCAAGTTTCGCTTGTTGTGCTTCTGCATCAGCTTTAGCTTTTGCATCTGCGGCAAGTTTTGCTTGTTGCGCCTGTGCGTCTGCCTTAGCTTGCGTATCTGCTGCAAGTTTTGCTTTTGCCGCAGCTTCAGCATCTGCTTTAGCTTTTGCATCTGCCGCTAATTTCGCTTTTTGAGCTTCTGCATCTACACTACTATTTTGGGCAGCTAATCGTTTTCTTTCAGCTTCAGCATCTGCCTTAGCTTTTGTATCAGCAGCTAATTTTGCTCTTACTGCCTCAGCATCTGCACCACTGTTTTGTGCTGCTAATCGTTTTCTCTCGGCAGCTTCAGCATCTGCTTTTGCTTTTGCATCTGCAGCTAGTTTAGCTCGTTTTACAGATTCAGCATCTGCTCCACTGTTTTGCGCCGCTAATCTTTTTCTTTCAGCAGCCTGAGCCTCTACTTTAGCTCGATTATCAGCAACTAATTTTATTCTTGCTGCTTCGGCATCTGCTCTGGCTTTGTCAGCAGCTAATTTTGCCTGCTCTCTTTGTACCATTACAGCTTGCTGCTTATTTGTTGTAGCTTCTTGTCTTGCATTGGCTACAGCATCTGTTTTAGCTTTCGCTTCTGCAGCTAATCTTATTCTCACGGCCTCAGCATCTGCTTTAGCTTTATTGTCAGCATCTAATCTTGCTTTTGCAGCAGCCTCAGCATCAGCTTTTGTTTTTTCAGCAGCTGCTAATCTTGCTTTGACAGCAGCTTCAGCATCAGCCTTCGCTTTTTCAGCCGCCGCTAATCGTATTCTTTGTGCTTCTGCATCAGCTTTTGCTTTTGCTTCAGCAGCTAATCTTGTTTTTTCAGCTGCATCAACTCTTGTTACCGGAGTCGTTGTCGATTTTTTAGCTGGTACCGGTTTCGATTTTGAAGGATCTATTATAGCTCCCTCATCATCATCACCATAGTAATAATTTTTATTTTTAAATTTATAAGCTATTGCAAATTCATGAGAGCCACCTAAATTGGTAAAATTCCCCATTCCTCTTTCATAATTATATTCGATAGCAATATTCGGAGTAATGTTAACACCAAGTCCTGCTGAAACTCCATACAAAGTATTATATCCCGCTTGGGCCCATAAACCTTGTGGAATTCTAATCATTCCAAGTCCGGAGATTACTGTTTTATCTTGTTTAATCTCTGTTTTTACTATTCCTGAGAACTTACTTCTGTCAAAAAAACCGTAACTGTCTATATAACCAGTGTACATAGCATGCAATTCAATAGCTCTTTCCGGATCATCTTTTACTACACCTGAACCAAAATTGTATAAAACCAAATTATTGACAGATACTCCAAAATCAAGGAAATCCGTTCCATAATTAATTCCAGGATTAATAGTAAGTAAAGTATTCGATGGATAATCACCGCTCAGAATATCTCCATCGTCTGAAACTATTTTTCCACTATTTAATCCACTTCTGTAAGCACCAACATTTACACCAAAAGTCAAATTACTGTCCTGATCAAATTCAATATTATGTGCAAAGTTTCCAATACCACCAAAAACGGTCAACAGACCATAATTTTGCTGAAACAAACCAAATGCAAATGCTTCATTCTCTCCGAAACGTCCAGAATAATTAAACAAATAAGACACAGGGGCATTTTCAAATTGCAGCCATTGTCTTTTATTGTAAAAACTCAAATACGCATCCTGTTCACGAACGAAACTAAATGCCGGGTTTATTAAATATCTATTGAACTTTAATGAATTTCTTATAGGTAATGAAAACGAAACAACCCCATCCTTAGGAACATCCTGAGAATAGAGTACATTATTCAAACCACAGATTAAAGTTATGAATAGGAAAATTTTCTTCATTTTATTTAATCACAGTTATTGATCCTTTTTTTTCACCTGCATCTCCCTGAATAACATAGTAATAAACTGGATTTATATTTTTAAAATCTATTGCGGTCTGGGGCCAGTCACCCTGATAATTAGTAACATCCAGAACCTTATCTCCATTTGAACTTATGATAATAACATTTGTGGTACCATTCTTATATACATCAGGAATATTCCAATATGGGTTTGAACCACTTAATTTAACAATATTCTGTATTACCGAAGTTGGTAAGGCCGGACCTGTAACTTTAAATTCCAACTCCATTGAAGCTACACATCCTGATGACTGTGAAACTTTTACTTTATAAGTACCGATTGTTGTTACTACGTATGTATCTGTCGTAGCTCCAGCAATAATATTTCCATTTTTATACCATTCAAAAGTTGGACTTGTAGCGTCTGTTGTTACAGTTACATTTAAAGTTTCTCCTTCTTCTATTCTTGTACTATCAGCTACGTCAATACTTGCGTTAAAGCCGTTTCCAACAAGATTTATAGTTCCTGTAGATGAACATCCTCCAAAATCAACATCTACGGTATAAAGTCCTGATTCGTTTGTTGCGTAACTGCGAGACGTTGCTCCGGCAATTACAACACCATTCTTTTTCCAAACATACGAATTTCCGGCAGTAGCTGTTAAAACTGTACCAGAACCGTTAGAGCAAAATGGGTTTCCTAAACTTGAATCAATTGTAACAGGAGAACCTGTGCTTGAAGAGGTAACATTAACACGATTAGAACCGTAATTAACATCTGAACATTGTCCGTAATCCATTTCAGCATGATATTTCCCTATAGAATTAACTACTAACGTACTAGCACTTTGTCCTGGTATAACCACATCATCTTTAAACCATTTGTATTTAACATTAGGGAAAAAGATTGGTGAAGAACCTGGAATTTCTGGTGTTAAATTAGAAACAGACAGTGTTAATGTACCGCCAACACATATTGTGGCACTGTCACTTCTGTCGTTAATATAAAAAGAGGCTTCGTAATCTTTAAAAAAGGCAGGAAAAAAAGTCTCTCCTGCCGGATTTTTAAATCTTGAACTTGTGTAACCGGTAGAGCTTTTAACTCTAAGGCCATAATCATTAGCACCAACTAAATTGGTTGGTACAGCAAATTTAATAGTTTGTTGCCCTGCAGTAATCGGAATAGTTTGTAATAATGTAGTAGCAATAGGGTTACTTGAACCATCTAACAACTCAATTACAAAGGTTGTTCCTGCAGGAAAATTTAAATAACTAAATGTCGCAAAATATTCATTAAAATTGTTTCCGGCACATATTTTATCAAGACCGCTTAACGTTTGAGGCGCAATTACTTCTTGCGCATAAACATGAGGTTCGAAAGCAAAAAATGCGCCGAAAAAAATTAAACACTTAGTAATAAAAAGAGTAATTTTTTGAATCATATAGTACGTTTTCTTGCTAAATCTATGTCCTCAAAAAATAGAATATCAATAAACGTTTCAGAAAAATCATATTTGTAGTTCTCAATAATGTCTTTTGCAAGAGCAGAATAAGAACCTGTTAATAATGATTGATCATCGCATATTGAAGTAGTGTTTTGACTATTCATACCAGTTGAAGCAAGACTACCTTTGGGGATAGGTAGTCCTACTATAAACTGATTAGAATTATCTAAATTGCTGATAGTAACATCAGCTGTAGCATTATTGTTTTGGTTAAGAACTAACGTTGCCTGATTTTTAGCAATATCAGCAGAAACAGATGTTTCTACAGTACTTTGCGCAAACAAACATGCCGTCATAGGCGAAACCAAAAATATTATATTAAGAAAATATTTTTTTAATGGGGCCATTATTTAGATTTTTATTAGGTCCGTCGAGATGTGTCCGGGACTTTATTAATAATAAAATTTACGCTCTTCTTGAAATAAAAATCGAAATCTAATTATGTTTTATTTTCCGCTAGACGCTGTGATTTTTCCTAATTGTAATCTATAATCTGGCTTTTTAGGGTTAGTAATGTCAATGAATGTCTCTTTGTTTGAACTTTGAGACATAACATTAAAGAAAACAGTATTACCATACCAGCTCTCTAAATCTTCATTGTTAGAATTGTATTCTGTAAAGATGTTTCCATTACATTGGTTGAAGTACATTTCTTCGAATTTAATTTTCTTAAGGTTGGCATTATTGATCTCTGTTTTGCTATCTAATAAAACAGCAGGGTTGAATCCAGAGATTACACTACGTTTCATTTCTAAAGAAGCAGTTTCAGCGATGTAGATAGCTTCTTTTACTAAACCTGATTGAATATCAGCTTTAATGTTTTCGCTATCATTAAGCATTGTAATATTTGATGCTACTACAAGTGTTTGTTTTTTAGTAAAATCTGTTTCATTTTTCTTTTCGTATGATTTAACTTCCATACAACGAGAACCATCTTTGTTACTAGTTAAATAAGATGTTCTAATAGCTAAAGAGTTGTATAAACGACATTGAACTCCTTGTGTAAATTTAAAATCATCATTGACTACTCTGTGAGAAACCAATTTTGTAGCATTTAAATCACCTCCGTAGAAAGCAAAAGCATCACCACCAGCGTAGCTTACCATAATGTTTTCAAGGATCGTTTTGTTTCCAACACCAGCAATTGTTAATGCGTTAAAAGTGTCTACACCTTTTACTTTTTTTCCAGCGAATTCAATTCTTACGAATCTTAAAATACCAGAGTTTGATGCTACGTTATCTCCACCATAAGTAGTAAGAGAAGGATCAAGATCTAAGTTGTATGAACCAACATTTCCAAACTTGTTGATTGGAGCATCTCCAAGGATTACAACTCCACCCCAGTCACCCGCTTTTTTCACACTGCGGTTTGAAGTAAATACGATTGGATCTGTCTCTAAACCATCAGCAATAATTGAAGCTCCTTTCGTAACTACAAGAGTTCCTTTAGTTTCGAAATCACCAATAATTAATGTTCCAGGCTCAATAGTCAGTACAGCATTGTTTGTTACATAAACGTTTCCTTGTAAAACGTAAATGTTTTTTTTCATCAATTTTGTATTAACAGAAATGTTTCCTGCTAAAATTTGATTCGCTTCACCATAGTCGACTTTGTTAGGCTTAAACTCCGTCCAGTTATTCAACCAGTTGTTGTAGCCCATAATTCCTTTCTCTTGTTGAGCACTCATACTTGTCACTGTCAAAAGAATGCAGATAATTTGAGTAAATTTTTTCATGATAAGGTGTTATTAGGTTTAATAATAAATTTGGGTATGCGTAATACTTAAAAAACTCATCCCGAATTTTCTGAAAAAACAGAAAATTTCGAGAACGAGTGTTTTATATTTAGTCTTTTTTTTATTCCATACAATTACGTAAACAAAACAAAAAAAGTTTTTTATTTAGTTAAAAATTACATTTCGTTTAACTCGTTAAACTCATGTAGTGATTTTAAAGTGTTTTCGTAAAATAAAATGGCTGCGATTAAGTTTCCTTTATCAGAATACGGCATCATTTTTCTTTGAAAATCTACAGTAGTATCTAAGAAAGTTGTTGTACCAACTGCCTGACCATCTAACACTTTTTTGTGGTTGTCATCGTCCGGAATACCTAAATCTGCCATAGTAACACCTGGTTTAGTAACCAAGGCAATGTACGGAAGTGTCTTCACTAATACTTTGATACGTTCAATGTACAGCTCTAAAAGTTCACCTTTCTGCATACCACTCAATTCTTTTTGATCATGGTACTTACGAATAATAGCTGTTGTACTGATAATACTTCTAGGAGCATTTTTAGCCTGAGCAGAAACTGCTTCTGCTGACAATACAAATAACAAGCTTAAAAAAATAATTTTCCCTTTCATAAATTCATATTAAAGATTAATAATTGATGAAAAACAAAAATATATAAATTAACTTAAAACACAACTTTAATGAGGGTTTTTTTAAAAATTTCCTCTTAAAAAAAACTTAAAAAAGCGCTATACCTCGGTAATATATACCTTTTACCGAGTTTTTAGTTAAAAACGTTAAGAAAGAAGCTGTAAGAAATTAACTAGCTAATCAGATTTAGATGCATTCTTGTAACTAAAAAAACAACATCATTACAACAATTTTAGCAAAAACTATTAACAAAAAAACGTCAAATGTTTATAAATGAGGCTCAATAAAAACAAAACCTTAGATAAAAAAGACATTTTTTTTGGTTAAAAAGTGCTCTATTAAACTTAAAATGAACTCTAAAAATTAAACTTTATTACTAAAATTTTTGACTACATCATTTTCTTCTATCTTTGCTTCATGCAATTTTCTCAAATTTTAGGTCAGGATTATATCAAAAGTCACTTGATAAAAAGTGCATCTTCCGGAAGAATTCCGCATGCACAATTGTTTATTGGGCCAGAAGGGAGTGGCACACTTTCAACGGCTATTGCCTATGCGCAATACATTTTGTGCAACAACAAAGGCGATGAGAATACAAACGGTAATGAGTCCTGCAATCTAAAATTCCAAAACATCTCGCATCCGGATCTGCATTTTATTTATCCGACAGTTACTACTGAAGATGTTAAGACCAAACCAAAAAGTTTAGATTTTATTCAGGACTGGCGGACTTTTATTCAGGAAACTCCTTATGGCGGATTATTTGACTGGTACAAACTTTTAGGTGTACAGAACAAACAGGGTGAAATCAGGGTTGAAGATGCTCAGGAAGTTCTAAAATCACTTTCGTTAAAATCGTACGAAGGCGGTTATAAAATCATGATTATCTGGATGGCTGATAAAATGAATATAGCGGCTTCCAACAAATTATTGAAACTTCTCGAGGAACCTTCAGAAAAAACTATTTTCATTCTGATTTCTGAAAATGAAGAAGATATCATTCAAACTATTCGTTCCCGCTGTCAGGTGATTCACTTTAACGGACTGCCTGAAAAAATAATTGCTCAGGCGCTTATTTCTCAAGAGAATATTGACGAGAAAATGGCTTTTAAAATTGCACATCAGGCGCAGGGTAATTTTAGCAAGGCACTTTCATTGTTAAAAGATGATGATTCTGAATATCCATTTGAACAGTGGTTTGTCAATTGGGTGAGGGCTGCTTTTAGAGCTAAAGGAAATGCAGCTGCTATCCAAGATTTAATTTCATGGAGTGAAGAAATTGCTTCTCTTGGCCGCGAAAGCCAGAAAAAATTTATTCAGTTTTGTATCGAAATGTTTCGACAAGCGCTTTTACTTAACTATGAAGCACCCACTTTAGTCTATATCGAACCAAAAGTAGAAAAGTTTAAATTAGAAAATTTTGCTCCTTTTGTAAATGGGAACAATATTCACGACATTTTCAAAGAACTTTCAGATGCTATGTATCATATTGAAAGAAACGGAAATGCAAAAATAATTTTGACAGATTTATCTATAAAACTAACTCGTTTAATTCATAAAAAATAGTTTCAAATGAATAATGCTGCTTCTATTTTAATTTTAGCTTTTTTAGCCTTAACTTTTTTACAATCAGGCTACGAAAAAATATTTTACTGGCAGGATAATGTTACCTGGCTTAAGGAACATTTTGCCAAAACAAAACTTAAAAACCAGGTGCCGCTTGCGTTGTTTCATCTTCTGGTTTTAGAATTAATTTCCGGGATTTTTTGTGTAGTCGGAATTATACAATTAGTTACTAAAAGTGGAAGAGAATTTGGTTTTTACGGAGCTATTTTTTCTTGTATCTGTTTGTTAATGATGCTTTTCGGTCAACGATTAGCAAAAGATTATGATGGTGCACGAACCATCGTTATTTATTTTATTCCAGCTGTGATTGCTGTTTATTGGCTGAACTAAAAACGGCCTGTTATTTTAAATTTTTATATAAAAAAAATGAATCCAAAACACCCTTCAGAATCTCTGACTATTTTAACCGATTTAGTTTTACCGAGCGAAACAAATCCTTTAAATAACCTTTTTGGTGGCGAATTATTAGCCAGAATGGATCGCGCGGCAAGTATCGCAGCACGAAGACATTCCCGCCGAATTGTAGTGACTGCTTCTGTAAATCATGTTGCTTTTAACAGAGCTATTTCCTTAGGAAGTGTTGTTACTGTCGAAGCAAAAGTTTCAAGATCTTTTAAAAGTTCTATGGAAGTTTTTATCGATGTTTGGGTAGAAGACCGCGAATCCGGAAACAGAACTAAGGCTAACGAGGCTATTTATACTTTTGTTGCCGTTGATGATACAGGAAGACCTGTAGAAGTACCACCAATTTCACCGGAAACCGAACTTGAAATACAACGATTTGAAGCTGCTTTACGCCGTAAACAATTGAGTTTATTGCTTGCAGGAAAAATAAAACCTTCTGACGCCACAGAATTAAAGGCTTTATTTTTGTAGTATCATTTTGTGACAATTTGGAACAATTTGAAACGATCAAACATCAAAAAAAAGAAGTATTTTTACCGAATTACAAGCCTGATGCAAATCTAAATCAGTAAGTTATTAATTTTCTGGTTTGTTTTTGAATATGAAAGAATTATAAAATTTTACATGAAAGAAAAAGAAAAAGAAAAGATGAGTTCAGAGAAAGATGCCAAATTAAAAGCGCTACAACTTACGCTTGACAAACTAGATAAAACGTACGGTAAAGGTACTGTAATGAAAATGGGCGATAAAGCCATTGTAGAAGTTGAAACTATTTCTTCAGGTTCTCTTGGTGTTGATTTGGCTCTTGGAGTTAACGGATATCCTAAAGGAAGAATTATCGAAATATACGGACCGGAATCTTCTGGAAAGACCACTTTAACACTACATGCAATTGCTGAGGCTCAAAAGGCAGGTGGAATTGCAGCTTTTATAGATGCGGAACATGCTTTTGATAGAAATTATGCTGAAAAATTAGGTGTAGATATCGAAAACCTTATCATCTCACAACCGGATAACGGGGAACAAGCTTTGGAAATTGCAGAAAACCTGATTCGTTCCGGAGCTATAGACATTGTTGTAATTGACTCTGTTGCAGCATTAACTCCAAAAAGTGAAATCGAAGGTGAAATGGGAGATTCTAAAATGGGGCTTCATGCACGTTTAATGTCTCAGGCTTTAAGAAAGTTAACGGGAACTATTAGTAAAACAAACTGTACTGTTTTCTTCATCAACCAGTTGAGAGAGAAAATTGGTGTAATGTTTGGAAATCCTGAAACTACAACCGGTGGTAATGCATTAAAATTCTACGCTTCTGTTCGTTTAGATATTCGTCGTTCTTCTCAAATTAAAGATGGTGAGAACGTTATTGGAAACAGAACTAAAGTAAAAATTGTAAAAAACAAAGTAGCTCCGCCTTTTAAAACTGCAGAATTTGATATTATGTACGGAGAAGGTGTTTCTAAAACGGGAGAAATTCTTGACTTAGCTGTTGAATTTGAGATCGTTAAAAAAGCAGGATCTTGGTTTAGCTACGGAGATACAAAATTAGGTCAGGGACGTGATGCTGTTAAATCTTTAATTAAAGATAATCCGGAATTAGCTGACGAATTAGAATTAAAAATTAAAGCTCATATTAAAGAATTAGCTAACGCATAAATAACGCTTAAGTCCTTTATTTTAAGGATATTTGCTAAAAAATTAAACCCGTAGGATTTGTAAATCTTGCGGGTTTTTATTTTTTTTAAAGAAATTTCTACTTTTTAACGCAACCTTTTCAACCTTTTGCTCTCTTATAAATAAAAGTCAACTTGAGTTTTATATAAACTCTTTATTACCAACCATTAATATTTTGAATTATGAAAGAGAAAATAGAAGTGTTGTTGAATAAAAACCGTAAAAAAACCAGATTAAAATTTAAGAAAGTATTACGTTTTATTTCGGAAAAAATCATTCACAGATAGGAACAATTTTGGATATAAAAGAGGTTTTTAATTCAAAATAAAACCCGACATATCGCTCATCTCATGTCGGGTTTCTTTTTATTTTTTATCGTCTTTTTTAAACTCTAATAGTCCTTTGTAGATCAATTGTCTAACCTGATCTTTCAGGTCTTTCCTATTTTCAATTCCCAGTCCTTTTGTTTCTATAAATGGCAAAATTCTTGTACGCATTCTTCCGGGACTACCGCTTAGAAACGTGTATGAAAAACGCTTTTTATTATCCGCAAAAACGATTGGAACAATTGGTATTTGATGGTCCAGAGCTAATCTAAAAGCACCATCCTTAAACTCATCAAGCAAAATAGATTCATCATCCGGAACTCCTCCTTCAGGAAAAATACAAATGCTTAATCCTTGATTTAGACGATCCTGAGCTCTCTTGAAAACTTCATTTTTACTTTTAGAAGAATTTCTATCTACCAGAATACAAGTTCGTTTATAGAAAAAACCAAATAAAGGAATTTTAGAAAGTTCTTTTTTTCCAACAAAAACAAATGGATTTTTAATGATCACGAGCATTAGCATAATGTCCGTCATTGAAGTATGATTCGCCACAATCATATAGCTTTTTCCTTTTACTAATTTTTCTTCCCGTTTGATTGTATAGTAAAAACCCATCCCAAAAAGGATCACACGTGCCCAAATTCGAGCCATTTTGAAAAAATAAGGATATCCTCTTTCTGTTAAAATAGAAGCCACTAAAAAGGGCAGCATAATTAATATCGGAATGGCCATTAAGATATAAAACCATATCCTCCACAAGACCCAAAAAACTATTTTTATTGCTTTCATGGTTTCAAATGTAATAAACAGAAATGAAATTAGATCGCTAGATTTTTAGAATATTAGCCTTTTCTAAAAAATAATCCTGTAAAATCTTTAAGAACTTGAAGAAACGTAGCGCACTTTGCGAAAAACTTCACGAAATTTGCGGTTAAAGAAAATAAACTTGCAATCTTTGCGGTTAAGAAAAAAACTAGAATGGCAAAAATACTTACTGGCGTTCAGAGTACTGGAACACCACACTTAGGCAATTTACTGGGAGCTATTATTCCTGCAATCGAATTATCAAATCAACCTGCAAATGAATCTTATTTGTTTATAGCTGATTTACATTCGATTACACAAATAAAAGATGGTAAAACATTAAGAGAAAATACGTATAGCACTGCAGCAGCATGGCTTGCCTGCGGATTAAATCCTAATAAAGTTACGTTTTACAGACAATCTGATGTAACGCAAACTGCTGAATTGACCTGGTATTTAAGCTGTTTTTTTCCTTTTCAACGCTTGACTTTGGCGCATTCTTTTAAAGATAAAGCGGATCGTCTTGATGATGTGAATGCGGGACTTTTTACTTATCCGATGTTAATGGCCGCGGACATTTTATTGTACGATGCTGAATTTGTGCCTGTTGGAAAGGACCAATTACAACACTTAGAAATTACTCGTGATGTTGCTTCTCGTTTTAACCATCAAATGGGAGAAACATTTGTCATTCCGGAAGCTAAAATTCAGGAAGACATCATGCTAATTCCAGGTACTAATGGTGGAAAAATGAGTAAATCTGCCAATAATATTATTAATATTTTCCTTGATGATAAAACGCTTCGCAAGCAGGTTATGAGTATCGAAACGGATAGTACTCCGCTGGAAGATCCTAAAAATCCTGATACTTGTAATGCTTTTGCAATCTATTCATTACTTGGATCTGAAACGCAAATTGCTGAGATGCGCGCTAATTATCTCGGTGGAAATTATGGTTATGGTCATGCAAAACAAGCTCTTTTTGAATTGATTACCGAAAAATTTAAAACAGAAAGAGAAAAATACAACTACTACATTAACAACCTTGAAGAAGTTGATGCTCTTTTGAAAAAAGGTGCTGAAAAAGCTTCTGTTGTGGCTACCGGAGTTCTAGAAAAAGTTCGCGAAAAACTTGGATTTAGTAAATAATTTAGACAATAAACATACTAGAGCCTCTTGTATTACAAGAGGCTTTTTATTTTTCTTTTTTTTAAATGTTATTTAACTTATTGTATATCTGTTCTTTATATAATTCATCTAATCAAAACATCAATTTAACAACTAAGAAATTACTCGTTAAATTGATTCAAATAACTTCCCAGGCAAAGGACGCACTACTCCTTTCAATTCCATATTTAAAAGAATTCCAGAGATTTTATAAATTGGCAAATTGCATTGAAGCGCTATAACGTCAAGTAATTCTTTTCCATTTTTTAAAAGAAAATCATAGACAATTTGTTCATCAGCTTCTAAGTCTACAAAAAGTTGTTTTTGAACCGTTTTAACCTTATTTTCAATATCCCAGTTGAGCATATAAACTAAATCCGCGGCATTGGTCAACATATTCGCTTTTTGGGTCTTAATTAAGTTATTACAGCCCTGACTATATTTGTCGGTTATGCGTCCCGGAACAGCAAAAACATCGCGATTATAATCGTTTGCCAAATTAGCCGTAATCAACGAACCTCCTTTGTCTGCAGATTCTATTACAATTGTTGCCTCAGATATTCCCGCTACAATCCGGTTTCTCCGTACAAAGTTTTCTCTATCAGCATTAGAAGAGCTCCAAAATTCTGTAATGAAACCACCATTTTCTTCCATTTTACTCATGTACCTTTTATGCGTTTTAGGATAAATTTGATTTAAACCATGTGCTAAAACACCAATAGTCTGCAAATTATAATCCATTGCGAATTGATGTGCCACAATGTCTACACCATAAGCAAAACCACTCACTATTACAGGATTAAGAGGCGCTAAATCTTCGATTAATTTTTTACAGATCTCTGAACCATAAGAAGTAACCTGCCTTGTGCCTACAATACTTATGATTTTTTTGTTTTTTAAATTTATTTGTCCAGCAGTGAAAATTAAAACGGGTGAATCAATACAATGTTTCAATCGATCAGGATACTCTTTTGCTTGAAAATAAGAGACATTAATCTGATTTGATCTGATAAATTTCAGCTCTTGATCTGCTTTTTCAAATACTGCTTTATCTTGCAAATTTTTCAGTAATACACTTCCAACTCCATCAATCGCAGCAATTTGGGTTGAATTTGTTTTAAATATGGCTTCTGCACTTCCGCAATGCGTTATTAATTTTTTAGCCATGATATCTCCCACTCCATCTACTTTTAATAATGCTAATAAATAAAACAATTCCTGATCTGACATTTTCTCTGAATAAAATTTTTAAAGGCGAATAAATTCTTCTAAAAACAAAAATTCATCATTTTAGAAGAAGGACAAATATATAAATCAGAAGTAAATTCCTTCGAAAAATAAAGCCAAAATGATATTGCACCCTATTAAACAAAATAGTATCTTTACTTAACTGTTTGAAAAATAGCTAACTGTAGCATTATGTCAATTGTTAATAAAAATTGTGAATAAAATTTTGATAACTATATTCCTTGCATAACTTTGTTACTATGAAAATCGAAACTTACATCTCGCAATTATTGTATCGTTATCAATGTATAACGGTTCCCGGGTTTGGAGCATTTTTAACCGAAATTCAATCGGCTAAACTAAACGAAAGCACAAATTCGTTTTTTCCACCTAAAAAAACGATTGCTTTTAACAGCCTATTAAAAAACAACGACGGACTCCTAGCAAATCATATTGCTCAGGCAGAAAATACATCATACGGATTTGCAGTTAGTTCAATTGCTTTTGAGGTCCTGAATTGGAAAAAAACATTGGAAGAATTTGGTGTACTGAGTTTAAAAAACATCGGTGATATTCGTTTGAATGCCGACCAGAATATGGTTTTTACACCAAGTGATAATACCAACTATTTACCGACTTCTTTTGGATTGAGTCCGTTTGTATCTCCTCTTGTGAAAAGAGAGATTTTCGAGAAAAAACTGGAAGAAATCGAAGAAGAAGAGACCATCACTTTGCATGAGGCTGAAGCTGTAGTTAAATCATCCCGCTCTTATTTGAGGTATGCTGCAATTTTTGTTTTAGGACTTGGAATTACAGGAAGTATTGGTTATCCGCTTTACGAAAATCAAATAGCTTCTCAAACGATTCTTGTAGAAACTTCTGTACAGAAAAAAGTGCAGCACAAAATACAGGAAGCTACTTTTTTTATACAAAATCCAATACCGGCTGCTGTTACAGATTCAGCAAATACAGATGCTGCTAGCCTAAAAACGATGCCGTATCACATTATGGCAGGTGCTTTTAGAAGTCAGGAAAATGCAAAGAAGGAATATGATCAGCTAATAAAAGACGGTTATAAAGCACGTATGCTTGGCGAAGATAAAAATGGCTTATTTCCAGTTGTATACGGAAGTTATGCTACAATGTCTGAAGCACAAAATGCGCAAAAAGAAATTCAAAAAGCAGAGAATCCAGCTGCCTGGATTTTAATCGAATCTTTATAAAATTAAAAAAGTCCGATTTGATAAATCGGACTTTTTACTGCTCTTTTGTTTTACAATTCTCTTATTTTTCTATTTTACAACAATCTTTGCATTCTCAGAAAAAACTTCTTTGTTATTTTGATAGATCATAACTTTTGCAGGTGGAGAACCAGCTTCACCCCATTCAATAATTGAACAATCATAAACAAAACCACCTTTTTTTCTAAACTCAAAATGGTGATTCATACTGTTATTATCATGAATCCATACTCCATCAAGGATTACCACTTCTGGTGCTTCACTCATTTTTTGCTTAATAGGCCATGATGCATAACGGTAATTTCCATTTCCCATATCATCAATTCTTATTCTATACTTAAGCGTTTCCAATAAATAAAGTGGTGCTTTGTATTTAGTAAGTGATGCATGCAAGTGAAATCTTTCAGCTTCAATTAACTTATTTTTAAGTCTGGTTTCAAACTTTGACTGATAATTAACGCTAATCAAAGCTCCTGTCTTATCTATCCAGACATTACCTTTATTTAGTTCAATACCGCGCCAACCCATATCTTTCCAATCTCTCTGAGGAACTGACTTTGTTATTTCAGCTTTTAAAATTTCATCAAAAACTTCATCATACCTCTTTACAAATTCCGCTTTATTTTTTATTGACGGAATAGGATACTCTCTTTCAAAAGGATACGTAATTGTAGCAGCTATATTATCTTTTCTTCCATTTCTAACATTTTCGATAAATGCTTTTGCTTTTCTTTCGTACGCTTTTAACTCCTGGCTCGTTACTAGATTACTGCAAAATAGCAACAGCCCTAAAAACATTAAATTCTTTTTCATCTTCCTTGTGTAATAATTTATTATAAAATATATTACAAAAGTAGTATGAACATAATTTAAACTCTATCAGATTAGGACATACTTAAGCTGGCTTTAAACATTTTAAGTTCGTCCCAAGTAAACTCGTCACCATGTTTTTCTTTCAAAGGACTCAGCGATTCTTCCTGATAAAATTGAAAGGCTTCGCGCAATGCCAGAATCTTATCATAAGGCAACACATCACTAACATCTATTTTTTTAGCCTGAATAAGCCTCACCAAATGTGTTTCTACGGTCTGAACTGTCAGTTTACGGAGGCGCGCAATATCCTCAATCGAATTTTTTTCTATCCACAAATCGTATGTTTCCTCAACAGTAGTTTTCTTCTCGGTTTTAGCCTCCGTTTTGGCTAATTTTCTTGACGTATAACGCTGTGTAGGCTGATCGGTTTTAAAAATATCTGTATTCGACATGTTGAGTTCTTCCCGAATTCTGTCGATTTTATCTGTTTTGTAATTTTTAATCGCTGAGGACGTTAATTTTTCTTTAGAGATACTTTCTCCCGCCACAACGATTTCGATCAATAATTTGGCCTTCATTAGGCGTAAAACAGCCTTTGTCTGCAGATCATCCAGAAACATCAATTCTTCGTAAAATGCCTGCACCTTTTTAAATTTTTGAATTTCCGCAATTTTCTGTAAAAGATCGGTTACGAGTCTGTCCATTGATTTAAAAAAATAATCATAAGCTGCCATAACTCTTTCCTGCACAAAAAGCAGATCGACTGTTTCTTTGCTGAATATTTTGTTGAGCTGCTGAATGAATTTTTGCGAAGGATCCAAAAGCGCATCAATTGTTTCTAATCGCTTGTGCGCCCAATTCGAATGTTTGGACTTTTCTGAACCAACGGCATTTTCGTTGTAACTAAAGCGATGGTTGCGCCATTCTTGTGCCAATTCTGCCCAGTTAAAACTGTTAATCAAATAGTTATGAATAAAATTTTTAGTTTCAAAATGAAGCGAATTCTTTAAAACATCTTCCGTCGCTTTATTCAAAGCATAATCCATTACATCCTGATCGTTCGAAATACCATTCATCTGCAACGGAGAAAGCAAAATAAGCCCGTTTAAGGACGTTAAACGTGATAATGCTACGTATGCTTGTCCGGGTAAAAAAACTTGCGATACATCGAGCGCAGCTTTCTCAAAAGTTAATCCCTGACTTTTATGTACGGTAATTGCCCAAGCTAATTTTAGCGGATAATGCGCAAAAGTGCCTAAAACTTCTTCTTCTACCTCTTTTGTGTGCTCATTTATTTTGTATCGAATGTTTTTCCATTCGTACTTCTCTACTTCTATCGTTTTATTTTCTTCAGGGAAATGAACAAAGATTTCCTCGGCGGAAAGTGATTTTACAATCCCCATTTTACCGTTGAAATAGCGCTTTTCAAACGAAAGATCATTTTTAACAAACATGACCTGTGCTCCTATCTTGAGTTTTAGATTTTCTTCTACCGGAAATATTTTTTCGGGAAAATCACCTACTACAAATGGCGAATAAGCAAATTCATTACCAGCTAAGTCACTAATTGCCTGCTCATTCATGGCATCTGCCTTTGCATTATGTGTGGTAAGCGTAATGTAGCCCTTGTTGTTTTTTAGGTCAAAATCTGGCTGAACATACTGATTTAAAACTTGTACATCGTGCGGTGTGATCTGGTTATTTCTTAAATTATTCAAAACAGAAATAAAAGCATCATCCGTTTGACGGTAAATTTTGGATAATTCGATGTAAAGCGGCGGATTTTGCTGCATTACATGAGAATGGAAAAAGAATTTGCCTTTGTAATAATTGCGCAACGTACGCCACTCTTCGTCCCTGATAACGGGTGGTAATTGCAGTAAATCACCAATAAAAAGTACCTGAACACCTCCAAAAGCACGTGTATTTTTGCGTACAGTCTGCATCATAAAGTCTATTGCATCAAGCAAATCAGCTCTAAGCATACTTACTTCATCAATAACCAACAATTCCATACTTCGTATCACATTTCGCTTGACATTGTTCATTTTGAAATGTCTTCTCAAGGTTTCTTTGTTCTCGAATTTTACTGTTTCTGTAAACTGAGAACTTTCGTCGTATGTGGGAATAAATGCTGAAAATGGCAACTGAAACATTGAATGAATCGTTACTCCGCCGGCATTTAACGCAGCAATTCCGGTTGGTGCCACTACTACGGTATTTTTATGCGTAGTTGCTATGATTTCACGCAATAATGTGGTTTTTCCGGTACCGGCTTTACCCGTAAGGAAAATTGATTTTTGCGTTTGATTGATGAATTGTAAAGTATAAGCTGCCGCTTCTGAAACATCTTGCATTTTGACTTGTATTGAATAACTAAAGTTATCGTGTTTTTATAAAAGAAAAAACCTAAATCGGTTAAGATTTAGGTTTTTCATTATTTAGTTAGTTTGGTATTATTTTTTAGCTTCTGTACCTTCTTTAGCAGCTGGTTTTTCCTCTGTTTTAGGAGCTGTTTTGTATTTTTCGTTCAAAGCTTTAATGATCTCTTTTGTGATATCATATTTCTCTTCAGCGTATAATACTGTTGCAGCATCACCTGTACCGTAGATGTATGAATAACCGTTTTTCTTACCGTAATCTTTAATGAATTTTTTAACTCCACTTACAAGAGAATCCATTTCTACACCGCTTTCTTGTTGCAATTGTTGCGATAAAGCTTGTTGAGCATAAGTCAATTGTTGCTCTCTTTTTTGCAATTCTGCTCCTCTTTGTTGTGCCCAAGCCTGACCGTTTGCTTGTGCCTGACTTTGAAAATTAGCAGCGTCCTGTTTAAAACGAGTAATTTCAGCTTGTAGTTGTCTTCCTTTTTCTTCTGCCTGACCTTTGTATTTTGCTTCAAGATCTTTTGCTTCAGTGTACTCTTTCATTAAAACTGAAGTATCAACGTAAGCTGTTTTTACTTCCTTAACTTCTGCTGTTTGATTACATGATACAACCGAAATTGAAAGTGCGATAATTACTAATGCTTTTTTCATTTTCTAAAATTTCTAATTTTTTTAAGTATTAAAGACAAAAATATAAAAAAATAAATAGCATCAACATAAAGTTTAAAAAATGCTCTATTTTTCTGGTATTGATTTTATTTATGGATCAAAAAATAACCATAAAACATCACTATTAAAACCGGCTTTCATAGCTCAAAATAGCGGTGTTTTTCCAAAAAAGACAACAACAATACTCACCTAGAGTAAAACTATCGCTTAAATGGCTTTATTTCGCGTTTTAGCGGTTTTTTAGGACGTAAATGTGCGATGAATACTCTTTTGAACGCTTCGCTTTTAAATTTGAACGAAAACCAACAAAAAATGCACTGATGTAATTCATTTTTCCGGTTTTGTATTTTTCAGACAAAAGACTCACATAAAATGAATCGAATTTCATTGGAAGTACTTTTTCTAATTTCATTTCTACTTTTTCAAAAAGTGTCTGAATTGATTTTTTTGAAAAATGCCAAAAATGAATTGGCACATCATAAGCTGCCCAAAATTCATTATAATATTTTGCGTCGTACGATTTGAAATTTGGAACCGCAACAATTAATGTTCCAGTTGGTTTTAGTAAACGCTTTAATTCCTGAATTTGTAATTCTAAATTTGGGACATGTTCCAAAACGTGCCACATTGTAATTACATCAAATGAATTATTTTCGAGAACGCTAATTTCATCAGCAAAAGAAATTCCTTTTTGTATTGCAATATTTTTTGCTCTCTCGCTCGGTTCTACTCCAACAGTTTCCCAACCGTCATTTTTTGCCGTTAATAAAAAATCTCCTGTTCCGGCACCAATGTCTAAAATTTTTCCTTTTTGAGATTGCTCCGCATTGATAAGATTCAATTTATTTTTAAGCGCAATATTTTTTACAAAGTGATATGCTTTTTCAAATAATGAACGTTTGTTGTCTGTGTGCGAAATATAATCTTCGCTTTCGTAATACCTTCCTAAATTTTGCAAATCGGGTTGCGGAGAAGTAATTAACATGTCTAAAGTTTCGTCGTAAAATAAGTCGAAAATTTCTTTAGATACAGAATGGTCTTTTACAGTAAGAAAATGTTTTTTGTTTAAAACGTCCATTTTTTAATTCTTAGTATTTTGGTTTAATTTAATTTTAGATTTTAGATTTCAAAATTTAGATTATACTTCACTTTTTTTAAAATAGCAATTTGAAAAATATCATCTCTTTTTTAATTCTATAAAAATATATTTTAATTCCAAAACCTGTTTCACGTGGAACAGGTTTAAATTTTAGATTGTTGATTTTAGATTATGTTGAATTCTATAAACCTACACTATTTCTTTTAATTTCAATTTTTCAAAATCGAATGTATTTCACGTGGAACACAGATTTAAATTTTA
>NZ_MUGW01000079.1 GCF_002217285.1 Flavobacterium hercynium | reverse complement strand
TAAAAAGGAAAAACTCAACATTTCTAACGCCTCTGAATTTTGATCTAAATGCTTTTATTTTAGCATTAAACGATTCTGCGGAAGCATTTGTACTTCTGTTGTCAAAATAATTTAATATAGTCTGATAATGATTGATAATCGTTCGTGAGATCGTATTGAAAGACTTAAAACCAGCTTGATTTACTTTTTCGTGCCATTTGGCTAGTTTTGTAAATCCTATGATTTTATCAGTAGTTTTTTCAAAGATGCTACGGAGTTCCTGAGTTAAATTATAAGCTTTTTGAATATCAGGATACAATTCAAATAACAAATTAGCTCGTTCTAGTTGATTTGCAGACCATTTCATTTTTGTTTTATATAAAAAGTGACGGCTTCTGGCTAGTAATTGTTTGAGTGTGTCGCCATTTGCGAGTATTTGAGATTCATATTTTTTATTTAATATTCTTGCTTTCTCTACCGCATCATTTTCGTTGTCAATAGCTTGCCAGCGGTACTTTATTCTGATTTCCTGTAATGCTTCTGTAGCTAGTTTTTGAACATGAAAGCGGTCTGTGACAAGCGTTGCATTAGCAAAAGATCTTTTAGCAATTAATTCCATATTTCCTGCCATATCTAAAGTAATCTCCTTGACAAGATTTCTTTGCTTAAGAGGTATTTTATCTATAACTGAAATGACCGTATCTGCTTTGGTTCCTGCAACCATTGCAACTATAGTACCTTTTCTGCCTTTTGCTGATTTGTTGGTTAAAATAGTGTAGAGCTCACCATTAGATAGAGAGGTTTCATCTATTGATAAACGTTTTCCAATGTTTTTTGGGAAAAGAAGCCATTTTTTGGCATGTGATATTTGATCCCAGACTTTGAAATCACTTAAAAAATCTTTGTATTGGCATTGTAAATTTCTACCAGAAACTCCATAAAAAGAAGCAATGGTACTACAATCATTTGGACTGGAATCTATTGATTTCTTTTAAAAAAGACGCAAACTCCTGAGTTACACGAGTTCCGTTTGCTACTAAATTCCAATCTCTAAAAACTACTTTTCCAGTATCTTCATTAAGCCATCTTCTTCTAGTGATGTGAAGGTACACCTGATGTCCACGAATAGGAAAATCCTGAACCGTTATCTCTTCGAAGAATCCTTTTGAGCTTAATTTAGATGCCCTGTATTCTTTGGGTATCGAATTAATCTCTTTTAGATAAAGATGTATTGTTTCTTCTTCTTTTTTATAAGAAATAAGTTCAAAGTAATCAACTATTATCTCAGGTAGTAATAACTTTAGGATATCGATAAAGGAATCTTGCATTCGGCAGTAATTAGAAATACAAATATCTAATTTTTAATATTTCTCCACAACAATATGCATTGATCC
>NZ_MUGW01000078.1 GCF_002217285.1 Flavobacterium hercynium | reverse complement strand
AAATTTCATTGTCTGAACATTTTTAAAATTTCTGGTAAAAAAGTAAGGAAGGAATTTTTTTTAAAAACATTCAAAAATACCACAAATTAACTAATGCAACTTTGTGTCGTTATTTAAAAATATTTAATTGAGAAATTTTTTCACCTCTGAATTTTATCTTTTAAAAAAAATCCTGATGAACTGATCTAAAAAAAAAGTAGCAACAAATTATTTGATCATTTGAGAAAATAATTTTTCTGACCATATCATGAGAAGTTGATAAATCGTAATTAAAATGGGGAGCATTATATTTATCATTAAAAATTTAAATCGTTCTATTTTTTGCTTAACCAACAAATCGCTTTTTTCATAAACGTCGATAGTATTTTTAAAGAAATCTAAAACGAAAATAGAAAACGAAAAAGGCACCAAAAATAAAATCAATTTATTAGAGAGTGCCTCAAACTTAAAATTTAAAATCAAAATCGTCATTGCAAAAATTGCAAGAGCAAAAAGTTGTTTTGTATTGATCGATCTTTTTTGAATTCCTTTGTAAATAGAAAAATTCAAAAACAGAATAAATGCGGAGTAGAGTATTTTTATTGTCATTTGAAACTATCTAATTTTTTCTTTTGATGAAAATGCTATTCTATATTGAGAACACGCAGCATTCCTTTTTTCCAAATGAATTAAAGTATCATTTCTTATAAAAAATTTTTCATTTTCAAAAATTTCATAAGTAGCTTCCCTTCCATCGGGATCACAATTTTTTATTGTTGTATTATCTACAATTTCAGGTTCATTAAAAATATCACATACAACGCCAAAAGGATATTGATACAAACAACCTTTCGGTTTGATACTATTCAATATAATTGTATCATTAACAATCCTCCAATAACCATTACTTCTACTACCATCTTGACATGCACGACTATAATATTCAAATTTTTTATTGACTCCAATTTTTAATTTTGAGCTAAATGGCATCCCTTGACATGTATCATACCAAACTTTCACAAACTTCGGATCCTCTATTTTTTTTGGAAGAGCTTTTTCACAACTTGTCAATAATGCCAAAAATAAAGAAATAGTAATCAAACAGTTTTTCATTCTTTAAAATTTAGTTTTTTAAAAGAAAATAGTATTGCATTAATTTCATTGTTTTTATTTTTTCTTTTCGATCTCAATATAATCCTCCAATTCATATTGAATCGAAAGTAATTGATTTTTTTAAGATTTGCTGTTTGGGTTGTTTAGCAGAATGTAATTTTATTATTTCTTTTAAATCAGCTTTCTTCTTATCACTCCAAATATCATCAATCTGTATTTCTTTGTTTTTCATATTGCTAATTTAAAATATTTAAGTTCTTATTTTTTGAATCTTTCTCAATTCTTTACTTCTCCCCTTCACTTTTCAACTGCAAAGCCCTTTGCAAAAAACCCTGGTGCATAATTTTGTTTTCGGCTTCATTGAGAGCTTGCAATAAATTATTCTGATTATCGGCAATATCACCCAGAACTTTTGTCATAACATCCCAAACTGGTTTCATTTGTACAACAAGTTCTTTCCCTTTTGGGGTAAGCTGTAACAGACGTTTTCGCTCGTCGATTTTGTCTTTTTTAGAACTAATGAGTTTTTGCTTCTCTAATTCTTTCAATAAACTGATTGTTGAAGGATGTGTATAACCAATTTCATTTGCAATCTCAACAACACTTAAAACTTCTTTATGATGCAACGTAATAATTACCGGAAACCATTTTGGTTCAAACTCGATTCCGTATTCTTTATACAACAAAGCACCATCTTTCCGCAATTGTTCACTTAAGCGCTGTAATCGCGTAGAAATGGCTAAAATTCCTGATTCATCAATAATATTCATCTTTATTTTTTTAGTGGTAAATGGCAAAATACATTATCAGGACTCATTAACGGAAATGCGTTTGGAAGCGCTTCTTTCTCTACACGAACAAAACCATTTTTTTCATAGAAACGTAAAGCGGCTTCTAACTTAGATACTGTTCCCAAATACAAATCATCAATTTTGTTTTCTTTACAATACGCAATCAAGGTGATTAACAAATTCTGAGCAATCGAAAACTCTTTTCCTCGGTATTCTTTCTTTACAAACATTTTTCTGATTGCTGCACCTTTTTCATCAAATTTAACCAATGCGATAGTTCCTACCAACTCTTCACCGATAAAAGCACCCCAAAATCCTCCTCCGCTGCCGTAATAAAAATTATCGATATCCAGTAAATCCGGCTGATCCTGCAAAGTAATGGGAACATTAAATTCTATTTGCTGAATGCTTAATATTAAGTCAATAATTTCATTTTCAAATTCGTTTTTGATTGGAGTAATATTAGTTTTCATATTTTTTCTTTTTTTTACAAAACAAAACTACGTAGTTGAATACATAAATCCAAATTATTGAGGCAATAAAACAAATTAAATTTTCATAAGCGAGAGGAAATCAATTTTTAATATCTTTACTTTATGATCGAAATAGGAATAGACAGTTTTGCTTCGGCAATGTACGGAGACAACAATACGCTTAGCAGCGTTGATGCGATGGAGCAATTGCTTCAAAGAATTGAATTAGCCGACCAGGTTGGACTTGATGTCTTTGGTATTGGTGAACATCACAAAAAAGAATTTTTAGATTCTGCTACGGCAGTAATTTTAAGCGCAGCCGCAGCGAAAACAGATCGGATTCGACTGGCGAGTGCGGTAAGTGTTTTGAGCGCAGCAGATCCGGTTAGAGTTTATCAAAGTTTTGCTACACTGGATTTGATCTCAAAAGGAAGAGCTGAAATTGTAGTAGGCCGTGGATCTTCTATTGAAGCGTATCCCCTTTTTGGCTTTGATCTTAATGACTACGATCAATTGTTTAAAGAAAAATTAGATTTGTTATTGCAAATTAGAGATAATGAATTCATAACATGGTCAGGAAAATTTCGTCCTGCCTTAGATAATCAACCTGTTTATCCGAGGGCTTTACAGGAAAAACTTCCTATTTGGCTTGGTGTTGGCGGAACTCCAGAATCGTTTGTACGTGCCGGATCATTGGGATTACCTTTGATGGTTGCTGTTATTGGCGGACAAACGCACCGTTTTCGTCCTTTGATTGATTTGTACAGAGAAGCAGGTAAAGCAGCAGGATATCAGCCACACCAATTGCAGGTTGGCTTGCATTCTCCTGGTTATGTTGGCGCAACCAATGAAAGTGCTATTGCTGAATATTATCCGGGATATGCTGAACTTTGGACAAAATTAGGAAGAGAACGTGGCTGGCCACCGGTTACTAAAGAAAAATTCGACGGACTTATCGATGATAAAGGCGTTTTGGTTTTAGGTAATCCAGAGCAAGTTGCAGAGAAGATTTTACGTCACAGCGATGCACTTGGCGGAATTTCGAGATTTACATTCCAAATGGATAATGCGGGGCTAACCCACACCCAACTAATGAATGCGATCGAGTTAATCGGAACAAAAGTAATTCCGACTATCAGACAAAATGAGAGAATTTACTAATCGTAACTGATTTAGTTCTCATACATTTCCATCCACAAGCGGGTTTCTTCAAGGTCAAGTTCTTTTTCAATTTTTCGGAAGATTTCTTCATTAACGGAACCCGCTTTGTGCATTACTTCCAATTTGGCGCGCTCTACATTGACCAAATCGATTTGCAACTTTGAAAAATCATTAAAGATTTCTCCTCCCATAACATTGCCTTTTCCAAAAAAGTTGGCAGGAAGTTCCGTCTTTTGTAAGCGGTTGAATTTTACTTCGTATTTACTTTTGATGTTATGCAGCAAGTCATCATTCAATAAAGAAAAATTATCTTCGATATGCGTAATGGTTTCTGCCACGATTACATTTCGTATTTCATATTCTTCTGCCAAAATCGAATACGGCTCCATTTTTAGTTTTTTGATAACCCACGGAAGCGTTAACCCCTGAATAACCAAAGTGGAAAGAATAACACAAAATACCAGATAAATAATAAGATTACGCAACGGAAATTCTTCGGTATTATTGATGGTTAAGGGCAAAGCCAAAGCAGCAGCCATTGATACGACACCACGCATTCCCGACCATCCAAAAACAATCATGTTTCGGTAATCGAACTCTTCTTTTTCACGAATCTTCTTGCTCAAAAATCTTGGAATCAAGGTTACCGGAACTACCCATAAAAAACGCACTAAAATTACCACCAAACTTACCACAGCACCCCAAATAAACAATGACATTCCGGAGTAATCCCCAATTCCTTCTATGATCTGACGAAGCTGTAAACCAATTAAAATGAAGATTAGACCATTTAGAATATTTGTTAATACGCTCCAAATTGTACCCGTCATGATTCGGCTTTCATGTGTAAAGATAGTTCCAGAACGTGCAGAAAGATACAAACCTGTGGTTACAACAGCCAAAACCCCTGAACTTTCAAAATGTTCCGCAATTAAATAAGAAGCAAAAGGTGTTAGTAATGTTAGCGATGTTTCGATAATATCGTCGCAAACAAACTTTTTATGAATTACACTCATGGCGTAACCTACCGTCAAACCAATTGCAATTCCGAGTATTGACATAATGAAGAAATTCAATCCGGCTTGCCACAACACAAAGTTACCTGCTGTAATCGCAGCCAATGCATATTTATACGCTACCAATCCACTCGCATCATTTAGTAAACTTTCGCCTTCGAGAATAGCAATTAAACGAGGATTTAAACCCAATCCTTTTGTAATCGAGGTGGCGGAAACAGCATCAGGAGGAGAAACAATAGCACCCAATAAAAAAGCAAGTGGCCATGAAATATCTTCTATAAGCTCGTGAACCGCGTAGGCTACTGCTACGGTCGTAAAAAGAACCAATCCAATTGCGGCAAGCGTAATAGGCCTTGCAGATTGTTTAAAATCAGACCAGCTTGTATACCAGGCTGCGTGATACAAAAGCGGCGGAAGAAACACAATAAACACCACTTCCGGACTTAATGCAATCACCGGAAGTCCAGGAATGATGCTAATAATAACACCACAAAGCACTAAAACAATGGGAATAGGAAAATTATACTTTTTACTTAAAAGACTTAAGAATGCTACTCCAAAGAGTAACATGATAATGACTGTAATATTTTCCATTTTTAGTTTTTGTGTAGTTCTTTTAGGGCGCTAATATAATATTTTATTACATAAGCCAAACAGCAAATTAGACCCGCTTAAAGATTCTAAAAATCCTGTCTCAGATCGCTGTAAACCTGCTAATCTACGGTCATTATTTTAAAAAACAATATTCTGATTTTAATGAAAAAACTACAAATCAATAATTTAGGAAACCAATTTATCTATTATCTCAAAAATATTTTCTAATTTTAAAGTAACCAAACTCTTTTTTGATGTCTTATTTAGCAAAACCTACTAGCCTGTTTTTTTAGAACAAAATAGTAAATCAGCATTAAAATGACAACAGATATCATCGAATTAAACGACTTTATTGTATTGATTGAAGAATCAAATGCATCGAAAACATTTGTTCAAGAATGTGAAATCGACGGCGATACCGTGGGATTTGCGTTTTATGGTTCCGGCAATGTCGAATTAGAAATCAAACACAATCATCAGACCAAAGTACTCACCAATACTACTGGCTTAGCTATTTGCTTTTTTGGCAATCAAAAAGTAGAATTCGCTCACAAAATTGAACCCAATAAACCTTTGCAGTCAATTAGCATTTTCTCTAAGTTAAAAAATATGCATTTGTTGTCTAATGCAGAGAAAGAGATTCTCGAAAAACATTTACCGGAACTACTTCATCCGCAAGAACACTTTGTAGAAGGTCCCTCCTTTTATATGACACTTGATATGCAACTCGCTGTTCAAAAAATCTTTAAAAACAATTACACTGGCAATACGCGAATGTTGTTCTTAAAAAGTCAGGTAAATGAATTGCTCGCTCATTTCTTTGAACTCTTGGCAAGCAAACAAAAAAACTACTTTTCTGAAGTCGATAAAAATAAACTTTTTGAAGCACGAGAAATTGTTACGCACAACTTTTCACAACCGCCATCTATAACCCAACTTTCTAAAATGATTGGTTTGAATAGTAATAAGCTTAAAAAGAATTTTAAGGAACTTTTTGGTGTTCCTGTTTTTAAGTACATTCAGGAAGAACGGCTTAACAAAGCTTATGAATTATTACAACACAGCGAAAAAACGGTTCAGGAAACCGCCTGGGAAGTAGGTTACGAAAGTCTGGGTTCTTTTTCGAATGCGTTTTACAAAAAATTCGGTACACGCCCGAATGAAGTCAAAACAAAAATCTTTTCAAATAAATCGTAATTCTTTTGCGACAAATGATTTAAACTTTTACCAAACATCTTTGTATCAGTATTCATTTAAAAAATATTGATATGACCAAAAAGAAAATTTTAGTGCTTGGCGCTAACGGAAAAACAGGACGACGCGTTGTCGAACGTCTGAAAAAAGTAAACGAAGTTGACATCAGAATTGGTTCCCGAACAGCAGATGTACCTTTTGACTGGGAAAATCCAAAAACATGGTTACCGGTTATCGCCGATGCAGATAGCGTTTATATTACATTTCAACCCGATTTAGCGGTTCCAGGCGCGGTAGACATTATTCGCAGCTTTAGTAAATTAGCTACCGAAAACGGTGTTCAAAAAATGGTATTATTATCCGGAAGAGGCGAAAAAGAAGCACAGGTTTGCGAGGAAATCATAAAAGAAAATGCTAAAAACTGGACGATTGTACGAGCCAGCTGGTTCAATCAAAATTTTAGCGAAAGCTTCTTTCTTGATCCCATCATTGCAGGTTATGTTGCCTTGCCCAGAGCACAGACTTTAGAGCCTTTTATCGATGCCGATGATATTGCAGCTGTGGTAGAAGCTTGTTTACTGCAGGATAAGCACAACCATCAAGTTTATGAATTAACAGGGCCACGCTTGCTGACTTTTCCGGATGTTATCAACGAAATTGCGCAAGCCACTAGCAGAATGATCGCTTTTCAGGAATTGTCTCTGGAAGAATACATACAAATGCTTCGGGAGTATGAAGTTCCAGAAGATTACATTTGGCTTATCAACTATCTTTTCGAGCAGGTTCTAGACGGAAGAAATGCTAACGTTACAACTGATATCGAAAAAATACTGGGACGAAAAGCGACTGACTTTTCTGCCTACGCAAAAGAAACTACTAAAACCGGAATTTGGAATGAAGTAAATTAAACTAAATTCAAAAATAACGCTCCAAAAGTCTGATTTTTACAAATTAGACTTTTTTTGTTTTTATTACTGCAATCTTACTTAAAATGTGCTAAAAGTCTCCTGAAAAAAATTACATTTGGTCACCCAAAACTCATTATTTAAATTATGATGCAAAAGAAAAATTATATTCTACTCGCCTTATTGGCCGTGCTGTTTTTTACTCCACTCGCCTACTCGCAAACAACTGAAAACAAAGCTGTGGAAACCAAAGTTGATGAACCAAAAGCAGATGAACCCAAAGCTGCGGAACCAAAAGCGGCTCCTAAATCAAAATTGTTTGAAGAAACCACTACAGACAGCGATTATCTTACGACTATAGAAAAAGCCAGTACTGTTATGGAAACGGCTTTTAATGATGCTGATTTTGATGGTCCAAGCCATCATTTGTTCGCAGAAATTAAGAGAACACAAAGTAAACTTGATTTGATTCTAACAAGTCTGAAAGGAGCTAATCCTAATGTACGCAATCAGCAAATGTACCGCATTGTACTTAAAGAAATCGAACAAGAATTAGAAGAACAAAATACCGCCATCAACCTGCGCAATCAAGGTCTTGATAAAATCAAAGGTCGTTTTATTGAACTTAGAAAAGATAAAACCTTAATGATTTTAATTAAAGATTCAATTCTGCGCAAGCAATTCAAAAATGAATTGGTGAATCTTAAAAAAAGATACCTTGCTGTCGACAGCCTTATGACTAAAAATCAAGGTGTATTAAATACAAACAAAAGACTAACGGTACAACGAAAAATTTTAGTAGCCAATGCTTTAATTACTGTTGACACTAAATTAGAAAAATCAGGAATTAACCTGCTTAAAAAGGAATATCCATTTTTATGGAACATTACCGAGACGACGCCTAAAAAGCAAGTTGCCCAAAATATCAAAGCCAAAGTAATTATCGAAGAAAGTGTTGCCGAGTATTACCTGAGCTATCGCGCAGGAGGATTAATTACGCTGGCATTTTTTATGGGATTGTTGGGATGGTACATTACACGAAATCTAAAATATTTAAAAAATAACGGTCAAGCCGATAACCTGGCACTCTTTAATTTTAAATACCTGAACAAAGGTGTTCTTATTCCGATTGCTGTGCTTGGTCTTAATATTGCAGTAGTAAACAATTTGTATGCTCCGGCATTGTTTATAGAATTCCTTCACTTGCTTTTACTGGGAACACTTACGTTACTTTTCAAAAACAACTGGTCATCAGTTTCTCTGCGAAATTGGATCTTTCTATTAGGATTATTCTTTGCACTTTGTTTCTTAGACTTGTTTATTGGCGTTGGTCTAATACAGCGTTGCTCTTTTATCATCATTAATATTTTCGGAATACGTTACGGTCTGGTACAAATAAAAACGCTAAAAGAGCAATTGTATATTCAGGCATTCTTTAAATGGGCAAGCATTCTGTTTATTGGTCTGAACGTCTTGTCTATTCTTTACAATATTTTTGGACGAGTATCGCTTTCAAACATGTTAAGCCTAACCGCTTTTATTTCATTAACTCAAATTGTTGCCTTAAGTGTTCTTCTTAAAATAATCTTAGAAATCATTCTTTTACAGATTTATACAACCAGAGTAAAGCGCGGAATCGAAAATATTTTTGATTACGAAAGTTTATCAGATACATTAAAAAAGCCTTTTATCATTGTAATCAGCTATATGTGGCTGGTGGTAATTGCTTCAAATTTAAATATCTGGGAAGGGCTTCGCACCTCATTCGGAAAAATATTGGGGCATGCCAATACAATTGGAAGCATTACGTTTACCTTGGGCAATATCTTGTTGTTTTTCGTTATCATTTGGGTGGCACACTTATTACAAAAATATGTCGCTTACTTTTTTGGCGAGATCGATGAAGAAAACGAGGAAAACATCAACAAAAGACAACATTCTAAATTACTGATAACAAGATTGGTCGTTTTAATAGCCGGATATCTTTTAGCGGTTGCAGCATCAGGAATGCCGCTGGACAAATTAAGCATTCTTTTAGGAGCTTTAGGTGTTGGGGTTGGACTTGGATTGCAAAACGTGGTAAACAATTTTGTTTCGGGTATTATTTTAATTTTTGACAAACCTATCCAAATTGGTGACGTAGTGGCGATTAGTTCTGAATCCGGTCGTGTAAAATCGATGGGGCTTCGTACCACTAAAATCAATGCGCCAAATGGTGCTGAGATTATCATTCCAAACGGAAATTTATTATCTCAAAATATTACCAACTGGACATACACAGATAATTATAAACTTGTTGAAGTAGCAATAGAAATTGCTGGTGATACAACTCCGGAAGACATTAACGATATTATAAGTGCTTCTTTAGAAAATCTTTCGGTCGTTAATAATAACAAACCATCGCAGATTTATTATACCGCTATTTCTGAAGGAAAATATAAAATCCTGATCAAATTCTGGTGCAGTATTTATCGTACGGATGAATCGATAAGCAGCGCACGTCAGGTGCTGTTTAGCAATTTTAAAGCTAAAGGATTGACTTTCTCAAGTTAAAATCATTTACTCAATAAAAATCAAAAGCCGTCAATTACATTGTATTTGACGGCTTTTTGAATATTAAAATCTAAAAGAATATGCCTTCTAAAGCATCTTATTAAAACTTCCCTGCAAATTCAGCAGCAAAATCTTCCAACTTTGTTTTTCCATCTACAGAAGCATTTGTTTTAAGGAAATCTTCAGCAATAATTCCGCTTCTTAATCCTGTACCCATTTCTGCATACAAATTGGCCATTTCTGCTGGTAAACCTGCTTGTGCCATTCCCTCCAAAGATTGTTCGTCTGTAAATTCAATCCAAGGTAAATCTGTTTTTGAAATAGCTGCTCCAATAGCAACAGCAACATCTCCAAGTGTACGAACATCACTTACGATATAACGTATGTTTTTTCCAGTTGCTTCTTTTTCTAATTCTTCAATCGCCGCTGTAGCAATATCTGCCGGATGTACAAAAGGAATCTTAGCATCAGCAGGATAGTTACCTCCCATAATTCCGGCCCCTTTAATCATTGGAACATCATTGTATAAGTTTGTGTAGAAATATCCCGCACGTAAAAAGGTAACTGCCGTATTTTCTAATTGCTCGTATACTTTTTCAATTTTGTAAAGTCCTGCAATCGGACCATTTCCGCCTTCTAAATCAGCTCCAATACTACTTAGCATTACAACACGCTTTACTCCCGCTTTCTTAATTGCTGCTGCAAAAGCTTCTCCAGCCTGCAAAGTATTTGCAATTATATTTGTACCTCCTAAATTGGGTGGCGTCATTGCAAAAAGAGCTTGCGCACCTGCAAAAGTCTTTGCCAAAAATGAAGCATCACTCACAGAACCTATCGCAGCTTTTGCTCCTAAACTTTCAATTGCTTCTTTTCTATCTGTATTGCTGCTCACAACTGTTACATCATGACCTGCTGCAACAAGATTGGTTGCTAATGGTTTACCAATATTTCCTAATGAACCTGTAATTATAATTTTCATAATAAATTGTTTTTATTTTACAGAAACAAAGGTATATTTGTACTTACTTTTATACAAGTACTTACCCTAAAGTATGTATCATGACGGCAATTAAAAAAACATCGACCATTCAGGAAAACAAGCAATATGCTCTGGAAACCTGCCCCGTAACGTATACCATGGAAAAAATTGGAAGTTACTGGAAACCTATTATACTCTACCATCTTTCTACGGGAGACAAAAGATACAGTGAAGTCAAAAGAATGATTCCTGCAATAACGGAAAAAATGCTGATTCAGCACCTAAAACAATTAGAATCAGATGGTCTTGTAATTCGAGAAGCCAGACCTGTAGTGCCACCTTTTGTTACTTATAAGCTAAGTAATTCCGGAATTGGATTATTGCCTGTAATTGAAGCAATGGCAACTTGGGCGTTTCAAGAAAAAGATGGTATCTTTAAACCTTAATTAGAACGATACATTTTAATCTCAGTTTTATCAATATGGAAAATCAAGGCACGATTAGAAAAGTAGCGATTGTGGGTTACAACCGAATTCCTTTTGCAAGAGCGAATACATCATACTCCGATGTTAGCAATTTACAAATGATGACTGCCACACTTGATGGTCTCGTTGCGAAGTATGCTCTTACGGGTAAATTGTTAGGCGAAGTTGTGGGTGGTGCGGTAATCAAACACACCATGGATAATAACCTGATTAGAGAGAGTGTTTTAAGAACAGCTCTTGATCCTGCTACACCAGCCTGCGATTTACAGCAAGCTTGTGATACAGGTATCGAAAGCGCGATCTACATAGCCAATAAAATTGCTTTGGGGCAAATTGAATCCGGAATTGCCTGCGGAGTCGATTCAATTAGTGATATGCCGATTGCCGTAAGCGAGAATTTGAGAAAAACATTGCTTCAGGCCAGAAAAGCAAAATCTCTGGGAGAAAAAATAAAACTGTTTTTAAAACTGCGTCCAAAAGATTTAACACCGCTTGTGCCGCGAAATGAAGAATCCCAAACGGGACTTTCTATGGGCGGGCATACTGAAATTACAGCTAAACATTATCAGATATCGAGAGAAGATCAGGATAAACTGGCGTTGCAAAGTCATTTGAATATGGCAAAAGCGTATGACGAAGGCTTTTTTAATGATATGATTACGCCTTTTAACGGGCTGGATAAAGACAATAACTTACGTAAAGATTCTACACTTGAAAAACTGGCAAAACTAAATCCTGCCTTTGATAAAACAAACGGAACACTTACTGCCGGAAACTCTACTCCACTTACGGATGGCGCATCTGCTATATTGCTGGCAAGCGAGGATTGGGCAAAGGCAAATAACTTACCTATTCTTGCCTACATTACGCATGCAGAAGTAGCGGCTATTGAATATGTGAAAAATCAACAAAATTTACTGTTAGCTCCTTTATTTGCGGCTTCAAGAATGCTCGAAAAAGCAAATCTTACTTTGCAGGATTTTGATTATTATGAAATTCACGAAGCTTTTGCTGCTCAGGTTCTGGCAACGCTTAAAATTTGGGAAAGTCCTGAACTTAGCGCCGCTATTGGATTAAAAAAACCTTTGGGCGCTATCGATCGAAGCAAACTTAATGTAAAAGGAAGCAGTTTAGCTGCCGCTCACCCTTTTGCTGCAACTGGTGGCAGAATTATTGGTGTAATGGCAAAGTTACTTAACGAAAAAGGTTCCGGAAGGGGCTTTATTTCGATTTGTGCTGCCGGAGGTCAGGGAATAACGATGATAATTGAAAAATAAAAAATAATGTTACAAAGATTACTGGATAAATTTTTTCCAAAAAACAATGCTGATCAACTATTAGACGATCAGGAAAAACTCTTTAATGCGATCATCAGTGCTTTGCCGGATGATCTGAATCATTTAAAAATTCAAGTAAAAGAAAATAATTTTTACGGTTTTAAAAACTGGGAATTACATCCCGATTTTAAATATGTGGAAATTACATATCCTGGAGAAAATTACTTTAAATACAAAAAAAGAGGAAAAAACAAAAAAATCTCAGGGCTTCAGATTTTATCCAAAATAAACAACAGACACGAAGATATTGAAATCCTGCTTTGGGATAATTTGATTTGGGCGCTAAAAATAAGCAACTCTAAATACGAAGCCAAAGAATTTGATTTAACGGCCATAAAAAGCACCGCTTGTACCGTTACAAACTTTGAATTTCCTGCTACAGAAGTCGATTTGTTTTATGATAATTTAGATTTGGATATTCAGCAAAAATTAGATTACAATGATGTTTTGGATATAGACATTCACGGAAAAACATTTTATACTTTTTACGATCTTGAAGATGAAAATTATTTAGCTGTCGATGACAATTTAACTGTTTATTCTCTTGTTCATGATGCTAAACCCAGCGAGTATAAAATGGATGTAACTTTTAAAGAAATTTTAAATAAAATTTCAAATAAGGAATTTGATGCTGAGGCTCATCTTGATTTTAGATACAAAAACTAAAATCAAGATCTAAAGTTTTATCAAACCTAACAGGTTTTAAAATTAAAAACCTGTTAGGTTTCTATTCATAAAAAATAAGTCTTTCCTACGGAACTCGAAAAATCATTTAGTGCGAAAATCCGAAAGAAATACTCATTATAATTATTCCGATAACAATTGTAGTAATTACTACATACAGATAATCTTTCTCTAAAATAAAAGAAAACAACGAAAGCAATACTCTAAATACGGGTGTTAAAAACAAAAGTATAATTCCCGAAAATATAATCGATTCTCCCCTACCTTGTATTGCACCATTATACACTGCGCTTATAACTTCAAAGATATTTCGGTCATTTTCTTTAAAAACCGAATAGTTTTCGACTTCCTGACTGTGATTCAGTAAATAAACAATACCACCAATAAAAGCTACAGATAATGAAGTCCATACTCCGTAGCGTAATAAATTTCCAATGATAGCCTGAAAATCTTTTTCTCCAAATTTTTCTTGTGTCATGTCGTTAGATTTTTCCATTAAGTCCGTTATAAATCATATTGATTGCCAACACAAAAATTAAGCAGGCAAAAAACACGCGAAGTTTTTTAGGATTGGTTCGTACTAATATTTTTGCTCCTGCCATAGCTCCAAACAATACACCAATTACAACCGGCATACATATTCCAGGCTCGATATATCCTTTTTGAATGTAAATTACAGAACTTGCCATTGCGGTTACTCCCATCATAAAGTTACTTGTTGTAGTCGATACTTTAAACGGAATTCGCATGATATTGTCCATTGCAATTACCTTAAAAGCACCAGAACCAATCCCCAGTAATCCTGACATCATTCCGGCAATTCCCATCATACTAAAGCCTCCAATTACGTTTTTTGTTCCGTAATGCACTACCTGACCGTCATGTGTTGGATAAGTTCCTTCTAATTTTAGCTTTTTGGCCAAAGGGCTTGATTCTAGAACAATGTGTTCTTCTTTTTTTCGTAAGGAATTAATAGCCGAAAAAATCAACGTAAGTCCGAATAGAACAGCAATGAATGAAGTTGGTGCAATGGCAGAAAGCAAAGCGCCTCCTACTGCTCCAATTGTTGTAGCAATTTCAAGAAAAATTCCTAAACGCATATTGGTAATTCCTTCTTTTACATACGCAGCTGCAGAACCTGATGAAGTGGCAATAACAGAAACCAAAGCAGCTCCAATTGCATAATGAATGTCGACTCCTAAAATAACGGTTAAAAGTGGTATGATAATTATTCCGCCTCCTAATCCTGATAATGAACCTATAAAACCTGCCAGGAAAGCGCCCAAAATCATAATTAGGGTAAATGTAAGTATTGTCATTTGGATGTATTTTATGACTGCAAATTTACGAATAGATATGTTCTCCTGATATTCATTATTTCAAAACAAAAGTATAATCGAGCCTAAAAAAAGCCATAAAGTCATGTTTTACAAGCGGTTAAAGACAACTTAAAAAGTACTTAAAAAATAAGTGAAGTTTCAAAGAACTAAAATAAAATTATCCGGTAAAGAATGAAGGTTATAATATAAGCTACTGTTAATTATGGAATTAGAATCTAATTTTCTGTAAAACTTAAGTTGTAGGACAGCCTTAAATTTGTAATATAATTTTATGAAAGAGCATAACCAATTAAAATATAATTAATTCTAAAATATAGTATTATGAAAAATCAGAACAATGAAAACTACGGTCACGTTGAACGTAATTTTCACCACGACGAAGCAACAATAGTAGATAACAGAAGAGATGAAGCAATTGAAAGTCTGTTTGATAACGATCAGTACGAATATAAGGAAGATGATCTAAACGATGCAAATCATGATACCAATGATTTTAACCGTAACGAAGTCATTACTAATGAGAATATTCCGAATGAAGAACGCATTATTAATGAAGATGACAAAATTACAAATGATGAACCAGACGATCTGGATGATGATTTTAATCAAAATGACATCGATGACCTTGATGATGATTTAGAGGAAGATGGAGATCTTGACAATTATGATGATGACGATGATGAACTTGAAGAAAACGACGAGCATTTTCACGAAAATCACCCAAGAGAATAGTTGCATCATGACAACGCAAAATTGCCGCTGAGTAATCCCTTAGTGGCTTTTTTATTTATTTCAAATTATTAGTTATGGATATTACCACTCAAATTTTTTGGCTCTTTATTCTGGCCATTCCTATCTCCTGCATCAGCTGGACAGTAACGCACGAAGAAATATTTAAAGAACCCAGAGAATGGTGCGTAGACAGAGCTACAAATGGTAAAACGATAATGTATAGAAAGGCATTTTACCTCTTTACCTGCGAATATTGCTTTAGTCACTACATCACGATATTTTTTCTGGTGCTTACCAATTTTACCTTATTACTTCCCGATTGGCGCGGTTATATCATTGCAGGATTTGCACTTGTTTTTGTAGCGAATATTTACATGAGCTTATTTGGATTATTGAGACAAGCCATTAAAAAAGAAAAAGTAGAAATCAAAAAAATAGAAAATGAGGATATCGAAATCTAAATTTCCAGAATACAAACAAAAAGAGGTAACATAATGTTACCTCTTTTTTACCTTAATTTTTCTAACTCCTTTCACTATCCTTTTCTCTTGCAGTGATATCAAATTGTGCTATCGATTCTGTTAATGACCAATATTCTATGATCTTTTTTATAACGTCTCTAAATTTTTCATAGCTGTATGGCTTAACAAGATAACGCTGTGTTGGAAAAGAATAAACATCGATTACAAAACATTGATTAAATACTGTTGTAAAAAATAAGCAAGGGCAATTTAACTCCAAACTTAAATTTTTATAGGTTATGAATGCTGATTGATTATCATCCATATTTAGTAATACAATATCTGAAAATATTAAAAATGGTTCGATTTCTTTTTTTGTGAGATAATGATACGCGTCATTAGCTGCATTAAAGTATAAAACTTCATTAGAAAAATTCAATTCAGAAAAAATCTCCATAAATAAATTTCGATCTCCCTGATTATTTTCTATAAGTACAATTGGCCCTTTTTTATTCATAATAGACTCTTTTTAAGGTTTATAAATAAAAACTTCAAACGTCAGTGAACTTTACCCCTAGTTCAATTTTTAATGGGGCAAATGTTACTTTACAAATATTGAAAAATTTCTGAAAAATTGTTTTATAAAATCATTTTGAAAAATTACATAATTATCATTGTAAGATTTTTATAGCATTATATTAACAGTATTTTGTGAGTTTCACAATAT
>NZ_MUGW01000077.1 GCF_002217285.1 Flavobacterium hercynium | reverse complement strand
CTTTTTTTAGGACGAGACAATTCAAACAAAAGTCCCACAATTATTGCGGGACTTTCTGTTTAAAATAAATATCTTTACTTTTTAATAAACTTCGTACTCGAACTTCCTTTATCTGATTTTATTTTTATAAAATAATTACCTGTGTTTAATTTTGAGATATCAATACTCCATACGGCTTTTGCATTTGGAACTGCAATAACCAATTGTCCTAAAATATCGTAAATTGCTATTGACTGTATTTCTATAATTTCCTTAGAATTGATATTCAACGTATTATTTGCAGGATTTGGATATAAAGTCACATAATTAGAAAACTCAAAATCTTTAGTTCCAAGTGCAGTAAATGTTGAAGCTGCCTTATTGGTTAATATTGGAAAATTGTAATCGAAATAAATATTGGCTTCATTGGTAAATGTATCTCCAATTCGCAAAATAGGTTTTGTTTTGATTTTAAAAGCAATATAACCGTCATTATTAGCATCATCAAAAGGAAGATTGATTTTTTCAAATATAAATTCTACTTTATTTCCTTCTGATATTTTAGTTACAAAGGAATGGCTTGAACTGGTTGTAATTAAACTTGAAATATCAAATTTAGATAAATCAATCATGTCTTTTACAACGATGTTTTCTGCAGCATAGGTTCCTGTATTCTCAAATCGGATCATGTAATGCACATATTCACCAATTAAACTTGGTGTAACAACTGTTCCTTCTAAGCAGGTTTTATCGTTTGGATCATAAGAACCAACAACAGTTTGATTTAAAACAAATGTATTATCAATCTGAGTTTCGTCTGTTACAGCGCCTGCTATTGTTGTTTTAAAATTTAATACATCCCCAATATTTAATGCTGGGTTTTGTATCGGAGAATTTGCATTTACAGTAAATTTAATTTCGCGAGTTTCATATGGTAATAAATTAACAAAATTCCAGGATAAATTATTAAAGGAATGAGTCACCGGTGTAGGTTTTGCAATAACGAAATCTAAAACAGCATCCTCAAAACTTAAATTTACCGAACCAGATTGTGTAGTATTTCCTTTATTTTTATAAACAATTTTATATATAGCATTAAAACCTGGTCTTGCGGGTTCTAATGGTAATAAAACAACTTCTAAATCGGGATGAACACCGTTTGCAGTAATACAAAAATCTTGAGTAAATGGACTGGATTCTGTTGGGAAATTAACTTTAGCTGTTGTTGGATAAACATTAAAATACTCTGGGTTTTCTAGTATTGGAGTAACATCATAAGATCCCGATTTAACATAATAATTGTAATCACCATTTTCATCAGATGCAGAGCTATTAGTTATAGTTTGATTTGCAATATTAACTTTCATATTTTGAAATTTAATATCTCCATTGTCACATCCATTATTATTTAAATCTAATCTATTATTTCCTTTAATTGCATAAAACTTACCTCCTGGTTTAAATGTACAATACGAATTAACGTTACAATCTTTAATATTTGCTGATAAAAGTTGTGACTGTATAGCTGGAATTTGAGATTCGTCAGCACAAATGTATTTTAAATTGGGATTAGGAGTAATATAAAGTCGATCTTCATCTATTCCATTTTTTATAATTAATGATGACAATTGGTTTACTGAACAGTTAAGATGCTTTAATTCGGTTAAATTGCTAAGATCCAAAGATGTTAAACTATTTGAAGAACAACTAAGTTCTTGAATTTTTGTTAAACCACTTATATTTAATGAAGTCAAACCATTGCCGTGACATTGAATATAAACTAATTTTGATAAATTACTAACATTAAGCAATTTAATCTTATTAAGATAACATTCTAATATTCCAAGATTTACAAAATATTCAATTCCAAGTAAAGAAGAAATATTACTTTCATTCAAAGTCAAAGAATAAACATTGAATGCTTCGCTTAATTGTATTTCTTTATCATTATTGGCATCAATTTTAAAATAAAAACCAGCTAAATTTCTTGCAACATAATTCTGATTTGTTGCAGATAATAATTTTGCTTTAAAAATTGGATCTGGAATATTAATAATTTCATCACTACAGGCACCAACACAGCTACAACTAGAATCTAATAAAACATTATTTAAACCACTTAAATCTATGCTTTTTTGAATAACATTAAAATCTATAATATCTCCACAAATATGTTTAAGATTTAAATTTCCAATTATATTTAATGCTATCAAATCCTGATTAGGATTATTATTTTTAATAAAGATATCCGTTAAAATATTATTATATGCACAATTTAATTCTTTTAGACCGGGTAAATTGGAAACATCTAACTTTGAAAGATTTACACTTTGACATTCGAGTTTTTGCAAATTATTTAGCCCCGTTAAATCAAAAATTGATATTGGATTTGTAGAGAAATTAAGCATTTGTAAATTTACAAATGGTAAAAAATTAAAAGAGGTAATTTTATTAGCGGAAAAATTTAAATCAATTAAATTTGTTGAAGAACCAGTGTTTAAATAAGTTATATTATTATTATTGCATTTAATGGATTTTATGTTTATACCGTTTAATAAATCCAAAGATGTAATAGCATTGTTTGAGCAATCAATAGTTAATAAATTAGATGCGTTTTTCATTTGAAAAACAGATAAATATCTATTAATATTACATTTAACACTGCTAAGATTTGTAAGTCCATTTGCATACAAACCGAACAAATTATGATTATTATTAATATCTAAAGTCTTTAAGTTAGCTAAATTATCAATTTTTAATGTTGTGAAAATACTGTTCCATTTTACAGTCAAATCTTCTAAATTAACCAAACTGGTTAAATCTATTGTTTCTCCAATTTGAGTGCTCACAATAGTTAAACTTTTTAAGTTGGTAAAATATCTAATTGTATTAATTGACTTAACATTTTCAGCTATACTCATTGTAGTTACTTGTAAAGCTTCAGAAAATTGAATTTCACCATCAAAATTTAAATCAATAGTTGTATTACTTAAAATAAAATTTTTAAAATTTTCATCATCAAAACATATGGTTTCTGCCACACATTGAGGTAAAGCACAAGAATTTACGACTGTAACATTAGAAATTCCATATTCTGCTAATTTATTTTGAATTAATGAAATATCACTTTGATATGCACAAATTGAGTTTAAATTTAAATTATTATTAAACTCTAGAGAACTAAAAACGTTATAAGGACGATTTACAAATAAACTTGAAATATTATTATTTGAACAGTTTAAATTAGTTAATGCGTTTATATCTGAAAAATATAGTACAGTCAAATTATTATAACTACAATTAATATTAACGATATTATTGGTAAAATCTCTTTTAATAAAATTCAATTGATTATTAGAGCAATCAAGAGTTGATAAAGAAGTAAGATAAGTTAAAAGCAAAGATTTTAATTGAGAATTATTATTTATTTTTAAAATCTTTAATGAATTAAAATAGGAAAGACTTATTTTAGTTAAGGAAGTATTTTTAATACTCAAGTTTTTCAATCCCGAAAAATTATTAGAATCTAAACCTTCTAAAGAGCTAATATTTCCATTCAAATATAAATTGTTAATTACGCTAGCTTCATTATAATCAATCTCATTATCATTATTTGTATCAGCATCACTATCAGCTATACCATCATTATCATTGTCGACACAATTTGTAGAAATCAAAATATTTTTTAAAACTGCGTCAGGAAAATTAATAACCTGCGCACTCAAACCGTTAAAAAAGCATAAAGCTGTAACTAAAAAGTAAAGTTTCTTCATATGTGATATTTTCATACAAAAATAACTTTTTAACAGAATAACACAACTTTATTTGTTAAAATATCTTAAAATAAAAAATATGAAGCAAAAAAAAGTCCCACATTGCTGTGGGACTTTCTATTTATAAAAAATCTAAGAATTATTTTTTCTCAGTTTTTTCCATTTTAGCTTTTAATGCAGCTAATACATCATTGTTATCTCCTAAAGTTGCAGCTGGTGCATTTGTAGATGATGCAGATGAAGTATTTTCAGTTGCAGCTTTCACGTTTTTCTCTTCTTCTTCACGGAAGATAGCAGTGTGAGAAGCAACTACTCTTTTGAATTCTTTGTTAAATTCGATTACTTTGAAATCAGCAGTATCACCTTTTTTCAATTTCTTTCCGTCTTCTTTTTCAAGGTGACGAGTAGGAATGAAAGCAACGATATCATCTCCGAATTCTACAGTAGCTCCTTTGTCAACGATTTCAGAAATTTCACCATTGTGGATAGTTCCTACAGCGAAAGAATCTTCGTATTGATCCCAAGGATTAGCAGTAGTTTGTTTGTGACCTAAAGATAATTTACGTCCGTCAACATCTAATTCTAATACAACTACTTCAAGTTTCTCACCAACATTTACAAATTCAGATGGGTGTTTGATTTTCTTAGTCCAAGATAAGTCAGAGATGTAGATTAATCCATCAATTCCTTCTTCTAATTCTACGAAAATACCAAAGTTTGTAAAGTTTCTAACGATACCTGTATGTTTAGAACCTACTGGGTATTTAGAAGTGATATCAGTCCATGGATCTTGAGTCAATTGTTTGATACCTAATGACATTTTACGGTCATCTCTATCTAAAGTTAAGATAACAGCTTCAACAACATCTCCAACTTTTACGAAATCCTGAGCAGAACGTAAATGAGTAGACCATGACATTTCAGAAACGTGGATTAAACCTTCAACACCTTCTGCAACTTCGATAAATGCACCGTAATCAGCGATTACAACTACTTTACCTTTTACTTTATCACCAATAGTTAAATTAGCATCTAAAGCATCCCATGGGTGAGCGTTTAATTGTTTCAATCCTAATTGAATTCTTGTTTTCTCATCATCGAAATCAAGGATTACAACGTTTAATTTTTGGTCTAATTCAAGAACTTCACTTGGGTGGTTGATTCTACTCCAAGAAAGGTCAGTAATGTGAATTAATCCATCAACACCACCTAAGTCAATAAACACACCATAAGAAGTAATGTTTTTAACAACACCTTCTAATACTTGTCCTTTTTGTAATTGACCGATGATTTCTTTTTTCTGTACTTCAATATCAGCCTCGATAAGAGCTTTGTGAGATACAACAACGTTTTTGAATTCGTGGTTGATTTTTACCACTTTGAATTCCATCATTTTGTTTACGTATACATCGTAGTCTCTAATTGGCTTAACGTCAATTTGAGATCCTGGTAAGAAAGCTTCAATTCCAAAAACGTCAACGATCATACCACCTTTAGTTCTGCATTTTACAAAACCATTAACGATTTCTCCTGTTTCGTTTGCAGAAATAACTCTATCCCATGATTTAATAGTACGTGCTTTTCTGTGAGATAATACTAATTGACCTGTTTTATCCTCACGGATGTCGATTAATACTTCTACTTTGTCACCAACTTTTAAGTTCGGGTTGTAACGGAATTCGTTTAAAGAAATAACACCTTCCGATTTTGCGTTGATATCAACGATAACGTCTCTATCTGTAATTCTAACAACTACACCTTCTACTACTTCTTCTTGATCTGTAGCGATGAAAGTTTTTGATACTAGTTCTTCGAATTCTTGTAAGTTTTTCTCATCTACTGCATCAATTCCTTCTTGGAAGTTATGCCAGTTAAAATTTGCTAAAAACTCTTCTTGTGATTTTAATTGTTCAGACATGCTGATAAAAAATTTGTATTCTGCTTTTCTCGTGTTTCATAAAGCGGTAGAAAAAACAGAAGTTGTTTTACTTTAATTATTTGATTCCTAATGGAAACGCTGACCGCCAAAAGGATTGCAAAATTAATACATTTTTTTGTAATAGCAAAACAATTCTATGTGATTATCAGTCAATTGTTCAGGAGCAGAAAATATCGGTTTTTTCAAGACCCAAAGTCCCGCTATCCGCTCTAATCTTTTATAGCGAACACCGCTATAAAAGGATTTCCACTTCTATCGGGGCTAGATTAGAATATTCTATTTTCAAAAGCTATTATAAAAACAGGACTGATAGCTTTAAACCTTTTAGAGAAGAGCAAAAAGCAGAAATAAAATACCAAGCATAACCACTAAACCAATAATAAAAAGTGCTGTATTAATATCCTTTCTTCTTTTTTCATATTCAATAACAAAACTGTTGCTGTCTATATAGTACATAGCAAAAATTCCTGGATGAATTGTTAGATCAGGTCTAAAATGAGACAATCCTAATAATAAAGTTCTCGCCAATTCTAATCGGTTAGAATAAACCATACTAAAAATATGATTACCGGAGAATTTTTCTTTATGCATTTCTACATTTCCATTAACCAATACAAACGAAAAGAAAGCTTCGTGCGAATACCTACCGCTGCCGACCATAGTAGAAAAAATATCGTAATTTAAAAGATGTGAATCTGGTGATTTTTTTATTTCTATGATCTCTCTTTTAAATTCAGAAATCTTTCTAAAGCTATCCCACAATATTGTGTTTTCAACTTTATCATTAAATTTATTGATATAATGAATTCCACGACTATCAATAATTGTGGTCGTATGTTTGGTTGTTCTTATTATATAAACGATTTGCAGCACTATGCCAAGAAAGATCAGGCAGTAAACAAAAAGCAGATATTCATCCAAAGGAATAAAGCATAAAAGCATAAACAACATCCCTACAAGCAAGAACAAACAAAGTAACGTCAGTAAACCAAGACCGTAATTAAGGATCGTAGAAGGCTTTGATGTTACGGGACTAAATGGAGGAAGATTTGTTTTTTGACTATTCATACAGCAATTAAAAACACTAAAATATTGAAAAAATTATGACAAAAAAAATCCCGCTATCAAATTGAAAACGGGATTACTATATTTTAAGATTCTTAATGATTAAATCCTTCTAAATCTTTAGGATCATGTTTGTGTTTAAACAATACAGCAAAAGCAATTGCAATTACCAAGGCATAAAGTGCAAATGACAACCAGATCGTATGCCAGTCTTTCATCAAAATTGGATTGGCAAATATTCCTTCACCTGAAACTGAATTCCCTTGTCCTTTTACAAACTCTAACATTTTAGGATTGGTACTTTCTGTTTGTAAAAATCCGGCTAATTCTGTTGTATTGCTAAATGATTTCGTAAAAAAGCGGTCAATAGCCCAACCAGAAGTTAAACTTCCTAAAACGGCTCCTACTCCATTCGTCATCATCATAAACAAACCTTGTGCAGACGAACGAATTTTAGAATCGGTATTGCTTTCAACAAATAAAGAACCTGAAATATTAAAGAAGTCAAATGCCATTCCGTAAACGATACAAGATAATATGATCATCCATAAACCAGTTACAGGATCACCAAAAGCAAATAATCCAAAACGCAATACCCAAGCAAGCATACTTATTAACATTACTTGTTTAATTCCAAAGCGTCTTAAGAAAAACGGAATTGCCAAGATAAATAAGGTTTCAGAAACCTGTGAAATCGACATAATGATGGTCGAATACTTTATTACAAATGAATCTGCATATTTAGGAAAATGTTTAAATTCATCCAAAAACACATCGCCGTAGGCATTTGTTAACTGTAATGCACCTCCCAAAAACATAGAAAACACAAAAAACAAAGCCATTTTATAATTTCCAAATAACTTAAACGCTTCCAGTCCTAAAGTCTCTACCAATGTAGCATTTTCCTTTGTTAAACGTTGTGGTTTACATTTTGGCAATGTAAAAGCATAAACTCCAAGAATCAAGGCTCCAATTCCTGCGATATAAAACTGATATTCAGTTGCTTTACTTCCACTTAAATTGGTAATCCACATTGCAGCGATAAAACCAACAGTTCCCCAAACGCGTATAGGTGGAAAATCTTTTACAATGTTTTTATCGTTTAACTTTAAAGAAGTGTATGAAATTGAATTACTTAACGCAATTGTTGGCATATAGCAACACATTGCTGCAAACATTACATAAATAAAATTGTCCGGAGTAGTAACCTGTGCGATGCCAAATAATACAACAGCATATAAAATATGCAAAGCACCGTATAATTTTTCTGCATTAATCCATCGGTCTGCAATAATCCCTGTAAGTGTGGGCATGAATAAAGAAGCAATTCCCATGGTTCCGAAAACAAGACCAAATTGAGTTCCTTCCCAATTTTTAGTTCCAAACCAATAATTTCCAATTGTTATAAGCCACGCTCCCCAAACAAAAAATTGAAGAAAACTCATTATAATCAACCTGTTTTTAATGCCCATAAGATGAAATTGTCTTTTTAAATAAATGAAGCGGTAAAACTACCATTAAAAATGATATCTACAAAAAATTAAACTGATTTAACAACGTCATTTATTAATTCTAAAACAGCAGCGAATTGTTCTTCTCTTGTTAAATAAGAATTATCAATTTCAATCGCATCATTTGCAATTACTAAAGGAGAATCTTCACGGTGTGTATCGATATGATCTCTTTCAACCACATTGTGTAAAACATCTTCGTACGTTACCGTATCACCTTTTTGCTGTAATTCATCAAAACGCCTCTGTGCGCGGGTTTCAGCACTGGCTGTCATGAAAATTTTAAGTTCTGCATCAGGAAAAACTACAGTTCCTATATCTCTCCCATCCATAACAATGGCTTTGTTTTTTCCCATTTCCTGTTGTTGTTCTACCAATTTAGAACGCACTTCAGATACTTCGGCAACTTTACTAACAAAATTAGAAACTTCAATTGTTCTGATTTGTTTCTCCACATTTTCACCATTCAGATACATTTCACCAAATCCTAAATCCGGATTGAATTTAAACTCTAACTGAATTTGCGGTAAAGCAGCAACAAGTTTATTTTTATCAAAAAAATCAGCTCCAATCAATTGATTTTGCATTGCATACAGCGCTACTGCTCGGTACATTGCACCAGTGTCAACATAAACATATTCTAATTCTTTTGCCAACTGTTTTGCTAATGTACTTTTTCCTGTTGACGAAAATCCGTCAATTGCAATGGTGATTTTTTTCAATGTTTTATTTTTTAAATTTCTATTTTCTCTGAATAACAACACAATAGCTACTATTTTTGAGTCAAAATTATCAATACTTTTTTATGCTTATCTAAATGATTTATTAATCAATTACTATGCTTAAAAGCTACTGCAAATATAACTATCTTTCTTCTGATTTAGTACATCAAAGTAATGATGAAAAACAATAATTTCGCTTAAATATTTTTATCGCCAATCCTTTCTAATCAGCAGTATTTACAGGGTTTTATTACTTTGATATGTAATTACCAACTAGTTAATAAACAAAGAATACTGAGACTGAATTTTAAATCCATAAAAAAAGCAATTCTTTTAGATCGAATTGCTTTTTTTTTATTTTTATTTAAAGATGTTTTTCTAGTAATAAATATCAAGAATAATTTTCGATTTAGAACTATCAATTATCTTTTCGATTCTTTTAAAAAATTCTTCATTTACCATTGGACAACCATGACTGCGTGAAATATAATATTCTTGTTCATCGTGAGGAACTGCAGAGTAATGGTGTAAAACTATTGCTCTTTTAAAAGCATTACTATTGGTTTCGTCAAGTCCATTCAATTTATAAGCCTTACCAAAAATTCCTTTGTATCCTTTTTCAACAGAATAACGTCCTAATGATGTACAATTAGAATTTGGTTCATTACTAAATTTCAATTCACCTCTGATTGGTGTTTCTGAACCGGATCCGTGCGCTACAAGCCCTTGATCTAAAACTTTATTATTTACTAAATCATAAACAAAAAAACGGTTTTTTCCTGACTTGATTCTCATGTCAACTAAAAAAGCAATTTTTGTATTGTAGTTTGAACCTTTTTCGATTTGCTCTTTTACTTCATTGACACGAAAATTGATTCTTTCGATATCTGCTGTCGTTAAGCTTTCATCTTTAAAATTAATTTTTGAGGTATTAAATAAACCTGTGGTAACAAATAGAATTAAATAAAATAGTTTCATAAAATTTACTTATTGAAAGTTTAAGATTAGTCCAAACAGACTGTTATTAGATGCTAATGTGTATTTTGAATAAGAATAATTGAATTTTAATCGGTTCATTTTAATACCGAAACCTAAAGAAACTCCAGAAAAATTACGTTGCTCATCAATTTTTAATTCCTCTGCTCTTCTAAAGTTGTAACCGAAACGTAAATTAACTGCTTTTTTTGGAAAAAGTTCGAAACCTACAATAACATGGCGCAAAGCGTTGTTTACAAAGGAAACTTTTTCCGGAGTTGACGATCCATCAATGTTCGACTCACTTCGAACCGGATTCGAAAAAGAAACATTCCATTGTTGTAAATTCTCTAAAGAAAGATGCCAGCGCAGTGGCACGTGTTCTAATTCCTGTGACATTCCTGCGATGATTTCAATTGGTAGTTTTTCATGTATTCCTGAATACGTTGTAAATTGAGTACCTATGTTCCTGATTACCAGCGCCAAATTTACATTATTTTTTTCAATTATATACAAAAAACCTAAATCAATTGCTCCACCAAAAGAATTATAAGTTTCTAAGCTTGAAGTTATTAGTTTAACATTGGCTCCCACATGAACATCAGTATAAGGTATATTATAAGCATAACCCAATGAGAGAGCGGCTTCACTTCCTGTAAAGTCCGAAGTTGACTGACCATTTTCGTCATAACCTTCGAAAGTTCCATAATTAATATAGCTTACACCAGCGTGAAAAGTTTGCAAATGTCTATCGTAAGTGTAAGCATACGAAGCTGTTCCGTAAGAAGCTTCTCCGTAATAACTGCCATAATTCATTGCAAGGTGATTATCCATATCTTCGTTTAAAGTAGCGGGATTAAACATAACCTGGTTAACATCTTCATCATAAATCGTTATCGTCTTTCCTCCCAACGCTGCCTGCCTTGGTGATGTTGTCAAATTAAGAAACTGATAGGTGTAGCGACCTCCAATTTGTCCGAATGAAAACGAACAAATCAATAACATTAAAAATAAAACAAGTCGTTTTAACATGCTTTTTTTGGCGTTCCTATATGGGAATAACGCAATTGCGAAGATAAAATTATATAACTAATAAAATAAATTTTAATCTATATATCTATAAATCAAAAACGTGTGCCAATTTTTCGAACTTAAATTTAATAAAAATCCAGATTCCAATCTAATAAGCATTAGATCGAAATCTGGAATTTAAATCTGAAAAATTATTTTAATTCTTTAGCATTCTTTACGTTCTGATCTGTTAAGGCTAAAGTCAAAACTTCGCTCATTTCTTTTACATAATGAAACGTAAGTCCTTCTAAATATTCTGCTTTAATTTCATCAATGTCACTTTTGTTTTCATGACAAAGAATAATTTCTTTTATGTTTGCTCTTTTAGCGGCAAGAATTTTTTCTTTGATTCCTCCAACAGGCAATACTTTTCCACGAAGCGTAATTTCTCCGGTCATAGCAAGGCTTTTCTTTACTTTCTTCTGTGTAAGCAATGAAACTAATGAAGTTAACATCGCGATACCTGCACTTGGACCATCTTTTGGCGTTGCTCCTTCCGGAACGTGCAAGTGAATGTTATATTTCTGGAACAATTCTACTCCAAGTCCTAATTTCTTTGCATTTGCCTTAATGTACTCCAAAGCAATTGTAGCAGATTCTTTCATGACATTACCTAAATTTCCAGTAATGGTCAAAGCTCCTTTTCCTTCAGAAATTAATGATTCAATAAATAAAATATCACCACCAACACTTGTCCAGGCTAAACCTGTTACAACTCCTGCTACATCATTATTCTCGTATTTATCACGCTCTAATCTTGGCACACCCAAAACAGTGATAATATCTTCGTCAGTAACTTTTTTATTGTATTCTTCCTCCATTGCAACCGCTTTAGCTGCATTTCGAATTACCTGAGCAATTTTTGTTTCAAGATTACGAACACCTGATTCACGTGTATAACCTTCTACGATTTTTTCTAATTGTTTTTTACCAATAGTCAAATCTTTAGCTGTTAATCCGTGTGCTTCAAGCTGTTTTGGAAAAAGGTGTCTTTTGGCAATTTCTACTTTTTCTTCAATAGTATAACCAGACATTTTTATAACTTCCATTCTATCACGCAATGCAGGCTGAATTGCCGACATATTATTTGACGTTGCAATAAACATTACTTTAGATAAGTCATACCCCATTTCAAGGAAATTATCATAAAACGAACTGTTTTGCTCCGGATCTAACACTTCTAAAAGTGCTGATGAAGGATCTCCACTATTTCCGCTTGATAATTTATCTATTTCATCTAAAATGAATACTGGATTAGAAGTTCCTGCTTTTTTAAGACTCTGAATAATTCTACCCGGCATTGCTCCTATATACGTTTTTCTATGTCCGCGAATCTCCGCTTCATCACGTAATCCACCTAACGAAATACGAACGTATTCACGTCCCAAAGCTTCAGCTACAGAACGTCCAATAGAAGTTTTACCAACTCCCGGAGGCCCTGTTAAACAAATAATTGGCGATTTCATATCGTTACGAAGTTTCAATACAGCCAAATGTTCAATCATTCTTTTCTTAACTTCTTCAAGTCCAAAATGATCTTTATCTAATATTTTCTGAGCAAATTTCAAATCGAATTTATCTTTAGAGAATTCACCCCAAGGCAATTCTAAAAACAATTCTAAATAATTACGCTGAATTCCAAAATCAGGAGATTGTGGGTTCATTCTACGCATTTTAGACAATTCTTTTTCGAAATGTTTTTGCGTTTTTTCGTCCCATTTTTTTAATTTGGCTTTGATACCCATTTCGTCCATTTCCTCTTCCTGCGAAACACCACCTAATTCTTCCTGAATGGTTTTCATTTGCTGGTGAAGGAAATATTCGCGTTGTTGCTGATCCAGATCAAAACGAACTTTTGACTGAATATCATTCTTAAGTTCTAATTTTTGCAACTCTACGTTCATATAACGTAATGTTTCAAGCGCTCGGTCTTTTAAACCATTTATCGATAATAAGCCTTGTTTTTCTTTTACCGACAAATTCATATTCGACGAAACAAAATTGATCAAAAACGATTGGCTTTCAATGTTTTTAATTGCAAATGTTGCTTCAGATGGAATATTTGGACTTTCTTTTATAATTTGAATGGCCAATTCTTTTACAGAATCTAAAATAGCCGTAAATTCAGTATCATCTTCTTCAGGACGAGATTCAGCCACTTCTTTAATGTGCGCTGTCATGTAAGGTTCTTCAGAAACAACTTCTTCAATTTCGAAGCGTTTCTTTCCTTGTAAAATAACCGTAACATTTCCGTCAGGCATTTTAAGGACACGAAGAATTCTTGCTACTGTACCTATTTTATGAATATCATCTTTAGACGGATCTTCATCTTCTTCATTAATCTGAGAAACTACTCCAATGATTTTTTCACCGGCATTAGCATCATTTATTAACTTAATTGACTTGTCTCTACCTGCCGAAATTGGAATAACAACACCTGGAAACAAAACTGTATTACGTAACGGTAAAATTGGTAACGAAAGCGGAAGCTCTTCGTTATTCATTTCTTCTTCGTCTTCCGGCGTTAATAATGGAATTAATTCTGCTTCTGAATCAAATTCTTGAAGTGACAGATTGTCAATCGTGAGTATTTTATGGTTTGACATAATAATATATAAGTCGTTTTGTCATTAAATAATTATTCTAACTCTAAAAATCACATTAGATATTGTAGTTTACTTTTAAACTACCCCAAAGATTTGATTTACAAGATAGGTCGTAAATTTAGACAATCATTGTGCCAAAACCAAGAAAGACCCTTTTGAAATTGCCTTTTTTGTCTTTTTATGATATTATTTTTTAGAAAATAGTAAGCGCATAAAAAAGCCCGAAAATTGAACATGCCCCAAAAAGT
>NZ_MUGW01000076.1 GCF_002217285.1 Flavobacterium hercynium | reverse complement strand
AGCTACAAAAAGGTATTTTACCCGTACATTTTATCGTTTGTACTTTTTTATGCCCTGTTAGTTTTCTTTGGGCATAACAAATTATTTTCCGAGGTTTCAGATGAATTTCTTTTCTACGAGGTGGTTTCCTTTCTCATGGGAATATTACATTGTTGGCTGTATCAAAAAGGTTTTAAGCAATTTGGTAGCACCAAGATTGGTATAGAAGTACTTTTTGGTACATTGGTTATTCTGTATTCTAGTGTACCGTTTATCATTATCTACACGACCCTCAACGGAATATTCTTTACCTATCTCATGTGCATTCATTTTGTATTGTTCTTGTGTCCAACAGGAATTAATATTTCATTTAATCTGATGATGCTCATTCCACCGCCCGAATACGCTACCTGGACGCCAAAAGCAAAATACGATGATGTTACTGACGAAGAAATGAAGGATGTGATGCTCATTACTTTTGTAATAAAAAGAGGTTATTACGATCAGGAACCCATTTCTATGCGAGCTATTGCGCCTGTGAGAGTCGAATTTGGACGTTTGTTTATCTTAACCTTACAAGGTTATAATGAGCACAATCCCGAAAATGAGATAGAATTAATCCAGCCAGAAGGACAAGACTACAATTGGGTCTTTTTTATCGAAAACAAATGGCATCAAAAACAAGGTATTACCCCCAATGAGCATGTAGGCGCAAATCCAATTACAGAAAACTCTGTGGTTATTTGCGAACGCAGAAGGAAAAGAAGCGTAAAAGAAGTTCAAAAAATCATTAAGTCTGATGACATAATCTATGATGCCCGCATGATGAATGAAACAGCTAAGAAAGTGCAAATAGAAGGTATAGAAAATAGCAAATCAGTAAAAAAAATAGAATAAAAATATAATGAAGCATGAAGAATTTAAATTATAACCTATATGAAATTCAGCAAGGTGATACTTTAGATAGTATAGCAAGGAAATTGGATGTAGAAGTTCAGGAGCTTAAACAGTATCACAATATTCATAGCGAGCTTGAGAACTGTATCGGGAGTAGACTTCCACAACATCTGAAATTTATAATTATACAGGATGAAAGGGAAAAAGAAGCATTATTAAAAAACAAAAAACCGGAACCGGTACGTTTTGTCGGCAGTGATTTTATTTTGCCTTTTCGTCCTCATAACCTATACACAGAATATTCGGTAAAGTATACTATCGAAAAAGAGGGTACAAAACAAACATTACGTCAGTATTACAAACTCACTAGACTACAATCTCAAACAAATCAAAAGGATTATCATTTCATTCAGATCAATAAAATTTCTCCCTTGTTGATTAATGAAAAAGTAGCTCAAAATAGAGCACAACAAATAGCAGAGCAAATCGATCAGCTTTTGTTTCCGCTTCGAATTGTGGTGGATGAATGGGGAAAATGGATTGATCTTAACAGTTACTACAAAATAAAAGCACGGTGGGAAGAGAGAAAAGAAGAAATCAAAGAAGCTTACCAAGGCGTCGTTTATGATAATATAGTTGAAAGTATTGAAAATATAATTAAAGATGACGATACACTATTAAAATACGTATCCAGGAATTGGTTTTTGAGAGCCTACTTTAATGGAATTCATGAAAAATATACGCCAGAATTAGAAACGATTAAGAATCTCTTTTTTCCGTGTATTACAAAAATGAAAAATCAAAAATTTCATATTATACAAAAAGTGGCTCCTTATCTTGATGATTCAAACCTGATTGAAGTTACCCAAAAAGGAACTTCAGAAAATGAGTTTATCAATGGAAGTTATAATGCAGCTTATTTTTTAAATCCTAATAATTACAGTATAGAATATTTTACGGTGGAATGTGACCTTAAGAATAGGAATCAGAAGATTATGATTGAGGTTAAAAATCTAAATGAAACAAAAATTACACCACCTACCGGAATATCACTTTTGGTTAAAGATTAAAAACAATTGAGTTATGAGTAAAAAACATGTAGTAGTTCAAGGTGCAACCTTGAAATGTAAATTTAGTGAAGATCCACAGGCAACAGATATATTAAAAGTAAAATCGCAAAGTAAACACTACGCCAACGACAAAGATTCTGATAAAAAACTAATTGCCACGACCAAAGAAATTGGGCAAACTTTAGAAAAAAACACCTTTGGCAATTGCAAAATGCAACCCCTTGGTAACAGCTTTAAACCTTGTCAGACCATGATACAGCAATGGTCTGGTTCTTATGAAAAAGTAACGCTGAGCAATCAAGGAAAAATGCTTATTGAGGACAGCAAAGCGACCTGTCCTTTTGGAGGACCTGATTGTATCGAAATCACAAAACACGGACAAATCGCAGAAGTGAGTCAGCAACAAATCGATAATGAAGATAAGGAATTATTGGAGCAAATTTGCCCACTAATGTTTGATGAATTGGTAAGCAAAGGTGTTTTTTATAAATAATTAAGAAGTAAAAAATGGAAAAAGAAATAAATATAAAAATAATTGGAACCTTAACTCCAGAAGTGGGAGTTGCTGAGCAATATACTGTAAAAAAAGAAAATGAACCTTTTGAAATACAACCCATAACACTGGGTTCAGATTGGAATGATCCGGAAATAAAATGGTTTGTTCATGTTAGAGATGCCGGTAAATGGCGTTTTATTGATGATGGAAAGAAAATAGGGAAAACTGTAGATTTTACATTTTCAGAAATAAGTCAGGATTGGGAAGAAGTAGTAATAATCGTTCATGCTTATGGTGCAAAAGATATGATAAATATTAAAACTCAACCGGCAGCAAAACCAAAAATTACCTTTATAGAGCTTCTCGATGTACACAAAAACACACCCAAAAAAGCCTTTGCTTACGGGAACTGGATTATTGCCCGTGTACATTGTGTAGGTATGGAGTTGCGCCCTATTGTAGTGACTTTATGGGAAGACGATGGCAATGATAAAAAAAATATTAAAATAGAATTAAAAAATAGATTTATAGAACGTGGTTTTGTCGATGCCAGATTTTATTTGAATCCAATGCATGCGGATTTAGCCAATAGTAAAGCTGATAAAGGAGAATCTGACGAAGGGCAATTTCATGAATATTATATAACAGCCGAAATTGAAGGAAAAGCGAAATCACAAATAAGTACCGAAAACACTACTGTCGCTAATCCGCTGTATCTGGAGAAAAAACTTGCCGTAAAAAATGAGATTTCTACCGATATTCAACAGCAAGTGATTAATAGTTTAATGATGGTTGATGTTAGTGGAGAAGATCCTGATGGTGTATGGACGAAGAAGGAGGATACTTGTGTTTGTAAAGATTTCAATTTTCATTGGAGTAATCAATTAACTTGTAACGAGAGAAAAAAAGTACTTGATGTTTGTGCCAATCTCTGGGGAGAAGCGAATAAAAAACAAAAAGCAAGCGAGCTTATGTCTATTATCCATCTTGAAACAGCAGGAACTTTTAAACCTTCTACTGATAATGGAGTTGACTTCTCAGGTCTTATTCAGTTTAGTGATGCTTCAGCAAAAAGTTTAGGTACGACAAGAGCAAAGTTAAGAGCAATGTCATTTATTGATCAAATGAAATATGTTGAAGAGTATTTTTTCAAGAAGAGAGCTTTATTAACCACAATGACCGATCTTTATTTATTGGTTTTAAAGCCAAATGCAGTAGGCAAGGGGAGTGATCCTACTTATGTTGTTTTTGATGAAAATATTTCTGTACCAGATGGAGACGGAAGTAATACAAGTTCCGAACAACGTAAAATAAACATAGGCAAAGAACCTTGGGTAACCAAATACGGTTATGCTTCAAATCCTTCCTTTATGAAAGGTGCGGAACATACACAAAGGAAAAAATGGGTATATTTAAGACAACGTTTCGAAGATCGATATGGATTTATTGGTGGTAAAACTACAGTTGCAGAAGTTACTTCCGAGTTATTAGAGAAGCATTATAATCCAGGAGCAAATCAATTGTTTCAAGGGGAATGCCCGAATAGATTAGAAGAAAAAAATAAAAAAAATAGTAATGAGAGAGCACCTTGGATGGAAATTGCATGGGAGGAATTTGAAAAGTATAAAGGATTAAAAGAAGAAGATAGTCCATTAAAAGAAAAAATAAAAGAATATTTTAACGAAGCAGGATATGATGGCGATTATAGAGGCGCCTGGTGTGCTTCTTTTGTAAATTGGTGTTTTAATAAAACTTCACTTTATAAGAACACAAACTCTAAAGGAGCAATAGGAGCTAGGGATTGGGGGATAGAAGGAAATAAATATATTGTAGGTTCTGGTAAGGATGGATGGCCAAATGGAGAAATAACAGATGCTTTTATAGGTGCTGTCGCTGTTATAAAAAGCCATTCTCATGTTGTCTTTATTATTGGATTAAATTCTAAAGGAGATTATGTGAATTTAGGTGGTAATCAAGGTTCAAATGTTACAGGAAAACAAAAAATTTGCTTGGGATCAATGCCCAAAAGTGATGTTCTTTACATTATGAAACCAAAAAATTATATTGTACAAGAAGAAGAAAAAAAACTTCCATTTTATGATATAGACGAAATTAATAACAGTAAATCTACAAGATAAGATGAGTAAAACGATTATATTATTTTTGGCAATTTCTTTATTTTCATGTAATAATTTACAAAAAAAAGAATTGTCTAGCAACGTTGGAAGTCGTAAAGATTCTTCTAAGAAAAGTAATACCGAAATTGAAAAAATACTAGAGCGCCAATTAAAAGCTGGAGGCTATAGTACTTATTATGATACTGATTATGCTTTTTATGAATATGATAAGACTGATTTAGACATAAGTTTGCCACCTATAATAAACCTATTATTTCATTATGGCTATAAGCGAATAGACGAAGAAGTATTCATAAAAAAGATCCAAACAATTTTTGGAGTTGCTAACCGTTATGATGATATTTTTTATATAAATTCTTTTGATAAATGTTTTAAACCTCAAAAAATAAATTACTACGATCTAGATGGTTTCAGAAAGGATTTATATTTCAGTATAGAGAATAAGATAATTTTAAATTTATATTCTCTACCAGAAATTATTGACTACCAAAAAGAATATCCAGAAATAGCATCAAAAGAATTTAATTTTCCTAACGAGGTAACTAGAAATGGAAATACTGAGAAAATATATTTGACTAAATGGAAAGACATTACAGATTTGGCTGAACAACGAACTAAAAACATCAGTATTCTTGTCAATCGTAATAAATACCTATTCAATGATAGTAAGGCAAGTTTCGTTTGGTTAAAAACTCATGACAAATTTTTCTTAGAATCATTGGTAAAAACCTTTGGTTACGTTCAGGATAAGGACTTATTAAAATGGGTATTAGAAAAAAATCTTTTAAAAAATGGTGAGGATGATGTAGAAGAGTTTGCAAAAATTCTATGGACTAGAAATTGTGATAATAAAATTGAAGTTCATAAAGAAGTCTTCGATTTCATGTTAACCCAAAACGAGATTGAAAGAGAGAAATATGCGGCCAGCTTATTACTTTTTCGGGATTATTATAAAAATAAGGGAAATGATTTAAGCTTTAGTGAGTTAACTAAAATTAGAGCGATAGTCTGTTATTATGGTACAAAAATGAGTGATAATTACTTTTATTCTTTTTTTCCTTATCTACATAGTGAAAAATATGCAGAAGAGTTTAAAAAGAATAATTATTACAATATATCCGATTTTAAAGAGCTTTATGAAGACGCTAAATATGGAGGGATTAATGAACCATACTAGGGATTGTTGGGTTGTCAAAATTCGTAGATTTTGAATAGCAAGGTGCTCTAAATACTAAAATTGATGTTATTACAACAGAAGCAAATGGAAAAACAAACTAAGTTATTTAGAAAAATAATCATAATGTTGTTCACCGGTATATTTTTTAATGCACTATTTTCATGTCAAGAAAATAAAAAAGAATTAGGTGTTAAAAATAATACTTACAAGATTAAAAAAAACAAGAGTACTGAAATTGATATTGACTAGTCCTAAATAATC
>NZ_MUGW01000075.1 GCF_002217285.1 Flavobacterium hercynium | reverse complement strand
ATTTTAGATTATGTTGGATTCTATAAAAATCCTCTATTTCCTTTATTTTTATTTTTAAAAATCGAATGCATTTCACGTGGAACGCACCTTTGATTTTAGATTGTTGATTTTAGATTTTAGATTATGTTGGATTCTATAACACTCCTCTATTCCCGTTATTTTTATTTTTAAAAACCGAATGCATTTCACGTGGAACGCACTTTTGATTTTAGATTGTTGATTTTAGATTATGTTGGAATCTATAATTGGAATCTATTTTTACTACTTTGATTTTTTCATTTAAATCGAATTTATTTTAAGTGAAAATCTATTTTCAATTTGAAATTTTCATTTCTAATTATTTCAAAACTATTATAGAATTTCTAGCAGAAATTTCTCTTTCCTCTCATTTCTAAAAGTTACTTATTTCGGTAACGGATTTATCATTTTATGTCATTTCGACGAAACGAGAAATCTTCGCAAGTAGCTCCCCAATGGTGAGCCAATCTTTGTCGATCTTGCAACCAAGATTCACTTTGTCTGATTGCTATCGCTCGAGACTCGTTTCGTCGAAATGACAAATTATACTAAATTATTAATAAAGCGCATAACTAAGACTTTTAATTATAAATTCGTTTCACGTGGAACACATATTATTTTAGATTTCTGATTTTAGATATTAGATTTTTTTGTTTCACGTGGAACATAACTTAATTTGAATTTCAGAGTAAACAGAACTTTAAAAAACCGCAGCAAAATCCACAATCTAAAATCCACAATCTAAAATCCACAATCTAAAATCCACAATCTAAAATCAACAATCAACAATCAACAATCAACAATCAACAATCTAAAATCTAAAATCTAAAATCTGCAATCACTACCTTCCCATATAAATCAATAATACGGAAATATCACTTGGTGATACTCCGCTGATTCTTGATGCTTGTGAAATGGTTACAGGACGAATCTTGCTCAACTTTTGTTTTGCTTCGATCGACATAGATTTAATTTTATCATAATCGAAATTTTCCGGAATTTTCACTTCTTCTAAACGAGTTAGTTTATCAGCATTGTTTCTTTCCTTTTCGATATATCCCGAATATTTAACTTGAATTTCTGCTTGCTCTAAAATTTCCTGATCAACATCATTCGCTTCGATATATTCTTTTACTTTTTCAAATTTCATCATATCCTCCAAATCAATTTGCGGACGAGAAAAAACTTTAAACATTTTATCTCCTTGTGTAATCGAAGCTGTTTCTTTAGCTTCAAGAATTGGATTTGTCTCCGCAACCGAAACGCTGGTTTCTCTAAAGAAAGCAACCATCTTTTCAGATTCATTTAATTTCTGTTCCATTCTACGTAAACGCTTTTCTGAAGCAAGACCAATTTCATGCGACATTGGTGTCAATCTAAAATCGGCATTATCCTGACGAAGCAAAGTTCTATACTCTGCTCTTGATGTAAACATACGATATGGCTCTTCTGTTCCTTTCGTAATAAGGTCATCAATTAGAACTCCGATATATGCTTCATCACGTTTCAAAATTAATGGTGCTTTTTCATGCACTTTTAAATGCGCATTTATTCCAGCCATCAAACCTTGAGAAGCTGCTTCTTCATATCCTGTTGTTCCGTTTATCTGTCCGGCAAAATATAATCCTTCAACCAACTTCGTTTCCAAAGTATGTTTCAATTGTGTTGGCGGGAAATAATCATATTCTATTGCATAACCTGGACGAAAGAATTTCACTTTCTCAAATCCGGCAACAGAACTCAATGCTTTGAATTGAATATCTTCTGGAAGCGAAGTTGAAAATCCGTTTACATAAACTTCGCACGTATTCCAACCTTCCGGTTCAACAAATAACTGATGACGTTCTTTGTCTGCAAAACGATTTATCTTATCCTCGATCGAAGGGCAATATCTTGGTCCAAGACTTTTGATTCTTCCGTTGAACATTGGAGAGCGATCAAAACCTTCTCTCAAAATATCATGAACATTCAAAGAAGTATACGTCATGTAGCAAGATCGCTGATGCGTCAATGGAGTTGTCAAATCAGAATAAGAAAACTTATCCGGCTTTGCATCTCCTTTTTCTTCATTCATTTTCGAATAGTCCAAAGAACGTCCGTCAACTCGTGGCGGCGTTCCTGTTTTCATTCTGCCCGATTCAAAACCGGCAGCAACCAAATCTTCTGTGATTCCATGCGCTGCACTTTCACCGGCACGTCCACCACCAAATTGTTTTTCTCCAATATGAATCAATCCGTTTAGGAAAGTTCCATTTGTCAAGACAACAGACTTCGATCTAATTTCAACTCCCAACGAAGTTCTGATTCCTTTTATCTTTCCGTTCTCAATAATCAAACCTTTTACCATCTCTTGGTAGAAATCCAAATTTGGAGTTCCCTCCAACATCATTCTCCACTCTTCGGCAAAACGCATTCTATCACTCTGAACTCTCGGCGACCACATCGCAGGTCCTTTTGATTTGTTCAACATCTTGAATTGAATTGCAGTTCGGTCAGAAACAATTCCAGAGTATCCACCCAAGGCATCAATCTCTCGAACAATTTGTCCTTTTGCAATTCCACCCATTGCAGGGTTGCAAGACATCTGTGCAATGTTCTGCAAACTCATTGTAACCAATAAAGTTTTTGATCCTAAATTTGCAGCCGCTGCCGCGGCTTCGGATCCAGCATGACCTGCACCAACTACAATAACATCGTATTCTTCTAAAAACATTTTGTTTTATTATTCTCTGGAAACCCTTTAAGGTGGTTCTCAGAATTAGCATTATTTCTCTTTTGTTCCACGTGGAACAGATTAATCTAAACGTCACGGATAAAAATCTATTCCTCTAAAACCATCTTTATAAAAATTTTCACGTGTTCCACGTGAAACATAATTACAAAAATCAGTAAACCAAACATTAAAATTACATGTTCCACGTGAAACACTTTTACTTCTATCATCAAAAAAAATTAATCTCAAAACGATATGTTCCACGTGAAACATGTTTTAATTTTCAATATAAAATCTAATTTTTCAAACCTGAAAACCATTAAAATTTCAAAATAAAGTCGATCTACAATTCCACGTTCCACGTGGAAAAAATCTTTTTATTCATAATTAAATTATAATATGTTTCACGTGGAACACAAGATTACATTTAAAAATAAAGTGGTTTAATTACTGTTCCACGTGAAACATTGCGATTTTTTCATCTTCTTTTGATCGCATTAATTCAGCATCTTTATCTGATTTATCTTTGTATCCACAGTAATGTAAAACACCATGAGCTAAAACTCTTTTCAATTCTTCCTCAAAAGAGACATTAAAATCCTTGGCATTATCTTCTACTCTTTCTACAGAAACAAAAATATCTCCGTTTAATTCATTCCCAACAGTGTAATCAAAACTGATAATATCTGTTAGTGTATCATGATTTAGATACTCTACATTTATCTTATGAAGATATTCATCATCGCAAAATATATAGTTAATCTCTCCTTCGTTTTTCTTTTCAGAAACAATAACGGCACTTAACCAATCAGAAAAGGCTTGTTCGTTATCTAACGTAAATTCTGTTTCGTAATTAAAATTGATCATTTTGTATTAAAATATTCTTGAACCTTTTGATTAAAATTCGCGCGCAAAGGTAGTGATTGTCTATTTAAAATTTCAACACTGTTTAAATATTCCAATAACGAGCTTGGCAATGCATTAGTTCTATTAGTAAATTCTGCTTTATTTGTTTCGGACTGACGCTTTGTATCTTGTCCTTGTTGTTGTACTGCATTGTTTAATTTTAATAATTCTTGTTGAATATTTAAAATTCTTTGCAGGTTTTCATTCTTAAAACCTTTATTCAAAAGTTGTTTTTCCGAAGCTTTCATTTGATCTATTACAGATTTCCCTTGCTGATCTAATCCTTGTTTAGCTAATTCTTTTTGTAATGCTTCACGAAGTTTTACCTGCTCTTTGTAAATTTCCATTATCGCTTCTGCATCTCCTTCACCATCTTCTCCTCCTTTTTCACCCTTTCCATCAGCTCCACTTTTTCCATCTTTTCCTCCTTGACCGCTTTTTCCTTGATTGCCTTTTCCATCTTTTCCAGAACCTTCTTTACCTTGTCCTTCTTTTCCTTCTCCGCTTTGACCTTCTTTTCCTTCGCCGGGTTTACCTCCAGGTTTCATTCCCTGCTTCATTTTATCAGCTAAACCTTTTTGTTTTTGAATAATATCCGGCAACTGCATACCTTGACCATCTCCCGGTTTTGGTTTTCCTGCTCCCGGTTTAGACATAGACATTTGCATATTGTTTAATAAATCACTTAAAAAATCTGCTAATTTATTAGCTGATGAAACAGCATATTGCTGGTGTGAAACTCCTTTTGGTATTTGAACATCTGTCAAAACTTCTATAGCACGATCCATATTGTATTGTACATTACCAATTTCTTTGGTTACATCTTCGGCAATTTTTGGATTACGAAGTGACATTGCAAACAAACTATCATCTACATATCTAAACTGTTGTTTTAGATTCTGTTGAATTTTTATGTTTTTTGTAAAGGCAGATGAACCCAATTTCATTGTTTTAAACTGTTTCATTACATCTTCCTGAGATAAAGAAAAAGCTAAAAGGTTATCTAAAATCTGACGCAACATTGCAACATCTTCTTCCATCTGTTCTTTATCTCCGCCTTCCATTCCAGCATTCATTTTCTCTGCCATGCTTTTCATTTTCTTAGCAGCGCTCTTTTGTTTTGGTTTCGCTGATGAAGTATTCTTTTTACTTAATTCTTCAGATGCTTTTTGTAAATCATTATCTACTTCTTTTTCTTTCTCACCGTCTTGTGGAATATCTAAAGGAGATTTTAAAGATTTATTTTCTTTAACCAAATCTTTCAAATCTTCTTTTATTTTATCAAAAGACTTATTGATATCATCTTGTTTTTCTTTTGTATTCTCTTTTTCTTTATTAGAAAGCTGTTCTTGCTGCTCAGCCAATTTAGTTAACTTCTCTCCAACCTGCTCTGCTTTCTTAGAAACATAAAAACGTTTGGTTAATTCTACTAATTGTTCTAGATTACGAGATTGGTTTTTGCTGATTTGTTTGAACTTTTCCATCTTATCAAACAACTGTTCACTGTCTAGTTTGTCGTTCAATTTCTTGAGTTCTTCCATCAACTTCTGATTTTTTTCTAAATCTTTCTCTGCATTATCCAATCGCTTTTGCAAATCATCAGCTGTTTTATCTTTCTTTTCAGATTGAAATTTATCCAGATTCTTGTTCATTTTCTCTGTAAACTGTTTCATCAATTCGTCTTGCTGCTTCTGACGTTTGATAAAATCGTTTACTTGTTGTTGTTCTTTGAACTCTAAATTATCTTTTTCTTTTCCTGATTTCTGAATCTTATCCATTTCAGAAAACTGTTTTGTCTGATTTTTTAAAGACTTCTCCAGACTATTGATGTTGTCATTTTGCTGTTGTAATTCCATATCCTGAACTTCATCTGTCGTAGCAACTCGATCAGAAAACACAGAAGACTTTGTACTTTTATAATTGTGCGGTGCATCGTTATCAAAAACTTCAAAATAATATTCGTATTGTACTCCTTCTTCTACAGGCAGATTACTTGGAAAAGAAAAAACAAATTGATCAAACACACCTTGCTTATTTGGCAAAGTTCCACGTTTGGCAGTTTGAGGTTTGTTACGTTCGTAATACACTACTTGTAATTTGGTTAAACCATAGTCATCACCTAACCTTCCTAGTACATAATTTTTATCCAGTTTTAAACTGTCTGGTGCAGGACTTACGACAATTGTAGGATGCTGATCTTTGATTACAGCAAGTTGATAGTCTAATTTTTCGTAATTTTTGACCTTATTATTCGAGGTAAGAATTTGATATTCTGTATTTTGAACTATATTTTTAGCCAATTTAAAGTCATTTTCAGCCTTAATAAATTTAAAAACTGACTTTTCATCCTTCCAAACGATCTCCTGAGTAGCTTGTGTTTTCATTTTCCAGGTAACCAAAGTACCTTCCGGTACAATTGCATTTCCGGTTCCCTGAATAACTTCTGCTTTCTTTTTTAAATAAGAAGGGAAATTTAATACCATTTCGAAGTTGGCAATTGATGGAACTGTGATCACTTTTAGTTCATACTCTTCAGATGAAACCGAATTTCCTTCAAAAGAAAAAGCAACATTTGCTACTGGCTTTTCTATTTTAAATTCAAACTTTCCCGGTTGAGAAGATTCCATAAAATAACTTTCTGCACCAATATGAATCATTACATTTTCCGGAACAACATTACCAACAGATTCCATTTTGATTGTAAAATCTTTATTCTGCTCTGTCTGCAAATTAGAATTAAGAACTACAAATTTAAAAGGTGCTGGAGGTAAAAAGGTAGCATTAAAATGAACTACTCTATTTAAACTTTGAGAAATAATATTGCTATTTCCTGAAACAAAAAATACTGCAAAAAGCAAAATTGGAATAATTGCTAAGGGTAAATATTTTCTATTTGAATTGAAATTGATTGCATTTCCAAACGGAATTGGTTGCAATGAATTTGCTTTTTGTTGTATAGATGCTAACATTAATTCTGAACTTTCAGCTGTATTTTCACTTTCTGATAACTGCAAAAAGTTCGTTAGCTTATCGCTTACTTCTGTAAAATGATTTCCAATAATCGCTGAAGCCTGCTTATAATCGATTCCTTTTTGAAGTTTGAACAACTTAAAAATTGGAAACAAAATAAATCGAAACAAAAGGTATACTTCTACTCCTATAAAAATCCAAAATAAAATGGTTCTTCCTACTGGTTTTAACCACAGGAAATACTCAATAAAAAGAGTAAATAGAAAATATAATAATCCAAAACCGGTAAAAAGAAGTATCCCTTTTATCAATTCATTAGTATAATACTTCTTTATAAAAGCTTCTAATTTTAAAAATATTGCAGACGTTGTTTTCAAAATAAATCTGTATTGATTATAACCCATAAAAGTAGTAATTATAACCTTAAGTTTGAAAGTCATAAAGTCGAAAGTCGAAAGTTAACATCTGAGTCTAAAAGCTTTCCAACTTTCGACTTTTGGCTTTTGACTAATGTTGTATCTTTGCATCAAAATTTATACAAATGTCAAAGCAAGTTCGTGTGCGTTTTGCACCAAGTCCAACAGGACCTTTACATATTGGTGGTGTTCGTACTGCCTTATTTAATTATTTATTTGCCAAAAAAAACAATGGTGTTTTTTATTTAAGAATTGAAGATACAGATCAGACTCGTTTTGTTCCAGGTGCTGAAGCTTATATTATGGAAGCATTAGATTGGTTAGGAATTGCTCCTGAAGAAACCGTTGGAAAAAATGAAAAATTTGGTCCGTACAGACAAAGTGATCGTAAAGATTTATACCAAACTTATGCCGATCAACTGATCAATTCGGGTTGGGCTTATTATGCTTTTGATACTCCGGAAGCATTGGATGCTTTAAGAAAAGAGCACGAAGCAGAAGGAAAAACATTTATTTACAACCACCATAATCGTGAAAAGTTAGATACTTCATTGGTACTTTCTGCTGAAGAAGTTTCAAAAAGAATTGCAAATGGTGAACATTATGTGATCCGTTTTAAAACTCCGGTTGATGAAACACTTCACTTAAAAGATATTATTCGTGGTGATGTAAAATTTGAAACGAATCTTTTAGATGATAAAGTTTTATTTAAAAGTGATGGAATGCCAACATACCATTTAGCAAATATTGTTGATGATCATTTAATGGAAACTTCACACGTTATTCGTGGAGAAGAATGGTTGCCGTCTATGCCGCTTCACGTATTATTATACAGAGCTTTTGGTTGGGATGCACCGGAATTTGCACATTTACCTTTGATTTTAAAACCTGTTGGTAATGGTAAATTATCAAAAAGAGATGGTGATAAACTTGGCTTTCCTGTGTTTCCATTAGAATGGAAAACGCAAGAAGGTGTTTCATCGGGTTATAGAGAAAACGGATTTTTCCCTGAAGCAGTTATAAATTTCCTTGCCTTATTAGGTTGGAATGACGGAACGGATAAAGAATTATTTTCATTAGAAGAACTGGTTGAATCTTTTGATTTGAACAGAGTTCATAAATCAGGAGCAAAATTTGATCCTGAAAAAAACAAATGGTTCAATCACCAGCACTTATTAAAACAAAATGATACTGATTTAGCGAAGGACTTCACTCCTATTTTAGAGCAAAAAGGATTCAATATTCCGATTGAAACGACAACAAAAATTGTTTCACTGATTAAAGAAAGAGCTCATTTTGTTTCTGAATTTTGGGAATTAACAGACTTCTTTTTCCAGGCACCAAGTGCTTATGATGAAAAAGCGAGTAAAAACTGGAAAGAAGAAACACCTGCTTTGATGCAACAATTGATTTCTGTTTTAGAAAATATCGAAGACTTTACATCAGCAAATATCGAAACAATTGTAAAAGATTGGTTAACTAAAAATGAAATTGGAATGGGTAAAGTAATGCAGCCTTTCCGTTTAAGTTTAGTTGGAGCGCTGAAAGGTCCTCACCTATTTGACATTGTAGAAGTTATTGGAAAAGCTGAAACAATATCAAGAATTCAAAAGGCAATCACAACATTATAATACTTTAATGCTTAAATATTTAAACGCTAAGAACATTTTTAAAATGAACTTAGCGTTTTTTTTATGCTTAAAAAAATTGGAATTAGCAGAATATTCGTAATTTACCGAATCATAAAAACTAAAATCAATATTACCATGGGTACATTTTTTATTATCTTATTAGTCTTCGGATTCTTTATTTTAATGTCCTCCTTCTTTACAGTAAAACAACAATCATCTGTAATTATCGAGCGATTTGGAAAATTTCACAGTGTTAGAAATTCAGGATTGCAACTAAAAATTCCTGTAGTCGACAGAGTTGCAGGACGTGTAAATCTAAAAATTCAACAGTTAGATGTTATTATCGAAACCAAAACGAAGGACAACGTTTTTATTAAAATGAAAGTTTCGGTTCAGTTTAAAGTTATTCAGGAAAAAGTATACGATGCTTTTTATAAACTTGAATATCCACACGATCAAATTACAGCTTACGTATTTGATGTTGTTCGTGCAGAAGTTCCTAAACTAAAATTAGATGACGTTTTTGAAAGAAAAGATGACATTGCAATCGCTGTAAAAAGAGAACTTAATGAAGCAATGACTACTTACGGTTACGATATTATCAATACTTTGGTTACTGATATCGACCCGGATATTCAGGTTAAAAATGCAATGAACAGAATTAACGCTGCAGACCGTGAGAAAACTGCTGCTGAATTTGAAGCTGAAAGTTCAAGAATTAGAATTGTTGCCAAAGCAAAAGCTGAAGCAGAAAGTAAACGTTTACAAGGTCAAGGTATTGCAGATCAGCGTCGTGAAATTGCAAGAGGTTTAGTTGAAAGTGTTGAAGTTCTAAACAATGTTGGTATTAATTCTCAGGAAGCTTCGGCATTAATTGTAGTTACACAACATTACGATACACTGCAAGCAATTGGAGCTGATGCCAATTCGAACTTAATTTTGTTACCAAATTCTCCACAAGCCGGAAGTGATATGTTAAACAATATGGTGGCCTCTTTTACTGCCTCTAACCAGGTAGGTGAAATGATGAAAAAAACGAATAAAAAAGTTGAAAAACCAAAACCAATTCAGCCACAATCTGGTTATGAAGATGACTTGGAAACAGAAGTATAAAAAGTTACAAAATGAAAAAGAGGCTAAATTAGCCTCTTTTTTTATTTAAAATCCACTTTAAAATAAAGGGAAAAATAGATTGTAAAATTTGTGGATACGATTTTGAGAAGTATTCTTTATAGGACGAAAAGAATCCATTAACAATATATTGCGGTGTTATTGACTCTTTTGTCTTTTGAAAACTGAGCACTAATTTGTGATAATTGATCTCTTTTTCCAGTTTTAAAATTTCCAGATCTCTTTCAATTTCTGCGTACGATGCGTATTTTTTTTTCTCCATAAGTACTACTCGTTAAAAAATATTTCTGAGAATTTTTCTAAAATTGGTCCTTCAGCAAACTTATCTCTGATAAAGAAAAGCAAAATTGTTGCCAGAAGATAGATCCCTCCTACTGCTAAAAATCCTAAAGTATAACTTCCGAATAAGGAACTAAAAGCAAAACCTGCTGCAATAGATCCAAAGAATAAAACCATACTAACACATAATAAAATCAGTGTAAACTTAAAAATTAAAGTTGTCGACTTCATTGCAACTTTAAATCCCCAGAGCTTATAATAAGCTAAATGACTGTCAAGATACACTTTAGCCTGATCCTGAATATTTTCAGTGTTTTCCTTTAAATCTTCAAAAGCCATAAATTATCGTTTATTAAAAAAAATGAAGCACAAAAACCCATTGATAAACAATAAGTAATTGTGCTTTAAAGTATTATTATTTTTGAAGTTTTGCGTTCTGCGCTTTTAAATCAGCTAATTTAGTTTCTAAAAAAGAAATTACATCTTCAGTTTTATGACTCACATTGGAAAGTAATTCTTCCAGAGTACCATCAAGATTTTGTGTAGCGTTGGCGAACTTTGCACGAAGTACTTCAGAACCCGCATCAAACGAATCTTTCAGATTATGTGTTGCATCGTCAAAACCTTCCTTCAGTTTAGCACGTGTTTTTGATCCTTTGTCCGGAGCAAATAAAATTCCGATCGCCGCTCCTACAGCTGCGCCAGCAATAATTGCTGCAATTGTCTTTGAACTATCTGACATAATATTAATTTTTAGAGATTATTAAAGATACTCATTTTTGATTTATAAATTATTGATTAAAGGCAATTTACATACAACAATAATTTAGTAAGCATAAGCAATAGCTTCGTACTTACCATTATCTTTTTCAACAATACTCACAAACGGATAACCATTTGATGCCGATTGTGTTTTGATTCTCAAAGCTGTATGCTTTTGATTTGCAATTGGCGGTTCTCCTTTTGTCTTTGTCGACACACCAGAAAAACTAGCGACTTGTTTTAAACCTATTGTCTTTTCCTGAGGTAAAACAGTAACAAATTTGTAGTCCTCTTTTGAATCAACTATAATTTTATCAGACACTTTCTGAGTTTGATTAGTTCCTTTGGTTGTTACTTGAGCAACAGCATATTTACTAATCTTGTGTTCTTCAGAACTTCCGTTGATTGCATAATAAACAAAACCGTTTTCGTTTTTAATATAATTGACATCTAGTTGTTCACCATTGTGTTTGGTAATTTGATGCGTTTGAGAAATTGCAATGTTTGCAAATAAAATAGCTAGCGTAAAAAATAAAGTTTTCATAATAGTTAAATTTAAGGATTAAAATTTTCAGGTCAGGCAAAATCTAAATTTTAAAAAACCATAAAAACCAATTCCATGAAATTTGAAAATTATGAATTGAAATGAAAAAATATTTTTACGCTGCAATATTTATCATTATCAAGTACACAATTACGAATTGACCATAAAATCAATTTTAGAATTTTGGCTTAAAGTCTGCTTTAAAAAGCTAAATACTATTTAACTCTTAAAATGACTAAAAGTCTATTCTTAGAATGTCAATTACATTTTAAAATTCAAATGCTGACTTAATGAGATAAAAATAGCAACTTTATACACAATTGTGTGTTAACAACGCGTTAAACTACCTTAAATCAAGATTAAAATTAAAATAAAGCTCATAATCTAACAATAATTCAAAAGTTGACTAATGATATAAAAGAATTAAAATATCTCCTTAAAATTGATATATATACTTCATTTTTAATCTATTTTAACTATAAATTATAAAATTACAATAGTTTTTATATATAATAATTAAAAACATAAATTTAATAAATAACTATTATTAAAATCAATCACGAATTCTCTTCTATTCTAGTTCGTAAATTTGAAAAGAAATTATTCTAAGAAGGAGAATATTGACTGAACTTAATAAAATGAGGGCTTAAGAAGTATAAAAAAAAGAATTTTTAATCAAAAATTAAAATAAAGACTGTTATTAAAAGATCTCTGAAATTATGATAAATCATATTAACCATTTTAAAAAATGTCTTAAAATCAATTTATGAAAGCTGTTTTTAATCTATAAAAACTATTAAATATAACTAAACAATAGATATAGTATATAATAAATAAAAACATAAAATATATAAATTAAAATCAATTAAATTTATAATTATAAAAAAATCAAAACCAAAACAGAAGCTTCTACTCTTTCTAAAAACACAGCATTCTTAAATGTTAAATACAAGACTAAAATTATTCAAAAAATAGACATTTTTTAGGTAAAACTTAAAATAAAAGCCAGTATTACACGATCTTTTTAAATTAGATAAATCATATCACCATTTTTAAAAA
>NZ_MUGW01000074.1 GCF_002217285.1 Flavobacterium hercynium | reverse complement strand
CGTGCGATACAAAAAGGAAGATATTGTACAATACAAAGACTTCACGATTATAGATACCGCGAACACCTTTAATCCAAGGGTTTTTGACAGAACGATTTATTTTAAAAAAGGAGATCTGTATACTAGACAAGATCATAATCTTACGCTGAATCGTTTCGTGAATTTAGGAACATTTAATTTTGTAAAAAATGAATTCAGAGCTTCAGATAGTTTAAAAAACACGTTAGATTCCTATTACTATTTAACGCTTTTACCTAAAAAGTTTATTCGTGTTGAGGTATTGGGTAAAACCAATTCAGCAAGTTATACAGGAACAGAAATAAATGTAAACTGGAACAACCGAAACTTATTTAAAGGTGCGGAGTTACTGACGGTTTCCATCTTTGGAGGTGCTGATTTTCAGTTGGCAGGACAAAATAAAGGCAATAATATTTACAAACTCGGAGCAGAAACCAGTTTGACATGGCCAAGATTTATAGCGCCCTTTAAATTTGAAGGTTCAAGCGGATTTGTTCCCAGAACAAAAGCGACTTTACGCTACGAATATCAAAACAGAACACAGCTGTATTCATTGAATTCTTTTAATGCATCATTTGGTTATTTGTGGAAAGAAAACATCAGAAAAGAACACCAGTTAAATGTACTGGATGTTACCTATGTAAGTCCGAATAATGTAACGCCCGAATATCTGGCAGATATAGATAAAAATTCGGCATTGGGAAGGGTAATTGAAAAGCAGTTGATCTTTGGTCCGACTTATTCTTATACGTTTACGAACACGATGCAAAAGCGTAAAAAAAATACCTTCTATTTTAATGGAGAATTAGACCTTGCCGGAAATATAACAGGTTTAATAACGGGAGCAAACATCAAAAAAGATAAAACGGTTAATATATTTGATGTTCCGTTTAGTCAATACATAAAAATTAAAACCGATTTAAGACATTATTTAAAACTGGGAAGAGATAGCGAATTAGCCAGCAGACTTATTGTAGGTGCCGGATTTGCTTATGGAAACTCGACTGTTTTACCAACTTCTAAACAATTTGTAGTAGGAGGAACGAACAGTATTCGTGCCTTTAGAGCAAGGACATTAGGTCCTGGAAGTTTTTTAGCAGAACCCACAACAAGTACTTATTTGCCGGATCAATCAGCAGATTTAAAACTGGAATTTAGTACCGAATATCGTGCAAAGCTTTTTAGCATTGTCCGCGGTGCCGTATTTGTAGATGCCGGAAATATTTGGCTTTTAAACGCAGATCCCGATAAACCAGGAGCAGAAATAAGCAAAGATTTCATGAACGATATTGCCGTTGGAGCGGGAGCAGGATTGCGTTTTGATTTATCTTTTCTGGTTTTGAGAACTGATTTAGCTTTTCCACTGCGAAAACCCTATTTGCCAGATGGTGAGAAATGGGTAATCGATAAAATCGATTTTGGAAGCGGTCCGTGGAGAAAAGATAATCTGATATTGAATATTGCAATTGGATATCCTTTTTAGAATTAATTCGCTGCGAATTACGAATTTTGCTTACAATTTATATTATAACCAACTTCCTAATGAATTCGTGTATTCGTAGCGAAATTTTAATCAGGCTTTTGAAAAAAAGAACTAAATTGCTCTAATAAATAAATGGAATGCAAAATATACTCAAAAGAATTTTAGTTGTAGCCGTAGTTGTAATTGCAATAGTTTTGGCGTTTAAATACTGTGAATTTAAGAAAGAAGACGATTCTACTATCGATTATAACACCAACTTGATTCAACAGCAAATTCTAAACGTTGGAAAATTAGTCGTTACCGAAGGTCATTTTTCGGAAGTTCTAACCTATAAAAACCAACAGAAATATTTGATGGATATGGTTTCTTTTGAGAAAAAAGCGCTTATTGTTGTAAATGCAAACGTAACTGTAGCGTATGATTTGCATAAAATGAAATACGATATCGACGAGAAGAACAAAACCATTACGATTTTAAACATTCCAAAAGAAGAAATCACGATCAATCCTGATATTCAATTTTATGATGTCGAGCAAAGTAAATTAAATCCGTTTACAGGTGATGATTATAATAAAATCAACAAATCAGTAAAAGCCAATCTGGCTAAAAAAATCGACAAATCTTCTCTTAAAACCAATGCTCAAAACAGACTAATTAGTGAATTGTCTAAAATTTTGATTCTAACCAACACAATGGGCTGGAAGCTGCAATACAACGGAAAAGAAATAGAATCGGAAACCGATTTGAATCAGGATTTGAAATTGTAAAGTAGAGGTTCAAAGGGACAGAGGGACAAAGGTTTTAAGGTTCTTTTCTCTATCTTGTAATTGACTTTGCATTCTAATAATACGCCGATGACACGGATTCGCTATGCGAAAACGCGGATTTTTACGGATTTTCTATACTCCTTTCTGTTCTTTCTGAAATAACAGACTATTCGTGCTACTATACTCCCTAATGTCTCTGCGTCGAAGAAGAATCAAAAATCAAATCCAATCCACCGGAAATTAAATGAGCAATTTCGGGGCGTTTTTGTTTTAATTGATCGAGGTAAACCATTACTTCCTGCAAAAGCTGTTTTTCGTTTGAGGCTTCTAATAGCTCTACTATTTCAACTGCTAATAACCAATCTTTAGCATGATTTGCTTTAAGTTTTTCGAATACCGGCTTAAGTTCAGATGGAGCATCTTTATTCTCTCTGATCAAACGAACTGTTTGGTAAAGTATTTCTAAATCATCACGTTCGTCGGAGTGTTTGGCTTTGATTGTAGTTGTTTTGGGAACGTTATCGATCAAGTCAAAACTATTAATGTCAGCAGGACCTGAGAAAGCCGAAACTACTTTTTTTCCAATCGCCATATCGTAATTTCCCCATTCTGGCTGAAACAAAACAGTTTCGCCATGTTTTACGGTACAATTTCTAAAGCTAATTAAAATGATTTCACCATGCAGGTTTCTTGAACCTGTAATGATTTCTCCTTCAACAATAATATTTCCTTCAAACTCTAATTTTACAGTTTCGTTTTCTACAATGCTGTAGGCTTGTAAATCCTTTGGACTCATATCTTCAATCGCTAAATTGAATCCTTTTAGTTTTCCAATCGGACTTCCAAAACCTTCCGGATGTGTTAGCGTTCCGTGTCCAACTAATTCTTTTTCACGATACGAAAGAGCTGTTTTTCCGGTAGTCTGAATGTAAACAGGTTTTCCTTCATCTTCAATTACATTGGTGAAAACGCCGGAAACTTGCAAACCTGTGCTCAATTCAATTGTTCCTAAAGCATTAGAATGTATTAGTTTTTGAATTCCCGAAAGTCCTCCTGTACGTAAAGCCATTTTATTGGCAAACTCTTCCAGAATCAAACTTAAATGCGAGAAATTAGGTGTTACATAAAGTTGAGGTTGCAGCTTCGTAATGTCAAAATTTTGATTGGCAGCCGAAATATCGTACGGTATTTTCTTGACGTTATCGGTCATACACCAGGCACTTTCACCAATTGAAGAAAGCAATCCGGCACCATATATTTTAGGATCATCAACAGTTCCTATTAAACCATATTCTACAGTCCACCAGTGTAAGTTTCTAATTTGAGCCATTTCTGATAATTCGCCCATATTGTTTTGCAAATCGGCAACTGCTTTTTCTGCTTCGTCTATTTTTTCTTGTGGAGTATCTTCAGCTTCCTTTAAAATCGAAAGCAAACGGATCGCTTCATACATCTGATAATCTTTGTATGAAGAAATGGCTTTGCATCCAATTTCTCCAAAACGGCGCAAATATTCTGCATATTCAGGATTGGCAATAATAGGAGCATGCCCTGCACCTTCGTGAATGATATCCGGAGCAGGCGTATATTCAATATGTTCTAACTGACGAATATCGGATGCTATAACCAAAACGTTATAAGCCTGAAATTCCATAAAAGCATTAGGCGGAATAAAACCGTCAACAGCCACCGCAGCCCAGCCAATTTCAGTCAGGATTCGGTTCATACCATACATACTCGGAATGTTATTGATTTCGATTCCTGTTTTGCGTAAACCTTCCAGATAAGAGCTGTGTGCGACCTTCGATAAATAATCTACATTTTTACGCATCACGTATCGCCAAACCGCCTGATTTATGGGCGTATAATCGCCATAATCCTGAGGTTTAATAAATTGCTTTAAATGTTTAGGCAATCGCTCTAATAACGGATTTGTTTCAATACTTGCATTCATTTCGAAAACGTTGTAGATTAAGAATGTAAAATTACGAATTTACAGTCCTATTTTTTGCTATTACTTACAATATTTTTATTGCAGGCTGTTTTTTATTGCAGTTTTAGCAGAAGTTTTTTTTGAAGATGCTTCAGCAATACTTTTTTTCATGCTGTATACGATCAATCCGATCTTCATAAAATTCTATTTCATTGATCGACATGTTTACTTTTCTCAGCTCTGTTTTTAGCTGTTTTTTACAATCGGGACTTATCCATAAACCTTTTAGCATATTTTGTTCCTGATTTAAAATCATAACACCTGTAAAACCATTTTCGACTAACAGAAACTCGCTTTTATTTTTTTTGTTCTGAGTTGTATCTAGTGGTATCCACTCATCGGATTTGTCTAAACGATACATAGAAGTATATAAGAGAGCATCGCTATGCGGATTTTCTGCTGCTTTCATATAAAAAGTTACCGCTGTTTCTCCATCAATAGTTCCTTTGTACAAAAAAGATTTAACGGTTTGTACCTGAGCGTTATTGAAAATGAAAAAGGAAATAATGAAAGATAAAATTGCTTTAATTATATTCATGATAAAATTATTTTCGTCAAAAATAGTTTTTTAGAAAATAATAATTTAAAAATTACCCAAAAAAATCTGATTAAAAAATAATCTTGTGTAAAGACAATTAGCAATCAAAAATACATAGCGACTTATCATTCAATTAAAAAAAGAGATTCATAATAAAAATAAAATTACTTAGTTTTACAAAGTAGTATCATTCCGAACAAAATACCATTTTAGACGTTATATGAAAATTATTTTTATCATCGCAGCAGTCATTCTTGTCCTTGTTTTAAGTATCAGGTTTTTTTTCTTCAAAATTGGAGATCCGGTAAATCTAAAAGTTTCAAACTCTTATTTTCATCACTACAGAAAAAATATAATTGTGTTTTCGCCAATGGGAAATTGGTTTGAATTGGGCTATTTTGAATCTGATGCAGATGTTGCTTCTTTTGAGGCTTTGAATGAAGATTTCGGAAAAGATAAAAGCAATGTATATTGGAAAGGACATAAGCAAGAAGTTGATCACGCTACATTTCAAATAGATGAGCAAGGTATTATCAAAGACAAAGATCATGTCTATAACATACATAGTAAAAAAGCAGATGTATTAGAAGTTATCGATGGTGCTGATCCAAAAACTTATCAATTGTTGGATCCATCAATTAAAGATTATAGAATAAATAAATGGTTTAAAGATGCTAATGCTGTTTATTATAAAAACAAAAAAATAAAAGGTGATGCTGAAACTTTCAGACCAGTAAATGACGCCATTGCTGTAGATGCTAATTTTGTTTATGCAATCATTAGTTACCGTGGGGAAGGGCAGAACATGATTGAGGTAGATGAGGTGATTCAGAAAAATAAAAGACCGGAAGGCGAAGTTCATGCGATAAACGAAACCTATGCTCAGATTGGGAATTCAATAGTTTCTGCTTTCACAAAAGACGAATTTGAACTTTCTCAGTTTGATGCTATTACAGACATTAAAAAGATTGATTACTGGACAATAGCAGTAAACAATATTTTGATTAGTAAAGGTGTACAATATCCTGAAATTGATGTGAATACTTTCGAAACATTAAACAATACTTTTTCAAAGGATAAGAATGGTGTTTATTACAATTGTAAAAAAATAGATGCTGCTGATCTTTCGAGTTTCGAAGTCTTATCGGAAGAATATTCTAAAGATGCTAAAAATGTTTACTATAAAAATGCCAAGGTGGTGGGAGCAAATCCGGCAACATTTAAAGCAGCTTTAGAATATGAGGTTTGGGAAGACGGACAAAGTAAGTACAAAAACGGAAAAGCGATAGTCAAATAATTACAGCGCTTTATCCTGGTTTCTGAAATAGTCAATTTTATGATTGAACATGTGCGCCATGTTGGTAGCACGCATCTTAGCTTCTTCAGTTAGCGGACCTGCAAATTGAGCATCTATTGTGGTATTAAAAAGCATAATCCAGCGGTCAAAATGAGTCTTTTCTACCGGTAATTGTTTGTGCGGTGGAAAAGGCGTTCCGGAATAAGCGCGCACATCAAACAAAATAGTTTGCCAAAAACCATACATTTTTTCTAAATGCTCAGCCCAGCGATTTTGTAGTTTATCATTAAAAATCGGCCCCAGAAGATTATCCTTTCTAACGTTCGCATAAAAGGTATCCACCATTATTTTTATGTCTTCTATATTCGATATATCTTTAAGTGTTGTCATATTTTTGATCTAAAAGTGAAGCGTAAAAATACAATATAAGATCTTTTATTCTTTCTGACATTTATCATCTTTAGCAAATTTTGATATTTAATTTTTTGCCAGTGAAGAAGTGTGAAAATACAACAATCTTAATTTTAGCCAATTAGCTGCGTAAACAAATCCTGATTTTCATTTAGATATTGAAACTCAAAACCATTTTCTACCATATTCATTTTAATAGACTTGATATCTTTCTTGTTTTTTAATTCCAATCCAACCACTACAGAACCTACTTCGCGGCTGTTTTTCTTAGCAAACTGAAAATAGGTAATATCATCGTCAGGGCCTAAAATGTTGTTTACAAATTCTTTTAAAGCACCTGGACGTTGCGGAAACTGAATCATAAAATAATGCATCAATCCTTCGTAAAGCAAAGAGCGTTCTTTTATTTCCGCAGTTCTCTCGATATCGTTATTACTTCCACTTACGACACAAACTACGTTTTTACCTTTTATTTTGTCTTTGTACAAATCCAGTGCTGCAATGGTTAAAGCTCCAGCAGGTTCTACAACCATAGCTTCTTCATTGTATAAACGAAGGATAGTAGTACATACTTTACCTTCCGGTACCAAAACAATGTCTGCCAGATTGTTTCGGCAAATTTCAAAAGTCAGATCACCAACTTGTTTTACGGCTGCTCCATCTACAAATTTATCAATGTTCGTTAGCGGAGTGTTTTTATTGTTTTCAATAGACGTTTTCATCGAAGGAGCACCTTTTGGTTCCACGCCAATAATTTTAGTATTTGGGCTTAGTTGTCTAAAAACTTCAGATAATCCGGAAGCAAGGCCACCACCACCAATCGGAACAAAAACGTAATCGATTGGTTCTCTATAATTTTCTAAAATTTCTAAGCCAACAGTTCCTTGTCCTGCAATAACATGAACATCATCAAAAGGATGAATAAATATCTTATGATTCTTAATAGCATCTGCCGTTGCCGAGGCATACGCATCATCAAACGTGTCACCTGTAAGCACAATTTCAACAAAAGATTTGCCAAACAATTGTACTTGCTTAACCTTTTGTTTTGGCGTTGTTTTCGGCATATAAATTTTACCCTTTATTTGTAGAAGATGGCACGAATAAGCAACACCCTGAGCATGATTTCCTGCACTTGCGCATACAATTCCGATTGCTTTTTCAGCTTCGTTCAGAGATGAAATTTTGTTGTAAGCACCTCGAATTTTATAGGATCTCACAATTTGCAGATCTTCTCGCTTTAGCAAAATAGTGGCTTTAAACTCTTCTGAAAGGTTTAAGTTTTGTGTAAGTGGCGTAGCGGCAACTACATTTTCGAGTTGTTTTTTGGCGGCAAGGACATCGTTTAATAGATTCATGATATTGATAATTTTAAAAATAAAAAAACCTCCCGATTTGGGAGGTTTAATAAATTGTATATTGTTTACTTATTTATATAACACCTCGCCATTATTGCTGAATTGCAATAATGTTAATAGCGATAATAATGCTGTTTAAGTTGGACATCTTTTATTGTTTGGAAAAAACAAATGTATTAATTATTTTTTTACTGGCGGATATTGCGCTAATATTTTAGTTACAATGTCGTTTACTTTAGCGTCTTTTTTATCCGGATTTTTAGTTAAGGTTGCAATTCCTTCACCTTGCCAGATCATTTCTTTCTTTTTAGCATCGATCAGGTCGATGAATAAAGTTCCTTCCGTAGAAGTTGATACCTGAGTTTGGTTTCCATACATCATAAAAGGATTCCATCCCCATCCCCAACCGTAACCCCATCCTGCGCTAAATTGGTTTACGTTTACCTGCTCTCTTGATTTTGTAAAAATGTTTACTAATAAATCAGGATTCTCACTTTTGGTAAAACCTTTTGCCTGCATTTGCTGATCAATGGCGTGTAGAATACGTCTTTTATCCAAATCAGAGATTTCAACCTTATCAATTCCAGCTTTAAAAAAGGCATACGTTTTATAAGGAGCAAAATCTACGTTTTTATCATAATCAGAGTAAACACTAACAGAACTGCAAGAAGTTAGTATCAAAAGCAGAAAAACCGGCACTAATTTGAATGTTTTCATATATTTAAAATTTAAATGTTCTTGTTTACAGGCTATAACAGATTTTCATCCACAATATTAGGTAAAGTAACTTTTAATAAAGGCTGTGTTTCCATTGCTCTTTTTATAGCAAAAATTGCTTCATCATTTCTAGCCCAGCTTCGTCTTGAAATACCATTGTTAACATCCCAGAAAAGCATTGATGCTAAACGCTTTGAAGCCTCTTTAGAACCATCAAGAACCATACCAAATCCGCCATTTATAACCTCTCCCCAGCCAACACCGCCACCATTGTGAATCGAAACCCAGGTAGCGCCTCTAAAGCTGTCACCAATTACGTTTTGAATCGCCATATCAGCAGTAAAACGAGATCCGTCGTAAATGTTTGAAGTTTCTCTGTATGGAGAATCGGTTCCTGAAACATCATGATGATCGCGCCCTAAAACAACCGTTCCAATTTCGCCTTTGGCAATAGCCTGATTAAAAGCTTCGGCAATTTTAATACGGCCTTCAGCATCAGCATATAAAATTCTGGCTTGTGAACCCACAACCAGTTTATTCTCCTGAGCACCTTTAATCCATTTTATATTATCCTGCATTTGCTGCTGAATTTCATTTGGAGCCGTTTTTGCCAACTCTTCCAAAACCTGACTTGCGATAGTATCTGTTTTTTGCAAATCTTCCGGCTTGCCTGACGTACAAACCCATCTAAAAGGACCAAAACCGTAATCAAAACACATTGGTCCCATGATATCCTGAACATAGCTAGGATACTTAAAATCGATGTTGTTTTCTGCCATAACAGCTGCTCCGGCACGTGACGCTTCTAATAAAAAAGCATTTCCGTAATCGAAAAAGTAAGTTCCTTTTACTGTATGTTTATTAATAGCATCAGCTTGTCTGCGCAAAGATTCCTGTACTTTTTCTTTGAATAATTCAGGATTATTAGCCATCATTTCGTTAGCTTCTTCAAATGAAATACCAACCGGATAATAACCTCCAGCCCAAGGATTATGAAGCGAAGTCTGATCCGATCCTAAATCAATTTTAATATTTTCTTTGTCGAAACATTCCCAAACATCTACTACATTTCCTAAATAAGCAATAGAAACTACTTCTTTATTGGCTTTCGCCGAAGTCACCCTTTTTACTAATTCATCTGTAGAAGTTACAATTTCATTAATCCAGCCTTGTTCGTGGCGAATTTTTGTGATTTTTGGATTCACTTCTGCACAAACCGTTATGCAGCCGGCAATATTTCCTGCCTTTGGCTGTGCTCCGGACATCCCGCCAAGTCCTGAAGTTACGAATAAATTTCCTTCCGGATTTTGTTTTATTTTTCTGAAACCATTTAAAACTGTAATTGTGGTTCCGTGAACAATCCCTTGAGGTCCAATATACATATAACTTCCAGCCGTCATTTGTCCGTATTGCGATACACCCAAAGCATTCATTTTTTCCCAATCATCCGGTTTAGAATAATTCGGGATCACCATTCCGTTTGTTACGACAACTCGAGGTGCTTCAGCGTGAGAAGGGAATAATCCCATCGGATGTCCTGAATACATCGTTAATGTTTGCTCATCTGTCATTTCAGACAAATATTGCATTGTCAGTAAATATTGTGCCCAGTTTTGAAAAACAGCACCGTTTCCGCCATACGTAATCAATTCATGCGGATGTTGCGCCACAGCATAATCCAGATTGTTCTGAATCATGTGCATAATCGCTTTTGCCTGCAAAGATTTTCCGGGATATTCATCAATCGGACGTGCGTACATTCTATAATCAGGACGTAGGCGGTACATATAAATACGTCCGTAGGTTTCTAGTTCTGCTGAAAATTCAGGAACTAACTCAGTATGATGCTGTGGTTCGAAATAACGTAATGCATTTTTTAGCGCCAGTTTTTTTTCTTCTGCCGAAAGAATTTCTTTTCTTTTCGGAGCGTGATTTATAGCCGGATCATATTCTTTTTTTGGAGGTAATATTGAAGGAATTCCCTGTTGTATTTGTTCTTGGAAAGTCATTTTTTCTTTTAGATTTTAGATTGTTAGATCTTTAGACTTGCTTAGACTTCTTAGATTTTAATTTTAAACATCTAATTTAATTGTCTGTAAATTGTCTAATTTTTGAATTGGCACAGAATTACATTAAACTATGGATAACGAATATCCGACCTGTGATAGGATTTGTGGATCTTAATCCTAAATTTTCGCAAGAGAATATCCATGAATTATTTTAGATTTTAGATTGATGATTTTAGATTTTTTAGATCTATTTTATATTATTTAATTATTTAATGATTGTATTTAATTAGTAGACAAAAAAGATCCAAAAATCTAAAAGTCCAATAATCTGTTTTAAAAGTTTGTTTCGAATTATTAGAAAAAAAAATCTAATAATCTAAGCAAGTCTAAAAATCTAACAATCTAAAAATTAACAGCAAAAGGCATTTCTTTACCTTCAAAAACTGCGATTATGTTTTGCGCTGCACAAATAGCCATTGCATTTCTTGCTTCAGAAGTTGCTGAACCAATGTGCGGTAAAATACAGCAATTTGGCAGAGACAACAACGGATTGTTTGGTAACATCGGTTCCGGATTGGTAACGTCGAGTCCGGCGCCCCAAATGATATTATTACTTAAAGCATAAAACAAATCATCTTCATTATGAAATTTTCCCCTTGCTGTATTAATGAAAATAGCATTGCGTTTCATTTTAGCAAAAGTGTTTTTATTAAATAGTTCGTTATTTTCTTCCGTATAATTAGAGTGAATACTCAAAACATCACTTTGTGCAAGCAGGGTTTCAAAATCTACAAAAGTAGCATCCAGTTCACATTCCGCACTTTCGTTATGAGATCGGTTATGATAAATAATGTTCATTCCAAATGCTGCTTTACATTTCTTAGCCATTTCAAAGCCAATTCTGCCTAAGCCAAATATTCCCAATGTCTTACCGTAAAGTTCCTGTCCTAAATTCTCTAATGCATTAAAACTTCCCCATTCTCCGTTTATAATTTTTTTGTGATTATAAGATGACTTTCTGGCAACGCTTTGCATCAATAAAAAAGCAATATCTGAAGTCGCTCTGCTTAGCACATCAGGTGTATTACCAACAGGAATTTTTCGGCTATTTGCTGACGGCATATGCACAACATCAAATCCAACTGAAAATAAGGCGATCCCTTTTAAATTAGGACATTGTTGAAAAAAGTCTTCATCTAAATTATTAGCGCCAACATTCAGAAGCACATCATTTTCTTTACAGATTTTTATAAACTCTTCTCTTGATAATATATTTTCTGTAGGATTTATGGTAAGGTTGATTCCTTTTTCCTGAAGTAATACGATGCCGGCTTGCGGTATATTTTTAGTTATAAAAACATTCATTTTATAGTGTTGTAATTTTAAGACGATTTATTTATTCTTCCTGTTTTTTTATCATACCCGTAAGGACAATGACGACAACCGCTTTTACAGCAATAACCACGTTTTAAATGGTGTTTTTCGGTAAAACATTTGTAACCTTCGGGAGTATAATAAAAATCTTCGCCTTCGATTAATTTATTTTCATTACTTTGCTCTTTCATAAATCTGCTTCGCGTTCGATTTAATAAACATAAAATCAAAAATATGAATATTTAATTATGATTTTATTTAAATCGAACAATTTTATAGCTACAAATTTATAAATTTTACACTCCATGTTTCTGATTGTTGCTAAATATTTAATTCCAAAAGGATATAGCGGAATGGCCGTGTTTCCGTTTATTGTAATGAAACACGATGTCAATAAAGCCAATAAAATATTTATCAATCATGAAAAAATACATTTACGTCAACAACTGGAAATGCTGATACTTCCGTTTTTTATTTGGTATGTTTTTGAGTTTTTAATTCGTTTACTTCAATATAAAAACAAAGATTTAGCATACCGAAACATTAGTTTTGAAAGAGAAGCTTACACAAAAGAAACCGATTTACATTATATCAGGAACAGAAGAATATTTCAGTTTCTGCATTACATCAAATTAAAATGAATCCAGTTTTTAATCAATCCCTAAATATTACTTTTTCGAATGCTATTTCGCTGACAATTAAGCGTGAAGATTTAATTCATCCGTTTGTTTCAGGAAATAAATTCAGAAAATTAAAATACAATTTGCTTGAAGCGAAAGCCCAGAATCAAAAAACGTTATTGACTTTTGGAGGCGCTTTTTCCAATCATATTGCTGCGGTTGCGTATGCCGGAAAAGAGCAGGGCTTTAAAACGATTGGTATTATTCGGGGTGATGAACTTGCAAATAAAATTGAACAGAATCCAACGCTAAAATTTGCACAGGAAAATGGCATGCAATTCGAGTTTGTTTCGAGAGAAGACTATCGTTTAAAAAGTGATGTTTCTTTTATCGAAAAGCTCAAAGCACAATTTGGGGACTTTTATTTAGTGCCCGAAGGCGGAACAAATGAACTTGCCGTAAAAGGCTGTGAAGAAATTTTAACAACAGACGATGCGGTTTTTAATTATGTTTGTTGTGCAGTGGGAACAGGCGGAACAATTTCCGGATTGATCAACAGTGCGGCAGAGAATCAGAAAATTTTAGGGTTTCCGGCGTTAAAAGGTGACTTTTTACAAGATGAAATTCGTATTTTTGCAAAAAAAGATAACTGGAATTTAATTTCTGACTATCATTTTGGAGGATATGGGAAGATAAATTTAGAATTAATTGAATTTATCAATGCTTTTTTTGATGAAAATCAAGTGCCTTTAGATCCAATTTATACAGGAAAGATGGTTTTTGGCGTTATAGATTTAATACATAAAAACTATTTTCCTGCACATTCAAATATTTTATTGATTCATACCGGAGGATTGCAAGGCATTGACGGAATGAATATAAAATTGAAGAAGAAAAAATTACCAATACTCAAAACAAATGCTTAAAAAAATCATAGGCCTTTTTATAATCATTGCTTTAGCAAGTTGCTCTGCTAGTAAACCTAGAATTGCAACCACCCAAAAAGCAGCAGCTATTCAGAAAACAAGAACAGCGAACACCAAAAAAGCAACGTATTCTAAACCTGTTGCCCAAAAATATCCAAGCAACAATAATAAGACAGAAGTTATTCAGTCTACTTCAAAAACAGTTGTAACCAGTAATTTAATCACAGATTACGTTTTGCAGTATAAAGACATTGCAATGGGTAACATGCAGAAATATAATATTCCGGCAAGTATTATTCTGGCACAGGGAATCTTAGAATCCGGAGCAGGAAGAGGTGATTTAGCACAAGAAGCAAACAACCACTTCGGAATCAAATGCCACAAAGACTGGACTGGAGAAACCGTTCGTCATGACGATGATGCGGCACAGGAATGTTTTAGAAAATACACAGAAGCCTCAGAATCATACCGCGATCACGCCTTGTTTTTAGTAGGTAAAAACCGTTATGCAACCTTATTTACTTATGAAGTAGATGATTACAAAGCTTGGGCAAAAGGACTTCGCGCAGCAGGTTATGCAACAGATCCGAATTATCCCGACAAATTAATCAGCTATATAGAACGTTATAATTTGCATCAATACGATTGTTTGGTAACAGGGAAAAATTACAAACCATCTGATAAATCTATTTTGGTTAATACCTCTACAGGAAGTGGAAGTACTAAATCGAATAATACTAATTATAACGATCCTTCTTTATACGAAGTTCAAAAAGGAGATACCTTATATTCAATATCAAAAAAATTCAACGTATTAGTTGACGATTTAAAACAAAAAAATAACCTTTCAGATAATGCAATTTCTATCGGACAGAGATTAAGAGTTAAGTAAGTCATAAAGTCGCAAGTCAAAAGTCATAAAGTTGAAAATATCAGCAATCTAAAATCTAAAATCAGAAATCTAAAATGATCTATAAAAGAAGTAGTCAGCTTTTTGCTGAAGCAGAAAAAGTAATCCCAGGAGGCGTAAATTCACCAGTGAGAGCCTTTAAAGCGGTAGGAGGAACTCCTATTTTTGTAAAAAGTGCCAAAGGAGCTTATTTGTTTGATGAAGACGGAAACAAATTAGTTGATTACATTAATTCCTGGGGACCAATGGTTTTGGGTCATGCTTATCAGCCGGTTGTTGATGCTGTGATTGAAAAAGCAAAACTGGGAACTTCATTTGGAATGCCAACAGAATTAGAAACTGAAATTGCAGCTTTAGCCGTTTCGATGGTTCCAAATATCGATAAAATTAGATTTGTAAATTCAGGTACAGAAGCTTGTATGAGCGCCATTCGTTTGGCTCGTGGCTTTACAAAAAGAGATAAAATAATCAAATTTGCAGGATGTTATCACGGACACTCAGATTCATTTTTGATTCAGGCAGGAAGTGGTGCTGTAACTTTTGGTTCTCCAAATAGCCCAGGCGTAACAGAAGGAACTGCAAAAGATACTTTATTAGCAAAATACAATGATTTAGAAAATGTAAAAACATTAATCGAAGCTAATAAAAATGAAATTGCCGCAATCATTATCGAACCGGTTGCAGGAAATATGGGTTGTATTCCGCCTCAGCAAGGTTTCTTGCAAGGATTAAGAGACTTATGTACCGCAAACGGAATTTTATTAATTTTTGATGAGGTAATGACAGGCTTCCGTTTAGCTCGCGGAGGAGTTCAGGAATTATTTAATATCAATGCTGATATCGTAACCTTTGGAAAAGTTATTGGCGGAGGATTACCGGTTGGTGCATTTGCTGCCCGTGCTGAAATAATGAACTTTTTAGCGCCGCTAGGACCCGTTTATCAAGCAGGAACATTGTCAGGAAACCCGCTTGCAATGGCAGCAGGATTGGCAATGTTAAAAGCCCTTGATAGTGACAGAGCAATATTTACACGTTTAGAAGAAAAAACAGCTTATTTAGAAGCAGGAATCGATCGCGTACTGAAAGCAAACAATGTTACGTTTACCATAAACAGAGTAGGATCAATGATTTCTGTTCACTTTGATGCAAATCCGGTAGTTGATTTTCAAACGGCTGCAAAAGGAGACAATGAAACATTCAAAAAATTCTTCCACGGCTTATTGCAGGAAGGCGTTTACATTGCGCCATCGGCTTATGAAACCTGGTTTATTACAGATGCCTTAACGTATGAAGACTTAGATTTCACTATAAATGCAATTGATAAAGTTTCTAAAACATTCTAAAAAATAGAAAATAATAAAGACAAAAGGTCTATTCTGAAAATTCAGTTTAGGCCTTTTTTTATTTAGCATCTTAAAACAGCAGATAGTTTGTAGGAAATGGAATAAAAATTTATTTTTGTTGCTCACTAATCACTAAACGTCTTATAAATGAATAAAGTTTTCATTTGTGTTGCGACAGCAGTTTTACTATTGCTTCCTGCTGCTCAATTCGCTCAATCTAAAAAAGAGAAATCGAAGAAGAAAGAAGAAACAGTAACAACTCCGCCAGAGAAAAAACCAGAATCCAGTATAAAAGAATATAGCAAAGTCATTACAAAAGCCGCTATTTCAGATGAGGGGCTTTTTACGGTACACAAAGTCGATAAAAAATACTACTTCGAAATTCCGAATAAATATTTAGACAAAGACATGCTTTTAGTGAGCAGATTGTCCAAACTTCCTTCTAATTTAGGCGGAGGTTATGTAAATGCAGGAGCAGAGACAAATGAACAACTTGTAGTCTGGCAGCGTTTTCAGGATAAAATATTAATTAAAGCAAAAACATACAATGCTGTCGCCAATGATTCGCTTCCGATTAGTATCTCTGTAAAAGCCAATAATTACGAACCTACATTGTTTGCTTTTGATATTGTTGCCTTCAGTAAAGATTCTTCAAACACAGTAATTGACGTAACTAAATTTTACAGCACAGATGTAAAGGCAATCAGCGGAATTTCTGCAGAAATGCGTGAAACCTACAAAGTAAAAGGATTAGACGATTCGAGAAGTTTTATCAATACGATAAAAAGCTTTCCGCTAAATATCGAAGTTACTCAGGATTTTACATACAATGCTTCGAAACCTTCTGTATTACAGGAAACAGAATCTATTAGTATTCAGATGAATCAGTCGATGATTTTATTACCGGAAGTTCCAATGAAACCAAGATTGGCAGATAACAGAGTAGGTTGGTTTACTGTCGATCAATACGATTACGGAAGCAATGAATTAAAATCAGACCTTAAAACCTATATCCAGCGTTGGAGATTAGAACCAAAAGATCCTGAAGCTTACGCGAAAGGAGAATTAGTAGAACCTATAAAACCAATTGTGTATTATCTGGATCCGGCAACTCCCGAAAAACTAAGAAAATATATTAAAAGAGGAATCGAAGAATGGCAAAAACCTTTTGAAAAAGCAGGCTTTAAAAATGCAATTCTTGCTAAAGATGCTCCCACAAAAGAAGAAGATCCCGATTTTAGCCCTGAAGATATTCGCTATTCTGTTATTCGTTATGTAGCAAGTACCACCAGAAATGCAATGGGACCAAGCGTTTCGGATCCGAGAACTGGCGAGATTATAGAAAGTGATGTCATTTGGTACCACAATCATTTGCGTTCGTATAGAAACAGATACTTGCTAGAAACCGGTGCAGCAAATCCAACAGCGAGAACATTGCAAACAAGTGATGAAGAAATGGGAGAAATGATGCAAATGGTAATTGCGCATGAAGTAGGGCATGCTTTAGGACTTCCGCATAATATGGCAGCAAGTTCTGCTTTTGATGTCGAAAGTTACAGAAATGGAACTTTTACGCAAGAAAATGGTATCGCAGCCAGTATTATGGATTATGCACGTTTTAATTATATTGCGCAACCCGGAGATAAAAATATTCGTTTTATTCGTAAAATGGGTGCTTACGATGATTATGCGATCAATTGGGGCTACAGAGTAATTCCGGATGTAAAATCTCCTGAAGATGAAAACCCAACCTTAGCAAAATGGATTTTAGACAAAGCTGAAAATCCAGTATATAAATTCGGAAAACAAAGCAGCGCTTTTGATCCAAGTTCGCAAACAGAAGATATTGGAAACAACTCTGTTAAAGCAAGTACCTACGGGCTTAAAAATTTAGAATACGTAGCAAAACATTTAAACGAATGGACGAGTTCTGTTACCAATAATTATGATGATTTAGACGAATTATATAAAGAGTTTTTAGACACTTGGAGCCGTTATGTTGGGCATGTTGTAACCAATGTAGGGGGAATTTACGAAAATACCAAAAAGCCAAATCAGGCTGGAGATGTTTACGAGGTAGTTCCACAAGCAAAACAGGTTGAAGCAATGAACTGGCTGCAAAAAAATGCATTCAATTCACCAACGTGGATTGTAAATTTATCAACCTTAAAAAAGACAGATTTTGCAGGATATACGGAGAAGTTCAGAAGTATTCAGGCAAGACAATTAAACAATTTGATGGCTTTAGGTCGTATTGGCCGATTAATGGACAATGAAATTCTTGGCACAGATACGTACAAAGCATTAGATTTTTTTAAAGACATTCGCAAAGGCATTTGGAAAGAAACGGCGACAATTGTAAACGTTACGATCTACCGCAGAAATCTTCAAAGAGCCTATATTGAAAGAATGAAATATTTAATGACGGAGGAAATAAAACCGACTGATCGTTCTGTTGTTTACTACAATGTTAATCAATCTGATCTTAGGGCATTAGTACGTGGAGAATTAACCGCATTAAAGAAAATGCTGGCTATTGCAAAAACAGGCGGAATAAACACTGAAACAAAATACCATTACGAAGACTGTATCAAAAGAATAGATGCGATTCTGGATCCAAAATAGTATAATAAAAAAGAGGCTCGAAAGCCTCTGTGTGTACAGTTTTAAAATCAACACGAATTTCACGAATTGGCACGAATTAATTTTTTGAAATCAATAACATAAACCAAAATTTACTTGAATAGATTTGTGAAAATTGGTGCAATTCGTGTTTAATGCTGATCGCTATAAATTTGTGTCCACACATTAGCTCGAAGCCTCTTTTTTTTATTTTTTGTCTTTTTTATGACCTTTCATTTTGTCTTTATGCTCTTTTTGAAGCGCTGTCCATTTTTTGTACTGATCTGCATTTAGAATACTTTTCATTTTAGCATCATTCGCTTTATGATCTTCCTTCATTTGCTTTCTCATGGCTTCTTTTTCTGCAGCAGTTGGTTCAGTACCTTTTTCTGCTCTGCTTTTTTTAAGCATTGCCATTTTGGTGCTTCGGTCAGATAAAAGCTCACTTACTTGTTTTTGCTGATCAATGTTTAAACTAAGTTCTGTTGTCAGCTTTTGCAAATGCGCCTGATCGCGTTCTTGTGGTGTTTTGAAATCATCTTTATGATCGCCTTTTTTATGATCTCCTTTATCACCTCTCGCTTTGTGTTCTTTTTTCAAAGCAGACCACTTTGTGTATTGGTCAGCATTTAAAATTGCCTTCATTTTAGCATCATTTGCTGCTTTTTCAGTTTCCATTTGCTTTTTAAAAGATTCTCTTTGTTCAGCAGTAGGCTTCGCAGTGTTGTCTTTTCTTTCAGCTCTGAATTTTTCTGCCTTAGCACTTCTTTCTGCTAAAAGCGATTTTACCTGATCCTGTTGCTTTTTATCTAAACTCAATTCAGAAGTTAATTTTTGTAATTGTTTTTCATTACGTTGCTCCGGAGTTAATTTTTCTCTTTGATCACGTCCTGATTTCTGATTGATGTCTTGTGCAAAACTCACTATTCCAACGAATAATAAAGCCGCAATAAATAATTTTTTCATGATTCGTTTTTTTAAGATTATACCATTTAGACACCATCGTATCCGTTAGGTTTAATCACATTGTCAGAATTATCATTTATTTAACAAATTGACACACTGGAATGTAGCAGGGTAAAAGCTGTGAAATATTTCTGCAACGCCTGAATTTGTTGTAAAAGTTTCGAATTATAAGGCATTTATAACTTAGGGTTTTTAAATTTGTAGTATCTCAGGAATCTAAAAACAATAGGGCAGAAAATATGGAAGAAATATTTACCAAGAAAAATAAAAACCGCGTTTCAAAAGCAGTAAATCATGAAATGTCCTATCGAAAACTAACGGCTGCAGAACTGCATCAATTTGTACAGCATTGGAATTATGATGACGGAATAGAACCTTTTAAATGGATAATCCAACAAAAACATCTGGATAAAGGAACAGCACTTTGCTTGTATTGGTTATTACAGCCCGATTATTTTTGTGGAATTCAAAACGAAGACCAAATACAGCAGGATATTAATTATGAAAGTTATCTGCTTATAAAAGAAATTGAGAAAAATTATTCTTCTGGTTTTTATGAAGACGAGAATTTTTCTTTTGATCCTAATGAATTTTTAGACGCCAATGCAAACACAAAATGTATTCCGGCTGTAATGCTTGAAACATCAAAAGGAACTATTTTTGAAAGACAAGACATTGAATTTGCATTTTTAAGAGAACCCAATGAAAAAGAGTTAAAAACAATAAATACTAAAATCGCAGATGCTGTCAAGATTATTAAAATCTCAAATTCTGATTTTGTGTACGATCAAACAGATGCTGCCATACAAGCCATAATAGAAAGTATTGAATACTGGAAAGGAAAAGATTTAGGAAAGCTGAAAATCAAAAATCTTTCGTACTTGTGGTTGGATTGTGTTCAGAAAAAACACAATTGGAATTGGATTATCTGGGATTGGGAAACCGGAAATAATATTGGCGTAAGCAATGCTACAAAAGAGCTGACCTGTGTAGCAGATACCATTATCGATCATACCATCGATGGATTTCAGCCTTCTGAAATCATCTCAGATTTGTATCAGGATCTGGCAGGAGTAAACAACTTCTATGATTTAAAAAGAGATCCGTACAGCGGTGTCGGGTTACTTTTTAGTACAGATCATTTAAAATTCAGATCGTAGTAATTTGATGTAAAATAAGAAAAGACAGACTATTTTTGGCGCCACAAAGTTGGTGTCAGAAATGAAGTTCGGAATTAATTGCGTAATTTAGTAGAACCTATAAATTAGCAACCAAATCAAATTGTCATGAATGTACCTTCTACATCACATCAACATAAAATTGCCTTTTTTTCAACACAGCCTTACGATAAAATCTTTTTTAATAAACACAATAATGAGTTTGGTTTTGAATTGGATTTTTTTGAAACCCAGCTTAATCCGCAAACTGTAATTCTAATTGAGAATGCGGATATTGTATGCGTTTTTGTAAATGATATTGTAAACGAGTCAGTAATAGAGCAGCTCGCAGAAAAACAAGTTAAAATTATCGCGTTGCGTTGTGCCGGTTTTAATAATGTCGATTTAGAAGCAGCAAAAAGAAACAATATAAAAGTATGCCGTGTTCCGGCTTATTCGCCTCAGGCAGTTGCAGAACATGCCATGGCAATGATTCTGACATTAAACAGAAAAACTCATAAAGCCTACAACAGAGTTAGAGAACAAAACTTCTCCTTAAACGGATTATTAGGTTTTGATTTATTCGGAAAAACAATCGGAATTATTGGTACAGGAAATATAGGAAAAGCATTTGCTAAAATCGCAATAGGATTTGGCTGTAAAGTGCTGGCGTACGATATCGTATCGAATCCGGAAATGGAAAAAGACGGTGTGCAATTTGTAACTTTAGAAGAAGTCTTTAGAGAAAGTGATATTATTTCACTGCATTGCCCGTTAAACGATCAGACCAAGCATGTGATCAATGCGAACTCTATTGCGATGATGAAAGACAGCGTTATGATCATCAATACAAGCAGAGGAGGACTGATTGAGACAGCAGCCGTAATCGAAGGTTTAAAAGAAGGGAAAATAGGATACTTGGGAATTGATGTCTATGAACAAGAAGAAAAACTATTTTTCAGAGATCTTTCGGCAGACATTATCCAGGATGATGCAATTCAGCGTTTAATGAGTTTTCCAAATGTTTTGGTTACCGCACATCAGGCCTTTTTTACCAACGAAGCCTTAACACAAATTGCTTTAGTTACTTTCAATAATATAAAATCACTCGTAAATTTAAACGATATCGGGAACAAATCAGCGCTATTGGTTTAAGAAAAAGTAGTTATTGATTTTTATTATCACTAAATTTAAATAGTACAAATTATAAAAATCAGAATTATGAAACCTAAATATTTAATAGCAGCATTGATTTTTGCAATGTTTGCCTGTCAAAATAAAGATAAAACTGAATCAAAAAATATTATAGAAAAAATTGCCGAAGATACCTTGTCGAAAACAGTCGCGGGAACGGCAGATGTAAGCGATGTACCTGCAAAAGAAGATAAAACAGTAGAATTGATCCAAAAGCAATTGACTGTATTGTTAAAAAAAGATTTGCCGGCAATGACAGCCAAAGATCGATTCTTTTATTACGATGCCTTCGATTTGAATAATGACCAGAAGAATGAATATTTTGTTGGTTTTTCCAGCCCCTATTTCTGCGGAAGCGGAGGTTGTACCGCTTACCTGCTCAACAACGACGGAAGTTTAATCAATACTTTTACTGTTACAGATTTTCCTATTTATGTCACGACTTTAACCACGGACAATTTTTACGATCTGATTATAAGAAGCGGAGGTAAACTACATCACATCAAAATAAAAAACGGAAAATATCCGTCAAATCCTTCTATTGAGCACGAACACAAAGGCGCTATTCCAAAAGAACATACAAAGGTTTTAGATTTTGATGCTAAGAAAAGTAAAAAGTATTCGTTTTAACTGTTCTGAAACAATTTACTTATTTAGAGTGTTAAAGTGCAAATAACCCTTATATTTGTATAATATTTACAAATTAACCCCTTAAGTGATGTTGTTAAACTTTAGAGTGTCCAATTTTCGATCCATAAATGAAATGGTAGAGTTGTCTATGGTACCCAGTGATTTAAAAAATCCAGTAAACAGTATCAAGGTGACCAATCCAGAGGCGACAAAAAATAAAGATTATTATGCGTTGACTTCTGCAGCAATCTATGGTCCAAACGCCAGTGGGAAAAGTAATATTATTAAAGCTTTGGGAGATTTTAGAGAATATGTTAGGAATTCAACAGATAATAAGCCCAACGAAGCCATAAGCTTATATGAACCGTTCAAACTAAGTGAAAAAAGTTTACGTAATCCATCTTTTTTTTCAATTGATATGTTAATTGGAAATGTTTTGTATACTTATTCTATTGAAGTTTTTGAAAAAGAAGTCATAAAGGAATCTCTTTTTTTCTATCCTAAAGGTTTGAAAGTTAAAGTTTTTGAAAGAAATAGACAAGAGTTTTACAAAGGTAATGGATATGAAGGTATTTTTGAAACCATAAAACAAAGAACTACTGAGAACCAGTTGTTTCTGAGTAAGGCAGCCGTTGAAAATATTGAAATAGCTAAAAGTGTTTATGAGAGAATTTCTATGGTACTTGTATTCACTACAGATGTTTTTCATTCTGATAGATTTAATAGAACTGCGAATAAACATATTTTTAGTGATTTTGAGGGAAAAAGTTTAATTCTAAATTTATCAAAGTCATTAATACAAAAGTTGGATACCCAAGTTATAGATTTTCAAGAGAAAGATGGAGTAATAAAAACGATTCATCTAAATGATAAGAATGAGAGAATTGAATTTGAATTTTCTGATGAGTCTTCTGGAACACAACGAGCCATCTCTTTCTCCCCCTTAATCTTTATGGCTCTAAAGTATGGTGACACTATTGTAGCTGATGAATTTGAGAGAAGTTTACATCCTGAAATTGCACAATATATTTTAAGTTTATTTAATGATCCCGAAGTAAATACAAAAGGTGCACAGTTTATATTCGCAACCCATGATACTACGTTGTTAAGTCCGGAAAATAATTTACGAAGAGATCAGATTAATTTAGTGGAGAAAAATTCAAAAGGGGAAACGGAATTATATACTGTTTCAGATATTAAAGGGATAAGAGGAGATGGGAATTTTGAAAAATGGTACATTGAAGGAAGATTAGGTGCAGTGCCCAATATTGCAAAAGAAACTTTTAGACATGAATTGATTGATTTTATAAATTCAAAATAATGGCTAGGAAGAGACCCGTTAATAATTTTAGATTTAGAGAATTTAAAGCAAAGGTTTTAATTCTTTGTGAAGGATTGACTGAGAAAAATTATTTTACTGCGATGAAGGAAGATTTAGGTTTACCTAAAACTATTGCTGTTAATGTAATTGATTGTAGAGGAGATGTCGCAGATGTTTTAAAGAATGCAAAGAAAGATGGTTTTGAAAAAATATTTGTAGTTTTCGATCATGATAATTTTGCAAAACGAGGCGATGTTTTTAAGCTCGCTTCTCAAAAAAATGCAGATGTTATATTTTCTAGTATTTGTTTTGAGATATGGTATTTGTTTCATTATAAAAAAAGCACTAAAGCTTTTTCTTCTGAATCCGAGCTGGAAAAAGAATTAAAGAAATGCATTGGAATGGAAAGCTATGAAAAAAACAACTTTAAACATTATTCTATTTTAAAAGATAAGCTGTCAACAGCAAAAGCAAATGCGCAAAGTATTAGATCGTCTGTTATTGAAGATAATTATGGTATTGCAATTTTTGATTTGAATCCTTATACCAATATCGACGAACTAGTAGATTATTTAGAGAAACAAAAAACATAAAAAAAGAGCTTCAAAATTGAAGCTCTTTTTTGTAATGTATTTCAAAAAATATTATCCCAACAATTCAACCATTTTAAATTCGCCCTCGACAGCAACTTTAGTTAAACCGTGTTTAGATAAGTTTTTCATCGAGGCATCCCATTTTTTACCGCTTAAGTTAGCTGTAACTTTCAGGTGACCTAATTCAATTTTATTTTCGTTTGCTTTAAGCAATTCAATAATTATTTTTTCTTCGTCAGTCAACTCGATTTGAGCTAGTTTTTTCTCAGGACGCATTTGAGGGAATAATAAAACTTCCTGGATAGAAGCATTGTTTGTTAAGTACATAATCAAACGATCCATTCCAATTCCCATTCCCGATGTAGGCGGCATACCGTATTCAAGCGCTCTTAAAAAGTCTTCATCGATAATACCATTTGCTTCATCATCACCTTTCTCAGACAAACGCATTTGATCCTCAAAACGCTCACGCTGATCGATTGGGTCGTTAAGTTCAGAATATGCATTTGCGATTTCTTTACCACAAATCATCAATTCAAAACGCTCCGTAAGTTCAGGATTATCGCGGTGTTCTTTACATAAAGGCGACATTTCTTTAGGATAATCCGTAATGAAAGTTGGCTGAATATAATTTCCTTCGCATTTTGCTCCAAAAATTTCATCAATCAATTTTCCTTTACCCATTGTTTTATCAACGTCAATTCCCATTCCTCTTGCTGCATCAAACAATTCCTCTTCTGTTTTTCCTGAAATGTCAAAACCAGTAAAATGTTTAATAGAATCCGTCATTGTAACACGAGCGTAAGGTGCTTTAAAACTTACTTTGTGCTCACCAAAAGTTACTTCGCTAGTTCCGTTTACGGCAATCGCGCAATGCTCCAGTAAACCTTCAGCAAATTCCATCATCCAGTTGTAGTCTTTGTAAGCTACATATATTTCCATAGCAGTAAATTCAGGATTATGCGTTCTGTCCATACCTTCATTTCTAAAGTTTTTAGAGAACTCATAAACGCCTTCAAAACCACCAACGATCAATCTTTTTAAGTACAATTCGTTTGCAATACGCATGTAAAGCGGAATATCAAGCGAATTATGGTGCGTAATAAACGGACGCGCAGCTGCACCACCTGCAATAGGCTGTAAAACTGGAGTTTCTACTTCAATATAACCAGCATCGTTAAAGTAACCACGCATCGCATTGAATAACTTAGTACGTTTAATAAAAGTATCCTTAACATGTTGGTTAACCGTTAAGTCAACATAACGCATTCTGTAACGTAACTCAGGATCGTTAAAAGCATCGTGAACATTTCCTTCTTCATCTACTTTTGGTAACGGAAGCGGACGTAACGTTTTACTCAAAAATGTAAAACCACTAACACGAATACATTTTGCACCAACTTGTGTAGTAAACAATTCACCTTCAACACCAATAAAGTCACCTAAATCAGTTAATTTTTTAAATACCTGATTGTATAACGTTTTATCATCACCTTCACACAAAACATCGCGATTAACATACAATTGAATACGTCCTTCACTATCCTGCAATTCAGCAAAACATGCTTTCCCTTGATCTCTAACACTCATCAAACGTCCGGCAACAATCACCTTCTTACCTTCCTCAAAAGTTTCCTTCACCTGCTTCGAAGTATGATTTACAGGAAAAAGATTTGCCGGATAAGGGTTTATCCCTAAGTTGCGTAAGGTCTGAAGTTTTTCTCTTCTAATGATTTCTTGTTCTGATAATGCCATTTTGTGCTCTTTTTTAAGAGTTCAAAGATAAAGAAAAGAATGCAGATTTTAGAATGCAGGTTTTAGATTTTTTGCAGCAGTAATTTACAGTGTTTCAATTCCGTTTTGTCCCGCTATTCGCTTGTATCTTTTTTGCAGAAAAAGCAAAAAAGGATACCGCTGCTATCATGCCGTGTAGACATAATTTTAAAATCAACACGAATTTCACGAATTGACACGAATTCTTTTTTTGAAATGAATTACACAAACCAAAATTTACCTAAAGAGATTGGTGAAAATTGGTGAAATTCGTGTTCAGTCCTATCTGTATAATTTTATGTCCACACGGTAGGCTGCTGTCGGGGCTAGGTTAGAGATTTCCGGTTTTAAAAGAACATTTTAGTCGGAGCACTTATTAGCATAAAAATGTAGAAAATCGTAGTGCACTGGAAATTACCAGAACAGCAGAATGGCATTGAAAGAGCAACTTTTCGATTAGACGATTAAACAAATCAACGATTAAGCAATTAAAATAAGAGTTCGTATATTTGATGAAAAATTTAATCTTTATGAAACTATATAAACTTCTTAGTTTTTCTTTTTTATTAGCAACCTTAACGAGTTGTACTTTTACCGAAAACATTCATGTAAACGACAACGGAACCGGAAAATTTTCTGTTGATATAGATGGTTCAGCCTTAATGGCAATGGCGGGTGATCAAATAGGACAACAAATGGGGGCTGAGGCTAAAAAAAGCATAGATACCACATTTACCTTTAAAAAATTATTTGAGGAGAAAAAAGACAGCATTGCTAAATTATCTCCTGAAACACAAAAAGAACTTAAAAAGCTAGAAAATTATGTAGTCAATACTAAAATGAATGCAGAGCAAAAAGAGTTTTTAATGAAGATCTCTAACGACTTTAAAAATGTAAATGAATTGCAGGATGTATTGCAGGCATTGAGTGCTTTTCAAAAATTAGAAAGTGCTGCAAATGCAACAGCTCCTTTTGGTGGAGGATTCGGAAATAACAACAGCAAATTGAGTTTTAGTTATGACGGAAAAAAATTCAGCCGTAAAGCAGTTGTAAACAAAAAAGATGCTGAAAAAAAACAGGAATCAGAAGCAGATATGTCAAAAATGATTTTTGCATCTTCAAATTATATTCTACAATATCATTTTCCTAAACGAATCAAAAAAGCATCAAATCCAAATGCGGTGTTTAGCGACGACAGAAAAACAATAACAATTCAATACCCTTTTACGGATTATATGGAGAATCCTGACAAACTTAACTTTGATGTAGAGTTTGAAAAATAAACAAAATGAATAAAAAAATTCAACTTCAGGATCTGGGGAATAAAGATTATAAAGCTACTTGGGAATATCAGGAAGACCTTTTCAAAGATGTTGTAGATTTAAAAATCAAAAACAGAAGAGAAGAACTCGATTTGCCTACACCTAATTATTTATTATTTGTAGAGCATCCGCATGTGTACACCTTAGGTAAAAGTGGCGATTTAGAAAACTTATTACTGAACGAAAAGCAATTAGAAGCCAAAGGGGCAACTTTTTACAAAATAAATCGTGGTGGAGATATCACGTATCACGGACCAGGGCAAATTGTAGGTTATCCTATTCTCGACTTAGAAAATTTCTTTACAGACATTCATAAATACTTACGCTTTCTCGAAGAATCTATTATTCTCACTTTAGAAGAATATGGATTAAAATGCGGAAGAAGCGATGGCGAAACCGGAGTCTGGCTAGATGTTGGAACACCTTTTGCGCGCAAAATCTGTGCGCTTGGCGTACGTGCTTCCCGTTGGGTAACCATGCACGGATTTGCATTAAATGTAAACGTAGACTTAGGTTATTTTGACAATATAATTCCGTGTGGAATTCGGGGAAAAGGCGTTACATCACTGCAAGTAGAACTAGGTGTAGAAAAAGTAGATGAAGACGAGGTAAAAGCAAAAATCATAAAACATTTAACGCATTTATTCGAAGCAGAATTTATTCAATAAAGACTTAAATATAAAAATAGTATGAAGAATGCTGAAGAAAATAACAATTACAGAATTGCAGTTCCTTTGGCATTTGAAACTGTTTTTTCTCATTTTTACTTTGCTGAGAATAAAACAGCACTTCCAATAACAAAAACCTTGCTACCCAGTTTTCAAACCATTATGGTTTTTAACTTTGGAACAGCAGGCTCTTTAAAATTAAAAGAAAATAATGTGCTGCAAGTCGAAAAGTGCATGGTTTTAGGTCCCATAAAACAAGCTTTTGATTATACATTAGAACCCAATTCAGAAATTTTAGTAGCTAATTTCAAAGAAGATGCTTTTTACAGATTCTTTGGTAACGCACTTTTAGCGCATACAGTTCCTGTTCATCCCGATGATTTAGTTCCCGGAAATTGTTTCTCTGCCTTATGGGAAGAATTAAAGGAAATACCAGATAATCAAAATCGTGTTGACTATATCTTAGACTTTTGCAAGCCTTATTTAGGAGAGCAAAACCAGATTACAACACTTTTGGCTAACTTTAAACAAGAAGCGCTTAATCCAATTAAAGCAATAGCTTCTCAAACCAATCAGACAGAACGTAACATTCAGCTGAATCAGAAAAAGCTTTTTGGGTATACGATTAAAGAAGTCAGCAGATATGAAAGGTTTTTAAAAGCAGTCGAAAAGATTCAGAAAAACGCCTTAACTGAAATAAAAATTGATTGGTTAACCGTGGTAGAAGATTGTGGATATTACGATCAAAGCCAGTTAATTCATGATTTCAAATATTTCACAAACATTTCTCCTACTAAATTTTTAAAATTCCAGAAAGATATTTGTAACGGAACCCCAACGAGTGTTGTTTGAATTTTGTAACTTTACAAAATGGAAAAACTAGAAAGCATAGAAGATTTTTATCAAAAGAAACTCCTTTTCATGCCCGAGAATCTTAAAAAAGAAATCGGACATTTTAATGTTTTTGTACTCGATGAATTTATGGGATGCAGCGCTAAGCCTATTCCATACAGCAGACGCGATTACTTTAAGATCAGTCTGATCATCGGGAAAAACAGAGTACATTATGCCGATAAAGTCGTAGAGATCGAGAAACAGGTTCTTTTCTTTGCAAATCCGCAAGTACCTTATAATTGGGAAGAACTGGAAGAACAGCAAACAGGCTTTTTTTGTGTTTTTACCGAAGCTTTTTTTCATCAGTTCGGAAATCTCAAAGAATATCCGGTTTTTAAACCCAATGGTTCGCCTGTTTTTGCTATTGATGATGATCAGTTAGAAAAAATTAAAAGTATTTTTCAGCAAATGATCGTCGAAATAAATTCTGATTATACCTATAAATATGATGTGTTGCGAAATTTAGTTTTCGAACTTATTCATAGCGCATTAAAAATGCAACCTGCTAATATATCTGTTACACAGCATTCTAATGCATCCAGCAGAATCTCATCATTGTTTTTAGAACTGCTCGAAAGACAATTTCCAATAGAAAATTCCAGACAACGTTTCTCTCTGCGTTCCGCGGCTGATTTTGCAGATCAATTAACTGTTCATGTCAATCATCTCAACAGAGCATTAAAGGAAACAACACAAAAAACAACTTCAGAAATTATCACCGAGCGTATTCTGCAGGAAGCAAAGATTCTTTTGAAACACACCGATTGGAATGTCTCTGAAATCGCATACAGTTTAGGATTCGAAGAACCCACACATTTTAATAACTTCTTCAAGAAAAATATCCAGCTTACACCTACACAATTTAGAGTTGTTTGATTTTTGTAATTTACTGTTTGAATTGCGTTAGCCAAACGCTCCGTTGCTGTCTTACTTTTGTCTTCTAATTAAAACACTATTAAAAAATGGAAACAAATAAAGTATGGTTCGTAACAGGAGCCTCAAAAGGTTTAGGTTTGGTTTTAGCAAAAAAACTATTGGCAAGTGGTTATAAAGTAGCCGCAACTTCCAGAAATGTAAATTCGTTGATTAGCGAAATTGGTTCAGCATCAGATTCTTTTTTACCTCTCGAAATGGATCTTTTAACAGAAAACAGTGTTCAGGCTGCTGTTCAAAAAGCAATAAGTCATTTTAATACAATTGATGTCGTAGTAAATAATGCCGGTTATGGGCAAATAGGAACATTAGAAGAACTTTCAGATGAAGAATCAAGAAGTAATTTTGATGTAAATGTATTTGGTTTGCTAAATGTAATTCGAAATACAATGCCACATTTTAGAGCTCAAAAATCAGGACATTTCTTTAATATCTCTTCTATAGGAGGATACCACGGAGGATTTGCAGGTTGGGGAATTTATTGTTCTACTAAATTTGCCGTATCAGGATTAACAGAAGGTTTGCAGGCAGAAGTTAAAGAATTTGGAGTAAATGTTACTTTGGTGTATCCAGGGTATTTTAGAACTAGCTTCTTATCTGAAGGTTCAATGGGATTACCGAAAAATCCAATTGCTGATTATGAAGAAGCTCGTCAGTCAGTTATAGCGCATCAAAATGAAATCAACGGAAATCAGCCGGGCGATCCGGAAAAAGCAATTGATGCTTTAATTCAAATTAGCAAGGAGAAAAATCCACCATTGCACTTATTTTTAGGACAAGATGCGTATGATATGGCAAACAGTAAAATAGAGATCGTAAAAACAGAACTTGAAAACTGGAAAGAACTTACCACTTCAACATCATTCTAAAAAACTCATTTTTCACCTAATCAATCCCGCTACTTTTTTTAGCGGGATTTTTTTTGAGATATGCTTTTCGTTTTCTTACAATTTTCTTTCGGGCTCACATTCTACTTTTGACCTGTATTACTTTAATAAAAACAGAAACATGAAAAATTTAATTATTTACGCGCATCCCAATTCATCCAGTTTAAACCATTTTTTTAAACACACAATTGTCGAAAGTTTAGAAAAATCAAATCAGGAAATTGTAATTCGGGATTTAAACGAAATTAATTTTAATCCGGTACTTTCTTTAGATGATTTAAGTAAACAACGACTGGGTACCGTGACAAGCGATGTTCAGATAGAACAAGATTATATTACCTGGGCAGATCGAATCATTTTTGTGTATCCTATTTGGTGGGCAGGAATGCCGGCAATCATGAAAGGATATATAGACAGAGTATTTAGTTATGGATTTGCCTACCAATACAATCAGGGGATTCAAAAAGGATTACTGACAGGAAAGTCGACAATTATCGTTAATTCACACGGAAAATCCCATGCAGAATACGAAGCCAATGGAATGGGGAAAGCACTAATTTTAACCTCAGATACGGGAATCTTTAGTTATTGTGGTTTAGAAATACAGCATCATTTTTATTTTGACAAAGCCGACAGTGTTTTTGATGAAAAAATTATTGCTGAATGGAAAAACCAGCTTCAAAATGTTTTTGAAGTTGAGGTAGGAGCGTAGCAAAATTTTAAACAGCTAAATAGTATTTGCCGGTAAATATTAGAATGAAACTAAAACTCTAGTTCTAATTGCTCCGGCAAAAGTCTAAAACTCATTCGGTGATACTTTGTGGTTCCGTATTTACGAATGGCTTCACGATGTTCTTTTGTTGGATATCCTTTGTTTTTCTTCCAATTGTACATTGGGAACTCTTCGTGAATCTTATCCATATAATCATCACGATATGTTTTTGCTAATACAGAAGCTGCCGCAATACTCAAAAATTTAGAATCTCCTTTTATAATACTTTGATTTGGAATCGATTTTAAAAGAGCGATTTCAGTATCTGAAAACTGTTTGCCGAAAGTATTTTTCAACCCTAATTTGGCATTCAGCGAACGATTTCCGTCAACAATAATAAATTCCGGAACCTGTTTTAGTTTTAAAATACATTCCTGCATGCCTTTCATAGAAGCATTTAGGATATTTATCTCGTCAATTTCATCGGGAAGTAGATGCGTTACGGCAAAGCAAACAGCATCCTGCTCGATAATAGGTCTTAAAAGTTCTCTGGTTTTTTCAGACAATTGCTTACTGTCATTCAATAGCTGATTCTCAAAATCAGATCTTAAAATTACCGCGGCAGCCGTTACGGGCCCTGCCAAACATCCTCGGCCAGCCTCATCTGTTCCTGTTTCGAAAACAAATCCTGAGAAATTTTTTTCAAGCATTCTAATAGTTTTTAAAAGGCAAATATTATAAAATTTTCTGTAAAAATATCCGTTCTACTACTAATTACAAAGGCAGTCGTTTAAATTGAAGTGTTTTTTTATTTATACGGTTTTATCTTTTACCTTTGCCTGACAAATTTTGCCAAAATAATTATCTATAAAGCTATCAAATGAGAATACTATTTTTTCTATATCTATTAGTCGTACCCACTTTATTGTTTTCTCAGGAAAAAAAGACTTCTAATAATAGTTTAGATATGAACACAAAGTATAATAGTATAACAGATACTGTTAAAAAGAAAACGAGCAAAATTGCCACTATTGACCAGTATCAAATTATTACTTTAGAGCATGACACCACTTATGTAGATACATCATTGACTTTAAAAAGTGCTTACAAACAAAATCATTTAAGAAAAGATCTTTTCGGACTTTTACCTTTTTCAAATATAGGACAGGTTTATAATACATTACAATATAATTTAACCGATGTTTCGCCTTATCCTGAAATAGGTTTTACCGGAAAACATTTTGGTTACCTTGAAGCAAATCAAATTCAGTATTATTCAGCAGCGACACCATTGACAGAGTTGTTTTTTAATACCACAATAAACAAAGGACAAAATGTAGATTCGTTCATTACCTTAAATACTTCAAAAAACCTTAACTTTTCTATAGCCTACAGAGGTTTACGTTCAGAAGGAAATTATATCAATCAGTTAGTAAGCGCGGGTAATTTTAGATTTACTACAAGTTACGCTACTACAGAGAAAAGATATGTTTTAAAAGCGCATTTTACATCTCAGGATATTTCAAATGGAGAAAATGGAGGAATTACAACACCTCTAAATTTTGAAAGTGGAGACAAAGACTTTGACAATCGCCAGCGTCTGCAAGTCTATTTAACCGATGCAAAATCAATGTTAAAAGGGAGACGTGTGTTTTTTGATCATGCCTTCAGAGTCAATCCAAAAGATGCTAATAATAATTTGTACGTAACGCATCAGTTTAATTACGAAAGCAAATTTTACGAATACAATCAAAGAACAGTAACGACAACTATTGATGGGTTGCCGGTACAACGCTTTGGAGAATCGTACCTGACAAGCGGAATAAACGATCAAACCCGATTTGAAAGATTATACAATAAGGGAGGTCTTGCCTACGAAAATTCTCTTTTAGGGAAATTCAATTTCTTTATAGACGATTACAGATCCAATTATAAGTATGAAAAGGTGATGATATTTGATGATGGCAGAGCTATTCCTGCTAACATTTATCAGCAAATTAATAATTTTGGCGGACAATATGAGTATCAAAAAAACAAATGGAACGGTAGATTTTTATATTCAAGATCAATCGGTAATGAATCCTTATCAGATCTAGATGCAAAATTACGATATACGTTAAACGATGATATTAAATTTGATTTCAGATATCGTAATGTCAATAAATTAGCGAATAATAATTACAACTTATACCAAAGTAGTTATGTAGCGTATAATTGGTCAAACAATTTTAAAAATGAGAAAATAAACACACTTAGTGCCAATGTTTTTACGCGTTGGTTAAATGCTGAGGTACAATATTCAGTTTTAAATGATCATTTGTATTTTCAAGATGCTTCTACAGAAGCGGATGATTTAAACAGAGTTCAGATTATAAAACCAGCTCAATATGAAAATGCAATCAATTATTGGTCAGTAAAAGCAAGCAGAGAATTTAAATTTGGACGATTTGCTTTAGACAATACGCTTTTATATCAAAAGGTAGAGCAGTCGAATTTAATTTTGAATGTTCCTGATTTTGTAACCAGAAACACAATTTATTATTCCGGATATTTTTTCAAGAAAGCATTGTTCATGCAAACCGGTATTACATTTAATTACTTTACAGAATATTACGGTAATGATTATAATCCTGTTATTGGAGAATTTTTTGTTCAGCAGGAAAAGAAAATTGGAAATTATGCCAATCTTGATTTCTTTGTAAACGCCAGAATCCGTCAGACAAGAATTTATTTAAAAGCAGAACATTTTAATTCTTCTTTCTTTAAAGACAATTATTATTCAGCACCTAATAACCCATATCGTGATTTTACGATTAGTTTTGGTTTAGTTTGGAATTTCTTCCAATAAGCCAAACGCCCTTTTTATTTTAAACCAAATATTTAAATTTATATAAATGGACTTTTCAAATAACATTTTAGAAACAATTGGTAATACGCCATTAGTAAAACTCAACAAAGTTGTTGCTGAAATTGATGCGTTAGTATTGGCAAAAGTCGAAACTTTTAATCCTGGGAATTCTGTAAAAGACAGAATGGCCGTAAAGATGATTGAAGATGCAGAGGCAGATGGTCGCCTACAGCCGGGAGGAACTATTATTGAAGGTACTTCAGGAAATACCGGAATGGGATTGGCGCTTGTTGCCATCATAAAAGGATACAAATTGATTTGTGTTATCTCTGATAAACAATCAAAAGAAAAAATGGATATTTTGCGTGCTGTTGGAGCCAAAGTTGTAGTTTGCCCTACAGATGTTGAGCCAACAGATCCACGTTCGTATTATTCAGTTTCAAAACGTCTTGCTTTAGAAACACCAAATTCATGGTACGTAAATCAATACGATAATATGTCAAATTCTTTGGCACATTATGAGCAGACAGGACCGGAAATCTGGAAACAAACAGATGGAAAAATAACGCATTTTGTTGTAGGTGTAGGAACTGGAGGAACAATTTCAGGAGTTGGAAAATATCTAAAAGAGAAAAACCCAAACATTAAAATCTGGGGAATTGATACTTATGGTTCTGTTTTTAAAAAATACCACGAAACGGGAATTTTTGATGAAAATGAAATTTACTCGTATATAACAGAAGGTATTGGAGAAGATATTTTGCCTAAAAATGTTGACTTTTCTTTAATCGATGGATTTACCAAAGTAACAGATAAAGATGCAGCAGTTTACACCAGAAAAATTGCACTAGAAGAAGCAATCTTCGTGGGGAATTCTGCAGGAGCTTGTATAAAAGGGCTTTTACAGTTAAAAGAGCATTTTAAACCAGATGATGTTGTAGTTGTATTATTTCATGATTCAGGAAGCCGTTATGTAGGTAAAATGTTTAATGATGACTGGATGCGTGAGCGTGGTTTCTTAGAAGAAAACATCACCAAAGCGGAAGACGTTATCAAAGATCATATTGATAAAGAATTGATCGTTGTGCGAACAGAAGAATTAGTTTCGCATGCTATTGACCGTATGCGTAAATACAAAATTTCACAAATTCCGGTTGTTGATATCAACGGATTTGTTGGTTCTGTTGATGAAACAGATTTATTTAGAAGCTACGTAGCAGATAAAAATGTTGCCGAAAAACCAATTAAAGAAGTAATGGGCAAACCTTTTCCAATTGTACAATTAGGAACGCCAATCGAAGAAGTTTCTAAATTATTTACAAAAGAAAATGATGCCGTTTTGCTTGATTTAGGAAACGGGAATCACCATATTATCACCAAGTATGATATTATCGGCTCAATAAAATAAAATTATTTTAGAAATGCATATAACCATAAATCTAATTTTACAAACAATTAGATTTATGGTTTTTTAGCTTAAATAGATTTACGAATGAATTTTACCGCTATAGATTTCGAAACAGCAACAGGTTATCATCCATGTTCTGTTGGAATTGTTACCGTAGAAAACGGCATTATTACAGATGAGTTTGTCACTTTGATAAAACCGCCAAGAAACGAGTACAATCCGTATACAATTCAGGTTCATGGTATCTATCCAAGAGATACCATAAATGCAAAATCTTTTTTGCAGGTATATCCGGAAATCGAAAAACGCTTAAAGAATAGAGTCGTTGTAGCGCATAACGAAAGTTTTGACAGAAACGTGCTAGTTAAATCAATGGCATTGCATGGTTTAGTATACGAAGATCTGAATATTGCTGAACGTTGGGAATGCACCGTTAAGATATACAAAGCCAAAGGTTTAAAGCCTACGAAACTAAGTGATTGTTGCAGGGAAATGAATATCGAATTGAATCATCACGAAGCCTTGTCTGACGCACGTGCTTGTGCGAAATTATTCATGTTAAAATAGATTGTAATTTTTGTACGTAAGATTAGTTTGTTTATTTTTAGGATTTATAATTTTAAACCTTAAAAATGAAAGAAGATTTTCTTCATTACCTCTGGAAATTCAAAAAGTTTGACACATTAAATCTACAAACCGTTCAGAATGACCCAATCCTTATTCTTAAAACCGGTGATTATTTAGAACTTGCCGGACCGGACTTCTTTAATGCACAGCTTATAATTGGGGATCAAAAATGGGCAGGAAATGTCGAAATACATTTAAAATCATCAGATTGGTACGTTCACGGTCATGAAAAAGACGCAGCATACGAAAATGTAATCTTACATGTCGTTTGGGAGCATGACACGGCAATATTCAGAGAGAACAATACTGAAATCCCGGTCTTAGTTTTAAAAGAGTATGTTTCCCCGGAAATGATTAAAGATTACAAAGAATTAATGGTTCCAAAATCCTGGATCTCTTGTGAAAATCAAATTGCTGAAATTGATGAATTCATTTTTAAAAATTGGATGGAACGATTGTTTTTTGAACGTTTAGAACGAAAGTCCAAATTTATTTATGAATTGCTGGAAGAACTAAACCAAGATTGGGAAGCTGTTCTGTTTTGTTTAGTAGCAAAAAACTTTGGTTTAAATACTAATGGAAACTCATTTTTGCAAATAGCCAAATCCATTCCGTTCTCCATTATAAGAAAAGAAAGTTTTGAAGTAGAAAATCTTGAAGCTTTGCTTTTGGGTGGAGCTGATTTGCTAAATGCAGAAAAAGAAGATGTCTATTTTGCAGATCTTAAGTTTAGATACTTTTACCTGTTGCATAAATATCAATTAGATAAAAATTACGCAGAACCCGTTCAGTTTTTTAAACATCGCCCGGATAATTTTCCCACAATCAGGCTTTCACAATTAGCGAATTTGTATAACAAACATCAAAATCTTTTTTCTAAAATAATAAGCTTAAAATCAGTAAAAGACATTTACAATGTATTCAATGTTTCTGTAAGTCCGTATTGGCAGAATCATTATATGTTTGATAAAGAGAGTCCGAAAAAAGCGAAAAGTATATCTAAGGCATTCATAGATTTAATCATTATCAATACCATAATCCCTATTCAGTTTGCTTATTCAAGTATTAGGGGAGAATCAATTTCAGAGGATTTAATAGCTTTAATGTTAGAAGTTGCGCCGGAGAAAAATTCAATCATTACAAAATTTGAATCTTTTGGTATCACAAGTAAAAATGCTTTTGAAACGCAAACATTATTACAATTGAAAAATGAATATTGTAATAATAGAGGATGTTTAAAATGTGGTATTGGAGTAGCATTATTAAAAAGTAATTAATCAATTGCCAATTGTATATTTTTGTACTTTTGTACTAATTCTGAGAATTTCTAAAAATAATAATTATGTTTTCAATAGTACGACTTAAATTTTTCTTCGAAAAATACGGATTTCATGTGTCATCCCGATTGGCTGATAAACTTGGAATGCGAGTAACGAGTGTACGATTGTTTTTTATTTATATCTCTTTTGTGACAGTTGGTTTAGGTTTTGGAGTTTATTTAACCTTGGCATTCTGGATTCGTCTAAAAGATTTAGTTCGTGCAAAACGAACGTCAGTATTTGATTTGTAGCACTTATTTTTAAATCATAAAAAAAGGATCATAAAGTTTTTATACTTCATGATCCTTTTTTCTGTTTATGTAAAGAAATTAATTCTGTGGATTATTCAATTTACTGTTTTTCTTTCCGTATACAAAGTATATTACAACTCCTAAAGCCATCCATATTACAAGACGTAACCAGCTTTCATTAGGTAATGAATACATTAAAGCTAAACAGATAACAATACCTGCAATTGGCACGAAAGGAACAAGAGGTGTTCTAAAAGATCTTGGAGCATCCGGCATTCTTTTACGCATTACCATTACACCAATACATACTAATACGAAAGCCAATAAAGTTCCAATACTTACCATGTGTCCTAAATCACTTACCGGTACAAGACCAGCAAATAAACTTACGAATACAAGGAAGAAAAGGTTAGTTTTCCAAGGAGTACGGTATTTTGGGTGAATAGTGCTAAAGAAAGAAGGTAGCAAACCATCTTTACTCATAGTGTAGAATACACGGCTTTGTCCCATAAGCATTACAAGCATTACAGAAGTATAACCTGCTAAGATAGCTACGATTAATCCGGTTTGTAAAAAGTCATAACCTGTTTTAGCAAATGCTGTAGCTGCTGGTTTAGCATCTCCTGCAAATTCACTATAATTAACAAGTCCTGTCATTACGTGTGCAAAGAATACATATAATAAGGTACAAACAATTAGTGATCCTAAAATTCCGATAGGCATTCCTTTTTGAGGATTTTTTGCTTCTTGAGCAGCTGTAGATACAGCATCAAAACCAATAAAAGCGAAAAATACTGTTCCGGCTCCTGCTGCAATTCCAGACCATCCAAATTGACCAAAAACACCAGTGTTTTCCGGAATGTATGGTGTGTAGTTTGTAGTATCAATAAAACTCCATCCTAAAATAATGAAGATAAGAACTACAGCTACTTTTACAACAACTAAAAAGTTGTTTAATGAAGCAGATTCTTTAGTTCCTCTGATCAATAATAATGATAGTAATGCTACAATAAAAATAGCAGGTAAATTTATAATTCCACCTTCTATTACTGTTCCGTCGCTTAGTTTTAAATGTTCCCAAGGTGAACATATCAGGTCAGGAGGAAGATGTATTCCGTATTTATTAAGTAGTTCCAAAAGATAGCGTGACCAACTTACACCAACTGTGGCGGCTCCCAGAGCATATTCTAAAACTAAATCCCAACCTATGATCCAAGCCATAAATTCCCCCATCGTAGCATACGAATACGTATATGCACTACCTGCAACCGGAATCATAGACGCAAATTCCGCATAACAAAGTCCTGCAAAAGCACATCCAACTGCCGCTAAAATAAATGAAAGTGTAACTGCGGGCCCTGCATGTTCTGCTGCGGCGATTCCTGTTAACGAGAATAATCCGGCTCCGATAATGGCACCAACTCCAAGCGCAACAAGTGATCTTGAAGATAGCGTTCTTTTTAAGCCTTTTTCAGATTCGGATGCTTCGTCTAGCAATACCGAAAGTGGTTTAGTTTTCCAAATTGACATACTGATTTTTGGTTTTATTGTTATTAAGCTCCAAATGTATCGTTTTTTAGAAAAAATAAAAAGAATTATATAATTTTAACTTAGATAATGTTTAATATTTGTAGAAAATTGATAAAAATGCCTTTTGCGAGAATGATATAATAATGATTTAATTTGTAAATAAGAATAAGTAGTAAAATGTGTTAATTTTGTATTTTTTAGATATTTTCTTATACTTATTATTTAGTTTGTCTTATTTTTGCGCTTTAAAACGTAAATATTTTGTAAGAATGGATTTTGATGGGATGAGGCTGTTTTTTAAATTTAACAGACAACAGCGTGCAGGGGTGTTTTTTCTTTTAGTAGTAATTTTAGTTTTACAAATAATTTACCTTTCAATAGACTTTACAATTTCTGAGGAGTTTTTAACCGAAAAAGAACAGTGGCTTTCGATGCAATCAGAAATTGATTCGCTTAAATTAAGAAAGGGTAATGAGGGAAATATAATTCATCCTTTCAATCCAAATTATATTTCAGATTACAAAGGCTATAAATTAGGTTTGTCTGTTCAGGAAATTGATCGCTTGCTGGCTTTTAGAAAAGAAAACAAGTATGTAAACTCTGCAAGAGAATTTCAGGAGGTTACAAAAGTGTCGGATTCTCTTCTGAATACTATTGCGCCATTTTTTAAATTTTCAAATAAGAATCAGGATAATAAGCAAACTATAATATATAGGAAAGATTTTGATCAGAAAAAGACTTTCAAAAAAGAGAAGCTCGTTGTTTTAGATATTAATAAAGCTACGCAGGAAGATTTGATGAAAATTCACGGCATTGGTGAAGCGTTATCATTCCGAATAGTAAAACAAAAAGAACTTTTGGGTGGTTTCGTTTCAATGGAACAATTAGATGAAGTTTGGGGTATTTCTGCTGATGTCCTTTTCGAATTAAAACATCATTTTAAGATTGATGCTCTTCCAAAATTTAAAAAAATAGCAATAAATGATATCTCATTAAAAGAGTTGTCAAAGTTTCCTTATTTCAATTATACCTTGGCAAAACAAATAATCACATACCGAAGTATGAACGGAAATTTTGAAAATATTGAGGATTTATCAAAAATTAAAGGTTTTCCTGTTGAAAAAGCAAAAATAATTAGTTTATATTTGGAGTTCTAAAAAACAATTAACTACATGAACTTTAATTCTAACGAAACGCAATTGATGATTGCACAGTCTATAAAAGAGTTTGCAGACAAAAATATCAGACCGTATATAATGGAGTGGGATGAAGCCCAAACATTCCCTGTTGATTTATTTAAAAAAATCGGCGAAATGGGTTTTATGGGAGTTTTAGTTCCCGAAGAATACGGTGGCTCAGGCTTAGGTTATCATGAGTACATTACAGTTGTTGAAGAAATTTCAAAAGTAGATCCTTCAATAGGTTTGTCAGTGGCGGCACATAATTCATTATGCACCAATCATATTTTAACCTTCGGAACCGAAGAGCAAAAGAAAAAATGGCTTCCTAAATTAGCAACAGCTGAATATATAGGTGCCTGGGGATTAACAGAGCATAATACCGGTTCTGATGCAGGAGGTATGAATACTACTGCTGTAAGAGACGGTGATTTTTGGATTGTAAATGGTGCAAAGAACTTTATTACGCATGCCATTTCCGGAGATATCGCTGTTGTAATTGTTCGTACAGGCGAAAAAGGAGATTCAAAAGGTATGACAGCTTTTGTATTCGAAAAAGGAACTCCCGGATTTACATCAGGAAGAAAAGAAAATAAATTAGGAATGCGTGCAAGTGAAACTGCCGAATTGGTATTCGATAATTGCAGAATTCCGGACGCTAATAGATTAGGAGAGGTAGGGCAAGGTTTTGTGCAGGCAATGAAAATATTAGACGGGGGAAGAATCTCGATAGGTGCTTTGTCTTTAGGGATCTCTAAAGGAGCCTACGAAGCAGCTTTAAAATATTCAAAAGAAAGACATCAGTTTGGTCAGCCTATTAGCAGTTTTCAAGCTATTTCATTTAAGTTAGCTGATATGGCAACTGAAATTGAAGCTTCAGAGTTATTGCTGCATAAAGCTGCGTTTTTAAAAGAACAGCATAAACCAGTTACGACACTTGGAGCAATGGCAAAGATGTATGCTTCAGAAGCTTGTGTGAAAATAGCAAACGAAGCAATACAGATTCATGGAGGATATGGGTATACAAAAGACTTTCCAGTAGAGAAATTTTACAGAGATGCTAAGTTGTGTACCATTGGAGAAGGAACTACAGAAATTCAAAAGTTAGTTATTTCAAGGAATTTGCTGAAAGAATAAAAAATAGATGATGGCTATCTATTATAAAGGAGACGTTTTTTAAGTCTTTTTGTTTTATCTGAGTACTCATTGATCTTTTTTTTAAAATAATTTAGAATTCATAACTCATAATTCATAATTAATACATACTTTTGCAGCCTTAACGAGAGGAGGTGTCTATATTATGTTAATTATACCAATTAAAGACGGAGAAAATATCGATAGAGCATTAAAGCGCTATAAAAGAAAATTTGATAAAACAGGAACTGTTCGTCAATTAAGAGCACGTACTGCTTTTATTAAGCCTTCTGTTATCAAAAGAGCTCAAATTCAAAAAGCTGCTTACATTCAAAACATGAGAGATGGTTTAGAAAGTTAGTATTACGCTTTTTCAAAATAATTACCGTTAGTTATCAAATTTTGATGCTAACGGTTTTTTTATGCTTAATTTTGAGATAAGCAATTCTATTATTTCTTAAGATAGAATGATTTAAAAAGTTTTAATTGTTATGAAATCAAATAAAGAAGCATTTCGTGATTATCTCGAGTTGGAAAAAAAATATTCCGCGCACACTATTAATGCTTATTTGAATGATATTACTTTTTTTGAAATTTTTAATGCGGAGCAATTTCAACAGGAAAATGTAGAGCGAGTAAATTACAGTCAAATAAGAACGTGGATTGTTTCTTTGGTGGATGATGGTATTTCTAATGTTTCTGTTAATAGAAAAATGTCTTCTTTGAAAGCTTTCTATAAATTTCTATTAAAAACCAAGCAAATAGAGGTTAGTCCAATGCTGAAGCATAAGGCGTTAAAAACACCTAAAATTGTGCAGATTCCTTTTTCTGAAAAAGAACTAACGGATTTAATGCAGCAAGTAGGAGAGCCTAATGGTTTTGAAGAAGTGCGTGATAAGCTTATTGTGGATCTTTTTTATACTACCGGAATTCGAAGAGCAGAGCTAATTGGTTTAATGAAAGCTAATGTTGATTTGTCTTCAAATGTGATAAAAGTTTTAGGAAAGCGGAACAAGGAACGAATTATTCCTATTTTGCCAGTTATTACAGAGCAGTTGCGTGTTTATTTGCAAGAAAGGTCGTTGCTTGAAAACATACAAGATGATAAATATTTTTTTATTTCGGTAAAAGGGTTAAAATTGAGTGAATCTTTTGTGTATCGTTTAATAAATTCTTACTTTAGTAGAGTCTCTGAAAAGGTAAAGAAAAGTCCGCATGTGCTTCGGCATACTTTCGCGACTCACTTGCTAAATAACGGAGCCGATCTAAATTCAGTTAAAGAATTATTAGGACATTCGAGTTTGGCTTCAACGCAGGTTTATACTCATAATAGTTTAACAGAGCTTAAAAAGGTATACGCAAATGCGCATCCTCGAAATAAGTAGTAATTCTAAAAATGTTTAACCCCTAAAATTAGTATTATGAAGGTAGATGTTCATGCAGTTAACTTCACTGTTGACAGAAAATTGGTAGATTTTATTCAGGAAAGATTGGATAAGCTGGAGAAGTTTTATGACCGTGTTGTTTCGTCCGATGTTTTTTTAAAGGTTGAGAGAACGAGTGATAAGGAAAATAAGGCTGTGGAGATTAAGATAAATGTTCCTGGAGACGAGTTTTTGGTTAAAAAACAGTGTAAAACATTTGAGGAGGCGATTGAGCTTTCGGCAGAATCTTTAGAACGTTTACTGGTAAAAAGGAAGGAAAAAATACGAGCACACATTTAATTGAAAATTTTTTTCAAAAAATGTTTTGATTCAAAGATAAAATAGCTACATTTGCAGTCCGTTAGAAATAGCGGACTTTTTTAATGATATTGCCAGCGTAGCTCAGTTGGCTAGAGCAGCTGATTTGTAATCAGCAGGTCGTGGGTTCGAGTCCCTCCGCCGGCTCTAAAATGTTTCAAATGCGATTTGAAATAGTTCATAAAATTATTGAAAAAATGGGGAGATACTCAAGCGGCCAACGAGGGCAGACTGTAAATCTGCTGTGTGAACTTCGCAGGTTCGAATCCTGCTCTCCCCACAAAAAAAGAAGTTAAGATTTTGGATTGTAGTTTATATGAGAAATATATTACGAAATTCAAAAATCTAAAATCAGAACTCTCTGCCGGTGTAGCTCAGGGGTAGAGTGCTTCCTTGGTAAGGAAGAGGTCTCGGGTTCAATTCCCGACATTGGCTCAAGTAAGTAGGAAATTGAAAATTAATATATAACTAAGATTAAAAATTAAGTAAAATGGCAAAGGAGAATTTTAATCGTTCCAAACCGCACTTAAACATAGGTACAATTGGACACGTGGATCACGGAAAAACTACATTAACTGCAGCAATTACAAAAGTATTGTCTGATGCTGGTTACTGTCAAGCAAAATCTTTTGATCAAATCGATAACGCTCCAGAGGAGAAAGAAAGAGGTATTACTATTAATACATCACACGTAGAGTACGAAACAGCTAACCGTCACTACGCTCACGTTGACTGTCCAGGTCACGCGGATTACGTAAAAAACATGGTTACTGGTGCTGCTCAAATGGACGGAGCTATCTTAGTAGTTGCTGCTACAGATGGTCCAATGCCACAAACTCGTGAGCACATCCTTTTAGGTCGTCAGGTAGGTATTCCAAGAATCGTTGTTTTCATGAACAAAGTGGATATGGTTGATGATGCTGAATTGTTAGAGCTTGTTGAAATGGAAATTAGAGATTTATTATCTTTCTACGAATATGATGGAGATAATGGTCCTGTAGTTCAAGGTTCTGCTTTAGGAGGATTGAATAACGATCCTGCTTGGGTACCAAAAATCATTGAATTAATGGAAGCTGTTGATGCTTGGATCGAAGAGCCAGTGCGTGACGTAGCAAAACCATTCTTGATGCCGGTTGAAGACGTATTTACAATTACTGGTCGTGGAACTGTTGCTACAGGTCGTATCGAAACAGGTATTGCTAATACAGGAGATCCAGTTGAAATCATTGGTATGGGAGCTGATAAATTAACTTCTACTATTACAGGAGTTGAGATGTTCCGTAAAATCCTTGATAGAGGTGAAGCTGGAGATAACGTAGGTTTATTGTTAAGAGGTATTGATAAAGAATCTATCAAAAGAGGAATGGTTATCATTAAGCCAGGATCAGTAAAACCACACGCTACTTTCAAAGCTGAGGTTTATATCTTGAAAAAAGAAGAAGGTGGACGTCATACTCCATTCCATAATAACTACCGTCCACAGTTCTACGTACGTACAACTGACGTAACAGGAGTTATTACTTTACCAGAAGGAGTAGAGATGGTAATGCCAGGAGACAACTTGACAATCAATGTTGCTTTATTAAGCCCAATCGCAATGAGCGTTGGTTTACGTTTCGCTATCCGTGAAGGTGGTAGAACTGTAGGAGCAGGTCAGGTTACTGAAATCGTAGGATAATCCTATAAAATTATAAAAAGCCAGTTGATTCTTAACTGTAATCACTGGCTTTTAATTACGGGCGTAGTTCAAGGGTAGAATAGCGGTCTCCAAAACCGTTGATGGGGGTTCGAATCCCTCCGCCCGTGCAATAAAAAATCATATCAAATGACAAAAGTTACTAATTATCTATCAGAGGCTTTCGAAGAGTTAAAGTCAAATGTTACTTGGCCTGCTTGGGCTGAGGTTCAAAAATTAACAATTGTTGTGGCTGTATTTTCAGTTTTATTCGCTTTGGCAACATGGGGAGTAGATGAATTTTTTGCAAAAGCTTTAGCTGGATTTTTTAACTGGTTAAAAGGATAAATTTTTTGTGATGGCAGATAATAATGTGAAAAAATGGTATGTGGTTAGAGCTGTAAGCGGACAAGAAAATAAAGTCAAAGCTTACATCGAAACTGAGATTGCCAGATTAGGTATGGGTGATTATGTTTCCCAAGTTTTAGTGCCTACAGAAAAAGTAGTTACTGTAAAAGAAGGGAAGAAAATGTCTAAGGATAAAGTATACTTCCCTGGATATGTTATGATCGAAGCTAACTTAGTTGGTGAGATACCTCATATTATTAAATCAATTACCAGCGTAATTGGATTTTTAGGTGAGATCAAAGGAGGGGAGCCTGTTCCTTTAAGGCTTTCTGAAGTAAATAGAATGTTAGGTAAAGTAGATGAGCTTGCTGTAAATACAGATACTCGTTCTATTCCTTTCAGTGTAGGAGAGACTGTAAAAGTAATTGACGGTCCTTTTAATGGCTTCAATGGTTCTGTTGAAAAGATCAATGAAGAAAAGCGTAAACTTGAAGTTATGGTGAAAATTTTCGGAAGAAAAACACCATTAGAATTAAGTTTTATGCAAGTTGAAAAAGTATAATTTTTGTTACATCTATAATAACCACTGTAATCGCTTCCAATGATTACGGTGTTAAATTTTTTAAAAAATGGCTAAAGAAATTAGTAAGGTAGTTAAACTACAAGTTAAGGGAGGTGCTGCGAATCCGTCGCCACCGGTTGGACCTGCTTTAGGAGCTGCTGGGGTTAATATCATGGAGTTCTGTAAGCAATTTAATGCTAGAACACAAGATAAACCTGGCAAAATATGCCCAGTACAAATTACTGTGTATAAAGACAAATCATTTGATTTTGTTGTAAAAACTCCTCCAGCTGCTGTCCAATTATTGGAAGCTGCAAAGCTAAAGTCTGGATCAGGTGAACCAAATCGTAAAAAAGTAGCTAGCGTTACTTGGGACGTTATCAAAGCAATTGCTGAAGATAAAATGGTAGATTTAAATGCATTCACAATTGAATCTGCAATGAGCATGATCGCTGGAACTGCTAGATCTATGGGTATAACTGTATCAGGAGATGCTCCTTTTTAATTAAGAGAAAGAAATGGCAAAATTAACAAAAAAGCAAAAAGAGGCTGCTTCAAAAATTGAAAAGAACAAACTATATACTTTAAAAGATGCAGCTGCATTAATTAAAGTTATAGCTTCTGCAAAATTTGATGAGTCTGTTGATATCGCAGTTCGTTTGGGTGTAGATCCAAGAAAAGCGAATCAAATGGTTAGAGGTGTAGTTACATTACCTCACGGAACAGGTAAAGATGTTAAAGTATTAGCATTAGTTACTCCAGATAAAGAAGCGGAAGCTAAAGAAGCTGGAGCTGATTATGTAGGTCTTGACGATTACTTACAAAAAATTAAAGATGGTTGGACAGATGTTGATGTAATCATCACTATGCCAGCTGTTATGGGTAAATTAGGTCCATTAGGTCGTATTTTAGGACCTAGAGGTTTAATGCCAAACCCTAAAACAGGTACTGTAACTATGGATGTTGCAAAAGCTGTTGCAGAGGTTAAAGCTGGTAAAATTGACTTCAAAGTTGATAAAACTGGTATCGTACATGCAGGAATTGGTAAAGTTTCTTTTGGAGCTGAGCAAATTTATGACAATGCACACGAAATTATTCAAACATTAATCAAACTTAAACCAACTGCTGCTAAAGGTACATACATTAAAGGTATTCACCTTACAAGCACTATGAGTCCTGCAATTGCATTGGATCCAAAAGCAGTATAATTGGTAGTTAATAATTTTTAGTATGACTAGAGAAGAAAAATCAATCGCGATTGAAGATTTAACTGCACAGTTAGCTGGTACAAATATTATTTATGTATCTGATATTTCTGGATTAAACGCAGAAACAACTTCAAACTTGAGAAGAGCTTGCTTTAAAGCAGGTATTAAATTAGAGGTTGTAAAAAACACTTTGCTTGCAAAAGCAATGGAAGCTTCTGCTAATGACTATGGTGATTTACCTTCAGTATTGACTGGTAACAGTGCTATTTTCATTTCAGATGTTGCAAATGCACCTGGAAAAATAATTAAAGATTTCAGAAAAAAATCTGCTAAACCTATCTTAAAGGGAGCATATATCAATTCTGAAATTTACATTGGAGATGAGCAATTAGATGCATTAGCAACTATTAAATCTAAAGAAGAACTTCTTGGAGAACTTATTGGATTATTGCAATCACCAGCACAAAGAATTATTTCTGCTTTACAAAACAAATTCGCTGGTAGCGAAGAAGAGGCTGAAGCATAATAATTCGTATGAGGAAGAATACTTCCTTGTAGCTTAATTAGCGCACAATAAATAAATTATATTTTTACAAATCATTTTAAACGATAGAAAAAATGGCAGATTTGAAACAATTCGCAGAACAATTAGTTAACTTAACAGTTAAAGAAGTTAACGAATTAGCAACAATATTAAAAGACGAGTATGGTATCGAGCCTGCTGCTGCAGCTGTAGTAGTTGCTGCTGGTGGTGGAGAAGGTGCTGCTGAAGAAGCACAAACTGAATTTACAGTTGTATTAAAAGAAGCTGGAGCTTCTAAATTAGCAGTTGTGAAATTAGTAAAAGAACTTACAGGTTTAGGTCTTAAAGAAGCTAAAGATGTAGTTGACGGTGCTCCAAGCAACGTTAAAGAAGGTGTTTCTAAAGAAGAGGCTGAAGGTCTTAAAAAATCATTAGAAGAAGCTGGAGCTGTAGTTGAGCTTAAATAATTCAACTCAGTTTTAAGAACTAGGTTTAGGTCTTGAGTTAACACTCAATGGCCTAAACCATTTTTCGTATAATAAAATATATTAAGTTTTATTATCAAATAGTTTAAAATACGAAAAAATTTTTGATCAATACGAAGAAAAACTTAAACTTACTTTCTTGGTTTATTTTAAAGATGTATTGATTACAAAAAGAAAGTATAAACTAAGACAATGTGTTTTTACACAAAAAACTACTTTTTTTTAATCAAAATTTTGTTCATTGATGATAACAAATCAGACTGAAAGATTGAATTTTGCCTCTACGAAAAACATTCCTGATTATCCGGATTTCCTGGATGTACAGGTAAAATCTTTTAAAGATTTTTTTCAATTAGAAACTAAATCTGACGAAAGAGGCAACGAGGGTCTATACAACACCTTCATGGAAAACTTTCCAATCACAGATACAAGAAATAACTTTGTATTGGAATTCCTGGATTATTTTGTAGATCCACCACGTTATACAATTCAAGAATGTATAGAGAGAGGTCTTACCTATAGTGTACCTTTAAAAGCTAGGTTGAAACTATATTGTACAGACCCGGAACACGAAGATTTTGAAACTATTGTACAAGATGTTTATTTAGGTACAATTCCTTATATGACTCCAAGTGGTACTTTTGTTATCAATGGTGCTGAGCGTGTAGTAGTATCTCAATTACACCGTTCTCCTGGGGTTTTCTTTGGACAATCATTCCACGCAAATGGAACTAAACTTTATTCTGCCAGAGTAATTCCTTTTAAAGGTTCTTGGATAGAATTTTCTACAGATATCAATAGCGTTATGTATGCTTATATCGATAGAAAGAAAAAATTACCGGTAACAACTTTATTCCGTGCAATCGGGTTCGAAAGAGATAAGGATATCCTTGAAATTTTCGACTTAGCTGAAGAAATTAAAGTTTCTAAAACAGGTATTAAAAAATATATTGGAAGAAGACTTGCTGCACGTGTATTGAATACATGGCATGAGGATTTCGTTGATGAAGATACCGGAGAGGTAGTTTCTATCGAACGTAACGAAATCATCCTTGATCGTGATACAATTATCGACAAAGATAATGTTGAAGAGATCATTGATTCTAACGTTAAATCTATTTTGTTACACAAAGAGGATAACAATCAGGCAGATTATGCTATTATCCACAATACATTACAAAAAGATCCAACAAACTCTGAAAAAGAAGCTGTAGAGCACATTTACCGTCAGTTGCGTAACGCTGAACCGCCTGATGAGGAAACTGCTCGTGGTATTATAGATAAATTGTTCTTCTCTGACCAACGTTACAACTTAGGTGAAGTAGGTCGTTACAGAATGAACAAGAAATTAGATTTAGATATCCCTATGGATAAGCAAGTGCTTACCAAAGAAGATATCATTACAATCGTAAAATATTTGATCGAATTGATCAACTCTAAAGCAGAGATTGATGATATTGATCACTTATCTAACCGTCGTGTTAGAACAGTTGGTGAACAACTTTCTCAACAATTCGGTGTAGGTTTAGCGCGTATGGCTAGAACTATTAGAGAGCGTATGAACGTTAGAGATAACGAGGTGTTTACACCAATTGATTTGATCAATGCTAAAACATTATCATCAGTTATCAACTCTTTCTTTGGAACGAACCAGTTATCTCAATTTATGGATCAAACGAATCCATTAGCTGAGATTACACACAAAAGAAGATTATCTGCACTTGGACCTGGTGGACTTTCGAGAGAGAGAGCTGGTTTCGAGGTTCGTGACGTTCACTATACCCACTATGGTCGTTTATGTCCGATTGAAACTCCAGAGGGACCAAACATTGGTTTGATTTCATCTCTTGGTGTTTATGCAAAAGTTAACGGAATGGGTTTCATCGAAACTCCTTACCGTAAAGTAACTAATGGTGTAGTTGATTTAGAAAGCACACCAATCTACTTAAGTGCTGAAGAAGAAGAAGGTAAAATGATTGCTCAGGCAAACATTGAAATGGATGCTACTGGTAAAATTACTGCTAGTAATGTTATTGCTCGTGAGGAAGGTGACTTCCCGGTAGTTGAACCATCTGTTGTACATTATACAGACGTTGCACCTAACCAGATTGCTTCGATTTCTGCTTCGTTGATTCCTTTCTTGGAACATGATGATGCGAATAGAGCCTTGATGGGATCAAACATGATGCGTCAGGCGGTTCCTTTGATCCGTCCGGAAGCACCAATCGTTGGTACAGGTTTAGAGCGTCAGGTAGCTTCAGATTCTAGAGTATTGATTAATGCTGAAGGAGATGGAACTGTAGAATATGTTGATGCTAATATCATTACTATCAAATACGACCGTACTGAAGACGAAAGAATGGTAAGTTTTGATGCTGATGAGAAAACATACAACTTAATTAAATTTAGAAAAACCAATCAAGGAACAAGTATTAACTTGAAACCAATCGTAAGAAAAGGTGACAGAGTAGTTCTTGGTCAGGTATTGTCAGAAGGATATGCTACTCAAAATGGAGAATTAGCTTTAGGTAGAAACCTAAAAGTTGCGTTCATGCCATGGAAAGGGTATAACTTTGAGGATGCGATTGTAATTTCTGAAAAAGTAGTTCGTGATGATATCTTTACGTCTATTCACGTAGATGATTATTCATTAGAGGTTAGAGATACGAAATTAGGAAACGAAGAGTTGACTAATGATATTCCTAACGTTTCTGAAGAAGCTACTAAAGATTTAGATGAAAACGGTATGATTAGAATTGGAGCAGAGGTAAAACCTGGCGACATTTTGATCGGAAAAATTACACCAAAAGGAGAATCAGATCCTACTCCGGAAGAGAAATTGCTTCGTGCAATCTTTGGGGATAAAGCAGGAGATGTAAAAGATGCTTCATTAAAAGCTTCTCCATCTTTACATGGTGTAGTTCTTGACAAAAAATTATTTGCAAGAGCCGTAAAAGATAAACGTAAACGTACTCAGGATAAAGATGCTTTAGGCGCTTTAGAAATGGAGTTTGAGACTAAATTTGTTGAATTAAAAGACAGATTGGTTGAAAAATTATTCTTGATCGTTAACGGAAAAACATCTCAAGGTGTAATGAATGATTTGGGTGAAGAAGTTTTACCAAAAGGTAAAAAATATACTCAAAAAATGCTTTACGCAGTAGAAGATTTTGCTCACTTAAGCAAAGGTCAATGGGTTGCTGATGATGCTACTAATAAAATGGTTAATGATTTAATTCATAACTATAAAATTAAGCTAAACGACTTACAAGGATCTTTAAGAAGAGAAAAATTCACTATTACAGTTGGAGATGAATTACCATCTGGAATCTTGAAATTAGCGAAAATTTACATCGCTAAGAAACGTAAGTTGAAAGTAGGGGATAAAATGGCAGGACGTCACGGTAACAAAGGTATTGTTGCTAGAATCGTTCGTCATGAAGATATGCCTTTCCTTGAAGACGGAACACCAGTAGATATCGTATTGAATCCACTTGGGGTACCTTCACGTATGAACATTGGTCAGATTTATGAAACTGTTCTTGGATGGGCTGGTATGAACTTGGGTAGAAAATTTGCTACTCCAATTTTTGACGGTGCTTCTTTAGATCAAATCAATGCGTTGACTGATGAAGCTGGAGTACCACGTTTCGGACATACACACCTTTATGATGGTGGTACTGGAGAGCGTTTCCATCAAGCTGCAACTGTGGGTGTAATTTACATGCTTAAATTAGGACACATGGTTGATGATAAGATGCACGCACGTTCTATCGGACCATACTCGTTGATTACACAACAACCACTTGGAGGTAAAGCTCAATTTGGAGGTCAGCGTTTTGGAGAGATGGAGGTTTGGGCACTTGAGGCTTATGGAGCATCAAGTACACTTCGTGAAATCTTAACAGTTAAGTCGGATGACGTTATTGGTAGAGCTAAAACTTACGAAGCTATCGTTAAGGGAGAGTCTATGCCAGAACCAGGATTACCGGAATCATTCAATGTATTAATGCATGAATTAAAAGGTCTTGGACTTGACATTCGTTTAGAAGAATAATAAGTATTAGGAAGTATTCAGTCCCGGTTTTTATCGGGGTTGATTACTCATTTATAAAAGTTTTTAGGATTTAAAACCCGTAAACCGTTCCGATTTTTTATATAAACTCAAAAGGTTTTATAATTAGCACTTCAACAATACGTTTTGAAGTTTAGAGAAGTAACCCGAGGTAATTTTGAATGCCGTAGGCCTTAAGCTATAAGCCGTAAGCACATGCGTAAAGCTTACAGCCTAATGCAAATAGCTTCAAAAAGAATCAATTTTTTAATTGCAAATAAATCAATAGTAAAAACTATGATGAATAATAGAAATAATAATAAAGATAAAAATCCAGTAAAGAGATTTAATAAAATTTCAATTGGATTGGCTTCACCTGAATCTATCTTGAAAGAATCAAGAGGAGAGGTTTTGAAACCAGAAACTATCAACTACAGAACGCACAAACCAGAACGTGACGGACTATTCTGTGAAAGAATCTTCGGACCTGTAAAGGATTTTGAATGTGCTTGTGGTAAATATAAAAGAATTCGTTACAAAGGTATCATCTGTGACCGTTGTGGTGTTGAAGTTACAGAGAAAAAAGTACGTCGTGACAGAGTAGGACACATCAACCTTGTTGTGCCTATTGCTCACATTTGGTATTTCCGTTCTCTTCCAAACAAAATTGGTTATATCCTTGGTCTTCCATCTAAGAAATTAGATATGATCATTTACTACGAAAGATACGTAGTAATTCAGGCTGGTATTGCTAAAAATGCAGATGGAGAGTCATTACAAAGATTAGATTTCTTAACAGAAGAGGAATATTTAAACATTTTAGATACTCTTCCACAAGAAAACCAATATTTAGATGATTTAGATCCTAATAAATTTGTTGCCAAAATGGGAGCAGAGTGTATTATGGATTTATTAGCACGTATCGACTTAGATGAGTTATCTTATCAATTAAGACACAGCGCTAATAACGAAACATCTAAACAACGTAAAACTGAAGCTTTAAAAAGATTACAAGTAGTTGAGTCTTTCCGTGAGTCTAACTTAAACCGTGAAAACCGTCCTGAGTGGATGATTATGAAAGTGGTTCCTGTTATTCCACCAGAATTACGTCCGCTTGTGCCACTTGATGGAGGTCGTTTTGCAACTTCAGATTTAAATGACTTATACCGTCGTGTAATCATCCGTAACAACCGTTTGAAAAGATTGATGGAGATTAAAGCTCCGGAAGTTATCTTAAGAAACGAAAAACGTATGTTACAAGAATCTGTAGATTCATTATTTGATAACACACGTAAAGCTTCTGCTGTTAAAACAGAATCAAACAGACCATTAAAATCATTATCTGATTCCTTAAAAGGTAAGCAAGGACGTTTCCGTCAAAACTTACTTGGAAAACGTGTGGATTATTCTGCTCGTTCGGTAATTGTTGTTGGTCCTGAATTAAAATTATTCGAATGCGGATTGCCAAAAGATATGGCATCTGAGTTATACAAACCTTTCGTTATCCGTAAATTGATTGAAAGAGGTATTGTAAAAACAGTAAAATCTGCTAAGAAAATTATAGACAAAAAAGAGCCTGTAGTTTGGGATATCCTTGAAAATGTAATTAAAGGTCACCCAGTATTACTTAACCGTGCTCCTACGTTACACAGACTTGGTATCCAGGCTTTTCAACCAAAATTAATTGAAGGAAAAGCAATCCAATTGCACCCATTAGTATGTACGGCTTTCAACGCCGATTTTGATGGGGATCAGATGGCAGTTCACTTGCCATTAGGACCAGAGGCTATTTTAGAGGCACAATTATTAATGTTGGCTTCTCACAATATCTTGAACCCTGCAAATGGTGCTCCAATTACTGTACCTTCTCAGGATATGGTCTTGGGTCTATATTATATGACCAAAGAACGTATCTCAACACCAGAACATATAATTTTAGGTCAAGACTTAACATTCTATTCTGCTGAAGAAGTAAACATTGCATTAAACGAAGGAAGATTAGAATTGAATGCTCGTGTGAAAATTAGAGCAAAAGATTTTAATGATGCTGGAGAATTAGTGTATAAAATCATTCAAACAACTGCAGGACGTGTATTATTTAATGAAGTAGTACCGGAAGCAGCTGGATATATCAATGATGTATTGACTAAGAAAAACCTTAGAGATATTATCGGACACATTTTAAGTGTGACTGATGTACCTACTACTGCTGCTTTCTTGGACAATATGAAAGATATGGGGTATAAATTCGCATTTAGAGGAGGTTTATCATTCTCTCTTGGTGATATTAGAATTCCAGAACAAAAAACAAAATTAATTGCAGATGCCAGAGAGCAAGTTGAAGGTATTTCTGTAAATTATAACATGGGTCTTATTACCAATAACGAACGTTACAACCAAGTTATTGACGTATGGACTTCAGCAAATGCTCAGTTAACAGAATTAGCAATGAAAAATATTAGAGAAGACCAACAAGGTTTCAACTCTGTATATATGATGCTTGACTCTGGGGCGAGGGGTTCTAAGGAACAGATTCGTCAGTTAACTGGTATGCGTGGTTTGATGGCTAAGCCTAAAAAATCTACTGCTGGTGGTGGTGAGATTATTGAAAACCCGATTCTTTCTAACTTTAAAGAAGGTCTTTCGATCCTTGAGTATTTCATTTCTACTCACGGTGCTCGTAAAGGACTTGCGGATACGGCTCTTAAAACTGCCGATGCTGGATACTTAACAAGAAGACTTCATGACGTTTCTCAGGATGTTATTGTTAATATCGAGGATTGTGGTACTCTTAGAGGTGTTGAAGTTTCTGCTTTGAAGAAAAATGAGGAAATCGTTGAATCTTTAGGAGAAAGAATTTTAGGACGTGTTGCGTTGCAAGATGTTATTAATCCTCTTACTAATGAAGTTTTAGTTCAATCTGGTCAACAAATTACAGAAGCAATCATGAGAGTTATTGAAGCTTCTCCGATTGAAAGAGTAGAGGTTAGATCTCCATTAACTTGTGAAGCTTTAAAAGGTATTTGTGCTAAATGTTACGGTAGAAACTTAGCTACCGGAAAAATGACACAAAGAGGAGAAGCTGTCGGAGTTATTGCAGCTCAATCTATTGGAGAACCAGGTACACAGTTAACACTTCGTACGTTCCACGTTGGAGGGGTTGCAGGAGGTATCTCTGAAGAATCTAGTATTGTTACAAGATTTAACGGTAGACTTGAAATAGAAGATTTAAAAACTGTAAAAGGTGAAGATAACGAAGGAAACTCTGTTGATATCGTAGTTTCACGTTCAACTGAATTAAAATTAGTTGATGAGAAAACAGGAATCGTTTTAAATACACATAACATTCCTTACGGATCTAGTATCTTTGTTAAGGATGGTGAAGTAGTTACTAAAGGATCTGTGATCTGTAAGTGGGATCCATATAATGGTGTAATTGTTTCTGAATTTACTGGTAAGATCGCTTACGAGGATTTAGAACAAGGACAATCGTTCATGGTTGAAATCGATGAGCAAACAGGATTCCAGGAAAAAGTAATTTCTGAAGCTAGAAATAAAAAATTAATTCCAACTTTATTGGTTTACGGTAAAGAAGGTGAATTGATTCGTTCGTATAACTTACCAGTAGGAGCACACCTTATGGTTGAGAATGGAGAGAAAATTAAAGCAGGTAAAGTATTAGTGAAAATCCCACGTCGTTCTTCTAAAGCAGGCGATATCACGGGAGGTCTACCAAGAATTACCGAGTTGCTTGAGGCTCGTAACCCTTCAAACCCAGCAGTTGTATCTGAAATTGACGGTGTAGTTTCTTTTGGAAAAATCAAAAGAGGTAACCGTGAAATTGTTATCGAATCTAAATTTGGTGAGATCAAAAAGTATTTAGTTAAACTTTCAAGCCAAATCTTAGTACAAGAAAATGACTTCGTAAGAGCAGGAGTACCATTGTCTGACGGTGCAATTACACCAGATGATATTTTAAGAATTCAAGGACCAGCTGCTGTTCAACAGTATTTAGTAAATGAAATTCAAGAAGTATACCGTTTACAAGGGGTAAAAATTAATGACAAGCACTTTGAGGTAGTTATTCGTCAAATGATGCGTAAAGTAAGAGTTCAAGATCCAGGAGATACATTATTCCTAGAAGATCAATTAATTCACACTAAAGACTTTATCGTTCAAAATGATAAATTATACGGTATGAAAGTAGTTGAAGATTCTGGAGATTCTGCTGTATTGAAACCAGGTCAGATTATTTCGCCTCGTGAATTACGTGATGAGAACTCATTGCTTAAACGAAATGATAAAAATCTAGTTGTAGCTAGAGATGTAATTACTGCAACTGCAACGCCAGTTTTACAAGGTATTACAAGAGCTTCGCTACAAACTAAATCATTCATCTCTGCTGCTTCTTTCCAAGAAACAACAAAAGTACTTAACGAAGCTGCTGTAGCTGGTAAAGTAGATGATTTAGAAGGATTAAAAGAAAATGTAATTGTTGGACACAGAATTCCTGCGGGAACTGGTATGAGAGAATACGATAACACTATCGTAGGATCTAAAGACGATTACAATGAAATGATGGCTAATAAAGAAGAATATATCTATTAATTAGGAAACTATGAGTAATCCGAAACAACAACAAGAGCAAATTAATATTGAATTAGATGAAACAATCGCAGAAGGAATTTATTCTAATCTTGCGATTATCAATCACTCTTCATCAGAGTTTGTTTTAGATTTTGTGAGCATTATGCCAGGTATTCCTAAAGCCAAGGTAAAGTCAAGAATTGTTTTGACACCACAACATGCTAAAAGATTATTGAAGGCAATAGGTGAAAATATTCATCGTTTTGAAGTCGCTCATGGCGAAATCAAAGACACAGAACAAGCACCAATACCTCTTAATTTTGGACCTACAGGACAAGCATAAATCAGAAAGCCCCAGAAATGGGGCTTTTTTTATGCCTTGTCTCGTCCTAAAAAAAG
>NZ_MUGW01000073.1 GCF_002217285.1 Flavobacterium hercynium | reverse complement strand
AGCTACAAAAAGGTATTTTATCCGTACATTTTATCGTTTGTGCTTTTTTATGCCCTGTTAGTCTTCTTTGGGCATAACAAATTATTTTCCGAGGTTTCAGATGAATTTCTCTTCTACGAGGTAGTTTCCTTTCTCATGGGAATACTGCATTGTTGGCTGTATCAAAAAGGTTTTAAGCAATTTGGTACCACCAGCATTGCTGTAGAAGTACTCTTTGGTGCGTTGGTTATTCTGTATTCAAGTGTGCCGTTTATCATCATATACACGACACTCAACGGAATATTCTTTACCTATCTCATGTGCATCCATTTTGTATTGTTCTTGTGTCCAACAGGAATCAACATTTCATTTAACCTTATGATGCTCATTCCGCCGCCCGAATACGCTACCTGGACGCCAAAAGCAAAATATGATGATGTTACTGAAGAAGAAATAAAAGACGTGTTGCTCATTACTTTTTTAATAAAAAAAGGGTATTACGATCAGAAACCCACTTCTATGCGAGCTATTGCACCTGTCAGAGTTGAATTTGGACGCCTGTTCATGCTCACTTTAGAAGGATTCAACGAGCACAATCCTGAAAATAAGATCGAATTAATTGAATCTAACGGAGAAAATTATACTTGGGTCTTTTTTCTACAAAACAATTGGCACCGTAAAGAGCAACACATTATACCTGATGAGCACATAGGAGCAAACCCGATTACTGAAAATTCTGTGATTATTTGCGAGCGCAGAAGTAAAACGAAAATAGTAGAACCTCAAAAATTCATCAAGTCTGATGGCGTAATCTATGATGCTGAAATGATGAATGAAACAGCAGAGAAAAATGAAATAAATCATATTAAAAATGATGAAATAAAAAGTAAAATAAATTAGAAAATGAGCAATTCAAATCATATCCTATATGAAATTCAGCAAGATGATACTTTAGATAGTATAGCTCGAAAACTGAATATAGAAGTTTTCGAGCTTAAACGTTATCACAATACGCGAAGTGAGCTTGAAAATTGTATTGGCAGCAGACTTCCACAACATTTGAAGTTTATAATTATACCGAATGAAAAGGAAAAAGAAGCATTGTTAAAAAACAAAAAACAAAAATCGGTACGTTTTGTCGGCAGTGAATATGTTTTGCCTTTTTGTCCTCATGAGCTTTATACGGAATATTCTGTTAAATATACTATTGAAAAAGAAGGAGAGAAAAAAACACTACGTCAGTACTACAAACTCACTAGACTACAACCTCAAACGAACCAAACAGATTATCATTTTATTCAGATCAATAAAATTTCACCCTTGTTGATTGACGAAAAAGTAGCACAGAAAGAAATATATCAAATGGCTCAGTTACTCGATCAACTTGTATTTCCACTTCGTATTGTGGTGAACAGTAGAGGTAAATGGGTTGATCTTAATAGTTACTACAAGATAAAAGCGCGTTGGGAAGAGAGAAAAGAAAAAATTAAGGAAGCTTATCAAGGTAAATTTTATGATAATATCACTGAAAACATTGAATCCATAATGCAAGATGATGATGTACTATTAAAATATGTATCCGGAAATTGGTTTTTGAGAGCCTACTTTAACGGAATTCATGAGAAATACACTTCGGAATTAGAAACGAATAAGAGTCTTTATTTTCCTTTTTTAGCCGATGCTGAGGATCAAAAGTTTCTTATTACGCAAAAAGTAAGTCCTTGCCTTAATGATTTAAATCTTATTGAAGTTACCCAAAAAGGAACATTAGAAAATCAGTGTATCAACGGAAGTTATGATGCAGCTTATTTTTTAAATCCTAATAATTACAGCATAGAACATTTTGTGGTAGAGTGTGATTTTATCAATATGAATGAGAAAATAAAAATTGAAGTAAAGAATTTAAATCCCCAAAAAATCTTTGTACCTACAGGAGTATCACTTTTGGTTCAAGATTAAATTTAACAAGTTATGAGTAAAAAGCACATAGTGGTTCATGGAGCAACCTTAAAATGCCAATTTAGCGAAGATCCGCAAGCAACAGATACCCTAAAAGTAAAATCACAAAGTAAGCATTATGCCAACGACAAAGATTCTGATAAAAAACTAATTGCCACGACCAAAGAAATTGGGCAAACTTTAGAAAAAAACACCTTTGGCAATTGCAAGATGCAGCCCCTTGGCAACAGCTTTAAACCTTGTCAGGCGATGATACAGCAATGGACGGGCTTTTATGAAAAAGTAACGCTGAGTAATCAAGGTAAAATGCTTATTGAAAACAGTAAAGCAACTTGTCCAATAGGAGGACCAGATTGTATCGAGATTACCAAACACGGGCAAATCGCAGAATTGAGTCAGCAACAATTTGATAATGAAGATAGGGAATTAATGCAACAAATTTGCCCACTTTCATTGAATAAATTACAAGATGAAAATACATTCTGTTCTTAAACTAATAATGAAATGAAAATAAAAATAGTTGGAAACTTAACTCCCGAAGTGGGAGTTTCTGAAAAATATACTGTAGAAAAGGTTAAAGAGGCTTTTGACACAAAACCTGTAACGATTGTTCCTGAGCAGCCTGATTCAGAGATAAAATGGAATATTTATGTAAAAGATGCTAAGGTATGGCGACTAGCAAATGTAAAAGAAAAAAAAGGACAAAGCGTAACATATAAATTTTCAGAAATTAGTTCAAAAGCAAAAGATGTAGCTATGATCGTTGAGGCTTATGGAAAAGAAACTTTGATTCACATTAAGCCACAACCTACATCTAATCCAAAAATTACATCGATCGAGCTTCTTAATGTGCTGAAAAAAATACCAACCAGAAAATTTGCATACGGAGATTCGATTATTGCCCGTGTCCATTGTGTAGGTATGGAGTTGCTCCCTATTGTAGTGACCTTGTGGGAAAATGATGGCGATAAGCAAAAATTGAAGACAACCAATCTTAAAATAGACACTCAAAAAAAGTTTGTAAGGCGTGGTTTCGCAGATGTCAAATTTTATTTGAACCCAATGCATGTGAATTTAGCGAATAGTAAAGTTGATAAAGGAGAATCAGACGAAGGAAAGTATCATGAATATTATGTAACAGCCGAAATTTTAGGAAAGGAGGAATCGCGAAAAGCAACTTTAGATACTCACGTTGCCAATCCTGACTATGTGGAGAAAAAACTTATCGTAAAAAATGAGATTGCAACCAAGCCGGTTATGGAAGTAATCAACAGTAAAATGATGGTAGATTTAAGTAATAGCCAAAGTTGGTGGCCGTTTAAGGAAGATAATTGTGGTGGAAAATATTGCATTAAGAAGGGGGATAAAAATGAATTAATTAGAGAAATAAATATTCGTTTGGCGGGATTTGGAGGTAATGTACCTACCGATGAATTTACAGAGAGAACAGAAAGAATGATTAAGCAATTTCAGCGAGATTATATGAAAGTTCCCGAAACGGGGAAAATTTGTGGAAATGTTTTAAATGCTATTGATGAGTTTCAAAGAAAATATCCAATAAATTTTGATGAGATAAAATGCCAATGTGGAACTTGTAATGGTTATGGAAAAGGAAGAAGTCATGATCAATATCAGAATAGCTCTATTTTAGAAGCGTATAGAAAGTATGAATATCCTGGAATACATAGAAGTTTAGTTTGTGCTTATCGGGCTTCTGTTTTTTACATAAATAAAGATAAGCAACTAAATTATAAGACAAAACATATTGAATCTGGTTACAGATGTCATGATCATTATATTTACAGAAGAGATCATACGACTAATCATTGTGGTAAAGCTTTAGATATTCATTACAATTTTTTGGATACAAATATGCGAGCGAGTAATATTAGAAATATGAATGAAATAAGAAAAAATATTTTTATGAAATACCTTGGTGCAAAGCAAGATTGGAATAGTGGAAAAGATATTTTTTACTTAGAATCTTGGGCTAGTACATGGGTTCATCTGGATGTTAGAGAATTTTCTCAAAAATATCTGACGGAAGATTATTTCATTACTAATAATAAAGATTTGGATGGTAAACAAATTGTACAGCTTGCAAAAGAGTTGCAATTTTCGAATACTTGCTTATGTACGGGATTGATTGCAAATGTAGATAATTCTATGGACGGAAGAGTTCACCCTAGTTCATTAACAACATCATCTAGAGGGATAGATTTCATTAAAAACTGGGAAAGTTTTAAATCTAATTTATACAACGATGATGCTAATGGTCATCATTGTACAATTGGTTATGGTCATCTAGTGCATAGAGGGCCATGTAATGGTTCAGAACCTCAAGAATTTAAAGATGGTATTTCAAAAGAAAGAGCTTTAGAGTTATTTAATTTTAGACTTGTAGAATTTGAAAATGCTATAAAGAGAGATATCACAGTAAATCTTCATCAATATGAATTTGATGCTTTAGTAAGTTTAGTTTTTAATGCAGGAGCTAATTTCTTAAATGAAGGAGGAATCAATGATGGAGAAACTAAAATTAAAATTAAAATTAATAATTCAGATTATTCTGGTGGAGCTGATGAATTTTCAGATGTAACAAATGGAGGGTTATCTGGTTTAGTTAAAAGAAGAAAAGCCGAGATAGATATGTTTAAAAATAATAACTATAATTCAACACATTAAAATTATGAAAATAATATACTTTTTTATGGCTCTATTGTTTATTAATTGTAAACAATCAAATTCCAATTTTGGAAAAGGAAATGATCAGACTAAAATCTTAAAAGAAGATTTGGCAACAAACGAGCGAAATAATTGGTTGTTTTTTAAAACAGTTTCATTGTCTCCGAATAGCTATTTATGTGATGATTATAATTATAACTCACTAAAATTTGATATTGATAACGATTCTGTTTTTATAAATAATAAGTACACGGACGATGTTTACACTAGTAGTATAAAATCAGAAGATTATTTTAAATACAAATATTTATATGAAACATATAAGAAAATATTAAAGCAAGAATTCAATATAGATATTCCAAAAATAATTAAAACAATTAGGAATAAAAGAGTTTATGATAAAAATTCAGAGTTAGATAAGTATTTTCAAGATGCTTTTTTTATAGACAACTATGTGTTTTTCGAAAAAGAAGGTTGCATAATGTGTTTCAAAAAAGTAGAGGAAAATAAGGTAATTTTGGAATCTTGTATAGATGAGATAAACTTTTTGTTACCCTATAATAAGACACACGTAATTGAAAATATCACATATAAAATTCTAAAATGTCGGCCTATCGGTATTGAAAAATTTTTATGTGGGAATGAAACAATAAGATATATTCTTTTACCCAAAATAAATAATGTGAATCTTATATTGATTCCAATGGATTGTGGAGATTCACCATATAGATTCTATTTACTAGCAATAAAAAACAACAAAGTAATTTCTAACTTATATGTTGAGGGGGAACTATTTGAACCCGAAACTATGGGTAATGTTGAGCGAACTAATTTTTCAATTGATGAAAATGGGATTATACATGTTACTACAAAAGTATTTATTGATAATAAGATTCAATCTCATAATATTAAGGAGTTTAAAATAAACGAAGATGGTACTCTTAATTAAGATGAAATCATAATTCAAACACAATAAATGTTGTTCATGAATTATGAATTAGATGATAATTGTAAAAAAGAATGGTAAATTCGGGTCACTATTATTTAAGAACCTTTTCACCAATCTTTTGAAAAACATCTAATGAAGCATTTAAAAATTACAATTATTTTTATTCTAGTTGTAGTCATTATTTCTTGTAAAAAAGAAAATAATGGCATTACATTAATATCTACTACAACCGATTCTATTAAGATAAATACAAGTAAAATTTCTGTTGTAAAATTAAATCTCCATGATACTGTCATAAACCGTATTGATTCTACAAAAATTAGAAATGTAGAAATTGATAAGGAAAAAATTATAGAATTGTATTATAAAAGTTTCGAGAAGGATTATATCAAACCAATAACAAACTTTGATGGAATTAAAACGGGTAGAGTTAAAATTGGAATCAAAAAATATGCTGATTTTTATATTAATCAAAAAGAATTCAAATCTTACTTAATTTCATTTGATTATGAAAATGATAGACTTTACAGGGCTATTTTGTTGGCAAACAACAGTTTAGATGATGGGTTAATCGTGTATGAAAAATATGTAAATGAGGGAGAATACATTAGAACTTCAAAAGTAAAGGATAATATTATTACAAATTCAATTTTTACAATTGAATATTATGAGTATGATAGGAACGGTGACATTTCTGGACATCTGGAAAAAAAAGATACCACACTTATTATCAAAAATAAGTATTGCATTCGGGACAATTATTTTTCTGAATATTTCAAAAAAGACAATTTGGAAATTAGTAAAGAATGGGGAGATAAGGAAGTTATTTATACAAAAGACGGACTTGATTCGTCTTATGTTAGTTTGTACAATATGAAAGGGAAGGTTCAAAATCACGTAAAAAACGGAGATTGGGAAGAGAGAAAATATATTATGGAGTATGATAAGTCATGTTGGGTAAATGGCAAATATGTAAATGGATTGAAAGATGGAGAATGGTATTACTCACCAAATGGACCTGCTGATAAAACAGAAGTTTATGATATGGGAAGATTACTGAGAACATATTAATTAGTTGTAAAAATTCTGATTGACAAAAAAAGAGTCTAACTTTTTAATTAAAGTTAATCTCTTTTTTTTTGCTTTCTAGTGATGTAATAATCAGGTGTAAATACCTAGTTTGCTTATAATGTTAAAGTGATACTTTTGGAAATAAATGATTTAATCGCTCTAAATATGGTTTTCCGTAAATGCATCATCTATTTATGAGAGACCTTTGTTTAGTCTAGTTTAAGTTTTAAAATTCGTTTAACTAACAAACCACAAAACATGATCACAAGTATTCCTAAACAAGCCGTTAATCAATTGAAGAAGGTTTTAGAAAATTTTAAAATTGATGATGCCGTAGAATTATGCACAAACGAGGCGCAAACAAGAAAATTTTTAATAGAACCTTTTTTCCATCTTTTAAATTACATTTCTAATGATCTGATACCAGAATACAATGCTGATTTTGGAGAGCGCGTGAGTCAGAAGATCGATTATGCTATTTTAATTAATAAAAAAGATACTATTTTAATCGAAGCCAAAAAGTACAACAGCAGGCTTAGCGATAAGGAAGCCGGACAGCTTAACGGTTATTTCAGCAATACGAGAAATTCGCGAATTGCGGTACTGACCAACGGAATCGAATACCGATTTTACTCCGATGTTTTGCAGCCTAATGTAATTGACAACAAACCTTTTTTTGTTTTTAATTTGTTGAACTACTCAGAAAAAGATTTAGAAACGCTTGTTAAGTTTGATAAAAGATATGTGGTAGTCGCAGAAATTATAAAAACAGCTCAGGAATGTGTTTTTAATGAAGATTTTGAAGCGAGTTTATTAAAAGAATTAATTGCGCCTTCAAAAGACTTACTGAAAATCATACATCGCAATATGAATTTCAAGACCAAGTTTACGGAGGAAACTCAGGGAAAAATGATCAAAATGATTAATTCGGCTTTGTTGAAATCGTTGTACGAGAAAAAAGTCCTGGCAGAATCAAATTCTAATACAGGTGGAATTGTAACGACAGAATCTGAAATACAAGCGTATCATACGATTAGAACATTATTGATTCAGAATAAAAAGATACCGAGTCAGAGAATTTTCTTCAAAGATTTTAAAAGCTTTTTCAATATTAGTGTTGACGACAATCTTAAAAAAGTAATATGCAAATTGGTTTTTACAGATTCTAAGCTAAAACTAATTATAGAAAACAATGAATATTTATTAAGCAGTGTTGACGATGTTTTGAAATACAGAGTTGAGTTGCAAAACAGAACGCTCGCTTTGTTAGAATAATGTTTAAAATTAGACAAAAGTTTTTTCTAAACACCAAACAGGTTTAAAAAAAATAGGTTGGGATAAGGATCAAGAAAATATTGCCTAACAGCTCTTAGTGAGCTGTTAGGCATAAAGTTAAATTAAAAAAAATGTCTTAATTTAGTATTTTAATAACGGGTTTAGCGTGTTTTTAGTCCAAATGAATGGATCCTACTACGATAGCGATAGCATTTATTTTAGATTTATGCAACTGAAAAGCTTCGTTTTCTTCATTATCACTTACGATCATGACGTGATCGTCGTCTTCTCCTTTGTCTATTCTATTGATTAAAGCACCTTGTGATGTGTCTAAAACGTAAACTTTATTCCATTGAAAAATAATTTCTTCTCGGGATAATTTCTTACACGCTACTACGTCGCCAATATTGTATTTTGGAAGCATAGAAGAGTCAGCAACCTTAATTAGAAAATCTGCATCTTTAAATGTTGGTACAGTAAACATTTCACTGATATATTCATTGTATTTGGCTTCTTCTGTTCCGTAAGTTGCCATTGCCTCAATTGGAATTAATGGAATTGTGTTTTTTCCGGAGGTTGTTCGGTATACTTCAGACTGTTCCTCAAACCTATCTAAGACATCATTACTGATGTATGTAACTTCTTTATTATCAATAGAATCTTTTAACATTGGGCCTTCGCCTCTCATCAACCATCTCATATTGATATCTGAACAAGTGTCCAGTATTTTAATAATGATTCCCTCTCCCATATCAGCATTGCGCTTTAGCTGCGTACCAATATAACCATTAGAGAGTGAACTGTGTTTTTCAAACGAACTATTGTTAAATCCTTTAAGCTCAATGTACTCCTTTACTCTTTCAATTGCTTTCATCAAATTTATAGAAAATTGTTTATAATTTTATTACTTTTTTAAACTATTGTCTATATATTTGCAAGAGACGATAAATGCAAATAATAGAAACGATAGTTCAAAAAACAAAGATATAAAAATAAGAAACTATCCGGAATTTTAATACCTAATAGCTAAGGAATTTAAGACAAGCAGGTAAAATGCTAAGATTAATCTTGATTATTATAGCGACGCAGTGTTACTAAAAAAAAGAATAAGAATCTGAGCGAACCACTGGCTGGCAGAATATTTTTATAAGATTAAGAAGACAGAACAAAATAATGGCTGAAGTTCCGTTTGGTTTCGGAATCAGGGCAAGAATAAGAATTTGAAGTGAATATGAGCAGAGGGATAAAACCAAAACACATTGGCAGAAATATAAGCCGCATTAGAGAACTTCGCGGTATGAAGCAAGAAGTACTTGCTGAACAAATTGGCATTAGCCAGCAAACCGTTTCTAATATTGAGGGAAGCGAAGAAATTGAAAAAGACAAAGTAGCAGAATTTGCTAAAGCCCTTGGTGTTACACCGGAAGCATTGGAGAATTTTACAGAAGAGTCTGTTTTGAACTACTTTAATAGTCAATACAATGATGGGAATATTTTTGGGACGCATTGTTTTTGCCCGTTTAATCCAATCGAAAAATTGTTAGATACTTTTGACGATATCAAAAAATTATACGAACGCTTAATCCAGGCTGAAAAGGTTAAAACGGAATACTTAGAAAGAGTACTGAAGAATAAATGATCTAATTTTATGTCACTTCTTTAAACAGTATAGAAATCTTTAAAGAAGTGACATAGATTGTAGAATGTTTTTTGATTTGAAGTACATAATGTTCTTGTGAAAATAAATTTCCTAGCCCTGATGGAAGCGGCATCCTTTTGTGTCCGCCGCGGCGGACATAAAAGATATAGCGTACAGCAGGTTTTAGCTCCTGAAAATTATCTTCCTTTTATGCTCAAATCAAATAAAAATTTTGCAGTTTCCTGATCAGAGTCTGCAGAAAATCCTGCTACGTACACGCCTTTTTTGCCTGACGTCGATTTAATTCCGTATACAACTGCTTCATCGCCCGGGTCTGAAAAACCTTCGTATCGATACACATGAACAATTTCAAATTTGTCAGGATTTTTTTTGATCAAATCTGAATTCAGATTAAAATCGCAAGTAAATCCTTTTTCATGTAATTGGTCCAGCGCTTTTGAAACCGTTGCGTAGTGATACATTTTAGTCATGATAATGAATTTAAAAGTTACGAATTTTAAAGATAACCAATTTAAAATTAATTGATTAGGAAAACGGTATAAAAATGCCAATTTTAAATATTGGGTTCTTAGTTCTTAAATCGCTACTTTTGCACCGCAGACCGCCTTATCGTCGTCCTGATTTATTGGGAGGGAGGAAAGTCCGGACACCACAGAGAAGCATAGCGGGTAACCCCCGTCGGTTCCGATTTCGGGATTAGGACAAGTGCAGCAGAAAGTATGTACAGGTAATGCTGTAGTGAAACCAGGTAAACTCTATGCGGTGAAATACCAAGTATATCAGCATTTAAGGGCTTCTCGTCCGTTGTTGAAGGGTAGGTAGCTTGAGTTCTAAAGTAATTTAGAATCTAGATAAATGATAAGGCTCTGATTTATCAGGGACAGAATCCGGCTTATAGGTCTGCATTTTTTATATATTTGTGAATACTAACTTTACTTCATGAATATAACCAACCCAAACCCAGCTAAAAAATCTCAAAAAAGTACTTTTCATACCATTATAACCAATCTGACTTTTTGGGTTCTGATTGCGATTATTGCCGGCGTGCTGCTCGGACATTTTTCGCCTGAGAATGGTTTGAAAATGAAAACCATTGGTGACGGTTTTATTAGTCTGATTAAACTTTTTATCGGGCCTATAATTTTCCTGACGATTGTCTTGGGAATTTCCGGAATGGGAAACCTGAAAAAGGTGGGAAGAATTGGGATTAAAGCACTAACGTATTTTGAGGTTGTTTCAACAGTGGCTTTGGCAATTGGCGTTGGAATAGCGTATCTTTTGAAACCAGGACGCATCGATAAATCAGGATTGACTTTGCAGGATGCGAGTCAGTTTACGGATCATGCTGCGGAGGATTTTTCGTGGCTGCAATTTTTTCTGTCTAATTTTACTTTACAGGTTTTACTGGCAGCAATTGTATGCGGAATTTTACTGAACTTTTACCAAAAAAGAGAACAGACAATTCTGGTTCTGGAAAGGTTTTCGAAAGTTGTTTTTACCGGATTAAAATATGTTATGTATCTTGCTCCTTTGGGGGCATTTGGCGGAATGGCGTACACGATTGGTAAATTTGGCTTAGAAACGCTTGTTCCTCTTGGAAAATTGATGGTTTGTGTATACCTGACGATGTTCTTGTTTGTGTTTTTGATTTTAGGAAGTATTTTGAGGTATTATAAAATCAATATTGTTTCAATCCTTAAATACATTAAAGAAGAACTTTTATTGGTGTTGGGTACTTCGTCTTCTGAAGCGGCTTTACCAAGTATTATGGTGAAACTGGAAAAAATGGGTTGCAGTAAATCGGTTGTTGGTTTGGTGATTCCTACGGGATATTCTTTTAATTTAGACGGTACTTCGATTTACTTGTCGATGTCAGTGATATTTTTGGCTCAATTGTATGATGTGCATTTGAGTTTTTTTGAAATTCTGACTGTGATTGGTATTTTGATGATTACGTCTAAAGGTGCAGCGGGCGTAACAGGAAGCGGTTTTATTGTTTTGGCTTCGACTTTGACAGCACTACATAAAATTCCGGTTGAAGGTTTGGCTTTTTTATTAGGAGTTGATAAATTTATGAGCGAGGCGCGCGCCATAACAAACCTGATTGGTAATACGGTAGCAACGATTATAATTTCTAAAAGCGAACGTGATTTTACAACTCTGAATTTGGATACTGATGTTGTAGCATAATGTTGTCGAAAGAAGTTAATTATTGACTATTTTTATAATTCACAGCAAAAAAACAGTACTATGAAAATAAGAATTGGAATTTTAGGATTGGGCGGAGTAGGCGGCTACTTTGGCGGACTTTTGGCAAAAGCATATTTTAAATCGGATATTATTGAGGTTGTTTTTATTGCGCGTGGCGAAACACAGAAGGCAATTGCTGAAAATGGCTTAAAAATAATTACTGACAATTCAGAAACTACAGTTTATCCTGCATTGGTATCTAATAATGCTAAAGAAATTGGCGAGTTGGATTATTTAATTTGCGCTACCAAAACGTATGATATCGAAGAGAGTTTACTCGCACTGAGAGAATCTATTGTAGCTAAAACGATTATTCTTCCATTGTACAATGGTGTAGATGCACCGGAACGTATTCAGAAGTTATTTCCTCAAAATGAAGTTTTGCAAGGCTGTGTTTATATTGTTTCGATGATTATGCTGCCGGGAACGATTAAGAAAATAGGATTTTACGAAAAACTGTTTTTTGGTTCTAAAACAGCAGCTAAAACTAAATTAGAAGTCTTACAGACTATTTTTGAAAAAGCCAAAATCGAAAGTTATTTGGTTGATACTATTGAAGAAACGGTGTGGGAGAAATTTATTTTTATCTCAGCATTAGCATCGGCTACATCTTATCTGGATCAGAATATCGGGCAGATTTTAAACAATGCTGAATCAAAAAGAATTTATGTAGCGCTGCTTCACGAAATTGAAAGTGTTGCAAAAGCAAAAGGATTGCAGTTGCCTGATGATATTGTTGATCAAACGGTAAATAAACTCGAAAAATCACCTAAAGAAGCGACTTCATCTATGCACAGGGATTTACTGGCGGGAAGAAATATCGAAGCCGCTTCGCTAACGCAGTTTGTGGTAAACGAAGGTGCAAAACACGGAATGCAGACTCCGCTTTACCAAGAGATTGCCTCGTCTTTGATGACGAAGTAATTTTAGGATTCGTCTTTGGTTGTACGTACTAAACTTATTCCGGACATAAAAAATACTATACCAAGGATACCGTAAATAATAAGCGATTTAATATCTTTTGTTTCGCCAGATGTGCCCGCAAATATTATTGCAGTATATATAAGACCGATGATTCCGAGGAACGTAAGCAGTCCGCCAAAAAATCTTTTTAAGTTCATGATCGTAAATTTTAAAGTTCTTAACAAATATATTTAGTAAGAAGGAAGATCACGTTATAGAATTGCTTTTCAGAATTATATCATTTACAGGGAATTGTCTTTTAGATCTTTAGATTTTTAGATTGTTAGACTTCTTAGAATTTTAGATTTTAGATTGCAGATTTTAGATTGTTAGACTTCTTAGAATTTTAGATTTTAGATTGCAGATTTTAGATTTTTTTAATCTCTTTGGTATGTAATCTTTCAGACTTTTGACTTTCGACTTTACGACTTCTTACTAATTTTGAATTCTAAGCCAATATTTCGGGTGCTTTCGATGCTGATTGATGCATCGTGTTTAAAGTATTTCCTGATTTTACTAATGTATACGTCCATGCTTCTGCCGGAGAAAAAATCGTCGTTTCCCCAAATCGCTTTTAGGATTTGTTCTCTCTTAAGCAATTGATTTTGATGATCGAAGAAGTAATGCAACAATGCGGCTTCTTTTTCGGTAAGTTGCTGAATGTCGTTGTTTAGTTGCAAAGTCAGACGTTGCATATCGAAGGTATACAAGCCAATTGCGATGGTTTCGGCTGTTGTGGTAAGCTTTGTTTGCTGGCTTCTTTTTAAGATGTTTTGAAGGCGCAGGATGAGTTCTTCGGCTTCAAAGGGTTTTACGATATAATCGTCGGCGCCTAATTTTAGACCAATGATTTTGTCTTCTTTTAGTTTTTTAGCGGTCAGGAAGATAAAAGGTACTTCGGGATTGATTTTGATGATTTTTTCGGCCAGAGAAAAACCGTCGAGTTTGGGCATCATAACATCAAATACACAAATATCAAAACTTTGATTTTGAAATAACTGCAAAGCTATTTCTCCATTTTCTGCCCAGGTTACTTCGTACTGGTACAATTCTAAATATTGTTTCAGAACATTGGCGAAATCAGTATCGTCTTCGGCTAAAAGTATTTTTTTCAAAGGACAGAATTAAACTTTAAACATAATTGTAAATACGGCGCCTTTGCCCAATTCGCTCATTACGGCAATAGAGCCTTGATGTGCTTTTATAATTTGGTCAACATAATAAAGACCAAGACCAAGACCTTTAGCATTGTGCAGGTTACCTTGTTCTACGCGATAAAATTTTTCGAAAAGCAAAGCTTGTTTGTTTTTAGAGATTCCGATTCCGTCGTCTTCAATACTTATAGAAAATTGATTCTGAATATTTTTTGTTTTTATTTTGATGTTGTTGGAACCGTATTTTACAGCATTTTCCAGCACATTTAGTATGGCAGTAGTTAAATGGAATTTATCTAAAACCAAAATAGTTTTCTGTGTTTGAAAATCGGTTTCGAGCTTGATCTTAGGATAACCAACTTTAAAATCAGCAATAATGGTGCTTAAAAAATCTTCGGTATTGATGATTTCTTTTTGTAATTCAAGTTCATTTTCTGCCAGCGAATTTGCCATTACCTGATCGATGAGGTTTTGCAGACGGTTGTTCTGACGTGAAATAGTATTCAAAATAGCATTGAAGTTTTCGTCGTTTTCACGAATGTTTTTTTGCTCCAGAATTTTAGTTGAAATTCCTAGCGTTGCCAGCGGTGTTTTGAGTTCGTGCGTGATATTGTTGATGAAATCGGTTTTTACATCACTTACTTTTTTCTGTTTGATTAATGCTTTTAAGGCGATGACAAAAAGCGTAATAAGCGTAATAATAGAAAGTAGCGACAAAGCAAGAACGATCGTCATTCGTCTGAGAATAATCATTTCCCAATCGATCACCGAAATGTACATCGAATCTTCTGTCAATAATTTATAGTTTTGATTTTGGAAATTTCCGCTTGCCGTTCCCACATAATTGCGAACTAAAAAGGCATGATTGATAGAAGTCAGGTTACCGTATAATTTGTTTTTGATAAACGATTTGTCTGAAAAAATAGTATCTGCTTTCTGTTCGTTTTTGTACAGAATAAATTTGTTTAGGACAATGGCAAAATCAATTTTAAAATTGGGTAATTCTCTCTCGAATTTACGTTCTATTTTTGCCGTTAACTCCGCTCTGAATTCATTTTCGAGAATTGCTTTTTTGATCTGCGATTTGTTTTTCTCGCCTTTGATGTAGTTTTCAGACAGCGACATATAAAGCGCTTCTTTTTTAGAAACGATAGTAGAATCGATGTCGCTGTAATTGTTAGAAATATTGGCGATTTCGTTTTTGATTTCGGTATGAAACTGCGCTACTTTATAATCATAAGTCGTTTTTACCAAGTAGCATTGTACTGCAGATAAGACGATTAAGCCAATTATCGAAAACGTGATTAATAAATTGATTCTTTGTTTCATAGGTACTCAAATTCAAGCCAAAAATAATGCTTTTATCCTTCAATTGGCGTATTAACTGCGCATTAACCTTCAATTAACTCGCGCAACGCTTTTTTAGAAGCACTTTTGCAGCATCTAAACCCAAAACCGCTTACCTAATGAAAGTTTATTTGCCTTTAAAAATTATATTGTTAGTACTCTTATTTTGTTTTTCGCTTGTAGCAAAAGCACAAGTAGAACAGCCCAAAGACAGTATTTCGAATCAGTTGGAGGAAATTGTGATTGAGACTGCCAAAAAAACATTTACAAACGTGAATGGTAACATAAAACTGGAAGTGCCCAATTCTATTTTTAGTGCAATTCCCAATACGTTAGATTTATTATCAAAATTGCCAAAAGTTCAAATAAGTCCGGACCGTGAGAAAATTTCAGTTGTAGGAAGAGGAGTTCCGCTGATTTATATCGACAATCAAAAAGTTGGCATGAATGATTTGAATGCGCTGGCAGTTGAAGATATTAAAACAATCGAAATCATTCAGAATCCATCTTCAAAATACGAAGCCGAAGGACGATCTGTTATTTTGGTCACGAGAAAATTTAGTAAAAAAGATAGTTTTAAAGTGGACGTTACCGAAGTTGCTTCTCGAAAAAAAGACTTTAATAATTATCTGGGATTTAATTCGAGTTTTAAGAAAAACAAACTGGAATGGAAAGCGAACTTTAATTACAACGCATTGCAACCTTGGGAAACGCACAGAATTGATTATACCATTCCGCCATCTGGAATAGTTTCGAATTACAATGTAGAAGCTTTTACGAATAGAACACAATATCTTGCCGGAGGAGGTTTGTTCTACAAGATAAATGATGACGATTATATTTCGGTTAGCGTGAATAACAACTTGCGTAAGGAAGATTTCGATATTAATACTTTGACGTATAATAAAAATAAAGAGATCGAAAATAATGTTTTGACCCTGACGAATAACAATCAGAAAAGAAATTTTATCAACTCATTTCTAAATTACTCTAAAAAGATAAAAGCAATCGATGCGCTGCTTTTTACTGGTTTACAATACTCTAATTACGATTCGCAATTGTTAACTAAGGTTGCCAATAATTATAATGATTCTCAATTTGAATGGAGCCAAAATCGCGATCAGCAATTTAATGTCGATGTTTTTTCTGGAAGAGTCGATGTTGAAAAAACGTTCTCTAATAAAATGAAATTAGAAGTAGGAGGTTTGTATTCTCAGGCAAAATCAAAGTCAGATTTCGGTATCTCTTATTATGAAAACAATCAGGAAGATATTAAACACTATGATTTTAAAGAAGCAAATCTGGCAGGATATACACAGCTTTCAGGAACGATTAAAAAAGTAGAGTTCTCATTCGGAATCAGAGCAGAAAATACAAATGTAAAAGGACAATTTGCGTCTGAAGAGACACCTTTACTGACCAGAAAGTATACCAATATTTTTCCGAAAGCACAATTTACGTTTCCTATAGACAGCGTTAAAAGTATAAGTATTAACTACGCAAAAAGTATACAGCGTCCAAATTATTCGTCTTTAAGTCAGCGGGCAACCTATATTAATCCGTATTTTTTATATGGAGGAAATATCAATTTGAGTCCGACATTTACCAACGAAATAGCAACAACGTTTCAATATCATGACAAATCGATTAAGCTGAGTTATTTCGTAAACAAAGATCCTGTTTACAGCAGTTTTTCGTTTGATGAACAGCAAAATGTTTTAACCTTAAAAGATTTAAACTACGCGAAAGAATCCAGTTTTAATGTCGAACTAACCCTTCCTTTTACATATAAAATCTGGACTTCGACAAATACATTTGTTTTCGTGGTAAATAAAATAGAAGACAAGTCGGTAGTCAATCAAGCGTCGACACCGTATTTATATTACAACTCAAGTCAGGAATTCAGGCTTCCGAGACAGTTTATATTTGGGGTATCGTGTTGGGGAATGACAAAGCAAAACGATGGCGTTTTTGAGCAAAACGAAAAATTTCTTCTGGACTTGTCGTTGTCTAAAACCATCAAAAACTGGAAATGTACGCTGAGTTGCAATGATATCTTTAAAACGACAAGTTACAAAGAAGAGTTTGCCGTAAACAATGTAAGTTCGAAAGCGCGTTATCTGGTAGATTCTAATGAAGTGTCTATCGCCATAAAATACTCTTTTGGTAAGGTGAAAAATACCGAGTACAAAGAGAAAAATGTAAATGAGTGTGAAAATAGAATTCGCTAAAATGAAAAATTCCCTTTTAAAAAGGGAATTTTTTATGTTTAAAAAGGATTAACCTTCGTCTTCTTCAGTAAGTTTGTTTGAAGTGTTGTCAGGAAGTTCTTCGTCGTCATCTGTTGAATTCAGTTCAAAAAAAGTAAAGAAAGATCCGCCGTAACTTTTTTGAAACGAAAAATTACTTAAATGTTCCATCTTCGTGTATTTCGAGTGTTCAATAATCATCATTCCGTCTTCATTAAGCAATTCTCTTTCAAAAACGGTTAAAACAATTTTTTCAAAAGCAGCCTGATCCAATCCGTAAGGCGGATCAGCAAAAATGATATCATAAGAAGTTTTGCAATTGTCCAGAAATTTATAAACATCACTTTTGGTAGCAGCGATATCAAAATCATATTCTGATGCCACTTGTTTAATGAATTTTACACATCCAAAATCACCATCTACTGATGTGATAGGTGCACTTCCGCGTGAAGCAAATTCGTAGCTTATGTTGCCCGTTCCTGAAAATAAGTCTAAAACCTTTAAGCCATCAAAGCTAAAATGATTATTCAAAACATTAAACAATGCTTCTTTACTCATATCAGTCGTAGGTCTAACAGGAAGGTTTTTGGGTGGAAAAATGCGGCGTCCTTTGTATTTTCCTGAAATAATTCTCATGATTGAAATAAGATAAAGTGTTTTTGATTCTGAACAGTTGAAAAGCTGTTTTTTTGTTGTAATGCGCTTACATCTAAAAAAGTAACGTTACGAATGTATTTGTATGCAATAGTGTAAAACGGATCGTTTTTGGTAATGGTACCTAACAATTCAAGCTGAAAACTTTCCGGATTTAAACCCAGTTGTTCTGCCGTAAATAAAATATAATAGATGAAATCTTCTGGCGCTTGATATTCAAAAGAATTGAATAACAATAACTTTTGATTCTGCACTATAATAATTTCAAAATGTTCCGGTGTAAAATTAACGACCATTTTTTTGTCATCGTTATTTTTAGAACCTTCCAGTACTTTTTCGATCAAAATACTATTCGCATGTTTATAATCAAAGGATCCAATCTGGTCGATCAGGAAATTATTGATGTTTACATACGGAATGTAAACAGAATTCATTTCGTAATTTGAAATTTTATCGTAGGTAAAAAAATCAGTTTCAAAAACCTTTGTATTGTATTGCAGGTAGCTTCCCATATAATCTTCATCAAAAAGGGCAGCAGGCACAAAAGTCGAAAGGTTATTACTGTGAATCACCATGATTTCATCGTAAGAATCTTTTAGTTCAAAATACTTTTTAAAAGAGTCAGTGTACAATTCTTCAATGGTAGCTGCTTGCTGCAAGGTGTTAAATTGAACCTCGTTGAACGAAGTAATCGTATTATTCAGCGTATCAAAACAACAAAAGGAAAATCCGCTCAGAGAAACCTGAATAGACAGTTTTTTATATTTTTTTGATGTAATATTAGTAGGATGTATTGACATAATTTGATTTACAATTCAGTAGCTGAAATTTGAATCAGTACCGAATTTAATTCGGAACACAAACTTACAAATTAAAAAGCAACAATAATAGCAAATAACACGATCAGGTACAAAAATCAGCAACAGCAGTAAAATTAAGACTATAAGCTATTTTTAGTTTTGATTCGATGTAATTTTTGCTTCATTCTAATTTTAAATTGTATTCCACATTCCATTGAAATTACCAGTAAAAAGCCCGTACTTTGTATCTCAATTTTACCTTATGAATTCAGCACTTTTTTATGGCGTTTTAGGAAGAAAGTTCCCTTTTGCACCCACATACAAACAGGACATTTTTTTTCAGAAGATCGCAATTTTTTTAACCGAACCAGCTAACGATACCATTTTTGTGCTGAAAGGATATGCAGGAACGGGAAAAACAACGGTGATTTCTACAATCGTTAATAATTTAGGAGAGATCAATAAAAAGTTTGTGCTGCTTGCCCCAACAGGACGTGCAGCAAAAGTAATTGCCAATTATTCGAATACGCCGGCGTTTACCATTCATAAAAAAATATATTTCCCTAAAAAATCTGCTGGTGGAGGCGTAGCTTTTACTAAACAGCTCAACAAACATAAAAACACTATTTTTATCGTCGACGAGGCTTCGATGATTTCCGACAGTACTTCAGATTCAAAATTGTATGATAACGGATCACTACTCGATGATTTGATCGCGTATGTGTATTCCGGAACCAATTGCAAAATGATTCTGTTAGGAGATACCGCTCAGTTGCCTCCGGTAAATTTAGATATTAGTCCTGCACTAGATACGCATACTTTGGGTGCGCATTATGACAAAGAAATAGAACATATCGAACTGGACGAAGTAATGCGTCAGGAAGAAAGTTCCGGGATTTTGTTTAACGCGACCGAATTACGTGAATTGCTGAAAGAAAGTTTTATTACAGAATTTAAATTTAATGTGAAAAAGTTCAAAGATATCGTTCGTTTAACAGATGGCTATGATATTCAGGATGCTATAAACACAGCATACAGTAATTATAGTATCGAAGACACCGCATTTATTGTACGTTCGAATAAAAGAGCCAATCAATACAACGAACAAATCAGAACCCGAATTTTGTTTAAAGAAAGTGAACTTTCTGTGGGTGACTTTTTGATGGTAGTAAAAAATAATTACTTCTGGCTAAAAGAAACTGACGAAGCAGGATTTATTGCCAATGGTGATATTATCGAAGTTTTAGAGCTTTTTGGAATCAAAGAATTATACGGGTTTAATTTTGCGAGAGTAAAAATCAGAATGGTCGATTATCCGGACCAAAAACCTTTTGAAACCGTTTTGTTGTTGGATACCATCAAAAGTGAATCACCATCGTTGACGTATGAAGAATCGAATCGATTGTATGAAGAAGTGATGAAGGATTACGAAAATGAAAGTACCAAATACAAGAAGTTTCAGAAAGTAAAAGAGAATGAATATTTCAACGGATTACAGGTTAAATTCTCCTACGCTATTACGTGTCATAAATCGCAGGGAGGACAATGGAATACTGTTTTTATAGAACAGCCTTATTTACCAAACGGTATCGATCGTGATTATATTAGATGGTTGTACACGGCTATGACACGTGCCAAAAATAAATTATATTTGATCGGCTTTAAAGACGAAAGTTTTGTAGAGTAAACTTTAAAAGTGATAATAAAGAAATAGTAATAAGATAGTGAACGTTCTGTTTTTTTTAGAAAGTTTACTTCTCGTAAAGAATATAGAAAATGAAAATAATAGCTGTAATTCCGGCACGATATGCTTCAACACGTTTCCCTGCAAAACTAATGCAGGATTTGGGAGGTAAGACGGTAATTTTAAGAACCTACGAAGCATCTGTAGCAACAAAACTATTTGATGATGTATTTGTAGTTACGGACTCTGATTTGATTTATGATGAAATTGTTTCTCATGGCGGAAAAGCCATTATGAGCATCAAAGAGCACGAATCGGGGAGTGATCGTATTGCAGAAGCTGTTGCTAATCTTGATGTTGATATTGTTGTCAACGTACAAGGCGACGAACCTTTTACCGAAGCTGGTCCGCTAGAGCAGGTTTTATCTGTTTTTAAGAATGATCCGGAAGGTAAAGTTGATCTGGCTTCGCTAATGCGTGAAATCACAAACGAAGAAGAAATCAACAACCCGAATAATGTAAAAGTGGTAGTAGATCAGTCACAATTTGCATTGTACTTCTCGCGCTCTGTAATTCCTTATCCTAGAGATAAAGATGTTGGTGTGCGCTATTTTCAGCACATCGGGATTTATGCGTTTAGAAAACAGGCTTTATTAGATTTTTACAGCTTGCCAATGAAATCATTAGAAGCTTCTGAAAAATTAGAACAATTACGTTATTTAGAATTCGGAAAGCGTATTAAAATGGTTGAAACTACACATGTTGGAATCGGAATTGATACCGCTGAGGATTTAGAAAAGGCTCGTGCTATATTGACTTCTCGATAATTGGATTACGTTTGATTTTTGACGCGGATGATACTGATTCACTAGCGTGAAGACGCTGATTTTGCGCGGATTTTATTTTGAATTTGCTGGTGGTTGTTTTTTGTATTGCGTTTAATTTTGACGCGGATGATACTGATTCACTAGCGTGAAGACGCGGATTTTGCGCGGATTTTTTATTTTAATTTGTTTGAAATTATATATTGAGTTGTCCTGAAAAAGG
>NZ_MUGW01000072.1 GCF_002217285.1 Flavobacterium hercynium | reverse complement strand
TTTTTGAAGAATAATGAATTGCAAAAGCAGAAATATAACAAAATACGACAGGATTATTGATTAAATAAACAATTTTTCATAATTTGTCAATAAAAAAATTCAAAAATCACACCCTATTTTTACGAATTTGCTTCTTTAGTCTGTTAAAAATTGCTTTTTTAAAAATATACCCCTTCAAAATTTGCGCTTATCTAAAAAATAATACTCCGCTAAACAAAATAGCCCCCTAATTTTTAGGACTAAAAAAATAAATCTATATTTGACCCAGCGAAAAAACAAAAAAAATAAAATTTATATTATTATGGCTAAAATTAAGTTAGAGTACATTTGGTTAGACGGATATGAACCAACTCAAAATCTTAGAAGTAAAACTAAAGTTGAAGAACATGAAAACTTCAAAGGAACAATTGAAGAACTTGGAAACTGGTCATTTGATGGTTCATCGACTAAACAAGCTGAAGGTGGTTCATCTGACTGTCTTTTAGTTCCTGTTGCAATTTATCCTGATCCAACTCGCATCAACGGATACTTAGTAATGTCTGAAGTTATGTATGCTGATGGAACTCCACACCCTTCTAACGGAAGAGCTACTATTGATGATGATAATGATGATTTCTGGTTTGGTTTCGAACAAGAATATTTCATCATGGATACTAAAACTTTATTGCCATTAGGTTTCCCTGTTGGAGGTTATCCTGCTCCACAAGGTATGTACTACTGCTCTGTAGGTGGAAAAAACACACACGGAAGAAAATTAGTAGAAGAACATGCTGACTTATGTATTGCTGCCGGTCTTAACTTTGAAGGTATTAACCAAGAGGTTGCTTGCGGACAATGGGAATTTCAATTATTCGCTAAAGGTGCTAAAAAAGCCGGAGACGAAATTTGGGTTGCTCGTTACTTACTAGATCGTTTGACTGAAAAATATGGTTACTATATCGAGTATCACCCAAAACCACTTGGAGATACAGACTGGAATGGTTCTGGAATGCATGCTAACTTCTCTAACGAAGTATTAAGAACATGTGGTTCTAAAGAAACTTACGAAAAAATATGTGAAGCTTTCCGTCCTGTTGTTGAAGAACACATTGCGGTTTACGGAGCTTACAACGAACAACGTTTGACTGGTAAACACGAAACTGCTTCTATCCACGATTTCTCTTACGGAGTATCTGATAGAGGAGCTTCAATCAGAATTCCTTTATATACTGTTCAAAAAGGATGGAAAGGATATCTTGAAGACAGAAGACCAGCTTCTAACGGAGACCCATACAAAATCGCTGCAAGAATTATCAAAACTGTAAAATCAGCTTTGTAATTCAACGTCATAATTATACTAAAAGTGCTATCATTTGATAGCACTTTTTTTTTGCTCATTAAACTTTATTTCAAACCACAAAAACAGGTGAAATTTCAACACAACTTTTCACTATTTAATTTTTAAGTTAAACTTCAAAACCTATCTTTGTACATCACTAAAACTAAATATCATGATAGTCTGGATTCTCTTTTTGTTAGCCGTTGTTTTTATTCTAGCATTAGACTTAGGTGTCTTCAATAAAACACCTCATATTATTAGCACCAAAGAAGCCAGCAAATGGACACTAATTTGGGTAACATTATCTTTTCTTTTTTCAGGAGTGATTTATTGGCTTTACACCACAAACTACATTGAAAATCCAGATAACCTGAAGCCTTCTGTAGCGGCCATGAAATTCATTACAGGATATTTAATTGAATTATCACTAAGTGTCGACAATATATTTGTAATCGCTATTATTTTTGCTTCTTTCAAAATACCTCAAAAATACCAACACCGCGTTTTATTCTGGGGAATTTTAGGTGCTATTGTTTTCCGTGGATTAATGATTTTCTTTGGCGTAATGCTGATCAATAAATTTACCTGGACAACTTATGTATTTGGTGCATTCTTGATTTTTACAGCTTTAAAAATGTTGTTTTCAGGAGAAGAAGAAGATTTTCAGCCGAAAGACTCTTTTGTTTATAAAACGTTAGGAAAAATTATTCCGATCACTTCTCACATGGATCATGAAAAATTCTTTATCCTGACAGAGAAAGGAAAAAAAGCTGCTACACCATTATTCGTAGCCTTAATTGTTATCGAAGTTATGGATGTTCTATTTGCTGTAGACAGCGTTCCAGCCATTTTAGCCATTACAAAAGATCCGTTCTTGGTATTCAGCTCTAATATCTTTGCTATTTTAGGATTACGTTCTATGTACTTTTTCTTAGCGAATATGTTAGCAAAATTCAGTTACTTAGAATACAGCCTAATTGCAATCTTAAGCTTTGTTGGTCTTAAAATGCTTCTGCATGATGTGGTTCACTTACCGGAATGGGCATCATTAGGATTTATTGCATTATCACTTTTAATTGGTATTCTGGTTTCTTTAAAATATGGAGAAGAAAAAATTCTTACTGATAAAGACCAGGAATAATATACTTTCAGTCATAAACTAAAAAAGGGGAAAATCTTTCGATTTTCCCCTTTTTTAGTTCTATTGATTTCTTAGTTTAAACGCTTAACGTTTGAATCATCAATATTGTATTGTTTGATAACTGCATTGTAATCTGAGTAATCTGCTTTGTTAACTGATTTTCCTGTTGTAGAAAAAGCTCCTGGAATAATTACAATTCTAAAAGTCTGATTATTTATAAATTGCGGCGTTAATGCTAAATTATAAGTTCCTCTTGCATAGATTGAAAAATCCTGTTTACTGAAATCAAAGTCATAATCAAATTCTCCTGCATCAGTAAAAACTGTTCTAGGTATTTGTTGCCAAATAGGTGTTGTAGGATTTATTGTTCCATCTAATCTGTAGATCAGAATAACATCTGAATCGACAATTACAGGATTTAAATTTTGACGAATAATATATGCACCATTATCAAGAGCAAAATTGATGTTTTTAAGTTCAAAAACTTCAGCAATTAAACCATCTTGTCCTGGCTCTCCTTGCGGTCCAACTGGCCCGTCTGATCCTGTGCAGCTTGAAAATGCCATTAATCCAACAACTGCGAAAAGTGTAAGTATCTTTTTCATGTTTTTATTTTTTTAGTTTTAATTATATTAAAGGTATTCCAAAAACCAAACCAAAAAAAATTTTTAGCCTGTTCTTTGTTAAAATTTTTATTATTTTTTTACAACTAATTGATTCTTAAGCAGTATTTTACTAAAATATAACACATGATACGGAAGTGAATTTTCCCAGTAATCCCAAGTATGTGCTCCCGGACGTTCTGTATAATCATGATCTACTTTATTATATACCAATCTTCTGTGCAACTCTTTATTTGGTTCGATTAAAAAATCATCTACACCACAATCAATAATCAAAGGCAGTTTGTTTGCTTTTAGTTTATCCAGCATATTAATGACTGCATATTGCGCATACATTTCTGAACTATCACTTTTATCTCCAAAAACGGGCTGCATCAATTTTACTACCTGTGCAGATGAGTCTCTGTTTAACATTACGGACATATCTACTGCACCACTCATGCTTCCTGCCGCGCAAAACAAATCAGGATGTTTGGCCGACAAATACAACGCTCCATGACCTCCCATAGAAAGTCCGGTAATGACACGTCCGTTTTTGTTGCTGATTGTTCGGTATGTTTTATCTACTTTCTGAATTACTTCTTGCGTTATAAAAGTTTCGAACTGGCTTCCCTGATTGACAGGACTATCCAGATAAAAACTAAAAACCTCGCCTTCCGGCATTACTATAATTATATTGTATTGATCTGAAAGACCTTGTACCAGTTTTTTGTTAGGTGTATTTTTTAACCAATCGCTAAAATGACCATAAGCTCCGTGTAATAAATACATTACCGGAAATGCCGATTTGCTTTTGCTATAAGAATTTGGTAGTACTACTGCTGCTTTGTAGGTTTTACTCATAGCAGCGCTGGCAATTTGCAAAGTATCGACTTTAGCAGCGTAACTCATCGATGAAACGAAAAGAAATGCTGTAAATACGAGAATTTTAAAATTTTTCATTGTGTGATATTTTTCTGATTATGGAGTGTAAATATACCTTTTTCGGAATATATGATATAAAAAAATCCGACCAGTTTTTTCAACCAATCGGATATTATATGTTTTTTGTTTTTCTTTTAACTAATTATAATTTTATGTTCGTTACGATATTGCGAGGCACTTTTACCAGTATATTGTTTAAATGATTTACTAAAGTGACTAAAATTATTAAAACCACTTTCGTAACAAACCTCATTTATAGTTATTGCTTTTTCTGCCAAAAGTTTTGAAGCATGAACCAAACGGTATTCGTTGACAAACTCGGTAAATGTTTTATTGGATATTTTCTTGAAATATCGGCAAAATGATGGTGTAGTCATACTAACCAGATTCGAAACTTCATCGAGAGCAATTGATTCCTGAAAATGATCTTTTACATAATTGAACACCACATTGATTCGGTCGCTGTCCTGCGTATTCAACTCAAGCGAAAACCCATCTGCATTTAAAACCGTGTACTCGTCTGATGTTTCCAATTCATCTAAAATACTCAAAAGCGTTAGCAAACGTTCAAACGGAAGCTGATCTTCCATCAACTCTATCTTCTTCCCTATCTTCTTTTTTGTTTCTCCGCCAAAAGCTATTCCGCCTTTTGCCTGATTGAGAATATTTTGCACCTTTCTCATTTCCGGAGCTGCAAAAAAATCATTTCCCAAAAATTCCGGTTTAATATGAATAACGGTTTCGTTTGTATTCCCCGTTTGTTCATTGGTAAAACCACAATGCGGCATATTTGAACCTATCAAAATCAGATCACCATTGGTATAATAAGAAACGTGACTTCCTATCTGTCTTTTTCCTGCGCCTCCATTTATAAAAACCAATTCGATTTCAGGATGATAATGCCAAAGATGTGTCTTATTATTGCTCTTTTCAGCATGCTTAGTATAGGTAAAAGAACTTCCGTATGAGCTAGTTATCACTTCAAGAGCGGGGGCGATTGTCTTCATGATAAAAATCTTTAAAAAATAATAGCAAATTTAACTAAAACACTCAAAATAATTCAAATTTTAACCTACAACGCTTTCGTAACTGAGAATTTCGCATGAAAATCATCAAAATAGCAAAGTAGAAATTATGGCAATCACTGCTTTTTTTAAACGACCCGTTTTTTTAAAGCTAATTTATTTTATAAATCATACTTTTTGCATTGGTTTTATAAATATACGCTATTAAAGTAAGAATTATTTTAAAAAACAAACCTATTATAATTTCCGCAATTATTTGAAAAATAACAAGTGAATTAACATAAACATAATATATAATTCAAATTTTAACCTATAACGCTTTCGTAAATGAGAATATAGCATATAAATTAGCAAATTGAGTTGTTAATATAGTTGTGTTGTTGCAGTAATTTAGCATCAGAGAATTAGAACAAACAAACTAATAAAATAAAGCCATGAAAAAGATATCAAAATATAGTGTAATGTGTGCAGTGCTTTTATCCGGTTTAAGTACTTATGCAATTGATGGGAATGATGATTTCAACCTTCGCGTACTTAAGGGAAACGGAAAATTAATAACATTTGCTCTTAATCAGGTTAAAAAAGCAAACTTATCTATTTATGATAAAAGCGGAAGCTTAATTTATTCTGAAAGTGCTTCAGGTAAAGAAGGTATTCTAAGAACCTTTAGTTTAGAAGAATTTCCGGAAGGAACTTACTTCTTAGAAGTTGAAGACAATGCAAAAAAAGTAAGACACGAAATTACTGTAACTGATAATGTATCTACTTTATCAACAAAGGCAGTTTCATCAGTTTATAAAGCAGACACCACTGCAAAAGATACCAGCGTAGCAACACGCTAAAAGAGTTTATGCTGGCAACAGTATAATAATGAGGTTAGATAGTTAGTAAAGTTTAAAAACTTAGCAATAGGTTTTTTAAAACAGCTCTTTGTGGTTATTGAGCTGTTTTTTTTTGCTCTAAACTTTCGTAACATTATTCCCTCACCCCTTTTTTAATCTTTTTCTTTTCGATTGAAATACACTTCACTTTGTTATGATACGCAGATGACGCGGGTTCGCTTTGCGAAGGCACGGATTTATACGGATTTACTACTTATTTTTTGTAGTTTCTGAAATGGCACACTACATGCTATTATTTGTAAGAAATAATTAATTAACCTTAACTTTACAAAAAGAGCAAAACATTAAAAAATAATAACCATATTAACAAAAACACTAAATAAAAATCAAACTTTAACCTATAACGGTTTCGTAAATGAGAATATAGTACATAAATTAGCCAATTGAGATGTGATGTAATTTGTAGTCTTGAAGTAATTTAGCATCAGAGAATTAGAACTAATTAATTTAAAAAATGAAGCTATGAAAAAGGTTGTAAAATTAAGTTTAGTATGTGCGGTACTTTTTACTGGAATGAGTACTTATGCAATTGATGGGAATGCAGATTTTAATGTTCATGTACTTAAAGCTAATGGTAAGCTAATTACTTTCGCTTTAAACAAAGTAACAAAAGCTAATGTAGCTATTTATGACCAGGACGGCTCTCTAATTTATTCTGAAAGTGCTTCAGGTAAAGATGGAATTTTAAGAACTTTTAATTTACAAGAGTTTCCAGAAGGAACTTATTTCTTAGAAGTAGAAGATAATGCAAAAAAGGTAAGACACGAAATTACGGTAAATGGAACAGGTTCTACTTTATCATCTAAAGCGGTTTCATCTGTTTACAAAGCAGGTTTTACAAAAAATACAAGCGTGGCATCACGCTAAAAAAGTTATGCTTTTCATATAGCATAAGTAAGGTTAGATAGTTAGTAAAGTTAAAAACGTGATTGTTTATAAACAGCTCTTTGTGGTTATTGAGCTGTTTTTTTATGTCTTATTGTTAATGGAATTTTAGGAACGCTCTTCTTTTAGAAAACTATTCTTATAAATATAAATCACTCATTTATAATCTATTAAAAAACTTCAATAAAAAACAATCCAAGATTAAAGTATTTACGTACATAGCACAAAGAAAGCACCGAAAGAGTTTGAATTCAGCAACTTATGTATTAAAAAAACATATTTTTTTGTATTAAATTCAATTTGTCTTTCTATATTTACGCATCCACGATTTGAAACTAAAATTTTTAAAAAACATGACAAGAATTACTAAATTGAGCTTAGTTGTAGCCTTATTTTTAACAACAGTTTTCACTTACGCAAACGAAGAAAAAGGGGATTATATTTTGAATATAAAAACCGGAAATGGTAAAGTAGTTAGTTTTACTTTAAACAGCTTCGAAAAAGCAACTTTTTCTATCTATGATCAAAACAACAATTTATTGTACACAGGAGAATCTGCTGCAGATAAATTGGAGATCTCAAAAACTTTAAGTTTAGAAAGCTATCCAGCCGGAACTTACTTTTTAGAAGTGAAAGAAAACAGTAAAGTTGTAAAACATGAAATTACGGTTGCTGCTAAAAAAGTTAAGATCGTGAAACTTGACGAATCAGTAAACACAAGTCCTGCATTTCGTCGTTAATTAGTTTTTTGCCCTAAAAACTAAAAAGCATCAGCCGCCGCTGATGCTTTTTTTTATGTCTAAAATTATCTTTTAGTTTTAAATCTCTTCTAAGATTACTTCTCTTTCAATAAATTCTCTAAAAATTTTACTTTTTCCTTTTCTGCCTGAAGTAAACGCTCATAAAGCTTTTTGTTTTCATCTACCGTTTCCATTAACTTATCTAATGGATTGAAAGTACAACTAGTTAGTCCGAAATAGTTATTAGGACTTTCATTAAAAGTATTGAAATAATTAATGGCTGCTTCATCTGAAAAATTCTTAATTGCTTCAACAGTTACGCCAAGTGCTTTTGCCACTTCAATTAGTTTTTCTTCATCGATCGTTTCGCTATTTTCTATTGCCGAAACAGTTTGCTGATTTGTTCCCATTGCCAGCGCCAAAGCTTCCTGCTTCATATCTCTTAGTTCACGAATACGGCTGATTTTTCGCCCTATGTGATTTTTTGTAAGTGTGCTCATAATTCAAAGATAATAATTATGTATGATAAGAGAAAACTTGTATTATACATATTTTGACTTGTAAATTACGGATAAAAATGGTTTGCTACATTTCTGCGGATTTCTTTCTTGCAACGCATTAAACATAACAGCAATTTTACTGCGATAACCAATCAAAAGTCTAATTGCAAAATCATTCACAATAAAAAATAAATACTAATGATGGAGAGAAATGAAACTGAAATTTTAGAAAAACTTAAAAAATTAACTGCCCGATGTTGTACTGCCCTAAATCCTTCTGCTGATCAAAACGGAACTTACATCGCTCCTATTAAAATGCACAGTTATGCTGAACTTGGTTGCTGCATTACCGAAATTATAAAATTATGCATCGTAGCACTAGAAAACGAAGCGCATCAAAATTCAAATACTTTCCAACAACCTATTAATGTACCGCTAATCTTGGAAATGGTTTTACAAATGTTTCCTCTTGATGAATTTGAATTACTAAGCGAAATTTATGAGGGCATTGCTTGATGAGATCCTTTTCAGATAAAACGTCCCCAATCTTTACTTCACGGAAAGGTTGGGGAGGTTTTTTATGATACGCAGATGATACTGATTCGCTTTGCGAAAACGCGGATTTATGCGGATTTTTTTATGCTCATATTATGTACTCATTTATACTCTCATTTTACACTCTCAATCTTGTCTTTTCGAATGAGAAATCTTCGCGAGAAACTCGACAAAGATTGGGTTTTCGTTGCAGAGCTACTTTCGAAGATTTCTCATTCTTCGAAAAGACAAGATTGTGTTAATTGTTTTTCTTAGAATAATTAAAATAATATTGAAATAAATCTTTTTTTTATGGAGTATATGAAAGAATCAATGTTAGTGTTGCATATATAAAGTATTTAATACCTTTGTAAAATGTTAGTTACTAGACAAGACATAATTACATTAAAGAATTTATCAACAACAAAAGATCTTGTTGCCGTTGATACAATACCTAGTACTTTTAAAAAAGATTTTCAACTATTCTTCTTTGGAAAGACTTTTTTAAAAAAAGATAATACTTTGTTTGCTTATCCACATGATGTAAAAAAGTGGATTTATTTTATGTTTGAAAAATATAACGGATAAACTTAGTCTATGCTTCCAGACTATTTATTAAATTTTAATTCCGCGCTTTTAAAATTTCAAGAAAAGTAATTTGTTAACCCCAGAGTATAAGAATAGCTTTTAATTATAGACATTATATCTCTTACTAATAGAGATGAATAATTAATTTAACAGTTTAATTGTAACAATTAATCAAATGAATACGTTTAATCAATATAGAAATTTATTAGATAAGTTGAGAGTAGTTATTTATTGTATATAAATACTATATTTGTAAATCACATAAACTTAAATCAAATGACATCAAAAGAACATAAAGAATATGTTGCTGCATTAAAGCAATATTCAACTGAATTATTAAAATCAGAAAGTGATGTTAAAAGTTTTTTGGTAGATGCTGGAATTCATACTCAAACTGGACGCCTTACCAAAGCATATTCTTCGTCTGAATCTATTGGTTATAAAAGACAAAATTCTAAAGAACAAAAGAATAAATAATATTAATGTATTCGAGAAGGTCTGGTCTAATTTTAGGTTTTCATGGTTGTGATAAAGCAGTCAGAGATAAAATAGTTTGCAAAAAGGGAGAAATTCTTAAACCCAGTGAAAATGACTGGGACTGGTTAGGGCATGGAATCTATTTTTGGGAGAATAATCATGAAAGAGTTTTACAATTTGCTCATGAATTAAAAGATAACCCACCTAAAGGAAAAGAAAATTTAATAAGTGAACCTGCAGTCTTAGGAGTTATTATTGATTTAGGATATTGTCTTGATTTATTAGATTCAAAATTTCTTGATGTCGTTAAAGTTGGATATGAATTTCTTTGTAACACGCATAAAAATTTTGAAACTGTACTACCTGTAAATATAATTAATAAAAAAGGAGAATTACTTAGAAGAAATTTAGATTGTGCAGTTATTCAAACAGTTCATCAAATGAATCTTAATTTAAAGAAACCTGAATACGATTCTGTACGAGGAGTTTTTTTCGAAGGAGAAGATCTATATGAAAATGCTGGATTCAAAGAAAAAAACCACATCCAAATAGCCATTAGAAATCAAAATTGCATAAAAGGTTTTTTTATTCCTCGTGAATTTGATGAATAATAATTAATCCATTTCAAATAGATTAATTATCAAAAGATACACGAATTATTAATTAAAACGTTATATTTTAAAATCTCATAAAGAAAATTTTAAAACAAAAAAAACCTCTCATTTTACTGAGAGGTTTTGCAATTTATAAAAAACAAATTTCTACATATTCCTTCTATACTGACCACCAACTTCAAACAAAGCCGAGGTAATCTGCCCTAGCGAACAAACCTTTGTCGCTTCCATTAAGTGATCGAATAAGTTTTCGTTTTTAATAGCGGCTTCTTGTAGCTTATTTAAGTGCTCGTTTACTTTTGCCTTATGTACTTCGTGCAGGTTATCGAGCATCGTGATTTGATATTGTTTTTCTTCTTCGGTAGCGCGAATAACTTCTGCCGGAATAACGGTTGGTGATCCTTTTGAGCTTAAGAAAGTATTTACGCCTACGATTGGGAAATCACCATTGTGTTTTAGTGTTTCATAATACAAACTTTCTTCCTGAATTTTAGAACGCTGGTACATGGTTTCCATTGCGCCAAGAACGCCACCACGCTCTGTGATTCGGTCGAACTCTTGCAGGACAGCTGCTTCTACTAAATCGGTTAGTTCTTCGATAATAAACGATCCCTGAATTGGGTTTTCATTTTTCGCCAGACCTAATTCTTTATTGATAATCAACTGAATCGCCATGGCACGACGTACCGATTCTTCTGTTGGTGTTGTAATGGCTTCGTCATACGCATTGGTATGCAGTGAATTACAGTTGTCATAAATCGCATACAAAGCCTGCAAAGTCGTTCTAATATCATTAAAATCGATTTCCTGTGCATGCAAAGAACGTCCTGATGTTTGAATATGGTATTTTAACATCTGTGCTCTTTCGTTGGCTCCGTATTTGTTTTTCATGGCTTTAGCCCATATTTTACGTGCTACACGACCAATCACGGAATACTCAGGATCTACTCCATTGGAGAAAAAGAAGGATAAATTAGGTCCAAAATCGTTGATGTTCATGCCACGGCTCAAATAATATTCCACGTAAGTGAAACCATTTGAGAGCGTAAATGCCAATTGCGTAATAGGATTCGCTCCTGCTTCGGCAATGTGATATCCTGAAATCGAAACTGAATAAAAATTACGAACATTTTTGGTGATAAAATATTCCTGAACGTCTCCCATTAATCGCAAGGCAAATTCGGTAGAAAAAATACAGGTATTTTGCGCCTGATCTTCTTTTAAGATATCGGCCTGAACGGTTCCACGAACTTGTGATAAGGTCTTTGTTTTAATATCATTGTAAATCTCCAAAGGCAAAACCTGATCTCCGGTAACACCCAAAAGCATTAATCCTAAACCATTATTACCTTCTGGCAAACCGCCTTGATATTGAGGTCTTTCGATCCCTTTTGCCGAGTATATCTTCTTTATTTTAGCCTCAACTTCTTTTTCTAATTCATTTTCTTTAATGTAGTACTCGCATTGCTGATCGATTGCGGCATTCATAAAAAAGCCCAACAACATTGGTGCTGGTCCGTTTATGGTCATACTTACAGAGGTTAATGCATGTACAAGATCGAAACCTGAATATAATTTTTTAGCATCGTCTAAGCAACAAATCGATACTCCGGCATTTCCAATTTTTCCGTAGATATCAGGACGTATATCGGGATCATTACCATATAATGTTACACTGTCAAAAGCCGTAGAAAGTCGTTTTGCTGGCAATCCGGCACTTACGTAATGAAAACGTTTATTTGTTCTTTCCGGTCCCCCTTCACCTGCAAACATTCTTGAAGGATCTTCGCCTTCACGCTTAAACGGATACAATCCCGAAGCAAACGGAAATTCTCCGGGAACATTTTCCTGTAGATTCCAACGTAATATATCGCCCCAGGCTTCGTATTTAGGCAATGCAATTTTTGGAATCTGAATGTGTGATAAACTCTCTGTATGGGTTGCGATTTTTATTTCTTTATCACGTACTTTAAACGAGTAAACCGGATTTTTGTATTTATTGACTTTCTCTTCCCAATTCAGGATAATTTCCCAATTGTACGGATCTAAATCCATTTTTACCTTATCAAACTGATTTAGCAAAAGATTCAAAAAGATTCTGTTTTCATCTAGTCCATCAGCGGCGCTTAAGCTCACGCTTTCATCATTGATTCCTGCTTTATTTATTTGCGGAATTTTCCCCGAAACAGATTCGATCGTTTTAAAGATTCCATATAATTTTTGCGCTACTTTTTGTTGTGAATTAGCAATCTCGTCGTAACTTCTGTTGTTCTCTGCAATTTCAGACAAATAACGGGTTCTGTGCGGTGGAATGACAAAGATTTTCTCGCTCATTTCGCGTGTAATCTCAAAAGTAGATTTTAAAGTCGAAGCTGTTTTTTCGACAATTTTGTCCATAATCGATTTGTACAGCGTATTCATTCCCGGATCGTTAAACTGCGAAGCTATTGTTCCGAAAACCGGCATTTCATCTGGATTCTTGTCCCATAGGTTATGATTGCGCTGGTATTGTTTCTTAACGTCACGAATGGCGTCTAAAGCACCTCTTTTGTCGAATTTATTCAACGCTACTAAATCAGCAAAATCAAGCATGTCGATTTTTTCTAATTGCGTTGCGGCACCAAATTCGGGTGTCATTACATATAAAGAAACATCAGAGTGATCCATAATTTCAGTATCGGATTGTCCTATTCCTGAAGTTTCCAGAATAATCAAATCGTATTTTGCTGCTTTCAAAACCTGAATGGCTTCGGCTACATATTTAGACAATGCTAAATTCGACTGACGTGTTGCCAGCGAACGCATATAAACACGTGGATTGTTTATAGCATTCATTCGGATTCTATCTCCTAAAAGGGCTCCGCCTGTTTTTCTTTTCGATGGATCGACAGATATTAATCCTATTGTTTTTTCGGGAAAGTCAATTAAAAATCTGCGAACAAGTTCGTCTACCAAAGATGATTTTCCTGCTCCTCCTGTTCCGGTAATTCCTAAAACTGGTGCCCCCCCATCACCCAAAGGGGAAGCTGATAATGACTGTGGAAAAACTTTATGAAATTCATCAGGATTGTTTTCTGCTAATGAAATTAATCTTGCAATCGTATTGACTTCTTTGTCCTGCAAATTCTCGCTGGTTTTCGAAGCTCCCCCTTCGGGGGTTGGGGGGCTGACATCAGCACGTTCTACCAGATCGTTGATCATTCCCTGTAATCCCAAAGAACGCCCATCATCCGGAGAATAAATTCTTGTAATTCCATATTCATGCAATTCTGAAATTTCGCTTGGCAGAATTACGCCGCCTCCACCTCCAAAAATCTTAATATGTCCCGCTCCTTTTTCCTGAAGCAAGTCGTACATATATTTAAAGTATTCATTATGCCCACCCTGATAAGAGGTCATTGCAATTGCATTGGCATCTTCCTGAATGGCGGTATTTACAACTTCTTCTACACTTCGATCGTGACCCAAATGAATCACTTCGACTCCTGTTGACTGAATAATACGACGCATAATATTAATGGCAGCATCATGTCCGTCAAAAAGTGAAGCAGCTGTGACAATTCTTACTTTATTTTTAGGATTATAAGGTTTTTGTTGTTCCATTTTATGAATATGATAATTTTAAGTGGCAATTTACAAAATAATTTAATATTTGAACATTCTTATATCTTTATCTTAACAAAAAAAATGTTAAGCCCTTTGCAACTGGCGAAATTATTACGAAAACGTTATATAAAGATTTTAATTATTAAAAAAAACATAACAACATGGCAATTTTGAAAGATTTAATTAAAATATAAAAACTTGTTTTTCAGACAACTACACTAATTTAGCAATGTAGAAAATCCCCAAATTTTTACCCAAAAACTTTTCATACCTAAGTATTAACGTAAAAATTTAAAAAATGAAAACATTATATCCACTCACCCTAATTATTGCTTTTAGTTTATCAGTTTCGGCTTTTGGAAATCATGATAAAAATATAGATCCCAAAAAGACTTCGACTACTGCGAAATCAGTTTCTAATAATGAAAACTCAGATCGCGTTGTTTTTGACACTGATATTTTAAATGATTTTTTCACACGATATTCTGATCTTAAGAAATATCAAAAAGAAGTCAACGAATTGTACAAAAACAGATCTTACGATGCAATTTGGTATAAAAACAATAAAGTGACAGATTTTGGAAAAGTACTCTACCAAAAACTAAAACTTACGGACGAAGAAGGTTTAGATATTGAAATTCCGTACGAAAGTGAAATCGATAAAATTTTTAATAAAAGACAATCCAAAAAAGTTTCCAAATCAGATTCGGATATGCTGCTTAGTGCTGCTTACCTTATATATATGAAAAATGTTTACGAAGGTATCGATGCCGAAAGCGTAAAAAAAACAGGATGGATGGTACCTAAAAAGAAGCTGTCCTACAATACAATGCTTGATTCCTTAATTAGTGATCCTGATCTAATGGAAACAAAAAACGTATTGCTTATTGATCAGTACTATAAACTTCAGGATGCTTTAAAAAAATACAGAAAAATAGAACATGATCATTTATGGAAAACGATAACAACTGAATCTCCTTACCAGGATTTAAGACCAGATGCCAACTCGCCTGTAATTGGTCAGGTTCGAAACCGCTTGTTTGTAATGGGTGATTTGAAAAAAGACTCTAAAAGTAATTTCTACGATAGAGAATTGATGGATGGGGTGATGAAATATAAAGTACGAAATGGTTTTAAACCTAATTATATAATTGCTGAAGAACATATTAAAGATCTTAACACGCCAATTTCTGATAAAATAAAAACGTTAATGATAAATATGGAGCGTTGCAGATGGATTTCTCCCCAACTTGTAAATGATAACACGTATATTATGGTAAACGTGCCTTCATTTGAACTGGACTATATAAAAAACGGAAAAAAAGAACTGGTATCACAAGTTTTTGTTGGAGCGCAATTAACAAAAACACCTATTTTTAGCGGGGATATTGATCGTGTGGTTTTTAGTCCATATTGGACTGTACCGCAAAGTATTGTAGATAATGAATTAAAATTAAAAATGGCTGCTGACAAAAACTATCTGGCAGACCATAATATGGAAATGATCAATGGTCAGGTACGACAAAAACCGGGACCTGACAATTCTTTAGGATTGGTGAAATTTATGTTTCCGAATCCGGATGATATCTACATGCACGATACTCCTGCAAAAACATTATTTGATTTCGAAAAAAGAACTTTTAGCCACGGTTGTATCAATGTTAAAAAAGCAAAAGAATTAGCTGTAGCCTTACTTAAAGATTATCCGGAATGGAACACCACCAAAATCGACCAGGCGATGGATGGTAAAAAAGAAACTACTTTTAAACTAAAAAATACTGTCCCTATTTATATTTGCTATTTTACGACTTGGGTAAACGACGATGGAGAAATAGGATTTTTTCAGGATGTTTATGATAGAGACGCAGAATTAAACAAAATACTTTTTACTCAAGAAACTGAAATATAAGCAACTACGATATTTATATTTTTTTCAAAAACATAAAACTTTCTAAAATTCGGA
>NZ_MUGW01000071.1 GCF_002217285.1 Flavobacterium hercynium | reverse complement strand
CAGGTTTTTGTATTGATCCCATTTCTGCTGTTTATAGTCTCGAAATAAACAATGTAAACAAAGCATATAAATACGTTTCTATAAAAATACGGCAAAAAAAAATACCACTTACAATTTGCAAGTGGTATTTAATAAGCTCCCCCTCTTGGGCTCGAACCAAGGACCCTCTGATTAACAGTCAGATGCTCTAACCAACTGAGCTAAGGAGGAATCACCTTAAAGGTAAATATGTTTGCTAAAAAAAGTTGCTCCCCCTCTTGGGCTCGAACCAAGGACCCTCTGATTAACAGTCAGATGCTCTAACCAACTGAGCTAAGGAGGAAGTTGTTGCTCTTTTTAGCGAGTGCAAATATAATCGAATTTTTAGTTTCTCAAAAATATTTTGACACTTTTTATTAGTTTTTTTTATCTGCCCACAATTGCCTTATAGATATCGTTACCATTAGCAAACAAAAGCAATGTTATAAGTAATACGAAACCAACCATTTGTGCGTTTTCAAGGAATTTATCGCTCGGTTTACGGCCACTAATAATTTCGTATAATAAAAACATTACATGTCCACCATCAAGAGCCGGAATTGGCAATAAATTCATTACTCCAAGCATAATCGACAATAAAGCGGTAATAGACCAGAAGATTTCCCAGCTCCAAGTGTTAGGGAAAATGTTAAAAATCGCTGCAAATCCACCTACTTGTTTGTATGCTTTTGTTTCTGGATTAAAAATCATTTTTAATTGTTTTCCGTAACCTACTAATTGGTCTTTACCTTTTGTTAGTCCAACCGGAATAGATTCAAAGAAACTGTATTCTTTAGTACTGATTTTATAGTATCCTAATTTCTCTAAAGATTCCATACCTAAGCTACCAACACCAATACCTAATTTTCCGTCTTTAGAAATGTTTACAGCAACCGGAGTTTCTTTTAGATCACGTAACACTACAGCAGGAACTGTTTTTCCTTTGTTAGCCTCTAAAATAACTTTCGCTTCGTCATAATATTTTACTTTCTGACCATTTATACTTAAAATTAAATCTTTTGCCTTTAATTCTTTATTTGGTGAGTCTTCCATCACTTTACCAACGGCAAACGGCATTCTGATTCCAATCAGAGTTCCTTTTTCATGTTTTGATAATTGGTCAACAAAATCGTTAGGAATAGTAACGCTTACTTCTTGTCCGTTTCTTTCCAGCAAAACTTGTTTCGCCATGATGATTTTCATGTTCAGATCATTGTCGAAATTTTCAACTTTCTGTCCGTCAATCGAGATTAGTTTGTCTCCGGTTTTAAAACCCGCTTTTAGCATTACAGGATTTTCGATGTAAACACCATCTTTTAAATCTGCATTAGCAACATAGGTATCACCGTAAGCAAATGCCATTCCTATATAAATAATAAAAGCCAGGATAAAGTTTACCGTTACACCACCTAACATAATGATTAAACGCTGCCAAGCCGGTTTAGAACGAAACTCCCAAGGTTGTGGCGCTTGTGCCATTTGTTCCTTGTCCATACTTTCGTCGATCATTCCCGAAATTTTTACGTAACCTCCTAATGGCAACCATCCGATTCCGTATTCAGTTTCGCCGATTTTCTTTTTTAGTAAAGAGTATTTAACATCAAAAAATAAGTAGAATTTTTCGACTCTTGTTTTAAACAATTTAGCAGGAATAAAATGTCCTAATTCGTGAAGAATAATAAGTAAAGATAAACTCAATAGAAATTGAGAGAGTTTGATAACTATATCCATTTTGTATTTTTAGTTCGTAAATTAACGCACAAAAGTAACGTTTCTATTTTAATTTGTTAGTGCAAGATAATACATAAGGTTTTAAATGTTTGTTAATAAATACTTCTTACCTGCAATAAAATTGAATCGGTTCTTTTTTTCGTGAAAATTTGCAGTAAACGATTTTCTGCATCGCTAAAAAAGGATTGGTAAGCGTACTGTAAAACAAAGCGCATAAAAAATCCAAAAATGACAGTTCTAACACTAAACTTATGGAGTTAGACTGAACTCTTCCAAATTTGTTACAATAAGTAAAATTTGGATAAATCTTGTAGTGAGAAGTTTTTTATAAAACGTTAATTATTGATTTTCAGTATTTTAATTTTTTTAAAAATCTCCAAAAATCATAATGTTAAAAGTCTTATTATGATAATGTTTGACGTTATAAAGGTCTTAATTTGAAATTTGAAACTAATCGAAGTAATTGTTGAGAAACTTAAAGTTATTTTGAATCGGTTTTCAAATATAAGTTTTTTTTGATAAATGATGTTAGATTTTAATTTACAATACGTTATGAATTTTATTAAGCAGATGGAGAGGATCAATACAATACATCAATTGATTAGTGCAGAGAGAACAGGTTCACCAACCACTTTTGCAAAAAAAATCGGATTAAGCAGAAGCCAGCTTTACAATATGCTGGATTTCATTAAGGAACTCGATGCACCAGTACGGTACTGTAAAAAAAGAGAGAGCTTTTATTATGAATCATCATATGAATTAATACTCAACTACTCTCTAAAAACAATTACATGTGATGAATTAAAAGAAATTTATGGGGGCTTTCATTTGCGTCCAATTTTATTAGACGGAGCGATGGTAAATTTGCAGTAACAAAAAAGTTCTCGAGACAATGATTTTGTTAAAACACATTAATTCACCATTTAAAAAATTGAAACCATGAATTTAGAAAATTTACAATTAACAGAATTAAGCATTAACGAAGCAAGAGAAATCGATGGAGGTGGAGTACAAATTGGATATCCAGTGCCTTATTATCCAGCACCTTCTTACGACTTATTATTATTGTTGTTGTTATTAAGTGGAGCAGGCAGCTGTTACAATCCTTGTCCTTGCCCGAAAAAGTAACATTAGTTATAAAAGGTAGAGTATTTTTTTAAGGGATCGTTAAGATCCCTTAATTGTATATCAGCTTTATATAAAATGAAAATAAAATTGTTGCAGTTTTTATAGCGTCCAATTTTATTGGACGGAACTATTATAAGTTTGTACTGACAAAATAAAAATTCTCGAGAAAATGATTTTGTTAGAATATAATATTAACTATTTAAAAATTGAAACCATGAATTTAGAAAAATTAAACGTAACAGAATTAAGTGTTAAAGAAGCAAAAGAAACTGATGGAGGATTCCTTTTTCTTTTAATTGGATATATATACCTAAAGTACAAGGTTATTAAGAAATAAGTTATTTCCTTGAATGAGGTAGAGTATTTTTTAAGGGATCTTCAAGGTCCCTTAATTATATTAAATTTTTATAGAATATGAAAATTAAAACATACTTCATCCTGTTTCTTTTATTGGCTATTCTTCTCTCATTGAGTATTTACATTTTTACTAGAGGAATTGTCTTCGGTGAAAATTTAGCACACTAAAATAAGTTTACATGCTTTTTAATAAAACTTTATATAGAATAAACTTTACTTCTTAAAAACAAATTCACCTTAATAAATGAATTTTAGCTCAGATCCAATAAACACGCTTGAAAATCTAGTTGTTAAAAACAAAACAAAAAGCTTTTCGATCTATTTAATCATAATACTTGCTATTATAGTCTTTTTAATATTGCTGCCTGTCGTAAAAATTGATATCAGCAGTCAGAGTCGCGGTATTATACGTAGTAAAGTAGAAAATGTTCCTGTTTCGACAGTAATAAGCGGAAGGGTTACCTGGATCGCTTTAAAGAATAATGCGTTTGTACAAAAAGGAGATACACTCTTAAAAATCGCTACTGAAAATCTCGACAGTGATAAAAAAACGCAAGATGAATTATCCGGTTCAGTATCTTTATTACTTACTGATATTACTAATTTGTTGCAAAATAAAGTAAATCACTTAGCAACTTCAACAGCAAGAGAAGATTTACTAAAGTTTCAGTCCGGTAAAAATGAATTGCAAAGCAAAGTTTCGCAAGCAGAGATAAATTACAGTCGTAATAAAATATTATACGAAAAAGACATTATTGCCAAAGCAGAGTTTGAAAAGCAAGAATACGAATTACGTTTAGCCAAACAGGCAATACAAAGTTTTATAAGCGGGCAAAAAGCAGCGTGGGAAAATCAGAAAAGAGATTTACAGGAACGTTTAAAAAATTTAGACGGAACGGTTGCCAAAATAAAAGCAGAATCGAACAATTATGTCGTTTTAGCACCTATTTCCGGTACAATAGAAAACTATTCCGGTATTCAGGAAGGCTCTTTTGTAAATGCTTCGCAGTCTATTGCAACAATTTCTTCGCCAGATCATCTTATTGTAGAGTGCACGGTTTCTCCAAATGATATTGGGCTTATTTCTAATGACCAAATTGTAAAATTTCAATTAGACGCTTTCAACTATAATCAATGGGGATTACTGGATGGAAAAGTAATCGATATTGATCGTAATGTGACGATGCAAAACGAAAAAGCTTTTTTTAAAGTAAGATGTGCTCTGAATTCAAAAACGTTACAATTAAAGTCTGGTTATAAAGCCAGCGTTTCTAAAGGTATGACCTTAACAACAAGATATTTAATAACACACAGAAGTTTATTCGATTTGTTATTTGACAAAATAGACGATTGGTTAAACCCAAAACAAATTGCAACTAAAAAATAAAATGGCTTCAATAAAAATAAAACAACATGATATTAAAGATTGTGGTGCTGCTTGTCTATCTTCTATCGGAAACCATTTCAAGGTTAATATTCCTGTAGCAAGAATTCGTCAATATGCCAATACAGATAAACGCGGTACAAACGTACTGGGAATTATCGAAGCTGCTGAAAAAATGGGCTTCATTGCAAAAGGAGTAAAAGGAGGTTTAGATTCTCTGGATAAAATTCCGCTCCCTGCCATTGCACACATTGTTACGAAAGAACAAATACAACATTATGTGGTGATTTATAAAGTTGATAAATCTAAAATCACGGTAATGGATCCTGCTTTTGGCAGAATGGAGACGTATACCTTAGAAAAGTTTCAGGAATTATGGTCGGGCGTATTGGTTCTTTTTGCACCAAATGACGATTTTAGAATAGTCGACGAAAAAACATCACCCTTAAAAAGATTCTGGAATTTAATTCAGCCTCATAAAACCATTTTACTTCAGGCTCTGGTAGGAGCGATATTGTTTACTGTATTAGGATTGGCAATGTCTATTTACATTCAAAAGATTACAGATTATGTTCTTGTTGATGGCAATATAAACCTGCTTAATTTACTGAGTATTTCTATGATCGTAATTATTTTGCTGCAAACTTTTATTTACGCCAAAAAAAGCGTCTTTGTCATGAAAACAGGACAGTTAATTGATGCTAAATTAATTTTGGGGTACTACAAACATTTATTGCATTTACCCCAACGTTTCTTCGATACAATGCAAATAGGGGAAATTACGTCAAGAATAAATGATGCCGTAAAAATTCGATCTTTTATAAATGAAGTTGCGATCGAAATGATTGTAAATATTTTTATAGTGTTTTTTTCATTCGTATTAATGTTTACTTATTATTGGAAACTGGCGTTAGTTATACTTCTTGTAATCCCGTTTTATGCTTTGATTTATTTTGGACTAAATAAATTCAATAAAAAATACGAACGAAAGATTATGGAAGATGGAGCGGAATTACAGACGCAATTAGTCGAAAGTATAACGCATATCAGAACCGTAAAAGAATTTGGTATTGAAGAATTTTCAAACTTAAAAACAGAAAATAAATTTGTAAAACTTTTATTTACAGGCTATAAATCGGGCTTAAGCGGTATTTTTGGAAATGCTTCTACACAGTTTTTAGCTTCTATTTTTACTGTAATTTTAATGTGGATAGGATCCGGTTATGTAATAGACAGAACAATTACACCAGGAGAATTGTTCTCGTTTTATTCCTTAATAAGTTATTTTACTTCGCCTGTTTCTTCTTTAATCGGGATGAATAAAACAGCGCAAAGTGCCTTAATTGCGGCTGATCGACTCTTCGAAATTATGGACTTAGAAAGAGAAGAAACAGAGAACAAAATCGAATTACAACCGGAAAATCTTGGAGATATAAAATTCGAAAATGTTTCTTTTTGTTATGGATCACGAGTTGAGGTATTTAAAAACTTTAATGCCATATTTAAAAAACATCAGACAACAGCAATTGTAGGAGAAAGTGGCAGTGGAAAAACAACGTTGATTTCGCTTCTTCAAAATTTATATCCAATTAAAGAAGGGAAAATTTTTATCGGAGAGTACGACACACAGTTTATCCATTATCAAAGTCTAAGAAAATTTGTTGGCGTGATTCCGCAGCAGCTTAATTTATTTTCAGGCAGTATTATAGAAAACATTGCATTAGGAGATTCTTTTCCTAATGTGCAACGCGTTTTGGACTTGTCAAAACAATTAGGCATTACAGAATTCGCAGAGAAATTACCAAATGGTTTTGAAACTCAAATAGGCGAAAACGGAACGATGCTTTCAGGTGGACAAAAACAGCGAGTTGCCGTTGCCAGAGCTTTGTATAAGGATCCGGAAATATTATTAATGGATGAAGCAACATCAGCCTTAGATACACATTCGGAGAAAGTGGTAAAAGATGTGATCGATAATTTTAAATCTCAGGGAAAAACAATAATTGTAATCGCACATAGATTAAGTACCATTGCCAATGCTGATATGATCTTGGTGATGAAAGACGGCAGTATTGTAGAATCAGGAAGTCATTTCGATTTATTAGAGCAAAGAGGCGAGTATTATAATTTGTGGAGTAAACAGAATCTTGTATAAAAAATTATGATTTTAGATAAATTAGATTTAGTTGAGTTGAATGCTCAGGAAATAGAAGGAGGATTTATACCGCTAATTCTTGTATCCTGCACCTGAAACTTATAACTGTAATTATTATATTTTTGTAAAAAAAATTTGATGACAATTTTGTATTATTTGTTTGTAATTCGATTTAGAAAATTAGTTGCTAAAGGTGATTATTTGGCAATGATTTTAATAATACTTCTCTATTTTGTCAGTGCAATTTTATTTTATAAAAATTATGAGTTTTTAGGTAGTTATGTTCCTTTACTTTTTCTTGACATACTAGTTTATCATTTACAAAGGTCAGATTTAGAACTTTTAAAAATGAAAAAGAACTACAAAGTCATACTATTTACAGAATACTTTATTTATTCATTTCCGTTTTATGTGGTGTTGTTATTAAAAAAAGAATTTGTTTTTATTATTGCAATTTGGATGGTGAAGTTGCTTCTAATTAATCTTTCAGGCTTTAATCTGAAAGTAATCAAATACCCATTCAACACATTCAATATTTATTGGCATATTTCGTTTAGAAAATATAGACTTATATATATGCTGCCTTTATTACTTGTTTTAGTTTTTATGGCAGAAAACAGTAAAAATCAGAACCTGTTGTATGCGGTTTTTTTAGGTTTGTGTATAATAGCATGTACTCCATCTTTTGAGCGGGAAAAAATAGAAGAAATAAAATACAATACTTTTAGTGCAGAAAAATATTTACTGTATCAGTTTAGAAATTCAGTTATTAATACTGCCTATTTGGTGTCTCCAATTCTAATACTATTGTGTTTTCTATACATGTGGGAGAAAATGTTGTTTATTGTTTTTATATTTATCATTCCTCTTTTAAATCTGATGTTTAGATATATTTATTTCAAAAATAATCTTTTACAGCAAATTCTATTCATCTTTTTTATTGCATCAAGTATACTGTTATTTGGAGTTCCATTATTAGCGGTACCTTTTATGTACAAAAAAGCCATTAAAACTATAAATGAATTAAAAACATGCTAAAATTAACCATTGAACAGAAAAAGTATAAAGACAAATTAGTTTTAGAAAACATCAATATTAATATTGATCAATTTGGAATTTATGGTGTTATTGGTAAAAACGGTCAGGGCAAAACCACGCTCTTTAAATGTATTTTGGATTTAGAGAAGTTTACCGGAAACTGCTCAGTTAATGGAGAGAAAACGGTACTTCAAAATGTGGGCTGGGTTCCAACAGAACCTTCAATTTATGAAGAACTTACTGCAGATGAATTTTATGATTTCTATGCTAACTTGCTTGATGTAAAAATAAATAAATCAGATCAAATATTTGAAATTCCGCACAATCAGTTAATACGGGAGTTTTCTACAGGGATGAAAAAGAAAACGTATCTCAATGCTGTTTTTCAAAAAGAATTTACAATTTATATTTTAGACGAACCCTTCAATGGACTTGATTTAGAAGCAAACTATCTATTAATGAATTATATTAGGGAACTCTCGAAAACTAGTATTATTTTTATTTCGTCGCACATTTTAGAAATTCTCTATAAAGACTGTGATAAAATTTTTCTGCTAAAAAATAAAAACCTTTTTGAGTTTGGTAAAAGTGAATTTTCAGAGATTGAGAAAGAATTATTTTTACAATAGAAGTGAGAGAGAGTTATTGATTTAAATGTTTGTTAATAATTAAACGTTTCGATTTTTCTTTTTACAAAGAAGCTTTAACTTTACTTTTCTAAATGCTATTGCACGCAATTGATAGCATAAATCATAAAAAGTTACACCTTATGGCTTCATTATTATTTTCTCCACTTACGATAAAAAAAATTACACTAAAAAACAGAATTGTTATTTCTCCTATGTGTCAATATTCTGCAAACGATGGATTTGCAAACGATTGGCATTTGGTTCATCTGGGGAGCCGTGCCAGCGGAGGAGTTGGTTTAATCATTCAGGAAGCAACAGCAGTTTCTCCGGAAGCCAGAATTTCTCCTGATGATTTAGGAATCTGGAAAGACGAACATATTGAAAAATTAAAAACCATCAACGAATTTATCGTTTCGCAAAACGTAGTTCCAGGAATTCAGTTAGCGCATGCAGGACGAAAAGCAAGCGTTTCATCGCCTTGGCTGGGAAACAAAAAATTAGATATTTCAAATATTGGCTGGCAAACTGTAGCGCCAAGTGCTATTCCGTATCATGAAAATGAACCGTATCTTCCGGAAGCATTAGATCAAAACGGAATTCAGAAAGTGATTTCAGATTTTAAAGCCGCAACAAGAAGAGCTGTCGAAGCAGGTTTTCAGGTTTTAGAAGTTCATGCAGCACACGGTTATTTGCTGCACCAGTTTTTATCACCACTTACAAATACGAGAACTGATGAATATGGAGGAAGTTTTGAAAACAGAATCCGTTTTACTTTAGAAATTCTGGATGCTGTTAAGTCAGAATGGCCTTCAGACTTACCTTTGTTTGTTCGAATTTCAGCAACAGATTGGGCAGAAGGAGGATGGAATCCAGAAGAATCAGTACAACTTTCGGCTATTTTAAAAGCAAAAGGAGTTGATTTAATCGATGTTTCGTCTGGGGGATTGGTATCACATCAAAAAATTGATTTAAAACCAAATTATCAGGTGCCTTTTGCAGCAAAAGTTAAAAAAGAAGCCTCAATTCTAACCGGTGCAGTAGGTTTAATTACCGAGGCACAACAAGCTGAAGCTATTTTGCAGAATCAAGAAGCGGATTTAGTTTTATTTGCCAGAGAATCACTTAGAAATCCGAATCTTCCGCTGGATTTTGCCAGAGAATTGAACGAAGATATTCAATGGCCAAAACAATACGAAAGAGCTAAAACGAGATAAATATAGGTGAATTAAAAAAACATAAGTTTTTTAATTTGTACCATTAAGAGATTAAGATAAATTAAGTTATACTGCTTAATAACCTTAATATCTTAATGGTTAGAAAAAATAAATGTTTGAACTTAATTGTAAAAATATCATACAAAATGCAAAAAATAAAAACAGCGTTATTATCATACGGAATGTCAGGAAAAGTTTTTCACGCTCCGTTTTTAGATATTCATTCAGGATTTGAATTATTAGGATCTTGGGAAAGAAGTAAAAAACTTATTCAGGTAGATTATCCAAACGTAAAAAGTTATGCAACGATTGAGGAATTATTGCAAGATGATGTTGATCTGGTAATTGTAAATACGCCGGTAGGAACACATTATGAATATGCCAAAAAGGTACTATTAGCAGGAAAACATGCTGTGGTTGAAAAAGCTTTTACAACAACCGTTGCAGAAGCAGAAGAGTTAGCAGCAATTGCAAAGGAAAAAGGATTAAAATTAGCCGTTTTTCAGAACAGAAGATGGGACAGTGATTTTAAAACAGTTCAAAAGATCATAAAAGACAGAGTTTTGGGCGATTTAGTCGAAGCTGAATTTCACTATGATAGGTATAATCCGTTATTGAGCGTAAAAGCACATAAAGAAACCGCAAATGATGGAGCGGGAATCGTCAAAGATCTTGGACCTCACTTAATCGATCAGGCAGTACATTTATTTGGATCGCCAAAATCTATTTTTGGAGATATCCGATACACCAGAGAAAACTCGCTTGTAGATGACTGGATGGATATATTGTTGATTTATGAAGATTTCAGAGTTCGCTTAAAAGCTGGTTTTTTTGTTCGCGAAGCCAATCCTGCTTACACCATTCATGGTAAAAAAGGATCGTTTCTTAAGCCACGTGGAGATGTTCAAGAAGATGAGCTTAAACTTGGAAATAAACCAAATCTGGAAGATTGGGGTACAGAGTTGGAAACATTGCAGGGACTTTTGCATACCGAAATCGACGGAAAGCAAATACGTGAAAAAGTACCAACTCTTCAGGGAAATTATTTTTCGTTTTTTGATGGTGTACATGATTCCATTGTCAATAACAAAACAGAACCCGTTACAGCACAAGATGGTGTAAAAGTCATGCAGATTATTGAAGCTGCCATTGCAAGTAATGCACAACGAACTGTAATTAATTTGTAGAAAAATATTAATCTGTTTTTAACACATAGAAATATAGTTTTACAAAAGAGAAAGCATTATTTCTATGTGTTAAAAAATAGAGGAACAGACTAAAATCCTTACTATTCTAATGACAATTTATAAACATATAACGTTATAAATTGAGAACAAATTAGATTCTATAGTCTATGAATTAGCTTTTTACTACTTTTATAATAGCAAACCCAAAATTGTACACACTTTGATCGATTTTAACCCATTATCACTTTTCCAAACCAAAGGAAAAATCAAGAAAGTATTTAGAGAAGCAAAAACCTCTTATTTAAATCGAATTCGCGTAGCTGTCGGTATGTTTTATTTTGGTATGGGTTTGAGTTTTGCAACATGGGCAAGCCGAATTCCGGATATTAAAACCGCTTTGCATTTAACAGAAGGAGATTTAGGATCGATACTCTTTGCATTGCCAATGGGGCAACTAATTGTAATGCCATTTTCAGGCAAAATGGTAACCAAATTTGGAAGTCACCGTATCTTGATTTTCTCTCTAATTATGTATGTATTGTGTTTAGCCAACTTAGGATTAGCTACTACCGCTTTGCAATTATCATTAGGATTGTTTTTGTTTGGTGTTTTTGGAAACTTAGCTAATATCGCAGTCAATACACAAGGTGTTTATACCGAAGTACTTTTTAGAAAAACCATAATGTCGTCTTTTCACGGGATGTGGAGTTTTGCCGGATTTACAGGTGCTCTCGTAGGATTGGGAATGCTTACATTGAATTTAAGCCCACTACATCACTTTTTGATTGTTGGAGCTGTCGTAATTCTTATGGTTGTTTTTAACTTTAAATTTTTGGTCAAAGCCAAAGAAAAAATCAAGAATAAAAGTACAGAAAAGAAAAAGCTTTTTGTAAAACCGGACAAATCATTGCTATGGCTTGGTGTAATTGGTTTTTGCAGCATGGCGAGCGAAGGCGTTATGTTTGACTGGAGCGGTGTTTATTTTAAAGATGTTGTACAAGCACCGGGACCTTTAGTAATTCTAGGTTATACATCTTTTATGATTATGATGGCAAGCGGACGATTTTTGGGCGACGGAATGATTAATAAATTTGGTCGCGAACGTGTTATGCAAATTAGCGGTGTTATGATCTCTACAGGATTATTTACAGCAGTATTTTTACCTTATATTATTCCGTGTACAATTGCTTTTATGATGGTTGGTTTAGGAGTTGCTTCTATTGTTCCAACCGTTTATAGTATGGCAGGAAAAAATCCAACAGTGCCACCGGGTGAAGCATTAACGATAGTTTCCAGCGTTAGTTTCCTTGGGTTTTTAATGGGGCCTCCGGTAATTGGACATATTGCGGAGAACTTCGGACTTCAGTTTTCATTTGCTTTTATTGGCATTTTTGGTGTTTTAATTGCCTTCATGGTCTCTAAAATCAGAACAACAGCGGAATAAAAACATAAAAAAAGTACGTTTTTGTATTTTTATTTTATCTTTGAAACCGAAGAAAACCATTTCCTGAAACCAATTTGATCTTTTGAATGAAATAATTAAAACTATTTCTCAAAAAATTGGTTCTTCATGAAAAAAAAGTACTTGATCTTTTTTATTTTATTGCGTTTTACTTTTGTGTTTGCTCAACAGGAAACAATCATTTCAGGAATTGTTGTTGATGCCAAAACGCAAAACCCTCTTGAAAATGTTGTAGTGAGTATTCAAAATACTGCCATAACACAACTCACATCATCGAAAGGAAACTTTACCCTGCATTTTGTAGTAGCAGGAGAACAATTGTTGCTTTTGCATAGTCAGGGTTACAAAGACATGCTTTTAAAACTAAATCCAAAGCCTGGGCAGTCGCTTGATCTCGGTATACTACAACTGGAAGATCGTTTTTTAGATGAGGTTGCTGCTAATTTAATTACGATATCCGAAAGTGATTTGTCAGATGATAATAGTTCTTCTGAAATGACTTCAGGACTTTTACAATCGTCAAAAGATGCTTTTATGCAAGCTTCCGCATTCAATTGGGGACAGGCAAAATTCAGAATTCGTGGTTTAGATAGTGAAAACGGAACCATGATGCTCAATGGCTTACTGATGAATAAAGTGTATGATGGACGACCGCAATGGAGCAATTGGGGAGGTTTAAATGATGTGTTGCGCAATCAGGAATTTTCTATGGGTGCCGCTGCTTCAAATTATACTTTTGGCGGCATTTTAGGAACGCAGCAAATTTTGACACAAGCTTCTACTTATCGAAAAGGAAGCAAAGTTTCGTTTTCAGCAAGTAATACAGCTTATAATTGGCGCGCTATTGCAACGTATGCTTCCGGAATGAATTCTTTAGGCTGGTCTTATGTGATTTCGGCAGGAAAAAGAATTGGAAATGAAGGTTTTTTTGAAGGAACTAATTTTGATGCCAACTCTTTTTTTATCGCTGTTGAAAAGAAACTAAATGAAAATCATACCCTAAATTTTACAGGATTCTATACGCCAAATTCCCGCGGTAAAAATTCACCTAATACCAATGAAATCAAAGAGTTTACAAATGTAAATTATAATTCGTATTGGGGATTTCAAAACGGTAAAAAGCGAAATGCAAGAGTAAAAAATGTTGAAGAACCTTTGCTAATGCTTAATCATTACTACAAAATAAATGAAATTGCCTCCTTAAATTCCGGAACAATGTATCAGTTTGGGAAAATAGGAAATAGTAATATTGATTATCAAAAAGCAGAAAGCCCCGATCCTGTTTACTATCGAAAACTTCCAAGTTATTTTAGCTCTCTTTACGAAAAAGACAAAGGTGAGTTTGCGGGAAATTTTGCTCCCGACTTCGAAAGCGCTCAAAAAACTGAAGCATTCTTTTTAGCCAACTCTCAAATTGACTGGGATGAAATGTATCGCACCAATCAAACACCAACTACAAATTCTAACGGACAAATTACAGCTTATCAACCGGCACAAAGTCATTATGTTTTATACGAAGACCGAACAGATGATAAAACCTTTGCTGTAAACACAAATTTGAATGTTGTTTTAACAGATAATATCGCTTTAGATAGCGGTATAACGTTTAGAACTTTAAAATCACATCAGTTTCAATACCTTTTAGATTTATTGGGTGGAGCGTATTTTGAAGATCGGGATGTATTTTATAGAGGAAATCAATCGCAATCGGATTTGCAGCATCCCAACAGACAAGTTAAAACAGGAGATATTTACGGCTATAATTTTAATTTTCTGTCAACTGCAACTGAGGCATTTACTCAGTTTAAATTTGATTATAAAAAGGTTCAGTTTTTTGTAGCAGAATCGTATTCACGAACCAATTATCAAAGAGAAGGATTGTACCAAAATGGAATTTATCCAAATAGTTCTCTTGGCAAAAGTGAGCTGGTAAAGTTTGAGAATTTTGGTTTCAAAGGCGGTTTTACCTTTAAAGTTTCAGGACAGCAATGGTTATTTTTTAACGGAATGTATCAAACAAGAGCACCAACCCTTCGAAATACTTTTTCTAATTCCCGTTTGAATAATACGATTGTCGATGGACTGGAAAATGAAAATTGTAGTACTGCAGATGTTAATTATGTTTTTCGTTCACCAAAACTTAAAATCAGAACTACAGCTTATTACGCGCTGATAAAAAATACTACCAGAACTTCCTTTTTCTATGCCGAAGGTATTTTTGACAGAGGCGCAAATTATGCCAGTACAGATGCTTTCGTTAGTCAGACCTTGACAAAGCTAGATAAGAAAAATGCAGGATTAGAACTTAGTTTCGAATATCAATTAACTTCCACCTTAAAAGCAACCTTTGCTGCTGCTTATGGCAATTACAATTACAGCAGCGATCCCAATGTTTCAATAACAAATGATGCAAATGCTGCGCGTGGTGATGCAAAATCGACTTTTGATTTTGGAAAATCCTATCTCCGGAATTACAAACAGCCTGGCATGCCACAACAAGCGTACTCATCTGGATTAGAATACAGAGATCCGAAATATTGGTGGCTGGCTGCTAATATTAATTATCTCACTGATAACTACATTGACGTATCTCCTATTGCAAGAACGGAGCAGTTCTATAGAAATCCGGTAAGTGGTCTTATTTTTCCCGAAGCAACAGAACAGCGTGCAGCAGCATTGCTGAAACAAGAAAAATTCGATGCTGTTTCATTACTCAATATTACAGGAGGGAAATCCTGGAGAACGAAAAGTAAATACATTGGTTTTTTCGCAAGTGTAAATAATGTATTTGATGTTACGTATAAAACAGGTGGTTTTGAACAAGCCCGAAATGCCAACTTTAGAGCACTTAATCAGGATATTTCAAGCGGAACTCCAGCTTTTGGTCCAAAGTATTTTTACGGATACGGAAGAACCTATTTCCTAAATCTAAACGTCAGTTTATAAAATTTAAAAGGATACAATCATGAAAAACAATGTTTTAATTTCATTTTTTATAACGATACTATTGTTTTTTAATAGTTGCAGCAGTGAGGTACAAATTCCTAAGATAGAATGTACGCAACCTGTTATAGTTGTTAATCAAACCGTTGAAAGGGTCAAAGAAAGAGCCAATGCGGTTGTTACACCGTATAGCTTTGATGATATAATCGAAGCTTATGTTGTGTCGAGTGATGAAGGAGGTAATTTTTTCAAGACAATTTCTTTTCAGACAATAGCAACAGAAACAACTGTACCAACGGGATTTAGCATCGCGGTCGATGTTTCTAATTCCTATATCGATTTTAAAGTAGGCATGAAAGTGTACATAAAACTAAAAAATCAATTTACCGATATCTATCATGGCGGGTTACGAGTAGGGAGTTTACAAGTAAGTAATGCCGCAAATCCGACAATAGGAAGAGTGTCAAAAAATGATTATAAAAATGTTCTGAATGCTTCTTGCACTGTAATAGAGGAAAGCAAATTGGTACAATTTATTTCTATTGAAGAAGCATTAAAAGAGGAAAGGATTAATACTTTGGTAGAATTGTCAGGAGTTCAGTTTACAGAAGCAGCCTTAGGTCGCCATTATTTTGAAGAATCAAATAATGTTGGAGGTTCAACCAATTGGTATCTGATTGATAAAACAGGAAATCAGATTATTTTTAGAACAAGCGCCTATTCCGATTTTGCAAATAATGTAGTTCCAGAAGGTAGAGGAAGTGTTCGTGGTGTAATAACAAAATATGGTTCAGATTATCAATTGGTGATACGCTCAGAAGAGGATGTTCAAATGGGAGGAAGCAGAACCATTCCGTTGTTTTCAGAAGATTTTCAATCGGTTACCCATAATGTAAATTTTGCCCTTCCCGGCTGGAGTAATGTTGTAGAGAAAGCAACCAAGTTGTGGAAAAGTATGGTCTATGCCGGAAATGGTTTTGCAGAGTTTAATACCACCAGTACAACGGCAGCAGAGAATGTCGCCTGGCTGATTTCGCCCAAAATTGATATAACAGGTTATAAAAATACGATGTTGTCTTTTAGAAGTGCACAACATGATTTAAAGATAGATTCGAAATTAAATACAATGGAAGTGTATGTATCATCTGATTTTGACGGAGCAAATCTTCAAAAGGCTAATTGGACAAAATTAGAAGCTAAATTACCCACCTTATTAACTCCAACGAGAGAGTTTATAAGTTCCGGCGGTATAGATTTATCCTCTTATTCAGGAAAAATTAATATTGCTTTTAAATATATTGGATCCGGAAAAGACAAAACTTTAAATGGCAGCTTTATGGTTGATGATATTAGAATTAATGGTGAGAAACAATAAAAGACTAACTGTTTGTTATACAGTGTTTTAATTTATATTAAACGATTACTGCATTGTATTTGAACATTCAGGAAGAAAATTGACAAAAAGAAACAGATATTTTTTGATAAAGTGAATTAAAATGGTGTTTTGACTTGAATAAATCAAAAATGTGCAATAATGTCCTTAAATACTACTAAATTTTAATAAAAGTTTGTATTTTGGCGATCCCAAATAAAACGAATTTTTTTATGAGAACCTATTTTATTGCCATCATGATGATGGTATCATGCTTAGTACAAAGTCAGGATCAGGATGTACCTGTAAGACTAAAACAGATTAATATCGTTAAGACAAATTATCAAAACTACAAAGACGGCGAAATTGTAAATAAATCTGTTGTTTTTAAAGATGGAAAAATACAAACCATTACTACTTCAGATGTTATTCAAAAGTTTTTTTACAATAAAAGCGGTTTGTTAGATATGACCGTTAAAGAAAAAACAGGAAGTGAATGGAAGGAAGTGGTGAATTACACTTATGACCCAAATTTTAACATTACCAAATTAGTTAAAAAATATCATGAAGGTAATGATTACATCATTAAAACGGTAACATTTACTTACGAAGGAGCAAGAGTAAAAGTAATTACAAAGAAAAGTACCAATCACCAAAATATCGTTGAAGATATTGAGTACATTGTTGAAAACGGTATTATTGTAAGACGTACTTCAAGAGACAAAAACAAGCAAATTAATGGTAAAATCGAATATGCTTATTCCAATGATAATGTGGTAAGACATAGAGGATTGGTAGGAGATAAGATTTCTAAAACTTTTACATTTGATGATAAAAAATCAGTAGATGCTTTAATCGTTCAAAACTTATTTGGAGACAATTATAAAGTAATTGTACCAATGATTTCATATCATGAAGACGAATTTGCATTTGAATCGATATCATACAATAACGAAACAAATTTTAGCCCTTCGTCTACTGTTTTGGTAGGAATCAGCAAAAAATACAAATACAATAAATTAAACTATCCTATTTCTTGCTCTCAATTGGAAGAAAACGGAATTGTAAAAACAGAAAAAACGTTTATCTACGAGTAAACATTATTTTTTAGTTTAAAATTTAAACCATTTAAAAGTTGAGCTTCGTTGAGAATAAACCCTTAATGAACTTAATTTCTAAATGGTTTTGTTTTTTTAAAGTGAATTAAAACTTAAAAAGAAAATTCTATAAGTATTAATGTCTCACAAATCATTAAATTTGTCGCTTATTCAAAGCTATGTTAGAAAAAGAAGTTATAAATTTTGAAAAAACAGCCATTGTTGGTATTGTAACTCAAAATCAAAGTGAAGAGAAACTAAACGAATATCTGGACGAATTGGAGTTTTTAACCTTTACGGCCGGTGGTCAGGTTATAAAACGCTTTTCGCAAAAAATGGAACGCCCTAATCCAAAGACTTTTGTTGGAACAGGAAAAATAGAAGAAATTAATCTTTTTGTAAAAGAAAACGACATATCAACCTTAATTTTTGATGATGAATTGTCGCCATCTCAACAAAAAAATATTTCCAAAATTATAGATTGTAAAATTCTGGACAGAACAAACTTAATTCTGGACATTTTTGCACAAAGAGCAGAAACCTCATACGCAAGAACCCAGGTAGAATTGGCGCAATGTCAATACTTATTGCCGAGACTTTCCGGTTTATGGACACACCTTGAGCGTCAAAAAGGGGGAATTGGAATGCGCGGTCCTGGTGAAACAGAGATCGAAACAGACAGACGTATTGTTCGTGACCGTATTTCGTTGCTAAAAGATAAAATCAAGACGATCGATAAACAAATGAGTATTCAGCGTAGTAATCGTGGCGCGATGGTGCGTGTTGCCTTAGTTGGGTACACGAACGTTGGAAAGTCGACTTTGATGAATGCGATTGGTAAAAGTGATGTTTTTGTTGAAAATAAATTATTTGCAACATTAGACACAACAGTTCGAAAAGTGGTGATCAAAAACCTGCCCTTTTTACTTTCTGATACCGTAGGATTTATTCGTAAGCTGCCAACACAATTAGTAGATTCCTTTAAAAGTACTCTTGATGAGGTACGCGAAGCCGATTTATTATTGCACGTTGTAGATATTTCGCATGCTGATTTTGAAGATCATATCGAGTCTGTAAATCAAACATTGTTAGAAATCAAAAGTAATGACAAACCAACGATTATGGTTTTCAACAAAATTGACGCCTACAAGCATTTAACAATCGATGAGGATGATTTAATTACCGAAAAAACCAGAAGACATTACACACTTGAGGAATGGAAACAGACCTGGATGAGTAATGTAGGACAAGATAATGCATTGTTTATTTCGGCAACGCAAAAAGAAAATTTTGAGGAATTTCGAGAAATCGTCTACGAAGCAGTTCGTCAGATTCATATCACCAGATTCCCATATAATAAGTTTTTGTATCCTGATTACAAAGATGCAATCGAAAAAGAAGAGGAATAAAAAAAAATGGCTTTTGAAAATTTTCAAAAGCCATTTTTTTTATGTTTTAAGATTTAGAACCCAAAATTAATTCCCATTCCAAAAACCTGTCTGGTCTGAAAGCCACGATAAGCATTATCATCATAAATAGCCTGAAATGCTAAATTAGCCGATAGAAACTTGTTTACTTTCATGATAATATTTAACGAGTAATCGATATCTACATTTTGCGGATCTTCTAAATAGTTGCTGTAAAGGTTCAAAGTGTTTTCTGCAGTTACATTGGTCATAATAGCAAGTTTGTAGTACACAGAAGAATAGAAACCTAATTCATAACGCATCGATTTATTGGCATCAACACCAAAATAAGAACCGTCAACATAAGGTAAACCATTAAGTGGACTTAATCCTGTAGTATAAGCTTTATCAACAAAAGTTAGTTTTGAAGTTAAAGGAGCAAAGTTGATTTTTAAGTTTTCATCTTTTGTCCAGTAAATACCAGGACCCGTTGTTAGATATCCCGGAGACATGAAAGCAGTATTTTCTGTTCTGATTTCTCTTCCGTTAGTATCTTTTCCGTAGATGTAACCAGTTGAGAATTGTGTTCTGAAATTTAGAAAATAAGAGTAATACCATTGGCCAAAAGCTCTTTTTCCAAGAATAGAATTTACTTCTAAACGGTCATCAGTCTTTTTACTAAAATCAGTGTTTTTGGTTTGTAAAAGACCATAAGAAGCCAGAATTTTGTTGTCCCAGGTCAAATCATCTCTTTTGTAATTGAAGTCATAATTGATACCCAGAGTTCCTGAAAAACTATCTTCTCCACCCGCAAGCCAGTTGTTGAAGCTCGATTGATTCAATAAAAGAGATAAATTTCCTTTTGTTTTCCAGCCTTCGCCTTCAATAGTATCATTTAATATTTTGACAGCTTTTTCAGTGTTCTTAATGAGTTCTTTTTCAGTGTTTTGTGCTTTTACAAAAGTAAAATTCAATAAAATGAAGAGTAATAGCGCTACATTTTTCATGGTGTATAATTTATCGTTGTAAGACAAATATACTAAAAACCATTAAGTTGTTTCGCTTTAATGAACGGTAAAAACGTCTTATTTCTTGGGTTGTTTGTATAAAGGTACTGCAGAACAAGCTTCTCCGTACATAATACTTCTTGCGAATGGCTGTAAATAAGCGGCAGCTAAAATATAAGCTCGCATAGGAACTGGTTTTCTGGAACAGCCCTTTACGATAACAGGTTTGTCTTGATAGGCGGTGTAGTCAATTGTACTTAAAATCCCTTCGTATAAACTGGCATCCAGATCTTCAATCGTTCCGTTGACCGTTTTTTTGGCGTAAGGAGCTACATGAACGGCAACCAAAATAGAAGCCCAGGTAGGGACAATAGCGTCTGTGCTGCAATTTATAGCAACATACTGATCTTGGTATTGCGACCAATCGTGATTTTTAAGGTGTTCTCTAAAGTCTTTTTCTCTGAGCAAAAAACCTTCCAAAAGCCATTGCACGATATCAATTTGCACACGCATTCCTTTCGGATAGTAATCTTCTAAATCAAAAACTTCTAAGGCACTATTGGCAACTTTATTGATTATTTCTTCCATGATGAAAAATGGTTTCACGTTTAAAGTTTCAAGTTTGCTTCACTGTTGAGTAAAGTTTTCGATTCAATTCGCGAAACCTGAAACTTTAAACCTGAAACAAATATTAAAGCATTCCTAATTCTAATTTTGCTTCTTCGCTCATTAAATCTTTGCTCCAAGGCGGATCGAAAGTAATTTCAACTTCAACATCTTTAATGTTTTCGATTGTTTTTACTTTTTCTTCTACCTCTCTTGGTAAACTTTCGGCAACCGGGCAGTTTGGAGATGTTAGCGTCATTAAAATTTTTACTTCGTAATCAGTGTTAACCATTACGTCATAAATCAATCCTAATTCATAAATATCAACAGGAATCTCCGGATCGTAAATGCTCTTTAAAATTTTTACGATAGATTCTCCTAATTCGTTTGTGTCTATTTCTTGTGCCATAATTTTGTTTTTGTCACTGTAAAAGTGAGAGTAGATTTTTTTATTTAAAGAGTATAATTTCTATAAGATTTTATACTAAATAATTTAATTTTTGTTTTTTGTGTCAAATGCCAAAGCATACATTTTGATGTTTTTAATCATCGAAACCAAACCATTGGCACGTGTAGCTGATAAATGCTCTTTTAATCCAATTTCATCGATAAAATCAACGTCAGCATTTAAGATATCCGTTGCTTTTTGATTAGAGAATGTACGAATCAAAATAGCAATAATTCCTTTTGTTAATATAGCATCGCTATCAGCAGTAAAAACAATTTTATCATCGTTCTGATCACCTTGCAACCATACTTTTGACTGACATCCTTTAATTAGGTTTTCGTCAGTTTTGTATTCTTCTTTTATTAACGGAAGACTTTTTCCTAATTCAATGATATATTCATAACGTTGCATCCAATCGTCGAACATCGAAAATTCGTCTATTATTTCGTTTTGTATTTCTTTTATTGTCATAATTATTCTTTCATAAAATCAACTAGTAAATTGACCAGTTTTTCAATTTTCTTTGGAGGAAATCCATTGTCAAAGCCATTCGTTTCATACGTTTTCTGATTCTGAATAACTTTTAAGTTTCCAATTGCAGCACCATCGTAAAAACGTTTTTCTGTTGGCCCTTTCAGGGTTGAAATACTGTCCAGATTTATTTTTTCAAATTCGGCTACAATTTTTTTCCATTTCGCTTCATCAATTTTGATTGTTACAGCTTCTTCATTTCGAGCGTTTACAACAGAAGCAGTCTGATTTTCAACAACTACTTTTTTGTAGTAACCTCTTGAAGTAGCTGAATATTCAATTTGTGTTCCTGACATATCTGTCTTCTTTTGGCTTGAGCAGCCAGATCCAATAAAAATCGTTAAAAGCAGTAATGAGAATATTTTCATAAGATATTTTTTAGCTTAACATAGTTTGTGCTTTTTTCACCGCTTCAACCATTTGGTCAATTTCTTCTATTGTATTATAAAAAGAAAAAGAGGCACGGATAGTTCCCGGGATGCAAAAGAAATTCATAATAGGCTGCGCACAATGATGTCCTGTGCGAACAGCAATTCCCAGTTTATCGATAATAGAACCAATGTCGTAAGGATGAATTCCATCAATATTAAACGAAATAACAGATGCCTTATTTTTTCCGGTTCCGTAAATTTTTAATCCTTCAATTTCTAACAAGCGTTTTGTAGCGTGTGCTAATAATTCGTTTTCGTATTGCTGAATATTGTCAAAACCAACATTGTTTAAATAGTCAATTGCGGTTCCTAAAACAATTCCCCCTGCAATATTTGGCGTTCCGGCTTCAAATTTATGAGGCAAATCAGCATAAGTCGTTTTCTCGAAAGTAACTTCCTTAATCATTTCACCTCCACCTTGATAAGGCGGTAATTTATTTAGCCAGGCTTCTTTTCCATATAAAATTCCGGTTCCGGTTGGACCACACATTTTATGTCCTGAAAAGGCGTAGAAATCACAATCTAGATCCTGAACATCCGGTTTTAAATGCGGAACAGCCTGCGCACCGTCAATTAAAACAGCAGCACCAACAGCATGAGCTTTGTCAATAATGTATTTTATAGGATTAATAATTCCTAAGGCGTTCGAAATATGATTTACCGTTACAACTTTAGTGCGTTCTGATAATAGTGCATCAAAAGCTTCTATAATCAATTCTCCGTTTTCGTTAATTGGAATTACTTTTAAAGTTGCTCCCGTTTTTTCACATAACATTTGCCAAGGAACAATATTGCTGTGATGTTCCAGCGAAGAAACGATTACTTCGTCACCTGTTTTTAAGATAGAAGCAAAACCATTGGTCACTAAATTAATTCCGTGTGTTGTTCCTGAAGTAAAAAGTACTTCATGAGCAAACTTTGCATTAATATGTTCTTGCACTTTGCCACGGGAAATCTCGTAAGCATCAGTCGCTAATTGGCTCAATGTGTGAACACCACGATGAATGTTGGCATTTATTTCCTGATAATATTTTACTTCGGCATCAATCACAATTTGTGGTTTTTGCGAAGTAGCACCATTGTCGAAATATATTAAAGGTTTTCCATTTACCTTTTGTGAAAGTATCGGGAAATCGGATCTTATTTTTTGGATATCTAGCATGTCTTATTTAGAAAAAATCTATTTACAAAAGTACTAAAACAAAATTGTTTTATGTTGCTATTCTATAATTTCCTTTTATAGTACCATCAATTGACTGATTAAATATTGATTTGATACTATTTAAATCCCTTTCATGAATTATGTGGGTTTTAATTCTAAATTGCCTTATAATATCGTGAGGATAAATTAATTATCTTGCAGTAAAAATAACTTTTAGGTCTATGAAAAAAATTCTAAAATTACTTGTTCTTGTTTTAGTTGTTGCATTTTTATACTTCGGATTTACGACGTATCCCAAATTAGATTTGATTTCCGGTTTCTCTGCAAAGAGTGTTGCGTCTGGGCATTTTTTAGATAATCGCCCTGTAGCGTTAATTGAAAAAACGGACAATGATATTAAAATGATTGATCTGGCATCGAATGCTGTCGATGAGGCAGGGAAATTTGCAACTTCAACTGTGTATGGATTAAAAGAACGAAAAGCGGTTTATAGAGAAGGTTTAGGTGCAACGTTAATCAATGACGATTTTGATATTTCAAAACCTTATTTACTTCCTAAAAGAACAAAAGCAGAGAATAATTTACCATTTCCTTTTGGAAATAATGAGCCAAAAGATTCGTTGTTCTCTACAGTTGATTACACTAAATTAAAGAAAGCGGTTGACAATGCTTTTGACAAAACAGATGGAATAGGAAAAAGAACACGTGCTGTTGTGGTTTTGTATAAAAACAAATTGATAGCAGAGCAATATGATAAGAACTTCAATAAAGACAGTAAAATTCTAGGTTGGTCTATGACAAAAAGCATTACAAGTTCTGCTTTTGGAGTTTTAGCCAAACAAGGAAAAATAGACATTTATAAACCTGCTCCTATTGCTGAATGGCAAAATGATGATCGTAAAAATATTACCATAAACGATTTATTACACATGAATTCTGGTTTGGAATGGGAGGAGAATTACAGTAAAATTTGCGATGCGACCAAGATGCTTTTTCAGGCAGAAGATATGGGAAAAGTACAATTGGATAAACCTGCTCAATTTAAGCCTAACACGCATTGGAATTATTCGTCAGGAACAACCAATTTATTATCCCTAATTTTAAAAAGACAATTTAAAAACCACCAGGAATATCTTGATTTTTGGTACAGCGCCGTAATCGACAAGATCGGAATGAATTCTATGATTGTGGAACAGGATATGACAGGAACTTTTGTAGGTTCATCGTATGGATGGGCAACAGCAAGGGATTGGTCAAAGTTTGGTTTGCTATATTTAAATAAAGGAAATTGGAATGGAGAGCAAATTCTCGATGAAAACTGGGTAAAATATACGGCAACTCCAACTAACACTTCTGACGGAAAATATGGAGCTCAATTTTGGTTAAATGCAGGAGGGAAGTTTCCCGATGTTCCTCGCGATATGTATTATTGCAGCGGATATCAAGGTCAAATGGTTGCGATTATTCCATCTATGGATATGGTAATTGTTAGAATGGGACTGCGTGATGATAATCAGGGATTTGATTTTAATGGGTTTTTGAAAGAGGTTATTGCTTCGGTAAAGAAATAATTTCAACAAAAATTGATTGGATATAAAAGAAAAAGTTCGCAAAGATTAATATAAACCTTTGCGAACTTTTTAATTTTTAGGTAGAACTTAACTACAAATCAAATCCTAAATTCACACCTAATTTCACGGCAATGATTTTAGTAATTCTTTGTTTTAATTCCGGTATTTTGATGCTTTCGATAACAGCATTTGAGAATGCGTACATCAATAAAGCTTTAGCTTCTTTTTTAGGAATTCCGCGTGACTGCATGTAGAACATTGCTGTTTCATCTAGCTGTCCAACCGTACAACCGTGAGAACATTTTACATCATCAGCAAAAATTTCTAATTGTGGTTTTGCGTTGATAGTTGCTTTATCACTCAATAAAATGTTATTGCTTTTTTGAAAAGCGTTTGTTTTTTGAGCTTCTTTTTCTACCAAAACTTTTCCGTTGAAAACGCCTGTTGAGCGATCAGAGAAAATTCCTTTATAATCTTGAAAACTCTCGCAATTTGGCGTTGCGTGATTTACCAAAGTATAATGATCAACGTGTTGTTTGTCATTTAAAATTGTGATTCCGTTAAGCGTACTTGTCAATCTTTCACCAAAGTGATAAAAGTTTAAGTTGTTACGAGTAAGGTTTCCTCCAAATGAAAACGTATGTACAGAAGCGTGACTTTCTTGTTGTTGTGAAACGTAAGTATTGTCTATTAAATTCGCTTCGCTGTTGTCGTTTTGAATTTTGTAATAATCAACAATAGCACGTTTTTGAGCAAAAATCTCTGTAACAGAATTGGTTAAAACAGGATTTTCATTCAAACTTTGGTGACGCTCAATAATCTGAACATGCGAGTTTTCACCAATGATTACTAGGTTTCTCGGCTGAACCATTAAAGCAGCTTCCGTTCCTGTAGAGAAATACATGATTTCGATAGGTTTATCGGCTACTTTCTTTTTTGGAATATTGATAAAAGCACCTTCAGAAGCAAAAGCAGTATTCAACGAAGTCAAACTTTCATCTTTACTTGCAATTTGATTGAAGTAGGTGTCAATAATCATTTTATATTTTGGTTTGGTCAATGCCGATGACATTAAGCAAACATCGATTCCGTCGTGTGTTGTAGAAGACAAATGCGAACTGAAAACACCGTCAATAAAAACTAATTTATAGGTGTCAATTTCATGTAAAAAGTATTTTTTTACCTGATTAAATTCAATTGCATTTTCCTGCTTAGGAAAAACCGTAAAGTCATTTTTTAAGATGGCGTTTAGTGATGTATATTTCCAGGCTTCTTCTTTCTTGGTTGGAAAACCTTTATTTTCGAAGTTTTTTAAGGCATTTGTACGAATGTCATGCAAATCTGAATGCACATCAACACGCTCTTCAAAAGCCATAAAAGACGATACTAATTTTTCTTTTAAATCCATTGTTTTTTTTTGTCTTAAAGTCGAAGGTCGAAAGTCGAAAGACTGACGATTGTCGACAATTTTTTCAAACTTCAAAAGTTGAAGTCTAAAGTAAAATACTTTATGACTTTTGACTTAAGTATTTAATAAAACCACTTAAAAGTTTCGATATTTCTGTTACCGATTCTAAAAGTATTTCAAATTCTTCTTTAATAATATATCCCAGATCAAATGCTAAATACAGTTGAGATCTAACTTCTCCTGCTGATGCTTTTGCTACATATAAAAAGTAAATAAACTCTTTGTCTGTGTTTCTCTCAAAGCCTTCTGCAATATTTGATGATATGGAAAGTGATGCTCGTCTTATTTGTCTAACAAAATCAAAGTCTTTTTGAAAATTAGTATTTTCAGTAATCAGATAAATTCTTTTGTTAAAGATTCTTGATTTTTTCCAAGAATTAATTTCTTCGAAAGAATTAAACTTACCCATTATTTTATTCTGATTTCTAACTTTTGACTTTATGACTTGCGACTTTCAGACTTTTTTAGTTCTCCGCCTTAATCCAGTCGTATCCTTTTTCTTCCAGTTCGTAAGCCAATTCTTTTCCTCCTGATTTTACGATTCTACCGTTGTATAAAACGTGAACGAAATCCGGAACGATATAATCTAACAAACGTTGGTAGTGTGTGATAACGATAATTGCGTTTTTCTCGCTTTTTAGTTTGTTTACACCATTAGCAACAATTCTTAAAGCATCGATATCAAGACCAGAATCAGTTTCATCAAGAATAGCTAATTTTGGTTCTAGCATTGCCATCTGAAAAATTTCGTTTCTTTTTTTCTCACCACCAGAGAAACCTTCGTTTAAAGAACGTGATAAAAATTTACGATCGATTTCTAATAATTCAGATTTCTCACGAATAACTTTTAGCATTTCGTTAGCTGGCATTTCTTCCTGTCCGTTTGCTTTACGTGTTTCATTAATTGCTGTTTTCATGAAGTTGGTAACGCTTACTCCAGGAATTTCTACAGGATATTGAAATGAAAGGAAAACACCTTTATGTGCTCTTTCTTCAGGAGCTAAATCAGCAAGATCTTCTCCGTCAAGGAAAACTTCTCCGTCTGTAACTTCGTAGTTTTCATTTCCGGCAATTACAGCCGAAAGGGTACTTTTACCAGAACCGTTTGGTCCCATGATAGCATGAACTTCACCCGCTTTAACTTCTATATTAATTCCTTTTAGGATCTCTTTATCACCAATTGAGGCGTGGAGGTTTTTTATTGATAACATTGTTTTTTTATTTTATATAAATGTCAATTCTATTTTTGTTGTTTGGTTTAAGATGTTGGCATTAAAATGCGAATGTCCTAAATATTCCAGGCCTAAATAATCGGCTGATTTTATGAACGGAATGTAAAAACTATCTTCAATTTGATTGTCGTGTGAATTTGATATCACGCCAATTTTTTTTCCTCTAAGTTTTCTTCCGGTTTCTTTTTCAATTCGGATTAAATCCGAGATACGATCAAAGAAAACCTTCATGATTCCACTCATATTATACCAGTATATTGGCGTTGCAAAAATCAGCGTGTCATAATTTTCGATGATCCCTTTTATTAAAGGAAAAAAATCATCTTCTCTGTTTTTGCTTTCGTAATCATAATAAGAGATATTGTAGTCACTTAAATTAATTACATCTATTTCGGTTTCTTTAGAAATTTCATCCACAATTCGGGTTGTGTTTCCGTTTTTTCTGGATGAACCTAAAATGATTACTTTTTTATTTTCCATCTTACAAATTAACCTACAGATCCTTCTAAAGAAATCTCTAATAATTTTTGAGCTTCAACAGCAAATTCCATTGGCAGTTTGTTCAATACATCTTTACTGAAACCGTTTACAATTAAGGCAATCGCTTTCTCAGTTGGAATACCTCTTTGGTTACAATAGAAAACCTGATCTTCTCCAATTTTACTTGTAGTTGCTTCGTGTTCTATTTTTGCTGATGGATTTTTACTTTCGATATAAGGGAAAGTATGTGCACCACAATTATTACCCATTAAAAGAGAATCACATTGCGAAAAGTTTCTTGCATTGTCAGCACGCGGACTAATTTGCACTAATCCTCGGTAACTATTTTGTGATTTACCAGCAGAGATACCTTTAGAAATAATAGTCGATTTAGTGTTTTTACCTAAATGGATCATTTTAGTTCCTGTATCTGCTTGTTGGAAATTATTAGTAACAGCAATTGAATAAAATTCTCCTACTGAATTGTCTCCTTTTAATACACAAGATGGATATTTCCATGTTACAGCTGAACCGGTTTCTACCTGAGTCCATGAAATTTTTGCGTTAGTTTCGCATAAACCTCTCTTTGTTACGAAGTTGTATACACCACCTTTTCCTTCTTTGTTTCCAGGGAACCAGTTTTGAACGGTAGAATATTTAATTTCAGCATCGTCTAAAGCGATTAGTTCAACTACAGCAGCGTGCAATTGATTTTCGTCACGGCTTGGAGCTGTACATCCTTCCAAATAAGAAACATAACTTCCTTGATCAGCAATAACCAAAGTTCTTTCGAATTGTCCTGTTCCTGCCTGATTGATTCTAAAGTAAGTTGAAAGTTCCATTGGGCAACGAACGCCTTTTGGAATATAACAAAAACTTCCGTCAGAGAAAACAGCAGAGTTTAGAGCTGCATAAAAGTTGTCTTTTTGAGGTACAACAGTTCCTAAATATTTACGAACCAACTCAGGATGCTCTTTTATAGCTTCTGAAATTGGACAGAAAATAATTCCTTTTTCAGCTAGTGTTTTTTTGAACGTTGTAGCTACAGAAACAGAATCGACAACAATATCCATTGCGACATTGTTCATCATTTTTTGCTCGTCTACAGAGATTCCTAACTTTTTGTACATTTCTAAAAGTTCGGGATCTACGTCGTCTAAAGTTTTATTTGGATCTACTTGTTTTGGAGCAGAATAGTATGAAATAGCCTGAAAATCCGGTTTTGTATAATGAACATTTGCCCATTCCGGTTCAATCATTTCTTTCCATGCACGAAAAGCTTCAATACGCCATTCGGTCATCCATTCCGGTTCTTCTTTTTTTAGAGAAATTGCACGAACAATGTCTTCATTTAAGCCAATAGGAAACGTCTCCGATTCTATATTGGTATAAAAACCGTATTCGTATTCTTTGTTCTCGAGTTCGATTTTTAAATCGTCTTCAGTGTATTTTGACATTTTTTTTATATTGAAAGATTTAAAAACTAAAGCACAATTTCGGGTGCTTTAGCTTTGCCATCATTATAATTGTTTTATAGTGAGAATGATTCTCCGCAACCACAAGTTCTACTTGCATTTGGATTGTTGAAAACAAACCCTTTTCCGTTTAATCCGCCAGAGAATTCAAGAATTGTTCCGGCTAAATAAAGGAATGATTTTTTTTCGACTGCAATTGTTATGTCGTTGTCTACAAATATTTTATCGTCGTCACCTTTGGTTTTGTCAAATTTCAAATCATAAGACAAACCAGAGCAACCACCACTTTTTACGCCTACCCTTACATAGTCGCTAGCGGCATCAAAACCATCATCTGTCATTAAATCGATGATTTTCTTTTTGGCTGTATCAGAAACTTTTATCATTGTTTTTAGGATTTGTTTTTTCTTTCCACTTTAAAGCAGCATCTAAAAGGGAGTAATTAAATTATTACATTTTAAAGTGCTGTTTTTCAATGTTGAAATTAAATTATCTGCAAAGATACGACTTAAAAACCTTTTTCCATAATGGTTGTGATTAATATAACAAATGTTAAAATAGATAGAAGTTATTTTGATAAACTAATGCGGTAATTTTTAAGTTAATTTAACGTTGAAAACAAATTTGGTGATCTATGCTGCTATTCAGTTTTGAATAGAAATTTTAGCATAAGGAAATCCAATTCCCTAGCTTTGTTTTAAGATAATAAATAAAACGTATGAAACTTTACCCAATAGAATCAGGAAATTTTAAGTTAGATGGTGGTGCTATGTTTGGCGTAGTGCCCAAAACCATTTGGAATAAAACAAATCCTGCCGACGCTAATAATTTAATTGATATTGCAGCTCGTTGCCTTTTGATTGAAGACAATAATCGGTTGATTTTGATTGACACTGGAATGGGAGACAAGCAATCTGACAAGTTTTTTGGATATTATTCACTTTGGGGATCACATTCTATAGATAAATCATTGGCTCAATATGGTTTTCATCGTGATGATATTACAGATGTCTTTATGACGCATCTGCATTTTGATCATTGTGGTGGAAGTGTACAGTGGAATTCAGACAAAACAGGTTATGAGCCTGCTTTTAAAAATGCTAAATACTGGAGCAACGAGAATCATTGGGAATGGGCAACAAAACCTAATGTACGTGAAAAAGCATCTTTTTTATCTGAAAATATCTTGCCGATGCAGGAAAGCGGTCAATTAAATTTTATAAAACGTTCCGAAAGTGATTTTGCATTTTCTGAAGAATTAAACTTTGGAATTTACTACGTCGATGGTCATACCGAAAAACAAATGATTCCACATATTCAATATCAGGATAAAACCATTGTTTTTTGTGCCGATTTATTAGCAACTGCAGGACATCTTCCATTGCCTTACGTTATGGGTTACGACACAAGACCATTATTGACAATGCCTGAAAAAGAAAAGTTTCTAAACGCAGCAGCAGATAAAAATTATTACTTGTTTTTGGAGCATGATGCACACAATCAAATTATAACCGTTCAGCATACCGAAAAAGGCGTTCGCTTAAAAGAGGTTTTTACTTGCGAAGAAATTCTTTAATACTATTTTAGAAACAGAAAGAAGTCCCATTTCCAAATAAATGAAAATGGGACTTCTTAATTATAATTGAATGTACTATTTATTCCACAATAACCTTCTTTGCAGAAGCAGCATTCTGATTGATTAGATACACATAATAAATTCCTTTAGGTAAACCTGATAAACTAATTGTATTGCTTGTATTAGCAGTGTCTAAAGTGAATGATTTCACCAATTGACCTGTAGAGTTGTATACTGTTGCTTTGTTTAAAGACAGATTAGTAATCGTTACATTTCCTTTTGTTGGGTTTGGATATAACGCTACTTTATCAAAAACAGAAGTTTCAAGACCTAATGTGCATGTTGTAGAGTAGGAAGCATGAGCATCTTTTGCTTCTGACCAATTTGCAGTAGAATAAGCCGCATCATCGACTAATATGCATGTTAGATCTGGATTGTTAATGAAAGTAATGTAATATCTTTTTACATTGAAATTGGTGTTGTTTCCGTTTCTTAAATTGAGATAGGTTAATTTGTTATCATCGCAACCTATTTCATTAACTTTAGGATTTTTAGAAATATCAAGACTTGTAATTTGATTTTTTGAGCAATCAAACCAGATAAGTTCAGGGTTGTGAGAAAAATCAAGAGAAGTTAATTGGTTTTGTTGACACGCAAAGCTGGTAAGTAATTTATTTTGAGAAAGATTCAGACTTTTGATCTGATTTTTAAAACAGTAAAAAATATCCAACTTAGTTTGTTGTGTAACATCTACTTCTTTTATATTATTAACGCCAATATTTAAATATACTAACTCTGGATTGTTTTTAACATCAATAGTACTAAGAGCATTGCTACTACAATCTAAAGATTCTAAAATTATATTATTATCAGTATTTAAACTTGTTAATTGGTTCTTATAACAATCAATACTTTTTAAAGAAGTGTTTTTTGTAACATTTAGGGATGTTAAATAATTGCTATAAACATCTAAATATTCTAAATCAATATTGTTAGAAATATCCAAATCAGTCAACTTATTTTGACCACAATTTAATTGATTTAAAGACGTATTCGCTGTAATGTCTAAACTTGTTAACTTATTATTGTCAATCCATAGAGTTTTTAATTCTATACTTTTGGTCAAATTCACATTTGTTAACTCATTATCGTATGCAATTAATGAGTATAAATGAATATTTGATGATAAATCTAAATCTTTTAATTTATTATTGTTGACATGTAGAGAAATAATACTTCTGTTTTGAGATAGATCTAAATTTGTTAGTTCGTTATTGTTAACAATTAGGGAATTTATTTTTTTGTTTTGAGACAAATCTAATATTGTTAGGTTATTTATGCTTATGTCTAATGATCGTAAGCCTTTAAATGCTTCTATCCCTGTTAAGTCTGTTATAGAGGATTCACTAATATCTAAATGATTAATTCTGTCTACATTAATGTTTAATACTTTTCCATCTGGAATTCCTGAATCAATTCCTAAGGAGATTAGTTTTTTTTCGAAATTGATATCGGGAATTGATACTGTTTTTAGGGGATCTTCATTTATATCAACTATAGAAATATTATCGATTAAAATTTCAGAATTTATAACTCCTGATGCATTAATTATTATTTGAAAGTATTCTGCAGCTGTATTGGTATATTCAAGTTCTATTTTTTTCCATTCAGATGAGGAAAAGTCTACAGTATTGTTTCTTATTAGTTCAATTCCAGAATTGTATAAGCCTATCGAAAGGTTGCGCATAGATCCGGAAGCAACTTTATAATACATTGTTACACGATAGGTTTTGTTTATTTCTACTGAAGGAAATTCCAAGCCACGAAGTTGATCTTCGGGATGAAGAATTTGCATTTTTGCACTAAATGAACCATTTTGAGCAATTGAACTTTGAAAAATATTATTATAAAATATAAACCATCCCTCTGGTTTAGATTCCGACCATGTTTCGAAATCACCATTTGAGAGTAAATTTCTTTGTCCGTAAGTAGAAATAGAAAAATTAGCTAATAATAGCAATAAAAGTAGTTTTGTTCTCATATAAGAATGTTTGTTTTTTGGAAGTGCAATGATACGAATTGCAAATTATTTTCTGACAATCAAAAGTGTTATGTTTTAACTATTTGAAACAAAAGAAAAAGTCCCATTTCCAAATAAATGAAAATGGGACTCCTTAATTATAATTGAATGTACTATCTATTTACTCCACAATCACCTTCTTTGCAGAAGCAGCATCTTGATTGATTAAATACACATAATAGATTCCTTTTGGTAAACCAGATAAACTAATTGTATTGTTTGTATTAGCAATATCTAAAGTAAAAGATTTTACCAATTGTCCAACTGAATTGTAAACTGTTGCTTTGCTTAAAGATAGATTAGTAATTGTAACATCTCCTCTTGTTGGGTTTGGATATAACGCTACTTTATCAAAAACAGAAGTTTCAAGACCTAATGTACAAGCTGTAGAATAAGAAGCAGTCGCATCTTTCAATCCTGCCCAATTTGCATTAGAATATGCAACATCATCAACTACGATACAAGTTAAATTTGGATTGTCTTTAAAACTAGAATAGAAAAGATCAAAATTTGTATTATTTCCATTTTTCAAATTCAGATAAGTTAATTGATTCTTATCGCACACTAATTCAGATATTTGTGGGTTTTTTGAAATATCAATACTTTTTAATTCATTTGATGAAGCAATTAGATATATTAATTCTGGATTATTTGAAATGTCAATGGTTTTTATCTTGTTGTTATGAAACATCAATTCATTAAGCACTGTATTATTAGAAACATTTATAGTACTGATTTGATTGTTTGTAAATACTAAAGATCTCAAATAAATGTTTTTTGATACATTTAAAGAGGTCAATAAATTATTACTACTTGATAATTCTAACAGTGCAATATTGTTGTCAACATTTAAGTTTGCTATTTTATTTATACTACAATATAAAGATTCAAGAGCGGTATTATTAGAAATATTTAAAGAAATTAACTGATTATCGTCAACATTCAAGTTTTTCAATTTAGTATTACTTGAAACATTTAGGCTCGTTAAATTGTTTTCTTGACAATCTAAATCCTCCAAAAGAATATTAGCATTAATGTTTAAACTTGTTAATTGATTTTCGCTAATGTTTAAATATGTTAGCTTAGTGTTTTTGGATAAATCTATAGTTGTTAGCTTGTTTTTACGAATGAATAAATTATCTAAAGCTAGAAAATCTTGAATACCAGTTAAGTCTGCTATATTCGAATTTTCAAGGTCTAAGCTTATTACTGCAGCGATATTAGCAGTTAATACTTTTCCGTCTGGAGATCCTGAATCGAGACCTTCAGCTATTAATTTACTTTCAAAATTAACATCAGGAATGGATGTGTATACAGGCTCGTTAATATCAACAACAGAAACATTATCAAGTAAAATTTCAGAATTTGTTACTCCCGTAGCCCAAATATCTACTTCAATTTCTTCTGTAACTGTTGTAGTGTATTCAAATTCTAGTTTTCTCCATGTCGTTGAAGAAAAAATGGCGTCATCCTTTTTTACTAATTCAGATTTAAAGGTAGACGGTTTGTGGTATAGACTTAATTCTATATTCGTAAGTGTACCGGAAGCAACTCTATGGTAAACCGTTACACGATATGTTTTGCCAGCTTGTGCTTGAAAATACGCGGAGTTTATATAATTTGCAGAGCCGGTAATTCGCATTTTTGTGCTTGAAGAACCACTTTGAGCAACATTACTCTCACTAACGAAACCGCTAAAAGAGCGAAACCAATTTGTTGGAGTGGATGAAGACCAACTTTCAAAATCCCCATTCGGAACTAAATTGGTTTGTGCATAAAAAGAAAAATTAGCTAATAATAGCAATAAAAGTAGTTTTGTTTTCATAGATTAAATTTGATTGATTTAGTGGTGCAAGTATACAAATTGAAACTGATTTTTTATTACGGAAAGACGTATTAATTTTGTTTTGAAGTACAATTTTTTATACTGAAAATGAGAGAGTTGATTTTGTATTATTTTTAGTTCAGAAGCTGTAAATAATTCGTGGAAAAATACTTCTATTTGTAAGATTGAAATTGTACTTGGAAAGCAATAATTCATAACACAGTGTTAATGGTTAGCTTTTTGTAACAAAATATCATAATTTAGTCGCACGATTTAACTTATTTTAAAAAACAGCATACATGAATTATATAAAACCTTTTACTTTATCTGCTTGGGTATTACTTGCTTTAGCCAGTACTGCAACTGTACAGGCACAAGTTGCGCCTTCTAAAGCTATTATCACGGTTCCTTCGGTTACCGTAAAAAAAGCCCCACTTTCTGAAAACGAATTACAAAGATGGAGTCATCTGGATTTGGTAAAAGATACTATTCCAGGAATGAGTGTTGACAGAGCTTATGCTGAATTACTTCAGGGAAAAACAGGTAAAAAAGTAATCGTAGGTATCGTAGACTCTGGTGTAGATATCGAGCACGACGATTTAAAAGGAATGATCTGGACTAATCCTAAAGAAATTGCGGGTAACGGAATCGATGACGATAAAAACGGTTTTATTGATGATGTTCACGGATGGAATTTTCTTGGAACTGCTGTTGCAGAAAATCTGGAAATGACGCGTATTATTAAAAAAGTAGACGATGGATCTGCTGAGTATAAAAATGCTTTAGCGCAATACAATGAAAAATACGAAAAGGCGCTAAAAGACAAACAACAAGTAGACTTTTTGTTAGAAGTTCATAATACAATCAAAAAAGAACTTAACAAAACAACTTATAAAGTTGAAGATTTAACGGCTATTACTTCTACTGATCCAAAAGTAGCGCAAAGTGTAAACATCATGAATCAGATTTTTACCAATGCGGGTCCAACTTTTGATCCTGAGGCTGATTTTGAAGAATACAGAGAACAGGTTTACGATCAATTGAATTACAATTTAAATAAAGAATTTAACGGAAGAACAGCGGTAGGAGACAATCCGGACGACATAAAAGACGTTAAATACGGTAATAATATTGTTTTTGGCCCGGATAAAGAGAAAGCACTTCACGGAACACACGTTGCGGGAATCATTGCTCAGGTTCGTGGCAATAATTTTGGAGGAGACGGAGTTGCCAACAATGTTGAGATTCTAACTGTTAGAGCTGTACCTGATGGAGATGAGTACGATAAAGATATCGCGTTAGCTATTCGTTATGCAGTAGATAACGGAGCAAAAATCATCAACGGAAGTTTTGGAAAAAGCTTTTCTCCAAACAAGAAATGGGTTTATGAAGCTATAAAATATGCAGCTAAAAAAGATGTTTTAATTGTTCATGCTGCAGGTAATGACGGTTACAATATTGATGAAACTAAAAACATCAACTATCCAAATGATTCAGAAGATAACATCAAAGAATTTGCAGATAACGTAATTACTATTGGTGCTATCAACAAAGTTTATGGAGAAAATGTAATCGCAGAATTCTCGAATTTCGGAAAAATAAATGTAGACGTTTTTGCTCCGGGAGAAGAAATTTACGCAACAATTCCAAACAATAAATACAAATATTTACAAGGTACTTCAATGGCAGCGCCAAATGCGGCCGGAGTTGCAGCTTTAGTTCGTTCTTATTATCCAAAATTAAAAGCGTCTCAGGTAAAACGTATCTTAATGGATTCTGGTGTAGCACTTCCTGCAACAGTAGCTTTGGGTGAAAATCATGAATCAAAATCGGCAAAAGAAAGTTCTGTAACCGGTAAAATGGTAAATGCTTACAATGCATTATTAATGGCTGAAAAGTTATCTAAGAAGTAATATTTTAAAGACTAATCCAATGGAAGAGTGGAAACTCTTCCATTTTTTATTATACAACAGATGCAAAAAATTATTCTACTTTCTTTCCTGAGTTTCGGTTTAAACGCGGCTTGGGCACAAAACGCTCCGTATTGGCAACAACATGCCGATTATAAAATGGAGGTTGCAATGGATGTAAAAAATTATCAATACAAAGGAAAACAAGAGTTGGTGTACACCAATAATTCTCCTGATACTTTAAGAAAGGTATTTTACCATTTATTTCCAAATGCTTTTCAGCCGGGAAGCGAAATGGACGGACGTTTGCATACCATTAAAGATCCGGATGGAAGAATGGTTACCAAAACAAAAGGTGCCGATGGTAAAGATATTAAACAAAGCCGAATCGAAACTTTAAAACCAAACGAAATTGGATTCTTAAAAATCACCAATTTTAAACAAGATGGTGTAGCGGCTCAAACCAGAGTTTCCGGTACTACTTTCGAAGTAACGTTGGCTAAACCTATTTTACCAAATTCTAAATCGACTTTTACGTTAGATTTTGACGGACAAGTTCCGGTTCAGATTCGTCGTTCAGGACGTAATAATTCAGAAGGAGTTGAATTGTCTATGTCACAATGGTATCCAAAATTAGCTGAATTTGATTTCGAAGGCTGGCATGCAGATCCTTATATTGCAAGAGAATTTCATGGTGTTTGGGGAAATTTTGATGTAAAAATTACAATTGATAAAGAATACACTATCGGAGGTTCAGGATATTTGCAGGACAAAAATGCAATTGGTCATGGTTATGAAGATGCTGGTGTAACGGTTACTTATCCTAAAAAATCAAAAACACTGACATGGCACTTTATTGCGCCAAATGTACATGATTTTACCTGGGCTGCTGATAAAGAATACACACACGATATCGTAAAAGGGCCAAATGATGTTGACTTGCATTTCTTTTACAAAAACAATCCAAAAACAACAGAAAACTGGAAACAGTTAGAGCCTTTAATGGTTAAGGTAATGGATTATTACAATCGTGCCGTTGGAGCCTATCCGTACAAACAATACTCTTTCATTCAGGGAGGAGATGGCGGAATGGAGTATGCTATGTGTACTTTGATGTTAGGAAATGGAACACTTCAGGGAATTCTAGGAACTGCAACGCATGAATTAGGACATTCCTGGTTTCAACATATTTTAGCTTCAAATGAATCAAAACACCCTTGGATGGATGAAGGTTTTACAACGTACATCGAAGACAGTGCTTTGAACGAATTAAAAGGAGACAAAAAAGAAGCAAATCCCTTTAAAGGAAATTATGCTGCTTATTATAATTTAGTACAATCCGGAAAAGAGCAGCCACAAGGAACTCACGGTGATCGTTACGACGAAAACAGACCTTACAGTATCTCTGCTTATATAAAAGGAAGTATCTTTTTATCACAGTTAGAATATGTAATTGGAAAAGAGAACGTTGAAGCAACATTAAAAAGATATTACAACGATTTTAAATTCAAACATCCAACACCAAATGACATCAAAAGAACAGCAGAAAGAGTTTCCGGAGCTGAATTAGATTGGTATTTGATCGATTGGACACAAACTACGAATACAATTGATTACGGAATCAAAGAAGTTGCAGACAATGCAGGAAAAACAACAATCAATTTAGAAAGAATTGGAAGAATGCCAATGCCAATAGACATTACAGTTGCCTACACAGACGGAACTTCGGAGAATTTCTATATTCCGTTGCGAATGATGAATTTCATCAAACCAAATCCGGATGCTAATGCAAAAAGAACCGTTCTTGACGATTGGGCTTGGGGACAATCCAACTATAATTTTACAATAGATAAAAACAAAACAGCAATCAAAAAAATCACAATTGATCCAAGCGGACTAATGGCTGATGTAAAACCTGCCAATAATGTTTTTGAAGTGAAGTAAAATTTCACAATCTAAATTATTGAAAAAATCCAAAGTTAGCGTATAGCTGATTTTGGATTTTTTTTTATGTCTTAATTTAAGTGTAAAGGTCAAAACTCTTCTTTTATATAGCCGTAAAAAGTTTTGAAGGAATGAATTGTTTTGTAGCAGTAAATTTTGTCTTCCTTGCTAAACAAACAATTAACATTCGTTTTTCTAAAACATTAAAAATCAGAATTAAAAGAATTGCAATAAATTATAGGCTTATCAAGTGGTGACAATTGTATAATAAATGGATTAAAATATTTTGTAAAAGTTTCACTATCAATACGTTGTGTTTTATTTTTGATTAAAGAACAATATAATAAAACAAATACTACTAATTATTGACATAATTTTATATTTTTAGCGCCTGAATCAGAAGCAATCAAATGGAACCAAATGTCAGTTACAAATTTAGCGTTACGCATGCAATCAATTTTGATTTATTCGAAAAGAAGTCAGCAGCAACAAGTACTTACGAGGCAGCTTTCAAGCAGGTAAAAAGCAACAACTTTAGAATAGAAGTAAAGCGAAACGACTTTAAAGTAAACGACAAAGAGATCGAAACTAAATTCGAAAGTGTAGCTTACGAGTACAATAAAGCCTTGTTTCCGGTTTTATTTGATGTAATAGACGGTTCTTTTTCATTGGCCAATTATAATGAAATAGCAGCGCGAATCGAATTAACAGACGCTGAATTGCGCTTCAAACACGATGGTCCCGGTTTTCAATATATTCGAAATCAGTTTTTAGAAAATGTAAGCAAAGATGGTTATACCATGGCGCAGCATTTCTTCTCTTTTGGTCTGATGAAAGTAATAATGCTTTGCCTTCAGGAAACAGAAAAGTTTGAAGATTATCAGTTTCAGTGGGAAATTATTCCGCTCGAAACCACTTTGTTTTGTGATGGAAATACTGTTTTTAGTTCAGAACAAAACCTACTGCAATACAGCGGACAAGCGAATAGCACCAATGCACTTTTTGACCAAATTACAGCTTACGGCATCAGAAATAAGTTTCTTCAGGAAGAATCAGAAGGAGAAGCATTTATTACAACAGCAATTACAAACAAAACTCAATTTATAAATACCAAACTAGATTTTGAATTCTCAGAAACAGAAGTCAAAATCAACAATTCACATTTTAATTATCAGGAAAAATTAGCAGTCAGGCGCAAGTTTTGATTGTGTGCAGTTCACTTACTTAAATTAATAAATAAATAAAAAAATGAGTGCCATTCCCTACTTAGTAAAAAACGGAGATACTTTAGATAGTATCGCATCAGAATTAGGAATAAGTGATTCTTATGACTTACGTAATTATCACAATGCAAACAGCGAAATAAACAAAGGACTTGGTGCCGATGTCGAAGCGGGAAATACGCTTTTGACGCCGCCACAGGAAAAAATTGATTCCCTAAATGCCAAACGTGCAGATCAGGAGGAAAGTCCTGCAAGTGAAGCAAAAGAAGAGCAAGAGGAGAAAAACGAAGATAAAAAGGAAGAGGAGAAGGAGGAGGAAGAAGAAAAAGAGGAAGAGAAAAAAGAAGAAGCCAAAAGCGAGCACGATGGCGAATACTACGTTGTAGACAAAGCCGAATGCTGGTGCAGTATGGCCGAAATGGGAGAAAAGAAAACAGCAAAATTATTAGTGACATCACATCAAAAAGTTATTCTGAATGATGAGAAAGACAAATATTTTGCAACAGAAATAGACAAAACATTCGATCCGCCGGCAGCTACATTTGGTAAATGCAAAATGCAGCCTTCATCCAGTGGTTACTTGCCTTGTACTCTTTCTGCAGGTCCTAAATGGGACAAATCCTATGAGAAAACCAAAGTTTTAGGGAATAAGGTGCTTACCATGAAATCGGTACTAAAATGTGTCGCATTTAATGGTGAAATAAAAATTGCGAAACATGGGCAAACCGATGCCGTAATGAAAGAACATGCCGAGAATACGAATGCTGCGTCAATGGCATTGATTAATTCCGGGGTGAAAATGCTGGAGCCGGAAATTAGATATCCGAGTGTTAAGAACATTACCTTAAAAAGTTTAAAAAATAACGATGCTTTTAAGCCTGTTTCATCAGAGAAAGCAAACAACATAAAAAAAGTTACGGTACGCCCAAAACAAGAATGCACCTTTGAAGCCAAAATAGTCGAAGGAAATGTAAACCTTACTTCTTGGGTTATCTATGATGGTTTTACAGGAGATAAAGACAAAAGATTATTTGCAGAAGAACAAATAGGAACCAGCTTTAAATATACGTTTCCAACTCCCGGAAAATACCGTGTAGAAGGATACGGAAAGCCAAAGAATGATGAATTTAAAAAAGGCGCTCACAATAAAAACTATCCCGATTGTTCCCTTGATATCGAGGTCGTAGAAAATACGCTTACAGGTGCGGAACTTTTGCCGATAGATGGAGAAAATTTCTTTAAAGTAATTGGGGGTAAAAAGCGTCTGAGACAAAATTTCCCTGCCAATTTCCAAGCCAAATTTTTGATGACCCCAACAGATGAGGAACTCAAAAACTTAAAGTTGTATGTTACAGATGGAGAAGGAAATGTCTTAAAATCAACAATGGTTAATAATTCTGTTGCGTTTACACCTGTAAATACAAAGGCAACCTATCATTTTAAAGGAGAGTATAAAACAGGTTCAGGCGAAGTATTAAAACAAAGTTTTAGTGGTCAGACCTTATCAAACAGCGTAGCGGCGATAAGTAATAATGCTGAGGTGATTAGAGCAGGAACACCAATGTCTTTTAAAGTAACAGAAGGAACGTTTAGTTATTTTGTTCCTAATGACGAAAAAGCAGAAACAGCGATTAATAAAGAATTTCAGGAAGTAAAATGGAACTTAAACGGGCGTCTTTTAGGAACCGGTAAAAGTATTACGATACCTGGAAATCAATTTCTCGTAAAAGGAAAATATGTGGTAGAAGCTTTTGTAATGAAAGCCAACGCTTACGGAACGGAAAGCGTAGCCGATGAACCGGACGATTGGCGCTTTGAGGTAAAAGACAATGATGTAATGTCTTTTAGCTATATTGAGGCACCTAAAGTAGGTAAAACCACAAAGCTACAAGCCGATTCTTTTGTATTTGCAAAGTTAACTGATGTAGAGAAAGTAGTTTGGAACCTTGCCATTCCGCATAAAACTGTAGATAAAAATACCATATCGATTACGCCTGTTGTTGCCGGAAAGCAAAATGTAAAATGTAGTATTAACCATCGTGCGGGAAAAACACTAAGTATAGATGTGAAGCAAGCGAAGGTACTTGAAACACTTTTTACAGACAGTAACGGAATTGAGATTCAGAAGGCAAGCTGGGGACAAAAAATAAACATCTGGATTAAGCAGGAATACCTTCTAGGCGAAGAAATAAAAGTAGAAGTTTGGGATGATGATACCACAAGTGCCGATGATAGAGTAGCGACTTTTACCAAACCGAGTTACGATGGTGGTCTAATTTCGTTTGTGTTAAGCCCAAAAGTAAAAGAAGAAACAGGAATTCAAGGTAAATTGTATGTGAGAGTTACTGCTCCTAAGCTTAAATTGGGTAACCCAAATAATGTATTTGAATCTAAAAACTTTCTTGATGTTCAGGACAAAAGAGAGCTTTATGCGGCTCATATAGGAAGTCAGGACGGTACAATGAGACACTATCATGTAGATTACAACCAAGTAAGTTATTTTTACGCCAAGTCAAGAGGAATTGATCCTAAAGAACAATTAAATCTAACCATTTACGAAAAAGATAAAGCTGTTTTAGAAGCCAAAAATGTGCGCGTCGACGACAGTGGAATGATAAAAATCAAACTGGAGTGGAATCAGGTAAGTCTCAAATCGCCTATGCGCTTAGTGTATGCGGTCGTAAGAGGAAAAGATGGAAAAATTCTGTATAACGGAAAATTAACTGGAGGAGGAGTTGCTTTAACTAAAAAAAGTGCTTTACAAGGTTTAGTAGAGTATAAAAGTGCTGTTTTTGTTGGAAGTGGTGGGATTGGTGGAGCAGGAAAGAATAAAACAGGAACATGTGTTTGTAAGGAATATAATCTTATTTGGGGAAACAAAGTTAGCTGTGAATTCAGGAAAAAAGTTGTTGAAATTTCTAAATATTTATGGAAAGATAATTATCTAGAAATGGCAAATAATTTAATGGCTGTTTTTTATTGGGAAACAGGAGGTACATTTAAACCAGATGTACCAAATCAAGCAAAATCTGGAGCAACTGGATTAGTTCAATTTATGCCAGAGAGAGCTGACGAATATTTTGGAAAACATACAATTGAAATAGTTCCAAATTATTTTAACTCTAAAAATAAAGATTTGCATAATTTACCAAGAGTTAAAGAATTTGCTCAAATGACTGATTTGAAGCAATTGGATTATGTGAAAAAATATTTTGAATCTCAAAAGAATAAGAAATTAAAATTTGTTGATTTTTATTTGCAAGTTTTATTTCCTGTGTCAAGTGGTAAAGATGAGCATGTTGTATTTGCTGATGCAGAATCAAAATTAGACTTGCCTTCTGAAAACAAGAAAATAAAAGAAAAAAGAGTGTCCAAGTATTTGAAAAATAGTGGATTCGATTTAAATAAAGATGGAAAAATCTTTAAATCTGATATTGAAAAAATGGTTCAGAAATATAAAACGGAAGGAATAGCTTATAAAAACATTTCAGAATGTAAAAATACAAAAGAATCAAATACTATTTTTTCAGGAAATTGTACAGTGGGCGAAGTGGTTGATGGATTTATTATAAACGATAAAGTTGTTAAAAATAAAGTTGATAGTTGTAATAACACTGCAATGCCAGAGAAAGTCAAAATTATTGTATTGCATAGAACAGCTGGAGGTAAAGCAGCAGGGACTTTAAATTGGATGAGTTCTCAGGGATATGGAGCACATTTTGTTAATGATTATGATGGAACTATGTATCAAGCAATAGGACTTGACAAAAAGGCAAGTCATATGGGAGTTAATAGAAAAAAGAATACTCTTGATAATGGATGGGGAAATGGAAATAGTATCGGAATTGAAACTTGTGGGCTGTCTTTAGATAAAGATGGAATAAATACCTTGATATCAAAAAAGCCTCATGATCATTGGGAACCAGTTACAGATAAGCAAGCACAGTCGATAGCATGCTTGTTAAAGTTTCTTTTAAATCATTTTAAATTAACAATAGATGATGTAAAAGTTCATGAAGATTTATGTTCAAAAACAGATTTAGAAGGAAAACTTGTGTATGATGCAATGTCACCATATTTAAAATAATTAGTTATGAAAAATTTATGTTTATTATTTATATTTTGTTTGATCGTTTCTTGTAAAGGGGATAATAAAATAGCTGCAGTCAAGGATAGTGCAAGTGAAAAATCGATTTCAAAAAATGAGGATACAATAATTGACAATGTTTCAAAAAATTGTATAGAAGCACAAGAGAAAAATATTTACGAGTATTATTTATGTAAGAACTGGAATTTATTGGATGACGTAAAAATCAAAAAGATTCTAAAGTCAGGAGAGTTAAGTGATACAGGTGAAGGCGGAGCTCGAGAACTGCATTATACAACAACAGAATCTTCAATCTGGATTGATGCTGACATGACTATTGGTACAAAAAAATATAAACTTAAAATAAATGGAGGCTCTTATTTTTATGTAATAAATGATAAAAATGTCAAATCACTTTATTTATGCAAAAACAATAGATATAGAACGTCATTTATATCAGGAATAGGGACTGAAGATGATGATAACTATGAGAAGCTAAAAATTACAAATTGGAGCAACGTAAAGTCATTAAAGACTGATTTAAAAGCTTGGAAAGGAAATTATAATTTTGATAATGGTAACTATGAGCAAGGTTATCAAGCTTATCATATTGAAATAGAAAATAATAAATGTATATTTTACCAGGGAGATTTACCAGCGTGTAAAATTGAATGTATGGTAAATAATAATGGAGATGAATTAAACTTATATATTAAATCGGAAGAATTTAAAAAATCTCAATACGATATAACATTAGTTGAATCTTTATCAGAGGGAGATTATCTATTGAAAATTATTAAGAAGAATAATAAAGTTTATGTAAAATCAGCTTTAATTAAATATTGGAATGACAAGAATAGTAAGTTTGAAAAGGATAGAGAAATAGAAACTGAATTTATGATGAAGTCTTAATTATTGACGAAAAAAAATCTTTGCATCCAAAAAACATTAAGTATGGTAAGTAGAACATTTTTAAAATGAAAAGTATAATCTTAATTTTCGTTTTGTAAATTTCTATTAATCAGTAAAGTAAAAGATTAAAAACACAATTAATAACCTTCAATAAAACATGACAAAAAAAGCAGCCTTATTATTTTTGATTTTCATCACTTTCTCTTGTAAAAAAGGAGACAATTTGGATACACAAAAAACTGTAGATAAAGAAAATAGTTCTTTAAAAGAAACAGACTCACTTGAAAACACAAAAAATAATACAAGCTGTTCTCAACTTGCTGCTAGATTAGTTGAAAGTTCTAATATTAGAGTTCCTTATAAAGGTCAATTGATAGTTCAAATTGAAGAAAATGATGGAATTAAAATGAAATTTCGTCTATTTCCTAAAATTGATAAATTAGGAAAAACAGTTGGTAGGGTTATTTTTGACGCTAAAAACAAGAGCCTTTTCGACATCACAAAGGGTATTGAAAATCCTGTAAAGCTAACATTCGATAATAAGCTTTGGAACCAAGTAATTGAATGCGCTTTCCATAATGATAAAAGCTATTATATCGAAGAAAGTGATGTGCAGGTAAAAGAGGAAGATTGCATAACTACAAATCATGACATGGAAACTATTGAAAAGTGCATGTTTAAGAATACAAATTTAAAGAGCATTTATGACGAATTAATTTCAGGTGATGATGAATCAGATTTCAAATATTTGAGTAAAGTTTTACCAGTTACCAATGAAACCGTTAGTGTAAATCAAAATGGAATTATGGATATTGATTATAAGATCTTTAATTTGAAAAAAGTAGAAATAACGATGAATTATGCAGGAGGAGTAACAACAGTGTTACTTGAGGAAATAAAAAATACTGTAAAAAGAACGATTACGTATAGTGCTGATTAATTTTAGAGTAACATGAAAAATGCGATGTTGTTATTTGTGCTTTTTTTGATTATTTCGTGTAAAGAGGATGCAAAGAAAAAAGAGAATAATATAGATTTGAAAGCAAATCCTTTTGTCGAAAATTCAGTTAAAGATAGCGAAGATATTATTGAGGAAAATAAAAGTGAAACAGAAAAATCGCTTAAAAAAATTTCTGGTTTTGAATATATAAAGTATAGATACAAAAATTTAAACTATATAGAGTCAATTGAATTAGCCAATTTTTTAAATGCAAGGTTACCATTTTTTATTGAAAAAGGTGGAGGTGTTATAGAAGAGTCTAATTTCGGTACTGATGAGCTTGTACTATGTGAATCAAAAACAGATAGTGAAATAAGTAATAAACGAGTTAGATATGTATTTATCGACGAAAGAATAGCAGGTAATATTCAAACAAGAGATACTTTGAGAATAGCAAAAGGATTAGATTATTCACAAGTTTTATTAGATCCAGATAAGACGCAATTTGGAATATGTATTGGGAAATATTCAATAAGTAAACAAAATGATCAATATTTTGAAATAAGTTCTATTTACAGTATAAATGAGCATGGTAAATTAATAGAAAAGTCTTTAAATACAATAATATATGATTGTCCTGCTCCATCCGATTATATAAGTGATGAGGAACCTAATTCATATAATTTTGGAATTAAAGGAGGAAAAAAGTTTGAAAGATATTGGTATCAAAATTAATGCAATACTTCAAAGTCCTTCTTAAAATAGTAACGCTGGTAAAGTAAATGGTATTTTAGAAAATCATTTAAGAATACAATTCAAACATGAGAAAACTACTTTTAATAAATATCACTTTACTTCTTGTTTTCAGTATTTCTAGCTCACAAGGAAAAAAATATAAGTTAGAATATCAGAATGACCATATCATTCAAAATATCGGTATCGGCTTAGTTCAATTAGTTAATGTAGAAGAATCAATTGTATTGTATACAGATACGACTTTTAGTAGAGTAAAAACTAAAAAGGCAATTGTTGGTAGTACGATCGTTCCTCTTTTGAATAAACCAGATTATGTAATTTTATATTTTATCTGTTTATCTAAAAACAGTAAATATTATAAAATTGCTACAGATGATAATACTTTTGCTTATATAAAGCCTTCTAAGAATTTTATATTTTACAATTGGAATAAATTTTTGAAGGATCAGGTTTTAGGTGTTTCAAGTAAAGATTTAGTAAAAAATCCACCACGTAACGGTATTAGCGGAAAAACTATTGACATAAAAAATTGGGAAGATGATGACGAAACTACTGTTGTGAAAATTCAGGGAGATTGGCTTCAAATGAAAAATATAACTCAAGATAATAAATTGTATTGGATACAATGGAAAAACGAAAAGACATTAAAAGTATATCTAAATCTTTTAATGTAGAATAATGAATAAAGTATCTAAAAGAATGCCTAAAAAAAGAATCCCTTAAAAATAACTTTTTAAGGGCTTTCTCTTTTTCAAATAATCAGGTTTAAACTATTTTTATTTCGGCAATAACATCAGCTGAAGTTTTTTTCTTAAAGGGAAAAACCTTTCTGTAACTTGCAGATCGCCATAACCATTCAATGGGGCCATAATTGAATTTGGACAACCACCACTTGCTGATAAAAAGCTGAAGGATAAAAATAAAAAGAGCCAAAAAAAAGTAAAACCAGTAAGGCATAGTATTGGTGATTCCCAGACCAATTCCGGAAAAAATAAGAGCGCCCAATATGTTTTGTGTTATATAATTGGTTAAGGTCATTTTTCCACCATAACTAAAGTAGTTGAAAACCGTTTTGAGTTTGTTATTTATAAATAACAGGCAAATTCCCGTGCTAATAAAAACCATCATACTTAAAATTAGCCAGTAAGCCGGAACAAAGAAATCCAGAAAAGCAGCCTTACTTTCAGTAGCAAAATAGAGACCAACACTCAAAACAATAGCAATAACAAAAGTAGCTAAGCAAATGTTTTTAAGCAGTTTCTTTAATTCAGTTAAACGATTAAAAAAATTGATTTTGTACAGCAGAACACCCAAAAACATACAGCCCAACATCACAAGATGTGCACTAATTTTAAAGCCCGGAATAATAATCTGGTCGTAAAAAGTGGCCAGAAGATTAAATTCAAAAAAATCAAGCCAGTTTCCGGACATAAAAAGTTTTAAATATTTCGGATTATTTAGAATCTCGATACGTTCCGTTGAAAGCAAACTCACGTGCGGCACTATAAATGGAATCAGGAGAAAAATAGTACTGCAAAGAATCGTCAGCGTTTTTATAGAACTCTTATAGAAAAATAGCATTAAAAGTCCTAAAACAGCATAATCTCTTAGAATATCCCCAAACCAGAAACACGAATGGATAAAGGCTAAAACAAGAAGTAACAACATTCTCCAGGAAAAAAAAGCAATAGGATTTTTACCTTTTGCCGCAATATTTTCAATTAAAACAGCAAAGCCAAAACCAAATAGTACGGTAAGAAGCGTCCATGATTTACCCGCTAAAAAGAATCGGTTTATGAATATTAGTAGTTCAGAGAAAAAACCGTGGTCGAATTTTTTTTTTACACCTATGTGTAAAAAACCAACATAATTGCCAATAGCGACACCCAATAAAGCCCATCCGCGAAGGATATCGACAATTGGAGTTCTTTTAGTCTGTTCGACAGGAATATGAGAATTTGTCATTTGATTAACGTTCTTTGTTGTGATTTGATTGGTAATTTTAGATAAGTTTTAAATTATTCTAACAGAGCCAAAAGTAAAAAAATAAAGTAATTGTAGTGTTTTTAGTATAAGTATTTTCAAATGAAAAAGCCCTTAAAAATAGACTGCACCCAAAAGTT
>NZ_MUGW01000070.1 GCF_002217285.1 Flavobacterium hercynium | reverse complement strand
GGGTTTTTTGTTTTATAACGGTTTTGAAATTTTTTAAACTGCTCCTATAAAAAGACAATTAATTTGGTTTGAAAAATAAAAAAACTACTATATTTTTTTCAAGCTTTCCATTACTATAATTGGTCATTTATTAAATTAGCGCTACCTTTCCCCTTGGTAATAATGTAAACTTATATAATGTGCGAGTAGACGATAGAACATTTAAATATCCATTTTTAAAAATGGGAGGAGAAATGGGCAAGCACATTAACGATTTTAACTGGATCAATACTGCTTTAGGGCCAATGGAATTTTGGACAGAAGGTCTTCGTACTTCACTTAGTATTATGCTAAGTTCCAATGTTCCAATGTTTTTGGTTTGGGGAACAGAACAATCTTTTTTTTATAACGATTCATTTCGTCCCTTTTTTACTAATACAAAAATAGATTCCCAAGTTTTGGGAAATTCGGTTAAAGAAATACTATTCCAGGAATGGAAAACGGTAGCTATTACATTAAACACCATATTCAATGGCAATTTATCTAAATTAGAAGATAATATTACTATATCTTTTAGTAGAAATAACATCATACAAAAAGTTCATCTAACATTGAGTTACAGCATAATTCCTGATCAATATGGAGACATAAAAGGAATATTTGTTACCTGTATCGAAAATTCTGCCATTATACCCGCCCTCATAAAATCAAATAGTGTAAGATCACAGCTTAATAGTGTTTTCATGCAGTCCAATGCAGGAATTGCTCAGGCAAATATACAGGGACGAATAATTGAAGTCAACGAGCGTTATTGTCAAATGTTGGGGTATACGCGTGAGGAGATTTTGGAAATGAATTTAGGAGAGTTAACGCATCCGGATCATTTGGAGGAAAATATGATTCTGTTAGAAGATTGTATCACTAATGGGAATGATTTTCTAATGACCAAACGTTATATATGCCGTGATGGAAAAGAAATTTGGGTTAATAATAGTATCTCATTAGTTGTTGATTCAGATGGTGAAAAATACCTTACTGCTATCGCTATAGATATTACAGCAGAAAAAGAAAGAGAAAATAAACTTTTTACAAGCGAAGCTCGTTTTCAGACACTTGTAGCGAAAGCTCCTGTAGGAACAGCACTATTTCGTGGTAAAGAATTTCATTTGGATCTTGCTAACGATGTGATGATTGAGTATTGGCAGAAAACCAACGAAATTATAGGTAAAAAAGTAGCAGATGTACTTTCTGATACTATAGAAACAGACTTTTTTAATCAACTGAACGAAGTTTATTATACAGGTTCAGCATATAAAAATACAAGTACTTTAATTTTAGATAAAAGAACTGCCGATCAAAAGTATTTCGATTATTCGTTAACACCATTATTAAATGAAGATGGTGCTGTTTATGCTATTTTGCACATGTGTTCTGATGTTACAGCTACAGTTCAGGCTCAGAAAGAAATAGCAGCTAGTCATGATATACTGGCAGATATGTTTGAGCAATCGCCGGTAGGTATTGCTACGCTAAGTATTGAAAAAGAAATGATTTTTCAAAGTGCTAATGCATTTTATTGTTATCTTGTGGGACGCGATAGAGAACAGATAATTGGAAAACCTTTACTAGAAGCATTACCGGAATTAAAAGGACAAGGTTTTGATGATTTACTTAAAATTGTAATTAGTACAGGACAACCTTACATTGCAAAAGAAGTAGAAGTAGAGCTATTGCGCAACGATAAGCTCGAATATATTTACGTAGATCTTACGTATCAAATTTATCATAATGAAAAAGGTTCTTCAAATACAGTCTTAGTTGTTGCTACAGACGTAACAAGTCAGGTGGTAAGCCGTCGTGAAGTTGAGGAAAGCGAAGCCAAATTTAGAAATCTTATTGCTGCCGCACCTGCAGGTATTGGATTATTTATAGGTCGCGACTTAATTATAGAACATCCAAATCAGACTTTTATTGATATTGTTGGTAAAGGACCTAATATCGAAGGACTTCCTCTTAGAGAAGCTATGCCGGAACTTATTACAGAAGGGCAAGCTTACTTAAAAATACTGGATGATATATTTACGACAGGAGTTCCGTTTATTTCGCCGGCTTCATTGGTAAAAATAATGCAGAACGGAGTTTTAAACGATAACTATTATAATATCTCCTACACACCACTTCGAAATAAATCAGGTGAAATTTATGCTATCCTGGACATCGCGATTGATGTAACCAGTCAAGTACACGCACAACAAGCAAAAGAAGAAAGTGAAGCACATCTTCAATTATTGCGTGATACCGTTCCTGCTATGATTTTTTATCTCGATGAAGAAATGCGTTACTGCTCCTACAATTCTGTTTTTATGGAATGGTTTGCTGTTGACGAACAAGAAGCAATAGGAAAAACAGTTAGAGAGTTTTTGGGGGAAGTAGCTTATGCTAAGACCCTTCCGCATTTAACTATTGCGTATGGAGGAGAACAGGAAAAATACGAAATGTTCGCTCCCTCCAGAATGGGTATTGACAGATGGTTAAGCATCGTTTATACACCTCACAAGAATAATGAAGGAAAAGTAATTGGACTTATTGTTCATGCTACAGATATTACACAGAGTAAAGTAACAGAAATTGCGCTACGCGAAAGCGAATCAAAACTGCGATCTGTACTGGCAGCCGCTCCTGTGGCAATTAGTTTGTTTGTGGGCAAAGATTTACTTATTGAGAGTCCGAATCAGCCTTTTATTGTAAATGTCAATAAAGGGGATGCAATTGCAGGACTATCACTTAGTGAGGTTTTGGCAGAAACAGATTCAAAAGAATTTATAAAATCAGTAGAAGAAGTGTATCGTACTGCTCAAGATTTTCATGCAGACGGAATTCAGGGTATTACAGTCAATGGACAAGAGCCTCGTTATCATAATATGAGTTTAACTCCATTGTTCGACGGAGCCAATAAAGTATATGCAGTTCTTTATGTAGGCTCTGATGTAACCAAAGAAATTACTTCAATAAAAAAAATAGAGCAGGCAGAAGCAGCACTTCGCGGAGCAGTTGAACTGGCAGAACTAGGTACGTGGTCGACCGATATTGTGACAGGTGTAACTACACTATCCAGACGTCATGCCGATATATTTGGGTACATAGATACTTCTATGAATTTAGAAGAAGCAAGATCCGTTATTAAAAAAGAAGACCGTAAACGCGTTACAGAAGCCTTTTCTGCAGCACAGCAAAAAGGTTCCAATGGAAGATATGAGGCTGAATACAAGATTATAAATGGACTTAGCGGCGAAGAGAGAATTATTCACTCTATAGGACAAACTTATTTTGATGTAGAAGGAAATCCTTTAGTGATCAGCGGAACAGCAAAAGATATTACCATGCAGCGCGAATTGCAATTAGCATTAGAAAGCGAAGTAAAATTAAGAACAAAGGAATTGGCCAGCGTTCTTGAAGAACTTCAGAACTCCAATAGAGAATTAGAACAGTCTAATTATGCGCTGAAACATTCAAATGAAGAATTAGCACAATTTGCTTATGTCGCCAGTCATGATTTGCAAGAGCCTCTGCGTAAGATTCGATTTTTTGCTGATATACTGGAAAATGGTACTTCAGCTTTAACTCAGGAAGCAATAATTAATAAAATTAGTACTGCTGCAGAGCGAATGAGGCAGCTTATTACAGATTTGTTAGTTTTTTCACGTTTAATTCAGCCAGAGAAAAGCTATCAGTCTATAGATTTAAAAACAATTGTTGAAAATATTTGGGTCGATTTTGAATTACTTGTTCAGGAAAAAAATGCATCAATTAGTATTGAAAACCTACCCGTAATACAAGCTGTTTGTTTGCAGATGAATCAGCTTTTTTATAATTTGATCAGTAATTCATTAAAATTCACCAAGCCCGATGTTGCACCACATATTACCATAACTTCAAATCTGGTTACCTACGATTTTGCTGTTGGTTTTACCCAATCTCCAATTCCGGTAGCAAATTATCATCACATCACTTTTAAAGACAATGGTATAGGTTTTGAAAAAGATCACGAAAATCAGATTTTCGAAATATTCAAACGTCTTCATCCTCAAAACATTTACCCTGGTTCAGGAATTGGTCTTGCTTTATGCCGACGAATTATAATGAATCACCAGGGATTATTGTATGCAGAATCTGAATTGGGAAAAGGAAGTACCTTTCATATTTTTATTCCTGATTTGAGTAATTAACATTAAATAGAGGAAGTTGTTTCATTGTTATTGTTTTGCAAATAAGTAATAAAAGTTAAAGGTGAAACTCCAGTAATTTTCTTAAAAGAGATGGTGAATCTGCTGTGCGAAGAAAAACCGGCCTGATCAGCCAGATAACTTATTTTGTACTTTAAGTAAGTTGCATCGTTTTTTAAATGATCAATAATATAGTTTATTCGTAATTCATTAATGTAGCTCGCAAAATCCTTCGATTTATTTTTACTGATAACATACGAAAGATAACGATGGTTGGTATTTAGTTCCGCAGCAACTGAATTTATAGATAAGGTTTTGTTGAGAAAAAGAAGCGACCTTTCAAATTCCTGTATGTTCTTTAAAATTGCAGCTTCTGTAGCCTCAGACATATATTCTTTTGCAGTATCTTTTTTAGGTGCTGTTTCTTCAATTTCAGTATTTTGAATTACTTTATTGTTATTATTGATAAAAGTTCTGATTTTTTTATAATCCTGCTTTCTCTTATAGGTGTAAGAACCTATTGTAACCAATATTGTAAAAATGCAAAGACCAAGAATGTTAAACTTATATTTTTGGTATTGTGACTCGCTTTGAACCTGCTCTTTTCTAAGCGTTTTTATTAATTCATCCGCAATAACTTTTCTATTCTTTTTCTCAGTCTGGCTTAACTTTAAATTAAGTTCATTATACGCTACATACTTTTTAATATCTGTTTTTTTATAAAATTCCATTAATGAATTGTAGACTTCCTGTTTCAATCCAAAAGAACTAGAAGTTTCAGCTATTTGCTCTGCTTTCAAATAATTGGATTGCGCAGTTTTATTGTCATGCATAGCAACGTAAACATTTCCAAGACCATTATAGATATATCCCTTTAAAGGATCATCAGCCAATTGGGATACAGCTAATTCTTTCTGCGCTTTTTCGTAATACGCTAAAGCAGAATCGATCTTGTGTGTATAATAATAATTTTTCGCGATTAGTTCATCATTAATGGCGGTATGAAAATTTTTGTCAACAGTACTGGAATCTGCTTTTTCAAATGCAAGATTTCCCTTCTTTAGATATGAAATTGCTTTTGGATAGTTATTACTTGACAGCTCATAATATGCCAGTTCTTGCGATAAATTTCCCTGAAATCGATACATTTCATTTTTATCTTCAATTTTTTTACTTGCTTCAACCGCCTTATTCAAATAAATTTTTCCTAGGTTGTAAATCTCATTTTCACGATAAACTGTTGATAAAAAACCATATACTCTAGCTTGTACACTATAATTTTTGCCAATTGTAGCTAAACTATCCAGTTGTTTTAAAGTAGTAATTGTTTCATCATGAATGCCATATTGATATAGAATATGTGCTTTAAGAGAATATGCTTTTATTCTTTCAGCATCATTTTTTGCAATCTTGTATAGGTAGTTGGTATTGCTTAAAGCTTTTTTAGGATTAGAGCCACGCAAAGCCTGGTGTGTTTCATCGTACAGCTTATCAAATGAAGTTTGTGAATAGCCTGAGTAACTCAATACAACAAGTGTAAAAAGGAAAATAATAGTTTTTAAGTGCATGTAATAATAATTATAAATTAAATAAATCTCTTGGGGGAGTTATTGTCTTTATTATTTGTCGAGTATAATGGTATTTTCTTTACGGAGTAATGTAGTTATTTTTTTTGATAATAATTCAATCGGTTAATTTTCTTAACAACATTAAATAGTTATGTTTAATTTATCCTGTACTAAGCTCCCATTAAAAATTTGATAACAACAAAAAATTGAATTATCGTATTGATCATAGTATTAAATTTTAGATACAATACACTTAAAAAAACTTCCTTTTCCTATTCAATTTCCAATTAGTAATGCTCTCTTTTTTATATTAATTCAAATATAGAATTAATGTATGATTAATTATAGTTAATTCATTTAGCTGAAAAAGTAATTACAATATTAATTTGTTGTTTTTCAATGTTTTGTGGTTTTGTTATTCTTGAATATATTTTACATTTTACGTAATTGGTAAAGAATCTGATCAATTTTCCGCCTTTCAAATTAGTAGTTTTGGCATTCTAAATTTATAACCACGTATATATTTATGATCCTAAAACATCATTGCGAATTCATGTTTCTAAATGTCAAAAAACAACTTATCTGTTTTTTAGTTTTTTGCTTTATGATAAGTTTTAATGCTAAAGCTCAAAATGAATTTAACACTGAAACAGATCAATTTTATAAAGTAATTTCATTTGATGAAAAAGTTGATTTTGGAATAATTGATACTTCAGTAACTTGGATAATTACAAATCTTCAAAATAATATAAGTACAACTTTACACGGCAATGATATTAATAATTATCAATTCAAAGAGCCGGGTGAATACCAAATTAATTTTCAGGAAAACAAAATACATACTGAAGCATGCAACCACCCTTTGTTTGCAGAAAATCTTCGTATAAAAGTATTACCCGTTAAAATTTCTTTTGATTTTTCAAAAATCGAGTTTTCGGAGAAACTGCAAAAAGGAGTCAATTACACTAATTTACTAGTAAGCATTCCTGTAAAAATCACTATAAAAGAAAATTCAATTCAAAAAATAATAGCGCCTTCTCTGGCCGTTTCCGGTATTGGAGTGTCGTTAACTACGAAATCTGTTGAAAATGAAATCATCTTAAATAATCAAATTCACCTATTAAAATATAAAGTGTCTGGAATTATTGAAAAAGAAACCTTTCTCATGTTTGATTTTTATGACTTAAATAATCAGGCTCAAACGTATAATCTTTCTCAAATAATAAAATAACTATAGTACTCATGACAATAAACTACTCTTTCCTAAATAATGTATTAAATTCTAAGAGAGCATTTTACTTGTTTTTTATAATTTTTCTTTGCCAAATAGCCAATGCGCAATGTTCAAATCCGGTTGTAGGATGTTCACTTACTGATTTATCCAATTTTGGGGTAGGTGCAAACGATAATGCAGCAACTATCGAATACGATAATTTTGTTTCCAGTTATCATGCAACAATCGTAAGAACTTCAGACGGCTCTTTGCAAGTCTGGGGAGAAAAAATTGCAAGCGACGGAATTACAAACCTATTATCACCTGTAACAATCAATGCATCAAATTTTCCGGCTTTAACAACTGCAACTCCTTTAAAAGCAGCTTTGGGAAGTCTTTCCGGAAGTGTAGTTCAAGGGATTCTTCTCGCAACAGATGGTTTGTATGCCTGGTCTACGGAAGGTGCAGTTTTAGATGAGGAAATTACAGCAGGCACAACTTTTCAAAAGATAACAATTAACGGAAACGCAACCGGATTACCAGCAGGTGTAAATCCCGGTGATGTTAAAATGATGTTTGCGACCTATAAAACTTTAGCAATAACCACCTGTGAAGGAGATGTTTGGGTTATTTCACAAACACCGGAGGTAAGAGGAAACGGTGCAACAGGTAATGCGACTACATGGTACAGAGTTACAACTTCTGACATTGGAAATCCATTTTTAACGAATGTAGTAGCGTGTAGAGGAAATTATGACGGACTTATGGCTTTAAAGGCAGATGGTACTGTGCATGTTTGGGGAAGTAATGTACTATTAGGAGATAACACTCCTTTAATTGTCAGCCAAACCACAGCGGTGCAAATGACATTACCAACTGCTATTACACCAAAAATGATTAGTTCTTCAGGAAATAATTTACTACGATCTTACTATGTACTAACCACAGATGGTAATTTATATACATTGGGAGAAAATTCGAGCAGACAATTAGGAGACTGGACAGCAAATGACAGATTTTCATGGGTACAGCCTCGTTATACGAGTACAACAGGACCAGTTATGTATAACATAAAATGGTTTAGTGTACAGGAACATGATGCAACGTATGGTAGTGTAAATGTCATTAACAGTAATAAAAATTTATACGCATTCGGTCAAAATAATTTTAGTTTACTGGGAACTACCGGTAATTCTGCAAATCCCGTTATACCGGATGGTTTAACAATTTCAGATCAAATTTTAGCGGTTGAAACAGGCGGACACACTTCTATGATTGTAAAAAATTGCGAAGGTAATTTTGGTTACGCAGGTCATAGAATAGCAGGGAGTATGGGGAATGGTTCTGGTTCGAATGTAACGGAGAACGCTTATACTTTTGCGACAGCACCTGTACAAATTTGTGGAGTAGAATCGCTCCCAACTATAAAAGCTGTTTCAATAGGAGACGGGCCAGATTCAAAATATTGTGTTACTCGTCCAATTTTACTTAATCTTACGCCACCGGGGGGGACGTTAAGTGTGTTAAGTGGGCCAGCTACAGTAAGTGGAAATACTGTGAATTTTACGGCAGTGGGTACAGCTGAAATTCAATACTCAGTATCTGACGCTTGTGGCGGTGTGCCCACTTTAACAACGTTGACTTTAGAATCAGCAGATTGTGTAAATAATCCGCCAGTAGCGCATGATGCTACTGTAGGACCAATATCAGCAGCATCAGGAGCAATTGCAATTAATGCTTTGAATGCCACAGATACAGACGGAACAATTGTAAGTTATACTATTGTAACGCTTCCTTCTCAAGGAGTTTTAGCCTTAAACGGAACACCAGTAACTTTAAATCACGTACTTACTCCAGCAGAGGCAGCAGCTATTACCTATAATCCAAACGGAAATTTCGGAGGTGATGATACATTCACTTTTACAGCAACAGATAATGATGGAGCTGTTGATCTTACGCCTGCTGTGGTTACTATTACAATACAAAAAACAAACATCATTGCAATAGCAGATCAAAATACGGTTATAGGTCTTAATCAAACGGTGACAGTTCTAAATGTATTAGATAATGATACGTTAGACAATAATCCGGGAACACTTTCTAATGTTGATTTAGCATTGCTAACGCCAGATCCAACCGGATATTTAACATTAGATACCGACGGTGCAATACAATTAGCGCCTAATGCACCTGCAGGAACTTATAGTTTAAAATATGAAATATGTGAAAAAGCAAATCCAGCTAATTGTAGTAACGCAGAAGTTACTATTATAGTTACAGCCCCTGTTATGAAAGTAACCGTTAATAGTTATTGTTCTAATGACGCACCTTATGTTTCGTATACTGCTTTTTCAGATAATACTATACGAATCGGAGCGAAAGTGCTAACCATAAATTGGATTGACAGTGCTAATAATATTGTGGCTACTCAAACTAATATGCCTCTAAGTGGTAGTGTGTTATGGCCTGGAGCAGCAATTGATGGGAATAATAAAGCTACGGATTGGCCAGGATGGATATTTTCAAACGGACAATGGTCAGAAGGCATTGATGGATTTGAGTTAACAAGACCGGCTGTTACCATGCAATTTATTTTAGACCAAACAACATCTGTTACAGTTAATTATCCGCGTCCAACAGCCAATTGTAATGCAAAACCAAAATTTAATATCAACGCAGTCAATGAAAATGATTTGATTTTGGCAGATGGAATTAATGGATCAATCGCAATTGTAAATGTTTTACATAACGACCAATTAAACGGAATTCAGCCAAATGCTTCAAATGTTGTTGTAGCAGGAGTAAACCTTCCGGCAGGAATTACGCTTAATGGAGATGGTACAATAGATGTTGCACCGGGAACAAAAGGAGGTCCTTACACAGTGACATATCAAATATGCGAAGCAAATGATTTAACTAATTGCAGTACGGCAACACTTAATATTTTTGTTCAGGTTCCGGCACTTACACTTCTTAAAACAGTTCAATTCAATGATAGCAACGGAAATGGATATGCCGAGGTAGGAGAAACGCTTTCGTATCATTTTTCTATTACGAATAATGGAAATACAGATCTCGAAAACATCATAATAGAAGATCCATTACCAGGAATTGTTATGAGTGGAGGTCCTATCAATTTAGCAGTAGGTCAAACAGATGATTACTCGTTTACAGCTTCTTATACTTTAACTCAGACCGATCTTATTGCCGGAAATGTAAGCAATCAGGCTACAACGTCCGGAATAAGCAAAACCGGAATAATTGTTTTTGATAAATCAGATCCTGAAAACAGGAATACAGATAATCCAACTATAATAGAATTAAGTGGCTGTGTCATCGAAATTTTTAATGCGGTATCTGCAGATGGAGACGACATGAACAAACGATTTTATATCAAAAATTTGGAATGTTATCCGGATAACTCGGTACAGATTTTTAATCGCTGGGGAGTTTTAGTATTCGAAAGAGAACATTACAATAATAATGATATTGCTTTTAGAGGTATTTCAGAAGGTCGTGTCACCGTCAAAGATTCAAAAGGATTACCGGAAGGAACCTATTACTATATTCTGAGATACAAAGACAGACAATCTAACCCACATCAGGAAGCAGGATATTTATACCTGACCAAGTAATATTCTATACCAATTAAAAGGCTTAATGCAATCTTAAGTCATTATTTTAAAATAAAATAAATGAAAAATATAGTTTTAGTTTTATTGTTATTGTTTTGTTCCGTTGCAGGATTTGCGCAGCAGGATGCACAGTTTACACAATATATGCACAATACCATTAATGTAAATCCTGCTTATGCCGGCTCACGAGGCTTTATGAGCGTTTTCGGATTGTATCGTACTCAATGGGTTGGATTAGACGGAGCACCAGAAACAAGCAGTTTTTCCTTAAATACTCCAGTAAATAAAAATATAGGACTTGGTGTTTCGTTGGTTAATGATAAAATAGGTCCTGTAAACGAAAATAACCTGGCGGTAGATTTCTCTTATTCTATACAAACATCCGCAACGGCTAAACTTTCATTTGGTATTAAAGGAACAGCGAATTTATTCAAACTTGATCCTTCAAAACTAAAACCGGAAGATCAGGGAGATCCTAAATTTCAGGATTTAGGAAACAAATTTTCGCCTAATGTTGGAGCCGGAATTTATTGGCATACTGATAAAGCGTATGTTGGAGTTTCGATTCCTAATTTTATTCAGACCAATCGCTATAATGATAATGATGTTGCGATTTACAAAGACAGAATCAACTATTATTTAATTGCAGGATATGTTTTCAATCTGGATCGTTATGAGCTGGTAAAATTCAAACCAGCGCTGATGACAAAAATGGTAGAAGGTTCTCCATTACAAGTCGATGTTTCTGCGAATTTTATGTTTTATGAAAAATTTGTTGTGGGAGCTGCCTACAGACTGAGTTCTTCGGTAAGTGCTTTAGCCGGATTTCAAATTACAGATGGTTTATATATTGGTTACGCTTATGATCGCGAAACCACAAAACTGGCAAACTACAATTCAGGATCGCATGAAATATTTCTGCGTTTCGATTTCTTAAACAGATACACACGTATAACTTCACCAAGATTCTTCTAATTATGAAAATTAAAAATTTAAAATACAGTCTAGTTTTATCTTTTTCCTTTTTGTATTCACTTGCACAAAATATTGCAGGTAATAAAGCAGAAGAAAATTATAATAAGAATGCGTACATAGATGCTATTACCATTTATGAGAAGATAGCCGAAAGAGGTTATAAAGAAGAGAAAATGTTTCAGAGGATTGGAAACTCTTATTATTTTAATGCTGAATTGACAAAAGCAGTTAAATGGTACGATCAATTATTTTCTTTGAATACGCAACAGGAACCGGAATATTATTTTAGATATTCACAAGCTTTAAAATCTATTGGTGATTACGAAAAAGCCGATAAAATGCGCGTGATTTTTAATAAAATGGTTAAGGCGCGCAGCGAATCAAAAGAATCTGAGAATAATGCCAACTATTTAAATCAGATTAGAATGAATTCCGGAAGGTTTGAGGTTTCAGATGCTGGTATTAATTCTAACGAATCAGATTACGGAAGCACTATTTACAATAACAAATTGGTGTTTGCTTCTGCACGTGATACTGGAGTTACAATAAAGAGAATATTAAAATGGACTAATAAACCTTTTACAAATTTATATACCGCAGAAATAAAAGAAGATGGAAGTCTGGGAACTCCAGTGCGATTTGATAAAGAAATAAATTCCAAATTCAATGAGTCAACTCCCGTATTTACCAAAGATGGTAAAACCATGTATTTTACCAGAAATAATTTTTTAGACGGAAAAAGAGGAAGAAATGATAAAAGAATTACGCTGCTAAAAATATACAGAGCAACATGGGTAAAAAACGAATGGAGCAATATTATTGAAGTACCTTTTAATAGTGACCAGTACAGTGTGGCACATCCTTCACTAAGCCCTGATGACAAGAAACTTTACTTCGCTTCTGATATGCCTGGAGGATTAGGACAATCTGATTTGTACAGTGTAGTGATAAAAGAGGATGGAACATTTGAAAAACCCGAAAATCTAGGACCAACAATTAATACCGAAGGAAGAGAGACATTTCCGTTTTTTGCCGGTGATAATGAATTGTACTTCGCAAGTGACGGGCGTCCGGGACTTGGTGGTTTAGATGTATTTGTCGCAAAAGCCAAAGAAAGTGGTTTTGAGCCCGTACAAAATGTTGGAGAACCCGTGAATACGAAGTTTGATGATTTTGGTTATATAATAGACAGTGGCAGCAGACAAGGTTATTTCTCTTCAAATAAAGAAGACGGAATTGGTAATGATGACATTTATAAATTCACAGAAACGAGAAGATTAGTTTGTGAAAAAAAATTATCAGGATTGGTACTCGATTCTCAAACTAATGAAGTTTTAAAGAATTCAAAAGTGATTTTGTTTGATGATAAATTTGAGAAGCTGGCAGAAATAGTTTCGGCTGATGGTGCTTATAGTTTTGATTTAAAATGCTACAGCATGTATCATATCCGAGCTATAAAAGAAGATTATGAAACCAATGAAGTTGCAGTTTCTGTTCATCCTTTTGACGATAAATCAGAACGAGATATTAAACTCGACAAACAAATTCAGGCTATTACTATTGGAACAGATTTAGCAAAAATCTTAAACATTCCGATTGTTTATTTTGGTTTTGATCAATCGAATATCAAAAAAGAAGCAGCCTTCGAACTAGAAAAAGTATTAGCAGTTTTACAGCAATATCCTACTATGAAAATAGATGTTCGTTCGCACACAGACAGCAGACAAACAGAGAATTATAATATGAAGCTGTCTGAAAAAAGAGCAAAAGCAACCATTGATTGGTTTATTAAAAAAGGAATTGATCCAGCTAGAATTACCGGACGAGGATATGGCGAAAGTCGATTGATTAATAAATGCGCTGACAATGTAAAATGTACAGAAGAAGAACACAAGTTAAACAGAAGAAGTGAGTTTGTAATTCTTTCATTTCAATAATAAAAGAGTAAAATAATAGCAAATGAAAATTAGATATAGTAAAACAGCACTAGTGTTGCTAGCGATACAAAATGATTATTTCTATAAAGGAAAAATGGAACTTAAAGAATGTGATGAAGTAGCCGTAATTGCCAAGAAAACCTTAGCTATTTTTAGAAAAAAAAGAAAACACATTATTTATGTAAAGCATCTTGAAGTAAAGAAAAATGCGACTTGTTTTGTTCCTGGAACGGTTGGTGCTGAAATATATAGTGAAGTTGCACCGATAAAAGGAGAAAAAATAATTGTCAAAAATAACCCGAATAGTTTTGTTGAAACAGACTTATTCGAATATCTAGAACAGCACGGAATTAAATATCTGACAATTGTGGGAATGATGAGCAATATGCACGCCGATACCACTGTTAGAACTGCTAAAGATTTAGGGTTTAATGTAGAACTAATAGGTGTCGGTACTGCTTAGTAACAAAAAATGAATGGGGGTAGAGCTGTTCATTCCTGCTACTTATATCCGTCCTTAAATGAAAATTAATTAGGTTAAAAATCTTTCGAGACTACATCAGAAACACATGACTACAAGAGAAATTTGCATTCAAAAATCTTTTGACTGGTGTGAAGAAAGTACAGTAATTTAAAAAGAATAAAACTATTTAAAATTTTTGGATTGGGTTTGATTAGTGGGGGAGGCGGTCCAGAAATGGACCGCTTTTTTTGTATTAATAAGCTAAGCAAATTAGCTAATAAGCAGTAAAAGCAGTTTTGATTAAAACGAGGGAAGTTTTTTTAATATTTTCGATTTGCTGTCAAATCGCTTGATGTAAGTTAGGTGCAGACTTCCTGAGTTCACACTTATTTGACTGTCATCAGAATAAGAAACATAAACCCGGTTTATTAAAAAAGAAAAGTTAAGCGACCAATCATCAGCATTATATCCCGACGCAAGTTTAAAATGAAGCGTAGGATTTAGATCTATTTTACTATTAAGGTTTTCAAAGTTAAAACTAAGTCCGGGAGTTAAAGAACCCGTAACAAAATATTTTTTGCTAAAAATGTAGGTATAAGCATATCCGATGCTGGGACCAATCTGATACATCTTTTCGTGAAAACTTATGCCATCATCATAATTGACTTTAGTATAATAAGCTCCTCCACCTAACAAAAGACTTCCGGCAGATCGCAATTGTATTTCACTCTGATCAAATGCAGCACGATAGGAGAATTTATTTCCATTAAAAACATACTGACCAAAAACACCATATCGGGTAAATTTCATATCAGGGAATAAAGTGTAATTCTCTTTTCGATTCTCTAAAAAGAAGCCTTTATAATTTTGAAGAAATAAATCAAAAGTTACTTTTTTTCCGTAATGATGATATTGAAAGTCAAAAGATTTTGTTTTCCCTTTTTTCTTGTCGGTATAGTTAATAGCCTGACTTACATTAAATCCCATTCCCTGCCAGGAAAGTCCTCCTCCAATGGCAAACGGATTGTTGGCTCTATACTCCAGATTAAGATCAGCATTGTTTTCATGAGACAGAGAAGCCACTTTTTGAATCATCGAAATTCTGGCAGCAAACTCCTGATCAAATTTACCAATATAAGTAGTGTCAGTCTGAGCAATGATCGAATTTGCTCCACACAAAAGAAAAAGAATTACAAGCCATACATTTTTAGATACAGCTACAGTAATAATACGAGGCATATTGTTTTAGGTTTTTTTGGCAAACTTATATAAAAAGTTGTTGAGATTATGAGATTAGAATTTAAAATAACATTCAAGAAAGCTAACTAACTTTAATTATATAATTCTGTTACATTCTCAAGTTCAGTGATTTTTTTCCGGATAAATTTAGTAGCCAGATAAATATGATTTGCAATTGTTTTCTCAGACAGTTCTGTGATTTCAGCAATCTCTTTATAACTTAAATTTTCTAATTTATGTAAGGTGAAAATTTTCTGCTGCTGCTCCGGAAGCTGATTAATAAAAGCATACAGCTTTTCTTTTCTGTCTTCTGTTATATCTAAATCAGGTTCTTTTTCTTCTATGCGATCGAGAGTAGGATCAAGCTGAATTATTTTGTTTTCTCTGTTGAGGTGATTGATGATGATGTTTTTACAAATAGTAAACAATTGTTTGTCCAGTAAAATATCTTCATTAAGTAATTCTCTTTTATTGTAAAGTCTTAGAAAACTTTCCTGAACAAAATCTTCGGGTGTAAGGACAGAATCGTTAAATCGTTTGGTAAGATGTATAAGTTTATCATAGTACCTAAAGTAAACCTCTTTGAAGGCCGCTTCATTACCCTTTTTCAAACTTAAAATTAACTTTTTATTGTCCATAACGAAATATCACGACCAGTTTCTTACTAGTCTTAACTCATAGGTTTCAATATTATTGTAATCAAAAATTAACGATTGCGGTATTATGAGTTTTGTGCGTTGCAAAGAACCGCAATTTAATCTTAAGTTTTGACGCTAAAATCTAAAAAAGTTACATTAGTTACATTGTTTTTTTATTTCAGAAGCAGTTATTAGCTTAATTAGGATTGTAATTTTTTCAACTCAAAGTCTGTATTTACTGATGAAAATAAAAAAAAAGTAAAAAAAAGTAAAAATTGATTAGGAACTTTTTCAATCTCGATTGTTATATATAAAAAGAGTACACAAGATGAATATAGAAACCTACAAAACCAATGTAAAATCAAAGAAAGATGCTATTCTAATCGTAGCTCTTCTGCAATTTGTTATTTCTGATTGCATCATAGAATTTGAATTGAAGGGTCGTGAAAAAATGTTTCGAATAGAAACCAACAGAGACATAAAAGAAATGGTTCATGGTGTTTTTACCAAACAAGGATTTGAATGTCAAAAAATTTAGTACCTAAAACATGGACAAGAAAAAATTAGACGATGAGTTTGAAAAACTCTGGAACGAAGAACCGGTTTCATTATCAGATGAAATAAAAGAAGCTTCGTGGAAAAAATTTCAGGCACAGGCATTTGCTGGTAAGAAAAGAAAATTTAAACCCTGGCGTTACGCAGCAGCAGCTTCGGTTTTACTTTTTGTTCTAATGGGAATAGGACTTTATTTCAATGAAGAAATTCCGGCTCAAAAAGTTACACTTGCTTCTACCACAATTGAAAACACGACAGCAAAAACAAAATATATTGTTTTACCAGATAGTTCTGAAGTAGCCTTAAGCCCTGCTTCTAAAATTGTGTATGGAAATAATTTTGCATTAAACAGAAAAATTGAAATAACAGGAGAAGCTTATTTTAAAGTTACAAAAGATAAGGAGCATCCGTTTGAGGTTTTCTGTAATCAAACCATTACGACTGTTTTAGGAACTTCGTTTACCGTTCAGGGATATGATAAAAATGATGTTACAGTGTCGCTTTATGAAGGAAGTGTTCAGATGAGTGTGCAGGGACTAAGTCAAAAATGGTTATTAAAACCAGGACAAAAATTTGCATACAGTGACAATGTCGCTTCTGTAAACGAATTTAACCGATTTGTAGATTTTGATAATGAGAAAATAACTGCCCTTGGAGACTATATCGAAAAGAATTATGGGTACAGTGTACAATTTCCGAAAGAATATCAGAACCGAAAAATTACAGTAAGAATTAATAAAAAAGAAGAATTAGAAACGATATTAAAAGTAATATCAGAAATATATAACCTCGATTTTGAAAAAAATGAAGAACTAAAACAAATTACATTTCAATAAAAAGATTAAAAATACCCTTTTCATAGTAAGATTAACAACAAGTTAATTTATATAATAACACTTAAAAATACCTAATTCATGAAGCATATCATTTCAGCATGCTTTTTTTTATTCAGTTTAAGTATGTTCTCGCAAAACGTTACCATAACTGTTGATCAAAACCTAACTTTAAAAGAATTCTTTAAACAAGTAGAAAATCAAACCGATTTTAAATTTGCCTTTACAGATCAAATTGATACAAACGGAAAGTACTTCATAAAAAAAACAACTTTTCAGCAAGTAGAAATTGATAAACTTATTTCAGAGTTAAATAAAAATGCCTCTATCAAGTTTTCTGTTGCCGGCAATAATATTTATGTCAACCAGAAATCGCAAGCGCCAAAAACAACAACAAAAAAGAAAAGCAAACTTACAGGACAAATTCTGGACGATACCAAACAGCCTGCAATTGGTGCCAATATTTATGTTGAAGAATTAGAAGCCGGAGTCATAACAGATATTGATGGTAAATTTAGTATCGAAGTCCCAAACGGAACGTATACTGTTTCCGTAAGTTATATTGGATTTAAAACCAGTGAAAAGCGCGTTACAGTTGCTGAGGATTTAAAAATAAATTTTAATCTTGAGGCTGATAGTCAGCAATTAGGAGAAGTAATTGTTACGGGAACTAAAGCAATCGATATCAAAAACACTCAAATGAGTGTAAACAAACTTTCGATGCAGGAAATAAAACGAATTCCTGCTGCAATGGGAGAACCGGATCCTTTAAAATCGATACTGACATTACCGGGAGTTACCAATGCGGGTGAAGCTTCTTCAGGATTTAACGTACGTGGGGGAGCTGCAGATCAAAATCTAATACTTTTAGATGGAGCTCCTGTATATGGTGATTCACACATGTTCGGATTTTTCTCTGTCTTTAATGCCGATGCTATTAGCGGATTAGAATTGTACAAAGGAGGTATTCCTTCTAAATTTGGAGGACGTGTTTCTTCTGTTTTAGATGTTACGCAACAGATAGGTGATTTTCAAGAGTATAAAGTAAACGGAGGAATTGGTCTGATCTCGAGCCGACTTTTGGTTCAGGGGCCTTTGCAAAAAGACAAAGGATCATTTCTTATTGCAGGTAGAACCTCCTATGCTCACTTATTTATGAAACTGCAAGACAATAAAAACTCTGCAATGTTTTATGATCTTAATGCCAAATTAAACTATCGTTTTAACGCCAATAACACCCTTAGTTTCTCTGGATATTTAGGAAGCGATATCTTTGATATCAACGATCGTTTCACCAGTTCTTATGGAAACACAATGGGAATTTTAAGCTGGAAACATACGTTTTCAGATCGTTTAAATACCAATCTTTCTGCTTTTTACAGTGATTACAAATTTGATTTGGGATTGCCTACAGAGAGCTTCGAATGGAACAGCAATATTAAAAGTTACGGACTTAAATACAACTGGAATCTACAACAATCAGAAAAATTCAAGATTAATTATGGTGTTGAAGGTCAAATGTATGACTTCAATCCTGGTGTAGTACGTCCTACGAGTTCTGATTCACAGTTTAATTACAATCAGTTAGATAAAAAACATTCTTTAGAAGCTTCTGCTTTTGTTGATTTTGAAAATCAAATTACTGAAAAATTGAACTTTCGTTATGGACTTCGCTACAGTATGTTTTTCCGTTTAGGTTCAGAAGTAATCAGCACGTACGAAAACGATCAGTCAGTAGTATACAATCCGCTTTATAATATTTATGAAGAAGGAATTCCAACAGGTAGTATTTCTTACGGAAAAGGGAAAACGATTAGCAAGTTCGACAACTTAGAACCAAGAGCTGCTTTGTCTTATGCTTTTACAGAAAACACTTCGGTTAAAGCAAGTTACAACAGAATGGCACAGTACATTCATATTTTATCCAACAGTCAGTCGCCATTGCCTATGAGTATCTGGACACCAAGCGGTCCGTTTACCAAGCCTCAGCTTTTGGATCAATATGCTATAGGATATTTTAAAAACTTAAAAGACGGAGACTATTCTTTTGAAACAGAGTTGTTTTATAAAAACGTCCAAAATCGTATTGATTACATAGACGGAGCAGACATTCTGGCGAACAATAATATCGAGCAGGTAATACTAAACGGTAAAGCCCGATCTTATGGTTTAGAAATGCTGGTTCGTAAAAACAAAGGTAATTTTAACGGATGGATTTCGTATACTTTATCAAGAGCGGAGCAAAAAACACCAGGAAGAACACCGGAAGAACCAGGAGTTGCTAATGGTAACTGGTATTTATCAGGATATGACAAACTACATAATTTAAACGTTGTTGGGAATTATGAATTGAGTCCAAAATGGTCTTTCAACGGAAACTTTACATTAAGATCGGGTCAGCCCGTAACGTATGCCAATGGTTATTATGAATTTGGAGGTATCAATGTACCAAATTATGCATTGCGAAATGAGAACAGACTTCCTGTTTTTCACCATTTGGATATTGCAGCAACCTACACACCTAAGCCAGATAAAAAGAAAGGATGGCAAAGCTACTGGGTATTTAGCATTTACAATATCTATAACAGAAAAAATGCAGCTTCTATTACTTTCACAACGAACGATGATACCGGATTTAATGAAACCAGAAGACTTTCGATCTTTGGAGTTGTACCTGGAGTTTCTTATAATTTTAAATTTTAATGCAATGAATTGGTTAAAAAAATATAATGTAGTAAACAAAGCAGTATCACTAATGAGTGTCCTTTTTGTTTTGGTCTTTACTTCTTGTGAAGATGTGGTAACGGTAGATTTAGACGCACCTGACAATAAAATAGTTGTAGATGCAGAAATAGTATGGAAAAAAGGAACTTCCGGAAACGAGCAGGTGATTAAAATAAGTAAAATTGCACCTTATTATAATACTTCTACAACAAAAGTATCAGGAGCGGCAGTACGAGTTGAAAATAGCAACGGAGATGTTTTTACTTTTAGTGAAGTGGATGCGGGATCGTATGTATGTACCAATTTTGTGCCTGAACTAGGCATGGATTATAAATTGTTTGTTGAAGCAGAAGGACAAAGTTTTACAGCGACCGAAAGACTTACTTCTGTAACACCAGTTGATAGAATTGAGCAAAATCTTGTACCGGACTTTGGAGGAGAAGATGTAATAGAGCTGACGTATTACTTTCAAGATCCTGCCAATGAAGAAAATTTCTATCTGGCAGATTATCAAAGTGATTTTCTCTTATTTCCCGAATATGATCTAACAGATGACTTTTTTTATAACGGTAATGAGATAAACAGAAAATTTTCGCATGAAGATATGAAGGCGGGGAGTATCGTAAAGATTACGCATCGCGGTATCTCAAAGAATTTTTATAATTATATGAAATTGATTTTAGAAGCATCAAGTGCAAATCCTTTTTCTGTTCCGCCCGGAAACATTAGAGGAAATATTATAAATGTAAATGAAGCCGGTAATTTTGCCTTAGGGTATTTTAGGCTTTGTGAGGCAGAAGGAATAACTTATGATGTAAAATAGGTTAATTTAAGTTGATTTGATTTAAATCCGGCTAGGTGTTTTTCTAGCCGGATTTTTTTTAAGCAGTAAGATGAGAGAACAGCTTAAAAGTAATATCCAATATTGCACTGAAGGCGTGCATGCCATTTGTTGTCATAGTCGTTGTATAAGCTGGCTTGTGCATCACCTAAAAACGGGTGATTTTGCCCCGCAACATATTCTACATGAGTGTAAATCTGGTTTAGGACTTTTATGAGGATTCCATTGGTAACCATTTGAGATCCTTTTAAACCGAATTTCTTATCTACATAACCATATTCACTATAGTAGGCTATTTCATTGATTGATTTGTTTTTAAAAGGAAAACTATATTTGGCAGATACAGCATAAACATTTGCTTTCGAAGCAACTTTATACGTATAATTAAAAGCACCCATATCTACATACTGCGTGTTTCCTCCTTTAGCATTAAATTCATAGGTATAAGCTTCCGCTTTAATTCCAAGGTTTTTATAGTCCATGTTATAATGCACAGCTAATGCATTTCGATTTCCCATTTTATTTTCTGCAAAATTATAGAGCTGTCCAATTTTTCCGGATGCTCCAATTTTATGCAAAGCGCCATCTGTTTTGATTTTATAGACAAGCTGTCCTGAAATTTGATTAATCTCCTTATTATCACCGACAACACTTGCAGACCATTGATTGTCTCTTAAATCAGGATCATTGGTAAAGGTTTCCATTGCATTTTTCATAAACGCTGCCTGCCATTCCCAGGAATTTCCTTTATGATGATATTTAGCCCCCATACTGTATTTGCCTTCAAAACCAAGACCATATCCAATCCCTAAAAACCAGCTGTAAGAGTTATAATCCAGATTTCCAAAAGGATCCTGTATTAAACCTATCTGAAAGTCATCTCCGTTTTGAAAATCATAACCTACCCAGCCTTCTTTCAGCATTGTACCTCCTGCAGAAGCAGGCATGAATCTCATATCTGCACTTACTTTAAAGTTTTTGTTAGAAGCATTTACAACCAGACCAAAAAGATCAAATCCAAATTCGCCACCTTCTTTTTTTCTGGTTTCATTATAAAATTCATCTTTATAATGTACCCTTACAGCTCCATTTATGGTAAGTTTAGGCTTTTCAGAGTCTACTTTTAAGGTATCTGCTGAGGTGTTCGCCATGAGATTGATATTGGCTTGAGAATGCATGAAATTGCTTGTAGAAAAAGCAATTAGTAAAAGAAGTAATTTATAATGTTGCTGCATAACTGTTTTTATTAATTAAACTATAAATTTTCGCTAATCTCAGTTGTAACTAAAGCATCAGATAGTTGGGCGTATAAAATGCAGGCATGAGGTTCGTAATTGAACTCATGCCGTACATTTTACTTTAAATGATTATGTTTAATTAAAAAGAAATAGCCTATTTTAAGGTAGAATAGGTATTTGTTATGTTAAAATGGCGCTTAAGAATTATTCTTTATCAGAATTTAAACTTTCCATTTCTCTTAAAGTGTTTTCCAGTAATTGCGGTAATTTATGATAAACACCATCATTGATGTGCTGATACTTTTTGTGCGTTTCAGCATTAGGATGAAATTCATCTTTTTCTCTTACCATTTCTTTTACTGCGGTTTCAAAATCAGGATAACAGTCTGTTGCTACGGCGGCACAAATCGCAGCACCTAAAGCAGCAGAACCACTCATTTCGTTACGAACAACCGTTTTTCCGCTGATATCAGCAAAGATTTGCATAAACAAATCACTGCTCGCACCACCACCGGATATAATGATCTTTTCAGGACTATGTCCTAAAGTTTCGTTCATTGCTTTATAGTGATTGTGCAGCGTAAGCGCAATTCCTTCCAAAATAGCTCTGTAGATATGTCCACGGCCTTGCTGACCGTTAAAACCAATCATTACACCTTTTCGGTACGATTGATAAGCCGGAGCAAGCCAATCAGGAACAATCATTAAACCATCTGAACCGGCAGGCGTTTTCAAAGCTTCTTCTTCCAGAATTTGCTCAGGGCAAAGACCTTTTTCTTTCGCTTTACTGCTCAATTCTTCACCAATAAGCTCTTTGAACCATGAAATCAGCCACATTCCTCTTCGTACTCCACCACTTTCAAATAAATAGCGATTAGGAATACAGGATAAGTTGGTGAAATAATTGTCATGAGGCGGTTTATTGCCATTTCCAACAACCATAGAGGTAATGTAAGTTCCTAAAGAAAATAATCCTCTTGTGGAGTCGATCAATCCGGCTCCTAAAGCTTCAACTGCTTTATCGTTTGCTGTTGCCACAACAGGTAATCCCTCGGGAAGACCTGTTTTTGCAGCAGCAGATTTCGTAACAGTTCCCAGAACAGTTCCGGGCATCTGTAATTGAAGTAATTTTTCTTTAGGAATTTTAAAGCTATCCATAACTTCTTTGTCTTTCGACCAATCCCATGTTTCCATGTCTACAGGAAATTGCCATTGAAAAGCATTTGCAGCAGTATCTTTTAGCTCTCCTGTAAGACGATGTGTAATATATCCTGTTGTAGGGCAGGTGTAAGCTACTTCTTCTGAATCTTCAAAAGTTTCATAAGCTCTTACATCCATCCAGCTCATAACTGGTGCCGCTAAGTCCCCATTCTTTTTCATGAATACCCTGCAACAACGAATTGTGCAAAGACCGACTCCTTTTATTAGAGTTAAATCTCCTTTGAAACCTTTCATTAAGCGATTCAAAGCGATCTGTATGCTATCCCATAAATCATCGTCCGGGTGTTCTACATAACCGGCCTGTCTAAACATCATTGGTTTAAGAGGCTCGATTTCAGAATGTATGATTTCACCTTTCGCATTGATTATATATACTTTCGTACTTTGAGAACCATTATCGATAGAAATAAAATAGTGTTCTTTCATAACAGTTTAGTTTATCTTGTTAAGAAACCACCATCTACAGAAAGAATGTGCCCGTTTACGAATTGTGAAGCTCTACTTGCTAAAAACACAGTAGTTCCCATTAGATCGTGAACATCTCCCCAACGACCTTCCGGAGTATGATCTACAATCCATTTGTTGCGTTCCGGGTTTTCGATAGATGCCTGAGCCACTTTTGTTTTAAAATAACCAGGAGCAATTCCGTTTACCTGAATATCGAATTGTGCTAATTCGTCACAATATGCTTTAGTTAAACCTGCTATTCCGTGTTTAGTAGCAGCATAAGCCGGTGACCATTGACCTCCCATGAAAGAAAATAACGAGCAAATATTAATAATTTTTCCGCTTTTTTGTGGAATCATAAATTTTGCTGCTTCTGCAGTCATTTCAAAAGCCGCAGTCAGGTTAATGCTAACCATAGGATCCCATTGTTTTCTGCCAAAATTAAGAACGTCAGCAATCAAACAAATTCCTGCACAGTTGATTAGGATGTCTACAGAGCCTAATTTAGCAACACATTCTTCTACGATTTTTTTTGGAACACCATCTTTGGTAATATCTGCTTCCATATAAACAGCTTTCACACCTTCATTTTCGATCAATTGATTGAATTCACTGTCATCAGGCATAATACTTGGCATAAAAATATTAGCGCCTCCTTTTGCTAAAGCCAAAGAAAAAGCTTGTCCTAGTCCTGTATTTCCACCTGTTATAATTGCATTTTTCCCTTTAAGAGAAAAATATCCCATGTTAAAGTCTGTAATATTCATCTTGTATATTTTTTAAATTATTTTATACTATTTTTTTTCTGCTTTGATATTTAAAAATGGCCACAAAGCAAACGGCAGCTAATCCAACAAATGCACTCGTTAAGAAGTAAACATTATATCCTGCTTCCGGACCAGCTTGTTTAAAAACCATAGTGCTGAAGTAAGGGATAATGATATCCGGTAAGTATCCTAAAAGGGAAATAAAACCTACCGCAGTTCCCATTATTTTATTATCTATTCTGCTATCTCCAAGTAATGACCAGTACGTACCACGAATGGCATAAACAAATGTTCCGCCTAGTATTATTAAAGCGTAATACAGATAAAAGCTGGTTGCTGTTGCTGGTAATAAAGCTATACCCACGAGAGTAAGAGCTGCACCGCATAAAGAAAAAATTAACGTTTGACTCTTTCCAACTTTGTCTGCAAAATAACCACCTAAGATTCCGCCTATTGGTCTCATCCAGAGTACGATTACCATGATTGTGCTAACAGTTACGGGACTGATTTTAAGGTTTTTTTCCATAAAACCGCCATAATAATAAACCACCCAGGTTACAGCATAAGAGCAAAAGATAATCGCTCCCATTAAGTAAACAAATTTGTTTTTTATGACAGCATTAACGTCTTTAAAATCAAAGCCTTTAGGTTCTTCCGGAGCCTCTTTTATTTCCAAAACTTCTTTGTTGCCGGATTTGGTATCATTTTCAACAAATACAGCAATCAGAATTCCTGTAATAAGCAATACAGCAGAATACATGTAAATCACATATTGAAGTGCTTCTCTCTTGTTTGACAGTGTGTTTTCTTTGTCTAAAATAGAAGAAAAGATAAGCAACGCCACACTGGCTAAAATTGCTTCAATAATACCTCTTCCTCCGTCAAGAAACCCAAAGAAACGTCCTTCTTCTTCCGGAGTAGACAATAACTTAACGAGTTTCATGTGAGCGCCCCAGAAAGTAAAAACGGCAAACACTCCCCATAAACTAAATATACCGATAACAGAGGTATAACTTGGAATCTGAGCGAACCAAAATCCTCCAACTGCCGTTCCTAATAAGGAGAGAACAAGCAAATATTTTGCAGAAAATTTATCACTTAAGACACCACTTGGAAAATAGCCCAGTATAAATATAAAGCCCAATACGGTATAGATAATATTCAATTCATCAAGACCAATATTAAAAACAGCTAAAATAGTTTCCTGATAATTGGTTCTTAAATAAATCAAAGGATAAATTGCTCCCGCAGCCAATACTATGAGCAGGAATTGAATATATCGTTTCATACACTAGTTTTTATGGTTACTATTATTTTTGATATTTTTCACCTTCAACCTGAGGGAAGATGGTTCCGAAATTCATAATGCCTTTAGGATCAAAAACTTCTTTCAGTTTTTCAAGCATGTAATAAGCGCTTCCGTGCTCTTCCTTAGTCCATTCATTTCTATATTTACCAATTCCGTGGTGGTGACACATAGAACCGCCAAGTTTTAGTGTTTCTTCAACAATAATAGTTTGAATTGGATGATGGTAAAGACGCATTTCATCTTCCGGAGTACAATTGATGTTGTAGTTGTATACAAAGTACATATTGGTACCATTTGTATAACTGTGAGAGGAATGTCCTCCTAACATGGTAATATCTTTACTTCTTGGAAATTCGTTTCGAATTCTTTCGATTACGTTGTAATAAATTTTTGTAACGTTTTCCCAATCTGCAGATATTTCTGTTGTAAACCCGTCATGAGAATTACGGGTAACCATATCTTTAATTTCTTCTTCAATTCTCTCCTGAGTCCAGTTAAGATGATTGAACCAGCGTGCAATCAATGATGGATCAACTTTTTCGGTAACACCGTCTTTAAACTTTTCTACAGCATCTTCAATTCCAACACCGTTAGCGGCTACCATATTTTCATTTCCTTCTGCCATGAAAATTAAAACACATTGTCCTTTGTGGAAATTACCAAAATGCTGCGCCGCATCTTCTTCAGAATAGACTCTTGCTACAGAAGGTCTGTAACCATTAGTCATTACTTCTCTTAAAATTTTAACCCCAGTATCTACATCTTTAAGCAAATACCCAAAAAAGCGGTTATTTTGAGGGAAATATTTAAATAATTTTACGGTAACCTCAGTGATATAACACAAAGCCCCTTCATTACCAATAGCAATATGTCTAATGTCCGGTCCTCCGGCTCTTCTTGGTACATTTTTTATTTTAGAAATATGTCCGTCAGGGAAAACACACTCTAATCCAACAAGCATATCTTCGATTCCGCCATATAAAGTAGAAAATTGTCCGATGCTTCGTGTAGAAACCAATCCACCCATTTGAGCTACCGGTTTAGATTGAGGCGAGTGTCCTGTTGTTAAACCATGTTTTCTAACTTCATCTTCCAAATCTTGTAAAACAACACCTGATTGTGCCGTAACCTGAAGATTGTAAGGATCAATTTTTATGATTTTTTTCAGATTCTTTCCGTCAACAACTAAAGTTTGTTGTTTCCAGTTTTCTAAACCTCCTTCAGTGGCAGTTCTACCGCTTCTTGGAATAACATTAATTCCATTAGCGTTACAATACTTTAAAATTTCAGAAACCTGTTCTACTGATTCAGGATAAACTATCGCGATAGGAGCAGGAACATCTAAAACTTTTTTTGCTTTTGCATATTTTTTATACCTATCTGCGGATGCTTCATACAAATCATCAGAATTAATGTTGATTTGTTCTTGTTTTAGCATTTTTTGTAAATCACCTAAAATACATTCATTTTCTTTCATAATCTTCTTCTTTTATATAAATTTTCATTCAAATTGTTGAATTTTGATAAGCAAACATAAATAAAATCTTTTATCAGGGGAAATTATTTTCCATAAAATTACAATTATTTTGAATAAGTGGAAAATGTAAAACTGGATTATGTCTTAAAATGATATAAGTTCAACTTATTTTCGTTTTATTGGTTAAATTGTCTTAATAAAACGATGTAGTTTGTCAATAATTAATAATTTTTGATTTATTGAATGGAAAATAAAGTTTCTTTTTTGACCTAAATGAAGCTTTTTTGAAGTAATGAAAACAAATTGTAAAAAAAGAAAAGATGACAATTCAAGCGGAATTTGATACTTTTACCATACAATTAATAAGCCGTATGTACATTATCAATAAAGATCAGCTCAATCTCTTAGAGAAAAATATTTATTTTGCCTTACTGCAGGAAATAGCACAAAATGATGCATTATCTATTACAGAAGCTGCTAAAGTTTGTAATTGCTCCCCATCTAAGATTTCAAAATTTGTACAAAAACTTGGATTTAAAAGCTACAAAGAATATTTAGGATTTATTAATGGACAAGCTTTTAGTGTCGTTTCTGAGGAAAATGAACGCTTACAGCAATTTTTGGAGAATTTCAATCCGGATGTGGTGAGTCAATTTGCGAACTACCTGAGGAAATTTGAAAAGATTATTCTGTTTGGTTATGGTCCTTCATTTATTGTAGGGCAGTACTTTGAATATAAACTTAGGAGTCTGTTAGATGTTCCTATTTGGGCTGTCCCTCATGAAACATCAATTAACGATTTGATTGGTGAAAACAGTCTGGTTGTCATTTTTTCTGTTACAGGAAAATTTAAATCTTTTAGTGAGATCTATGAAAATATTATCGCTAAAAACAGTAAAGTGGCTTTTATCGTTGAAGAACCTTGTGCTGAGTTTTTAGAAAAATACAATTACACCATTACATTAAGCAGTTATTTACAAAATCCCGAGTTATTGCCCCATGAAAAGACTAGAACAACCTTTTTTACTTTCGTGGAAGCGGTGATAAAACACTTGGAGCGTTAGTTAGTTAGTTAGTTA
>NZ_MUGW01000007.1 GCF_002217285.1 Flavobacterium hercynium | reverse complement strand
GTCATGAGTCATAAATATATAAAAAATGAAAAGCCCAATAATGGTGGAAAAAATTATGATCAGGAATTTTATTATTAGTTTTTTCACTTTTATTATTTTAAAAATTATGCAGTTGCTATTTATCTGTTAAAGTAACAAGATTAGAGGATAAAGAATACTATAATGTAATATTTGTTTAAAATGAATGAGCCCGATATAATATCGAGCTCATTATCAAATTAATTACAATTTTGTATAAACTTTTGATTTCATTCAACATCTTATTCATGAATGAAAATATACTAAAATTATTTATTAAAAATATTGACTAATAGAAGAACTAGAACAAAAAGTAGTAAGATCTATAAATAAAAAAAGGAAACAGAAGATTTAATTTCTGTTTCCTTTTTTGTTGCTTTTGAAAAGCTATATTTATCTACCGCTTGAAGCAGTAATTTTTCCTAATTGAAGTCTGAAGTCAGGTCTTCTTGCGTTGTATACATCAACAAAAGTTTCTTTGTTATCTGTTTTTGAGTAAACATTACCGAAGATAGTGTTACCATACCAGCTCTCCAAATCAGTGTTATCAGCTATGTTTTCTGTAAAGATGTTACCACTACATTGATTAAAGAACATCTCTTCAAATTTGATTTTCTTTAGATTAGCTCCATTTACTTCTGTTTTGCTGTCTAATAAAACTGCTGGATTAAATCCTGAAACAACACTTCTTTTTAATTCGAAAGATGCATTTTCAGCTACATAAACAGCCTCTTTAATTAAACCTGACTGAATATCAGCTTTGATGTTTTCGCTATCATTTAACATTGTTATGTTTGTAGCAGTAACCAAAGTTGATTTTTTTGTAAAATCAGTTTCGCTTTTCTTTTCGTAAGATTTAACTTCAATACATCTTGAACCATCTTTGTTACTTGTCAAATAAGAAGATCTTACTGCTAAAGAGTTGAATAAACGACATTGAATACCTTGTGTAAATTTAAAGTCATCATTACTTGATTTGTATGAAACCAATTGAGAAGCATTAACATCTCCACCGTAGAAAGCAAAAGCATCACCACCTGAGTAGCTCACCATTACATTTTCTAAAATGGTTTTGTTTCCGACACCTGCAACAGTTAATGCGTTAAAAGTATCAAACCCTTTTACTTTTTTACCAGCAAATTCGATTCTCACATATTTTAAAATACCAGAGTTGCTTGCTACATTATTTCCACCGTAAACAGTAAGTGCAGGATCAAGATCTAAGTTGTAAGATCCAACGCTTCCAAATTTATTAATAGGTGCATCACCAAGAATTACAATTCCTCCCCAGTCACCGGCTTTTTTCATACTATTATTTGAAGTAAAAATAATAGGATCAGTTTCCTGACCTTCTGCCATGATTTGAGCTCCTTTTGTAATAACTAATGTTCCTTTTGTATTAGAGTCTCCAATAATTACTGTACCAGGTTCAATTGTTAGAACTGCATTGTTAGTTACATAAACATTTCCCTGAAGAACATATACATTTCTTTTCAGTAATTTTGTATTTACACCAATGTTTCCGGCTAAAATTTGATTTGCTTCTCTACCGTCAGATTTATGAGGTTTAAATTCTGTCCAGTTGTCTAACCAGTTGGTGTATCCGATAATTCCTTTTTCCTGTTGTGCATTTACGTTTGTTGCAGCAACTAGAAGCAAACAAATCAATAAAGTAATTTTTTTCATAATTAGGGGCTTTAGGGCTTATACATTCTCTTAGACAATCTCGAAAAGTAACCGTATCTTTAAAAACAATTATTTCAAGGTATGTCTTTTTACAAATTAACTAAAAATGTTTCATACAACAGGTATATTTACGGGTTTTTAACATTTGTTGACACAAATTTTAACAATAATAGCCGTTCTGAGGCTTATAATGTAATTTAAATGTAAATATTCTTAAAGATTTGCATCAAAATAGGAATGATTTTACAGATTAAATGATGTTTTGCAGTTGTTTAATGTCTTATTCTAAGATCAAAATAAGGCTCAACTGCTTTAGTTGAGCCTTATTTTGTAGTAATTATTGTTCCGATAGTACTTGCTTGATCCGTTTTTCAAGTCTTAGCATCATTTTATCTTCACTTTTTTTACACTGTAGGTGAAGCACCGCCATCTACTGAATAATTAGTTCCCGTAACATATTTAGCTTCCGAAGAAACTAAAAAGGCCACAATATTGGCGATTTCTTCCGGTTCAGCCATTCTGCCTAACGGAACGCCAACTTTGTCCATTACGACCTGAAAAGCTTTGTCAACTGTTATATTAGAAGATGTTGCAATATTCTCGATAAAATCCATCATCAAAGGCGTTTTTACCACACCAGGTGATACAACATTTACGCGTATTCCTTTTGATCCTAATTCAGAAGCCAATGCTTTGCTGTAAGCATTCAATGCCGCTTTAGCAGAAGAGTAAGACATCGTCATTTCCCAGATTGGTTGTTTTGCCGCACCTGTAGAAATATTAATGATGGAACCGCTTTTTTGTTCCAGCATTATAGGTAATAGCGCTTTGTTAATTCGGACTACTGATAAAAAATTTAATTCCCAGTCTTTGTACCAATCTTCGTCTGAAAGTGTATTGAATCCTCCGCCAGGACTTAAATTTGCTCCCGCATTATTTACGATAATGTCTATTCGGCGGTATTTTTCGAGAATTTCTTTAGTAATGACTTCAGTATGTTCAGGCACAGTAAGGTCAGCAGCTATAAAATGATGTCCATTTGTATTGCTTTCAGGTGCTGTTCTAGCTGTTACTATTACCTGAGCTCCTTTAGCACTTAATTTATCCGCGATTGCTTTACCGATACCTTTTGTTCCTCCTGTTACCAAAGCGACTTGCCCTTTTAATGTAGTTTCCATATTGTTTATGTATTAATGAGTTGCAAATAACACTACATTACTTTACTTTTGCAAGTAGGAACACTTTTGTACAGTAATAACAAAAAGTAAAGGCTTGAATGAAATCAGTACTTATGGAAGATAAAAAAAATGAAAAAAGTTGCGAACGATGTGCACTGCAGGAAATTTTGGGTGTAATAGGAGGGAAATGGTCAATGTCTATTATCTATGCATTGTTTACTGGTAAAAAGCGTTTTAGTGAATTAGGTCGGCTTATACCACAGATTAATACCCGAATGCTGGTAAAAGAATTGAAGAACATGGAAACAAATGGTATTGTGACCAGAAAAGTTTTTGCAACTGTGCCGCCCACTGTAGAATATACCTTAACCGAAAAAGGTGAAAAACTGGAACCAATTATTAATGAATTGTATAAATGGGGACTGGAGTTTGTTGTTTAATAATACCTGCAGTAACAATAAAGTGGTTTGTTACAGATTTTTGACTTTGAAAATGTAAATAGATGTATTTTTTGTCCAAAATGAAGAAGGCTCAATTATTTTAGTTGAGCCTTCTTTTTAATACTAATTAAAATGAATGTTAATTTTCTGAAGGCTCATAGATAAAAAAAGATACTGTAAAATTTTTGGTTTGTCAGATATTATATTATATCAGCGTTGTTATCAGTGTATCTATAATAAAGTAAGAATAATTGCTATTTTCTTTGTTTTTTTACTTACTTTAAAAATGTTATTGCTTTAGTTTCGAATTTAGCTATATATTTTCATTTTTATCAATTACAATGTTTTGGACAAATAGCCTTCCGAATGCAGTTAAAATAATATATTTTCTCTCGAGTCTCACAGTTGCTTTAAGTTCATTTGTTATTTTAAATTTTAGCAGATCTAGCTCACTATCATCTTCCAATGGTTCATAAATATTTGGGTCAAGCAATGTGCTGCCAAATGGAATTTCGGCAAGTCCTAATCTAATTATATTATCTAAATACGATGGTATTAAATCGGGTCTTTTTATATTTATAATTTTATAAAAATGCGAAAAATTAGAATATTGTTTTTTTGATTGACTCCCTGGTAATTTTGCTGATATGTCAATTAGGGGATGGTATATTGAATGTTTAAATGCTTGTAAAAGTAAAGCTTCATCGCTTGATAAATTTTTAATTATTTCAACATATCCTGGATGTATTAGATCTTGCGTCGTTTTATCCATTGAAGAAGCTAGCAAGTTGGCATATAATTCTCTTAAGTTGATATCATCACCAGCAAATCTTAATGCCTCAACTGTTGGTCCAGCTATTGAAGTAGGGGGTGAAACAATATTTTCTTCAGAGACATTTTTTAGTTTCTCTGAGACTTTACTTGTTATGAACTCTTCAATTTTTTCATATCCCCAAACGAGAGCTTTTATTGGAGATAAAGCAATATTGACAGTTTTTGTTACTGTTTCTAGTGATTTACCAATTTGTTTAGCAGAAGGCTGGATAGCGTCTTGATATATAGGAATTGCAGAAACTAAACCTGTCACAGCGTCGATTGTAGATTTAACATTTGTTTCTTTGTTTTCGTGATCTTGCATTTTTATAATTTGGATTTACGGTATTTTCTTTTCAACTATAAGTTCTTATTGTATGAGTAAGATTTTACTAATGTTTTTTATAAGTTAAAATCAGAAGTAATTATTATTTATTGTTAATTTTCTTCTGTAAGTTTTAAAAGCTAAGATATTGTTGATTCATTTTTTTTTACATTAGAGATCGCAGTAATTCTTTCTCTTTCCCGCAATTTCATCAATCAAAGTAAATAAAAAAGAAAATTCTTTAAAGTAATCTTCTTTTCCTAGTTTTAGAATGTTTTCTGCAAAATTAGTTTTATTTCCTGTAATCTCCATTATTCCTGGAATTGCACTAGGAGATACTATATTTTCTTTCTCTAGTAAATCTAATGGAAAATAATGTTCAATTGCAAAATATCTATTTCTTTGTTTTTCTTGGTGGTATGGTTGATAATATTCATTCTCTGGTATAGGTAGCATTATCGCGAAAATTTTTGTCTTATCTATATTTTTAACTATTTTATTTCTTAATTTAAATTTTTCAGGTAATCCATTAAATTCTTGAAATCCTTTATCATCATTATCGAAAATTGCTATTATAGTTTTATTTGTATCAAAATTATTATCAATGGTCAGTGCTAAACTCTTCAAATAATCTGCTAATTGTTGAGCCCCTCCAGCATTCGTTCCAACTATGTTTTCAGTTGCTGTGACATTCCAATATGGATCGTCGCCCATGGTTAATACTCTAAAAGCATGATTGATAATTATAGCGTCAGTTTTACCCTCCGTATAAAGTTCAACATCTTTTATTGGTGCAAGTAACTGAAAGGTAGTATTTGAAACTACTTCAGATTTGTTTTCTAAATAAAAATTAATCATTCGAGAGTATCTTTTCGCTTTAGCTTCAATCTTGTAATCTTTCCTCAAACGTGCTTCGTTACTATATTCTAGTGCTTCTATAGCTTCGTTAAATAAGAAAACAAATAAAGGAATGTTCAGTATTTTATTCTCATTGAAAAGCAATTCCAGTTTTGAAGTATCTTTTACCTTACCTGTATTTAAAGTTGCTGCAATACAGAACAATTGAAATAAGATACTAGTTTTATCTCTAATAAAAACAGTGTCTTCCATTTTTTTTAATTCTAAACTTAGATCATCGAAAGCCAATTGAAGGGGATCTCTTAATGTGATTGAATTATAGTGAGAGAAAAACCAAACTAAATTTGACATAGCAATTGTCATGTCATCTATTCCTTTAAAAAAAGGAAACTTATGTTGTGCTAAAGATTTAATTCCAGCGTCAACTTTTAAGAGCATTTTTAAAGATTGTATGACAGCTTTTTTTCTATTTTCAGAGTTTGTCATCCATAAAGATTGTAGAACGAATCCTAGACCTGAAACTGCTAATAATTGATCATTTACTGCGGAATATGTTTCACACTTTGTAATAAGTCTGTCTAAAAACAAAGGCATATTTTTAGTTCTACCAGTATAAAAAATAGCAGTATTTTGCCAGTTAAATTCGGTAAATCGCTCAATAATTTCTTGTTCTAACTCACTTCTGTTTTCTTCAAAAAATATTTCACGAGATGCATAATATTCCATAAAGTGGTCGTGCTGAAATGTTACAAATTTATGCTCGTCTATGTGTAAAACTCCAGTACCATCTGTCATACTTTTTATAACGTCCGGAATAGTTCCTTCGTCTATTGTAATTGATTGTCCTTGAAAATATGCTTTGACATAAACAATAAAATCATCAAGATACATTCTTCGTCTATTCTTGGTCTGAATTACGGATAATGCATACATGGACAAAACTTTCTCCTTCACATTAATTTTTAAAAAATCTAAATTTGAATTTACATTTAGTCGACCAAGAAGGAATGTATTAAAATTATCGAATACATCAGTTATAGTTGCAGGAACCTCATATCCGTTTTCTTCATAGAGAATTGAAACCAAAGAAATTGTCAATGGAGTTGAAGGAATTTTTTCAAGGATCTTATTTTCTAAAAGATTATCCCAAAGATCTTCTGATTTTTTTAAATCTTTTTGAAAAAATTTTGTAACATATTGCTTAACTTGACGAAGATCGAAATTGCTTACAACAGTATTAGTATTTTCACAAACTTCACACTCTTTTGTAAGTTTTTCATAATTTCTAGTTGCAACAACAAAATTAAGATTGTATAATAGACAAAGATTTTTTAGCTCGATAAAAATTTCTTTTTGTCTATCAGTTTCAAATTCATCAATTGAATCTATCAAAAGAAGAATGTTATAGTCATTATAGATTTTTTCGAGATTGCCCTCTCCAATCATTGAATTTACTTCATTTGCAATTGCTCTTTCAAGGTTATAACTCGCTTGCGCTATATCATTATTTTTTAATCGAATTGGCAAAGTTTTAACTATACTATCTTTGTTTTTCTCAATACATCTTCTTCCAATTTCTTTTAAAAGTGTAGATTTTCCAGTACCAGCATCGCCGGTAATAAAAAAATTACCATTTGAGATATATTTTTCAATTTTAAATTTAGACCTTACAGTTCTTCCAATTTTGTTGTCTTCTCGATAAAATATTATTTTTGGCTCAATAAATATATTAAGTAAATCCTCAAATTTTCTATCTAACTTCAATACTTGTTGTAATTCATCGTTACCTTTTAAACTCTTTTTAAATTCTTCTTCAAAGCTTTTTAAAAATACATCAGCATGTCCCCAATATTCAGGTAAATGTTCATCTATCAATTCAACTAGACGATCATTATTCCAAAAATCAATTTTATCGGTTTTTACATCTTTTTTTAACCAATCTTTAAAATAATTGGAAATTTTTTTACTTGAACTTACAACTATAATGTTTTGATCATCTTTTGCAAACTCTAATATTAAATCTTTAATTAATTCAACTTTACCGTTTAACTCACTTAAAGTGCAGATTATAATATAGGATCTTGTGCCTAATGCTGACTTTTCATCTGCTGAAATAACATATTCGCTTAACTTTGAAACTTTTATTAGTTCAATTTTTTCACAAATTCTAGAAACCAATGTTGTCAAACTAGTTGAGTCATTTATATTATCTAAAGTATGTTTACTCATAAATATATTCGTGTTAAGGTTAATTATTTTAATTCTAAAAATAAACGATAAATCTTCATTTTATAAAAGATAAAAATAGGTATAGTATAGGTAAATAACATTTTAATTAAAATTTAAATCATTTCAAAAAGATAAAGTTTTTTCTGACTTTGAATAAATTTTAAAACCCAAAGTTACAAGATTTAGGACAACAGGTAAAAGAAAATAAAAATTAAGCATAAAAAAACATTTCGGCAGAAATTAGATTTTAATTTTCCGGTATATACGGTAAAAAAATAAAACATTTATTTTCAACATATCAAATCGATTTAGAGATATTTGTAAACTCATCAACAAGACATTATTTTCTTTAATTTATCAAAGTTTAAAGAATTGAATGCTGTTTTTGATGACAAAGAGATAACTCCAAAATTTAATAGCAATAAAAACCTCAACAAATACGTACTATTACATAATTTTGCAATAAAGTAATTACCTTCTTTTAATACTACACGATGAGCAATACATTTTCTGAAAACAGTCAAATTGGAATAGCGTCTAATTTCTCTGAACTTGTACATACACATTTCAAAGGAGAAATGAATGCGTTATGCTGGTACAGAAATTTGGATGGTGATTTTAATGAAATTGTGACTCAGTTACGTTTAAAAGAAAATATAACCGAAGTCTTTCCTGAAGATTTAATCGCACTTCAATTATCAGAAAAGGGAAATATAGCAAGGGAAACAATCTTAAATGATTTACAATTATTAGCTGACTTTGGAGCTTCGCCATCGCTTAATTTGCTGAAATGTTATGATCGTGATGATGAGTTTGATTTCATATCGACTGATGTGTATTCGTTTCATGTGGATCGTTCGCCTATTGCAACAGATACTTTTTTATGTACCTATCACGGAGCGGCAAGTGATATCGCTGCTAATTCGCAAGCAGAACAGAAAATTCTAATTCCCGAAATCAGAGCAAAGTTAAAAGAATTGTATGATGGAGCACCGGAAGGATTCGAAGACTTTTTGAAAGAGAATTATTTTGATTTGCATTATCAACTACATACGGATGCAGAACCTGTTAATTTAGGATTAGGACATCTTTGGAGACTGGCTGTAGATCATCCAAAACAAGAAGTATTGCCTTGTATTCACAGAGCGCCAATAGAAAATGAGGGAGAATATCGTCTGTTGCTTATTTGTTAAAGAAATCCGTTTTTTCGCATAGTTCATGCTTTGTGTTATTCCTTTTTTAACATATCTTCGCTGTCTATACAATAATATGAGTACATTATAACTCATTTAAAAATCTGATTTGTGAAAATGAAACATGAAGACGTACAAGAAAATCAGCTTAAACGTGGGCTGACCAATCGCCACATTCAATTAATTGCCTTAGGAGGATCAATAGGAACAGGTCTTTTCCTTGGCATCGGTCCGGCAGCTGTATTAGCAGGACCATCTGTTATTTTAGGATATGCGCTTGCCGGAATTATCGCTTTTTTTATAATGAGACAACTGGGTGAAATGGTTGTTGAAGAACCTGTATCAGGAAGCTTTAGTTACTTCGCTTATAAATATTGTGGTTCCTTTGCCGGTTTTGCATCAGGCTGGAATTATTGGATTTTATACATTTTAGTGAGTATGGCTGAACTTACAGCCATTGGTGTTTACGTACAATTTTGGTGGCCTGAAATTCCGCTTTGGGCATCTAGTTTATTTTTCTTCCTGGTTATTAATGCTTTGAATTTTGCCTCTGTAAAGGTTTATGGAGAAACTGAATTTTGGTTTTCCATCATAAAAGTTGCCGCAATTATTGCCATGATTCTCTTCGGTACTTACTTGTTGGTAAGTGGAACGGGAGGGGAGCACGCTACAATTCATAATTTATATAACGATGGAGGTTTCTTTCCAAAAGGTTTCTTTGAAAAAACTGCTACTGGCGATTTTCAGGGTTTATTGGCTGCCATGGCGCTGATTATGTTCTCCTTTGGTGGTTTGGAATTAATTGGAATTACCGCTGCTGAGGCAGAAAATCCGGAAAAGAATATTCCAAAAGCAACCAATCAGGTTATTTACAGAATCCTTATATTTTATGTTGGTGCTTTGGTTATTTTATTTGCTTTATCACCTTGGAGACAAATTACAACAGACAGCAGCCCGTTTGTAATGGTTTTTCAAAACTTAAACGGAATGGAGTTTGAATTGTTTGGCAACAAAATATTTTTTACCCGTCTGATTGCTAATGTGCTTAATTTAATTGTATTAACCGCAGCGTTATCCGTTTACAATAGCAGTGTGTATAGTAACTCGCGTATGTTGTATGGTTTAGCAGATCAAGGGAATGCGCCAAAGTTTTTAAAGAAACTTAATAAGCAATCAGTACCTATTAATGCTATTTTAATTTCATCCTGCTTTGCAGCTGTTTGTATTATCATAAATAAAATAATGCCAAAAGATGCTTTTAGTATTTTAATGTCTTTAGTGGTGTCCTGTCTAATTATCAATTGGGTTATGATTTCTTATACGCATCTACAATTTAGACGTTCGAAAGACAAGGAAAATGTAAAAACTAAATTTGCTTCCATATTTTATCCCGTAAGTAACTACATCTGTTTTGTGTTTTTATTGGGGATTTTATCGATCATGTGGATCACAAACATGAAGTTATCCGTAGAATTGATTCCTATTTGGCTGGGTATTCTATTTGTATGCTTTAAAGTTTTTAAAACAAAAAAATAAAGAGCTAGTATTATTATTTTATCAATTCAAAGAGATTGAACTGCACTATAAAAAAAACGGATCATAGCATACACCATGATCCGTTTTTTATATAAAATTGGTTACTTTATGAATTACCATACAGGTTTGATTCTCCACCATCAATAGCAATGGTTTGCCCGTTTACATACTGACATTCATCACTAAGAAGGAAAGCTACAAGGTTACCCACATCTTCCGGTTTACCTAACTTTCTGGTAGGGTTTCTTTGTGCATACGTTGTTTCGGCTGCTTTTGGATCTTCAGGATTTACTTGTTTAAACGCTTCTGCCACCATTGGCGTAAGGATCGCTCCGGGTGCGATTGCATTGGTGTATATTCCATCTTTACCATATTCTATAGCGGCATTTTTGGTCATACCTGAAACAGCATGTTTACTTGCTACATACGGCATCTGATTAATAACACCTCTGATTCCGCCTACAGAAGCCACGTTTACAATTTTTCCTCCGCCTTGTTTCTGCATTACCGGAATGACATATTTCAGACCGTAATAAACACCCATAAGATTGATGTCGATTACTTTTTTAAATACATTGATGTCGTAATCAACCAATGGTGCCTGTTTTCCTTCGATACCTGCATTGTTGTAGAATCCATCGATACGGTTAAATTCCTGAACTGTTTTGTCTACATAATTTTTTACAGCCTCTTCGTCTGAAACGTCAGCGACTATCGTTATAATTTTTGCATTTGGTGCAATTGACTGGATTTCTGCTTTTGCTTTTTCAAGTGCTTCGGCATTGTAATCTACAATAGACAGGTTAGCTCCTTTTAGCGCTACGGCTTTACTTGCTGCAAGTCCAAGACCCATAGCGGCTCCGGTAATAATGATTGTTTTGTCTTTAAATATGTTCATGATATGTAGTATTAAAATATATTAGTTGAAAAATTATTCATTTAAAATTCAAATTATTGATTCATTCCTCTCCAGATCATATCAAACCCATCATCAATGAGCTGCTGATTCAATGGAAATAATTTTTGGATGATACCAGTAGAGCAGGAGCGTACTGCACCATCAAAAAAACTGATCAGTACAATGGCATCCAATGCTTTTATAATGCCTTCCTGCTGTCCTTTTTCTAAAAGATCATATAATGGTTTATTCTGTTTTTCGTACTCCGCCAGTTGTTTTTCGAAGTTTAGCTGAATGTAACCAGACTGTTGATACTGATCGATAAATACCGTTTCGTCATAATGCTCAAGTCTGTAATTGAGCATGTTGATGTAAATTCGCTTCAACGATTGTCTCACCGGAATATTAATGTCAAAGTCGCGGTACATTTCCTGCGTCATTTTATCCTCAACCGCTAGATACGCCAGTTGTATAACTTCTTCTTTATTTTTGAAATAAGTGTACAAGGTTCCGGCCGCAATTCCGGCTGTTTTACTAATGCCTGAAATGTTAACACTGGCTAATCCCTGTTTACCGGTAAGTACATACACAGACTTTAAAATTTTTTCTCTTTTATCAGGATCTAATGGTCTCATACAGTAAAGTTAAATGAAAAATTATTCATTTAAACATAATTATCTAAAATATAACTTTTATTTAAGGTAGTTCGTTATAGTAATCTTAAAACGGGCTTTGTTTCAGTTCAATTAAAATATTGACTTATGTGCTTACAGTTTGTACTTTTGTGTTTATGAATGACAACTTTATAAATGAATATTTCGGGATCGGAATACAAAATGGTAAAACACCTGAAAACTTAGGCGTTTTGTGGCGATCTGCTCAAAACCTGGGCGCTACTTTTATTTTTACCATAGGGAATCGATATGCCAAACAAGCCTGTGATACGCATGATGCCGTAAAAGCAATTCCATATTTTCATTATGAGAATTTTGAAGATTTCTATGAAAATTTACCCAAAGGAGCACGACTGGTTGGTGTTGAATTAGATGACAAAGCATCTGATTTAGAAACTTTTGAGCATCCAAGACGTTGTGTTTATTTATTGGGAGCAGAAGATCATGGCTTGTCGCTTAAAGCAATCGATAAATGCCATCATTTAGTAAAATTTAAATCAGTAAAAAGCTTAAATGTGGCGGTGGCAGGAACTATTGTGATGTACGACAGAAATTTGCCTAAACCCCGTTCTTAGAACAAATATTATTTTTTAGAGTAATTAAAAATGCGGTAATCAGGTTGGTTTTTCACTACAGTATTAGATTATTTTAAAATGGAGGTTAGTTTAAGTGGCTACTTTTCATTCGTAAGCAATGTTCTGTTCCTAAATAAAGTGGATTTCCATGTTTTTCAGACCAAAAGCCTTCCAGTATATCCTTGGTAATGCATTTATAGACGGCAACCCCTTTGTAGGTTTTATTTTCATCTCCTTTATAACTAAAATTAATAACCAGAATATTGTCTTTAAAGAAACCATACCCCTTTTGTTGTTGGGTATTGTTAATAAGCCACTGCGCAATAATTCGATTGTTTTCATCGAGAGATAAGCTTAGAACACCTTTGTAAGTTGCGTGGTTAGTCTCATCCTGATTACTCCCGGAAATGGAATAATTACCAATTAAATCTTGTACAATCATGTATGCGCAGGTGTATAAATTAGAAATCTAGTGTTTATAAAGTGTTCGTTTTTTTAGTCACCAATAATATGCAATTTTTCAGTACAATATCCAAAGTAATAAAACTATTTTTTAGATGGGAATACAAATTTTGAGAAAGTCTCAAAACGAATTATTTAAGAAACTAGTAACCCCTGGATTCATTTGTTAGATAACGAAATGTTATTTCTTCACGTAAATAGGGCTTCTTTTTAATAAGTAACTTATAGAATCTATCCAGCTGTCTTTTAAATTCAGAAACGGTTTTCTGGTCTGGGTATATATCTTTGTTCCGTTTTTATACATATCAAAATAAACAGTATAATGATAATACATTTGAGTACTAGCCGTTGTCACCGAACTGTTGTTGGTTTTGGCTTTGGTATAGCTGTCATTTACTTTGGCTGTTCCGGAATTGTAGGTTGAAGTAGTTTGACCATCCGTTATCGTATAAGAAATTTTGGCAGCAACAATGTTGTCGACTCCTAAAATTTTTTGAAGATCCTCAATTGGTGTATCATCAATAGTAGCACTGTTGATTCCCGCCTTATGCAAAAGGCTGTTGGTTACCCTTAAATCCTGTACAGTCAAAGGGAAAATGTTGGATGATTTATCAATTAATTTGTTGTAGATATCATTTTGAGCAAATTTTGACATCTCTTCAGAACTTTGTAAATTATCTGAATTCAAATAAGGTATGGGAAGTACAGCAATTGTATTTGTTTTCATTGGAGCATTTTCGATAACCTGAGATGAAGCAGCAGGAGCAGGGTTGTCTGCAGGAGAACTGGTATCAAAAGTCTGCGACCTGCCACTTGCGAAATCAATTCGTGCAATTTTGTTTATGTCTAAAGAAATCTGCATGGTTTCTCCTGGCAAGGAGTATTCTACTGTACTATCAGACATTTTCGAGATTTTGCAATCAATAATCTGGTAATCTTTTTTTATTATTTTGTCGAGTTTATTCTGGGCAAAGTTTAAAATTGAAAATAAAAGCATCAATATGGTGCAGGTCTTTTTTAAAGTTTTCATAGTCGAGTACTCATTAAAATTAAGAATCTAATTTTAAATAAAGTTAGTAATTAAATTTTAAATACTCATCTAATTCTGATTAAAAAGCTTGTGTTTTACTAATCCGGCTATCTATTAAAATCGTATTAATATCTAGTATCAGAGTAACGGATTTCAAAGTTTTATACTAGTAAATTCTTCTTGAATCTTCTTTGGCTTTGCTACTTAAATTTATGGAAATGATTGACAATTAAGCTACTGGGAATTGTGTAACATACTGCTGAAATTTAGTACATCTAACGCTGGACGCATTTGTATCTTTATTAGTAATAAAAAACTATTTTATAACTTAAAAAATGTGTTATGGCAGAAATTAAAATTGAGAAAAAGAAACCGATATGGCCATGGATTGTAGCAGCGCTAATAATCGGAGCACTACTATACTATGTTTTTGTAAAAGATCATGATGCTAGCAGTGAAAGCACCATGGAAATCGAAAATAGTACAAGTGCACAATAACTGACCCAATAGCTGAAAAGTAAATAATATTATTTATAAAGAAATTATGGAAAATAAAGACAAGAATTTATACAGACTAGACGAACTATCAAATTATAAAGTTGCTTCCAATTATTCTGATGTAAGAGGATGGACGATCGTTGATGCTGACAACCGTACAATTGGCAAAATTGATAACCTTTGGGTTAATAAAGACATGCAGCGCGTAGTTTATCTGGATGTAAAATTAGATAAAGCATTAATAGAAGACAAGCATACTGAGGTTCGTGACGTTATAGCAAACGACAGTGGAAAAGAGTTTGTTTATAAAGAAGGAGACAGCCACATTATCATACCAATTGGATCTGTAAACATAAACAAAGACACCAAAATTGTTATGGCAAACAGTTTAGGATATGATACCTTTAGAAATACAAGTAGGTATAATACACAACATAATTTTGACAGGGAATATGAAAGAAGAGTAATGAAGTCGTATTATCCTGAAAATGATCCTAATTATGATAGCAACGACGATGCTTTTTATAGCCGCAGGGAATTTGACAATCACTAGTTTCGATTGAACTTTACTTTTAGTATTTGTAAAGCTGTTCATACTGATAAAAATGCATAAAAAAGCTCCCAATCATTTGATTGGGAGCTTTTTTTCTGACCTTACTGAATTATATTTCATAGAACCCATTCGCTATCGCGAGCGTCTCGCTTGTGAACGCAATCTTGTATATATGGGATATTATTTATTGTTTTTTCATTCTATTTATTTTTTAATATTTCGTAACTAACGTCAGCAGTTTTTTGTTTTTATAAAAGTTTATTTTTTTTTAAGATATATAAAACAAATTTTTAATGGAATTTCCAGTTTTAGTTGTATTTTCGATTGACAGAAAATCTGTGCGAAAAGGCTCAAGCTTTTAAGAAAACAGTTAAATCATAATATAAAAAATGATATTATTAAAAGAATCCTTCAAGAGATTTGTAAATGATCTTTTACCAAAACTTTATTATGATATACTAATAAAATTTATTGGTGGAGGACTATTTTTATTCCTTGTATATAAAATTTTTGATAAAAAGATAAGTATTGAAAAATTTCTTTATAAAGCAATTTCATTGAAATTTTATGTAATAATAATTATTTGTGCAATATTAATTGGTATTACATATATTTTACTTAGAATAATATTTAATAGAAAAGTAGAAGCATTAAAAAAAATAACTTATACAGACGAAAAAACAGGATTGCGTAGCCATCGTCTTCTTGAAGAATATCTTAAAGAAAAAATAAAGGAGTCTAAAAAATCAGGAAAACCTCTTTCGATTATACTAATTGATATAGATAATTTTAAATTATTTAATGAAAATCACTCTCCTACAATTGGAGATTCTATTCTTTCAGAGGTTGGAAGATTATTACTTGATGATACCCGTATAACAGACCAAACATTTCGAAGATATGAAACGGGAGATGAATTTGTTGTTGTTAATTCAAATACTAATATAACTCAAGCTAAAATTCCTGCTGAAAGAAAAAGGGAGTTTATTGCAGGGCATAATTTTCTTATTGATGATAATGTATATAAAATTACCGTATGTTGCGGTTTAGCACAATTAAAAGAGAGCGATACAGTTAAAACATTACTTGATAGAGCAAATTATGCAATGAGAAATATCGCAAAAAAAAGTCTAAATAAAAATACTACCGAACATGCTTCTTAATTAAATTTTATTTGTAATTAACTTAAAATTATAAGACATTAGAAAAGGTGAAGTTATAAAAGGTTATCATAACTTTCTCTTAAAAAATCTCTTGAGTGAAATAAAAAGTATCTTTTTAGAATAAAAATTAATTGGAATGATAATATAGAAACATTTTTAGCTTTTTCAATTCTTTTTCTAATTGGTTTGCAGTAATAGGTTTAGAATTTAGATTTGAAATATGTTGATGTAAGGAAATTGAAATTATATTCATAATATCAAGTCCGTTGAATAATAGATTTAAATCAACATTTTTTTTAAAAGTTATTTAATCTTTCTAAAATTTGTTATTTTTTAATTACTACTTTAACTTTTCCATTACAAAAATTTAAAATTGCTTCAACTAATTTATCATACCCTAGCTATTGCGAGCGTCTCGTTCGTGAACGCTATCTTCTAAATAAATATAGGATATTTTTTAAAAGATCTTTCATTAAGATTTTAGTAAATTTATGGACATTCTATGCTCTAACTTCACGAACTGGACGCTTGCACGAGAGGGGATTAATAATTCATCATTATTAAACTTGTATTATAAAAATTATACTTTATGGTTTTCCATAATATTGAACTTAAAAAAAGCATGATATTTGTTTTTTCGAAAATTATAAAATTATGAAATCATTTTATATGTTACGCTTGCAAGTTTAAAAGAATAAGTTTGTAAGTAGCAGATTATTGTTAATAAGAATTTTATTTAAATTTTAAGTATATACTTATCTTTAAATTCTACTCTGAGCAATTTATTATTTAAATAATTTTAAAAAAAATATGGCGAAAGCATTTAAGATTTTATCCATTGATGGTGGTGGCATTAAAGGCCTATATTCTGCATCAATATTAAAGAAGTTTGAAGAGACATTTAATTGTCAAACAAGTGATCATTTTGATATGATTTGTGGTACATCAACGGGCGGGTTAATTGCATTGGCTTTATCATTAAAAATATCTGCAAAGGAAATATGTGATTTTTATGAGAATAAAGGTGAAATAATATTTCCAAAACACAAAAAAAGGAAAATTCCATTCTTCGGAACTATTGATTATGGATTTTTAAAGCAAATAGCTAAAGGTGGAAAGTATTCAGATAAAGGATTAAAGGAATCATTAATTGAAATTTTCGGAAATAGACAGATCAAAGATTGTAATAATTTATTATGTATCCCTAGTTATTCAATTACAGAAGCTAAACCGAAAGTATTTAAATATGATCATAAACATGGAAAACTATCTAGAGATAATGAAGCGCCAATTATTGATATTGCTTTAGCAACATCTGCAGCTCCAACGTATTTTCCACTAGCAGAGTCAAATTTTTATGATAATGAACAATTTATTGATGGTGGTGTTTGGGCAAATAATCCGACTTTAGTAGGTCTTTTAGAAGCTTTAAATTATTTCGTGGGTAGTGGGAAAGACAAAGAATATAGTTCCATTGAAATTTTGTCCCTTAGTAGCCTTACTATCACAGGTGGTAAGAAAACAGGGCTAAAAAGAGAACGCTCATTTAGAGATTGGGGATCAGCTTTATTTGAAACATCAATGAATGGACAAAGTTATTTTACAGACTTTTTTTTGTCAAAAATAACTGAAATATATAATGTTGAAATTAATTATTTACGAATTCCAAGTGTCTCAATCGCAACTGAACAAGAAAGTCTGATTCAACTGGATGTCGCTAATAAACAGGCTTATGATTTAATGAAAATTAAAGCAAAAGATCAGGCGTTAATTTTTGAAAAAAGAGAAGATATAAAGAGAATATTTACAACTAAAAAAACTTTTAATTTATAATATGGCTGACTTACACGAAACTTTTACAGAATTTAATGGAATTATTGCTCTTAGTTCAGCAAAAAAAAATGAATTAAGAACTTCTAGAAATGCAATTCGAAAAGATATCAAATCTTATTTTGAATTAAAAAGAAAGGAACATACTGTCAAATTCAAAGGACAAGGTTCTTTCTCAATGAATACAACAATTTTACCACTAAGTGGAGAGTATGATGTCGATGATGGTGTTTATATTTTTGGAACAGAGGAAGATAAACCAACTCCTGAAACAGCTCATAGTTGGATTGTCAAAGCTGTGGAAAATAGAACTGACCAAAATACAATTGATAAAAATACTTGTGTACGCGTACAGTACGCAAAGAAATATCATGTTGATTTGCCTATCTACTATAAAATAACAAATAATGAAAACGAAGATTTTTATGATAATGATGATATTCCAGAACTGGCTCATAAATCAAAGGGCTGGATTCAAAGTGATCCTTATGCATTCAAAAAATGGTTCGATGACAAATCTAAGGATAAAAGTCAATTAAAAAGAATTGTAAGGTATTTAAAAGCTTGGACGGATAATAAAAGTAGATTGAAATTGCCTAGCGGTATGATATTTACAATTTTAGCGGTTAATAATTATCAACCAAATGATAAGGATGATGTAGCTTTTTTGGATACTCTAGAGAAAATTCAAAAATCAATTGATGATACAAGGTTTACATGGACAGGAGTGTATGAATGTAAGAGGCCAACTGTAGATGATACAGAAAATTTATTAGAAAAATACTCTTCAGAAACTTCTAAGAAAAATTTTCTTGATGCGCTAAATAGTTTAATCGATTCTGGAAGACAAGCTATAAATTTAAAAAGCAAAAAGGATGCTTGTGCAAAATGGCAAAAACATTTAGGAGACAGATTTCCTTGTTCAAATATCAAAGAGAATGATGAAGATTTGGCAAAAACATTTTCTTCCTCAGATCAATTAAGATATGATAATAAATCTGCTTAATGGTTGATTATACACTACTTTTAGAAGAAGTTGGAAAAACTGAAACTTGTAGAAATTTAACAAGAGATGAATTAAAAGAACTCGGATACAAATTTTATAAAGATAGTATTGTTTGGGAAGTTAAAACTGAGATTGTTATTAGTAATAAATTGGTTGATTTTATTTTTTTTCTAAACTTTCCAATTGATTTTCCATTTAATATTCCTAAAATTTTTATTAGTAAAAAAAACTATGAAGAATTAAAATACATTCCGCATATAAATGGAGACTATACTATTTGTATTTTTGATGAGGGACTAAATTTAATTTTACCTAATAATAATTTTTCAGACTTCGTTGAATTGGTTTTGGCGAGAGCAAAAAAAATAATTCGCGAAGCTGAAAATGTTGAATACAGAAAAAATGAGTTCAAAAGAGAATTTAAAGCCTATTGGGAATTAAGATATTCTGAAAGTGATTTAATATCTAATGAAGTATTTCATTCTATCTCTAACGGAAATGATGAATTGTTAGGTTTAAGATTCACGAATAATTATCTTGGAAATTATCGTTATTTCATTACTAACAGTGAATATGATATAAAGAAAATTAAAGATTACGCTAAAGAATGTAAATGTTTTGTTGAAGAAATTGGAATTATAAAAATTGATAATAACTTTTATGAACCGCCTTTTGAATTAACTTTTGAAGCAAGTATTGAAATAATTAAAAGAGATGAGGAAAAATATAAGCAATTTAGAGATCTATGCAATAATTACAATTTTGATAGTTTATTAATTGTTTTTAATAATAATCATAATTCTATCACTGAATATTTTGGTTGGACATATCAAAATGTAAAAATTCTCACGCGGAAGAAAGGAGGAAGTAGAAATTTTACTTCTAAAATTCATCATCTGACCAATAATGTTTATGCTAAAAAAAATGTGACAAGATTATCATTCGATGATATGAATTTAAGTAGATTACAAATTAGAACAGCAGGTTATGAAGAAAATCAAAAAAGTATAGCTATTAGTGGATTAGGTAGTGTTGGGTCAAATTTAGTATACTTTCTTAAAAACTTATCTATAGACAAATTTTATTTAATTGATAAAGAAGTTTTATCTTCAGAAAATATAAATAGGCACTTATTAGGATTTTCCGATGTCTTGAAGAATAAAATTGAAGGTATAAAAAAAGAAATAAAAAATTCTAATCCGCTAATTGATGTCCAAACACGTAATAAATCTGTTACAGCAATAATCGAAAATGAAATTGAATTTATTAACGAGTGTGATTTTCATTTTGTTGCGATTGGTAAAACAATGATTGAAAAGTTTATCTTAAAGAATGTGGTAGAAGGAAAATTAACTAAACCTACATTTCTTTTTTGGGTTGAACCTTTTTTAGCAAGTGGACAAATGCTTTTTATTATGCCTTGCGATGCAGCAAAGGCAATTGAGCTTATTGAAAGTGATAGTTATCAATTCGCTACGTTATTGAATGTAGTAAATCAATTAGATAAGACATATCTAATTGAAGGGAGTTGCCAGACGGGGTATTCACCTTACTCATCAAGTTATTTAATTCAATTTTTGTCTACAATTTTTCCTTATATAAAGAATCATTTAGATGGAAACGATGTTACTTCTAAAGTATATTCATGGATTGGGGATAAAAAATTGCTAGCGGAAAAAGAATTGTTAATAACCGATTTTGCAATACAGAATGATTCGTTTCAACTTATAGTAAATGATTTATGATTGAATTTAATCTAGGAAATCTTTTTGTAAAAATATCTAGGGATGTGTTGGCAAATTTGAAAAAATATATTCAAGATGATTTACACAAGCCTGAATCAGGTGGCGTATTAATTGGTTTTTATATAGAAGATAATATTTATTCAATTACTGATGTTTCT
>NZ_MUGW01000069.1 GCF_002217285.1 Flavobacterium hercynium | reverse complement strand
CCATTAGCATCTGTTACCGTAAAGATATAAGATCCCGGTGTAGTGGTCGTGAAGACATTTGCTGCAAATGTTCCTGTAGCAGGTACACTTGTATAAGTAAAAGGTCCGTTTCCGCCTGTTGGTGTTAAGGTTATCTGAGCCGCTGTTGGCACGCTACAAGTAATATCTTTATTTAAAACTGCTGATAAAGTCAAGGCAGGATAAACTACAACAACATTACTGTCTGCCGTACAACCGTTACCATCTTTTATTCTAACAGTATAATTTCCCGGTGTTGTTACAACAAAAGTATTTGCTGCTTGGTAGGATGCTCCATTATCAATACTATAGCTTAATGGTGCTACAAGACCTGTACCTGCCGTAGCAGTAATGGTATAAGCTCCAGAACCTAAACACTGACCTGCTGCTGATGCGGTAACGCTAGGTGCTAAATCCTTGGCAATGGTAATATCTAATTTTAGAATACAACCATTTGCATCTATAATATGTACATCCCAGTTCGTGTTTACTGTTGGATCTAATTGAGCAGTATTCGAACTCGTATAAGCCCCTACAGGTGCATTATCCGGTACAAATGAATATTGATATACCGGTGAACCTCCTGTAACAGTTACTGTTACACTTGAAGTTGGTACAGAACAATTGGCGTTTACTGTGGTATAACTTGCCCCTAAAGCAGCCGGTTGGTTTATTATAACTGAAGTAGTTGCTGTACAACCTGTTACTTCATCAGTAACTACAACAACATAAGTTCCTGTAGCAAGATTAGTTAAATTGATCACTGCTGCAGTTTGACCTGTAATTGCAGCCGCTCCATTTACTGTATAACGGTACGAAGTTGCATACCCGCCAACAGTATATCGGGCTGCTCCTGTATTTGTTCCATTACACAGGACATCGCTTATTTTTGCTCCAACAACTGTAATAGGAGTAACCGCAGCTATAGTATAAGCTTTGTCAATATAACAACCGTTAGCATCGGTAGCTCTAAAGTTATAAGTACCAGGAGCTAATCCAGGGAAAACTCCTGTCGTGTTTGATGCAGCAGAAGCTCCAGGTGATGTAATGGCATAAGTGATTGTTCCAACTCCATTAACTGATACCGCTGTAACAGTAGTGGTTGTAGCGACACATGTTATGGCGTTTGCTGTAAAATTAATATCGGTTGGTGAATTTAATCTGTTTATGGTAAGGGTCTGAACAGCTGTCTGACACCCTTGAGCATCCCGAACAACATAAGATATGATTTGATCCGTACCATTATCGTTAACTGTTAAAGTATTGGCAGCGCTAAAAGTTACACCTCCATCAAAACTATATTGATATGGAGCTGTTCCTGTTGTAGGAACGGCAATGGTAACAATAGCGACTTGTTTTACATTTGAGGTATTACAGCTAAAAGCAGTTGCACTAGCTGTGGCTACTAAAGCTGTAGGCTCACCCACAGTGATGCTTCCAACTGATGAGACACAATCTTTGCTGTCTTTTATCTGATAATTATAAGTTCCTGCAACAAGTCCGGTATAACTGGATTGTGCTGTAAAAGTAGTCGGCGCAGGATTTACAGTACTGTTGTAAAATAAATACGTATAACCTGCTGTTCCTGAGGCTCCGATTAATTGTACCGAACCTGTAGCGCTTCCATAACATAATGCATCAACTTTTGTTGCGCTTACTGTTGGATATACAATAGCATTCACTGTAGTAGTAACAACCGAAATACAACCATTGGCATCGGTAATTTCAAACTCATAAGTATCGGCAGTAGTAGCTGTATAATCAAAGCTAGCCCCTGTAACAGGGATACTCGCTCCATAAGCCCCGGCTCCTATTTTAACTTTATAAGTAAATGGTGCTGTTCCGCCTAAAATATCAACTGTAATAATCGCATCAGGTGTAGCACTTGTACAATCTAAGGTTTTTGATATCACCGCACTTCCCTGAATTTGAGGCGCAATAACAATGTTGCTTATCGTAGCAGTACAGCTATTGCTGTCTGTAACTACAATAGTATGGGTACCTGGACCAACATTGGTAAAGGTATCTGAATTTTGAGCCGGAGCCCCGTCTAAACTATATGTATAAGGAGCTGTTCCGTTTGCT
>NZ_MUGW01000068.1 GCF_002217285.1 Flavobacterium hercynium | reverse complement strand
CGAGCCTATGGCTCTTTACAGACAAAGCCTATAAAAATAAGAAAAATATCTACAAGGTTTGAAAAACCTTGCAGGAAGCCGAAAACAAATTAAACTAACTATTTTTGGTAATTCTTTTTATTAGGTTTAGAACTCATATAAAAAGTAATTTTTCCTCCGTTTAAAACATCTGAATGCTTGATAAAAGGCTTATCCAGTTTTGTTCCATTCAATAAAACTTTACTCACAAACACATTTTTATCAGACTGATTTACCGTCTCTACTTCGAAATTCTTTCCGTTTTCTAAATTGAAGTTCGCCTTTTTTACCAGCGGACTTCCCAAAGCGTATTCGTCTGAGCCCGGGGCAACTGGGTAAAATCCTAAGCTGCTAAAGATGTACCAGGCACTCATTTGTCCGAAATCGTCATTTCCTCCTAAACCGTCAGCACCATTTCGATACATTTTTTTCAGGATCATTCTGATTTTATCTTGTGATTTCCAAGGAGAATTGGTCCAGTTGTACAGGTACACCACATGGTGTGAAGGTTCGTTTCCGTGTACATAGTTTCCAATAATTCCATCTCTGGTAATGTCTTCGGTATTTTCAAAATATTTGTCCGGTAAGTGCATGCTGAATAAGGAGTCTAAACGAACATTGAATTTATCATTTCCTCCCATCATTTTAATCATTTCAGCCGGATCTTGAGGAACATACAAACTATAATTCCATGAATTTCCTTCTATAAAACCTTGTCCGTGCGTGTCTAGAGGATCAAATTCTTTTTTGAAAGTTCCATCGTTTAGTTTAGGACGCATAAAACCTGTTTTAGCATCGTAAACATTTTTATAATTTTTTGATCTTTCTATAAACTCATTGTNNTAAGCATATTCTAAGGTTTTAGAAACCGATGAACCATTTTTGTCTTCCGGAACATATCCTTTTTTAATATAATATTCTAAACCATCGTAATAAGACACATTCGCTGTGTTCACACACGCCTGAAGTGCTTTTTCAGCATCGAAATTCACATTGCCTTTTACAATTGCATCTGCAACTACAGAAACAGAATGATATCCGATCATACACCAGTTTTCGTTTGCATAATGCGACCATATTGGCAGCATTTTATGTACGCTTTGGTCTGAATGTGCCAACATTGAACTCACCATATCTGCATTTCTGGCCGGCTGTACAATATTGAACAAAGGATGCAATGCTCTGTACGTATCCCATAAGGAATAACTGGTGTAATTTTTAAAGTTTTCGGCTTTATGAACATTCATATCTAAACCTTTGTAACTGCCATCTAAATCCATGTATTCTGTTGGACCTAAAAAGGCATGATACATTGCGGTGTAAAAATTGGTCAAATCTTCTTTTTGAATGGTTTCGACCTGAATTTTATTCAATTCCGTATTCCACACTTCCTGACTTTGTCTTTTGACTTTTTCAAAATCCCAGCCCGGAATTTCTTTTTTCATATTCTGTAGTGCTCCGGCAGAACTTACAGGAGACAATGCCATTTTNNTCAAAAAACAATTTTAGATTTTGTCCTGCCATTTCCGGAAAGTTTTTAGTCTGATCAAATCTTCCCCAGAAACCTCTGTATACACTTTTTTCCTGCGCAGCCTGACCGTAACTTTTTATTGGTTTACTAAATGACATCGCAAAATAAACGGTTCTCGTTCTTGCCCAGCCATTGGTTTGGCGGTATCCTGTGATTAAAGTATCGTTTTCTATTCGGACGAATGTCCATACATTCTTTTTATCATAATTGTAAATTCCTGAGGTCAAATCGAGAATAATATGTGCCTCTTCTGATTTTGGAAAAGTATATTGGTGCATTCCAACGCGTGTTGTTGCTGTAAGTTCTGCTTTAATTTTATGATCTTCAAGAAGTACGCTGTAATATGCTGGTTCTGCTTTTTCTGTTGTATGCGAAAATGCTGATCTGTAACCTGATTCCGGTTTAGAAGCTACTCCTGGATTTAACTGTAGTTTTCCTGTTGTAGGCATGATTAGAAAATCACCCAAATCAGAATGTCCTGTTCCGCTAAAATGGGTATGACTGAAACCTACAATCGTTTTATCTTCATATTGGTATCCTGCACAATATTTGTAGACTTCTCCATTATATTTTCCGTTTAAGCTGTAAGCAATCGTATCTGTCTCAGGGCTTAATTGTACGCTTCCAAAAGGAACTGTTGCT
>NZ_MUGW01000067.1 GCF_002217285.1 Flavobacterium hercynium | reverse complement strand
ACGGTAACAGATGCTAATGGATGTATGGTGAGCACCACTGCGCCAATTGCAGTGACAGTTCCGGTTAATCCTTCAATAACAAGTATATCGGCTACGGATGTTTTATGTAATGGTGATAGTAATGGTAGTATTACTGTAGTTCATGATGTAACTCAGGGATTAGCTCCATTTGTCTATACTATTTTAAACACCACAACAGGGGTTAGTTATGGCCAGCAAACTTCAGGTTTACCTGCAGGTACTTATAGCGTAACACTTACAGATGCTAAAGGTTGTACAGATGTACGTACTATTACTATTGCTCAGCCTACAGCTATTGTGGTGAATCGTACTATTCATCCTATCACTTGTCCTCCTGGTGGAGTTGGAGTATCTCAAGGGCAGATCATCATTGATTCTGTTACTGGTGGAACTCCCAACTATATATACCATGTAACAGGAGTTAATGGATATGATAGACAATTTACCAACCAGTCAGGAGCTACTCAGGTATTTGATGTTGTTGATTTTGGATTGTATCAAATTATTATTACCGATGCAAACGGTTGTACTAATATTGAGCAAAATATATTGGTAGCCTCACCACCGGATGATTTAGATATTACAGTTTTGGCGCCGCCTGCCAACTGTTCAACAGGAGGAAGTGCCGAGTTATCTGTTGGTTCTAAATCGGGTATAATTGGTCCTGGTCCATTTCATTTCGCTGTTTATTCAGGTCCGACAATGCCGCCATACAGCAGCCCGACTACGTTACCCTGGTATGATGAAGATGCTCCGGGGAGTAAAAAAGTAACCCTTACTAATTTAACACCGGGTGTTTTATATACGTTTGTTGTTTACGATGAAAATACAGGCTGTAAAGTTGAAAAAACAGCAGATCAGCCTATTCCTACTCATTCAGGATTGACTACCAGTGGGGTCGTTGCTAAAAATATTACCTGTACAGGTAGCGCTGATGGAAATGTAACGTTTGATATCGTTAGTCCATATTCAACAGCTACACCGGTTGATTATGAGATATTTAATTCTCAGAGTCACGTGTCAACAGGAGTTATGGGAACAGGTATAGTTCCTGCTAACGGAACACTTACCGTTTCTAATTTAGGTCCATTGCCATTTGGTAACTATTATGTCTTGGTTAAAGAAGCAGCAGGATCCGTAAATGCCGGTTGTAGTGTGGCTACAG
>NZ_MUGW01000066.1 GCF_002217285.1 Flavobacterium hercynium | reverse complement strand
ACGGTAACAGATGCTAATGGTTGTACCATAAGCACAAGTACGCCAATTGTGGTAACAACTCCGGTTAATCCGGTTATCACCAGCATATCGGCTGTAGATGTTTTATGTAATGGAACAAGTACTGGTAGCATTGTCGTTACTCATGATCTTAATCAAGGAACAGCACCATTTGTTTATACTGTTTTGAACACGACTACAGGGGTTAATTACGGGCAACAAACTTCAGGTTTACCTGCAGGTACTTATAGCGTAACACTTACTGATGCCAAAGGCTGTACAGATGTGCGTACCATAACCATTGCTGAGCCTACAGCTATTGTTGTAAATCGTACGATTCATCCTATTACCTGTATTCCGGGAGGAGGGCAATCTAAAGGACAGATCATCATTGATTCTGTTACTGGTGGAACTCCCAACTATATATACCATGTAACAGGAGTTAATGGATATAATAGACAATTTACCAACCAGACAGGAGCTACTCAGGTATTTGATGTTGTTGATTTTGGATTGTATCAAATTATTGTTACCGATGCTAATGGTTGTGCCAATATTGAACAAAATATATTAGTAGCCTCACCACCGGATGATTTAGATATTACTATTTTAGCGCCACCTGCTAACTGTTTAGCAGGAGGAAGTGCCGAGTTATCTGTTGGTTCAAAATCAGGTATCATTGGTCCAGGTCCATTTCATTTTGCTGTTTATTCAGGTCCAACAATGCCGCCATATAGCAGTCCGACAACATTGCCTTGGTATGATGAAGATGCTCCGGGGAGTAAAAAAGTGACCCTTACTAATTTAACACCGGGTGTTTTATATACGTTTGTTGTTTACGATGAAAATACAGGCTGTAAAGTTGAAAAAACAGCAGATCAGCCTATTCCTACTCATTCAGGATTGACTACCAGTGGGTTCGTTGCTAAAAATATTACCTGTACAGGTAGCGCTGATGGAAATGTAACGTTTGATATCGTTAGTCCATATTCAACAGCTACACCGGTTGATTATGAGATATTTAATTCTCAGAGTCACGTGTCAACAGGAGTTATGGGAACAGGTATAGTTCCTGCTAACGGAACACTTACCGTTTCTAATTTAGGTCCATTGCCGTTTGGTAACTATTATGTCTTGGTTAAAGAAGCAGCAGGATCCGTAAATGGCGGTTGTAGTGTGGCTACAG
>NZ_MUGW01000065.1 GCF_002217285.1 Flavobacterium hercynium | reverse complement strand
GAAACTAATTTTTGGGCACACCATGAGTTAGAAAACCCTTTTGAAGTCGTTGATGCCTTTTTGGGTTGTGAAAGTCTTGCTTTCTACAAACAAACCTTGAGCGAAATAGTTTTTTACAGAAGTAAAGATGAAGTGTACCAAAAAGAATGTCCGGGAGATGTATTTTTCTGTTACACTGCAATTCGGTCTTTCATTAGAGCTTGCTGGTCTCTGCAACATAAAAGTAAAAAATGGAAGGTTACGGCATTAGCGCAGAATAGATCTATTCTTTCACAAGCCTCTCTAACAGCTGAAGAATACAACAATCCATTTTTAGTGTTTGAAAATGCCTTTGCGGAACATTCTTTAGCCGACTTCGAATTCTTCCTGTGTGAAATAATTCATCTTTCGTTACGTCCCACTATTGTAGAATTTGATTCTGACCTGCTAACGCCTTATATTCATGTCATCAAAATGCTCGACGCAAGTCAATTGTTACTCGAAAGTCAAGTCGAAAAAATTAAAACTAATGAATAATCATTTGGTTTTAGAAACTATACATTTTATACCTAACAGGTCTGGGAGATCTGTTAGGAAATGTGTGTGAGATAATTTATCCTAACAGGTTTTAAAAACATAAGTATTCGGAAAACATAAATTGGTTGAAGTACAAAAAAACAATTCTATAATATTGATTGTTAAGTGAATAGGTATTTAACTGCCGGTTATAATTCAAATACAAGTGAAATTAAACAAACTGAATATGATTTTTAAGACAATAAAATGGACATCAGCGAGATTCTTGTGCTAGCAAAGGGCTAATTTATGTGAAATATTTTTCAATATTTCGCTATCGAGCATTTTATTCAAAGTGCCGTAGGAACGATACATTTTGTAGCAACGGATTTTAATCCGTTGATTAAATAACGACCATAGCTAAAGTTCCATAGGAACGATCCATTTTGAACAGCTTTGTCTGAGAATATGCATAAAATATCGGCCGATCCTATGGATCTTTTTTTCTATTCTGTACTATAAAACCGGATTAAAATCCGGCTCTACAATATCAGCCGAGCCTATGGCTCTTTACAAACAAAGCCTATAAAAACAAGTCAAATACCTAGAAAGTTTTAAAAACCTGTATAGGTATATGAATAAATTTAAAAATCCAAACCTATTTGTTGTTTGACTTCTTCAACGATTTTGCTTAAATCCAGACTATTTTGATGCGACCATAAATCGCTTTCGATTTGATTGTTTCTAATGGCTTTATGACATTCGACAGCTTCATGCGAATATCCTTTTCCAAGATTAGGCAAACTAAAAACCGTTTCTTTATCGTCTCTGATTATGGAATATCCTTCTGCCATAAACCAAGGTGAGTTTAACTCGATGCGGCCATTTGTACCGCTAATAGAAGCTTTCATATCTGAAGCTGAAACCAAACCGGCATGTAAAACCGCTTGTGCCAATTCGTATTGTAAAATCATTGTGGTTTGCAAATCAACTCCTGTATTGAGGTAAATGGATTTGGCGATTATTTCTTTTGGAATTCCGAGCGTTACATACGACAAAAACAATGGGTAAACACCAATATCAAAAAGGGCGCCGCCTCCTCTTGCTTTATCGGTAAGACGATTTCCTAATTCACCATTATAATAAGCAAAATCAGCATTGAGGTATTTCAGATCTCCTATTTCGCCTTGTTTTAATTTTGCTAATACTTCCTGAACAGACGGAATAAATCGGGTCCAGAAAGCTTCCATAAAAAAACGGTTGTGTTTTTTTGAAGCTTCAATCATCCTAACTGCATCTTCATAAGAAAGTGCAATTGGCTTTTCGCATAAAACATGTTTTCCGTTTTCTAACGCTTTTATAGTAAGTGCTGCATGCGAATCGTGCGGTGTCGCAATATATACGATATCAACCAGATCGTCTGCAAAAAGCGCATCGTACGAATCATATTTTCGCGAACAATTGTATTGCTGAGCAAAATCATTTGCCTTGTCTATATTTCTGGAAGCAACAGCTACCAATTCAGCATCTTCTATTAATTGTAAATCTGTAGCAAATTGATTTGCGATGTTTCCCAAACCCACAATTCCCCATTTAATTTTTTGAATTCCCATTATTGAATTTTAATTACAAAAAGTGTTAAAGAACTCAAATATACAGTATCAAAAAGAAAAAGTTGGTGTTTTATAGCAACAAAAACCACTTTTAAATCAAAAAATAAGCATACAAATTATGCTAATTTTAAAATCACCCTCAAAAAAAGTTGCTGAATTGTAAATTTTAAGTCTATTTTAACAAATACACGTAAAATTTAGGGGGTTAATTTCTAATATCAACAAAAATCAACCATTGAACCCTATTTTTTATAGGGATGTTAATTGATTTTATACTTTTATCAAAAAATTTAAAACTAATTAACTATGCGAAAAATTATTTTAAGTGTGATTCTTATCACGATTTTGGTACTAACTTTTGTATCTAATTTTATCCTGTCTGATAATCCAATTCCGGCAGAAGCAGTAAAGTTTGATACAGGAGATACAGCCTGGATGGTCGTAGCAACCGCGTTTGTATTGCTTATGACTCCGGGTCTTGGATTTTTCTACGGCGGAATGGTCGGAAAGAAAAACGTTATTAGTACTATGTTGCAAAGTTTTATGGCAATGGTAATTGTTACTATTCTATGGGTTGTTGTCGCTTTTGGATTGGCTTTTGGACCGAGTATTGGCGGAATTATTGGAGATCCAACTTCAAACTTATTCTTCCAGGGCGTGGGTACAAATACAGCATGGAGTCTGGCACCAACAATTCCATTTATGTTATTCGCATTGTTTCAGGCTAAATTTGCCATCATTACACCTGCTTTAATTACAGGTGCTTTTGCAGAGCGTGTACGTTTCTGGGCGTATTTATTGTTCATGGTTTTATTTATTTTATTCATATACACTCCTTTGGCGCACATGACATGGCATCCTGAAGGAATCTTCTTCAAAATGGGAGTTTTAGATTTTGCAGGTGGAACAGTAGTACACATGAGTGCGGGTTGGGCTGCATTAGCCGGAGCCATTTTCTTAGGTAAAAGAAGAACGCAAAAAGTTAATCCTGCGAGAATTACGTATGTACTATTAGGTACAGGATTATTATGGTTCGGATGGTTTGGTTTCAATGCCGGTTCTGCATTAGGAGCAAACGGTTTAGCTGTTCAGGCTTTGGGAACTACAACTGTTGCTGCCGCAGCTGCTGCAATGGCATGGGTTTTCCTTGACAAAATTCTTGGACATAAATTATCTGCTCTGGGTGCTTGTATTGGTGCTGTAGTAGGTCTTGTAGCAATTACACCGGCAGCAGGTTTCGTAAGCATTCCTCACGCAATTTTCATTGGTTTATTCTCTAGTATTGTAAGTAATATCGTTGTTAGTAAATTCCCTAAAGGAAAAATCGATGACGCTTTAGACGTATTTGCTTGTCACGGTGTTGGTGGTATGGTTGGAATGTTACTAACAGGAGTTTTTGCTTCAAAAGCAATTAACCCTGCAGTTGGTGACAATCAAGGATTAATCTTCGGAAGCCCAACATTGTTCATTAATCAATTGACTGCTTTGGTAGCTGTTTCTATCTTTGCCTTTGTAGCTTCGTATGCTTTATTCTTTATCGTAAACAAAATTACACCGCTAAGAGTAACAGAAGAAAAAGAAGAATTAGGATTAGATATCTCTCAACACGGAGAATTCCTTTAAAAATATCTTTGCCCAAAACCTATAAAAAAAGAAAGCACTTTGAAAATTCTTCAAAGTGCTTTCTTTTTTTGGTTGATAGTTGATGGTTTTTGGTTTGTAGTTGTTCGCCAATTGTTTTTGTATTATTGTTTATCTCAATAATTTAAACCAAACATTTTAGTATAAAGTATAAATCATTAATACATAATTTAAAAAAAGAAAGCACTTAAAAATATTTCAAGTGCTTTCTTTTTTATACTGCATTTTTGTATACTGCATATTGTCTCCTTGTTTATCAAACATCCATAATCATATTTTAGATTTTTCCAAAAAACACAATACACATTTGCATTTATCTGAAATATAACTTACAGAATTACAATCTACAGTATACAGTAATACATTACTTTTTAAATCCCGCAATCCCATCTTTCAGCCATTGCAAATATTCTGCTGTGCTAACGTAACTGATTGTTGGTTTTGAAGTATTTAAATTATTTCCTTCAAGATCTGTCATTACGTATAGAGGCTGTGTATTGGTTTTATATTTAGAGATCATAAAATCTGTCCATTTATCTCCAACGGTAATAATTTTATCTCCTGCTGCCGTTACAAATTGCTCTTCTTTTGGAAGTTCGCGTTTGTCATCAACGTAAAGTGAAATTAAAACTATATCATTTTTTAATATTGGTAAAACAGTAGCGTCAGACCAAACATTGTTTTCCATTTTTCTGCAATTCACACAAGCATAACCTGTAAAATCAAGCATAATGGGTTTGTTTACTGATTTAGCATACGCAACTCCATCTTCGTAATCGTGAAAAACCATAATTCCGTGTGGTCCTAATTCAGCTCCTGCCGGAAGTCCTTTTTCAGAACCTGCATTTGAATTACCTGAACCTCCTACTCCAAATGGACTTTCGCTATATTGTGGTGGTGGTGGAAAAGCGCTGATAATTTTTAAAGGTGCTCCCCAAAGTCCAGGAATTAAATAAATCGTAAATATAAGCGTCAATAATCCTAAGTATAATCTTCCAACAGAAATATGCTGTAACGGACTATCGTGCGGTAATGTAATTTTTCCGAATAAATATAAAGTCAAAGCGGCGAAAATAGCAATCCAGATCGCAATGAAGACTTCTCTTTCCAGTAAATGTAATTGCAATACTAAATCTGCATTTGATAAAAATTTGAATGCTAAAGCTAATTCTAAGAATCCTAAAACAACTTTCACTGTATTTAACCAGCCACCTGATTTTGGTAATGAATTTAACCAGCCCGGGAACATGGCAAACAACATAAATGGTAACGCTAAAGCTAATGAGAAACCAAGCATTCCGATTACTGGTGCAATTCCTCCGTTTGAAGCCGCTTCAACTAATAAAGTTCCAACAATTGGTCCAGTACATGAAAAAGAAACAATTGCTAATGCTAATGCCATAAACAATATTCCAATTATTCCACCTCTGTCGGCTTGCTGATCTACTTTGTTTCCCCACGAATTTGGAAGCATAATTTCGAAAGCACCCAAAAATGAAGTAGCGAAAATAATCAGTATGATGAAGAAGATAACATTAAACCAAACATCTGTAGACAAGGCGTTCAAAGCATCTGCCCCGAATATTTTGGTAACAATTAATCCTAAAATAACGTAGATTGCGATAATCGAAATTCCGTAGAAAATAGCATTACGAATTCCTTTTGCTCTGCTTTTACTTTGTTTCGTAAAGAAACTTACTGTCATTGGAATCATCGGGAAAACACATGGCGTAAGCAACGCTGCGAATCCTGAAATAAATGCAATAAAAAAGATAGACCATAAACTTCTTGATGCCGCCGCCGGAAGATCTGCTTTAGCCAACGTTTCATCTGCTTTTGCTACCTCAGTTACTTTTGAAGCTGGTGGAGTTTTTATAGTATCAACCACTAAAGCCGGTACTTTTGTTTCATCTAATTGAGCCTCAACAATTGCAGGAACAGCATCCATTTTGAATGTAGACGGAATATTGATCGAGAATTTTTTGCTTGAATTGATACAAACTTCTTTACAAACCTGAAAATCAAAGGTTACCTCTACCGTTTTTAAGTTTGGATTGATGATTTTTATTTCCTGTTCAATGTGTGCTTTTCCTTCAAAGAAAGTTTCATCTACTTCGAAAATATCATTATACGCTGTTCTGGTTTTTCCTTCTTTGGCTTTACCTACTAACTCGTAATTTCCTTTTTGATTTTTAAAAACGATCTCTAAGGCAAGTGGTCCACCTTCTGGTGTAAACTGCGAGTACATATGCCAGTCTTTTTCAATCGTACCATCAAAAATTAAAACAGCATTTTTTCCGGATTTTTGTTCAATTTTAGAAGTCCATTTTACTGGCTCCAAAATTTGAGCATGGCCTTTTGCAAAAGCAAAGAAGAAAACCAACATTAAAAGAAAGTATTTATTCCAAAACGTTCTCGATGTTATCGTTTGACGGGATTGAGTAAAGTTCATTATTGCAATTCTATTTTAATTATTTTATTTGTATTATTTTCTATTCTAAAACGATCGTCTTGTCTAATTCCTACAACCCAGACAATTTGATCATTTGAATATAAAATCCATGTTTTTTCTTTTTCTATCAAAGACAATTTTTCGTCTTTAAACAGTTTACTGACTTTTTTCGACTTTCCGTGCATTCCAAAAGGATGAAAAACATCTCCGTCTTTCCATTTACGTAATACTAGCGGAAACTGGATTTTTTCAGCGTCCACAAAGATAACCTTATTTGAAACTATACTAATGTCATCTACTTGACAAAGCTTCAAATTTAAGGGAAAATTAACTTCTGTATCGTTTTCATTAATTTGAAATTCTTCTGTTTCCACTATTTCCTGAAGCGGACTTAGAATCAGTGTATCTCTGTTTTTCAAAAGCCTAAATTCAGCCGAAAGTACTTGTTTTCCAGATTGTCCATCAACCAAATCATAAATATCATTCCAAGCCAGAAACCCAAATTCGTTGAACCACTGATACAAATACGATTTGTAATTGGGCAATTTTTTAAGCTGATTCAAATCGAAATGAATATCGTCACCCGCTTCTTTTGCTACTTGCTGATAAATCATAATCGATGCGTCTTCGATCATTTCCTGTGATTCCTGCAAATACGATTGGGTTTTCTGAAAAGCACTCAAAAAATTAGGATTGATTTCCTTTAAAACCGGAACCAGATCGTGTCTGATTTTATTTCGAAGATATTTATTAGATGCGTTACTGCTGTCTTCGCGCCATTCAATGTTATTTTCCTGCGCATACTGTAGAATCTCTTCTCTCGAGAATGGCAAAAAGGGACGAATAATTCTGTCGTTTTGCTCTGGAATTCCTGTTAATCCTTCTAATCCTGTTCCTCTTGTTAAGTTGATAATGAAAGTTTCTAAATTATCATCGGCATGGTGGGCTGTTAAAATATAATCGAAATTTTCGGTATCTAAAAGTTCATAAAACCAACTGTAACGGAGTTCACGTGCTGCAACTTGTGTTGATAGTTTATAATCTTTTGCAAAAGCTTCGGTATCAAACTGAGTGGTAAAAACGGGAATTTTATTTTGATCGCAAAACTCCTGAATGAAATTTTGGTCACCAAAACTTTCTAAACCGCGAAGCTGAAAATTACAATGCAGAACCGCAATTTCATAAGGCAATTGTTTTAGCAAATGCACTAAAACCATGCTGTCTAAACCACCACTAACTGCCAGAAAAAGTTTTTTATCTTCCAAAAATGGAAATCGTGAAAGAATATGATTTTGAAATTTTGTAAACATTTGATAAATGTAAAAAATTAAATTCTATCTATATTTAAATGAAATGTTAAGCGTGCTTTTTTTATTAGCGTAAAACTTCATGCATTGCTTTAGCTTTCAACAAACATTCTTCGTATTCATTTTCAGGAACCGATTGTGATGTAATAGCGCTTCCAACAGAAAAAGAAAGATATTTCGCTTCCTGATTGTACAAAATACTCCTGATTACAACATTAAAGTCAAAATCACCGGTGGGCGTAAAATATCCTATCGCACCGCTGTACAGTCCACGTTTTGTTTCTTCCAGATTTTCGATGATATTCATTACCGAAATTTTAGGCGCTCCTGTCATGCTTCCCATTGGAAAAGTTGTCTTTAAAACATCAATTGGTGCATATTGCGCATCTATTTTTGATGTAATGGTCGAAATCATTTGATGCACCTGCAAAAACGAATAGATTTGACAAAGTTCTGCAACTTCTACCGAACCCTTTTGTGCGGTATGCGACAAATCATTTCGAACTAAATCTGTTATCATGATATTTTCTGCACGCTCTTTGGCATCTGACGCTAAAAAATCTTTTGATTTTTGATCTTCTTCTGGATCTGAAAATCGTTTAGAAGTTCCTTTTATCGGCTGAGACAACAACGTATCACCAACTTTTCTGAGGTAACGTTCCGGCGAAGCAGAAAGCACATAATGTTTATTATTTTTAAAGAAAACAGAAAACGGCGCTTGCGAAATTGTATTTAACCTTTGAAATTTTTCAAGTGGATTTATAGTAGCATTTTCGGCAAAAAACTCCATACAGAAATTGGCTTCGTACATGTCTCCTTGGTGAATATGCTCCAGCATTTTCTGTACTTTTTCTACATAAGCTGTTTTAGAAATTCTTTGCTGTATGTCAACTTTGCTTAGTGTTTCAAAAGCATTATCTTCTACTTGAGTAATTTCCTCAAAATCAGCATCGACCTCATCATCACACAATAATAAATACTGCATTTCCAGCTTATTCCCTTTGAGTGTAATTATTTTTTTTGGCTGAAAAAAGAACAAATCAGGAAAATGTAAACCATCAAAATTGGATGATTTTAATTCTTCAATATCATTTTTTAAATCATACGACAAATAGCCAAAAAGCCAGTCTTTAGTCGTTTGCTGATATTGTTTCAAGTCTTCAAAAGCATTATGATAATCGGTTTGTAATGACGTAAAAGCATCGACCGCAATGACGCAATCAAAACTGGAATATTTTTGCGGATAGGAATTACTATCTAAAAAAACGACTTCCCGGAATTGTTGTGACCAGCTTAAGAGCTGCTTTTTAAAATGCTCTGGATTTGAAATATGTTTAGGAATGGAAACTCTCAAAAATAAATAAATTTTAAGCCTCAAAATTACGACAAAAAAAATCCTTCGATAAAGTAATCATCAAAAAATGTTGGGTTGCTTTTTTAACTGCATTTAAGAGATTTCTGTTCTTTCAAAAACGATAAATCTGTTAACAAATTAGTAATTTAATAAGAATTAATTCACTATATTTGATATAGGCTTAAATTAATCACAAAATAAGATTGTATTGATTATTAAATTCCCAATAAATAAGAATCAAAATACCGATTTTTATTTATTGACTCCTTTAGATTGTAATGTTTATCAGCAAATAAATATATTTTTTAACCTATCTAAATCCTAATCTTATGAAAATTGCTACTATTATTGTCCGAGTTTTGATTGGCCTCTTATTACTCTTTGCTTCTATTACTTTCTTTTTCAAACTGGCTCCGGAACCAGAAGCAACGGGAAATTTCAAGGCTTTTAATATGGGCTTAGTTGCTTCGACTTATTTACTGCCATTAGCAAAAACAATTGAATTCCTTTGTGGACTTGCCTTTTTAACGGGTCGTTTTGTTACCTTGGCTAATATTTTAATTCTGCCTATTACAATTAATATCTTGTTTATCAATTACTTTCTGGCTCCGCAAGGATTACCGATTGCAATTCTATTATTTGCAGCGAATTTATTCTTGATTTATAGATATTGGGATAATTACAGAAGTCTTTTCAGAGTTTAACGTACCATCATTTTAAAACATAAATCCCGGCATTATTATAAATGTCGGGATTCTTTTTATGCTTACTTATTAGACGCGGATGAAATTGATTCGCTATGCGAAAACACGGATTTATGCGGATTTTCAATATTAGATAGAAAAACTCCTAAAATACAATTTCTTTTTATTTCGCTTTGTCGTGTTTTGTCCAAACTAAATCAGAAGTAGTATAACCAATTTCTTTTGCTTTTTTCAGGTAATCTGTTTTTATGTTTTCCGGAATTGTAGTTTCTCTGGAAAGGATCCACATATATTTTAAACTCTCACCTACTACTAAGGCATATTTGTAATCAGGATCAATTGCTACAATATTATAACCCGAGTAAAAAGGACCAAAAAATGAGACCTTAAGCATGCCAACGTTGTCCTTTGTGACAAGTTTAGCTTTCCCTGTGCTTTGTTCCCATTTGTCTTTTTTGACATTATAGCCCCTGTTATCTACTTTTATAGTACCGTTTTCGTTTAAAGAATATTCTGCAGTTACATTATTCAAATCCTTTTCCCATTTAAAATCCAGTCTGGCGATTTCATACCATTTTCCAAGATATCGGGCTTTGTCAAAATTATCAACTGCCGTCGCATTCTTTGGAATTGTTGCCTTACCGCAAGAGTAAAGTATAAATGCTATTCCTGCTCCTAATAAGAATGGAGCTATATATCTATTTTTCATAATATTATCTTTTAACTTGATTAAAGATAACACCGAAATAGTACATCTAATTTACAAAATTTTTATTCAACTTTATATTTTTACACCGATTAAATTATGCTGTAAAATAAAAAAACCGTCAGAAAAAAATCTGACGGTTTTCGATATATAATTGTTACGTGTATTAAACGTGTAACGCTCTGTTGTCTGTAGCGGCTAAAGCTGCTTCTTTTACTGCTTCTGCAAATGTTGGGTGTGCATGGCTCATTCTTGAAATATCTTCAGCAGATGCTTTGAATTCCATTGCAGTTACTGCTTCTGCAATTAAATCTGCAGTACGTGCACCAATCATGTGAACTCCTAATACTTCATCCGTTTTAGCATCGGCAATGATTTTTACAAATCCGTCTAAATCTCCACTTGCTCTTGCACGTCCTAATGCTTTGAAAGGAAAACTTCCAACTTTATATTCTGTTCCAGATGCTTTTACCTGCTCTTCTGTTTGCCCAACTGCAGCAACTTCTGGCCAAGTGTAAACAACTCCAGGAATTAAATTATAATCGATATGTGGTTTTTGACCTGCTAAGATTTCAGCAACCATTGTTCCTTCTTCTTCTGCTTTGTGTGCTAACATTGCTCCACGAACAACATCACCAATTGCATAGATATTTGGAACATTTGTTTGTAAATGATCGTTTACTTCTACTTGTCCTCTGTCTGAAATTTTAACTCCTGCTTTGTCAGCATTTAATCCGTCTGTGTAAGGACGACGTCCAACAGAAACTAATGAGTAATCTCCTTCTAAAGTAATAGTTTCTCCTTTTGCATTTTCAGCCTGAACGACAACAGCATCGCCATTTCTTTCTACTGATTTTACTTTGTGAGAAACGTAGAATTTCATTCCTTGTTTTTTCAATACTTTAGTCAATTCTTTAGACAAAGCACTATCCATTCCTGGAATAATTCTGTCCATGAATTCTACTACAGAAACCTGAGCTCCTAAACGAAGGTAAACTTGTCCTAACTCGATTCCGATAACTCCACCACCAATGATTACAAGGTGTTTTGGTACTTCTTTTAAAGCTAAAGCTTCTGTTGAAGTAATAATTCTCTCTTTATCAATTTTGATGAATGGTAAAGAAGATGGTTTTGAACCTGTAGCGATTACAGTATATTTTGCTTCGATAGTTTCTGATGTTCCGTCAGCTTTAGCCACAGAAATATGTGTTGCATCTACGAAAGAACCTAAACCGTTAAAAACAGTAATTTTATTTTTATCCATTAAGTAGTTGATTCCACCTACGGTTTGATCTACAACTGCTTGTTTGCGCGCGATCATTTTCTCTAAATTGATTTTTACATCTCCCGAAACCTCGATTCCGTGATCTGCAAAATGTGCAATTTCCGCAAAATGATGAGAAGAAGATAATAATGCTTTAGAAGGAATACAACCTACATTAAGGCAGGTTCCACCTAAAGAGTTATACTTTTCTACAATTGCTGTTTTAAAGCCTAATTGTGCGCAACGAATTGCTGATACATATCCGCCCGGTCCTGAACCTATAATGACTACGTCAAATGAACTCATAGTTTGTCTATTTTATTTTTAGCGTTACAAAATTAAGGAATAAAGTTTTGTTTAAAGTTTAAATTTCAATGTTTTTTGCGTGAAGTTTTGGGTTTTATATTGAGAAAAAAGCGCATAGATGAACATTTTCTACACAATCTTGTCATCTCGACGAAGGAGAGATCTTCGTTGCCAGATCTCCAAATATTAGATTTTAGCTACGGAATCACTTTTTGAGATTTCATGTAAACTCATTATGTGTTAGACGCACTGCCGTGCGTCTCTACGGTAAAACTTTGATATTAAAAACCATATTTATTTTTCAATCGTTGTTCTGCTTCTTCCCAAGAACTTGCCTGAATTTCACCAGACATATATTTTTCTCTTTCTTCAGCAACCATATTATAATGAGAATCAGGCACAATTGAGTTTTTTTCATCTTCATTTATAGCATCAAAAAAACTTTCTAAAATTTCTAATTTCGAATCATCATCAATCAATTGTCCAAAATCTTTTATAAGCTTACGTCTTAATTCTTTTGTCTCCATTTTTAGATTGTATTTAAATTCAAATTTAAGTTTTTTTAAAATTGAATTATGTTAAGATGATTTTCTTTTTTGTCACAAAGATTTGTACAAGGTTAGACGCACTGCTGTGCGTCTCTACGGATGTGCGTCTCTACGGTAAACCCTTGATGCATGCAATGATGTGCGTCTGTGCGGAAAATCTTTGACAGACGCACTGCTGTACGTCTCTACGGAAAACCTTTGTACCTCTGAACCTTTGCAACTTTGAACCTAACCTAAAAAATCACTGTAGAATTCTTTACTTCGCTAATCATAAACATACTTTGTGTGCTTCCTATATGTTGAAGCGAAGTGAGTTTGGTTACCAGAAATTCGCGGTACGCTTCCATGTCTTTTACGAGTACTTTTAAGATGTAATCGTAATCGCCGCTTACGTGGTGGCATTCCAAGACTTCGTTGAGCTGAATGACTTCGTTTTCGAATTTGGTTAGAAACTCTTTGGTATGCTGAATGAGTTTTAAATGACAGAATACAACAAATCCTTTTTCGATTTTTGATTTATCGACTAGTGCAACATAATTTTTTATTATTCCTTCACGCTCCAGTTTTTTGATTCGCTCGTAAACTGCTGTTACCGACAAATTGAGTTTTAGCGATAACTCTTTGTTTGTTTTTTTACTGTCGGTTTGCAATAAAAACAAAAGCTTTTTATCAATGGCATCTAAAATCATGTTGTGTCGTTTATGGTTATGAAAGAAAATCTATCATTTTACGTTTAGTCAACCAAATTTAGAATAAAAATCTACATAAGTAACATTAAATAGTTTTAAAATCCTAATACAAAATAACTCATTGATTAATTTTCTAATAAACTGTTATTTTGACTTGAATTTCTTTTGAAAACGTATGTCCTAGCCCTGATGGAAGCGGCATCCTTTTTCTTGCTCCTTTAGCAAGGAAAAGATACAGCGGACAGCAGGATTAGCTCCTGAATAATATAAACTTAAAAAACTAACTATAATGAACGATTTTAACCCAGCTGATAAAATTCAGGATTTGCAATATTTTGGAGAATTTGGAGGCGTGAATCCGTCGATTTCTGATTCTTCGACGTATACTTTTCTTTCGGCAAAAACAATGTTTGATACTTTTGAGGGCAATATGGAAGGCTGTTATTTGTATTCGCGTCATTCTTCGCCAAGTAATTTATACCTGGATCAGGCTTTGGCTGCAATGGAAGGAACGGAAACGGCAAATGTGTCGGCATCTGGAATGGGGGCTATTACGCCTACTCTCCTGCAACTTTGCGGTGCGGGCGATCACATTGTTTCTAGCCGCACGATTTATGGTGGAACGTATGCTTTTTTGAAGAATTTCACACCTCGATTTGGTATTGAAACTACGTTTGTAGACATTACAAAATTAGATGTTGTGGAAGCCGCTATTACACCAAAAACGAAGGTTTTATATTGCGAAACGGTAAGTAATCCGTTGTTAGAGGTGGCCGATATTCGTGGTTTGGCTAAAATTGCTAAAAAACATAATTTAAAATTGGTGGTCGACAATACTTTTTCGCCTTTGTCTGTTTCGCCTGCTAAACTGGGAGCTGATATTGTGATTCACAGTTTAACGAAATACATAAACGGAAGCAGTGATACGGTTGGTGGCGTAACGTGCGCGTCGAAAGAGTTTATCAATGCGCTTAAAAATGTAAATTCGGGAGCAAGTATGCTTTTGGGACCTACTATGGACAGTTTGCGTTCTGCAAGTGTGATGAAAAACCTGCGTACACTTCATATCCGAATTAAACAACACAGCCATAATGCTCATGTTCTGGCAGAAAAATTCGAAAATGACGGATTGAAAACAGTTTATCCGGGACTAAAAAGTCACCCAAGTCATGAATTGTACAAAACGATGATTAATCCTGAATATGGTTTTGGAGGAATGCTGACGATTGATGTGGGAACTTTAGCTAAAGCAAATGAATTAATGGAGCTTATGCAGGCAAGAAACTTGGGGTACCTTGCGGTAAGTTTAGGCTTTTATAAAACATTGTTTAGTGCTCCAGGAACGTCGACTTCTAGTGAGATTCCGCTTGAAGAACAGGCTGAAATGGGATTAACAGATGGATTGATCCGATTCTCGATTGGACTGGATAACGATATTGCGCGTACCTACGAAATGATGAGAGCATGCATGGTGGAACTTGGGATTTTGTAAAAAACACGAATTTCACGAAT
>NZ_MUGW01000064.1 GCF_002217285.1 Flavobacterium hercynium | reverse complement strand
TAGACTGCACCCAAAAGTTTGGACAAATTTATAATTAAGTTTGATAATAATGAGCTCGATATTTTATCGGGCTCATTTTGTTTAAATTTGATTTAATTCTTTCGTTATTGTAATATATTATATACTTATTAATTTCTTTTTTTAATTGTTCTATTGATTTAAATTTTTGGGTGTAAAACATTTCAGATTTTAATATTCCAAAGAAGTTTTCAATAATTGCATTATCTAGGCAGTTTCCTTTTCTTGACATGCTTTGTGTGATTCCTTTTTGTTTTAATAAAAGTTGGTAATGATTCATTTGATATTGCCAGCCTTGGTCTGAATGAAGTATTAAATTTGTATTATCTGGTATTTTTCTAAAGGCCTTTTTCAGCATCATAACCACTTGATTGAACACTGGTCTCTCTGTGAGTTCATAGCTGATTATTTCCTGATTAAATAAATCAATGATTGGTGATAAATATAATTTGTTTCCAGCTACATTGAACTCTGTTATATCAGTTGCCCATTTTTGATTTGGAGCTTTTGCTTTAAAATTTCGTTCTAGTATATTTGGAGCTATTTTACCATTTTCACCTTTATAAGACTTATACTTTTTTAATCTAATAACACTTTTTAACCCTAATAGATTCATCAATCTAAGAACTGTTTTATGATTGATAACCATTCCTCTGTTTTGTAATTCATCGGTTATTCTTCTGTAACCATAACGCCCTTTATGTGTGTGATAAATGACTTTAATCAACTCTTTAATTTCTTTATATTTATCAGGTGACTTACTTTGTTTTTGATGATAATAAAAACTGCTACGTGCCATATTTGCAAGGTTCAAAAGTAATTCCAAACCAAATTTATGCCTTAATTCGTTTATGGCTTTGGATTTTTCCTGGCTTGAATTAAGGCTTGCAGCTTTTTTAGCAATTCATTCTCACAGCGAAGTCTTTCGTTTTCTTTTAGCAGTTCCTGCTCTCTTGTCAGGGGTTTCTCTGATTTACTTTTTTTGCCTTTATTATTACTCATCGATACGGGTCTGCCTCTTTGTTTTGGTTGTAATCCTACTAGTCCAAAGTTAGCAAAATCTTTTTTCCATTTTAAAACTATGGAAATATCAGGAATATTAAATCTTATACCAGCCTGCATTAAGCTAAGAGATTCCTTTTCTATGATATTGAGCACTTTTAGCTTAAATTTGGCTGAATAGCTTTGATTCATTCGTGGCAATAAACCAATTTTACCATATGCCTTATAAAAACTGACCCACTTACGAATATTCCACCTTGCAGTCTGTTTTAATTTTGAAACATATCTATCTGAATAATGCTTCTTTAAAACCAATTCTACACATTCTAACTTAAATGCGTAGTCATACTTTGCTTTTCTTTCCATAAAAAATGCCCCAAATAGTGTCTAACTTTTTGGGGCATGTTCA
>NZ_MUGW01000063.1 GCF_002217285.1 Flavobacterium hercynium | reverse complement strand
GCTGTACAGATGAAATAACACATACTGTAGCTGCTTTAGTGAATATTACCATAACAGGACAATTGATCAATGATGTTCTTTGTAATGGAGATTCTAATGGTTCAGTTAAGTTTGATGTAGATAATTTTGCAACAACATATACCAGTGCCTTAATAGCAGGTTCTGCTACAGCAACTTTAACCCAAACAGGAAAAGAAGTTTTCTTAACCAATGCACCGGCAGGTACTTACACAGTTCGTGTAACAGATGCTATAACAGGATGTTTTGCAGATGCTTCGGTAACAGTGGGTCAGCCTGCGCCATTAGGATTTAGCATAACTAATTTTCAAGATGCTACTTGTAATACAGGAGCTCAGATTTCGGTTACAGCAAGTGGAGGAACTCCTAATTATCAATATGCTTTTGTTTTAGCAGGTGTTACACCAACACCGGCAGATTATACGAGCAATTTTAATGCTCTTTTAGATCCTGCTCTTGGATTGAATTGGAGTGCTTATGTGAAAGATGCTAATAATTGTGTAAATGGTTTCTCTTTTGCAATAGCAGTAGATCCTTTGCCAGGTAATATCACAGCAAACGTGCTGAGTCATTGTCCATCTGCAACAGGTACATATACCTTTACAGTAAATGTAGGGTCAGGAGTTGGACCTTTCGAATATAGTATACCGGGAAGTGGTTTTCAAACCAGCAATACTTTTGTGGTAAATGCACCGGGAAGTTATGATGTAACGGTTAGAGATGCTAATGGCTGTCAGGTTACAATACCGGCTTTAGTAACTATTTTACCGGCATTACAATTAAATGCGATTGCTACGGCATTACCAACTTGTACAGTAGTCAATGGCGGTAGTATAACAGCTACAGCTGCTGGAGGTTCAGGTATGGCTAATTACAGTTACTCTTTAAATGGAGGAGCTGCTATAACTACAACTCCTGCAGTATTTAATAATGTTGTAGCGGGAAGCCATATTGTGCGAGTAACTGATACTGTAACAGGTTGTAGTGTTGATGTAACAGTAGTGGTTTCATCGCCTACTTTAATTACAGGATTTGCTTTGGCTAAAACTGATGTAACTTGTAATGGAGGATCAGATGGCCGTATTACAGCAAGTTTAGCGCCAAGCGCTCCGGGTGTAAATGATAATCCTGTTTACCAGTATAGTTTAACAGGTACGACAGTTTCAGGAGTTGCAGTTACAAGACCAAATCAGGTTAGTCCTGATTTTGATCTCCTTGAGGCAGGAACGTATACCGTAACGGTAACTTCCGGTAGAGCTTGTCAGGATGCGATTACCATTCAGATTACAGAGCCGGCTTTAATTGTAGTGGCTACTCCGGTAGTAGTACAATATGCTTGTAATGCAGGAAGTAATGCATCGAACTATGCAACAGTAACAGCCGCAACTGTTACAGGAGGTTCAGGAGTGTACACCTATGAGTTTATCAGAAATGGAGTTGCTGTTCAGAAAGGAGCACAAAACTTATATACAGAATCTGATTTCTTAGGAGGTAGTTATATTGTAAATGTTACTGATGACAAAGGATGTACAGCTGCTGCTACAACAGCAGTAACAGTTAATCCGTTTATCGGATTAGATATTATAAATGTAGTGAAAGTGCCAATAACGTGTGTTTCTAACGAAGAAATTACCGTTTCGGTTGCCACTACAGGAGGAACACCGGCATTGTTAGACTATAGTGTTGTTGGAACTAATAACCCTTATAATCAAGCCAATACTACAGGTGTATTTACAGGTCTTACAATAGGAAATTATATGATTACTGTTCTGAATCCGGTAACAGGCTGTAGTATACAGCAAGCGTATTATGTTGCAGATCCTAATACTTTTGAGATTAAGGCTAATACAATAGTCAAAGAGATTTGTTATGGTACCAGCGATGGAGTTGTAGAATTAACTTTTGTGGATAATTTACCTGTTCCCGTTGATAAATCAGGACCTTTTGATTATACTATAACAGATGGAGTTACGACTATTACAGGAACAACCACCAGTGCAGGTCCAATTACTATTGCCAATCTGTCTGCAGGTCAGTATACTGTTACTGCGACACTTATAGCGAACCCTCAGTGTACGGTAACAACAATATTTAGTATCACCCAGCCGGCAGCAGCTTTGGCTCTAAGTACTACATCATCAGCTATCACCTGTATCCCGGGTACTGACGGAGAAATCACAGCATCAGCATCACAAGGCTGGGGAGCACCTTATGAGTATGAACTTGTTTTAAATGGAGCAGTTGTAGTTCCTTATCGAACTAATGGTCATTTTACAGGTCTTGGAGCAGGAGTATATACGATTAATGCCAAAGACAGTCATGGCTGTGTGATAAGTACAACAGAAACACTGGTTATTCCGGCACCTATAGTAGTTATCGCTACTGTTAACACACCGATGCTGTCTTGTTTTGGAGACCGAACAGCTGTAATTACAGTTGCACCACCAACAGGAGGACAGGGAAGTAATTATCTGTACACTTTAAATAAAACGTCAGTAACACCGGTTATTGTTTCAGGTCCGCAATCGAGTGCTGTTTTCAGTGGCCTGGGAGCAGGAACTTATACCATAACTGTTACAGATGGATTTAATTGTTCGGCTACCTCTGTTGATATTGTTATTGCAGAGCCAACAGTAATAAGACCATATTTAATAATATCAAAAACACAAACTTGTTTAACCCAGTCAGAGCTTACTTTAAGTGCGACAGGTGGTAATGGTCCTTATACTTATAGTGCAGATGGTATTAATTATAGTACCACAACATTTGCGAGTTCTGTTACTTTTTCAGTTCCGGTGGGTAACTACCAATATTATGTGAAAGATGCTAATGGATGTGTAGCTATTATTTCTAATGGAGTTTCTATTCTTCCATTGCAGCCATTAGTAGTGAATTTAGACCTTACTAATGCAATAGTTAAGTGTAATGGTAATGATTCAGGTGTTATTGTAGCTAATGCAACAGGAGGTTTGGGAGCCTATTCTTACACCCTTGAAGATGGCGCAGGTAATGTCTTAGTAGCTGCTCAGAACACTGGAAGATTTGAAAAGTTGTTTGTTGGAACCTATGTAGTAAAAGTAACAAGTGTAGATTGTGATGCAAGTTCAGCTTTAATTACTATTACAGAACCTGCAACAAAAATTCAGGCAACCTTTGTACCTACAGCTGTAACTTGTTTTGGAGAAAACAATGGTAAGATTGTGGTGAACGCTTCAGGAGGAACAGGAGTTATAAAATATGCTATTTCGCCTAAGCTGAATCGATTTGTTTATTCTAATACATTTGAAAAATTAGCAGCAGGTACTTATACCGTAGTGGCACAAGATGAAAATGGATGTTATGAAACAACTACTGTTGTTGTTAGCCAGCCTAATCCAATAATTACTATCGAAGTTCCCGGCTCAATGATTCCGGAGCTTTGTAAAGGTGATAAAAATGGAGCTTTTAGTATTGAAGTGTCAGGAGGTACAGGGCCTTATAGTGTAAGCTTAGACAGTGAAAAAGGTCCTTATACTCCAGGAGCTAATGGTCAGACTGTATTTGATTTTAATGGTATCCATGGAGGAACTCATATTGTGTACATTCGTGATGCTCAAAATTGTACTACTGAATACACAGAAAAAATGCCTTTACCAATAGTGCTGGAACCAAAAGTTACAGTTAGTTATGAATGTGTTAATAATGCACAGGCTAACAGAGTAGAAGTTACAATAGATGAGAGTAATACAGATCCGAATCTTATAAAATATGATTTAGATGGAAACCCGGCTACCGTTCAAATTAGTAACATCTTCACCAATATAGCACCTGGTTATCATATCATAACGGCTGTTCATAATAATGGCTGTTACCAATTCTCAAAACAATTTTTAGTGGAATCGTATGAACCATTAACATTAGCAATAGATGCGACAAAAGAGATGAATGTACTTACTGTAAAAGCTAGTGGAGGAGCGCCTAAATATGAATACAGTTTTAACGGAGAACCATTTACTACTTCAAACAAGTATAAAATTTATCAATCAGGAGATTACCATGTAATTGTAAGAGATCAAAATGGTTGTGAAGCAACGATTATTGTTCCTGGTTTATATGTTGATGTTTGTCTTGATGATTATTTTACTCCAAACGGAGATGGTGTTTATGATGGTTGGGGTCCTGGTTGTACCAATATTTACAATAACCTTGAATTTTCAATTTTCGATAGATATGGACGTGTTATTAAACACTACCACTATGGAGAAAAATGGGACGGTAGATACAATGGTGAAGAATTGCCATCAGGAGACTACTGGTATGTTCTTAAGCTAAATGATGTAAAAGATAATAGAGAGTTTGTTGGACATTTCACATTATACAGATAACCGGCAAACATTAATAGATCCTATTATATCATCTAAAAAAAACACAATGAAAAAATTTATTATATCTTTAGTACTCATGGCTGTAACATCAGGTTACAGCCAAGAGTTAAACTTACCGGTCTTTACACAGTATTTGGCGGATAATCCTTTTATTCTTTCTCCTGCTTTTGCCGGTATTGGTGATAATCTTAGAATTAGAGCCAATGGTCTGACACAATGGGTGGGTATAAAAGATGCGCCTGAGAATCAATCTTTATTTGCTGATTTTCGTATTCTGGATCGATCAGGAATCGGGATATCGGTATACAACGATAAAAATGGGTATACCAGACAAACCGGGGCTAAGGTTTCCTTTGCGCATCACTTAATTTTAGATTATTATTCTAAGCAATACTTGTCTTTTGGTATCTCGTATAACTTTAATAGTTTTCATATCAATATTGATGAATTTAACAGCACACCCAATCAGCCTATCTTAGATCCATCCATTACGGATAACAGGTATACGACCAATAACAACTTTGATATCAGTATGCTATACCGTTATGAGAATTTTTTTGCCAGTCTTAATGCCAATAATGTTTTAAGAAAAAATATTGACAAATATAAAGGCGTGGAGCCGGATTTACTGTCTAACTTTCAACTTTATAGCGGTTATACTTTTAAAGATGGTGAAAATAGAAATATTGAGTATGAACCATCGGTTTATTACCAGTATTTTGTCAGTGATCAGCGTTCGAGTACGGATTTAAATTTCAAGTACAAACGTTACAATCGCTATGAAGATTATTACTGGATTGGGGTTTCGTACCGTTTTTTGAATGATCAGTTGTTAAAACCATTATCGGCAGGTCCTATGGTAGGTTTTATGAAATCTAAATTCTATTTTGGTTATTCTTATCAGGTGCTCTTTAATGATTTAGGAAGTAATAACTCAGGTACACACATGGTTACAATTGGAGTTGATTTCTTAGGATCTATCAGTAACTGCCCATGTACTCAAGGTCCTGTACATTAAAAATCTGACTAGTCCTAAATAATCG
>NZ_MUGW01000062.1 GCF_002217285.1 Flavobacterium hercynium | reverse complement strand
TAATTATAAAAATAAACACTACATTTATAAAAAATACACAAATAAGGATTTTATTGAAAATAATGCGATAAAAGTGCTGATTTTCAACTATGAAATTTGTTATTAAATCAAATTATAAAACATTACTAATAAAAATACATATTAATAATTATGAAATTCATAAATGTAATTTTACTCTTATTTTTATCTCTTATACTACCTACAACATCAACAGGACAAGTAAAAAGTATAGGATTACCTGACATTAAAAATTACAAGCGAACAGAATATAAAGGCGGAACACAAAACTGGAATATTGACCAGGATAAAAACGGAAATCTTTATTTTGCTAATAATAGTGGTCTTATTAAGTTTGACGGAGCAACATGGTACAAATACTCCTTACCAAATGGTGAAGCAATACGAAGTTTAAAAATTGATGCTACAGGAAGGATTTTTGTGGGAGGAAATAATGAATTTGGTTATTTTGAAAGCAACAATAAAGGTGCTTTAAAATACACTTCTCTTTCGAAACTAATCGACAAAAAAGCTAATACCAACATCAATCTGATTTGGAGGATACATTTATATAATGGAGAAATTATTTTTCAATCTTTCACCAAAGTTTTCTTTTACAAAAACAACAAAGTAAGATCCATTGATGCTCCAAATAAGTTTCAATTCTCCTTTTTGGTTAATAACAAACTTTACTTTCAGGATAAAGTACTTGGAATATTAGAGTACCGCAACAATAAACTAGTTGCTTTAAAAGGAACTGAGGTCTTTAATGATAAAGAAATTTGGTCGGTGTTTCCTTTACCTAACAACAGACTACTTTTAGCGACCTTAGAAAAAGGTTTATTTGTTACAGATGGAAAAACAGTTCAGCCTTGGGAAACTGAAGCAAATGACTTTATAAGAAAGAACAGTTCACTTGGCGGTTGCATCATTAGAAACAAATTCATCATTCTTAATTCTGTTTTAAACGGCTTTATCGTATGTGATCTCAACGGAAAGATAGTCCAACACTTAAACCGTCAAAAAGGACTTCAAAACAACACCATTCTAACTTCATTTGTTGATAATAAAAATAATTTATGGCTGGGATTAGATAATGGAATAACATTCGTAAACGAAAATTCGCCTTTTACTTTTTTCGATTACAGTTACAACATAGGAACAGTGTACTCATCTGTTTTGCACAATGGCATCTTATATGTTGCCACCAATCAAGGTTTATTCTATCACACCTGGAACAAACCTTTTAAAGACGAACCCTTTAACAGAATCGAAGGAACAATTGCTCAGGCCTGGAATGTACAGATCATTAACAATACACTACTATGCGCCAGCAATAGCGGCGCATTGGTCATTAAGGATAATAAGGTTTCAAAAGTACTGGACAATAAAGGATATTTTGGTTTTAAAGCGATTCCCAATCATGAAAATTATTTTATTGGAGAAAGTTATAATGGTTTTTCTATTTTTAGAAAAGATGCAAATGGAATTGAATACGTTAATCAGGTCGAAGGATTTGACGAAATAACCAACACCTTTGAAACCGAATTAGACCAAAATTATCTGTGGCTAAAGAAAGATCCTTATTTATACCAAATGACACTTTCAGATGACTTAAAGAGATTTGAATCGATCAAAAAACACACTCAAATAGCGCAGACACATAAAGGCATCAACAGCATTCAGGTCATCAATAAGAAAATTTATTTTCAGGTTAAAAATCACTTTTACCGCTTTTCAAGAGAGCAGGAAGCTTTTTTTGAAGATGTAAAAATGACTACCCTTTTTAAAAACACACCACAAATCAATACGGTTATTGAAGATTCCAATGGAAACCTCTGGTACGGTTTTAACGAATCTTTAGGCGTACTATTTAAAGATAAAACGGGTGCTTTTACTAAAAAAGAAGCTCCTTTTTCTAACCTCGCCGGAAATCTGGTCAACAATTATATATCGGTAAATACAATTGATCCAAATAATATTTTTATTGGGCTAACGGACGGTTTAACGCATTATGATTCTAAAATTTCAGAAAAATTCATTACCAAACCGAAGGCTTTTATTGAGAGCTTTTCGTTTCCAAATGACACTATTCTAATAGGAAATCTACGTGCAGTGACAGATAACGAAATTACTTTACCATACAGCTCTAATCACGTAAAATTCACCTTTTCCTCTCCTACTTATGAAAATCAGGAAAAACTATTGTACTCTTATAAATTAGAACCTTTTGACGACAATTGGAGGAATTGGTCTACCGTGGCAATAAAAGAATACACCAACTTAAGAGAAGGCAATTACACTATGAAAATCAGAGCGAAAAACAGCTACGGAGTAATCTCTGATATAAATGAAGTTGCTTTTAAAATAGCACCGCCCTGGTACAGACATTTCATTGCATATTTAATTTACTTCCTGCTTGTAATCGGTGCAATCTACATTACTTCCAATAGAGTTCAGTCAAAAATCAGAAAGAACAAATATTACGAAACAATCGAACAACGAAGATTGTATCTTGAAAAAGAATCTAAGATCAGACACGAACAGCACGAACTTGAAAAAGAAATTGAGAAACTAAAAAGCGACAAACTTCAAATAAAAATTCTGGCGAAAGACAAGGAATTGGTAAGCAATTCACTTCAGGTTGTAAAGAAAAACAAAGTATTAAACGGGATTATTCATAAACTAAAAGACATTGACACAAACATTCTGGATGATACTACAAAATTCGAATTCAACAAATTACACCGAAGCATTGTAAAAGAAGTAAACACAGACAAAAGCTGGAAGGATTTAGAAAAACACATTAAAAACGTACACTTTGAATTCCTTAAAAGATTAAAAGAAAAATACCCTACTATTTCACCTCGTGAACTGGATTTATCCACTTATCTTTTGATGAATATGTCGACAAAGGAGATAGCCGAGATCATGAATATTTCCGGTGGAGGTGTCGAACTTGCACGTTATCGTTTAAGAAAAAAACTAGGCTTAAACAAAAAAGAAAACCTAATCGGTTTTCTAATGAGTATTTAACCAAAACAATAACGCCATCATAATGATGGCGTTATTGTTTGTGTTTGTTTTTATAAAAATTAAATAAAATCCAATGATCGCTCTAACGCCATTCCTCTGGAACCTTTAATTAAAATAGTACTGTCATTAAAAGCTATTGTTTTTAAATAAGCAGCAAAAGCATCAAAGGTTTCAAAAAACTGAACATGATCGTTCGAAACTTTATGCTCATAAAACGCCTTACCAATCATATAACAATTCGCCTTGTTTTGATTTAAAAGCAAATCCAGAAGAAGCTTGTGCTCCTCTTTACTTTCATCACCCAATTCGAACATATCGCCCAGTATCATAATTTTGTTTTGATTCTCCAATTGCAAAAAGTTAGCAATAGCAACTGCCATACTACTAGGATTAGCATTGTAAGCATCTAAAATAATCTGATTTGATCCTTTTTTCAATAATTGTGATCTGTTGTTATCCGGTACATAACTTTCAATCGCTCCTTTTATAGCAGTTTTATCCACCTCAAAGTAAGTTCCAATTGCTACCGCAGCATTAATGTTATTCGCATTATACAAGCCAATAAGATTCGATTTTACATTGAAGCTATCATATTCAACATTCACTAAAGGATTTGCTTCTACAGCCTTAATTTTAAGATCTGCATGTTCCTTTAGTATTCCAAATGTAAATGCTTTTAGGTCTTTTGTTTTTTCTACCTGGATAGGATCTTCAAGATTAACAAAAACCCTTTTATTATTTTTAGAGAGATACTGATACATTTCACTTTTACCCTGTATCACACCTTGTACTCCACCAAAACCTTCTAAATGTGCTTTTCCAAAGTTGGTGATATAACCATAATCCGGAAGTGCTATTTCACATAAAAATTCAATTTCTTTTTTGTGATTCGCTCCCATTTCAACAATACCAATCTCAGTATCTTTTGTAAAAGACAATAATGTTAGCGGAACTCCAATATGATTATTTAAATTTCCTATAGTCGCTTTTGTCCTGAACTTTTTAGACAAGACCACATTAATAAGCTCTTTGGTAGTTGTTTTTCCATTACTTCCTGTTAGCGCGATAATAGGCAACTTCAAATAAGAACGGTGAAATTTTGCCAGCTCCTGAAGTGTTTGCAAACTATTTTCGACTAAAATGGTTCGATCATCGATCTCATAGTCTTTATTATCAATTACAACAAACAAAGCCCCTAGATCAAGCGCTTGTTGTGCAAAAGTATTGGCGTCAAAATTTTCGCCTTTAATAGCAAAAAACATAGAATCTTTTTCAATCTTTCTTGTATCAATTGAAACAGACTTACATTTCAAAAACAAATTATGAATGTCCTGAATATTCATTTATAAACATTTTTAAAAAACAAAAGCCCTTATAAAGGGCTTTTGTTACAATTAAATATATTGTTAGTTTCTTGGTGACTTTCTCTTTTCAGCTTTAGAACCAACTCTTGACATAGCACATCTAAATCCGATGTAATCTGTTGCCATATCCTGAGGGAAGTATCTTCTTTGAGCAGGATCTAACCAGTAAGCTCTATCTCTCCATGAACCTCCTTTGTAAACTCTTACTTTATCATCGATCAAAGTAGTACGTTTACTAGAATTGTCATATTTTCTACTCATTTGACCTAAACTGTCTGTTGTAATATTATGCTTAGGCGCATTGTACATAGTTTGATCATTTTTAGCTCCAGATTCTGGATCTCCAAAATCAAAATACTTAGATGATTGTTTATCACCATCTCTAAAGTTGATATTGTCGCTTGTACTAAAGTTTAATCTTAAGTATGTTTCGTTTTCATCAACTGGTACCTGAGCAATTTCTCCCGGAAGATTTCTTGCTACAACTTTACCATTACTTAAAGTATCGTATTTGATATTATCTTTAGTGATGATTTCAAGTTTACCATCTTTACCAATTTTGTTTTTACCGTATTGATTTCCTCTGTAGTAGTTGAAATCATTCGCTTCATTATCAATAATTGGTCTGTAAACGTCAGCAACCCATTCTGCAACGTTACCTGCCATATCGTACAATCCGAAATCGTTTGGCGCGTAACTTTTTACAGCATTTGTAATATCTGCTCCATCATCTGACCAACCAGCAATTCCACCGTAATCACCGTTTCCTTGTTTGAAGTTAGCCAATTGATCACCTCTGTTTTTACGTTTGTTTGAACGAGTGTAATCTCCAGACCAAGGATATTTCTTTTGTCCTTTGTATATATTGTACTCTCTTTGTCCAACATCTGCAGCTGCAGCATACTCCCATTCTGCTTCAGTAGGAAGTCTGTATTCAGGAAGAATAACTCCTGAAGAACGCTGTACATATACATTTTTAGCTTCCGGTGTAGTACCGTCTTTACCTGGTTTCAATCTTTTTCCACTTGGATTTTTCTTCAAAACAAGTTCTTCGTTTCCTCCGTAAGTAGTAGAAGGAGATGCAAGATAAGCTTCTGTATTAAATACACTTTCAGCACTTACATCTTGTGTTTTAGCTCCTCTTTTAAGGTAACCTTCTTTTTCTAAAACAGCTTCGTTTACACGGTCTGTTCTCCATTTACTAAATTCAACAGCCTGAATCCAGTTAACTCCAACTACTGGGTAGTTAGCGTAAGCAGGGTGTCTTAAATAGTTGTTTGTCATCGTTTCGTTGTATCCTAAACGATTTCTCCAAACTAATGTATCAGGAGATGCTCCTGCATAAATATTTCTGTAATTTTCTTCTGTTGGTGGAAAAACTTTCTTAAGCCATTCCAAATACTCTAAGTACATACCATTCGTAACCTCAGTTTCATCCATATAAAAGGACTGAACGTGCTGTTGCGTTGGAGTATTATTCCAATCATGCATAACATCATCTTGTACTTTACCCATAGTAAACGTACCTCCTTCAACAAAAACCAAACCAGGACCAGCCTGTTGTTTTTTTCCTGCATTTCTAGCAGCAGTTCCATTCTGACTATCTACATCCCAACCGGTTGCTTTAGAAGCTCGACTATTGGAACTCGATTTTTTGCTACAACTAGCCGTGCCTAACATCAATACTATTGACATCATTAAGTGCAGGGCCACAATTTTGTTTACTTTCATACTCATTCTTAGGTGATAAATTTAGGTGTTGCAATATAATAATTAACATTTAATTAGCAACATTGTTTCTAATAATTTTATTTAGTTGTTTTTTACTAGAAATTAGCCTATAGTTATGGATGCAAAAATAAGATATTTATCGTTCACTTTAACATAAAATACTATATTTTTACTTACTAAAAATAAATTAAATTTAATTCTGTTTTCAAAACAAGATGAAACAAGCCCTGATCGTATATCTTTTACTTCTCTCTTTTACCTCATTTTCCCAGATAAATGGGAGCTTTACGCTGGATTGGCAAAGCAAAAAAGAGACGAGTTTTGGTACAGAAAAAATAATCATACCCACCTTCACAGGAAACTCATTTAGATTCGATATTACTAAAAAAAGCATAACATTGTTAACAAAGTTACCCGAATCAAACTACTCAATTAGTAATACTTTACTCCTGTCTAACATAATTTATGAATCAGTTTCGAGTACAGAGCTGGGAAATTTAACACTTGAAAACATCCCAAACCAACCCAATGAGACGCTAAAAATTGCAAGAACGAGAAGCAGGAACGATGCTTTTATTTCTCTCCATCCGATTGTAAGAGACGGAAGCGGTTTTAAAAGAATCAAATCCTTCACTTATTCTGTAAATACAAGTACATCGCAAAGCATTAATTTTTCTTCTCAAAAGACAAAAGCAATTTCCAATTCTGTTTTAGCAACAGGGGAATGGTACCGCTTTTACATCGAAAAATCAGGCGTGTATAAAATTTCCAGATCGTTTTTACAAAGCCTTGGTTTTGACCCGGGAAAATCGGATCCCAGAAGAATTAAAATCTATGGAAATGGCGGAAAAATGCTTCCATTAGCCAATAACCAATACACAGCTGACGATTTAACTGAGAACGCTATTCAAATAATTGGAGAAAATGACGGAACGTTTAACAATGAAGATTACATTCTATTTTACGGAGAAGGAGTAGACAATTGGAATACAGAAAGTCAAACCAATCTTAATTTATACAACACTAAATCCTATTATTACATAACGGCTTCAGGAAACGAAGGAAAGCGCATCGCCCCATTAAATCAGCCTACCGGAAGCAGCACATTAGAAATTAATACGTTTGATGACTACCAGTACCACGAAATAGACCAAACAAACATTGCACGATTAGGACGTCAATGGTACGGAGAATCATTTGATATCAACAATGAACAGGAATTTGACTTCAACTTTCCTAATATAGAAGTTTCTGTCCCTGTAAAAATAGCTATAAGCGCCGCTTCTGCAGCCTACACCCCTACTTCGTTTTCCGTTACTGCCAACGGTCAAAATATAGGCACAATAAATTTTAATGCATTGGCCGCAAGTTCAGAAACAAGGTTTTACGATGGGCAATTACCCTCAAATACTACATTTACAGGAGCACAAAACATAAAAATAAAGCTTACCTATAATAATAACGGTGTTCCGGGATCAAAAGGTTATCTGGATTACATCAATTTAATTGCCAAAAGAAAATTGTTAGGAACCGGAAAGCAATTTAAATTTCAATATGACTTAGCAGCATCAAACATAGGAATTGTTAACTACACTATTGGAAACGCTTCAACTATTCCGCAAATTTGGGATATTACAGACCTATATAATGTATCCAAAATCGAAAACGCAAATCAAGCTAGCTTTAGCTTTAAAGCCAACCTAGGTGAAATCCGAAAATACATTGCACTTGAAGCTTCCGATTATTTTACTCCTTTAAAAGAAAGCCAATCAAAAGTTACCAATCAAAATCTCAAAGGGACTCTACTTAAAAACACCCAAAACAGCTTTCAAGACATTGACTACGCTATTATAGCACCTAAAAACTTGGTTTCTCAAGCTGAAAAACTGGCGAGTTTCCATCGCACCACATCCAATTTAAGTGTGAAAGTGATTCCGTTAGAGAACATCTATCATGAATTTTCTTCAGGCAAACAAGACATTGCAGCCATTAGAAATTGCATTAAATACATTTATGACAATGCGTCTTCTGCAGATAAGAAAATCAAATACGTCAATCTGTTTGGCGATGCATCATTTGATTACAAGGACAGAATTTCAAACAACACTAATATTGTACCTATATATCATTCATTAATTAGTAATACTATAGGAGAAATTGCTTTTGCATCAGATGATTTTTATGGCCTTATGGATGCTGATGAAGGAAATGTAGTCTCTTTTTTTGGAGGTATTGATATTGCAATTGGAAGAATGCTTGTTTCAGATAACGCACAAGCTCAGGAAATGGTCAACAAAGTACTGGAATACCATGACATTAAATCATACGGAAACTGGCGAAACAACTTTGTATTAATCAGCGATGATTCTGACAAGAGTTCTGACGCTACGCTGCAAGTACGCCAAAACAACTTAGCCGACGTTATTGCAACTGAAAAGCCTTTTTTTAACATTGACAAAATATTTCTTGACTCTTATACACAGGAGGCTTCTGCCGGAGGATCACGATATCCAAAAGCCAGAACCGACTTTTTTAACGCTTTCGAAAAAGGTGCTTTAGTCTTTAATTATTTAGGACATGGTGGAGAAGATGGTTTGTCAAGTGAAAGAATCTGGGAGAAATCAGATAGCCAAAATTTAAACAACCAATACAAATATCCATTATTCATAACGATTACCTGCGAATTCTCAAGATTCGATGATCCAACGAGACCGACAGCAGGTGAATATATTTACTGGAATACAAAGGGCGGCGCCATTTCTCTGCTTACGACTATTCGATCTATAGGACAAACAAATGCAGAAAACTTCAATGACGGATTAACGAAAAACCTGCTCTCCTACAATTCAAATCAGTATCCTACGATTGCCGAAGCACTTAGAATCTCCAAAAATGAGAATCCAAGTTCCGCAAGCAATGTTATTTTTTATATTGGTGATCCAGCTTTAATGCTGGCAATTCCAAAACCTAAAATTAATTTAACAAAGGTAAATGACATCGTGATTTCACAACCTATTCCGGATTTGAAATCACTCTCAAAAATCAAAATCACCGGAGAAATTACAGACGAAAATAATACCCTTTTAAGCAATTACAATGGCGAATTGGCAACCGCAATTTTTGACAAGATTGTAACACGTTCTACATTAAACAACGATGGTTATAGCCCTGCGATGTCATTTAAAAATTTAGGTGAAACCATTTTTAGAGGAAATGCTTCTGTAAAAAATGGTCAGTTTGAATTTAGTTTTGTTGTTCCCAGAGACATCAGAATTCCTGTTGACAATGGCCGAATCAGCTTTTACGCCAAAAAGAACAGTGCTCTTGAAAATCAGACAGGTTATAATAATATCATAAAAATAGGTGGTATTAATGAAAATGCACCTGAGGACAATATAAGTCCAAAAGTTAAGTTATATATGAATGATGAAACATTTGTTTCAGGCGGAATTACAAATAGTTCCCCATTTTTATTAGCCTTTTTAGAAGATGAAAACGGAATAAATACCGCCAGCGGTATAGGGCATGATATTGTAGCAATTTTAGATGGAGACGAGAGTAATCCTTTTATTTTAAATGATTATTACCAAACAAAATTAGACGATTATACCAACGGAAACTTGCGTTTTCCGTTACGAAATTTAGAAGCAGGATTACACACAATAAGTTTTACAGCGTGGGATGTTTACAATAATCCTGTTACAAGCGAAATACAATTTATAGTTGTTGGAGATGAATCTCTAACTTTATCACACGTTCTTAATTATCCAAATCCATTTTCGACATACACCCAATTTTGGTTTTCACACAACAGACCTTACGAACCACTGGACGTTCAGGTGCAAGTAATGACCATAACTGGAAAGGTTGTCTGGACCAAAAATCAAGTAATTACAACAGAAGGTTTCCTATCTCGCGAAATAACTTGGGACGGAAAAGACGATTTTGGTGATAGAATCGGAAAAGGTGTTTATATTTACAAGCTGACTGTAAAATCTAATTTAACAAATAAGAAAGCAGAAAAGTACGAAAAACTCGTCATATTGTAATAATCAATCTATATATTTGTACCATAAATTCATATTTGCATAAATGAAAAAAATATCTCTACTATTAACTTGCCTATTTATTATTTCGATCGCGAAAGCTCAAGACATCGTTCGTCCGATTACAACCGGAGTACCCTTTTTATTAGTTGCTGCAGACGCAAGAGCAGCCGGACTCGCTGATCAGGGTGTCGCAACATCTGCCGATGCTTTTTCTCAACAATGGAATCCCGCAAAATATGCTTTCGCAGAAGACAAACATGGTTTTTCAGTAAGTTATACGCCTTACTTAACCGATTTAGCAAACGACATCTCTCTGGGTCAAGTAACCTATTACAACAAATTCAATGAAAGAAGTGCCTTTGCAGGAAGCTTCAGATATTTTGGCTTTGGAGACATTGAGCTAAGAAGAACCGGAGAACCTAACGAAGTACCAAATGTTGTATCGCCAAATGAATTTGCCTTTGACGGTTCGTACTCATTAAAACTGAGTGAAAAATTCTCTATGGCTATTGGTGCAAGATATATTCGTTCTAACTTAAAAATTGCTTCAGAAGATGTTGATGCATCACCTGCAAGTACTTTTGCAGTTGACGTAGCAGGTTTCTATCAGTCTGAGGAAATTGCTTACAGCAGTTTTAACGGTAGATGGAGAGGTGGTTTTAACCTTCAAAACTTAGGTCGAAAAATAAGTTATGACAATGACGATTTAAGTGCAAACTTCTTACCTGCTAACCTAAGAGTTGGTGGAGGATTCGATTTTATTCTGGATGATTACAATAAGATAGCCGTAAGTGTCGAGCTAACAAAACTTTTAGTACCAACTCCTCCGGGACCTGGAACTCCTGTAGATCTTAATGGTGACGGAGATTATACAGATGATGGAGAAATTACGCAAGAGCAAGCGAATACGATAAGCTACAATAAATACAATGACATAAACTGGGTTTCTGGAATATTCAAATCTTTTGGAGATGCACCTGATGGATTTAGTGAAGAGCTAAAAGAAATCACATATAGTGTAGCTGGTGAATATACCTATCAGGATTCATTTGCAGTTCGAGCAGGATATTTTCATGAAAGCCCGATGAAAGGTGCAAGACAATTCTTCTCTTTAGGAGCAGGATTCAAATACAATGTTGTAAAAGTTGACGTTTCATACTTATTTTCATCATCAAAAGTTAAAAATCCGTTAGAAAACACACTTCGTTTTTCTTTAACGTTTAACTTTGGCGACAAATATGAAACCTATTAAGCTAAAAAATTAAAAACTAATTATATAATCCAAATTTCTACAACAGTAGAGATTTGGATTTTTTTTCCCTTAAAAAGAATGAAAGAAATAAGCATTACAACATCATTTTTAGAATACGATTCGCTAACAGATCTTCCACAAGACATACAGAGTTTAATGGATCAGGCTGTTGAAGTCCGTAAAAAAGCATACGCACCTTACTCGCAATTTAGAGTTGGAGCAGCTTTACTTTTAGATAACGGCAAGGTAATCGTTGGATCTAATCAGGAAAATGCCGCTTATCCATCGGGATTGTGCGCAGAACGTGTTGCCATTTTTCATGCAGGAAGTGTTTATCCTGAAGCGAAAATTTTAAAAATGGCAATTACTGCAGCTTCGGACACGAATCAGACAAAAGCACCAATTCCACCGTGCGGGTCTTGCAGACAGTCAATTGCAGAATATGAAATCAAGCAGGACACTCCAATCGAGATTTATTTTATGGGTGAAATTGGCACTATTTACCAATCGGCTTCCTTAAAAAATTTGCTCCCTTTTATGTTCGATAAAAAGTTCTTGTAAAAAAAGAACCAAAAAGTACCTTTTAAATTTTAGTTCTTAAACGGAATGTCTTATTTTTGCATCCCGACCTTTCGGGCGCAAATTTGTGGGAGGAAACTATTTTGCGTTACAGGCAACAATCGATAACACAAACAAACTTTAGCAAAAGAAAGAATTCAGATGAAAGAAATTACAAAAGAGGTATACTTAAAGTGGTACGAAGACATGCTACTTTGGAGAAAGTTTGAAGACAAACTTGCAGCATTATACATTCAACAAAAAGTTAGAGGTTTTCTACACTTATATAATGGACAGGAAGCTGTACTAGCAGGTGCTTTGCATGCTATGGACCTGACTAAAGACAAAATGATTACTGCTTACAGAAATCACGTTCAACCAATTGGTATGGGCGTTGATCCAAGACGTGTAATGGCTGAACTTTTAGGAAAAGCAACAGGAACATCTAAAGGTATGGGTGGTTCTATGCACATTTTCTCAAAAGAACACCGTTTTTACGGAGGTCACGGAATCGTAGGTGGACAAATTCCGGTAGGAGCTGGTTTAGCTTTTGCTGATAAATATTTTGAAACTGGCGGCGTTACTATGACTTATTTTGGTGATGGAGCTGCTAGACAAGGTTCTTTACACGAAGCTTTCAACATGGCTATGTTATGGAAATTACCTGTTGTATTTATTGTTGAAAACAATGGTTACGCAATGGGAACATCTGTAGAAAGAACTGCAAACCATACTGATATCTGGAAACTTGGTTTAGGATACGATATGCCTTGCGGACCAGTTGACGGAATGAATCCTGTAAAAGTTGCTGAAGCTATGACTGAAGCAATTGATAGAGCCCGTCGTGGTGACGGACCAACTTTCCTTGAAATGAAAACGTACCGTTACAGAGGACACTCTATGTCTGATGCACAATTATACCGTTCTAAAGAAGAGGTTGAAGAGTACAAAAAAATTGACCCTATTACTCAGGTTTTAGATGTAATCACGGATCAAAAGTTTGCTACACCAGAAGAAATTGAAGTAATTGACCAAAGAGTTAAAGACTTGGTTGAAGAATGTGTGAAATTCGCTGAAGAATCTCCATATCCTGAATTGCAACAATTGTATGATGTAGTATACGCACAAGAAGACTATCCATTCACACCTCATAAACTATAATATATTATGGCGATTAAAGTAACAATGCCTCGTTTGAGCGATACTATGACGGAAGGAACGGTAGCGACTTGGTTAAAAAAAGTAGGCGACAAAATTAGCGAAGGAGATATCCTTGCTGAAATTGAAACAGACAAAGCAACAATGGAGTTCGAATCTTTCAACGAAGGAACTCTTTTACATATCGGAATTCCTGCTGGAGAAACTGCTCCAGTTGATTCATTATTAGCAATCATTGGTAACGAAGGTGAAGATATTTCTGCTCTATTGAGCGGTGGAGATGCACCTGCTGCTGAAGCTCCAAAAGCTGACGCTGCTCCTGCTGCTAAAACAGAAACTCCTGCTCCTGCAGCAAAAGCTGCTACAGAATTACCTAAAGGTGTTGTAGTTGTAACTATGCCACGTTTAAGTGATACAATGACAGAAGGAACTGTAGCAAGCTGGTTGAAAAAAGTTGGTGATGCTGTTGCTGAAGGTGATATCCTTGCAGAAATCGAAACAGACAAAGCAACAATGGAATTCGAGTCTTTCAATGCAGGAACTTTATTGTACATTGGAATTCAAGAAGGAAACACTGCGCCAGTTGATAGCTTATTAGCTATTATTGGACCTGCAGGAACTGATATTTCAGGAATTGCTGAAAATTATACTGCCGGAGGAACTGCAACTGCGAGTGCTCCTGCAACTGAAGAAACAAAAGCTGCACCTGCTGCCGAAAAAGCACCGGAAGCTGCTGCTGAAACTTCAAACGGAAGAATCTTAGCTTCACCATTAGCAAAGAAAATTGCTTCTGACAAAGGAATTCAATTAAATCAGGTTAAAGGATCAGGAGAAAACGGACGTATCGTAAAAAGCGATATCGAAAACTTTACTCCATCTGCAACTGCAAAACCTGCTGCAACTGAAGCTGCTGCCGGAAAATCAGAAACTGCTGCACCTGCTGCACCAAAAGTTTTTGTTCCTGCAGGAGAAGTTTTCACAGAAGAGATCAAAAACTCTCAAATGCGTAAAATTATCGCAAAACGTCTTGCTGAATCATTATTCACAGCTCCTCATTACAACTTAGTAATCGAAGTAAGCATGGATGACGCAATGCATGCAAGAACAACTATTAATTCTGTACCGGATACAAAAGTATCTTTCAACGATATGGTAATTAAAGCTTGTGCGTTAGCATTGAAAAAACACCCAAAAATTAATTCTCAGTGGAAAGAAGATGCTATCATCATTAACCACCACGTTAATATTGGTGTTGCTGTTGCTGTTGAAGACGGATTAGTAGTTCCTGTATTAAGATTTACAGATGCTATGAGTTTATCTCAAATTGGAGCTAGCGTAAGAGATTTAGCAGGAAGAGCTAAAAACAAAAAACTTGGGCCACAAGAAATGGAAGGAAGTACTTTCACTGTTTCTAACCTTGGAATGTTTGGTATTACTGAATTTAATTCAATCATCAACCAACCAAACTCTGCAATCCTTTCTGTAGGTGCAATTGTAGAGAAACCAGTAGTTAAAAACGGTCAGATTGTAGTAGGAAACACAATGATGTTATCATTAGCTTGTGACCACAGAACAATTGACGGTGCAACTGGAGCTCAATTTTTACAAACATTAAAACAATACATCGAAAGCCCAGTTACAATGTTGGCATAAATCGATTGTTTTTACATATTTAGATCCCGTTCTGATAAATCAGAACGGGATTTTTTTATTACTTTAGATTCTTCAATCCAATACAAAACAAAATGAAAAAAACCTGCTTACTAATCTTATTCCTATCTGTTCTGGCTTGTCAGAAGAAAGAGACTGCCGAAACCGCAGCAACAACTGTTAAAGATGAACATACTTTTGCTAAACCGGAACTTGCCGTTGTAAAACACTTGGATCTTGATGTAAAAGTTGATTTTGACACACAAACCCTTACCGGAAAAGCTTCTTGGGATATTGACAACATTAGCAAAGGAAACGAAATTATATTTGACGAAAATACACTTGAGATTACTAAAGTAACGTTGGGTGACGAAGAAAAAGAAACAAAATTTGAATTAGGAAAAGAAGTTGAGTTTCACGGAAAAGCACTTCACGTGACTATCGAACCAACGACAACCAAAGTCAATATTTATTATAAAACAAGTAAAGACGCTGTCGCATTGCAATGGCTTACTCCTGCACAAACTGCAGATAAAAAGAAACCTTTCTTATTCTCACAAGGAGAAAGTATTTGGTCCCGCACGTGGATTCCATGCCAGGATTCGCCGGGAGTTCGTTTTACATACGATGCAAAAGTTACCGTTCCTAAAGATTTATTAGCCGTAATGAGCGCCGTAAATCCGCAGAAGAAAAATGATACTGGAGTTTATACTTTCAAACAAGACAAAGCTATTCCATCTTATTTAATGGCAATTGCTGTGGGAGATTTAGAATTTCAATCTATCGACAACAGAACCGGAGTTTACGCAGAACCTTCAATGCTGAAAAAATCAGCTTGGGAATTTGCTGAACTTGGAAATATGGTTGTAGCTGCTGAAAAACTTTACGGACCATACCGTTGGGGACGTTACGATGTTTTGGTTCTACCTCCAAGTTTCCCTTACGGCGGAATGGAAAATCCAAACCTAACATTTTTAACTCCGGGCGTTATTGCCGGAGATCGTTCGTTAACTAGCTTATTAGCACATGAATTAGGCCATAGCTGGAGCGGAAACTTAGTTACAAACGCAACTTGGGATGATATTTGGTTAAACGAAGGTTTTACAACTTATGTAGAACATCGAATTGGAGAAGCTATTTTTGGAAAGAAAGAATTTGAAATGCAAAACGTTATCACTCGTAAAGAACTAGTTGATAATGTTGCCGAATATGGAGATACAAATCCTGATACGAGATTGAAAGTTTCTTTAACAGGAAGAAATCCTGATGACGGAATCAGTTTAATTCCTTATGTAAAAGGATATGCTTTTTTAAGAGTTATTGAAAATGCTGTTGGTCGTGAAAAATTTGATGTTTTTATTAAAAATTATTTTGATGCACATGCTTTTCAGTCAATAACTACAGAAGATTTTGTAAAGTATTTGAATGAAAATCTTATTAAAGATGATAAAGCTCTGGCTGATAAAATAAAATTAGAAGACTGGATTTACAAACCGGGAATTCCTTCAAACATAACTACTGTAAGTTCTGCTGATTTTGATGCAATTGATAAAATCCAAAAAAGCTGGAGAGAAACAGGTCTAAAAGGATTGAACCAAAAAATCACAACAACCAGTGAAAAACAATATTTCATTGATCATCTTCCAACAGATATTACTTCAAAAGAAATGGAAGCGATCGATGGTGAATTTAACTTTACAAAAGGCGGCAATTTCATTATAAAACGTCAATGGTTCGTGCAGGCAATTCGTCATCAATACAAAGCTGCAAATCCTGCAATTGAACAATTTTTAATCGGAATTAGCAGAACAGGATCTGTAATGATGCTATATAAAGAATTAGCTAAAACTCCGGAAGGAAAAGCCTGGGCAAAAGAGATATTTGAAAAAGCAAAACCAGGATACCACCAAACAACAACCTTAGCTGTTGGAGATTTATTGAAATAAATTCTTCATCACACAACTTCAAAACAGGCTTTCTCTAAGGGAAAGCCTGTTTTTTTTATACTTTTTCTTCACAAAAAACACCTCAGGGAAAATTGTCCATTACATGGCGTAAATTCTCCATGTTCTAAAATCTGTCATCGTCGCATCTTTGTAATGTCAAAAGACAACAACTAATTAATAACATAAAAATTAAATAAGATGACACGATTAATAGCATTAAACCCAGAAGAAGCAACAGGAAAAACTAAAGATTTATTCAATGCCGTACAAGCTAAACTTGGCGTTGTTCCTAACATGATGAGAACAATGGGGAATTCTCCAGCAGTTTTAGAAGGATACTTAAACTTTAGCGGCGCATTAAGCCACGGAAAACTAAATGCAAAAACAGGCGAATTATTAGCTTTGACAGTTTCAGAAAGCAATTCATGTGATTACTGTGTAGCGGCTCACACTTTTATTGGAGGTAAATTATTAAAAACCGATCCACAAGTTTTACACGATGCAAGAACAGGAGACTCTAGTGATGCAAAAACAGCAGCTATCCTTCAATTTGCTAAAACATTAATTTCTAAAAACGGATTAGTAAGCAATGAAGATGTAAACGCAGTAAAAAATGCAGGTCTTTCTGAAGCAGAAATTGCAGAAACTGTAGCACATGTAGCTTTGAATGTTTTAACGAACTATTTCAACAATACTGCGAATACAGAAATTGATTTCCCAGCGGTTCCAGCTTTGGAATTACAAAAATAATTCAAACAAAAAACAAGCTATAAAGATAGTTGTGAATCGTTTCATGACTATCTTTATATTTCCAAAAAACAGCATTTAACATGAGCAATCAAAATGTTTATACCCTGATTAATCCACAAACAGGTAATCTGGCTTTTAAACTGCTTCCGTTTGGCGACAATAGTCATTTTGATCATTTACAACGTAATAATTATTTTTCTTTAATTTGGATTACCAAAGGAAAAGGCAAAGTGAAAGCGGATTTTGCAGAGCATCAATTTGAAGAAAACTCGCTCCTCGCCTTCTCTCCTTATCAGCCTTTTATGCTTTGTGTAAACGAACCAATTGAAGGAATCGCAATTCACTTTCACCCTGATTTTTATTGTATTCATTACCATCAAAAAGAAGTTTCCTGCAATGGCGTTTTATTCAACAATGTTTATCAGCCACCATTTACAATAATTACAGAGGAAGCTGCAACAACTTTTAAAATGGTTCTTGATCAGATGAAAATTGAAATGCAAAATTCTGAATTAGCGCAATATGAATTGCTAATTTCTTATTTAAAAATCTTTTTAATCACCGCCTCGAGACTAAAAAACCAACAGCTTGAAGAGATGAACGCTGTTCCAGATGCTAAAGAGCCGCTAATTTTACAAAGTTTAATAGATGCGATTGAACTGAATTTCAAAACCAAACATTCTGCAGGTAATTATGCTGATATGCTCAACATTTCTGCAAAAGCACTCGCCAAATTATCGAAGAATTATTTCAACAAAACCCTGACAGATCTAATTGCCGAACGCATTATAATCGAAGCCAAAAGAGAATTGTACATGACCAATAAATCTGTAAAAGAGATTGCTTACGAATTGGGTTACGATGACGAACATTATTTTAGCCGCTTTTTTAAAACAAATGCTGACGTATCACCTCAGTTGTATCGCGAAACTGTTGGTTTTGGCAAAGCTGAAGCTTAATTTTTGTTTTTAGCTTCGATCCATTTTGCCATGTACTTAGTGCTTTTTAAGGTATGATGCTGCAACAAACTTCCCATAAAGTTATTGAGACGATGATTTTCAGCATCATTTAGCAAAGAAGTTACGACACTGATTAATTCAGAAGCGTAGTTGTTTTTTTGATAACACTCATTTACGATCGCGATTCCGTTTTTCTGAGATTGCAGCCATAGTTTTTCGTCCTGATATAAAGAGGCTGCCTGTTTTGCAAATTCGGTGCTATCATCTGTTATAAAACCATTCCACGGTAAATCGGCATGCATTGCTTCGGCACCAATTGTTGTGGTTACACTCGGCGTACCACATTGCATGGCTTCTAATAATTTTCCTTTTAAACCTGCCCCAAACCGAATTGGCGCTAGGACTACTCTTGCTTGTTTTACAATTTCGTTAGCATCTTCCGCCCTTCCCATAATAAAAAAACCATTTTTAGGCTGATGCAATTGCAAGACTTTTTGCGAAGGATATGCGCCATAAACCTGCAAAACCGCTTCAGAGAATTGTTTTTTTAGCAAAGGCCAAATGGTTTCTTTCAAATACTGAACGGTGTTCCAATTGGGTTCGTGCAGAAAATTTCCGATGAAGACAAAATTATTACGTTCTTCAAAACGAGGTAATTCCAGTAAATGATCTTCAGTCATTTCATCTACCAAAAACGGAAGATAATGAAGTAAAGAAGCATCTATTTTAAAAAGATCATTCAGGACTTTCATTTCGAATTCAGAAATAATAAACGATAAATCACATCTCAGAATACTGGCAATTTCACGCTTTGCTACTTCCTCTGACAATAAATCCTGTAATGTAAAAGTTCTATTTTCTTTAAATGCTTTTTGTCTTGCTGTTCTTAAACAATGCAAATCTTCTGTATCTAATAACCGAATCGCTTTTGGACATTGCTCTGAAACGCGCCAGCCAAATTGTTCCTCGATCATAAAACGGTCAAATAAAACAACATCCGGATTTAGTTCGGTAATAAAAGAATCAAAACTGGCATTATTTAGTTCAATTGTCTTTTTTTCAACGCCATAACTTGCTAAGTCCACCATAAAATCACTGTCTAAAGCCGGACTTGCAAATGTAATGTCAAATCCATTTTGTTTAAAAATAGAGATCAATTGCATCATTCTTCCCCCTGCAGCAGACGATTTAGGTTCCGGCCAGACAAAACCAATAATTAAGAGTTTTTTTATTTGATTCATTTTACTTGTTTGAAGCTACAAAATAATGCATTTTTTACTACTAATTAGACCTCTTTACTAATTTTCGGTTATAAAAAGACTAATTTTGCAGGGTAGAATTTTTGAAAAGAATTATGTTAGGATTAAAATTAGCCACAGACCCAAGATGGGTAACCATCGTTGAATCGAATATCGAAGAAATTTTGACTGATCACGCATGGTGTGAACAAAAAGCAGCTTCGAATGCCATTAGTTTGGTTACTTATAACTCTGAATTAGAGGACTTAGTAACTGAAATGCTTGTTATTGCAAGAGAAGAGCTTGAGCACTTGCAAATGGTACATGATATCATAAAGAAAAGAGGTTTGACCTTGGGACGTGAAAGAAAAGATCATTACGTAAATGAACTTTTTAAATTCATGAAAAAGGATGGCAGCCGTAAAGATGCGCTTTGTGATCGTTTATTATTTTCTGCTATGATCGAAGCACGAAGCTGTGAACGTTTTAAGGTACTTTCAGAGAATATAAAAGATCAGGAACTGGCTAAATTTTATCGTGATCTTATGATTTCAGAAGCGGGTCATTATACTACTTTTTTAGGCTTTGCAAAAAAATATGCAGACAATATAGATGTCGATAAACGCTGGAAAGAATGGATTGAATACGAAACTTCTATTATTACCAATTACGGAAAAAATGAAACTGTACACGGATAATGCTTTGCCATCATTATCAATTATTTACCATTCCTAATCCTAACTAACTTTTGTTATGCCAAAAAATAAATACAAATCGGTGCTATTGAAAGTAGCAAAATACCTTTCCATTACATTTGTTGTTATTTTAAGCTTATTATTTATTACACCTATTGTTTTTGCCGACAAAATCAAAGAACAAATTAAGAAAACGGCTAACGAAAGATTAAGCGCCGAGCTTAATTATTCTGATGTTTATGTGTCGTTTTTTCATCATTTCCCTTCTTTGACCTTAACGTTAAATGATCTGAGCCTAAATGGTTCTGCTCCCTATAAATCTGAAAAATTTATTACCGCAAAAGAGGTTTCTTTTGGAATTAACATTGCCAGCTTAATTTTCAGCAAGGAAGTGAAAATTGACGAAATCTATTTGTCTGATTCTTATATTAATGTAAAAGTAAATCCTAAAGGAGAAGCCAATTACAACATTTACAAATCATCTGCTCAGGTAGAAAAACAAAAAGACAGTTCTGATGCTTCTTTAAAACTGGAACGAATTGAGATCATCAACAGTAAAATAATTTATGACGATCAGTCGACTAAAGTTCATTTTGATGCTTTAGGCTTTAATTATCTTGGAAAAGGCGATTTAAATAAAGCTGTTTTTGATTTATACTCAAAAGCTAAAATCGAAAAATTAAATATTGTTTATGAAGACGAACCGTATTTGATGAACAAGAAAATTGATGCTGACTTAATTACCAAAGTAAACGTAAACTCGTTATCCTTCTTTTTTGAGCAAAACAACTTGAAAATAAATCAGCTTGTAGTCGATTTCAGAGGGAATTTCAATTTCCTGAAAGACGGTTACAACATGAATCTCGTTATAAAATCTAATGATAGTGATCTGTATGATGTTTTTACCGCTTTTCCTCCGAAATACATTACGTGGCTTTCTAAAACGGAATTAAAAGGAAAAACAGATTTACTTTTAACCTTAAAAGGGGACTACATTGCTGCAAAAAATATTGCTCCGGACTTAAATCTTGATGTAAAGTTAGTCGACGGTTTTGTGAACTATGACAAAAGTGCTTTTCCTGTTTCAAATTTAAATCTGGACGTAAAAACCACTATTCCTTCTCTGAATCCTGATTTACTGATTGTAGATTCTAAAAACTTATCGCTTAATGTAGAGAAGGATTATATAAAATCGAAATTTTATATTGAAGGCTTGACAACGTCAAAAATCAATGCTGATTTCAAAGCTAAAATCAACCTTGAAAAACTGAACAAAGGACTTGGAATTCCTGATTTACAATTAAAAGGAATTTTAGTTGGAGATGTAAAAGCAAACGGAACATTTGACAAGGAAAACAATCTTTTTCCGGTTACGAAAGGTGTAATCGATTTGCAAAATGGATATTTGAAAACCAAATATTACCCAAATCCAATTACGAATATTGTAGTTAAAACTAAGATAGAAAACCAAAAAGGAACTTTTCAGGATTTGAAAATCAATCTTAAACCGGCTCAATTTACTTTTGAAGGCAAACCTGTTTATGTATCAGCAGATTTAAGCAATTTTGATGATTTAAATTACGACATTAAAGCCAAAGGTCAGCTTGACGTAGCCCGAATTTACAAAGTGTTCTCGCAAAAAGGACTTGCTTTAGATGGTTCTGTAAAAATGGATCTGGCTTTGAAAGGCAAACAAAGCGATGCTGAAAAAGGAAATTACAGCAAACTTTACAACAAAGGAACGCTGGAATTAAGAAATATTGGAATCGCATCTGAATATTTACCTCAGAAATTTATTGTCAGAGAAGGACTTTTTACCATCAATCAGGATAAAATGACCTTTGATAACTTCCTGGCTGCTTATGGCCAGTCTGATTTTGCTATGAATGGTTATTTACAAAATGTATTTAATTACGCTACTACCAAAACAGGCGTTTTAAGAGGTTCTTTTAAAGTTTCAGCACACTATGTCAATGTAGATGAATTCATGTCTGGTGCTCCTGAAAACAGCCCCGCAAAAGAAACAAACAATGAAACTAAAGGAACTGGTGTTGTTGTAATTCCAAAAAATTTAAATTTACAGTTATTAGCGAATGCTCAAAAAGTAAATTTTGACAAACTAACACTTCAAAATGCTACCGGAAACCTGAAAATGGAAAACGGTAAATTAAGCATGCAGAATACCGGTTTTAATTTAATTGGTACCAAGGTTGGAATGAATGGCAGCTACGAATCTATAAATACTCAAAAAGCATATTTTGATTACGCTATAAAAGCATCTGATTTCGACATTAAAAGAGCTTACAATGAAATTGACGCTTTCAAGAAAATGGTTAGTGCAGCTGAAAAAGCACAAGGAATTGTTTCTTTAGATTATCGTCTAAAAGGCCGATTAAACGAAAACATGGATCCAGTATATCCTTCGCTTGTTGGTGGTGGAACTCTGGCGGTGAAAGATGTCAAAATAAGAGGATTGAAAATGTTTAATGCAGTAAGTAAAAAAACAAGTACAGAAGCTATTAAAAATCCTGATCTGTCAAAAGTTGAAATCAAAAGTACGATCAAAAATAATATTGTAACAGTAGAACGTTTCAAGTTTAAATTTGCAGGTTTCAGACCAAGAATCGAAGGAACATCTAGTTTAGATGGAAAACTAAACATCAAAATGCGTTTAGGATTACCTCCTTTGGGTATTTTTGGAATTCCTTTAACGGTTACCGGAACTCAGGATAATCCTAAAATAAAACTAGGACGAAAAACCGAGGATCTTGCAGAAACTGTAGATACTGAATAAACACAAAAACCTGTTCTTAACGAACAGTTTTTTTTTATGTCATTAAATACCATATAGATTTTGAGAAACATATAAGATTGCCTTAGCCAATAACCATAATAGCACCGCGAAGCCTAATAATTTCCAAGCCCAGGCTTTACTTCTTTTCCAATCAGAAAAAAAAGAAAATATCTCAAAGTATTTAATCATAATGTAGATACTTCCGGCTATTAACGAAAACCATACAATTTCGCTTAAGCGAATATGAAAACCATACATAAAAACGGCTCCTAAAAAGAGAATTGTTATGAATTGTAAATAGTAATAGTTTGCAAAATTATATCTGTAATTGAATTTCGAAGACAAGATTAAAAATGAAAACAGCAACAAACTTATTAATGCTGCGATAACATTATAAAAAACAGGATTCCACTGCAATACCAAACCAATAACAGCAAGTAGCGCTATAATTGTGCAACCGCCTAAAGATTTTATACTCCTATCCTTCTGATCACTTTGAAAAGGAAATAAAATGCGATGTAAATATTTCTCTACAACGCGCCAAAATGGTAAAGCATAAACAGCAGTAAGCGAAGACAAAACTATCTCATAATTATAGAAAGTATCAGCCGGAACTTTATACAAAACATATAAAAGCGCTCCCGTAATAATAATAGCCGGAAGGCAGATCGTTTTAATTGCATCCCACGGATTTACTCCCCAAAATTTATTCTCTATTTCCAAAAAATATTTTTTAACCCAATATTCTTTTACAAAGATCGCCGTAGACTGACTCCACAACAAACACAATCCAAAATGAATAATTACGGTACGAAGTACAAACTCTTCAATAGTACAGCCGTAAAAAACACATGCTACTCCTACTAACAACAATTCATACGTTAATAAAACGGGAGAAAATAAAAGCCTGAATAAAGGCGCTAAGCGCTTTACTAAAACATCCAGCAACATATTCCAATAATTCCTAAACAAAGCAACAAGAGCACAAATAGCTATAAAAGCCGACAAATAAAACATCCAATTGGTTAGAAATTGTGTCTGCATCCAAAGTTTAACTGCGGAATCTTTTGGCGGAGCATACTCGATATGAGAATTTTCAAAAACCTGTTTTGCCAGTTCATCTCTCAGATCATTAGTTAATCCTGAAAATTGACTTTTATGTTTTAACCAAAACTGATCGGTGCTAAAACCGTTGTTTTTGAGAACTTCAAATTCGTATAAAATAGTTTTCTGCTTGTTGTTCAGCAAGCTCAAATGATTTGCAATGCTATCTGAAACGGGTTTCCCGTATGTACTAATGCAACACAGAAATATAAGTAGTATTATTTTTTTCAACTTTTAAATTTTAAAGCAATTAAACAGAAATCAAATTTCCTTCTTCGCAAATGTAAGTTTTAAAGTCTTTCAAAAAGTATAAAAAAACAAAAAACCCGTTCGCTTTGCGAACGGGTTCTGTAAATAAGTAATCTAATGATTATGCTTCGAATGGAAGGATAGATACATAAGATTTGTTATCTTTTTTCTTTTGGAACTTAACAACTCCAGCTACTCTTGCGTGTAGTGTGTGATCTTTACTGATGTAAACGTTTTCACCTGGATTATGTTTTGAACCTCTTTGTCTAACGATGATGTTCCCAGCAATAGCAGCTTGACCACCAAAAATCTTAACGCCTAGACGTTTTGATTCTGATTCTCTACCATTCTTCGAACTACCGACACCTTTCTTGTGAGCCATGACGTATGAGTTTAAATATTGTTATTATTCTTTAGTAGCTTCTTTTTTTGCTTTTGGAGCTGCTGCTTTTTTTGCTTTTGGAGCTGCTTCAACCTCAGTAGCTGGAGCATCTTCTGCTACAACTGCTTTTTTAGCTGCTGCTTTTTTAGTTCCACCTGCTGCAGTAATACCTTCAATTACAATTTGAGTAAGATATTGTCTGTGACCATTTCTCTTTTTGTATCCTTTTCTTCTTTTCTTTTTGAAAACGATAACTTTATCTCCTTTTAAGTGTTGTAACACTTTAGCTTCTACTGAAGCACCTTCTATAGCTGGGGCGCCTAAAGTTACATTTCCATTATCGTCTAATAAAAGAACTTTGTCAAAAGAAACTTTTGAACCTTCTTCATTAGCCAAACGGTGAACATAAACCTTTAAGTCTTTGCTTACTTTGAATTGTTGCCCTGCTATCTCTACGATTGCATACATACCAAATTGATTTATTGATTTTTAAGGTTGCAAATATACAATTAAAAATTTATCCTGCAATCTCTTAATCTAAAAATATTCATTTCTCTTTAAAGTCTGTTTTTCAAGGCATTTTAGCTCGTTTTAAAAGCTTTTTTACAGGAATTGACTGTTAAAGTATTATCAAAACAACCTCTAATTCCCAAATCCTAAGTAAAAAAACTTATTTTTGATGTAACTATAACCAATACTTGTCTACCTACTATATATATTAGGTAAATAAAATTATTAATCTTTATGAAAAACACAATAATGATGTTAAGTGCTGCATTAATGCTTGGCGGAGTAGCTCATGCTCAAAAAGTAGCTTTTGAAGAATACGATTTAGACAACGGCATGCATGTCATCCTGCATAACGATTCTTCCGCCCCGGTTGTCATTACATCTGTAATGTATCACGTTGGTTCTAAAGACGAGCGCACAGATCGTACAGGTTTTGCACATTTCTTTGAACATTTGTTATTTGAAGGAACAAAAAACATCAATCGTGGTGAGTGGATGAAAATTGTTACTGCAAACGGAGGCGTGAACAATGCCAATACTTCTGACGACAGAACCTATTATTATGAAGTTTTTCCGTCGAACAGTTTAGAACTTGGTTTATGGATGGAATCTGAAAGATTAATGCATCCTATTATCAATAAAATTGGTGTTCAGACTCAGAATGAAGTCGTAAAAGAAGAAAAGAGAATGCGTTACGACAATCAGCCTTACGGAAACATTTTGCCTGAGGTTAAGAAAAACATGTTCAAAAACCACCCATATCGCTGGACTACAATTGGTTCCATGAAAGATCTTGATGCTGCAACGCTGGAAGAATTTCAGGATTTTAATAAAAAATTCTATACACCAAACAATGCTGTTTTGGTCGTTGCAGGTGATTTTGACAAAGCAAAAACAAAAGAATGGATTCAGAAGTATTTTGGTCCAATTCCAAAAGGTGAAGTCGTTAAAAAACAAACCTATACTGAAGAGCCTATTACTCAAACGATAAAAGCAACTTACGAGGACCCAAATATTCAGATTCCGATGATTGTTGCTTCGTACCGCACACCATCTATGAAAACCAGAGATGCGCGAGTTTTGGATTTAATATCTTCTTATTTAAGTGATGGTAAAAGTTCTAAGTTGTACAAAAAAATAGTTGATGACAAAAAAATGGCGCTTCAAATTGGTGCTGTCGGATTTAGTCAGGAAGATTATGGCATGTATATCTTATATGGTCTGCCAATGGGAACGTACACTACAAAAGACATTTTAAAAGAAATGGATGAGGAAATTGTAAAAATTCAAACCGACTTGATTTCTGAAAAAGATTATGAAAAACTGAAAAACAAATTCGATAATAATTTCGTCAATGCTAATGCAAGTGTCGAAGGTATTGCTGAAAATCTGGCTTCTTACTATCTGCTTTATGGAGACGTAAATCTTATAAATACTGAAATCGATCTTTACCACTCTATTACCAGAGAAGAAATTAGAGACGTAGCTAAAAAGTATTTAAACCCTAATCAGCGTTTAATTTTAGATTACATTCCTTCAACAAAAGTTCAAAACTAAGATTTCAGCATCATGAAAAAATTACATACATTTTTAATCCTTTTATTCCTCACCGGAATTATGCAAGCACAAGATCGTTCACAACCAAAACCAGGTAAATCTCCAAAAGTCAATATCAAAAAACCGCAAACTTTTGTTTTGGAAAACGGCATGAAAGTCCTGGTAGTTGAAAATCATAAATTACCACGAGTAAGTTTTAATCTAACATTAGACAATGCTCCTTTTACGGAAGGAAGCAAAAAAGGTGTTGACGATTTAACGAGCAGTATTATTGGTAACGGAACTAAAAAAACCAGCAAAGAAGTCTTTAATGAAGAAATAGATTTTTATGGAGCAAGTATCAACTTTACTTCTCACGGTGCTTATGCAAGTTCACTTTCAAAGTATTCTGGACGCGTTTTAGAACTTCTGGCAGAAGGAGCTTTACAGCCAAACTTTACCCAAACTGAATTTGATAAAGAAAAAGCAAAACTACTTGAAGGGCTTAAAGCCGATGAAAAAAGTGTTCCTGCAATTGCGAGCAGAGTTGTTGATGTTTTAGCTTTTGGAAAAAATCATCCTGCAGGAGAATATCTTTCCGAAGAAACGGTAAAAAACGTAACCATTACGGATGTTCAAAACAATTACGCTACTTACTTTGTACCTGAAAACGCTTATTTGGTTGTAATTGGTGATATTAAATTTAAAGAAACAAAAGCGGCAGTTGAAAAGCTTTTTGGCGGATGGAAAAAACAAGCTGCTCCAAAAAACACGTATCCTGATCCGGAAAATGTTTCGAAGCTTCAAATTGATTTTGTTGATGTACCAAATGCCGTGCAATCTGAAATTTCACTGGTAAATACAGTAAACTTAAAAATGAGCGACCCTGATTTTTTCCCTGCTGTAATTGCGAATCAAATTCTGGGTGGTGATTTCAACAGTTACCTAAACATGAATTTACGTGAAAAAAATGCGTGGACGTATGGCGCAAGCTCTAATATTGGAAGCGGAAAATATGTAACTAAATTTAAAGCTTCATCTGCGGTACGAAATGCTGTTACAGATAGTGCGGTGGTAGAATTTGTAAAAGAAATTAAACGCATCAGGTCTGAAAAAGTTTCTGAAGATGTATTAAAAAATGTAAAAGCAGGTTATATTGGACGATTTGTTATGCAGGTTGAAAAACCGCAAACTGTTGCCCGCTATGCTTTGAACATTGAAACAGAGAAGCTTCCTGCTGATTTTTATGAGAAATACATTCAAACCATTAACAACGTTACTCCTGAAGATATTTATCGCGTTTCTAATAAATATTTCCTTTTGGACAACATGAGAATTGTAATCACAGGAAAAGGATCAGAGGTTATTGAAGGTCTTGAAAAACTTCAGATTCCTATTTTCTATTTTGACAAATACGGAAATCCAACTGAAAAACCAATTACCAAAAAAGAAGCTCCTGCAACATTAACTGCAAAAACTGTTTTTGACAATTATATTCAGGCAATTGGTGGCGAAAAAGCTGTTTCGAGTGTTAAGACACTTTACATGATTGGAGCTACAACAATTCCACAAGCTCCTTCTCCTTTAAGTTTTGCATCAAAATTAGATGCTAAAGGAAAAATGGCAATTTCACTGAACATGGGAAGCATGCCTATAATGAAACAGGTTGTTAACGAAAAAGGTGCCTATATCGAGCAGCAAGGACAACGCAAAAACTTAGAAGGCGCTGATCTTGAAGAAATGAAAGCTAGCGCAATTCCGTTTGAAGAACTTCGATTAAGCAAAAGAACTGATTTAAAAGTAAATGGAATTGAAGCTATTAACGGAAAAGAAGCGTACTCTATAAAAGATGGCAAAACGATTTACTTTTATGACGTAAAAACAGGCCTGAAAGTAGCGAAAACTAAAGTAAAAGAACAAGGCGGACAATCTACTACTCAAAGCACTTACTTCAATGATTATAAAGAAGTAAAAGGGGTAAAAATTCCTTTTAATATGATTCAGAATGCCGGTTTCGAATTAGACATTAAAATGTCTGATGTGAAAATCAATGAAGGTGTTTCGGATAAAGATTTTCTTTAGAGGTTCTGAGGCTCTGAGGTTCTGAGGTTCTGAGGTTCTGAGTTGCTAAGATTTAAAGGCTTTGTCGAAGTTTAAAAACTTTGACAAAGCCTTTTTTTATTATTTTATTTTACTTTTTCGCAGACAAATAAACGCCAATTAAAATAACGAAGGCGCCAAAGAACTGAATTGGGGTTAGCATTTCGTTATCTAATAATCCCCAGAAGAAAGCAACAATCGGAATTAAATAGGTTACCGAAGTAGCAAATACAGGTGACGACATTTGTATTAACTTAAAAAACAAAACGTTTGCAATTCCTGTTCCCAATATACCAAGAATAGCAACAAACAAAATAGAATGTTCTGTCGCTTCAAGATGTATTCTTTGTGTAAAATCTGTTGTGCTTAAAATAATTAAAGCCGGAAGTAGCAAAACGGCAAAATTCCCCGTAGTGATACTTAAGGAATTTAAATCTGATAAATATTTCTTGATTAAATTGACATTGATCGCGTAACACAGCGTTGCGATTACAACCAAAATCAAATAGTAATAATTTTGATCTGAACGGGAGGAATCTCCATTCAAGACCAGCAATAAACAACCTACTAAACCAATAAATACACCAATAACCTGTCGTTTTTGAAATTGGATTCCAAAAGCAATAATTCCTAAGATCAATGTATTTAGAGGTGTAAGCGAATTTAAAATGGCTACCATTGAACTGTCTACCTGCGTCTCAGCAATAGCAAAAAAGAAAGCCGGAATAAATGTCCCGAATACTGATGTCAGCGCAATAAACTTCCACTGACGACGCGAGATTTTCTTTAAACTCGAAAATCCAACAATAAGCAAAAACAAAGCGGCAAAAATAATTCGGAGTGATCCCACCTGAATTGCGGTTAAACCAACCAAACCTCTTTTTATTAGAATAAAAGAACTTCCCCAAATAAGAGAGAGTAGCAGCAGATAAAACCACTTTAATCGTTTTGCATCCATAGATCGTATTTTGGTACAAATTTGTAATTAATTTATGAACTGACCTTCCCTTTTTTCTTAATTTTGCAAACAATATCAATAGTAATCATAAAATCATATATAATGAAATTTACAAAAATTATCGCTGTCGCTGTAATAGTAGGTTTAGCATTCGTAAGCTGTAAAAAAACAACAACTGAAACATTAACTCCTGCAACTGCTGAAGCAAATATTGTTAAAGAACACAAACCAATTGCTGCTGAAAATGTACAAACTGCAAGTTTTACAATTGAAGGAATGACTTGTGCAATGGGATGTGCAAAAACAATTGAGCAGGAATTAGCCGATTTAGAAGGCGTAGAAAAAGCTGCTGTTGATTTTGATAAAAAAACCGCTACTATAACTTTTGATAAAACGGTTCAAAATCCGGAAAGTTTAACTAAAGTAGTTCAGGCAACCGGTGACGGAGCAACATATAAGGTTTCGAATTTTAAATCATAAGCACCAAAAAAAATGTATAAAAAAAGCGTTTGCAGAGGCAGACGCTTTTTTTATAAGTTTTATTTCCATTTTAATGTTTCCATAAGCCGCTGCATATCATTTTTGATATAACTTGCCGCTGGCATAATAGAGTCAAAATTAGGTTTTGCATAAAAATAAACAGAACCTGTTATAAAATGTTTTGTACTGTCTGTAACATAAAATTGCGAATTGGTTGCTGCATTACCATTTACCTGATAAAACATTCCGAAAACTTTTTTTTCAGGGTTTAAATAAGGCTGTTCCAATATATCATCTGCTTTAATAACATGCTCGTAAGTTAGCTTTTGAGCATCTCTCAGTAGTTTTTCAATATCATTATGTACCGGTTTATAGGTCAAATAAATTGTTGCTTTCATTTTAGGATAGGTAATTGCAAATCCACAATCTTTTTCTCCTTTTATATTGGCAGCTTCATTCATTTCAAAAGTAAACGGACAATTATTTTCAAAATTAGCATAGCTCGCCTCCGGATAATCTAAACGCAAATAACTTGACGGCTTTGGTAAAACGTCATCTTTACAGCTTACTACCGTTAAGGTCAGCAAAATCATTGCAATTGAAATTATTCTTTTAAGCATTTTATTCTATTGTTACTTTTATTTGTTTTACACGCTTTTTGTCTAGTGTTTCTATGGTAAAAACACAATTTTCAAAAGCTACTTTTTGGTCTTTTTTAGGGAAATTACCTAAGATCTCTAAAATAAATCCTGCCAGAGTTTCTGCTTCTCCCTTGTGAGATTCAAAAACATCTTCATTAACATCTACGATTCTATAAAAATCTTTCATGTTAATTTTACCTTCAAACAGAAAATTCTTTTCATCTATCTGAGAGAAATTCAAATTTTCATCATCAAACTCATCACTGATGTCTCCCACAATTTCCTCGATAACATCTTCCAAAGATACTAAACCGGATGTTCCGCCATATTCATCAACTACAATTGCTAAGTGACTTTTAAGGCTTTGAAAATCTTTTAATAAATTGTCTAACTTCTTGTTCTCAGGAACAAAAAAGGCTTCTCTGATCAAAGATACCCAATCAAATTCTTTTTTATCAATATGAGGCAATAAATCCTTCACAAACAAAACGCCTTCTATCTGATCTATATTGTCTCGATAGACAGGAATTCTTGAAAATCCTTTTTCGATTATTTTAGGATAGATGGCTTCAAATGTTTCTGCTATTTCTAAGGCAAAAATATCAATCCTTGGACTCATGACTTGTTTAGTATCAGTATTCCCAAAAGAAACGATTCCTTCTAATATTTTTTGTTCTTCGCTTGAGGTTCCTTCAGAATCAGTAAGTTCCAAAGCCTGTGAAAGTTGGTTTATTGAAAAACTATTCTTTTGCTTTCCTAATTTGTTTTGTAAATACAAGGTAAGCTTACGCATTGGTAAACTTATTGGAGAAAGCAATTTATCAAGAAATGCAACTGGATATGCTACCCATTTTGCAAATTTAATGTTATTACGGCTTGCATAAACTTTAGGCAAAACTTCTCCAAACAAAAGGATAAAAAAAGTAACCAGAATAACTTCGAGAATGAATTTTAAAGCAGCAGAGCTTACGGCAGAGAAAATGTTCTGACCTATATAAGAGAACAATATAACTAATCCAATATTCAGAAAGTTATTAGCAACCAGCAAAGTCGCCAGCAGTTTTTTTGGTTTATCTAAAAGATTTGAAATAATTTTTCCTTTAGAGCTATCTTCTTGCAGTGTATCTTCGATGTCTTTTTGAGACAAAGAAAAAAGTGCAACTTCGGCACCTGAAACAATTGCTGATAAAAACAGCAAAATAAATATTCCGACAAATCCAACGATTAAATTGGTGTCTAAATTAGCAGCAATAAATAAACTGGGCTCCGAGTCCAAATTAAAAAAGATTAGTTAAACAATCAAAAAGGCAAATCATTTACAGGCAGGCCTTCATTCGTTGCGTCAAAGTTAGCACTTTTTGCGGATTCTGATTCGTGATTTTGTTTAGGATTTCCAGTTTCTTTTTTGGTTGTCAAGAAAGTAAACTCAGTTACCTGTATTTCTGTCGTATATTTTGTTGTACCGTCTTCAGCTTGCCACTGACGTGATTTTATACGTCCTTCGATGTAAATCTTATCTCCTTTAGATAAATATTTTTCGCAAATTTCTGCAGCTTTATTGCGCACAACTAAATTATGCCACTCTGTAGAAGTAATTTTTTCGTTTGTAGTTTTATTAATATAGACCTCATTTGTAGCCAATTGAAAACGCCCAATGCAGTTACCCCCATCAAAGTAATGCATTTTTACATCATCACCCAAATGACCAATAAGCATCACTTTATTTAATGTTCCGTTCATAATTTATTTGTGGTATTTATCCCAAAGATACAGTTTTTTAGCAATTTATTTCCTGCTTTTCGATAAAATTGTAAATTACTATCGGAAAAGGAAATGTTTTTAAATTATAAGCATCTACACCGTTTTCAATTACATCTTTAATTTTAATTTTCCAGAATTGAATATGTAAATGCTGGTGCGACAATTTATGAATTACAGTTGCATTATTACACTCTTCTATACTTATAATAGTATAAGATGGAAATATTTCATTTTTTACAGCTGTAGAAACAAAATCAAATTCGACAATAGCTGTTGTTTCTAAAAGCGGAAACTCATATAAGTTATGCCAAATACCTTTTGAAGCTCTTTTTTGAATCAAAGTATTACCAACGGCATCTTCTAAAATTAAATAATTAAAGAATCGGTTTGTTACTTTTACCTTTTTAGATTTTACTGGCAACACATCCACTTTTCGTTTTTGTAAAGCGACACAGCTTTCATTAAAAACACAAACAGTACAATCCGGACTTTTAGGTACACACTGCAAAGCACCGAATTCCATTATTGCCTGATTGAATATAGCTGGGTTATCTTTCGGCATTAATTCGAAAGCAAGTTCTGTAAATTCTTTTTTAGTGGCAGGAAGTGTAATATCAGATTCAATACCAAAATAACGAGAAAGTACTCGAAATACATTTCCGTCGACTACAGGGACCGCTTCATTATAAGAAAAAGAAGCAATTGCGGCTGCGGTATATTCTCCAACACCTTTTAGTTTTAATAATTCTTTGAAGGATTCCGGAAAAACGCCATTTAGTTCATTTGCCACATATTGAGCCGTTTTATGTAAATTTCTGGCTCGAGAATAGTACCCTAATCCCTGCCAAAGTTTCAAAACTTGCTCTTCATCAGCATTTGCCAAATCAAACACCGTGGGAAAATTCTTTGTAAAAGAGAAAAAATATGGCATTCCTTGCGCAACTCTTGTCTGCTGTAACATAATTTCTGACAGCCAAATTTGATAAGAATTGGTCGTATTTCGCCACGGCAAATCACGTTTGTTTTGTAAATACCAATTTATCAATATGTTATGAAAATTCATTGCAAAATACTTAGAATACAAAAGTAAATCTTTATGTAATTAAAATTTAACGAATTAGCTTGATTAATTATTTTTTTAATTCCTATATTTGCAAACTCAAAAAAATAGTACCCATTTATAAAATAAAATAGGAAAGAAAATGACGAAAGCAGATATCGTAGCGAAAATTTCAGAGAAATTAGGTCTTGAAAAAGGAGATGTTCAGGCAACAGTAGAAACTTTTATGGAAGAAGTTAAAACTTCACTAGAGACTGGAGACAATGTTTACTTAAGAGGTTTTGGAAGTTTTATCGTAAAAACCAGAGCTGAAAAAACAGGTAGAAACATTTCTAAAAATACCACTATCAAAATTCCAGCACACAACATTCCTGCTTTTAAACCTGCAAAAGTTTTTGTAGAAGGAGTAAAAACGAATAACGAAGCAAAATAATATATTAATTAATTATAAAATCGACACGATATGCCAAGTGGTAAAAAAAGAAAGAGACATAAGGTAGCTACTCACAAAAGAAAAAAAAGAGCGAGAGCTAACCGTCACAAGAAGAAAAAGTAGTTTTAAACTACTTTTTTCTTTTTAAAAGTTCATTGAAATTGAAAATTAGCGTTAAGTCATCCGTTCTTAGTCTTCAGTCTGCTGATTGCTTAGAACTACCAGCTGCCAGCTAATTTTCGCCGGGTAAAAAAACCTGTTAAAATATTGTTTAATCCATCTGTAAATAAGATTTTAGATCTTAGATTTTAGATTTTAGATTCTTTGACTCTATGCTCTTCTCTCTATACTCTATTTTCTGAAAAAACAGATAAAAATTTACAGTGTGAATAAAGAATTAATCATTAGATCTAGTTCTGAAGCCGTAGATTTTGCCTTATTAAAAGATGGAAAACTAATTGAATTACACAAAGAAGAAGAAAAAAGCAATTTTCAGGTTGGTGATATTTTTATTGCCAAAATACGAAAACCAGTTGCCGGACTTAATGCAGCTTTTGTAAATGTAGGCTTCGAAAAAGATGCTTTTTTACATTATCACGATTTAGGTCCAAATTTAGCTTCCCAACTGAAATTCATAAAACTTGTAAGCGCAGGTAAAATAAAAGATTTCTCCCTAAAAACCTTTCAGTTTGAAAAAGAGATTGACAAAGATGGCATCATTACTGATATTTTAAGTGCCAATCAATCTGTTTTAGTCCAAGTTGTAAAAGAACCTATATCTACCAAAGGTCCAAGGATAAGTGCTGAGCTTTCATTGGCAGGAAGATTTATTGTTCTCGTTCCTTTTTCTGATCGTGTTTCTATTTCTCAAAAAATAGAAGACAAAAAAGAAAAGGATCGTCTAAAAAAACTTGTTCTATCGATCAAACCTAAAGGATTTGGTGTTATTGTTCGCACAGTAGCCGAAGGCAAAAACGTAGCCGAATTAGAAAAAGATTTGCAGAACCTGCTTAGCAGATGGACTGCAATGTGTAAAAAATTACCAACTGCTCATCATCCCTCTAAAGTATTAGGAGAACTCAACAGAGCTTCTTCGATATTAAGAGACGTATTCAATGATACCTTTAGTGGTATTCAGATAGATGATGAAGAGTTGTTCTACCAAACGAAGGAATATCTGCAAGAGATTGCACCTTCAAAACAATCGATTGTTAAGTTTTATCAATCAAATGACACTCCAATTTTCGAGAAATACAATATAGAGAGACAAATCAAAACTTCATTTGGAAGAACGGTTTCAATGAGTAAAGGTGCTTATTTAATAATCGAACATACAGAAGCTTTACACGTTATAGACGTAAACAGCGGAAATCGTTCGAATAAAGCAACGAATCAGGAAGATACCGCCATGGAAGTAAATATGATTGCTGCCGCTGAAATTGCCAGACAACTTCGTTTGCGTGATATGGGCGGAATAATCGTAGTTGATTTTATCGATATGTCTAATCCAGAAAACAGGAAAGTTTTGTTCGACTTCTTGCGAGAAGAAATGAGCGACGATAAAGCAAAGCATAAAATCTTACCTCCTAGTAAATTTGGACTCGTTCAGATTACCAGACAAAGAGTAAGACCAGAAGTTAACATTAAAACTAGAGAAGAAGATCCAAACAATGAACACGGCGAAATTGAAGCGCCAATTTTAATCATTGATAGAATCACCTCTGATTTAGAAAGAATTTTAAAAACCCACAGTAAAGTTGTACTTAACACACATCCTTTTGTGGCTGCTTACCTCAGTAAAGGTTTTCCATCATTACGTTCAAAATGGTTTTTTGAACATAAGAAATGGGTGAAAATCATACCTCGTGACGCTTACACGTACTTAGAATACCATTTCTATGATAAAAAAGGAAATGTTATTTCAGAATAAAAAACAAAACCGCCTATCGAAAGATTGGCGGTTTTTTTATGCCTTTTATTTTTATCAACCATCAAATTCACAAATCATTGTCAAAATTAATTCGTGAATTCGTGGCTAATCAAAAGCTATTCTCTTATAATTTCTATTTTTCTTCTAATTTCATTGCCATAAGCATCCACAACTGTAATATGATGCGTTCCTGCAGTTGGTGTAATTTGCAGTTCATGAAACGTTTTTGTGGTTGCTTTATAAACATCATCTAAATACCAAAATAATTCCTTATCGCGCTCAGAATAGGCTACTTTTAATATTACTGGCTGGACTTCACTATTAAAATTCTTCGTCAGGTAGATTTTGCTATTTGGTTTTGGATAAATAAAATCCATTGTCGCGCTTTGCGTTCCCTGACAATCTTCTTTAAATGGCGGTAAAGGCTGATAGGCAATATGCTGACTTTTGTAATACCATGCCATTACAGGCGGCAAAACAAACCAGCTCTTTGTAACAATATTATCAATACTTTCGCAACTGCTGTTGACCTGAAATTGCTCTGTTTTATCTAAATGAACTGTTTTATGATAAGGGCAAACTACTGTAGCTTTTCCTTTTACGGATACCCACTGTTTTATTTTCGGACATTCTTCTTTTGCCAAATAACCACTTAAACTACAAACTTCAACAGCTGTAAGATCATTATAAGGTGTTTGAAACCATTTTTGTCTTGGCAATAAATTAAAAACATCAAACAAAATAGGCGCTGCACTGCTAACTCCTGTTAATGTTGGTCGGCCTTCTCCTGTAGCATTTCCAACCCAAACTCCCACTACATATTTAGAATTGGTTCCAATTGCCCAGGCATCACGATTTCCAAAACTCGTTCCTGTTTTCCATGCAATCTTCAGTGAACTGTCATAAAATTTCCATGCTTCATCTCCTTCTGGTCTATTCACCTCTTCCATTGCATTGTACGTCAACCAAATTGATCCTGATCCTAAAATATTTTTCTGAGTGCTTTCTTCTCCAAAATCAACTTCTGCATCATTCTTGTAATTTATTTCCGCAAACTCTTTGGTTCTGTATTTCCCTTGATTACTGGTAAAATAATTCAATGTCGAAGACAAACCTGCATACGTTCTACACAGGTCCCACAAATTACTTTCGGCACCCCCTAAAATTAGAGACAAGCCATAATGATCGGGTGTTTTATTTATATCTCTTAATTTGAATTTCTGCAATTCTTCATAAAATTTATTTACTCCAAAATCCTGTAACATCAAAACGGCCGGAATATTCAATGATCTCGATAATGCCCGATGTGCCGGAACTGCTCCATCAAACGTTAGATTATAATTTTCTGGCGTGTAGCCTGATATTTGAGTAGGAACATCGGCCACCAATGTATTGGGCAATAATTCTCCATCATCTAACATCGAAGCGTACAAAAGCGGCTTTAAAATACTTCCTGTACTTCTTGGGGCACTAATAATATCAACATCTTTTTGATGGTATTTATCTGCTGGAGCATTTCCAACATAACTCATCACATTTCGGTTTGAAACATCAATTACCAAAATCGCCAGATTATGAACCTCATTCTGTTTGTACTGATTGTAATAATACTTTGCAATTTGATTTACTCTATTCTGCAAAGCAAAATCAACGGTTGTTTTTACGCGGGTTCCTTCTTCATTTTTAGCAATTCTTTGCAATAAATGGGGCGCTATCTGAGGTAAATCATACGGTTTTTGAGGTAATGGTTCTTCAATAGCAAGTTCGTACGTCTGCTTATCAATTACATCTTCCTGATGCAATTTCAGTAAAAGCCGATTCCGTTTGTTTAATAATTTTATCTGATTTTTACCGGGATAAATTAAACTTGGTGCATTTGGCAAAACTGCCAGCGTAGCGTTTTCTGCCCACGATAGCTGATTGGACTGAACGCCAAAATAACGCCACGATGCCATTTCTAATCCTACTACATTTCCGCCAAAAGGAGCATGAGCAGCATATAATTCTACGATTTCATTTTTTGAATACCCTAATTCTAAACGCGTTGCCAGAATAATTTCGATTATTTTCTCAAAATAGGTTCTTCCTTTTCCTTTTCTTGACAATCGAATAACCTGCTGTGTCAATGTACTGCCTCCTCGAACTACTTTTCCCGCTTTTCTGTTCTGCTTGATCGCATTTATCATTGCCACAGGATTGAAACCAGGATGCTTGTAAAAATATTCATCTTCAAAATAAACGATGCATTTCTTAAATTTATCAGGCACACTATCCTGAGCAGGAAATCGCCATTGTCCATCTCTGGCAATTTTAGCCCCCAGCAATTCACCTTCTTTGCTTTCTATCACTGTAGAATAAGGTTCCTGAAATAAAGTTCGGGGTATTGCAAAATAATACAACAGCAAGAGCACAAATGCAATTACTGATTTTTTCTTATTTTCTTTTACCCAATTTATAATACGCTGTACGAACGTAATAAGTTTATTTTTCAAAGTAATCTTGTTGTTTTCAAACACTAGTGCATTGTAGTATCAAAAAAATACCTAACAGGTTTTTGAAACCTGTTAGGAAACTAAAATTGACATCTCAGTATCTTTATTATCTACATATCCTAACAGGTTTCCAAAATCTTTTAGGTATCTAATTATTTTGTTTGCTTTTTTAAAGTTTCTCTCTTAACTAATCCTACAATAATACCTAACAGGTTTTGGAAACCTGTTAGGAGAGTAAAATTGATACCTCAGCATCTTTATTATATACTTATCCTAACAGGTTTCCAAAACCTGTTAGGTATCTAATTATTTTGTTTGCTTTTTTACAATTCCTTTCTTAGCTAACCCTACAATATACCTAATAGATTTTGGAAACCTGTTAGAAAATTAAAATTGATACCTCACCATCTTTATTCTGCATATCCTAACAGGTTTCCAAAACCTATTAGATATCTAATTTTTTGTTTGCTATTTAAAGCCTGTCTCTTAACTAATCCTACAATAATACCAACAGGTTTTGGAAACCTGCTAGGATATACTCTTTTCAAAAATTATTATTTCACTACCTCAACCCAGAATCCTTTTGTTCTGGCCAGGAATGTATTGTCATACATGGCTTCGCATTGTAATCCAGGCAAATAATAATTACCTAAATAAGATGCGTTTAGTAAGATTCGGAAAACTTTTGTTTCTCCTGCTTTCATACCAAAATAGAAATTAGTTCGGTCATCGCGTATGTCGATATAATCTGCAATATTGTTCACAGCATCCCCATAATCTGTAAAACGCGTATTTACAATTTCGAATCCAGATGGCAGAATCTGAGACAATGCTACATTTTCTACACGCTCATTTCTTTGATTTTTAACGGTTACCTCAGCAATAAATTCTGTTCCCTGATTAATTCTGGAAACGTTAATTGTAGCTCCTTTTCTGTTTTTGAAAACAATTTTTGCCGATACATTGCTCTGTACTACATTTTCTTCTCCAATTGGCAAAATTCCTGTGTTTAATAAACGTACATAAATCGTGTTCTTTTTGTTATTTCTTAAAGTGATACTATTATTACCAGTTTTAACAACAAGGCTCTTATCTGCAATTGTTTTTTGTGTGTTTATCGTTTGCGCTTTACCATCTTTAGTAAATTGAATATCGATTCCTTTTGGACCATTATTCAAGGCAAACTTAGACATTGCATACAAGCAATAAGCCGTTGTTTGTGTACTCATCCAACGGTTATCTGACATTTGCTTGGCTAATTTTTGAGCAATTTCAAATGATTTTTGTTTTTGTCCTAACAATAACATTGTTTCAAGTGCCATCGCTCTGTTTCTCTCACTTGAACCATAGTAATAATAACTGTAACCATCTGATTCTTCTTCGATTTTACTATGTAAAAACAAATTCTGACCTGCTGATTTTTGTCCTGCTAAAACATACGATGCCGCTAAACGCAATTTGCTTTCATTCGAAATACCTTTGGTTTCACGCAATCTGTTCATCGAAGACAAATCTGCATTTCCTGCTAATGCCAATGTATACAATCTATAAGACTGTGCTAAATCATTACCATACTTTGGTTCAAATCGCCATTGTTTGGCTTCTTTTTGCTGATACGAAAGCCATTTTGATTTGAAATTAATTGGCAATGCGTAACCTTTTTTCTCTGCTTCAATCATGAAATGCCCTGCATAGGATGTTCCCCAATCGTCTGCAGTTGTATTTCCCTGCCAGTACGAAAGTCCACCATTTGATAACTGAAAACTTCCTAGTCTATTTATTCCTGCTGCTACATTTTTTTGAATAAGCTGCTGACGTGTTGCATCAATATCCATTACATCACTTAAAAATAACTGAGGGAATACAGATGATGTTGTTTGCTCCACGCATCCGTGAGGATATTGGATCAGATATTGTAAGCGTCCGTTTAAGTTAATGGTTGGCATTGATGAAACTTCTAATTTCGCTTTATTGCTTCCCGAAACTCCAAAAGTTTTCCAGCTGATTGTTTTAGAGCTATTTGGTTCTAAAATAACATCTGTAAAAGTACTTGTTACCGGATTCGGGTTGGTCATATCAATCTCAACATCATAAACCGATTTTTCTTTTCCTGAAGTTGCAATAATCTGCACTTTAGCAATTCCTGTAGCGCTTCCAACCGCAAGATTAAAGTACGCCATTTTCTCATCGGGCTGTGCAAACGTCAAGCCTTGTGTACTGCTTCCTATAACTTTTAGTCCGCTGCTGGTTTTAATTTGAACAGTAACATTTTTAACGTGTTTCTCCATTGCAAAAACAGTAACCGGAATGGTTACTTTTTCTGAAGGTGAAATTTTTCTTGGTAACGAAGCCAATACCATCAAAGGACTTCTAACTGGAGTAGCTTTTTCTACACTTCCGTATGCACTTGTAGCAGCATCTCCTGCCACAACCATAGTACGAACAGATCCAATATATTTTGGTAACTTAAGCTGATGTGTTTTTGTATCTCCTTTGTCCAATTTATACGGTCCGTAATACAGCACAACTGGTTTAAAGCGGTTGGCTTTTTTGGCTTTTCCGCCACCCAAATCCTGGTCTCCACCAATACTGAAAATCTGATTGATTTTTCCTCCGTAAGCTCCAATAACATCGTCGTATATATCCCAGGTTTTTACCCCCAAAGCTTCACGTACGTAAAAACTTCCCCAGGCATTTGGTGTTTTAAAACGTGTTAAGTCTAATAGTCCTTCGTCGACTACAGCAATAGTATACGTCATTGCTTTGCCTGTTTTCTCTCCTACTTTTACGGTAAAAGATTGCTCTGGTTTTAGCACGTCCGGCATTTCTATTGTAGGTGCCAAAATGGTGTTTTTATCGACAACTTCTATAGGTACAATACCGTACATACGAATTGGAGAATCATTTTTAGTGGATGCATGCGGCTGCAAAAGCGTAATATTAAAATATACGTTTGGCGCCATTGCAGCAGTAATCGGGATATTAACTTTCGTTTCTCCTTCTTTTGTTTCTGCCCAAAGTGTTTCTACAACCTGAGATCCATTTTCTATTGAAACTAAAGCACGTCCTCCCACACTTGAAGGGAAAGAAATCTGAGCTGTCTCACCTACTGCGTAATTTTTCTTATCTGTAGAAAAAACAAGCATATTCGCTGATGAAGCATCTCTGTTTCTGGTTTTTCCTGACCAGATTGGCCAATCGATATTTACGGTTAACGAAGTTGCATGTCCATCATTTTCATCTGAAACGCGAATTAAGTAACGTCCCCATTCTTCATCTTGCAATGAGAATTGAATACTTCCTTTCCCGCTTGAATTGGTATCAATACGATATGTTTTATAAGAAGTCGTAGCACTTGATGAATTATAATTGGATAAATTATCACTAGAAGCATCCCACCACCATCTCCAGTCTACCTTATACACTTTTACTTCCAGATTTCTAACTGCTTTTGGTCTTCCGTTTTCATCTAAGGTTACGATATCAAATCTATTCATCGTTCTGGTTTCCAGCATGCCATATTTATTTGGCTCAGGTGATTTTATTCCCACATAGGTTTTATAAGGAGAATACGTTGTTGAAATCACATCGGTACTAAAATCTCCACCTTCTTCATATACTTTTGTTATAAAAGAAGCACGAAGCATTCCCGGCGCCTGACCTTGTAATTTAGGTTCGATGTTAACGGTCGCTTTTCCGCTTTCGTTTAATTTACCAGAGAAAATATTAATCTCTTCGCTGCTAAATTGTCGCGCTAAATCATCAAAAGCATATTTTTCATATCCTTTAAAAGTGGTAGCCTGCTGCGTAAACTTTCCTTGCATCTCCACATTCAAATTCTTTGCTATAGCGCCATGAAGCCAAGTAACTTCAAGATTACTTGTATTCGGATAAGACGCAGAAAGTATCGCTCGTTTGAAATTATTTTTAATTTTTAAACGATTTGGCTTTATGGTTTCAATTTTAATGCTCTTATAAAATTTTGCGCCTCCAACGCTTACCAGCGCTTCCCAATTTCCTGTTGGAGCATCAGCATCGGTTGGAACAATAAAAGAATAATGATTTAAATCGTTTGTTCTTTGAACGGTCTGATAGGTCGTTTTTCCATTTGGATCATTCAATCTAAACTTTATTGGATGTGTTTTTGGCAGCTTGTTAGCAACATCGTTCAGTATAAAAGACAAATACAAATTATCTCCAGGACGCCAAACACCGCGTTCTCCGTAAATATATCCTTTAAGCCCTTTTTGAAGTTTTTCACCTGACACATCAAAATTACTTACTGACAATGAAGTACCATCGTCTAATTTTACATAAGTAGCCTGATCTTCTAATGTAATAATGGCAAAATAAGCAAACTTGTCTAATTTAAATGATGCAATACCGTCGCTGTCTGTAGATTCTGTTGCTATTTTTTGTTGCTGATAAGTATACAATTCGACTTTTGCCTTTGATACTGGTTCTGTGGTAACAATATTATTTACTGCAAACAGATACGATTTGTTTTCACCTCTTTTAGCAATTACACCCAAATCAGATGCCAGAATATTGGTTGCTATTTTTGCACTGTAATAATAGGAGTTTGAACACGGATTTTCACTTTCTCTCCAATCATAATCGTAATAATCACCATAGTCGTCATACGAGTTTCCACTGTAATTAACATCGTTTTCATCAACTTCTTCCTCCTCTTCCGGTGTTAGCTCCTCTTCCGAACCATCGCATTTGTAAAGTGAATAGGCTTTTTTATAAATAAATTCTACTCTGTAAATTGCTCCTGGCTCCGGTGTAATTATTTTAGATAAATCCAGAGCAAATGTGTTCCATTTACTAAGATTAGATAATGAACTTTCTTTTAAATCAAGTGTAGTTTTTGCTACAGGCTGCCCTACTTTTTTAAGATTTTGACTGCCATTTAATTCATTATATTGAAGGAATTGCAGAATGTTATTTTTATAGATTTTGTATACCTTAACATCTACTGCTTTTAGATTTACAGCTTCAAAATTTAGCTTCAAATTATTTGAACTTGGCAATATAGTTCCGTTTTTAACGAATCGAACACTTGGTTTTAACTGCTCAAAAGAAATTTTCTGCGAATAATTCTCTGCCATCTTTTTACCATATTGACTTTCTATTCCCTGAAAAATTTCGAGCAGCAATTCGCCGGTCAGTATGTTTGCGGGCTCTTCTACTGCAGTTTCCTCCTGCACTTCAACTACAGGAACGGCTACCGCAACACTATCAATGCCTATATTTGCTTCTTCTGTAACTGTACTTGAAGAATCAACGGCTACGGCTTCTACCTCAGATCTAACTTGTACTTCATGAACAGTCTCCTTGACTGGTTTTTCATTACTAAAATAAACTTTCAGAATATTACCCTGCGTCGAAAATTTAAGATTATTGGTGTTCTCAATAGCGACCAATCCTTTAAAGTCCTGTCCTTTTTCTAAAGGTTCAGAAAAACTAATATGAACAGATTGATTAGTCCCTTCCTGGACTTCTACACTTACAACTTTGAATTCATCGATACTGGTAATTGGAAAATCAATCTGACCTTTCTGATCTATATCAAATTCTTCACCATCATATATGATTTCAACATTGGATACTGCCGAAAATCGTTGGATACTATCTACAATAAATCGGAATTCTTTACCGGAATTTGAGGTTTTATCAAACTTAATTTTTAATCCGTTTCCGTTTTGTTTTGCCTCAACCAGCTTAGTTGCTGTTTCCAGATCTATGTTATCTGCTGTTTTTAGTATACAATTCAGATATTGATATTCTTTACTGTACGATTGAATATCCAGAGTTTCTACGATAAAATCCTGCTTGATTGTTTTTACTGTAAAATTGAAATCTGAAAGTTGTTTTTCTTTCTCTTTTGGCAATGTAATCAACTTATCTAAGTGTAAAGTCACCTGATAATCTGTTCCTGATTTTAATTTCTTTTCCGGTATAAAAGCCACTGTATTGCTAGACAAAGCAACTACCTTACCATCTACACTTGGAGAAATATCAAATAAGTCGTTATCTAAAACCTGATTAACTTTCCATTCTTTTTTATCGAAGGCCAAGACTACCCGTATGTCTGATCCTGAAGAAATAATCCCACCAGTAAAACTGATAATGTATTCTTTGAATAATGCTAAATCAGAATTAAAATCTGTTTTTTTGGTACAGGCCTGAAAAATAAAAAACGTAATAAACGCGTAAACTAATCCTTTTGTCTTCACTTTAATATGGAGTTAATTGTTACAAATACAACTTTATATGAGAATATAGCATTTGAGAATTTTAAAATATAATCTATAAAATGCCCGACATATGCTGGTAAAAATATGTCTTTTTTATGAATGTTTTAGCAAGAAATTCGTTAATAATTATTATTAATTTTTTGTCTTATTTTTACAAAAAACAAGTAAATTTCGTGCTAAATTTCGTCCATTTTAATAGTCCGAAATATGCCAAATAAACTACATAAATATTCTACTGAAAATGAATTCATTGTACAAAACAAGTCAATAATTATATACCTTTTAGCTTTTATAACATTTTGCATCTCACTAGGTTTTCTAGATTATTATGTCTTACCAAGCTCCAAAACCACGGATATAATAACGCATTATATGATTAAAACTTCACGGGGGAAAAATAACAATAATCCTCAAACAGTATCTTGTCATTATTACACAGAAAAGGGATTCACTTTTTCAACACCAAAGAACTACATCGAGGAGAGCGATGTAGAACTTTCATATTCTTTATTATTTAAATCGGTAACAACAGTCAAATCAAAAAATACTGATTACACAAGTAATCTTTCTAGCAATTTAAGTAGTAATGGAATGCTTTTTTATTGTTGCTGCACACTACTTCTCTCAATAGCTATAAGTTTAAAAATATTACTTTCAAAAAAAGGTTTCACTGAAAACACTTTTTACAATATAGTATGTTTCAATTCCTTCATGGTGATCGTATGTTTATATATGACTTACCTCTTTTAAAATTATTTACGCCTTTCTATAAAAAAACGTTTCATCAGATCAGCAGCTTCATTTGCCATTATTCCGGATACGACAGTAGTTTTAGGATGCAATTGTGTTCCCATTGTCATGAAACCACGCTGTTCATCACGGGCTCCGAAAACAATTTTTGAAATCTGACTCCAATATAGTGCTCCTGCACACATCTGACAAGGTTCTAATGTAACATACAAGGTGCAATCTTTTAAATATTTACCGCCCAGATAATTTGCGGCAGCAGTTATCGATTGCATTTCAGCATGCGCTGTAACATCATTTAGTAATTCAGTTAAATTATGACTGCTTGCAATTATTCTATTAGCAACAACAATAACAGCGCCTACAGGAATCTCTCCTTTATCAAAGGCCATCTCTGCTTGCTGCAAAGCTTTTTTCATAAAATACTCGTCGGTGAAGGGATTTATCATAATTGCAAAAATAAGATTTTACAAGCTAATTTTTATTACATTTATTTTTTCATCTGAAACCTATGAACAATCATTACAAAATAACAATTGCCGAACCCTGCCAAGAAGATTGGAATAAAATGACTCCAAATAAAGAGGGACGTTTTTGCATGAATTGTTCAAAAACTGTTACTGATTTTTCTGCAATGTCAGCAGATGAAATACAGCGTTTTTTTATTGAAAATCAGAACAAAAAAATCTGTGGAAGGTTTAAAAAATCGCAATTAGACGCTATAATAATTCAGATTCCGAGTCGTATTTTATACACACAAACAAGTTATCACAAGATGTTTTTATTAGCATTGTTTATCACAATGGGAACAACTTTGTTTAGCTGTGCTGATAATGAAGGAAATAAAGTAACTATTGAAAAAATAGAAGTGGTAGAAGATATTAAAAAAGCGATTCCATTACAAACTGAAATAGATAGCCTGGACGACAGACCGAATCCTATGATATTTGAAGATATTAAAGCAATGCCCGATGTAGTAAACTTTGTAGAAGGACCAAGACCATATTATGATACTTACATTACTGGAACTCCAGCTCTTGATACTTATCCTATTTGTTACATTGAAAAGTTACCTGAATATCCCGGCGGAAATGAAAAATTTTATAGTCTTCTTAAAAATGAATTTAAAATTCCGAAAAAAGCAAAAAAACTTACCGGAGAAATTGAGGTGTCATTTGTAATCGATAAAGATGGTATTCCTAATCAAATTAAAGTTTTTGATAATATCGGGCATGAAACCGGAGAAGAGATTATTAGAACTTTGCAGCTTTCTAAAAAATGGAAGCCTGGTGTTAACGAAAAAGGAAATATTACCGTGATGAGACTAAAAATTATGATAGAAAAAGACAGTCTTAATCCTGAAAGAAGAAACAGAAAGCTTTCCAAAATTAGCTCTATTGCTTTTATTAATGAGCGTAATGAAAGCATAAGTCAGATAAACTAGTAAAGAGCAAATGCAAAAGAAATACAAAATAACAATTCCCGAATCCTGTAATGAAGATTGGAATGAAATGACTCCAAATAAAGAGGGGCGCTTCTGTATGCATTGTTCTAAAACAGTTATAGATTTCTCTACGATGTCCGCAGATGAAATACAGCGTTTTATCATTCAAAATAAAAATAAAAAAATCTGCGGGAGTTTTAAAACTGAGCAATTAGAACGTTTAATTATTCAAATTCCGAATCACGTTTTATACACACAAACAAGTTATCATAAGATGTTTCTATTAGCCTTGTTTGTTGCTATGGGTACTACTTTATTTAGTTGTCAGGACAAAGAAGGTAAGAAACAAAAAATTGACAAAATAGAAGTTATAAAAGATAGCATAGCGTTAAAAATCACTTCAAATAAAGATACTGTAAAAATAAAAGTCCCCCCGGTAAATCCACCAACTCCATCTATACCTGAATCTGTAATCTACAGAACTACAGGGGAAATAATTGTAGAAGACTATACGGAGCAACCCGAAAAACCTATTGATTACGAAGCTATTTTTAAATCTCATGATTTAGAAGTTTTACCTACTCCTGAATACGGATTCGAAAAATTCTACGCGTATTTCCACAACAATTATATTGACGCGTCTAAAATAGAAGATCACGAAGGGCGAGTATTCATTTCGTTTGTTGTAGAAAAAGATGGAAGTCTGAGCAATTTTGAAGTCGTTAGAAATACATTCAATGCAAATGAAGAGGAAGTAATTAGAGTTTTAAAAACAGGTCCAAAATGGATTCCGGGAAAAGCAAACAATCAAATTGTGCGATCAACTTATAATTTGCCAATTACCTTTAAAAAATAAAATCAACCCAATCACATCTAGTCTTTAACTAGTAATAAATTTAAATTTAAAACCGTAAATTCGCTTTTTACTTTACAATGAAAAGCAACTTACTTTCCAACATACAAAATCCAGCTGATTTACGCTTGTTAACAGAAGCGGAATTGCCTCAGGTTGCGCAGGAATTACGTCAGTTTATTATTGATGTTGTTTCTGTAAAAGAAGGTCATTTGGGCGCCAGTTTGGGTGTAATTGAACTTACAATTGCTTTGCATTATGTTTTTAATACTCCCGATGATTTGTTGGTTTGGGATGTTGGACATCAGGCATACGGACATAAAATATTGACGGAAAGAAAAGAAATTTTTCATACGAACCGACAAATTGGTGGCATTTCCGGTTTTCCTAAAAGAGCGGAAAGTATTTATGACACTTTTGGTGTTGGTCACTCTTCCACTTCTATTTCTGCCGCACTCGGAATGGCTATTGCTTCTAAACTAAAAGGAGATACAAACAAGCAACACATTGCTGTTATTGGGGATGCTTCGATTGCATCCGGAATGGCTTTTGAAGGCTTGAACCATGCCGGCGTTACTGACGCTAATATTTTAGTTGTTTTAAATGATAACGCGATTGGAATAGATCCTAGTGTGGGTGCTTTGAAACAGTATTTAACTTCGGTTAAAAACGGAAAAAACCCAAAGCAAAATAATATGATCAAGTCTTTAAACTTTGATTATACCGGTCCGATTGACGGTCACGACTTTCCTGCTTTAATAAAAGAATTAAAAAGATTAAAGAAAATAAAAGGACCAAAGTTTCTTCACATTGTTACGACAAAAGGAAAAGGACTTCAACAGGCAGAAGAAAATCAGGTAAAATATCATGCCCCCGGAAAATTTGATGCTGCTACAGGAGAGATTCATTTAAAAGCAGAAGAAAATTTACCTCCAAAATATCAGGATGTTTTTGGTTTAACCATTTTAGATCTAGCGAGAAAAAATGAAAAAATTATTGGTATAACCCCTGCAATGCCCTCAGGAAGTTCTTTAAAATTCATGATGGACGAAATTCCGGAACGTGCCTTTGATGTTGGAATTGCAGAACAACATGCCGTAACGCTTGCTGCCGGGATGGCAACTCAGGGCATGATTGTGTATTGCAATATTTATTCGACTTTTCTGCAAAGAGCTTATGATCAGGTAATACACGACGTAGCATTACAAAATTTACCAGTCATTTTTTGCTTAGATCGTGCTGGTCTGGTTGGCGAAGATGGCGCAACGCATCATGGCGTTTTTGATATTGCTTATTTACGTGCTATCCCAAATTTAATTATTTACGCACCAAGGAATGAAATTGCGCTTCAAAACATTCTTTATACGGCACAATTAGGCTTAAAAAATCCGATTGCCATTCGATATCCGAGAGGCCGTGGTGTTCTCCCAAATTGGGAAGTAGAAAATTTCAGACAATATGAAAATATTAAAATTGGAGCAGCAACGTGCTTAAAAACAGGTACAAAAACCGCCATTTTAACTACAGGTACAATTGGCAACAATGTAACTTTAGCATTGGCAGAATGTAATAATCCGGAAACAATTGCACATTATGACTTCCCTTTTATTAAACCTTTAGATTTCAAATTATTAAATAACATACTAACCGATTTTAACACTATTATTACAGTAGAAGACGGTACAATAAATGGCGGATTTGGAAGTGCTATTTTAGAATTTGCTGCAGCAAATAACTTCAATAATTCAATCCAGATTTTAGGTATTCCTGATACCTTTATTGAACACGGAACCGTTGATCAATTACAACAATTCTGTAAAATTGACGTTAAAAGTTTAGCAAATCTTTTTTCTTATCAGGGAAAATAATTATTTTGCAAGGTCAAAAAAGAAACAAAAATGTCACACTAATGAGATTATATAGATTTACCTTATTAATTTTACTTTTCATTTTTTCAGCTACTATATCTGCTCAAAGCATCATTAGAACTACCTTAGATCCAGGTGAACTACCTGTAATACCATCAAATTGGACTAAAAAAAATGTGGTTGGTTTAGATATTACCCAAATTGCTTTTGTCAACTGGAATGCCGGGGGTACAAGTTCTATTTCCGGATTGTTTAAAGGTGAATTTTCAAGAACTTACATCAAGAAAAACAATAAATGGAGTAATGAGCTTTTTGCAAAATATGGTTTGAATAAACAAGAAGAAACGGAATTAAGAAAAACCGATGATGAAGTTAAATTCATCTCTACGTATGGTTTTAGAAAAGATTCACTTTCCAATTGGTTCTATTCTGCCAAATTCAATTTTAATACACAGTTTACAAATGGATACAATTATCCAAATGTAGACAAACCAATCTCCAGATTATTTGCACCAGCTTATTTATTTTTAGGAGCCGGGGTGGAGAATGCAGTCAAAGAAAAAGACCGTAAATTTTACTTCTCTCCTGTAACTTTGAAGACTACCTTAGTTCTTGATCAAGACCTTGCTAATCAAGGAGCTTTTGGTGTTAGGAAAGGAGAATTCATACCAGATCCTGTAAATCCTGACGAAAAAATATGGATTACTCCAGGCCAGAAAGTAAAGACGGAATTTGGTATTTTGTTTGAGGGACACATGAAAAATGAGGTATATAAAAATGTCTTCTTTGAAAACCGATTACAATTATATACCGATTATCTTCACAAATTTGGAAATGTTGATATTGACTATGATACCCGTCTAGATCTTGTGGTTAATGCTTATGTAAAAGCAAATATTGGTATCCGTATAATATATGACGACGACATTCAATCGAAAAAAGATGTTGTAGATCCAACAACAGGTACAGAATCTCAAGTAGATAATGGCCCAAGAGCCCAATTAAGACAAGTATTGGGCGTTGGACTTGTTTATGCTTTCAAATAATTAATTGCTTTTTCTACCGTTAATTGTTTCGAATAGCTCTAAAGCGTTTCCGTCTGTTAACAACGATACATAATGGCAAATATGAAGCAAACGTTCGTATAAATTAGTTTTTTCTAAATGGTGTTTTTCCGGCAACATTTTCAAAATTAAATTATCATAATTCGATGCTTTTCCTTCATATTTGTTATTAAACGCTGTAATAAATTTATCCAGTAAGGTCTGAATAATTTCATAGCCTACAATTTCCTTCTCAATAACTTCGCGGCTTTGATAGATTTTATCAACACTTAATTTTATGATATCATTCATCTGCGCTTTGTATTTGCTTTTATCTGTTAATGCAAAAGGAAACTGACCTGCCAGAATAGCTTCTTCATTTTCAATAAAAACATCTACTGCATCGTTGATCAGGCTGTTTATAGCCAAGGCACGCAAATAACTTATTCTGTCTTCTTTTGTTTGAAGGTTGTTGTACTTTGTTCCTCCAATATTATTTTGCACTAGCTTAATAAGATATTCTAAAGCATAATCTTCAGATACCAAACCTAGGTTTATACCATCTTCAAAATCAATTATTGTGTAACAAATATCATCAGCAGCTTCTACCAAATACGCTAATGGATGTCTTTCAAAACCAATATCTTCTCCCGTTTTATTGGCAATCATTCCCATATCTTCCGCTACTTCTTCAAAAAAGGCTTTATCAGTCTGAAAGAAACCATACTTTTTGTCTGCAATATTGTTGGTTGGTTTTTTAGGAAGGCTTTCTTTTGGATATTTCATAAAAGCCCCTAATGTAGCATACGAAATTCTAAGTCCTCCTTCGATTCCCGGGCGACTTGCGGTAAGAACTGAAAAACCATTGGCATTTCCTTCAAAATCAATTAAATCCTGCCATTGTTTAGCTTTAAGATGATCTTTATACTTCTGTCCTTTTCCTATCGAAAAATATTCCCCAATTGCTTTTTCGCCAGAATGTCCAAATGGTGGATTTCCTATATCATGTGCCAGCGATGCAGCGGCTACAATTGCACCAAAATCATTCATGTGATAACCATGAACTTCTTTTAAATAAGGATATTTTTCAATAATTTTTTTTCCTACCAAACGACCTAAAGAACGCCCTACAACCGAAACTTCTAAACTATGTGTTAATCTGGTGTGTACGAAATCTGTTTTTGAAAGCGGGATGACCTGGGTTTTGTCTTGTAATGATCTAAAAGCGGCAGAAAAGATAATTCGGTCATAATCCACCTCAAATCCTAATCGGGTATCGTCTTGTTCTACACGTAATCTTTTAGAAGTATCGCCTTGGCGTTTAAGTGACAAAAGTTGTTCCCAGTTCATTTTTCAATTTTAGATATTAGACCGATGATTTTAAAGTATCATCCAGACTTCAAAAATACATTTTATTTTAGATTTTTTCTGCTTTAAAACTCTAAAGCGGTGCTGTGTTTGATTTCTCCCATTACAAAAATACTGTTTGTATTTTCAATGTTTTCAATTATTGATAGTTTATTCATTACAAAATCCTGATAACTAGTCATATCATCAACAAGAATTTTTAGCATAAAATCATAATCACCTGCAATATTATAACATTCGATGATCTCGAGAAATGCTACAATATCTTTTACAAAATTGCGCCCCACATTTTTTACATAAAAAAAGCGCCCCAATGGGGCGCTTTCCTTAAATAAACTTTATTAACGATTAGAAGTTTTTAGAAATTCCAACGTTAAATGCTTTTCCTAAGTTAAAATCGAAAGTGTTAGTTTTTGGTCCGTTATCTTGATAATTAAGAGTACTGTAACCTAAACCTCCAATGTTGAAGTTTAAACCAAAACCTTTTGACATGTTGATGAACAAAGCTGGTGTAATACCTACATACATACCATTTTGTTTTACATCTTCAACTTTTTGACCTTTGTAACCAGCCCCTAATTCAGTAAAGAAAGCAAAAGATTCGCTGAATGGTACTGTGTAACGTAAAAACGCACCAACTTTAGTAGTATTTGTTTTTACTTCAACTATATCTCCGTTGAATCCTTCTTCTGGTCTTTTTGTAGAACCGAAAGAAGTCTCGATACCTGCAGTCCAGCTATCGTGGAATTGGTAACCAACTTTTGGAGAAAAATCTACTGAAGAAGTTTTTGATTCAAAACCACGGAAGCTTTCTTTTTCAGAAGTGTAACCTACACTACCACCAACTAAGATTGTTCCTTTTTGAGCATTTGTGAAACCAAATGTTGCTAATGCAACGATAAGTAAAAATTTTTTCATGTTTTATAAATTTATAATTGAACCTGACACAAACAAAAACAATGCCACCAGAATTTTTCTTTAAGTTTTTTTTATGATTTGTTTAAAGTGTAAAACTTTAGCTATAGAATTTTTTTTCCTTTACTTTTGTATTAAATAAAATTAGTTATGTCGATAGAAGTAAACAGTATATCAAAAAGTTACGGAACTCAAAAAGCGTTGAACTCCATTTCTTTTTCCATAAAAAAAGGTGAAATTGTAGGTTTTCTCGGTCCAAATGGAGCAGGGAAATCGACGTTAATGAAAATACTTACAACTTATTTACTGTCAGATGAAGGAACTGCACATGTCAATGGTCACGATGTCATGACAAACACTAAGGCCGTTCAGCGTTCGATTGGTTATTTACCGGAACACAATCCTTTATATTTAGAATTGTATATCCGTGAATATCTGCAATTTAATGCTGATGTTTATAAAGTTGACAAATCTCGAATTGAAGAAGTGATTCAGCTGACAGGACTGACACCAGAAAGCCATAAAAAAATTGGTCAGTTATCTAAAGGATATCGCCAGCGTGTAGGACTTGCCAATGCTTTACTACATAATCCCGATGTCTTAATTCTTGACGAGCCAACTACAGGACTGGATCCCAATCAGTTAATAGAAATACGAAATGTAATTAAGAATGTAGGTAAAAATAAAACTGTTTTTTTATCAACTCACATTATGCAGGAAGTCGAAGCTATTTGTGATCGTGTCATTATTATTGACAAAGGAGAAATTGTAGCAGATAAGAAATTAGACAACCTAATTGCTGCCGACTCACAACAAATCATCGAAGTAGAATTCGATTATAAAGTAGAAGAACAACTGCTATATAAGCTTGAAAACATTACTTCATGCATAAATACACATGATATGACGTGGGAGCTTACTTTTACCACGGAAAAAGACATGCGCCCCGCTATATTTGATTTTGCAACCGCAAACGGGCTAAAAACATTGCAATTAAATCAGAAAAACAAAAATCTGGAAGCTATATTTAGAGAAATCACGAAATAAGTTTCCACTTATATATCATTTGAAAGCCTGTTTAAAATTTTAAACAGGCTTTTTTATTTCCATTTTTCGCAATTTTCACAAAGTAAGCGTTAAACAAATGCCAACAAAAACGATATCGTATCTTTTAAAATTACATTTATTTTAAAATTTGTTAAAAAACATTGCCATATTGCGATTATACATTAACAGAAACATCAATATCATGAATACTTAAGAATAAACTTGCTAAATAACATTTAAAACTTGCGCTAATCTTAATTTAACAATTCTCTAAAAGCATTCATTATTAGCGTTTTAAAAGATTAGCAAAAAATAGTTCATTGTTTTTATTTAGACTTGATATAAATAGTGTTATATTTGAAAATTGAAACTTCAAAAAACAATCCAATGTTCTCTTTGTTTAGCGCCATAAAAACTTCCTTATATATTCTATTTAATCGAATTCTGCGTTTCCGAAAAAACCTTTCTGATAAAGTAGAACAAATTTCTTTGAAGTAAATCTCAAAACATCCTACATCAATCCGAAATCGCAAACTTTCTGAGTTTGAAGTTTCGCTTATTCCCTCACACATTAAAAAAGTAATATGAAAAATATTATAACCTCGCTTATGCTCGCCTTTTCCGTCTACTCTTATTCTCAAACTGAAAAAGAAACGGACAGTATTGTTGAAACTTCTATAAACGCACTCGATGAAATTGTTATCGTAAAAAAGAAAGTACTTTATACCCAAAAATCAGACAGAATGGTTTTTAATGTCGAGAACAGTATTGTCTCTGAAGGTGGAACGGCATTAGACGTTTTGAGTCGCGCTCCGGGTGTTGTAGTATCACAAGATGGTGAATTATCCATTAGAGGTCAACAAGGTGTTGGTGTAATGATCAATGGTAAACTAACGCAACTTTCTCAAAAAGAACTTGCCAATTATTTAAAGTCTACAACATCATCAAATATAAAACAAATTGAAGTTATAACGAATCCATCGTCTAAATATGATGCTACCGGAAAAGCTGGAATGATTAACATTATTCTAAAAAAACCAACGGCTGGCGGCTTAAAAGGAACTGCTTTTACCAGCTACGCAAGAGGTCGAAAAAACAGAACTAATTCAGGAGTGAATTTAAGTTATAATAAAGATAAATTTGGCGTGTACGGAAACTACAGTTATACTTTTCGTGGTGAAGAAGAACGTAAAAAATTCGAACAAATACAATATACTGACAATACAAGACAGCAAATCGCAACAAAGAATTTTCAGTATTCGAATACAGATGAGCCACTGACTTCTAATAATTTTAAAATTGGAACTCAGTATGAAGTTTCGCCTAAAACCAATCTGGAGGTTTATGTTGATGCTAAAATCGGACGCTACGAAAATATGGCGAATGGACGAAACACATTATTAAATGCAATGGATCAAATGCAGTTTGATGCTTTTACTTATAATGACAGTAAAGAGAAATGGAATGACTATACGTATGCTTTTTCTGGTGTTCATAAATTTAATACGGAAGGAAAAAACATGTCGTTTGATTTTGAATATGAAACGTCTAAATTCAGATCAAATCAGTTTCAGAGTGCCTCTAACGTTGATCCTTCAGTTGCTAACACAATCAATGACAGAAGAGGTTTTATTCCGTCTCAACTAAAAGTTTTTACCGGAAAGGTAGATTTTGTGAATCCATTAAAAGAGAAACAAACTCTGGAATGGGGATTTAAAGGAAGTATAAAAAACAATGAAAATCCTTCTGTGTACGAATACAATCAGAATAACGAATGGATTGTTGATGTAAATTCGACCAATCATTTTGAATATAAAGAACAAATTTATGCTGCTTACGCGAATTATAAATATCAACTGGATAAATTCAATATTCAAGGTGGTTTAAGAACGGAGTATACCGATATTACTATTTTGCAAAAAACATTAAACCAAGAGCATAAAAATGATTATTTAAAATGGTTTCCAAGTATATCGATGAAGTACGAATTAAGTACTAACAATTCCTTTCATGCTTCATACAGCAAGAGAATAAACAGACCAAGTCAATTCGATTTGAATCCGTTCCGTTTTTATGATGACTCTTTTAATTACTCAGAAGGAAATCCAAATCTGGTTCCGGAAATTACGCATGCTGCAGAAGTTGGATATGCCTGGAAAAGTGCTTTCATGGCTTCGGTATACTTTAGCAAAACCAAAGATATTTTTACAGAAGTTTATGTTTACAACCCTGAAAATAACACTACTGTTACTTCACAAATCAACGTAAACAAATCATTTAATTACGGTGTAAATATTACAAACACAACCGAATTTTATAAATGGTGGTCTTTGAGTACGCTTTTCAATATTTTTGAGAATAAATTTATGGGCAATGCGGTAAATACAGATACAATTGATCCTATACTGACGGCAAATTTAAGCGCCCAGAACTCTTTTACAATTAGTGAAACGTGGAAAGCCGAAGCAAATGCTCAATACCAATCAAAATCTAATCTTGGGATTTACAAGAGAGATGCTTTTTTTGATTTCAGTATCGGCATCTCGAAACAGGTTTTGTCTAATAAAGGGAATATCAAACTGAATATGACAGATATTTTAAACACCAATAACTTTTACATCAATTCTGTTATCGGACAAACTGCTCTAAACAAAAGATATGATTTAGATAACCGAATTGCTACTATCGCATTTACGTATAGGATTTAAGATTTTAGATTGCAGATTTTAGATTNNATTTTAGATTTTAGATTTTGTATAACGTGATTGTATACTGTAAGTTGTAATTTAATATGATATACTGAAATACAAAATCTTACATACAATAATTTTACTCTTTATTTTTTTATTTTTTTT
>NZ_MUGW01000061.1 GCF_002217285.1 Flavobacterium hercynium | reverse complement strand
CTATATGCCATTCGAGACAATTTTTGGTAATGTTATAAATGGTTAAACCTTCTGCGGGGTTGCTAATCGCATCTCTTTCTGTTGTGGTTAATCTTGGGGGCAGAAACCCTTTGTGTTTGCTGGCGAGTTCTAAAACCGCTGAGGCATCAGGATTAGGAATTCCGATCCCGACCTGCGACTGCATGCTATATCCTACAAACAATAGGAGTAGTAATGTAAAGTTCTTCATGTAATTATTTTTTTGCTTTTTGTCAATTCGAGAATTAAAAAAAAACTACCCAATTGAGCTAAAAAGAATGATTTGTAAAGAGACAAAATTCAGTGTAATAAATACTTCTTAATTGTACCATAATAGGACATTATTACAAGAAACAAACCCCAAATTTTCAGCTGAAATTTTGGGGTTTGTTGGAACTATTTTGGGTTGAATTAAATGCTTTTTTTTTTAGTCTTTGATGCAGCGTACGCTATGTCCCCATCCTTTATCTCCATTGAAGGTAATTGCTGTAGAAGTGTTTATTATAGTAGTTTGAGTACCATTTGTATCGCTGGTCCAATAAAAACCACTAGTTCCCGAAGATGTGTAATGTGCAAAATCAATACTACGATATCCTGGAAGTGGTAACTTTAGTACCGAATTAAATGCACTTGTTTGATCAGTTATCCCCAACGCACGGAATTCACTAATCCATTCTTGACTTGTAGGTATTCTGTAACCGGAAGGACAAGGATTATTTGTACCAGTAATTCCTTTCCATAAATTATTATTTGTAGTGAGGCGCCAATCACTGCTTGTAGTTATAAATCTACCATGTCCGGGAGAGTCTCCTGCTGATTGAGTACTTGTTCTGGCTGAGTTTCTCTTTTCATGGCCATCAGTACCACGACCCCATTGATAAAAATCGCCAAACTGGGTGGCATCATTTATAGCTGTGGCAGGTGCTGTAGCACCAAGATTGTATGCCATCCAGATTCTCCCTGTTCCGCCAACAACAGAAGTAGCATCAGTCGTTATTCTGATAAAGCTACAATTAGGAGTTGTGTTTAATATAAAATTATTAGATCCTATTGCCAGAGGTGTCCCCGTTGCTGTAAGTACAATGTTTTGTGAACCGGTTGCTAAGAAAGTACCTGTTGCGGCAAAAGTTACACCATTTGCACTAGCCTGAATAGAGTAGATACCAACCGTTGTAACGTCGACGATTATGGTTTGGGTCACACCTGTAACAGGCACCCCTACAGTTAAATTACCGGTATGAGGTGCATTACAATTATAACTGGCAACAACTCCAATATTAGAATCAGTCATTCTGCTAAAACTACAACTGTTGGGGCTGGTGTTCAAAGCAAAAGTATGACTTCCTGTTGCAACAGGTGTTCCCGTTGCATGAAGTACAATATCATGATTACCTATTGAGGTAAAATTACCTCTGGCACTAAAGGTTACACCGTTTTCGGTAGCACTAATGTCGTAACTTCCGGGAACGGAAACGGTAGCGGTAATGGTCTGGCTTACGCCCGATACTGGGGTTCCGGCTTCCATAGTACCCGTTTCAAGAGTACCGCAGACATAGCTGGTTACGGTAGCGACACCATTATCGCCACAGGCATTGTACCATCCGGAAGGATTGTACCATTCCAGACAATTTTTGGTGGTATTAAAAATGGTTAAACCTTCTGCGGGGTTGCTAATCGCATCTCTTTCTGCTGTTGTTAAGCGTGGGGGCAGAAACCCTTTTTGTTTGCTGGCGAGTTCTAATACTGCCGAAGCATCAGGATTAGGAA
>NZ_MUGW01000060.1 GCF_002217285.1 Flavobacterium hercynium | reverse complement strand
CAGGTCGGGATCGGAATTCCCAATCCTGATGCCTCAGCGGTTTTAGAACTCGCGAGCAAACACAAAGGGTTTCTGCCCCCTCGCTTAACAACAATAGAAAGAGATGCGATTAGCAACCCCGCAGAAGGTTTAACCATTTTTAATACCACCAAAAATTGTCTGGAATGGTATAATCCTTCCGGATGGTACAATGCCTGTGGCGATAATGGTGTCGCCACTGTAACCGCTTATGCCTGCAATACGCTCACAACGGGTACTATGGAAGCAGGTGTTCCTGTATCCGGCGTAAGCCAAACCATTACTGCTACGGTTTCTGTTCCCGGAAGTTACGACATTAGTGCTACCGAAAACGGTGTAACCTTTAGTGCCAGAGGTAATTTTACTTCTGCAGGCAATCATGATATCGTACTTCATGCAGCAGGTACACCCGTTGCAGCAGGAAATCATACCTTTGCTTTAAACACCAGTCCCAACAGCTGTAGTTTTACAAGAACAACAGAAATTCCAACTGTTGTAGGGGGATCAGGAAAAATTTGGATGGCTTATAATCTTGGCGCTACAGCTCCGGCAACCTCTATGACGGATGCTACCCAATATGGGGATTTGTATCAATGGGGACGTGGTACTGATGGTCATGAAAAATTAAACTCTCCTACTACTCCTACTATAGCAAGAACAGATTCTCCAGGACATGGCAATTATATAATGGCAATAACATCACCTTTTAATTGGCGTTCACCTACTAATTATAATTTATGGCAAGGCGTAAATGGTATTAATAATCCCTGTCCTTCTGGCTTTCGGTTACCTACAAAAACAGAATGGGATGACGAAGTTGCTCGATCAAACATAACTGATAGAGCAACTGCTTACAATTCGGTACTAAAATTACCAGTGCCTGGCTTTCGAAGTGTAGATGGAACCTATCATGGAGTTGGACAGAGTGGTGCATATTGGACAAGTAATACTAGGGCAATAACTTCACAATTTTCTATTATATATGTATTTGCTAATAATGCTAACCCCGGTACTTCTTCTCCAGCACAAGGTATGAGTATACGCTGCATCAAAGACTAACAAAAAAGCAGTTTATTCCGTTTTTAAAATAATTTATAAAACAAAAATCCCAAACGGGTGTCGTTTGGGATTTTGTGTTTATAAAGGTTACAACACCATTGTCAATTGAATTCTTTTTCTGTCTTCATCGACTTCGGTAACTTTTACATCAACATGCTGGTGCAGTTTTACCACTTCGTTTACATCGCTTACAAAGCCTGCTTTGAGCTGCGAAATATGAACCAGTCCGCTTTCTTTGATTCCAATGTCAACAAAACAGCCAAAATTGGTAATGTTATTCACAATTCCGGGTAAAATCATGCCCGTTCTCAAATCTTTAATCGATTTTACATTCGCATCAAATTCAAAAACCTTAGCAGATTTTCTGGGGTCTAAGCCCGGTTTTTCGAGCTCTTTTATAATGTCTTTCAGCGTAAGCAGACCAATTTCTTTGGTAACATAGTTTTCTGCCTTAATCAAGGCTGTTTTTTCTTTGTTCGCGATTAAGTCGTTAACCGAAAGTTTCAGGTCTTTCGCCATTTTCTCTACAACCGGATACGCTTCAGGATGCACGGCCGAATTATCCAGCGGGTTTTTAGCATTCGAAATTCTAATAAACGCCGCGCCCTGCTGATAGGCTTTGTCTCCCAGACGAGGCACTTTTTTTAGCTGTTTTCGATCTTCAAACGGGCCATTTTCAGAACGGTACTGTACAATGTTTTCGGCAAGTTTCTCCCCTATTCCACTCACATAACTCAACAGATGTTTACTTGCTGTATTGATGTTAATTCCAACCGAGTTTACACAGCGAATTACGGTATTATCTAATTCTTCTTTTAGTTTAGTCTGGTCTACGTCGTGCTGGTACTGCCCTACTCCAATGGCTTTCGGATCAATTTTTACCAGCTCTGCCAACGGATCCGAAAGGCGTCTCCCAATAGAAACCGATCCACGAACCGTAACATCATAATTAGGAAACTCTTCGCGCGCAATTTTAGATGCCGAATATACCGAAGCTCCCGCCTCTGAAACGATAAAAACCTGCAACGGTTTATCGAAGGCGATTTTTTTGATGAAAAATTCTGTTTCTCTCGAAGCGGTTCCGTTTCCTATCGAAATAGCATCAATTTGATACGCATTCACCATCGAACGGATTTTTTTGATCGCCATGGCTTCCTCATTTTGCGGGGCATGCGGATAAATGGTTTCGTTGTACAGCAAATCTCCTTTTTCATCCAGGCAAACTACCTTACAACCACTTCTAAATCCGGGATCTATCGCCAGAATTCTTTTTTCTCCCAATGGCGGCGCCAATAGCAGCTGCCCTAAATTGTTCGCAAAAACCTGAATCGAATTCGCATCGGCCTTCGCTTTGGCTTCCTGTAAGGTTTCATTCCCAATTGCAGGATTTAATAAACGCTTGTAACTGTCTTCAATCGCCAATTGCAAATGTGCCGTTGTGCTGTTTTGTTTTTTAATGATGATTTCATCAATTACATCGTAGGCTTCGTCGATATCAACATCAACTTTCAGCTTCACAAATCCTTCATTTTCTGCACGAAGCATCGCCAGTAAACGGTGTGAAGGCGCTTTGGTCAACGGTTCTTCCCAATCAAAATACTGACTGAATTTTTGTGCTGCCTCTTCCTCGCTTTTCTTTTTTACCACTTTTGTACCAATGGTCGCTTTACGCTGGTACAGCCTTCTTAACTGTTTACGAACATAAATATTCTCGTTGATCCATTCCGCAACGATATCACGTGCGCCCTGCATTGCGGCTTCTTCATTAATTACATTATCATTAAGATATTGTGTCGAAATAAAATCGATATCAACATCATTTTCAGACATGATGATTTTAGCCAAAGGTTCTAATCCAAATTCACGTGCGACATCGGCCTTTGTTTTTTTCTTCTTTTTGTACGGAAGATAAAAATCCTCTATCTCCTGTAAATCAAAACTTTGCTCAATCTTCTGCTTCAATTCCGGCGTCAGTGCTTTTTGCTCTTCAATCGATTTCAGCACCGCTTCTTTACGTTTTACAATGGCTTCATATTCCTTATGAAGTTTTGCAATCAGCTCAATCTGAACTTCATCCAGATTTCCGGTCGTATCTTTTCGGTAACGCGAAATAAACGGAATCGTACAATCTTCCTCTAATAATTTTACCGTGTTTTGAATGTTAATCGCTGCGGTTGGCACAGACTTGGCAATGAATTGAATACTAGTCATTCTTATTTTATTTGAATCGCAAAGATGCAAAGTGTTTTACAATTTTTGCAATGTTTTTTAATTATATTATGGTTTAAAACTCTTTAAAATTAAAATAAATCTTTATAATAAGAGCATTCCATTTACTTTATCTTTTTTTGACCCGGAGGCAAAAAATTTTCTCCTGTTACTACACTTTTGCCTGTTTTGTCTTCTAAAGCTATTCGGGCATTTTTAGCAATGGCCCCTCCCTTTTTACTTGCTTTCGCATTTTCTAAAAGTCCTTTTGCTTCATCGCTTTCTGCAATTTGCCTTGTCGAAAGTTCTGCTAAAGCAGTAAAAATTAGTTCCGCTTCCGACATATGATCTCTTAAATTTTGAGATTTTAATCCTTTTACTTGCTTATGATTTTTTACAGATAAACCAGTCCATTCCTGATGAATTATATTTGTTAACATTGCAAATTCATCCTTTTTTTCAACTCCGGATTCTTTCCAGTAATCTGTCAGTTTATTGCGAGTCTCCTGTCCTGTCATTCTTTGTTGAATCCATTTTTCGCTCCGTCCCAAATTTTGCCAATTTTCACGGGCACGATCTAAACTTTGAGCCGGATCTGCCAATTCTTGTATTCGCTCATAACCAACCTTTGCCAGCCATTGCTTAAAAGGTTCTGCTTTAGGAGAAGGAATAGATTGAATTAAACGTAAAAGTTGTTCTGTATCTGCCACATCTGTAAGTCGCTTCTTTCCATCTGCTGCTTCCATTTTCAACTGTCCGATTTTATCGGACAGTTGACTTCCCTCTTTTAAAAGTTTATTTTTTAAATCTCCCCAATATTTTCTAGGTCGATCTGTACCTGTCAAAATCTCAATAACATCAATTACTGAGAAATACCAAATTTCCTTTTCAATATCGTAATGACTTCTTATTTTTTTCTGTTCAAATAATTGTACTGGACTCATTTATTATCAATTACATTATTATATCCTCTCCTTCATTTTGACAACTAAAATAATACCTTTGTTTTTAATTTAAACCCAATGAACGTTTTATTACTGTATTTTTTTTTAGTAAATAGTATGTGCTTTATTCTGGCTGGTTACGATAAACGTATGGCTATTAAACGTAAACGTCGAATTCCGGAAAATACCCTGTTTACAGTCGCTTTTGTTGGCGGTTCGATTGGGTTATTAACAGCAATGTTACTCTTTACACATAAAACGAGTAAAACATCATTTATTGTGAAATTTTCGATGATTTTATTGCTTCAGATCGCGCTGGTTTATCTTAAATTAACTGATAAAATCTAGATAATTAGTTTTGTTTATAATAGCAAAACCAGCTTCCGGATATCCTTTTGTAAATGCAGCTGGAATTTTTGTTTTTTTATTTTCATTCCATTTAAATTCAAATCCTTCTAATTGATCTCCTATTTCTTCTAACCAATCCAGTTCTTGCTGGTCATAAGTTCTCCAGAAATAATTATTAGTTTTTATTTTCATGTAATTCTGTTTTTTTATTCGTTCATAGGCTAAATAATTTTCCCATAAATCACCAATATCATTCCTTGAATCTAATGTATTAAAATTGTTAATAATGGCATTTCGGATACCATTATCATAAAAATACCAACGACTTGATTTTACAATTTCTTTTCTAAGATTTCTGCTAAAGCCCTCAATTTTAAAGAGAATAAATACTTTCGATAATAGATCCAGATAATTTGAAACCGTATTTTTTGAAAGTTGTAATTGATTTGCCAATTCCTGTATTGAAACTTCTTTACCAATTTGATAAGATACTAATCGCAACAAATCATAAATTTTATCAGCATGTTTAATACCTTCAAAAACTAAAATGTCTTTTAATAAATACGAATTTATAATTTCAAACAAATATTCTTTTTTATCCTCCCAATTTTCATATTGAATTAACTCCGGATAACCTCCAAAAAGCAATCTCTCTTCTAAATTATCAATAGTTTGTTTATAACTTTCAACTTCAGAAAATTCGATTTGTGCTAGTGGAAATAAATAAATAGTATTTTTTCTTCCCACTAATGGTTCTCCCAACTTATTACTCAAATCAAACATTGAAGAACCGGTTACTATAATTTTGATTCCTTCGATTTCGTCAACAATCAATTTAAGAATCAGACCAATTTCAGGAACATTTTGAGCTTCATCAATTACTAATAAATCAATACCTTTTAAAAGTCTTTTATAATTATTAACAGAACGCTCTCTAAGTAAATTAATATCATTAATATCTTCTCCATTAAGCTTTAGATAACTTTCAGATGGAATTTCTTTTAAATAGTTTTTAATTAATTCGGTTTTACCAACACGCCTTGCTCCTAATAAAATAAGGACTTTATTAGCTATTATCTTCTTTTTAAAGTCTTGAATTACAGCTCTTTTTAAGTATTTTTTCATTCTATAATTAGTTTAGAATTACTTTCAAAGATAATTAAAAAACGTTAATTCAGTCAATTGAATGATCAAATTAACATTAATTCAGTCAGTACGATGACCAATTTATTATTATTTTAAATAAAAAAACCGGATAGATTTAAAAATCCGCCCGGCTTATTATGTTTATTAGGTGCGTAGCACCCGTTTTTTTTTTACTTTCTATTCACACGCGATTTTATTCACTCTGTTTTGGTGTCTTCCACCTTCGAATGCCGTATTCAAAAAAGTTTCAACTATTTCAACCGCTTGCGGAATCGAAGTAAAGCGCGCCGGAATGCTCACAATGTTAGCATCGTTGTGTAAACGTGTTAAATACGCAATTTCTTTAGTCCAGCATAAACCGGCTCTTACTTTTGGATGCTTGTTTACCGTCATGGCAATTCCGTTTCCGCTTCCGCAGATCACAATACCATAATCTGCCTTACCTTCAGACACATCATTAGCAACAGGATGTCCAAAATCAGGATAGTCAACAGAATCTTCAGAATCTGTACCATAATTTGTTACTTCATATCCTTTTGCTTTAAGCATTGCAACAATTGCTTTTTTATACTCTGGTCCTGCGTGGTCGTTTCCTATTGAAATCTTCATTTTTTAATACTATTAAGTTGTGTACCGCAAATTTACTTAATTATTAAATGGTTCACCACGAATAATTAGACAAAGTATTAATTTTTAATCTCTACTAAATTTGCCACGAATTCACGAATGTTCTCTAATTCTTTACGCATAGATTTTAAAAAATAAATTCGTGAATTCGTGGCGAATCATACTTAATGTATACCAAACAATAATTACTAAATTAGCAACAAAATAGGAGAAACAAATACAAGATTATAACTATCATGATATCAAAAACTTAACAGTTATTAACATTATTAACAACTCTGTAAGTAGTTCATAATCAATATATAAAACGCAATAAATTTGTTAAAATTTTGGGTTGTTAATAGTAAAAGCTAATTCATTGATATTCAGTTAACTTTAAATTAACATCTTTTGTTCATAAGTTCGGATAGAAAATAAGAAGTTTTTTTTGGTGGAATCGAAAAAAAAGCTAATCCAAAACTGGAAATTAAAAACCTAATAAAGTTTGATGAATTTTTAGAAAAGTTATCAATATCAAAAATGCTATTTTCAACACAAATCGAGTTATCAAGTTATCTACAAAATGAATTCATTTTGGGTTGTTAACCACTGTTAATTAAAATTCAAAAAAGCTTAAAAACGAAACGTTTAACCAAATATAAGTATGTTGATAACTCCCAATAAGTAAGTAAAACTTCATTTCAATACATTTAAAAATAAATTTATATCACATATTAACACACTATAATAACCAACAAAATTTAATTAAATTTAAAATTTCTTTTTTGTTGTATTTAATATATGTTGACAACTTTGAAATTTGAAAAAGAAAAAAAATTAAAAAGTAACGAAAACTGTCAAACAATGTTTAGCGGATTATTGAGAGTGTCAAGAATGTGCTGCACTTGTTCGAAATCGTTGGGATGAACTCTCAGCCTAATGCCACCGAGCGCCGTGGTGTAAAACGGAGCCACAGAAAGTGTCATTTCGTTTTCCAGGTAATACGGAATTCCTTCTTGTTCCAGTAAATGTTTGAGAACGACTGTTTCGTGCAGATAATTGAATATGGCGATCGTTTTGAAGCTTTCCATTGCGTTATTTTAGTTATGATGAGAAGTTATATTTTTAATAATTTATTTGTTAAAATCTATAATCTGATATCTTATTTGTAATTTTAAACTTTTAAGAAAAGATATATGAGTAAGAAGATTAGAAAACCGATAAAAAATGAGAAAGATTTCTCTGGAAAAATACTAAAGATTTTATCGCAAAGCCCTAATAAATCGTTAAATTATAAGCAGATAGGTGCAAAGTTAGAAGTTGATGATACAAAAAGCAGAAATCAGATAATAAAAGATTTAAAAATTCTGGCTGCTTCAAAAAAAATAATAGAAGCAGAGCCTGGTAAGTATTTAGTGAAAGCTGAAAGTCAGGATTATTACGAAGGAACAATTGATATGACGAGTAGAAAAACGGCGTATTTCATTTGTCCTGATTTTGCAGAAGATGTTTTTATCCCGACCAATAATCTGAATCGTGCTTTGGATAAAGACAAAGTAAAGGTTTATGTTTACAATCGAAGAAAAGGAAAAAGACCTGAAGGCGAAGTAATTGAAGTTATCGAAAGAAACAAAACAGAATTTGTTGGTGTTATCGACATTCAGCCTAATTTTGCTTTTGTGGCAACAGCGAATCCAAAAATGTATACTGATATTTTTATCCCAAAAGATAAAATGGGTGAGGCAGAAAATGGTGATGTTGTTTTAGTTACGATTGAAGATTGGCCAAAAAGAGCCGATAGTCCGTTTGGATCCGTAATTAAAGTTTTAGGAAAACCAGGAGAACACAATACAGAGATTCACGCTATTTTGGCTGAATATGGTTTGCCATCCGATTTTCCGGTAGAAGTAGAGGTCTTTGCACAAAAAATAGATACTACAATTCAAGAAGCGGAAATTGCAAAACGTCGTGATATGCGTGATACGCTTACGTTTACGATAGATCCAAAAGATGCAAAAGATTTTGATGATGCGTTGTCCTTCAAAAAGTTAGAAAATGGTAATTACGAAATCGGAATACACATTGCCGATGTTTCGTATTATCTAGAAGAAGGAACCATTCTGGATGATGAAGCGTATCAAAGAGCTACTTCGGTTTATTTGGTAGACAGAGTAGTACCAATGCTTCCGGAAGTTTTATCTAATTTTGCGTGTTCATTACGTCCGAATGAAGAGAAATATACATTCTCTGCTATTTTTGAAGTTTCAGAAAGTGCACAAGTTATCAACCAATGGTTTGGTAGAACAGTAATTTATTCTGATCAGCGTTTTGCGTATGAAGAAGCGCAATACATCATTGAAACCAAAGACAGTACAATTCCGATTGATGTTTCCATTACAGGAGCATCTTATGTTGTTTCAGATGAAATAACGCAGGCAACCCTAAAATTAGATGAATTAGCAAAAATTTTAAGAAAGAAGAGAATGGCAAACGGTGCTATTTCTTTTGACAAAGTCGAAGTAAAATTCAATTTAGATGCCGAAGGAGAACCGGAAGGTGTTTATTTTAAAGTTTCTAAAGATGCCAATCATCTTATTGAAGAATTTATGCTTTTAGCTAACAGAAAAGTGGCGGAATACATTGGTAAACAAAAGAAAACATTTGTGTACAGAATTCACGATGAACCAAACGAAGACAAATTAATTGCAATGCAAACTGTAATTGCGAAGTTTGGTTATAAAATAGATTTCAGAAACAAAGGCGATATTTCGAAATCATTGAATGCTTTGATGGAAGAAGTAAACGGTAAGAAAGAGCAAAACTTAATTGATACTCTTGCTATTAGAAGTATGAGTAAAGCCAAATATTCTACAGAGAACATTGGTCATTATGGTTTAGCTTTCGATTATTACAGTCATTTTACTTCGCCAATTCGTCGTTATCCTGACGTAATGGTACATCGTTTGCTGCAATATTATCTGGATAACGGAACATCTGTAGACGAAGAAGTGTATGAAACGAAATGTTTGCATTGTTCGAATATGGAAAGTTTAGCAACTAATGCTGAACGTGACAGCATCAAATACATGCAGGTTAAATACATGCAGGATCATCAGGACGAAGAGTTTCTTGGTGTTATTTCAGGTGTTACAGAATGGGGAATCTATGTTGAAATCGTTTCTAACAAATGTGAGGGAATGGTGAGAATCAGAGAAATAAAAGATGATTATTATACTTTCGACGAAAAGCAATACGCTTTAGTTGGAGCAACATCCAATAGTATTTTACAACTAGGAGATGAAATTTATGTAAAAGTAAAAAATGCCGATTTAGTGAAGAAACAACTGGATTTCAATTTTTTACGAAGAGCAGAGTAGAGGTTAAATTAAAAAAAAGAAATTATGAAAAAGTTAATTATAGGAGCTGCAATTTTATTTGTTCAGATGTCTTTTGGTCAGGTTACCAAAGATTTAGGTGATTTTGATTCGGTTAAAGTCTTTGATAAGTTAAGTGTAAAATTAGTACAATCATCAGAAAATAAGATTGTTATAAAAGGAACACGTGAATCTGAAGTAGAAGTTGTTAATAAGAAGGGATTATTAAAATTAAGAATGCCTTTTCCAAAGCTTTTATCAGGAAATGATTTAGATATAACAGTGTATTACAAACGTATTGAGCTTATAGATGTTAATGAAGGAGCTATTGTTACCAGTAGTGATGTTATCAAAGCAACTGTTTTTAAAGTAAGTGCTCAGGAAGGCGGAAAAATCAATGTTGATTTAGATGTTGATAAGCTAAATGTTAGTTCTGTTTCCGGAGGAGAAATTACGTTAACCGGTAAAGCTTCGAATCAGGATGCACGTCTTGGCGCAGGTGGTTTTCTTTTAGCAAGTAAACTAAGTACCTCTCAAACGCAGGTAAGCGTTTCTGCGGGAGGAAAAGCAGATGTGAATGCTGATACACTAGTCGATGCAAAAGTAAGCGCAGGAGGCTCTATTTACATTTATGGAAAACCGAAGCAAATTAATCAGAAAACGGTTTTTGGAGGTAAAATTGAAGAGGTAAAATAAAAATTGAATTTGAATGATAAATGATATTTTGGCTGGACTGCCGTGGGGATTATTTTTAAGTTTTATGGTTGGTCCGGTATTTTTCATATTACTTGAGACTAGTATTACAAAAGGTTTCAGAGCTGCAATGGTTTTTGATCTGGGTGTAATTTTAGGAGATATCTTTTTTATAGGTATTGCCTACTTAGGAAGTTACAGACTCATTCAGAGTTTAAAAGACAAACCGGCTTTGTTTATTTTTGGTGGTATTATCATGCTTGCTTATGGCGTTATTTCGTTCATAAGATTGCGTAATGAAGAAAAGATAGATGACGATGAAATTGACCGTGATATTATAAAAAGAAACTACGGAAGTTTGTTCATTAAGGGATTTTTACTCAATGTTATTAACATTGGAGTATTAGGTTTCTGGCTGGCTGTAATTATTTCAGTAGGACCAAAATTAGAAATGCAAAACTCAAGAATGTTAACGTTTTTTATCTCTGTTATCATTACCTACTTGCTTGTAGATTGCATTAAAATAGTATTAGCCAAGCAGTTAAAATCAAAAATGACACCAAGAAACATATCAAAAATCAAAAAAGGAATTAGTATCGTTTTAATGGTTTTTGGACTGGTGTTAATAACTCAGGGTTGGTTTCCAAAAGAAAAAGAAATGGTTAGAAATGCCTTTCAGAAGATTGAGAAGAAATAAGGTTTCTGGTTTATTGTCTGTTTAAAACTTTACTGGATATAATTTTATTCGCCACGAATTCACGAATTTATTTTTAGTTATTCCACACTCTAGTATTTCATTTCGACGAAAGGAGAAATCCTCGCAAGTAGCTCCGTAAAGTATTGCCAATCTTTGTCGAGTTTCTAACGAAGATTTACTTCGTATGTTCGCTTTCGCTCGAGTCTCCTTTCGTCGAAATGACAAGATTGTGGCATAAAAAAACCTCTAAATTTCTTTAGAGATTTTATAAGCATCGTCTGGATTCCGAACCATTTTGTTTATATAATTTTTTCTAAAAATTAAACACAAAAAAAGAGACACATTTCTGTATCTCTTTTACAAGTATTGTTCGGATTCGAACTGCTTTCTTTATATAATTTTTCCTAAAAATTAAACACAAAAAAAAGAGACACATTTCTGTATCTCTTTTAGAGTCAACGTTCGGATTCGAACCGTTCTCTTTATATAATTTTTCTTAAAAATTAAACACAAAAAAAAGAGATACATTTCTGTATCTCTTTTAGAGTCAACGTTCGGATTCGAACCGTTCTCTTTATATAATTTTTTCTAAAAATTAAGCAAAAAAAAGAGATACATTTCTGTATCTCTTTTAGAGTCAACGTTCGGATTCGAACCGTTCTCTTTATATAATTTTTTCTAAAAATTAAGCAAAAAAAAAAGAGATACATTTCTGTATCTCTTTTAGAGGCATCGTCCGGATTCGAACCGGAGTAGGAGCTTTTGCAGAGCCCAGCCTAGCCGCTCGGCCACGACGCCGTAGTTGAACGGATGGCAAAAGTAACTAAAATCTTTAAATTTCAAAAGTTTAAAAGTAACTATTTTAAAAAATAAATGTTTTTATTTTAGTTATTAAGCTCTTTTTTCGGTCATTTTTATTGTAACTGATTCAACATCACCACCAATAGGAGGGTTTATTTTAGAAACCCAAACTGTAGTTTTTTCTACACTTTTTATTTCAGCAAGCACACGAATATTGATTCTTTTCGCTACATGCTCTAATAAATGCGAACGAATAGCCATTTCTTCAGCAACAATTTTATTCAAATGTACATAATCAACGGTGTCTCCTAATTGATCTGTTTGTGCTGATTCCTGCAAATTTGTTTTAATTTTTAGATCGACAGTATAATCAGATCCTATTTTTGCTTCTTCAATTAAACATCCGTGGTAAGAGAAAGTACGAATGTTTTTTAGTTTTATAACTCCCATTTGTTTATTGTTTCAAGTTTAAAGTTTCAGGTTTAACGCCAGTTACATAACTTTAAATCTGAAACCTGAAACCTTTTTTTTATCTTTGCTAAAATTACTATAAAATAATGGCATCAGAAGAGAAATCACTCAATTTTATTGAACAAATTATAGAAGAAGATTTAAAATCAGGTCTATCAAAAAATGAACTTCATTTTCGTTTTCCACCGGAACCAAATGGTTATTTACACATTGGGCATGCGAGTTCGATTGCCTTAAATTTTGGTTTAGGAATTGATTATCAATCTCCTGTAAATTTACGTTTTGATGATACGAACCCTGAAAAAGAAGAGCAGGAATTTGTTGATGCAATTAAAAAAGATGTAGAGTGGCTGGGTTATACCTGGGCAGAAGAACGTTATGCTTCTGATTATTTTCAACAACTTTACGATTGGGCTGTTTTGTTAATAAAGAAAGATAAAGCCTATGTTGATAGCCAGTCTTCTGAAGATATGGCCATTCAAAAAGGAACTCCATCTACAGTGGGAACAGATAGTCCGTATAGAAACCGTTCTGTTCAAGAAAACTTAGATTTGTTTGAAAGAATGAAAAACGGTGAATTTGAGGCTGGTACTCACATTCTTCGTGCTAAAATAGACATGAAATCAACTAATATGTTGATGCGTGATCCTATCATGTATAGAATTTTGCACAAACATCATCATAGAACCGGAGATGCATGGAAAATTTATCCAATGTACGATTGGGCACACGGACAAAGTGATTATTTAGAACAAATTTCGCACTCTTTTTGCACATTGGAATTCTTACCACATCGTGAATTATACGATTGGTTTTTAGATCAGATTTTAGATGAAAATAAGTTGCGTCCAAAGCAAAGAGAATTTGCCAGACGTAACCTTTCACATACCGTTGTTAGTAAAAGAAAATTACAGCAACTAGTTAAAGAAAAGCATGTTAACGGCTGGGACGATCCAAGAATGTCAACTATTTCAGGATTAAGAAGACGTGGTTATACAGCAGTTTCATTGCGCAATTTTGCCAATACAATTGGTATTGCAAAGCGTGATAATTTAATAAATGTATCTGTTTTAGAGTTCTGTATTCGCGAAGATTTGAACAAAATTGCACCTCGTGTAATGGCTGTTTTAGATCCTGTAAAATTGGTAATTACAAATTATCCTGAAGGAAAAGAGGAGTGGTTAGAAGCAGAAAACAATCAGGAAGATGAAAGTGCAGGTTATAGAAAAGTACCTTTTTCACGTGAATTATACATTGAAAGAGAGGACTTTTTAGAAGAAGCTCCTGCTAAGTTTTTCCGTTTGACTTTAGGAAAAGAAGTACGTCTAAAAAATGCGTATATCATTAAAGGAGAAAGTGTTATAAAAGATGCTGAAGGAAATATTACAGAAATTCACGTAACCTACGATACTGATTCTTTAAGCGGAAGTGGAACAGAAGCAAGTCAGAGAAAAGTATCCGGAACCTTACATTGGGTTTCGATACAACATGCAGTTGAAGCTGAAGTTCGTATGTACGATCGTTTGTTTACAGATGAAGCTCCGGACAGTTATAAAGAGAAAAATTTCTTAGATTTTGTCAATCCAAATTCGTTAGAAATCATCAAAGGATTTGTAGAACCAAGTTTAGCTACAGCTCAAAATGAAGATAAATTTCAGTTTCAACGTTTAGGTTATTTTACTGTTGATAAAGACTCAACTGCTTCAAAACTAGTATTTAATAAAACTGTTGGATTAAAAGATGCTTGGGAAGAGAAGGGGAAAAAAGAAGAAAACAGCATTAATAATTCTTTAAAAGATATCAATAAATATTTTAAAGTTGAAAGCAAACCAGAGCGTATTGCTATTGAAAGTGCAATAGGGAAGAGCATCAAAAATGTTTCCAGCTTTTCATTATTGCAAAATTCATTAAAGAAGAATATCAACAATAACAAGGGTTCATTGTTATTTGCTCAGTTTATTTTGAAATATTCAATTCTAAAATCAGCTGATTTTGAAGAAGAAGATATTAAAAAACTGTATACAATGTCACTTAGAAGTGAGTCAACTTACGTTCGATCAAAAGCACTTTTAAATTTAAGAGATTTAGAAAATGAAAGTGTAAAAAGTCAATTTGAAGAGGAAATTTTGAAATTACATTCGAATCCTTTAAAAAATGCTTCAGAACGAGAAATCGAAATTCTTGCAGAGATGGTAAAGTAATAATATCATTAAAAACTATTAGAAAGCGCTTTTTATAAGCGCTTTTCTTATTATTTATATTTTCTATGTAATTATTAAAAATTATAGATTTTTTAGATTAAAAGTGACCTTCATAAATTTAATTTAAGGTGATTATAAAATTAAGTGATATGATTTATCATCTTTCTAATTATCGTTTATTAAAAGCTTTTATTTTAGTTTTAGAGCTTATTTTAAGCTGTTATTTAGCTTATTAACAGTGTATTGTTAATAAAGTTGATACTACAAGATGAGTAATAGAATTCACTTTTAAAAGAAACTTATTTTTGTATATAAAATCAATTTTAAAGATTGAATTTTATTTTTACATTGTTTTAAATTATTATTGTTTTTAGTAATTGATTATTTAAATTTTATAGTTTTTAATAATTAAAA
>NZ_MUGW01000006.1 GCF_002217285.1 Flavobacterium hercynium | reverse complement strand
AACTTTTTGGGGCATGTTCATATTGATGCAGGGCTTTATTTTTGAAAGTTGGGGCTAAAAGTTTATTCTTTTTTAGGAATTCAACTTATTTCACATCAAACCATAATTTTGTAGTCAGTAAATCTTTTCCCTGAGCTCCAACTGCAGCCTGATAACTATCTCCGTTTAGCGATTGCTCTGTACCCGGATAAAAGAAACGAGAAGGAATCTGTCCGTCAAGAAGCGCATTAGGACCAGCTGTAAGTACTGGATAATCAAGTCTTCTCCACTCTGTAAAAGCATCAAGACCCTGACCATAAAATGCAATCCATTTTTGAGTACCTATAGATTCAGCATAATTTGCCGGATTGTATTGAATACTTGGCTGGCTTAAATAAGTAGCTACTGTAGCTGCATTGGTAATTCCGAATTGATTCAACGAAGCCGTGATTGCACCTTTATAAAGCTGTTCTGCATCACCTGCAATGAAACCACGCGCAACTGCCTCAGCAAGATTGAATTGTACTTCAGCAAAAGTTGCAAAAACTGCCGGAGTTGCCGATGTTAGGAAATAAGTGCCTGGTTTTGATGTTTTAGCAAATCCCTGATCATTGGCAGCACTGTTAGATAATCCGTTACCGCCTCCAACATAAGTACCCACAGTTGCGTCAGAAGGTAACTGAGCGTAAACAGGTAAACGTGGATCTGAAAATGCTTTTAGCTTATCAACCAATGTTTTTGAAATACGGAAATCATCACGAGTTTCGAACCAGGCAGCTGCCGGATTTTGTTGAGGCGAACTAGTATAGATAAACTGAAAGTTATCCGTATTAGCACTAATTAATCCTCCTGCATCACTTGTAGCTTCAATCGCTGCTTGTTTTGCTAAATCAGGTTTCTTGTCTGAAATTCTTAACGCAATACGTAAACGAAGTGAATTTACCAGTTTTTTCCATTTCAAAACATCTCCTTTATAAACCAAATCACCAGTTACAGTACCGTTTGTTGTCGCTAATAAAGACTGAGCTTGTTTTAAATCTTCCAATAATCCTGTGTAAACCACTTCCTGAGTGTCGTATGCCGGTGTTATTTTCTGACCCGCTTCTTTATAAGGAATGCTTCCGTAAGCATCTGTCAGTAATAAGAATGTCCATGAACGCAAAGTAAGTGCAATTCCTTTGTAATTTGAATTTGCCTGTTGTTCAGGAAAATTTATAATAGTATTTAAATCTGTAACTAAAGTATAATAACCGTTATTCCACAAAGAAGTAAAAGTCGTATTCGATACATCAAATCGGTCTGGCTCTGTATATTGGATTTTTGCCCAATGTTGTACAAATAAAAGAGACGAGTTAAAGTTATTATCAGCTCCCCAATAAAGGTCGGCTCCCTGCTTTAGCGTTCCTGTTAACAGGTAAGGTGCCAAAGGTGTTTCCGTTGCATTTGGATTTTTATTGATTTCATCCAGTTTATCACTGCAAGATCCCAGCAACAACGCAAATAAAGTTATATATGATATTTTTTTTAGCATGATCGCGTGTTTTTAAAATTTAAGATTAACATTAAGACTGAAATTTCTTGTCGTTGGCAAAGATAAACTCTCTATCCCCTGTGCATTTCCAGTATTGAAAGCTGCTTCAGGATCGATATTTGGTACATCTCTGTAAATAAAGAACAAGTTACGGCTTGCAGCAGTAATGCTTGCTCCGTCAAATCCTAATTTCTTAGCTAGTTTCTTATCTACATTATAAGTAAGTCTTACTTCTCTTAGCTTTACAAAAGTTGAACTGTAAATATAAGCTTCGCTAATATTGTATCCTGATTTGTGATATTCCTGTGCACTAATTACTTTATTATTTGGAGTTCCATCAGCAAATACTCCATTAAAAATAACACCATCTCCATAAACTGTTTCTCCGTTTGGAGCGCCTCCACCTGGCAATAATGTTCTGGAATTTGCAGTATTATTACCTGGATAATAGTAATTCAATCCTCCGTTTTCCGGATCACGACCATAAAGCGTTTCTGCTAAAACTCCTGTGTAAGTACCTGTTCTGTTTGTTCCTGAGAAAATTTCTCCACCTACACTTGCATCAATAAGGAATGAAAACTCAAGATTTTTGTAACTTAATGTATTTGTAATACCTCCAATAAAATCAGGTGTAAAATGTCCTAATACTTTTTTATCCGGGTCAGCTCTTGGTAATCCGTTTGCTCCTACTACAATATTTCCATTTGTATCACGTAAATAAGCTGTTCCGTAAAGTGCTCCATAAGCTTGCCCAACAGATGCTAATACTTCAACACCTCCTGAAGAACCAATTGTATAGTTTTTGATTTTTTTATCGTAATCCAAAACCTCAACTTTACTTATGTTTTTAGAATAGTTCAAACCTACGTTCCATGAGAAATTTTCAGTTCTAACAGGGCTTCCGTCTAATTGAACCTCTACTCCGCGGTTGTTGATTTTACCTGCATTAATTAATTGCGAGTTGTAACCACTTGAAGCTGTTGTTTTGATTTCTAAAATCTGATCAAAACTGTTCGTATCATAATACGCTGCATCAAAATGTAATCTGTTTTTCCAGAAAGAAGCTTCAAGACCTAATTCAGTAGAACGTGTCGTTTCCGGTTTCAGGTTCTCATTAAGTTTCTTTTGTGAAGAAGTCTGAATTGGATTTCCGTCGAATGCAGCCTGGAAATTATAAACTGTAGACAATTGATACGGATCAGCATCGTTACCTACTTCAGACCATCCTCCACGTACTTTTAAATAATCAAGCGTATTGCTTTTTATATTCAAAGCATCAGATAATACAACACTTGCATTAACAGAAGGATAGAAATAAGAACGGTTGTTACTTGGTAATGTTGATGACCAGTCATTACGTGCTGTAAGGTTTAAAAACGCATAATTTTTATAACCAAACTGAGCCGAAGCATAAGCACTGTATACTCTTAATCTTGACAATGCATTAGACGAAGTCAATGGATCACGTGAATTTGTTAATGTATACAAATCAGGTACTGCCAAACGTAATGCTTTTTGGTAGTTGTTTGCATCGCTACGGTTACGGATGTTGAAACCTCCAAGAGCATCTAAACTAAAATCATCATTAAGTTTTTTATTATAATGTAAAATACCTTCTGTATTTTGTTCGTTTACAGTGTATGCATCTTCCGCATAAGATCCAAAAGGTGTTCCGTTTGTGCCATATTTAATAGTGTACTTTCTACGATCATTGTAGTAATCAACTCCTGTACGAAATTTAAAATCAAGTCCGTCAATAATTTTAGCTTCTAAGTGGATATCTCCAATTAAACGGTTACGTTGTTGGCTTGTAGTATTGTAATAAGCATTCCAGTATGGATTACTATAGTAACTGTTATTCCAGTTTACGTCTCTGTTATTTCTAAGTTTGTTGATATCTACCTGACGTCCGAACCAAAGAAACTGAAGCATTACACCCGCAGCACGGTTACCAGATGGACCTCCAGGCAAAGTTGGAGAATTTGTAACAATGTAATTACCTGTTACTCCCACTTTTATACTTTTGTTTATTTGATAGTTAGAGTTAATACTAAAGTTTGTTTTATTTATTTCACTATTTGGCACTACTCCTGTTTGTTTTTGATTACCAACTCCTAGACGAAAATCTGATTTCTCATCTGATTTGGCAACAGAAACGTTATTATCAAAAGTAAGACCTGTATTAAAAAAGTCTTTTACGTTATCGGGATTAGCTACAAAAGGTACTGCTTCTCCATTTGAATAAAATTGAGGAATAAGTCTTCCGTCCATTTTTGGACCCCAGCTTTCATCAACTCCATCATTAATTCCGCCACCTTTACCGTCAACAAAACTAAATCTTCCGTTTGATCCTTGTCCATAAGAATCTTGAAATTTAGGTAAAGTAGCAACCTGAGATACTGTAATACCAGAACTTACGCTGATTCCTAATCCTTTTTGATTTCTTCCTGATTTTGTTGTGATAAGAACAACTCCATGCGCAGCACGTGATCCGTAGAGAGCCGCTGCATTAGGTCCTTTAAGAACGCTTAATGACTCTATATCTTGTGGATTCAAATCTGCAATTGCATTTCTAAAGTCACGTGTTGCCCCTCCAACACTTCCTAACTGTGAGTTATCTACCGGAACACCATCTACCACAAATAATGGCTGGTTATTTCCTGCAATAGAAGTTTCCCCACGAATTACGATACGAGATGATCCCATATCACCCTGAGAATTGGTAATACGCACACCCGCCACTTTACCGGCAAGGTTATTTACAAGATTCGTTTCTTTTGTATTTTCTAAGTCTTTGCTTTTAAGTGACTGGATAGTATATCCTAAAGATTTCTTTTCTTTAGAAATACCAAGTGCTGTAACAACTACTTCAGATAAATTGGTCTGATCTTCCTGAAGTTCTACAACAACTGAATTTCCGTTAACAACAACTTCGGTTCTTTTATATCCCATAAAAGTAACTGCAAGTGTATAAGGGAATTTTTGTCCGGTTTGAAAGTAAAACTTTCCATCAAAATCTGTTATTACACCGTGTGTAGTTCCTTTAATATTTACTGAAGCGCCGATAACAGGTTCTTTTGTAACAGCATCGACTACGGTTCCGGTTAGTTTAGATTGTATTAAAGGTTGGGTTTCCTGGGCATTAACCCCTATGGCAATCAATAAAATGCATAACCATGTATATCTTTCTAATTTTTTTTTCATTACTTTTTTTAGTTTAATAAATAAGGTGAACTGAAAAGGTTTGTTTTACGCTACTCTCGTTTCCCTTACAGAGATGTACAATTTCTTTAAGCTTTACCATTTCTGTTCTTTGCAGAAATGTTTTTTTATCTGCAACACATTCGTTTTTTCATATTTATTTTTTTTTGAATTACTACTATTTTGAACTGAGATTTCATAACACTACTACCCGAAAAGTCAGGTTTAGTCATTACTAAAAAGTTGGTTTGGATTAGAAATTGAAGAATTTTTAACAGTTACAACAACAATGGCCAAAGGTGCACATTGATTGCCGCATATATAAAAATGATATATTTAGGATAGTCTTCAATTCTATTTGTATTTGATTACTTTTAAATTCTACTAATTCGGTAGAACAAAAGTATATTAAAAATACGAACTCCAAAATTTTAATTAAACTTTTTGCAAAAAAAATGTTAATTAAAACTTCAAACATCTGAAAAACAAGCACATAATAAATATTCACAAAATACTATCATGTAAGATTTTTTGTAAACCGAAATCAAAAATGAAAAAAAATAATATCTAAACAACTAAAATTTACACATAAAAAAAGATCCAAAATGCTTTTTAAAGTATCTCATGAAGTAATTTAAAAAAGTTTTGGATCTGTAAAAAACTAAAAAATGAAGATGCCTTATTCTCTTCATTTTAAAACAAAAAAAAACTCAAATTCTAAAGAATTCGAGTTTTTTAAAATCTATATTTTTATTTCGAAGCTTAATCTAAAATAAAGCTAACACTTACATTTGCTGTAATATCAATTTCTCCAATAGCAAGTGTTTCGTTTGAAGCTCCCATTGCATCTGAAGATTCTTTCATTCTCATTGTAGCATACATTGGTTGTGGGTGATACACTTGTGTGTTATCAGAAATCGTGATTGCTTTACCTACTTTTTGCCCTAAAACAGAAACATAATCTTCCGCTTTTGCTTTAGCATCTTTAATCGCTAATTTTCTAGCTTCAGTTTCGTATTGTTTAATTTTAGACGATTCAAAAGTAACTCTGTCCAAACGGTTGATTCCTTGTTGAACTAAACCTTCCATCACTTCATCGTATTTTGTCAAATCTTTTAAAACAATCTCTATTGTTTGTGTAGCATTGTAATTTGTTTTCTTTTTGTCGTAATCGTATTGAGGATTTAGTGCAACTTGTTTTGTTTTAAAATCTGCGGTTGGAATATTCATTTTTTTGATGAATTTCAAAACAGCATCTATTTTTTCGTCATTTTGTTTTTTAACCTCTTTAACATTAGTTCCTTTTGTTTCAACTGTAGCCGAAATACAAACCTGATCAGGTGCTACTTTTACTTTTCCTTCCCCATTTACATTAATTTGAGGAATTTGTTTTATTTCCTGGCCGTAAGACATAGTCATAAAGATAATTGTTAAAAATAATACTAGTTTTTTCATTTTTGTTTTATTTAAGTTATTTATTTTTTTAATTACAATCGTTGATAAGGTTATTTCAAAAGTTGTGCCACATTACAATTTTCCGGCTTTTGCCAATCCAAAGAGTACTACAATTGGAATTGTAAGTAAGATTACCATCAAAGGTTCATCTACAAATAAAGAAGGCACTTTTATAAGCGTAATCAGATAGCCGCCAACAGCACCTCCAAAGTGAGCTGTGTGCCCAATATTGTCATTTTTAGCTCTCATTCCGTAAATGGAATATAATAAATATAAGATTCCAAAAAGATAAGCCGGAATTGGAATAACAAAAAAGATTCCCAACATCATATTGGGCTGCAATAAAATAGCCGAATACAAAACGCCTGTTACCGCACCAGAAGCACCTACTGCACGATAACTGTAATCATTTTTATGGAACAGCATTGTCAGCAAGCTTCCAAAAATTAAACTTCCAAAGTATACCAAAACAAAGGAGAACGTTCCCAACGCCTGAATGACACCAGGAGCAAAAAAATAAAGTGTCATCATATTAAAGATTAGATGCATCATATCTGCATGTAAAAAACCTGATGATAACATCCTGATCTGCTCTCCGGAACGAATACTTCCTACGTGAAATTCGTATTTTCGAAAGAAAGAAAAATCATTAAAACCTTTGTAACTTATCAGGGCATTTGCCACTATAATTCCAATCAAAATGGGATTCATAAAAAATATTTAATGTGAATTGTAAAGATAATAATTCTACAAGATAAGTGAGTACAATCGTACGTTATTCATTTTTACTTTAATATTTGTAAAAAAAAATTACTTGCAATTTCTCGGTTAATTACTTCTGGATACATAAAAAATGAAACCATAAAGTCTATACAAAAACACCTCTTTCAAATTTGAAAGAGGTGTTTTTGTACATGCTTACTTTGAAAATTAAATTCCCGCAATAGCTTTTATTTCGTCTATAATTCGAAGAGCTAATACATCTGCTTTTTCCTGAGAAGGAGCTTCTGTATAAATTCGGATAATCGGTTCTGTATTTGATTTTCTTAAGTGTACCCATTCTGTAGCAAAATCAATTTTAACACCATCGATTGTGCTAATATCTTCATTTTTGTATTTATCGGTCATGGCAACCAAAATAGCATCAACATCGATTTGTGGTGTTAATTCAATTTTGTTTTTGCTCATATAGTATTCAGGGTAAGAAGCTCTCAAAGCTGAAACACTCATTTTTTTATTTGCTAAATGTGTCAAAAATAAAGCTACTCCAACCAAGCTGTCACGTCCATAATGCGATTCAGGATAGATAATTCCACCATTTCCTTCACCACCAATAATAGCATTATTCTTTTTCATCAATGCTACAACGTTTACCTCACCAACCGCGCTGGCTTCGTAATTACCTTTATGTCCAACTGTTACATCGCGTAATGCACGAGAAGATGACATATTCGAAACAGTATTTCCAGGAGTTTTACTCAATACATAATCAGCACAAGCTACCAAAGTATATTCCTCTCCAAACATTTCACCATCTTCGCTAATAAAAGCTAAACGATCCACATCCGGATCAACTACAACACCTAAGTGCGCTTTTTCTTTTACAACCAGCTCAGAAATATCTGTTAAGTGCTCTTTTAATGGTTCAGGATTATGAGGGAAATGTCCGTTTGGTTCGCAGTATAATTTTACCACTTCAACGCCCATTTGTTCTAATAATTTTGGAATAATAATTCCTCCCGAAGAATTTACTCCGTCTACAACTACTTTGAATTTTGCTGCTTTTACAGCTTCAACATCAACAAGAGGTAAATTTAAAACCTCGTCGATATGAATATCCATATAAGCATCATTTAAAGTAATTTCTCCTAAATTATCTACATCAGAGAAATCAAAAGCTTCTGCTTCTGCAATATCTAAAATTTTCGCACCTTCTTCTCCACTCAAAAATTCACCTTTTGCATTTAAAAGTTTTAATGCATTCCATTGTTTTGGATTATGAGAAGCTGTTAGAATGATACCTCCATCCGCTTTTTCAAGAGGAACAGCAATTTCTACTGTTGGAGTTGTAGAAAGACCAAGATCGATTACATTAATCCCTAAGCCTATCAAAGTATTAACAACAAGGTTGTGAATCATAGGGCCTGAAATTCTGGCATCACGACCTATTACAACTGTTAGTTTTTCTTTTTTAGTATTATTTTTAAGAAAAGTTCCGTACGCCGATGCAAATTTTACAGCATCTACAGGAGTAAGATTATCTCCCACTTTTCCACCAATTGTTCCTCGGATTCCCGATATCGATTTTATTAAAGTCATTATATTATGTTTAGTTACCAATTACAAATATAAATAAACTTGGCGGGTTACTTAAATTCTTACGTATAAGATTTCAACATAGTAAAATAAGACATATTTAACCGAATCAGTGAATTTGCAAAAGTTTTTAGTATATTTACAAGAATAAACTTAGTGTTCAAGATACTTTAGAACCTTAGTAACTCAAAAATGTAATGAATTTCTTAGCTCATATCTACCTTTCCGGAAACAATGATTTAATTAAAATCGGCAATTTTATGGCCGACGGCATTCGCGGGAAACAATTAGAACATTTTCCGGAAGAAGTGAGAAAAGGAATAATTTTACATCGCTTTATAGACACTTATACTGATTCGCACGATATCTTCAGACAAAGTACAAAGCGATTACACCAACGATACCACCATTATTCAGGCGTAATAGTCGATATTTTTTATGACCATTTTTTAGCTAAAAACTGGTCAAAATACTCTGATGAAAATCTTGACGATTTCATTAATAGATTTTACAAATCATTACATGAAAACTATAGTATTCTGACAGAGAAAACACAAGGACTAATGCCTTACATGATTGAGCGAAACTGGCTTTCAAGTTATCAGACTGTAGAAGGTATTCATCAAATTCTCACACAAATGGATCGAAGGTCTAAAAACACCTCGAAAATGCAATTCGCAGCAGAAGAATTGAGAGAATATTACTTTGAGTTTGAGCAGGAGTTTACGTTGTTCTTTGAAGATTTAAGACAACATGCAACCCAAAAATTACTATTATTATGAAAAAAATTACACTTTTATTTGCCTTTATTTATGTAAGCTGCTCTGCGCAGCAAATTAGTAATACTAGGGGAATTACCGCATCAAAAGCAATGGTAGTTTCTGCGCGTGCAGAAGCTTCAAAAATTGGTGCAGATATTATGGCAAGAGGGGGAAATGCATTTGATGCCATGGTCGGGACAGAATTAGCCCTCGCTGTAGCTTTTCCTTTTGCAGGAAATATTGGTGGCGGCGGATTTATGGTCTACAGAAAAGCAAATGGAGAAGTTGGATCACTTGATTACCGTGAAAAAGCGCCTTTAGCAGCTACAAAAGATATGTATCTGGATAAAGATGGAAATGTAATCAAAGGAAAAAGTACAGAAACAGCTTTAGCGATTGGAGTTCCCGGAACTGTTGCGGGCGTTTTTGCTGTGCACAAAAAGTTAGGATCGCTTCCTATGTCTGAAATTTTAAAACCTGTCATTGCATTAGCAGAAAAAGGCGTAATCGTAACTAAAAAACAAGAAAAAAACATCGATGTTTATCGTCCTTCTATCGTGAAAATTAATGGTCCGAATACGCCTTTAGCAACGCACTTTAAAGAAAACGACACGATCAAATACCCTGAATTAGCCAAAACGTTAAAGCGTATTTCAAAAAACGGAAGAGATGAATTTTACAAAGGAGAAACGGCTAAAATATTAGTAAAGTATCTTCAAAAAAATGGAGGAATTATTACCCTTAAAGATTTAGCAAAATACGAAGCAAAATGGAGAACTCCGCTTCAGTTTAATTATAAAGATTTAAAAATTACCTCAATGTCTCCTCCAAGCAGTGGTGGAATTTGTCTTGCTCAAATCATGAAAATGATTGCTCCTTACGATTTGGCTAAAATGGGACACAATACTGTTGAGTCTATCCAGGTTATTGTTGAAGCTGAAAGAAGGGCTTATGCGGACAGAAGCCAATTTTTAGGAGACCCTGATTTTGTAAAAATTCCAATTAAAGGATTGCTTTCTGATACGTACTTAAAAGACAGAATGGCAACTTTTAATACTGATAAAGCCAGCTTATCTTCTGAAATCAAAGAAGGAAAAGTAAACTACAATGAAAGTACGGAAACAACACACTATTCTATTGTTGACCAATTCGGAAACGCGGTTGCCGCTACAACAACTATTAACGATGGTTACGGTTCTAAATATTACTGTCAGGAACTAGGTTTCTTCCTAAACAACGAAATGGATGATTTTAGTGCAAAACCGGGATCACCAAATATGTTTGGACTGGTAGGAAATGAAGCTAATAGTATTGCACCACAAAAACGCATGCTTAGTTCTATGACACCAACTATTGTAGAAAAGAACGGCAAATTATTTATGGTGGTAGGAACACCAGGTGGATCAACTATTATTACGAGTGTTTTACAGGCAATTTTAAATGTTTACGAATATAAATTTACGATGCAGCAAGCGGTAGATGCACCTAGATTTCACCACCAATGGCTTCCGGATATCATCAATTTCGAACCAGGTGCTTTTGAAAATGCTACGATAGATAAGCTTAGAGCAAAAGGATATTTGATTAACGAAAAAAATGCTCCTGTTATTGGTAAATTAGACTGTATCTTAGTACTGCCTGACAATTCACTTGAAGGTGGCGCTGATTTTAGAGGTGATGACAAAGCAGTTGGTTTTTAATTTTTTATACATTTACCTTAAATTATTATTCAGTTTCAAATGTTATCGCTTAAATTTGTGTTTCCATAACTTTTTAATGAGATAATGTTAAAAAAACTTTTCAGAAAACTAGAAAGCGTTATCGCGCTCTCACAATCTATACTGACTCCAAAACAGTTCATTTTTTTATCTAGTGTACTTGTTGGTATTTCTTGTGCTTTTGCTGTAATTGTCTTAAAGATATTTGCACATAGTGTTTTCTCTTTTGCTACTTACATTAACGGAATTTTAAAATTAAGTTTCATTAATAGTATTTTACCAATCGTGGGTATTTTACTAACCGTTTTTGTAGTCAAAAAAGTTTTAAACGGAACTATTCAAAAAGGGACTTCTCAAATTTTATATGCTGTTGCAAAAAAAGCAAGTATAATTCCGAGAAAACAAATGTATGCCCAAATTGTGACAAGTTCCTTAACCGTTGGTTTAGGAGGATCTGCGGGTCTGGAAAGTCCAATTGTAATAACAGGTGCCGCATTTGGATCGAATTACGCCCAAAATTATAAATTAGCTTATAAAGACAGAACATTACTAATAGGTTGCGGGGTGGCTGCAGGAATTTCTGCAGCCTTCAACGCACCAATTGCCGGAGTTCTTTTTGCAATTGAAGTTTTATTGGTCGATGTCAGCATTGCTGCCTTTACTCCTATTATGATTTCTGCTGCAACCGGCGCATTGGTTTCTGCCATAGTATTAGATGAAAGCATTTTACTATCTTTCAAACAACAACAAACTTTCAACTATCACAATATTCCTTTTTATGTTCTTCTGGGTGTACTTACTGGTTTTATGGCCGTTTATTATGCGCGGAAATTTCAAAAAGTAGAACATTACTTTGCCAAAATGGAAATTGGACCTTATCGAAAAGCACTTATTGGTTCTTCTTTATTAGCTTTACTTATTTTTGTTTTTCCTACTCTTTTTGGTGAAGGTTATGAAACCATTAAAACCTTATCAGAAAATGATCCGGGGCAATTAATGGACAACACCTTATTTGCGGATTTCAGAAACAATCAATGGGCACTCCTTCTTTTTATAGGATGCACCATGATGGTAAAAGTATTTGCTTCGGGATTAACTCTTGGAAGCGGAGGAAATGGTGGTAACTTTGCACCTTCCTTATTTCTTGGTTCTTATCTGGGTTATTTTTTCTCTAAATTAGTTAGTTTAACAGGATTATCTCAGTTACCAATCAGTAACTTTACTATGGTGGGAATGGCAGGTATTTTGAGTGGTTTGTTTCATGCACCGCTTACTGCAATCTTCTTAATTGCAGAGATAACCGGAGGATATGGTTTAATGATTCCGCTTATGATTGTTTCTTCAATTAGCTTTGCTATCTCTAAACGTTTTGAGAAATATTCACTTGATGTAAAAGGATTAGTAAAAAAAGGACATGTTTTTACAAGCAATAAAGATTCTAATATCTTATCGACACTTGATATCGATGCCATCATTCAATGTGATTATTTGACGGTTCATCCGGATGAACACCTAACCAAATTAGTCGATCTTATTTCACATTCAAATCAGGTAGTTTTTGCTGTTGTCAATGATGATAAAGATTTAGTTGGTGTAGTGCACTTTAATGATATTCGCGAAATAATTTTTAACTCTTACCGCGTTAAATACACTTTAATAAAAGATGTAATGAAAACGCCCCCAGTAACTATTTTATCAAATGATAGTATGGAAATTGTAATGAGTAAATTTGAAAAATCAAAATCAGCATTTCTACCCGTTCTAAAAAGCGAAAAATATTTCGGATTTATTTCTAAATCAATAGCACTAGAAGCTTACAGAACCAAATTGCGTTCCATGACAATTGAATAATTTTTTTACTTTTACGCAAACTAACAAAACTGCGTAAAATGAAAAAAATTCTACTTAGCATATTATTATTTACAAGATAATAATCCTGAAGTTTTTTATGGAATTGGACAGATGTATGCTTTTCATCTAAATGACTATAAAAAAGCATTAGACAACATGTGCAAAGCTTATAATATTTACACTGCACAAAAATCTCCCTATCGTACAGACGCAGAAAAAATAATGCAAATGCTTTATAAACAAATGAAGCAAGACGGAAAAGAAGAATTATTTAATAAAATTCTAGAGGAGAACAATATTAGTTCTAAATAAAACCAAATTTCTTTTATACTAAAATAATAAAAGTGAGGATTTAAATGACAATTGAGTAAAGCTTAATATCGGATAGATTAAAATTTGCATTAACCGATATTAAGAAGTACTTTTGTCTATTATGTGGAATATAGACTTAACATACAAAGAAGAATTTCAATCGACTTTTGATCGATTGTACCAAAAAAGGCTTGATTTGCAAAATAGCAGGCCATTACCTAACATCGCTTTGCACAAAATTCGTGAAAGCTTATCTCTCGAATGGACATACAATTCTAATAGTATAGAAGGAAACACCCTTAGTTTGCGTGAAACCCAAATGGTAATTCAGGAAGGTATCACCATAAAAGGAAAATCACTTCGCGAACATTTCGAAACTCATAATCACGATAAAGCTATTGACTATCTATATTCAATTGTAGATGATGAATACAAACTTCGAAGTATCGATATTTTATCCATTCATGGATTGGTTTTACGATCTATCGAAGATGATTTTGCAGGACGCTTACGCAATGGTGGTGTTCGTATTTCGGGTGCTAATTTTATGCCGCCAAATGCGAATAAAGTTTCAGATTATCTTGATGAATTAATAGATTTCATTAATACAAATCCGCTAGGCTTAAACGATATTGAGCTGGCCACAATTTACCATCATAAATTAGTCTGGATTCATCCTTTCTTCGATGGAAATGGTCGTACGGTACGTTTGAGCATGAATTTGTTATTAATGCGTTGTGGCTTCCCTCCTGCTATTATCTTAAAAAATGATAGAAAAAAATATTATGAAGCGCTCAATCAGGCTAATAATGGCAATTATCAAAAGCTTACCCTTTTGATGTGTCAGGCTTTAGAGCGAACGCTCAATATTTACTTAAGTTCAATGCCTGGAAACAACTATGACTACCAGACAATTTCTGATATAGTTAGCGAGCCTCAAGCTCCATACGGTCAGGAATATGTTAGTTTACTCGCCAGAACAGGAAAAATAGATGCCTACAAAGAAGGCCGAAACTGGTATACTACCAAAGAAGCTATCGAAGAATACATGGCAACAAGAAAAAGAAAACGCTAACTCAGGTTAGCGTTTTTTGTTACTATTTGTAACATAAAGTTTTGCAATCGAGTACAAAAAGAATAAATCAAAGTGGTAACTTTGCTTTTTGCTCAAATTTATGTTAGAAAAAGACAATACTATTGAAGTTCTTGGTGCAAGAGTTCATAATCTAAAAAATATAGACATTTCTATTCCGCGTGAAAAACTGGTTGTTATTACCGGTTTATCTGGTTCGGGGAAATCTTCTTTGGCATTTGACACCATTTATGCTGAAGGGCAACGTCGTTATGTAGAAACATTTTCGGCTTATGCCAGACAGTTTCTTGGCGGTCTGGAACGTCCTGATGTAGACAAAATTGATGGACTTTCGCCTGTAATTGCAATCGAACAAAAAACAACCAGCAAAAGTCCGCGTTCAACCGTTGGAACAATTACTGAAATATACGACTTCCTGAGACTTCTTTATGCTCGTGGTGCTGATGCATACAGTTACAACACAGGTGAAAAGATGGTTTCGTATTCTGACGATCAAATTAAAGATTTGATTATTAAGGATTTTGAAGGAAAACGTATCAACATTCTTGCTCCGATCATTAGAGCCAGAAAGGGACATTATGCCGAATTATTCCAACAAATAACGAAACAAGGTTTCCTTAAAGTTCGTGTAAATGGAGAAGTTCAGGATTTGGTTTCAGGAATGAAATTAGATCGTTATAAAACGCACGATATCGAAATCGTTGTTGACAGAATGCTAATTGAGGATACTGAAGACAACAAAAAGCGATTATCAGAAAGCATTAACACCGCTATGCATCATGGTGAAAATGTGCTTATGATTTTAGATCAGGACACTAACGAAGTCCGTTACTTTAGTAGAAACCTGATGTGTCCGACAACAGGAATTTCATATCAGAATCCCGAACCTAATTTATTTTCGTTTAACTCTCCGAAAGGAGCTTGTCCGCATTGTAACGGATTGGGAACGGTACACGAAATTAATGTCAAAAAAATTATTCCGAACCCTAAGTTATCAATAAAAGCTGGTGGTTTTGCTCCGCTTGGCGAATATAAATCATCCTGGATTTTTAAACAGCTGGAAGTAATTGGAGAAAAATTTGGCTTCAAAATAACTGATGCTATAGAGAAAATTCCGGAGGAAGCCATGAATATGATTTTACATGGTGGAAAAGATAAATTTACTATAAACTCAAAAGATTTAGGCGTTACGCGCGATTATAAAATAGATTTTGAAGGAATATCACATTTCATCAAAAATCAATATGACGAAAGCGCATCGACAACGATAAAACGTTGGGCAAAAGATTTTATGGACGAAGTAAATTGTCCTGTTTGCGAAGGTTCCCGATTAAAAAAGGAAGCTTTGTTCTTTAAAATCAATGAAAAGAATATCGTGGAATTGTGTGATATGGATATCTCCGATTTAACGATTTGGTTTCAGGATTTAAACAGCCGCTTATCAGACAAACAACTTTTGATTGCCTCTGAAGTAGTGAAAGAAATCAAAGACCGTTTGAACTTCCTAATGAATGTAGGTTTGAATTATTTGGCTTTAAGCCGAAGCTCTAAATCACTTTCTGGTGGTGAGGCTCAACGTATTCGTCTGGCTACTCAAATTGGTTCGCAATTGGTTGGTGTTTTGTACATTTTGGATGAACCAAGTATTGGTTTGCACCAAAGAGACAACGAAAAACTAATTAAATCTTTAGAACAATTACGTGACATTGGAAACTCTGTTATTGTGGTTGAGCATGATAAAGATATGATCGAAACTGCGGATTACGTTATAGATATTGGTCCTAAAGCAGGAAAATATGGTGGCGAAATCATTAGTATTGGTACTCCGGCGGAAACTTTGAAATCGAATACGATTACGGCTCAATACCTGAACGGTACGATGAAATTGGAAATTCCGAAGGAGCGTCGTAAAGGAAATGGAAAGTTTTTAAAACTTACCGGAGCAACGGGAAACAACTTGAAGAATGTCTCAATCGAAATTCCACTAGGGCAATTAATATGTGTTACAGGAGTTTCAGGAAGTGGTAAATCGACTTTGATCAACGAAACCCTTTATCCTATTTTGAACGCTTACTATTTTAACGGTGTAAAAAAACCGCAGCCTTATAAAAAAATTGAAGGTCTGGAACATATCGATAAAGTTATTGATATTGACCAAAGTCCGATTGGAAGAACACCTCGTTCGAATCCAGCGACGTATACAGAAGTTTTTACAGAAATCAGAAACTTGTTTACCATGACTTCTGAAAGTATGATTCGAGGATATAAAGCAGGACGTTTTAGTTTTAACGTAAAAGGTGGACGTTGCGAAACCTGCGAAGGATCTGGTGTGAGAACGATAGAAATGAACTTTTTGCCTGATGTATATGTAGAGTGCGAAACGTGTCAGGGAAAACGTTTTAATAGAGAAACGCTGGAAATTAGATACAAAGGAAAGTCTATTTCAGATGTACTAAATATGACGGTTGATGAAGCGGTTCCGTTTTTTGAAAACATTCCGAAGATTTACCGTAAAGTAAAAACCATTCAGGATGTTGGTTTAGGCTATATTACTCTTGGGCAGCAAAGTACAACACTTTCGGGTGGTGAAGCGCAACGTATAAAGCTGGCTGGAGAATTGTCTAAAAAAGATACCGGAAATACGTTTTATATTCTAGATGAACCAACTACAGGATTACATTTTGAGGACATTCGTGTTTTAATGGAAGTTATCAATAAATTGGTAGACAAAGGAAATACGATTCTAGTAATCGAACACAATATGGACGTGATAAAACTTGCTGACTATATTATAGATATTGGTCCGGAAGGTGGAAAAGGCGGCGGACAATTGATTGCTAAAGGTACTCCTGAAGAAGTAGCAAAAAGCAAAAAAAGTTATACGGCTAAATTTTTGAAAAAGGAACTGGAATAACTACAAAATCAATTGTTTCCTATTTTTGATTGAAATAAATAAGTTTTCTTAAGATAGATACCTAACAGGTTTTGAAAACCTGTTAGGATAAAAAACAAAGTGTTTCTCTTTTAAACTGGAAATCAAAATACCGATAATAAGTTTTCTTAAGATAGATGATACCTAACAGGTTTTGAAAACCTGTTAGGATAAAACTTTAAAGATCTATTTTTCTAGCATTTTATGTAACCATGTGCTATAAGATCTTCTCTTTTGTTGATTTCAATTTTGTTTCCGTCTTTGATTAGAAATATGTTGTTAGAGACTTGTATCGCATCTTCGTAATAATGATCTGTCAGGATTATTCCTTTTGTTGCGTTTAGATTGTTTAAAAACTCTTTTATTATTTCGATGTATATAGGCTCTACCATCGAGAAAGGTTCGTCCAGTAAAAGAAATTCATGATTTAGATTTCCTAACAAAAGTATTTCAAAGTATCGTCTTTCACCTAGTGATAATTGACTTATTTTTCGATTTTGTATTGCATTAATTCTAGGCGCATAAAACAATTTATCTTGTTGTTCTCCGTCTTTGAAATACATTGCAATTATTTCTGAAACTTTAAGATTTTTAGGTAAAAAAGTATGTTGGGGTAAATAACCAATTCTTTTATCCAGAATAACATTATTGCTTTTTATTGGTGTTTGATTTATTTTTAAATCAATGCTATCTGCTTGTAGTGTTCCGTAGATCAATTTTAGAAGTGTTGATTTTCCGCTTCCGTTTCTTCCAAAGATTACCGTTGTCTGACCTGTTTCAATTTCTAATGAAATATTTTTCAGGATGTGTCTATTTTTGAATGACTTATTTACATTCTTAATTTCTAATATACTCATACTATTTGAAACAGATAAAAATGATGAAAATGAGAAGCGAAACCAGAAAATTCAAAATAAAAACAAATGTATTTAATCTCCTTTTGGTAAGTCCGAGGTTATAATAAAAGTAGTATTGATTGCTGTAAAAATACTGATAACTTAAAACACCTAAAAATGTTCCGAAACTTGCAAAAACAATAGGTACGTAATAAAATTTGAGAAAAAGTACACCTACTAAAAGCGTATAAATAAGGTTGAAAAAATTGACATCGCAATAATATTTAAACAGCACTTTTAGCATATTGTTCGTTTTTTTTTGAAAATTTTAAAGTTCTAAGCTTTTTACTTTCTGACAAAGATCTACTGCCGAACCTTAAAAATATCTGGGTAAAACAGAAAGCTATTGAGCAATCTACAAATAAAGGGTTAATTAGTTTTACAAACCAATTAATTATGATTTTCAATTGAAAAAAGTTAATCAACTGATAGCGAATCATCAACAGGAAGTAAAGCAAAATTAAGTGTTACAAATAGATTAATAAATATCGGTTTTTGTTACAATTGACAAAAAAAGGCTTAATTTAGTACGCCCTTTTTGTCAAAGTCACTAATTTTAACCTTACACGAGTAAGGATTAAAACAGAAGGTCTATTGCAAACAAGTGTCCTAGCCCTGATGGGAGCGGCATCCTTTTGTGGCGGGGTTCGCCACAAAAGATATAGCGGACAGCAGGATAAGCTCCTGATTAAAAATACAGAAGAAAAATTAAAAAATATAAATTATAATACCAAAAACAATGAGATTAGAAGATTTTGACAATGACGAAGACAAAGTAATTCAGGATAGTTTAAAACAAAAAACATGGAATGAAATTAGAACCAATGACAGCTGGGCAATTTTTAAAATCATGGCAGAGTTTGTTAATGGATATGAAAGTATGGGACGTATTGGTCCTTGTGTTTCTATTTTTGGTTCTGCGAGAACAAAACCAGATGATAAATACTATTTACTGGCTGAAAAAATCGCTTTTAAAATTAGTAAAGCCGGATATGGCGTAATTACTGGTGGTGGTCCCGGAATCATGGAAGCTGGAAATAAAGGTGCTCATTTAGGTGGCGGAATTTCGGTTGGATTAAACATCGAATTGCCTTTTGAACAACACTTTAACCCGTATATCGACCATGACAAGAACCTGAATTTTGATTACTTTTTTGTTAGAAAAGTAATGTTCGTAAAATATTCGCAAGGTTTTGTGGTTATGCCTGGAGGTTTTGGAACGCTTGACGAAATGTTTGAAGCGATTACTTTGATTCAGACTAAAAAAATTGGAAAATTCCCTATTATTTTAGTGGGTGTTGAATTCTGGTCCGGATTAATTGACTGGGTAAAAACGGTTCTTGTTGAAAAAATGAAAACAGTAAGCCCTGACGATTTAAACTTATTTAAAATCGTAGATACTGAAGATGAAGTAGTTGAAGCTTTGGATAAATTCTACAAGAAGTACGATTTGAGTCCGAATTTCTAATATTAAGTAATCAATAAAAATGATGCACTGAATTCTGTAATTATTTGAAATCATGTCATTTTAAAGTTAAATTAGACGAAGTATTGCAATAAAATTAAAGCTGTTTATTTAAACAGCTTTTTTTGTAGTATTTTTGCAAGACAATTAAACTAATATTTCGTACGTAATTTAAGACATACTTTAACTTTTAAGCCATCATTTGAAATCAATTTATAAAATTATTTTCTTTGTTTTTGTTTTATTAAATACTGCAAGACAATACGCGCAACACCATTCTAAGATGGAGGTGGCGGTAAATGTGGAACTTAAAACTTTGCATATTCTGCAGGATATTACGTTTTACAATAATACTCCTGATTCTCTTACAACAATTGTTCTGAATGATTGGAACAATGCTTTTTCTGAAAAAAATACACCTTTGGCAAAACGTTTTTCGGATGAGTTTTATAGAGGATTTCACCTGGCGAATGCCGATGAAAGAGGAAGTACAACAATATTAACTATGACGGATAGTGATTATGTGGATTTTGAATGGGAACGAACTGTTGAAAATCCTGATTTGATTGTTGTAAAGCTAAAACGCAAACTGGCTCCGAATGAAAAAATTAATTTGCAGGTAACTTATATTGCCAAAATTCCGAGTGAAAAATTTACGCATTACGGCTTTGATCAAAACGGCGGAATGAATCTTAAAAACTGGTTCCTGACTCCTGCCCGCTATGACAATCATGCTTTTTTAAGATACAATAACTTCAATTTAGATGATATTGCTAACGCGGCTTCTGACTTCGAAATCAGTTTAAAAATCCCTGCTAATTACTGGATTACAAGCGACCTTAATACAGTTTCGAAAGATTTTTCTAATGAACAGTTTAATGTTATTTCGCTTTCCGGAAATAACAGAACCGATTTTAATTTGTTTGTTGAAAGACAAAATAGTTTCGTGACGTATGAAAATGGATCGACTGAAATACTTTCTAATTTAAAAAACAAAAAACTCGATGAAATCCAAAAGGCTCTTATTATTAATAGAGTTGTGGATTTTGCAAATGATTTTATTGGAAAATATCCACATCAGAAAATCACTGTTTCACAGGCCGATTACGATCGTAATCCTTTTTATGGTTTGAATCAGCTACCCTCGTTTATTAGTCCGTTTACGGAGGAGTTTATGTTTGAAATTACTTTTCTGAAAACGTATCTGAATAATTACTTAAAGAATAGTCTGCGTTTAGACCCAAGAAAAGACAATTGGATTTATGATGGAATTCAGATCTATGCGATGATGAAATTTATCGAAGAAAACCATCCGAAACAAAAGATGCTGGGTGGTCTTGCGAATATAAAAATCCTTAAAAGCTTTAATATTACCAATTTAACTTTTAATGAGCAATACAGCTATTATTATATGCTAATGGCTCGAAAAAATCTGGATCAGCCTTTAGGAGATCCAAAAAATACTTTGATAAAGTTTAATGAACAGATTGCTAATAAATACCGTTCCGGATTAAGTTTTAATTATTTAGACAGCTATTTAAGCAATAACGCGCTTAATAAAAGCATTCAGGAATTTTATACACTCAATACAAAACAGGAATCTGACCAATCTGATTTTGAAAAAATAGTAAAGCAAAACACCAACAAAAATATCGACTGGTTCTTTTCAACCATAATTGATACCCGCGACATTATCGATTATAAATTCTCGAACGTTTCGAAAACTAAAGACAGCGTACAATTTTCTGTTCGAAACAGAACCAATGTATATGCTCCCATTCCGGTTTTTGGTATTAAAAAGAATGAAGTCGTTTTTAAAAAATGGATTGAACCAAAAAAGGAAGATTCTGTTTATGTCTTTCCGAGAGAGAGTGCGGATAAAATTGTTTTAAACTATGACAATGAGGTTCCGGAGTTTAATCAGAGAAACAACTGGAAATCTTTGAAAAGTTTTGCGATAACGAATAAGCCAATCAAATTTACATTTGCGAAAGATTTAGAAGATCCGTATTACAATCAGATTTTATATATGCCGACGCTAACGTATAATCTATATGACGGTTTTACGCCAGGGATACGTTTTCATAATAAGACAATACTTGACAAGCCGTTTATTTTCGATATTAATCCTGCTTACTCTACGAAAGCTGGTGCGCTATCAGGTTCTTCTGCCTTTTCTGTAAATCACTACTACCGCGACAGCAGACTTTATAACGTACGCTATTCTATAAGTCAAAATTATTTTCATTATGCACCGGATGCTACTTATTTGCGTTTAAATCCTATGATTCAGCTTAGAATTCGGGAAGAAAACTTTAGGGATAATCGAAAGCAATTGATCACGATGCGTCAGATAATTGTAAATCGTGAAGAGAGTAAATATATTACTGATAATTCTAAACCGAATTACTCTGTTTTTAATTTGCGTTATGCCAATACTAAGACAGAATTGGTAAATCACTTTAATATTATGGAAGATGTCCAATTTTCGAGTGGTTTTGGAAAAGTCGCAAGCGAAATTGAATACAGAAGAATGTTTGATGATAATCGCAGGTTAAATTTACGTTTGTACGCAGGAACTTTTCTATACAATAAAACAAATTCAGATTATTTTAGTTTTGGTCTTGATCGTCCTACTGATTATATGTTTGATTATAATTTTTACGGAAGATCGGAAAACACAGGTTTTTTTAGTCAGCAGTTTGTTATGGCAGAAGGTGGTTTTAAATCGCAAATTGAACCTTCCTACGCTAACCAATGGATGACGACCTTAAATGTGAGTTATTCTATCTGGAACTGGATTGAGGTTTATGGAGATGCAGGTTTCTTAAAAAACAAACATAAAGCAGAACATTTTGCTTACGATAGCGGAATCAGGCTAAACTTAGTTCCAGACTACTTTGAGCTTTACTTTCCTGTTTATTCTAATAACGGTTGGGAAATTACTCAAAATAAATATAACGAAAAACTACGATTTGTGATTACTTTATCCCCAAGAACATTACTTACTCTTTTCACCCGAAAATGGCTTTAATTGAATAAATTTTAAACAAAAACATGAATTATTTATACAAAAATTAGAAAAAGTTTAAATATTCAATAAATAAAATACGTAGTTTTAGCAATTTACTTATAGATAATTAAATTATATTTATTTTAATGAATTATGATTATTGATACTTTTTAAGTAATTTTGCCCCATAACATGACCCATTCCAGATTATGATTACAGAAAAAAACAATACCACATTAACATTCGAAGATTTCAAAACTGAAGTACTAAACGACTATAGAATAGCCGTAACTAGTCGTGAATGTAGTCTTTTAGGACGTAAGGAAGTATTGACAGGGAAAGCCAAATTTGGAATTTTTGGTGACGGAAAAGAAGTACCACAACTTGCAATGGCAAAAGCGTTTAAAAACGGAGACTTTCGTTCTGGTTACTACCGTGATCAAACTTTTATGATGGCAATTGGCGAATTAACAGCAAAACAATTCTTTGCTGGTTTATACGGCCATACTGATTTAGAATACGATCCAATGTCTGCGGGAAGACAAATGGGCGGACATTTTGTAACGCACAGTTTAAACGAAGACGGATCATGGAAAGACTTAACAAAACAAAAGAATTCCAGCGCTGATATCTCTCCTACTGCAGGACAAATGCCAAGATTATTGGGATTGGCTCAGGCTTCTAAAATTTACAGAAACGTTGACGGGATTAAAATCAAAGACAAATTTTCTGTAAACGGAAACGAAATTGCCTGGGGAACAATAGGAAATGCTAGTACATCTGAAGGTTTATTTTTTGAGACTATAAATGCTGCCGGAGTACTGCAAGTACCGATGATTATGAGTGTTTGGGATGATGAATACGGAATATCTGTTCACGCGAAACACCAAACAACTAAAGAAAATATTTCTGAGATTCTAAAAGGATACCAACGCGATGAAGATGCTAACGGTTATGACATTTTTAGAGTAAAAGGATGGGATTATGCTGAGCTGGTTTCTACTTACGAAAGAGCAGCGGCAATTGCACGCACAGAGCATGTACCGGTTTTAATTCATGTAAATGAACTTACTCAACCACAAGGACACTCGACTTCAGGTTCACACGAACGTTACAAAAATGCTGAAAGATTAGCCTGGGAAAGAGATTTTGATTGTATTCGTCAGATGCGTTTATGGATGATTGCTATTAATATTGCATCACCGGAAGAATTGGCAGAAATTGATGCTGAACTTAAAAAAGAGGTGCAGGAAGCTAAAAAAGAGGCTTGGAACTCTTTTATCAATCCAATTATCGAAGATCAAAAAGAACTTTTGGCTTTATTAGAGCAAATTAGTGCTGCAAGCATTAATCATAAAGAAAAAATTCAAAAACATATTACGGAATTAAGCGCTATCAAATCGCCTTTAAAAAAGGAAATACTGGTAATGGCCAGAAAGATATTGCGCTTTATTGAAGTTCCAAACAGTAAGACGCTTTTGTCGAACTGGATTACGAATTACATTGCTGCAACGCAACCAAAATTCAGTAGTCATTTATATTCTGATTCAGACAAAAATGTATTTTCAGTAGAAAAAGTACTTCCGCAGTATGCTGATAATGCAAAAGCTGATTTAGATGGCAGAATGATTTTGCGTGATAACTTTGATGCTTTATTTACAAAATATCCTGAAACATTGATTTTTGGAGAAGATGTAGGAAACATTGGTGACGTAAATCAAGGTCTAGAAGGCATGCAGGAGAAATACGGAGAACTTCGTGTTGCCGATGTTGGTATTCGTGAAGCTACGATTCTGGGACAAGGAATTGGTATGGCTTTGAGAGGTTTACGACCAATTGCTGAAATTCAATATTTAGATTATTTATTGTATGCTATTCAGATCATGAGTGATGATTTGGCTACGTTACAATACAGAACGGTTGGTAAACAAAAAGCACCGCTGATTATTAGAACACGCGGACACCGATTAGAAGGTATCTGGCATTCTGGTTCTCCTATGGGAATGATCATTAATGCTATTCGTGGAATTCACGTTTTGGTACCAAGAAACATGACTCAGGCTGCTGGTTTCTACAACACGCTTTTGGAATGCGACGAACCTGCATTGGTTATTGAATGTCTAAACGGATACAGATTAAAAGAAAAAACACCTTTGAATTTTGGTGAGTTCAAAACACCAATTGGTGTGGTAGAAACACTAAAAGAAGGTTCAGATATTACATTAGTTTCCTACGGATCTACTTTGAGATTGGTAGAGCAAGCTGCTGCTGAATTATTAGAATTAGGAATTGACTGTGAAGTTATTGATATTCAATCTTTACTTCCGTTTGACGTGAGCAAGGATATTGTGAAAAGTATCGCTAAAACAAACCGTCTTTTGGTAATTGATGAGGATGTTCCAGGTGGAGCTTCGGCTTATATCATGCAACAAATTCTTGAAGAACAAGACGCTTACAAACACTTAGACAGTAAACCGCAAACATTGGCTGCAAAAGCACACCGACCTGCTTACGGAACCGATGGTGACTATTTCTCAAAACCTTCTGCCGAGGATATCTTCGAAAAGGTTTATGACATGATGCATGAAGTAAATCCAACTAAATTCCCAAGTTTATACTAAGAATTTAATAGTTTAAAACACAAAAAGCTCCAACAGGAGCTTTTTTTATGATATGTCTCGTCCTAAAAAAAG
>NZ_MUGW01000059.1 GCF_002217285.1 Flavobacterium hercynium | reverse complement strand
TTTCAGACAAAAAAAGTAAAGTTGTATAATTTTAATAAAGATGAATCTGTCAAATTACTTGAAAAATTTGAGGCTGAAATTAGAAAAAATAGTAGTGAATTTAGATTTGAACCAGAATCAGAAAATATCCTTGATGATTTCGAAAATTCATCTTATAAACTTACTTACTCTGATACAATTAATAAATTTAGGTCAGTTGATAGTTTGTCAATTGATAAACTTGGAATATCAAAGCATCTGTCAAAGTTAATTAGTGCTACTAAAATATCAAACGAGATTAATAATGATATTAAGCAGAAATTATTTAATCAAATTAAAGAATGTTTTTCTGGACAAAGAGGTTTAGAGTTATCGTCATTATGGGAAAAAGTGTTCAATTTTTATATAATTCATAATGCCGTTGAGGAAATTATTGATTTTACGAAAGATCAAATAAAAGCTATAACAAGTATAAAAAGAAAAGAAGAATCAGAAGAAATAACAAATGATTTATTAATTGATTTAAAAGAAAATTTACTTATACATTTAGCAAATTGTTTTGCAATGTCATGTTCTTTGAATAATTTATTGTTTACGGAAAAAGTTTTAAATAAAATCGGAGGTTTAGATACAAGAAATCAAAGTAATGCTATAATCAATGCTTTAACTTTTGATCATATTGAACCGAAAGCTAAAGCGATTATAAAATCTAATTTGCTTAGGCATCATTTAATATATTATCCGTTATTAAATTATTGTAAACATCCCCATGGTATTAATTTTTTGAGTAAAAAGTTATATGATAAGGATTTTGATTTTGATGAGAAAAAGATTGAATACTCTCCACGTTTTGTTCATTACAATGAGTTATCGCTATTTTATCAATTTAAAAATATTTTTCATCCTTCAGATAAGACATATAAATTAATGATTCAGAAAACATTTGAGGATTATCTACTATTTAATAAGTTAAATTCTCCATTGTATGAACCGTTTTTTCCTTCGTCAGTTGAATTAAATAAAGAATGTATACAGATTAATGTTCAAACTATTTCTAATCCAACTAAACTAAGAGTAGGTATTGTTAATTCAAAAACATTATTAAGTCATTCTATTAGTTCAATGAAAGGAACTCCTATTTTAAACTATGAAAGATTTGATGAAATAAATCACATTTTAAATCAAAGTTTAAAAAGGCAAAAATCAGATTTAATCGTTTTTCCAGAAATTTCTGTTCCTTATCAGTGGCTACCGCATCTTACCATGTTTTCAAAAAAAAATAATGTTGCAATAATATGTGGTTTAGAGCATATTACAAATAAAGAAAATGAAGTTTTAAATTATGTAGCAACGATTTTACCTTTTCGTTATAAAAATTATAGTAATGCTTTTGTAGATCTACGATTAAAGAAAGATTATTCTCCCGAAGAAACTAGGCAAATTGAAGGAAGAAAAGAATTTATTGTTCCATTTAAAAAGATGAATGATGAATTATTAAGGCTCTATCGTTGGAATAATATTTATTTTAGTGTTTTTAATTGTTTTGAATTAGCAGATATACGTAAACGTGCTATGTTTAGAGGTAAGGTTGATTTTGTAGTAACAGTGGAGTATAATAGAGATACAAACTATTTTTCTAATATTACTGATTCAATTTCTAGAGATATTCATGCGTATATTATTCAAGTTAATACTTCGGAATATGGTGATAGTCGAATAACGCAACCATCCGATTCATCAACGAAAGATATTTTAAAAATAAAAGGAGGCGACAATGTTTCCTTAATAACGTCTTGTATAAATATTCAGGATTTAAGAGAATTCCAAAAATTAAATTACTCATTACAAGAAGGTAATAGATATTTTAAATATACACCACCTAATTTTAAAATGGAAAATCGAAATTAAATAATTTATACAAAGCAAAAGAAAACCACAAATTGCACTATTGTTTCATAGTGTAATTTGTGGTTTTTAATTTTTATATAAAGCTGTTATCCCAAAAAAGCTTTCAATTCTTCATAAGTTCCAATCCTCACACTAACTTTCTCCTCATTAATAACACTCTCAATCTGAGCAGGAATAGGAAGTGTAATTCCCAAAGCAGGTTCAACGACATCAAGGAATTTAATAGGATGCGCTGTTTCTAAGAAAATACCAATCGCGTCGGCGTGTTTTTCCAGTTCTTTCTTCAAACCTAAATAGCCAACAGCACCATGAGGTTCTGCAATGTAACCATCGGTTTTGTAAATTTGTTTCATTGCTTTAAGTGTTTCTTCATCTGTGTAACTATAAGAAGAGAAGTCTTTTTCAAAAGCCTTTAAATCATTATTGTATAATTCTTGAATTCTAATAAAATTACTTGGGTTTCCAACATCCATCGCATTCGAGATTGTTGCTTTAGACGGTTTCGGATCGTATTTTCCGTTTTCTAAGAATCTTGGTACGGTATCGTTTACGTTAGTAGATGCTACAAAATGTTCGATTGGCAAGCCTAATTTTTTTGCCATAATTCCGGCACAAATATTTCCGAAGTTTCCGCTAGGGCAAGAGAAAACTAATGGTTTGTTTTGGCTTTTCAATGCTTTATAAGCAAAGAAGAAATAGAACATTTGCGGTAGCCAGCGTGCAATATTAATAGAATTTGCCGAAGTCAGGTTTTTATGCGCCAGCGTTTCATCTAAGAACGCTTTTTTTACCATATCCTGACAATCATCAAAAACACCATCAACTTCCAATGCTTTTATGTTTTGTCCCAAAGTAGTCAATTGCTTTTCCTGAATGTCGCTTACTTTTCCTGATGGGTATAAAATGACAACATCTACACCGTCAACACCTAAAAATCCGCTTGCGACAGCACCACCAGTATCTCCTGAAGTAGCTACTAAAACAGTATTTTTAACGTCTTTGTTGTCTTTATTGAAGTAGGCGAGGCAACGTGACATAAATCGGGCTCCAACGTCTTTAAACGCCATTGTGGGACCGTGAAATAATTCTAAGGAATAGATACCTTCCTCTACTTGTACAACCGGAAAATCAAAGCACAAAGTTTCTGCAATGATCTCTCTTAAATTGGCTTCCGGAATTTCATCTCCAATAAATTGCTGAATCACATCAAAAGCAATTTCTTCATGAGTCAGATTTTCGATTACATTAAAAAATGCCGGATTTAGCGGTGTAATATTTTCAGGGAAATATAATCCTTTATCACTCGCTAATCCTTGTATCACAGCTTCTTTAAAAGAAACTTTTGGTGCGTTATGGTTTAAACTGTAGTATTTCATTTTTTTAATGGCTTTAAGCTTTAGGCTTTAGGCTTTAGGCCTTTTTCCTACTGCTTGTTTATTTTTTTTAATAGCTTTATGCTTTAAGCATTAGGCATTAGGCTTTTTTTCCTTGTTTGCCTATAAGCTTACAGCTTTTTGATTTTTATGTTTTTTGCTTTAAGCTTTAAGCTTTACGCAGTAGGCTTTAGGCCTTTTTCTACGCTTGCTTGCAGCTTTTTTGTTTTTCGCAAAGATTTTAAGCTTACAGCCTAAAGCCTAAAGCCTACAGCTTACAGCTTACTATTGCTTATAGCTTCTTTATTTTTCGCAAAGGGCTTAAAGCTTACAGCCTAAAGCTTACAGCGTTCAAAGAACACGTACTCCATCCGGATTAATTTTCGAAACGTGAATTTCATACGGTAGATTCATTTTCTCGTATACCTCGCTCATGGCTTTTGCAATTTGATCGGCGGTATTTTTTCCTTTGCTTAAAGCGAAAATTGACGGGCCTGAGCCTGAAATTCCAGAACCTAAAGCGCCGTTCTCTAAAGCCGTTTGTTTGATTAAATCGAAACCTGGAATCAAAACGCTTCTTAAAGGTTCAACAATTTCATCGTGAAGTGACCTTCCAATTAAATCATAATCTTTAGTGTATAAACCAGCCACTAATCCGCCTACATTTCCCCATTGCATGATAGCGCTTTTTAGCGAAACAGTTTGTTTTAATACAGAACGGGCATCAGAAGTTTTTAATTCAATTTGAGGATGAACCACCGTAGCGAACAATTCTTCCGGACTGTCAATTCTGATAATATCCAGTGGACTGTAACTTCTTACCAAAGTAAAACCACCTAAAAGGGCAGGAGCAACATTGTCAGCATGAGCATTTCCGCTTGCCAGTTTTTCGCCCTGCATGGCAAATTGAACCAACTCTTTACGAGAATAAGGCTGTCCTAATAATTCATTAATTCCAAAAACAGCTCCCGCAGAACTTGCAGCACTGCTTCCAATTCCGCTTCCGGCTTTTATATGTTTGTAAATTTCGATTTCAAAACCGCAATCAACATCAAGAGTTTCTAGCATAGCAAGAGCAGCAACTCCCGCAACATTTTTCTCTGTTTCTAAAGGCAAATCAGCACCTTCAATTTTTGTGATGCGAACACCTTTTTGAGCTACTTTTCTAACGATCATTTCATCACCCGCATTGTCTAAGCAAAGTCCAAGTACATCAAATCCACAAGAAAGATTCGCAATAGTCGCTGGGCAAAATAGTTTTATTTCCATTTTTTTTATTAAGGTTCAGAGTGGCAAAGGCTCAAAGGTTCAGAGTTTTTTGCCAATCGTTATTTTTTTTATTTTTTAAGGTTCAGAGAGGCAAAGGCTCAAAGGTTCAGAGGTTTTTACCAATCGTTACTTTTTTTATTTTTTAAGGTTCAGAGTAGCAAAGGCTTAAAGTTTAAGAGGTTTTGCCAATCATTATTCTTTTTTATTTTAAGGTTCAGAGTGACAAAGATTCACAGACATATAGCGACAAAGACAAAACCTTTGCTCCTTTGCTGCTCTGAACCTTTGAACCTCCTTCTAATTATTCCCAATCCTAATTACATCTGCAAAAATTCCGGAAGCAGTTACAGCAGCTCCAGCTCCCGCACCTTTAATTAACAAAGGCTGATCTACATAACGATCTGTGTAGAAAAGAACGATATTATCTTTTCCTTCTAAATTATAAAAAGGATGGTCTTTAGCAATAAACTGAAGACCTACGCTTGCTTTTCCGTTTTCGAATTGCGCAACGTATTTCAATCTTGAATCTTTGGCTAATGCTTCTTTGTAAATGTTTTCAAAATGAGGAGCATGTTTTATAAGCGAAGCAAAGAAATCCTCATTGTTTGTTGTTGCAAGACATTCAGCAGGAAGAAACGCTTCGTTTTCGATTGCATCAATATCCATTTCGTAACCGCTTTCACGAATTAAGATTAAGATTTTGCGGGCAACATCAATTCCGCTTAAGTCAATTTTTGGATCCGGTTCAGTGAAACCCTGAACACCAGCTTCTTTTACAACATCGTGAAAAGAATTTTTCTCATCAAAATTATTGAAAATGAAGTTTAAGCTTCCGGATAAAACAGCCTGAATCTTATGTACTTTATCACCAGAGGCAATTAAATTTTTTACAGTATCTATAATTGGTAATCCCGCACCAACATTCGTTTCAAACAAAAACGGAGCATTGTACTGACGGGATAGATTTTTTAATTTTTTGTAATTGTCATACGCAGAAGAGCAGGCAATTTTGTTGCAGGTTACAACCGCAATACTTTGTTTTAAGAAATTCTCATAGGTTTCAGAAACACTTGCATTGGCTGTAATATCAACAAAAATACTGTTACGTAAATTCAGTTCTTTAGCGCGCTCAATAAAATGTTCTTTATTAGCAGGTTCGCCATTATCTAAAGCAGATTGCCATTCCTTTAAAGAAATACCATCTTCATCAAAAAGCATTTTTCTTGAATTCGACAAAGCAATAACACGTACATTGATTTTTAAAACTTCTTTTAAAAACTTTTTCTGATTGTGAATTTGTTCAATGAATTTCTCCCCAACATTTCCAACTCCCATTACAAATAGATTCAGCTGTTTAGTGTTTTCTTCAAAGAAATTTTCATGCAAAGTATTCAATGCTTTTTTCACATCCCTTTCGTTGATAACAGTAGAAATATTACGTTCAGAAGCACCTTGAGCAATAGCACGAATATTTACGTTGTTTTTACCAAGAGTACTAAACATTCTTCCGCTTAAACCTTGATGATTTTTCATATTTTCACCAACCAAAGCAATAATGCACAAGTCTTTTTCTACAATACAAGGATCAATTTTGTTTTGAAGAATTTCAACCTCAAAAGCGCTGTTTATAGCAGCTTCAGCATTATCAGCATCAGAATTTAAAATTCCGATACAAATAGAATGTTCAGAAGAAGCCTGAGTAATAAAAATCACGTTGATTTTTTCCTGAGACAATACTTCAAATAAACGTTTAGAAGAACCGGAAACACCAATCATTCCTGAACCTTCAAGAGTTAAAAGCGAAATGTGATCAATATGACTGATACCTTTTACAACCGTGTCTTGCGACGAAACCTGATTTGAAATTAAAGTTCCTTCCGCTTCCGGCTCAAAAGTATTTTTGATTAAAATTGGAATGTTTTTGTGTAAAACAGGCTGAATTGTTGGAGGATAAAGCACTTTAGCACCAAAGTGAGATAACTCCATCGCTTCCTGATACGAAATGGTAGCAATAGGCTGTGCTTGTTTCACAATTTTAGGATTAGCAGTAAACATACCGTTTACGTCGGTCCAGATTTCTAATTGTTCTGCATCCAGAGCACCGGCAACAATTGCTGCTGTGTAATCAGAACCGCCACGACCTAAAGTAGTTGTGATTCCGTCTTGAGTCTGGGAAATAAATCCAGGTAAAATATTGATTTGAAATTGACTTTCAGAAAAATAGTCCTGAATCAATTGATTAGAAATTTCGAAGTTTACAGCAGCCTTACCAAAATTACTGTCTGTTTTAATGATTTCACGGCTGTCTTTGTAAACCACATTTTTTGAGATTTGCTGATACGCCTGTGCAATGATGTAAGACGAAAGCAGTTCTCCAAAACTTAAAATAGTATCTGCAGTTCTGGGAGATAATTCACCCAGCAAAAAGCAACCATCAAGTAAAGTTTCTAAATGGTTTATGATTCTTTTTACATGGCTTAGCAAGCTGCTTTGCTCGCTTACAGGAATAAGATCTTTTAAAGTGTCAAGGTGTTTTTTCTCGATTTCAGCAACGATTTCTCTGTAACTTTCATCGTTTGCGGCAGCTTTTGCAGCAGCAGCTTGCAGTAAATCGGTTACTTTACTTAAGGCAGAAACAACAACAACTAATTGGTCTTCTTTAGATTTTTGATTTATAATTTCGAGAACTAGTTTTATATTTTGAGCATTGGCTACCGAAGTTCCGCCAAATTTTAATACTTTCATTTTGATATTTTTTTCTTTTTGTGCAATATTTTCATCTATCCAATACCTTTCTTCTTTCAAGAAAAAAGTATAGATAACCTAGGATTATATGTAAAAATGTATACCCCTAAGGGGTAGTAGTAATTGTAGATGTTGTTGTAGCAGTAATGGCAACCCAGTTTTGAGTTGATATCGAAGTGTGATATTTTATACTGTTATTTTCCATTATTGATTTTCCAAATGTACAAGTTTTTATAAAGAGCAAAAAATCAAATCGCCTTTTTACGAATATTTTAATAATCAGGAATGTAATAATCTAATACTGACTATTTGTTAAAATTTGAACGTTCAAAATAGGGGATTCCTATATTTAGATATAATTAAGATGGTTGATTTTCTTTTATTTAAGTAATAAGTAGGATTGTAAATGTTGCTTTAATCGTTAAATAAAGCAGAAATATAATGCATCAAAGGCTCTACACCTGTATTAATTGAAACAACGACATATACATATTAGTCGATTCAAAAAAAATGAATTCATCCGAATGATAAGAAAAGCAACCTTCAACGGTTGCTTTTGTTGTTTACGTAGCGTTTTTAATTTTTTATTTACAACAAATATTAAATAATCCTCAATAAACATTGCTTTTTAATATTGATTTGCTGAATTTTGGCATTCAAATTCCAAACAAAATGAACGAGATCCATTATATCAGTACTGAGTTACTGAATTTAGAGCAATTACAAGAAATTATAGTACAAGAAAAAAAACTTGAATTATCAGAAGAAGCAAAAGTAAATGTTCAAAAATGCCGTGATTATTTAGATAAAAAAATGGCATCACATTCTGAACCCATTTATGGCATCAATACAGGTTTTGGATCACTTTGTAATGTGAAAATTTCTAATGAAAATTTATCAAAACTTCAGGAAAACTTAGTAAAATCACATGCTTGTGGAACAGGAGAAGAAGTACCGTTAGAAATTGTAAAATTGATGTTGTTTCTGAAAATCCAATCTTTGAGTTATGGACATTCGGGAATTCAGCTGCAAACAGTACAACGTCTTGTTGATTTTTATAATAGTGATATTCTACCTGTTATCTATACACAAGGTTCGTTGGGTGCTTCCGGAGATTTAGCTCCTTTGGCGCATTTATCTTTACCATTGATAGGAGAAGGAGAAGTAGTTTTTGAAGGAAAAAAAGTAAAATCGGCTGAAGTTTTAAAACACTTTAACTGGGAGCCAATCATATTACAATCTAAAGAAGGTTTGGCATTGCTAAACGGAACACAATTTATGAGTGCTTACGGAGCTCATATCTTGATAAAAGCCTACAAATATTCGTATTTAGCAGATTTAATTGGAACAATTTCATTAGAAGGTTTTGATGGAAGAATCGAACCTTTCAACGAATTGATTCATTTTATACGTCCTCACAAAGGGCAAATCATTACCGCACAACGTGTAAATGAGTTTTTAGAAGGAAGCGAAATTATTGCGCAGGAAAAGAAACACGTTCAGGATCCGTATTCTTTCCGTTGTATGCCTCAGGTTCACGGAGCTTCAAAAGATGCGATTGATTACGTTAGAAAGGTATTCAAGACCGAAATTAATTCTGTTACAGACAATCCAAATATATTTATAGAAGCCGATCAGATTATTTCAGGAGGAAATTTCCACGGACAGCCATTAGCTTTAGCGTTAGATTTTATGGCAATTGCTTTGGCAGAGTTGGGAAGTATATCTGAAAGAAGAACCTATCAGCTGATCTCAGGATTGCGCAATCTTCCGGCATTTTTAGTAGACAATCCTGGATTAAATTCAGGTTTTATGATTCCACAATATACCGCTGCGAGTATTGCAAGTCAAAACAAGCAATTGGCTACACCGTCAAGTGTCGATAGTATTGTATCGAGCAATGGACAGGAAGATCACGTGAGTATGGGAGCAAACGGAGCGACAAAAGCATTGCGCGTTTTAGATAATTTAGAGCGTATTCTGGCAATCGAATTATTAAATGCTTCACAGGCAATTGCCTACAGAGAGCCTTTGAAATCAAGTGATTTTATTGAAATGTTTTTGAGCAGTTACAGAGAAGTGGTACCATTGGTGAAAGAAGATAGAATCTTACATTACGATATTGAAAACACGGTGAATTTTCTGTCTAGTTTTCAAATAGAAAATGATTTGTTAACAATGGCTTAACATTGTAAAATAATATTGAAGTAATTTTGCACTATCAAAAATAAAAAAATGTCAATAAACAGTATTTTCCAATTTTTAGTACCGAAAGACAAGAAATTCTTTCCACTTTTTGAAGAAGCTTCAAGCAATTTAATTGAGTTAGCTTCTAATTTACACGAAGCTGTAAATCTTCCGTTGAAAGAAAGAGAAGTTCTTTTTCAGAAAATTGATGAGTTAGAGCAAAAGGGAGAAGACATTACCCGTCAAACCAATCTTGAGTTGAGTAGAAACTTTATTACTCCATTTGACAGAGAAGATATTCATACCTTAATTACATCTATTGATAACGTTGCGGATTACCTTCACGGTGCTGCAAGCAGAATGAGATTATATCAGGTAGACAAGATTACGAAATCTATCAGAAAGATGACAGAAATCAATCTTGAGGCTTGTCAAAACATTGATAGCGCTGTAAAAGAGCTAAGAAATTTAAGTAACATGAATGTTATTAAAGATGCGTGTGTCAGAATTAACAAACTGGAAAACAAATCAGATAACGTTTATAACAAAGCAGTTTTTGAAATTTTTGAAAACGAAACAGACGCTAAAAATATTATTAAATATAAAGAAGTGTTATCTGTTTTAGAATCAGCAACAGATAAATGTAAGAGTGTTGCGAATATACTGGAATCTATTTCTGTAAAACATTCTTAAATTCAATTTATTTCAATTCTGAAGTTATAATTTTATGACGCTACTTATAATTATTATAGTACTAGCTTTAATTTTTGATTACATTAACGGTTTTCATGATGCGGCGAATGCTATAGCTACAGTTGTTGCCACAAAAGTTTTAACGCCTTTTCAGGCCGTTCTTTGGGCAGCATTTTTTAACTTTTTAGCTTATTGGGTTTTTGGATTTGGTGTCGCTGATACCGTTGCAAAAACAGCAAATACAATGGAGATTAATCTTGTTGTAATTCTTGCCGGTGTAATCGCCGCAATTTGCTGGAACTTATTGACGTGGTGGTTAGGAATTCCTTCAAGTTCATCACATACCTTAATCGGAGGTTTTGCCGGAGCAGCTATAGCACATGCTATTGCAGTACACGGACTTTCAGGTTATGTTGGTGCAGATGGTGCAACACATCACTGGTACGATATTGTAAGTTGGTATAAGGCAGGAAAAGACGGCGGTATGCCTTCCGGAGTACTGATAATTATTGCTTTCATTGTTTTAGCACCCTTATTAGGAGCATTAGCTTCTTATATTATTTCGATTTGGTTGTTAAATGCTTCCCGTAAAAGTATCTACCCTAAAATATTTACAGTTGCTTTAATGATTGCAACAATTTGGTTTGTTTACAGCCAAATGATTCCTTACGAAGAAATTGTAAAAGACGGAGGGAAACCTCGTTTTGCATCTTCTGTTTTTTGGAGTGTTGCTTTTGAACCTCACAACATTAAATGGTTTTTAGTAGCTTTTATTGTTCTGACAGTAAGTGCATTCTGTTTATTGTTTAGCAGTTTAAATCTTCATCAGGCAGACGCTGCGCTTAAGAAAATGCAATTATTATCTTCTGCAGCTTTTAGTTTAGGTCACGGAGGAAATGACTCTCAAAAAGTAATGGGTATTATCGCAGCAGCAGTTGCAGTTTACATTCATTCAAACCCGGGCGTTCACATGGCACCTTGGTTAGATGTAGTTTTACCTTCTGATAGTGGCGAATTTAAAATGCCAGCATGGATTCCGTTAGCGTGTTACTCTGCAATTGCAGCAGGAACATTAAGCGGAGGATGGAAGATTGTAAAAACAATGGGTTCTAAAATCACAAAAGTAACTTCATTTGAAGGTGTTGCTGCTGAAACAGCGGGAGCATTGACTTTGTATTTTACAGAACACTTAAAAATACCGGTAAGTACAACGCATACTATTACTGGTTCTATCATCGGAGTTGGATTAACAAAACGTGTATCTGCAGTTCGTTGGGGAGTAACAGTGAGTTTGATCTGGGCTTGGGTATTAACAATTCCTATCTCAGCAATATTAGCAGGTTTAGTATACTTTATACTAAGTTTGTTTGTTTCTTAAAAATGATTTTCTAAAATGTGAGACATAAATCGCATTTTAAATACATAAAGAAAAGCTAGTTTCAATCCTGAAACTAGCTTTTTTATTTGCATCAAATTGTTGTTTTAAAAAAAGAATGAAATTACATTTACGCTTTAATGTCTTGCGATACATTGAGAAAAGCAGTGTCAAAATTAGCGTCTGTTAATTCAAAGAAAAATGTTTTTCAACACTGTTTCCTAACAGGTCTTCAAGACCTGTTAGGTATGAAATGGATTAGTTGATAAATCATTTAGACTTAAGTTAAAGACTAAGTAATAAATTTTAAAGATGGATAAATTACATCAGATAGAAAGAATAAAAAGGAAGTTGATCCTTGCCAAAAAAGCAGATCAGGATTTGAAAGTTTTTGGAGCAGGAAGTCATAAATATTTAACAGGAGAAACGGTTAGTAATGATCAAATTATAAGTTTTGAAAAAGAATATAATCTGGAACTTCCGGAAGATTATAAAATGTTTTTAATGCATATTGGTAATGGTGGTATTTCATATCAAAATGCTGCTGCCGGACCCTATTATGGAATTTATCCACTTGGAGAAAATGTAAATGAATTCATTTATGAAAATGCAAAACAATATTTGAATGCAGATTGTAGACTTTATCCAAAAATGTCCGATGAGTTTTGGTCTGATTTGAATAAAAATATTGAAGATGAGGAGCTTTCCGATGAAGATTATGATCGGGAATTAGGGGAGTTATTTTCCGGGTTATTGCCGATTGTGAGTCAAGGTTGTACTTATCATAATGCACTTGTTTTAAATGGGGATTTTAGAGGAAGAGTTGTGAATGTTGATACTGATAGACAAAAACCTTTTTTTGCTTTTGAATCTACTTTTCTTGATTGGTACGAAAGATGGCTTGATGAAATTATTCCGGAAGAAGTAACGAGTAAAGAACCTGATTTGTTTCAATATACATTAGGTGGTTCTGCAAGCTATATTTTAGAAGTGTTTTTTGCTACAGATAACAACGAAACGAAGTTAGAGTGCTTGCAGGGAATATTAAAAAAGCAAAATGTAATTGTTGAGGTTTTAAATATTCTGGAAGAACAATATAAACTGAGTTCTGGTGAACAAAAAAAGACATTACTTCAGATTCTTACCAAGTTTGATTATAATCGTGCAAAACCGCTTTTGATTGATTTTACAGCAGAAGATTTATTAGCTGTTTTTCAGTTTGTGTATTGGTATGCAAAAGATAAAAGCAAAGACTGGTTGGAAATAATTAAGTTGAATGTAAATACAATTGATGACGAAGAAACATTTGATTTTTGTACCTATTTATTAAAGGAAATGAATTTTGATTATGGTGCTGTCATTGTATCTTTTACTACTCATGAAAGTGAGCAAATTAGGGTTTCAGCCTATTATTCACTTGGCCAATTAAAAACGAAAAGTAATTATGTCGATGTATTTGTTGATGGTTTATGTTCAGATTCAAACCGAGTTATTCATACTACTTTGCAGGCATTGAGTGGGGTAGACGATCAAAGACTTTTAAAATATTATAAAATCATTGCTGAAAAATTCCCAGTTGAAGAAGATTATATCTTAGCCAATCTTAATCACAGGCTAAAACCATACGGTTTGACAAATAAGACCATTAAGCGAATCAATACAGATTTTGAAACTAATAATCCGGATAGCAAATGGTATCAGTTTTGGGAATAAAAAAAAGCTAGTTTCTTAATTCGAAACCAGCTTTTTTTATCCTTATCAACCCTTATTAAGTTTATTCTTTTTTAAATAAAAATTCTTTTCCGCCTTGTTTTAAAGTCATTTCGCTTTTCTCGGAATTAAATTCTAAAACGATTCCTGCAGCATCAAACTTGAAAACATTTATAGCTGTAGATTCTAAAGGAAAAGAAGGTTGGCCAGTTGCCTGAGCAATCAAAGTATTGTCTTTTTTAGAGATGTTTATTTTGAATGGAATCTGCGAACTTCCGTAATTTCCGGTGTATAAATTCAGAGTTTCTTCGGTAACAGAAACAATATCAAATACTGGCATTTTAAAAGGTTTGTTGAAATAAGAGCTTAAGGCACATAACAAGATGCTATTATTATCGTAAATTATTCCGTTTGAAGTAATAGATAAAGCTAGTTTTTCATTAGGGAAATAGCTGGCAACAGATCTAAAACCATCAATTGCTCCTGGGTGTCCATAGCTTTTTCTTTCGAAATATGGAAATTCAAAAATTCCCATTCCATATTTGTCTTTAATTGTTTTCATTTGATTTAAATGCGCAATAGAAACAACTTTTCCGGCAAACAGGCCTTCCAGAAAAAGATTTAAATCAGTAGGATTCGAAACTACTGCTCCGGCTCCGGCAGGAATCGACATATCCGTTTCATTTTCTTTTTTCCACTTTCCATTGTCAGACGTATAGGAATAACATTCGTTGTTTTCTAAACTTATTTTCTTGCCTGCGTAAGTATTTTTTAGCTGTAAAGGTTTAGTGATTTTTTGAGCTAGAATTTCACCAAAAGGCTTCTTGTAAACATCTTCCAGAATAAACGATAATAAAACGTAGTTTGAATTGCAGTATTCGCTTTTTGTGTCAGGTTCAAAATCAATTTCTCCTGCAGCAATGCGTTCAATCATTTTTGCTTTTGATTGAAATTGAGTGTTCCAGCTTAAATAATCTTCATTTCGTGTAAAATCGTGTATGCCGCTTCTGTGATTTAATAAATTGCTGATGGTAATAGTTTTAGAATTTTTTACCGTTGGAAAGTATTTATCAATAGTCTGATTTAAATTGATTTTATTTTCTTCTATAGCTTTAAAAATTAAAGTAGCTGTAAATGTTTTAGAGATCGACCCAATTCTGTACTTAGTATTGATGCTTGATTTTTTTGAGCTTGCAACATCATCAAAACCAATAGATTTAGTGTAGATTGTTTTTCCATTTTCAGAAATAGCAATACTTCCCATGTATTTGTTGTTCTTTTCCAAAAGAGTAAACAAACTGTCAAGTCTTTTAGAATTTAGAGTTTGCGAGAATGCATTTCCTGCAATTAGAATACATAAGCAGGTAATAATAATTTTTTTCATGATTGTGTTTTTTGGTTGATTGATTTTTTGATTTTTAATAAAAGGGTGATAAGAAAATAGAATAAAATAATTAATAGTAACATGGCAGGAATAAAGCCATTGCCAAGAATTTCGGTAACCTGATTTCTCATTTGACTTTCGGGGCTTAACTTTCCAAGAATAACAGGAGAAAAAGAATCTTTTTTTACATAAAGACCAACAATTGATGGGGTAGAAATTTTAGCATAAATTAAAAAGACGAAACCAAATAGGAACAGATATAAAATAAAGAAGAAAATGTACGAAATACCATTGGTAAAGTTTAGGATTAAAGCTTTGAAAACGTGAATTGGATTAAATGTTTTGGTAGCCTGTTCCAATTTCTTATCAGCAACGAGAGGTTTTAGTACTTCTTCCGGAATACCCAATTTTTCTGTGATATCCAAAAGTGCGTCAATTTCGTTTTTTTCTTTATTGTGCTGAATAAATTCAAAAATATGGCTGTTAAATTCCATATAAATATCGTCCTGACTCTCTTTTGATAATGATGATGTCGCTTTTTTAATGCGCTTCATATAATCATTGTAGATTCTTTGCGATGCTTTTTGTTCGAATTTTATATCTTCTATTTTCATTTGATGATTTTTTTGATGGACTCTTCCAGATTTTTCCAGTAAATATTCATGTGACTTAGTGTTTCGATTCCGGCTTCTGTTAACGCGTAATATTTTCTGGGAATACCAGTTTCTTGTTCTACCCATTTAGAATCGACTAATTCTTCCGTTTTTAACCGATTCATTAAAGGATAAAGCGTTCCCTCTGCAATTTCTATTTCGGTATGTTTTCTTATTTGTTCTATAAGCTCATAACCGTAGTACTCATTGTTTTTAAGTACATTGAGGATAATAAAAGTCAACGTGCCTTTTTTCACCTGTGATTTCCAGTTTGTTACAAATGTTTCATTCATGTGGCTAATATATAACAAAATACATAGTATAACAAAGTATATAGCTAAGATTTTTCTTTAATAATATTTAGTTTGTTGATATTTAAGTGATTATGCTTTTTAAGGAATTACTTTCTAAGATTCTTGTGATTGTGTTTTCTTTTGTAATGCGTTTGCTTAAGATGTTTTTTATCCTCTGAAATGACGCTTATGGTACCATCAATTTCGAGCATACAGAGTTTTACATCAACAAAATGTTCTAAACCGTGTTCACGCATCGCTTCTTTTAATTCATCGTTAGAAATGTCTAATTTGCTTAAAGTTTTAAAATCAAGTTTTCCATTATGAATCAGGATTTCTGGCTTATCTATAAGTAAATCGCCTAGCAGTTTATATTTGTGAGTTAGTTTTTTTATAACAAAGTTAATAATAAACAAAGCTAAAGCAGCTATTAATCCGCCCCAGAGAGAAGTATCAGGGCCTACCATTGCGTTTTGAACCGAATTACTAATCAATAGAATGAGTATAATGTCGGCTGTGTTCAATTGCGAAAGTTCTTTTTTGCCAAATACGCGCAAAGCGATTGTCATAAAAAAGTAAACAGCCACACTTCGGCAAATGATATCAAGATAGGGAAGCAACACCATTTTTTTTAGATTTTGAGTTTAAAAAAAGCTTTGTCGAAGTTTTATACTTCAACAAAGCTGCTTTATAATTTTTAGTTTTGTAAAAACTTAAGAGAGTTTGAAATTCTTTTCAATCGCTCTAATCATTTCTCCGGCAATATCTTTATTAGTAGCACCTTCAATTCCTTCTAAACCAGGAGAAGAGTTTACTTCTAATAATAACGGACCTTTTGATGATCGGATGATGTCAACACCGGCAACTTTCAAATCCATTGCCTTTGCAGCTTTAATGGCGATCTTTTTTTCCTCAGGAGTCACTTTTATCACAGATGCTGTTCCTCCAAGATGAATATTAGCTCTAAATTCACCTGGCATTGCTTCTCTCTGAATAGCAGCAACTACTTTACCGTCGATTACAAAACAACGGATATCTTTTCCGTTTGCTTCTTTGATGAATTCCTGAACCAAGATATTAGCATTTAAGCTTTTAAAAGCATTGATAACACTTTCTGCTGCTTTTTTGGTTTCAGCCAATACAACACCTTTTCCTTGGGTTCCTTCTAAAAGTTTAACGATTAGGGGAGAGCCTCCAACCATTTTAATTAAATTATCAGTATCCAAAGGAGAGTTTGCAAAACCAGTTGTTGGTATGTCAATTCCACTATTCAAAAGCAATTGCAATGAAAATAGCTTGTCTCTCGATTGTGTTATAGCAGCAGCTGAATTAAGGCAGTATACCTTCAAAGCTTCAAACTGACGGGTTAGAGCACAACCATAAAAAGTAATGCTAGGCCTGATTCTTGGAATAATAGCGTCAAACTGATTTAATATTTTTCCACCGCGATAATGAATTTCAGGTGTTTTTGCATCCAGTTTCATGTAACATTCTTTGATGTTCAGGAAATGCATTTCATGTCCACGCATTTCACCTGCTTCCATGATTCTTTTATTGCTGTACAATTCCGGATTACTGGCCAGAAGACCAATTCTTAAACCGGAAGTTGCTTTTTCTGAATTTTGGTACAATTCCTTTAAGGCTTCAGAAGAAGGTTGTCCTAAAAGATATTTTTCTTCAGGATCAACTAATACACGTCCGCTCATGGCTTCACGGCCTAAAAGCATACGGAATCCCATTGAGTCACGATTCGTCAAAGTCATTTCGATTGGCCATTTAACATCACCAATTTTTAAATTTGTCTGAATTACGTAACGATGTTCTCTAAAACCGCTTGAACTTTTTACAATCCTTTTATCAACTAACGGAGCTTCACAATGAATGATAGTCTTAGTATTATTTTGAATCGGATTGATATCGAATTTCACCCAATTGGCATCATTTTTAATAAAAGGAGCTATGTTTATGGCGTGCATTGCCGAAGTTTTGGCTCCGGAATCGACACGAGCCTTGATGGTCGGGATACCAAGTTCTGGAAATGAGCACCATTCTTCGCTACCTAAAATGACTTTGTTTTGAAGCATACGTTATTTTTTATAATAGAATTTAATAATCAAAAATAGCTATTTACTTTTGATAAATATAGGATTTGACCTAAAGAATAAACCCGTTATGTTATGAAAACGTAACGGGCTTGTTATTTTTGTTAGAAAAAAATAAACCTTTTTTATTGGTTTTTAGGTTCTTCTGCTTTGTGTATTTCTACAGAAAGTTCTTGAGAATCATCTTTTAAATCCATCATGATTTCATCACCTGAGTGAATTTTTGAAGTAATGATTTCTTCTGCTAACGAATCTTCAACATATTTTTGGATCGCTCTTTTTAGAGGTCTCGCTCCAAATTGTTTGTCAAAACCTTTGTCAGCTATAAAAGCTTTAGCTCTGTCAGTTAAGCTTAATTTATACCCTAATTCAGCAATACGTGAATAAAGTTTTTTAAGCTCGATTTCGATAATCAAGTCAATATCAGCTTTTTCTAAACTATTGAATACGATTACATCGTCAATTCTGTTTAAGAATTCAGGAGCAAAAGTTTTTTTCAATGCGTTTTCGATAATGCTTTTAGAGTTATCATCAGCTTGCGCTACTTTAGCAGCAGTTCCGAATCCAACACCCTGACCAAAATCTTTTAACTGACGTGCTCCAACATTAGAAGTCATAATGATGATCGTGTTTTTAAAGTCGATTTTGCGACCTAAACTATCTGTCAAATAACCATCATCTAAAACCTGAAGCATCATATTAAACACATCTGGATGCGCTTTTTCAATCTCATCTAAAAGAACAACACAATATGGTTTTCTACGAACTTTTTCAGTCAATTGACCACCTTCTTCGTATCCAACGTATCCCGGAGGCGCTCCAACTAAACGTGAAATCGCAAATTTCTCCATGTATTCACTCATGTCGATACGAACTAATGCATCTTCAGAATCGAATAATTCTTTAGCTAAAACTTTAGCCAATTGTGTTTTACCAACTCCAGTCTGACCTAAGAAAATAAACGAACCGATTGGTTTGTTAGGATCTTTAAGTCCGGCTCTGTTACGTTGAATAGAACGTGCAATTTTTAAAACTGCTTCGTTTTGACCAATTACTTTATTTTGAATTAACTCTGGTAATTGAGCCAATTTATTACTTTCTGTTTGCGCAATTCTGTTTACAGGAATTCCAGTCATCATCGAAACAACATCGGCAACATTATCTTCTGTTACTTCAATTCTGTTGTTTTTAGAATCCTCTTCCCATTGTTCTTGTGCAATCGCAAGGTCTTTTTCAATACGTTTTTCATCATCACGAAGTTTTGCAGCCTCTTCGTATTTTTGTTTTTTAACGACCAGGTTTTTGTTTTCACGCACTTCCTCTAACTGACGTTCTAAATCTAAAATTTGTTTAGGAACATCAATATTAGTAATATGTACGCGAGAACCTGCTTCGTCAAGAGCATCAATAGCTTTGTCCGGTAAAAAACGCTCCGACATATATCGGTTTGTCAATTTAACACAAGCTTCAATAGCTTCCGGAGTATAGGTTACATTATGGTGATCTTCGTATTTGTCTTTTACGTTGTTCAAAATTGCAATAGTTTCTTCAACAGAAGTTGGTTCTACAATTACTTTTTGGAAACGTCTTTCTAAAGCACCGTCTTTCTCAATATATTGTCTGTACTCATCAAGAGTTGTAGCACCAATACATTGAATTTCACCTCTTGCTAAAGCTGGCTTAAACATATTAGAAGCGTCAAGAGAACCTGTAGCTCCGCCTGCACCAACAATAGTATGAATCTCATCGATGAAAAGAATGATATCATCATTTTTTTCAAGTTCATTCATAACCGCTTTCATTCTTTCTTCAAACTGACCGCGGTATTTTGTTCCTGCTACTAAACTGGCAAGATCAAGAGTTACTACACGTTTGTTGAAAAGAATACGAGATACTTTTTTCTGGATAATACGCAAAGCCAATCCTTCTGCAATAGCAGATTTACCAACTCCCGGTTCTCCAATTAAAAGAGGGTTATTCTTTTTTCTACGGCTTAGGATTTGAGAAACACGTTCAATTTCTTTTTCGCGTCCTACTACCGGATCAAGTTTTCCTTCTTCCGCCATTTCTGTTAAATCTCTCCCAAAATTATCTAAAACCGGAGTCTTTGATTTTTTGTTTGACTTATTGGCTGGATTATTAAAACTACTTTCTTTAAGACTGTCATCTTGTCCTGAATCGTCATTATACGATTCGTTTCTTGGCAAGTTTTCTAAGAATTCTTCTTCGCTTGGCGTCATATTTAGATATTGTTCTTTAGCTATGTCATAATCTATTTTTAGCTTATTCAATAGCTTGGTTGTTGGATCGTTTTCGTTTCGTAGGATACATAAAAGCAGGTGTGCTGTGCTAATAGAAGAGCTCTGAAATACTTTTGCTTCAAGAAAAGTAGTCTTCAACGCTCTTTCCGCCTGTCGCGTAAGATGAAGATTTTTCTTTTCGGCATTGACTTCAACGCTTTGATTAGCGGGACTCAGTATTTCTACTTTTCTGCGTAAATGGTCCAGATCGACAGCAAGGTTATTAAGTATATGAATGGCTTTACCGTTTCCATCCCTTAAAATGCCTAGCATTAAATGTTCAGTACCAATAAAGTCGTGACCTAAACGTAAGGCCTCTTCTTTACTGTAGGTAATAACATCTTTTACTCTTGGTGAAAAATTATCATCCATAATATTTAATTGAATTGTAATTGTAAATTTAATGAATTAGTGTTTGAAAAACAAAAACCATACCCATCGAGATCTCCTGACAGCTAATAGACAAAAAAAATAACAATAAAAGCGTTAAAAAACGCTTAATTTATTAACTAAAAGCGAAAATAAAGTTGTTAATAAATCATTGAAATAAGTGTAGGGAAATAGCTGAAAAAATTTCAAAAAAACGTATCTTGGCACGCTTTGAAACTAATATAATTATTTAATATAACAACTTATGTCTGAAGGAGAAAAGTTAATTCCTATTAACATAGAAGATGAAATGAAATCAGCTTACATCGATTATTCGATGTCAGTAATCGTATCGAGAGCACTTCCTGATGTTAGAGATGGCTTGAAACCCGTACATCGAAGAGTTCTTTACGGAATGTATGACTTAGGAGTTTTTTCGAATAAAGCTCATAAAAAATCTGCGAGAATCGTAGGGGAAGTTTTGGGTAAGTATCACCCACACGGAGATACTTCGGTATATGACGCAATGGTACGTATGGCTCAGGAATGGAGTATGCGTTATTTATTAGTTGATGGTCAGGGTAACTTTGGTTCTGTCGACGGTGACAGTCCTGCAGCAATGCGTTATACTGAGGCGAGAATGCGTAAGATATCTGAGGATATTATGGCAGATATCGAAAAAGAAACTGTCGATTTTCAATTAAACTTTGACGATACTTTATATGAACCAAAAGTAATGCCGACAAGAGTTCCTACCTTATTAGTGAACGGAGCTACTGGTATTGCGGTTGGTATGGCAACAAATATGCCTCCACACAACTTAACAGAAGTTATTAATGGTACTTTGGCGTATCTTGATAATAATGATATTGAGGTTGATGAATTAATGACACATATTAAAGCACCTGATTTTCCAACGGGAGGTGTAATATATGGTTATGAAGGAGTTCGTGAAGCTTTTAAAACCGGTAGAGGACGTATTGTAATGCGTGCAAAAGTTGGTTTTGAAGAAGTAGACGGAAGAGAATGCATCATTGTTACTGAAATTCCATATCAGGTTAACAAAGCCGAAATGATCAAACGTACGGCTGATTTAGTTAACGATAAAAAAATTGAAGGTATTGCCAATATCCGTGATGAATCGGATAGAACAGGTATGCGTATCGTTTACATCTTAAAACGTGATGCTACACCAAACGTAGTTTTGAATACCTTATATAAGTATACACAATTACAATCGTCATTTAGTGTAAACAACATTGCATTAGTAAAAGGACGCCCACAAATGCTGAATCTGAAAGATATGATTCACTATTTTATTGAGCACCGACACGATGTAGTAGTAAGAAGAACTCGTTTTGAATTGCGTAAAGCAGAAGAAAGAGCTCACATTTTAGAAGGTTTAATTATTGCATCTGATAATATTGACGAAGTAATTGCGTTAATAAGAGGTTCTAAAAACACAGAAGAAGCAAGAGATAAATTAATCGAAAGATTCAATTTGTCAGATATTCAGGCTCGTGCTATTGTTGAAATGCGTTTACGTCAGTTAACAGGTCTTGAGCAAGATAAGTTAAGAGCGGAGTACGAAGAATTGATGAAATTAATTGAGCATTTGAAAGCTTTATTAGAGGATGTTAATTTAAGAACCAACTTAATTAAAGAAGAACTTGCTGAAATCCGTGATAAATACGGTGACGAACGTCGTTCTCAAATTGAATATTCTGGTGGTGACGTAAGTATAGAAGATTTAATTGCTGATGAAAATGTAGTAATTACGATCTCACATGCTGGTTATATCAAACGTACAAACCTAACAGAATACAAAACACAAAATAGAGGAGGAGTTGGGCAAAAAAGCGCAGGAACAAGAGATCAGGATTTTCTTGAGCACATGTTTGTTGCTACCAACCACCAATATATGATGTTCTTTACGCAAAAAGGAAAATGTTTCTGGATGCGTGTTTACGAAATTCCGGAAGGTAGTAAAACAGCGAAAGGACGTGCTATTCAAAACTTAGTAAACATTGAAAGCGATGATAAAGTAAAAGCTTTCATTTGTACACAAGATTTAAAAGACAAAGATTATATCAACAGTCATAATCTTGTAATGGTTACCAAACAAGGTCAGGTGAAGAAAACGTCTTTAGAGAAATATTCTAAACCAAGAGTAAATGGTGTTGCTGCTATTACAATTAAAGAAGGTGATGAGTTACTTGAAGCAAAATTAACTGACGGAGAAAGCCAAATTATTTTAGCTGTTAAATCTGGTAAATTAGTTCGTTTTGAGGAAACTAAAACACGTCCGATGGGAAGAACAGCTTCCGGAGTTCGTGGAATTACACTAAAAGACGATACTGATGAAGTAATTGGTATGGTTACTGTTGGTAAAAATGATGTTACAGATTCTCAAATCTTAGTAGTAACCGAAAATGGATACGGAAAACGTACCAAATTAGTTGACGATGATGGAGAAGATGTTTACAGAATTACAAATCGTGGTGGTAAAGGTGTTAAAACACTTAATATAACAGAGAAAACAGGAAAATTAATTTCTATTAATGCTGTAACAGATGCTGATGATTTAATGATCATCAACAAATCAGGATTGACTATCAGAATGGCTATTGAGGATTTACGTGTTATGGGTCGTGCAACGCAAGGAGTTCGATTGATTAACTTAAAAGGTAAAGATTCTATTGCAGCTGTAACAAAAGTTATGAAAGACGATGCTGCAGAAGTAGTGGTTGATGAAGATGGAAACGTTATAGAATCTGTTATTGAAAGAGTAAAACCAGATTTAGAAGTTCTTGAAGACGACGGTACTGTAGAAGAGGATGATGATGCTGATGATGAAGGAGATGCAGAAGACGAAGATGATGCTGAAGAAGAAGAATCTGAGGAATAATTAAATTGAAACACACAGGATAATTAAAATTAAATACAAACTAGAATATTATGAAAAGTAAATATGTAATACTTGCGTCAGCATTATTGATTTCGGTAGCTACTTTTGCTCAAAAAGATCAAATAAAAGGTGCTGAAAAAGCATTAAAAGGTGGAGATGCTCAAGGAGCACTTACAATATTAAAAGATGCTGAAAACTCAATAGTTAACGCAAAAGAGGCTGAACAAGCGCAGTTTTACTTTGTAAAAGGTAACGCTTATTTAGAGTTAGCGAATAAAAGTGTTGATACAGGTAAAAATTTATCTCTTTCTGCTGAGAGCTACAAACAATTAATTGAAATTGAAAAAGCTTCTGGAAAAGTTAAATATTCTACTCAGGCAGCTGCTTCAATTACAGATATTAAAGGTAAATTGATTAATTCAGCAATCGCTGATACACAGGCAAACAAACATTCTGAAGGAGCAAAAAAATTATATGATGCTTACTTATTAGACAGAAAAGATACTGTTAACCTTTACTACGCTGCTTCAACAGCGGTAAATGCTCAGGATTTCGATACTGCGTTACCAATGTATGAAGAATTAAAGAAAGTTAATTTCTCAGGAAAAGGAACTAGTTATACAGCATCAAATAAAGCTAACGGTAACGAAGATGGTTTTAGTAATGCTAAAGACAGAGATTTAGCTGTAAAACTTGGAACTCACGAAAACCCAAAAACAGAAGCTATTCCTTCTAAAAGAGGTGAGATCTATAAAAACTTAGCTTTGATTTTAGTTCAAAAAGGACGTATCGAAGATGCTAAAAAAGCGATCTCAGATGCAAGAAAAACAAATCCGGATGATTCTTCTTTACTTTTAACAGAAGCAAATTTATATTTGGAAACTAAAGACTTTGATACTTACAAAAAATTAGTAAACGAAGCTTTAGAGAAAGATCCAAAAAATGCTGATTTAGTTTTTAACTTAGGCGTTATTAGTGCAAATGCTAAAAACGCTGCTGACGCTGAAAAATATTATTTAAAAGCGATCGAAATCAATCCTAATTATACAAACGCTTATCTTAACCTTGCAGCTTTAAAATTAGAAGCTGAGAAACCAATCATTGATGAAATGAACAAATTGGGAACTTCTGCTAAAGATATGAAGCGTTATGATGTATTAAAAGCACAAAGAGAAGGTGTTTTTAAAGCGGTTATTCCTTACCTTAAAAAAGCAAATGAGTTAGATCCTAAAAATACAGATGTATCTAAAACATTATTAGGAGTTTACAAAGCTTTAGAAATGACTGCTGAGGCAAAAGCATTAAAAGCAACAATGTAATCAGACTTGTTTTGAATATATAAAAAAACCATTCCGCTATGCGGAATGGTTTTTTTTATGCTTTGACTTTTTTAGCTTACTAAAGTAGCAGTCAATGTAATTGTAGTATTCAATAATTTGGATATTGGACAAATTTCCTTTGCTTTAGCAGCTGTTTTTTCAAATTCCTCAGCTGAAATTGAAGGCACTTTTCCTTTTAGATCTAAGTGAATCAAAGTAATTGATCCGTCCTCAAAAGTTACTGTCGCTTCTGTAGCAAGATCATCTGCAGTAAAACCACCTTCGTTAAGCAAAAAGCTTAATTGCATGGTAAAACAGCCTGAATGCGCTGCAGCAATAAGTTCTTCAGGATTTGTGCCAACGCCTTGGTCGAATCTTGTTTTAAATGATAATTGAGCCTTATCTAAAGTAGTACTTTGTGTAGTTATAGAACCTTTTCCTTCCATTCCGGTACCTTGCCAGTTGGCATTTGCTTTTCTTGTAAATTTCATTTTCGTTGTTATTAAGATTAATAATTTTAGTTTTTGATTATCAACAGATAATGTGATTATCAAATATACTCAATATTTTACAGAATAGTTTTATGAAATTTCAAGAGAATGTTATGTTTTAGGTTTTTAGTTTAATGTTTCAAGTTTGAGGTTTCAGGTTTAATGTTTCAAGTTAAAACGAGCGCATAAAAATAAGTAGATAAAATCCGTATAAATCCGCGTTTTCGCAAAGCGAATCCGCGTCATCTGCGTTATAATAAATACACAGTAATCATCCCAAGTTTTGCAGTAAAAAAAGAACAAAAAAAAGGTGCAATGAAAATCATTACACCTTTTTTAAGTTATTTCAGAAACTGAGAACGTTACTCTTGACCCAGATTACGTAATTGTTTCAATTTGTCTTTCCATACTTCAAGGCTTTCCTTGTGAATGGCTATGTTTTTGCGTACTTCAAGAACAATTGAGTTTTCTTTTTTAGCATTTTTCGTATTGGTGAAAAACTGAATATTATTCTCTAACTGAAAAATTTCATTTTGCACCTCTTCAATTTTACGCATTAAAAAGATTTTTTCGTTGTCTAACTTACGTGTATCATTGTTTTCAGATAATGAATCAAGACGGTTAGAAAAACGCATCATTTCAGTTTCTTTTTTGCTTAAGCTTAATTTCTCGAAAAGGGCATCTAATATTTTATTAAATTTTCCTTCAATATGACGTCTTGCAAAAGGTACTTTTCCGAATCCTTTCCAGGTTTCGATATGCAGTTTAATCGCGTCTAAATCTGTTTTGTGTTCTCCTGTTAATTGGAAAGCACGCAACGTGTCTAAATATGCTTTTTTATTGTCAAAAGCAGCAACTTCATCACCGTTTTCTTCTGATTTATGCTCTTTTAGTTTGTCAAAATAATGGTTGCAGGCATCTTTAAATTCCTTCCAGATTTTGTCTGAATATTTTTTAGGAACATGACCAATTTGTTTCCACTCCTCCTGAATTTGCTTCATTACCGGAGTTGTAACAGTAAAATCAGTGCTTTCTTGTAGTTCTTTTGCTTTAGCTACAAGTGCCATTTTTTTATTTAAGTTATCGTTTTGATCTTTTTTAATGTCTTTGTAAAATGAATTTTTAAAAGAATTAAAGTTTCTCACAGCAGTTTTAAATGCTGACCAGGTTTGTTCGTTAACTTCTGTTGGTACTTTTCCGGCAGCAAAAAACTCGCTTCTAAGTGCTTCTACCTTTTGTATTTGCACTAACCATTGTGAATGTGAATTTACTTTTTCAGTACCTAACACTTCAATTTTAGCAATGATTTCTTTTTTAGCTTCCAGGTTTTGTTGCTCGTTTGCTCTTTGGCTTTCAAATAAAAGTTCTCTTTTATCATGAATTTTTTTAGTCAATTCACTAAAAGTAGTCCAGATGGCATCACGATTTTCTTTGGAAACAGGACCAATATCTTCTTTCCAGATGCGGTGTAAGTCCTGTAATTCGCGGAAAGCTTTGCTGATATCAGTTTCGTTAACCAATTCTTCAACGCGGGCGATTATCTTTTGTTTTTGCTCCAGATTATGTTTAAAATCTAAATCTCTTGCTTCACGATCCAGGTGCAGATAATCATAGAAATTTTCTACATGAAAGTGGTAATTATTCCAAACGTGGTTGTATTTGTCTTTTGGGATAGATCCGGCATTTTTCCAACGTTCTCTTAAATCATTAAAATGTTTAAGCGTATCTTTAATATTTTCCTGCGGATTGATAAGTTCTTTTAACTCCTCAACAATAGCAAGTCTGGTATCTAAATTTGATTTTAAGTTGGTTTGTAAATGCTTAAAATGAATATTTCTTTTTTCTCTAAAAACATTATAATATTCATCGAATTTAGATTTTAATGGAGAGTGATACTCAAATTCTTCATTTGGATCTTGTTTAGAAGCATTAAACTCTTCTTTTTTCTCCTCTATTAGATGATTGTATTGTAGTAAGAATGATTTTTTGATTTCTTCAACATGATCCTTCACAGACATTACTTTATCTGACTCAACAAGCTTTTTCAATTCATCAACAAGTGCGTCTAATGAAAAAGTGTCGTAATCCTGCATAGGAAGATCATGGCGCTCTTTAAGCGTTTCGTCTTCACTTTCTTCTGCATTTGAATTTGTTATAGCGTCTAATGCGGTCTGATGTTGATCGTCCGTTTCTTCTGAAGCAGTTGTTGCCTGATCTTCAGTAGTAGGATCGATTACATTCTCAGATGCTGTTTCAGAATCTAATGTTTCAATTGCATCGTTAGTTGTAGTATCACTTGAATTGATCTCTAATTTTCCGTCTGCTTCTTGCAGGTTATCATTCTTTTCTTCTAACATTTTAAATGTATAAGGTTTTTTTTATTTTAAGAGAGCGAAAGATACTAAAGGAGATTCTAAATACAAAATAAATCCTTTGTTAATACTTGATTTTACGATGAAATTCTTATTTATTGTGTTATTTTAAGAATATGATACAAGAAAATTGGCCATTTTTTTGAAGTAAATTTAAATTTTGATTATCAAAATTTTAAATTAAAAACAACAAAACAGCTATTGGGTGAATGCTAAAAAACAGAAGGTTTACTTATTCCAGATTTTCCAGGCTTTTTCTGCTTGAAAGATAAGCATGTCATACCCATTTTTTATAGTAGCGCCATGTTTTTTGGCATTCTTTAAAAATTGAGTTTCTTCTGGATTGTAAATCAGATCGTAAGCAATGTGCTTTTCTGTGAAAAATTCATATGGTAAGTCAGGACAAGCCTCGATATTAGGACTTGTACCAACAGGAGTACAATTTATGATAATTTGAAAATTATCAAAAGTAGTAGCATTGATTAAATTATAATCAATAATATTTTCTTTTGCTTCTCTTGAAACAAAAGTATACAAGATACCAAGCTCATCTAATGCAAATGCGACACCTTTTGAAGCGCCGCCTGTGCCTAGAATAAGAGCTTTTTTATGATGTGTCTGTAATAATGGTTTTAATGATTTTTTAAAACCATAATAATCCGTATTGTAACCTTTAAGCTTTCCGCTTTTAGTAAATTTTATCGTGTTTACAGCGCCAATTAAAGCAGCTTTTTTTGATAATTTGTCTAAAAAAGGTAAAACTTGTTCTTTATATGGAATAGTAACGTTTAAACCTTTTAAATCGGGATTGTTTTTTAATAGTCCACTAAAATGACTGATTTCATCAATGTCAAAGTTTTCGTAGGTGTTACCAAAGAAAACTTCGTTATTAAATTTTTCAGTAAAATATCCTTTAGAAAAAGAATAGCTAATATTGCGGCCTAATAAACCAAATCGTCTCTTTAAAGTGTCAATCATTATTATTTCTTATGTTTTGCAATGTAATTTTGAACTGATTTTTTCGCCCATACTACAGGAAATAAATCTTCAATTAAAATATAATTATCAAAGTTCAAACGCAATGCATTACTCAAATGGAATTTCGCTTTTGTAATGTCCTGAATCATAAAGTACAATCCAGCCAGGCGGTATTCGATTTCATTCTCTTCCGGAAAGTATTCTGAAGCTTGCAGTAAAGTTTGAACTGCACTTTCAAATTCTCCTAAAAATTGCAAAATATCAACCCAGTACAACCAGGTATCTAATGCATGATCACCAAATTCTACAGCTTTTCTATAACCAAATTCAGCTTCTTCAAAAAAGTTCATTTGTTTATTGATCGTAGCATAACGTTTCCAGTATAAACGATTTTGATTGTCTATAGCTAATGCTTTATTGACAAAAAATAATGCTTTCTGAAAGTTTTTTTGGCGAACATGAAAATCGGTAATTGCAATCCATCCTTTGTCCAAAAGAGGATCTTCATGTACCGTTTGATTGTAGTATTGCAGCGCTTTTACAGCATTACCTAATTTTTCGTAACATTTACCAATTCGCAATAAAGCATAAGACGTTGCATCGTCTAATTCAATAGTACGATTGTAGCTTTCAATAGCTTTGTTGTATTGTTTTAAACGCTCATACGCTTTTGCTTTTTCCATGAATGCACCCAGAAATTCATCGTCAATCAGAGTAGCATAATCAAAAGCACGAATCGCATTTTCATATTCTTTTACACCATAATGCAAGCGCCCAAGCTGATGCCAGGCAATTTCGCTATATGGATTTTTGTTAATGTAATCTGTTAAATACAGAATAGCTTCCTGATTCTGATCTAAAAATTCAAAACAGTAAACTACGTTATATAAAGCAGATTGATCTTCTAAATCTTCTTCAAGACATTTGATGAAACTATCTTTTGCCATTTCCAGATTATCCATAAAAAGATATTCCATTCCAATCAAGTTGTACACATCAGCGTAGTCGTCCGTATATTGCAGGGCAATTTTAAGTAATTCTACCGCTTTTTCGTGTTGATCTCTTTTAGAACAAATATTAGCTTTCTGGATGTAAATTTCTTCGTTGTTAGGTTCAATTGCATACAGCTCGTTCAATAGCTTTTCAGCAATTTCGAGTTTGTCATCATATACCAACATTTCTACTTGTACTAATTTTAAGCCTGTAGATTTTGGGTGCTGATCTAATGCAAGTTTTAAGGCTTTCTTTGCTAAATTAGCCTTACCTATATCTAAATAATGAAGAATTATTTCTTCAAATTCTTCAGAGTCAAAAAAGAGTACTTTGTTAGTTTTTAACATAGACTCGAATTTGGATAAGGATAGGTTATAATCTTCTTCTTCGTTGCTTAATTGCATACTTTCTATATTTGAAATTAGCCTATTATAAAATTAGGCAACCATATTCTTTTCAGCGGGGCGTAAATTAATTGTTTTGAACAATTTAATTAACAATATGGACAGAATTTTATTCTGTTTTTATTTTTAATGAATAAATATAAATAAAGATTTATATTATTTGTATATTAATATTTGTTTTTAACAGAGCTTAGTTAAACTTTTTCTTGCTTTTTAACAATTTCGTCCATGATTTTGAGAATTATTGCACATCCTTCTCTTATTTCTTCATTAGAAATGGTTAATGGAGGTGTTATTCGTATGGCACATCCTTCAAAAAGAAGCCAAAATAAAATCAGACCCTCATCCTGACATTTTAAAATAACCTCATTCGTTATTTCAGCCGTTTCGGTCATTGCCGCAAGCATTAATCCTCTACCTCGTACTTCCTTTATCAAAGGGTGTACCAAAAGCGATCTAAACAATTTTTCTTTGTCTAAAGCTTCCTGCATTAAGTTAGTCTCGGTTAATTCCTGCAAAGTAGCCAAACAAGCTGACGCAATGACAGGATGACCTCCAAAGGTTGTTATATGCCCTAATTTAGGATTTTCAGTAAGTAAGTCCATTTTTTCAGCAGCAGCAGTAAAAGCACCAACCGGCATTCCTCCGCCCATTCCTTTTCCCATTACTACCATATCCGGAACAACGTCATAGTTCTGAAAACCAAATAACTTTCCTGTTCGTCCAAAGCCTGGCTGAATTTCGTCTACAATCATTAAAGCACCAACTTGATCACAGCGTTTGCGTACTTTTTGCAGAAAATTATCATGAGGTTCAATAAAACCTGCGCCTCCCTGAATAGTTTCTAATAAAATGGCAGCAGTTCTTGTTGTTATTTTTTGTAAATCTTCCTCGTTGTTGAAAGTGATAAAATCTACATCAGGCAATAAGGGACGAAAAGCTTGTTTGCGTTCTTCGAAACCCATTACACTCATTGATCCCATCGTATTACCATGATACGCATTGTGGCAGGAAATAAGCTGACTGCGTCCTGTAGTTCTTTTTGCTAATTTTAATGCACCTTCAATAGCTTCTGTTCCTGAATTTACCAGATATGTTTTGTTTAAAGATTCCGGCAGGAGTGAAGCTAGTAATTTACAATATTGAACAGCTGGGCTTTGTGAATATTCGCCATAAACCATGACATGCGAATATTTGTCTAGCTGATCTTTGATAGCCTGATTAACTCTTGGATGCTGATGCCCCAATGTACAGGCAGAAACTCCGGCTACGAAATCTAAATATTTTTTATCGTTGGTATCGTAAATATAAGAACCAATGGCGTGAGAAACCTCCATTCCTAAAGGATAAGGAGAAGTCTGTGCCTGGTATTTTATAAAATCTGAATTCATTTTTTTTAGGTGCTAATTTGCCAATGGAATGGCTTAATTTAAACGTTCCGTTTTTAGCTAAAAAAGACAGTTGTATTTTACTACAATAATCGTGAAATTTTGTCTAAAGTCATGTAAAGTAAAAATTAAGCTTACACTTTTAATGTAAAGTTTTGTTGCTACTGAATGACTTATTGCGAAAAGCTATTTTTTAGTCTTGCTAACCGTATTTGTGTTTGCTTTAGTGGCAGGCTTCTTTTTGTCGTAATTCAATGTCTCTTTTCGAACTTTCATAGGAACATTTTCTTTTACATTATCGTCTTTTTGCTGTTGAAGCATTTTATCGTTGAGTTCATTATCCTCCGCAGTAAAAATATCATCTTTGGATTTTATTCGTTCATCACCTCGCCACTTAAGATTTTTTAGTTTCCTGGCATTTTCAGGTAAATCAGCTTCGGGGTAAATATCGCCATCTACTTTATTGAAAAACGTAATGGTTTCTACAGCATTATTTTCTAAAAGCAGGTTTATTTTACTACTTACATTTTTATTAATACCAATAAGTTCATTAGCATCATTTCGCATGTAATAGATAACCTCAGTATTTTTGATTACATCAACATCATGTAATTTTCCTTCTTTAAACTTTCCGTACAAATTAAGTCCCTTGACCTGATTAAATCCAGTGCCGAGAGTATCCCGGGAAACCATAAAGGTGTTGTTTAGTACTTTTAAGGAATCTAATTTCTTAGTATTATTATCACCAATCAAATGCATGACATCACCTGTAATTTGGTTTTCACCATTCCAAAGAATCGGGTTTCCAATTAGTTTTGTCAAAGCCGTTTTAGAATCAGAGTGAATCGAATCGCATTTACCGCTCATGTCTACTTTAAAAAATCGAACATTGTTAAAAGCTCTAATGATGCGTTCGCCTTCTTTTCCGGTGATCATTAATTTTTTTCCGTGAATGTAAACCGAATCGTTTTCTACAAGATTAATCGCAACTGCTCTTTTGGTTACAAACATAGAATCCTTCAGTTTAAAAACTTCAGCATAATGTCCTTTGACAATACCACGATTAATAGAATCCGTAATTTTTACATTTCGGGTTGCCGAGGCAAATTCAGTATTTCGATTGTAATATAAACTGTCGCCTTCGATCCTTCGGTCATCATATTTGATATAAGAATTTCTCACAAAATGAGCGAGGTTTTTCTTCGTGTCGTAAAATCCTTTTTCGGTATAAATGTAATTGGCTTTACTTGTAATAGTAGAAGGTCCAAGCAAGTAGGAATGTCCGGAATTACTGTAATAATCAAGGTGATTGGATTTTATAACGTATTTTAGATTTGTAATCGTAACAGCAGTTAGAAACTGAAACTTTTTTTCAGTCACAAAATACCTTCCTGATTTACTAACCAGCGTATTGTCTTTATTTATAATTGTACCTTTAGTATTGTAAAAAACCTGTTGTACATTTCTATCAAAATTTATCGTGTCAGTTTGTAATGTAGCATCAGGAGAACTCATAACGGCATCACCGGTTGCAAAAGCTTTTTTTAAATTTCCATTGTATTCGGCATATTTACTATTCAAAAATAAAGTATCTCCCTGCACTAATTGCACATTACCAAAGGCTTTTAGGTAGTTTTCTTTTTGAAAAAAGTACGCCTTGTTGCACGTTAGTACAACACCATCATGATTTACTTTTACGTTACCTGAAAGCAAAAGGGCATCAGGTACATTAATTTGATCGTAATCTGACCAGTCGGAATTTTCGACAATTATTTTTTTTGGAGTCTTTGAAGTCTGTGCATAAAAGTTTTGTATACTTAAAAAAAGTATAAAAATAGGTATATAAA
>NZ_MUGW01000058.1 GCF_002217285.1 Flavobacterium hercynium | reverse complement strand
AGTAATCATCGGTTAATTGAAGTTTTGTTTGAAAATATACTTTTAATTGTTCCATATGCTTCTAATTATTGAGAAATAAGTTAGTTATTTGCCGGATAAATTTAATAAACGTTAAGGGAAATAAAAGAATAAAAGTAATTTATTAACGAAATGATGGGCTAGTATAAATTAATAACTATTAAATTTCAGATCCCAGATCTGTGAAAAAATTGGGTAGTTTCAATTGAAATAATAAATTTACGGTATATAAAATCTAAATTCATCTGGCAGCGTTCAAGTTTATGCAAAAAAAGAATAAAATATATGTTCATTCGCAAAACCCCGGAGCAGTTGGAGGAATAGATTTATTAAAATTCCCTCTTGCAGATCAGGAAAAAATGCGCAAGAGTTACCAGCTTTCTGAAGATCCTTTTGAAACACATCGTGATGAATATTTTGTTTTCGCGCTCTTAACCAAAGGTCATGTTGATTTCATTATTGATATGGAAGAAGTAACTATTTCAGAAATGTCGTTGATGATCGTAAAGCCTTATCAGGTTCATTCCCTGAAGAATTATGATGAAAAATCAGAAGGCTATTTTATTACGTCAGCACCTTTTCTGATTCCCAATGAGTGTAATGATATTTTCCAGAATCTTCAGATCAAAGAACAGATTTTTAAACTTTCTGATTTTGAGGATCAGGATATCATTGAAACGGCATCACTTCTGCATAGATCTTTTACGGCTGCGCTTCTAAACAGGCAACAGATTATAAACGGACTTTTCCTTTCACTTGTTTATCGAATAGTAAATTTAGCTGCCGATGCTACAGCCAAACCAAAACAAAAGGTACTTCAGGCGGGAGCTATAACTTTAAAATTTCAAAAATTAATTACTTCTTATTCCATATTGGAGCCGCCATCTTTTTTTGCTGAGAAACTCAATATCACTACATCACATTTAAATGACTGCGTGAAAAAAAGCACCGGTTATTCCGTAACCTACTGGCTTCAAGACAGAATTGTGATGGAAGCTAAACGAATACTTTATTACACCAATAATGATGTAAAAGTTATTGCCGGTAATTTAGGTTTTGAAGATCACACCTACTTCTCAAGATTGTTTAAAAAAGTATCGGGAGATACACCGCTTTCGTTCCGAAATAAATTCCGCGAATAGTCCAATAATTACCGTCTTTTATTCGTCAGCTCCTTAACCGCATTGTGTTTCTTTGCTGCAATAAAATATGTGATTATGCCTAAAGCACCAAAATGGTTATTAGATACCGTTGATAAGCTGTTTTTACCAAAACTTCCTAAAATGGAAGTTATCGATACAGTGAATTTGTCTCAAGGAGTTAAGAAGATTCGATTCAAAGGAGATTTTACAAAATTTGCATTTAAACCCGGATCCCATATGGATATCAGAGTAAGTGATACTGAAATCCGAAGATATACCGCAGCCTATTCGGACACTAAAGCTGGTATAATGGATTTTGTCGTCCACTTGCACGGAAGATATCCTGGAAGTGATTATATGCGCGGATTAGAAAAAGGCCATAAAATCAATATAAGCATACTGAAAAATCAAAAGTATTACGATCCATCGGTATCAAAATATGTGTTTTTTGGTGATGAAACCGCACTGGCGCTTGCCTGCTCGCTGCTTCCTGTTTTAGAGAAAAACGGTCATGAATATCAATTTTATTTTGAACTGGATAAAGAGAATACAGCTGTGCCGGAGCTCCTGAATTTCAAAAATTATACTGTAGTTTCAAAAGATGGCTTTTTTCAAAATCCGGAATGGCTGGCCGATATGCCTGTTTTACAGACTGGAAATTGGAACAATGCTTCTTTTATTCTGGCAGGTAATACAAAATCTGTCAAGGCAATTAGGAAGATGCTGAAAGGTAAAATTTCGGGTAAATTAACCGCACATGGGTACTGGCTTGAGGGAAAAGAGGGATTATGATGTTTAAAAAAAAACAGTATGGTATATGTATTTAAAACCTCTGTCAGTGCAGAGCGACAGGCAGAAAGAATAATTCAAAAGCTCAGTACACTCACACCGAATTCCAAATGTAATTTCGATCTTGAAGACTGCGATAAAATCTTAAGAGTTGAAGGCAGCGAAGTAACAGCAGAGCAGATTATAGCTTTTTTGAAAAGCTGTAATTTTGAGTGTTTAGAACTAGAATAGTCAAAGCTCTTTGTCAAAGACCATTAGCAGTTTCAAAATTTTTATTGGCAGCATGAAGGAGCGCTTCCTTCTTAAATACTGCGTCATAAAGCAGCTTTTTTTGTTTTGCCAGTGTCATAATGTTGTTCAGGCCGTCCTTCAATTTATCGTTTTTGAGTGTTTTCAGGAGTGCTTGCTGCTCAATTTCTTTTCTATCAAATACATGAAGTTCTTTAAGGGCTTGATAATATTCAAAGGATGCAGTTTTAAGGGATTCGCCTTTTGGAATGTCTTGAGTAGCAAGCTTTTTGATGTCGGTAATAAGCATATCAAACTCTTTACTCTGTTGATCTACAGCTTTTAAAGCTCCTTCGTAATCCTCTTTTATCAGACAGTTAAGCTTTTTTTCTCCTGGACCTTCTTTTCCAATCGTAATCTCAAAGGCTCTGCGTTCGAATTGATTCATCGATTCCTTAAAATCAGCTGCCTTGGATGATTTACATGAAGTTATTAGTATAGATAGAAATGCTGTTATAAAAATTCCAAACCTCATCATTATAATCGTTTTATTGATGTTAATTTTAATAGTAAAATTTATTTTAAAAAAAAAGATATACACTAAGTTATACATTATAAATGTCTTATGAAAAAATATACAATTAGAATTTCAACTATTTTTTATAGCCATCCTGTCGGGAATCGAGGCGAAATTGAGCAAGAAACGGATTTTTAATAGCAGGGACACGGTATAAATTTGTTTAGATTTAAAACATATAAAACATGAAAAAATTTAAAATTGTTCCTTTGTCTGCAGCGTTTGTAAGCCAAATTCGGGAAACAAATATTGATAATTTTGGTAATAAGGTTTACGAGCAATTAGCAACCGGAAAAGGACCGTGCCGAATTTCGTTGAAACCATTTAATGTCGGTCAGGATATTCGTTTGGTTTTTGCTTATAGTCCGTTTTCAGAAAACAACGCCTTTAATCAATCAGGACCTATATTTATTCACAAAAATGAAGTACAGGAGTATTCGGATATTTACAATTTCCCCAAAGAAATAAAAGCAGACAAAGAAAATTTCCCGTTATCACTAATCGGCTACAACAAAGAACAAAAAATGATTTTCACGAAATTAGTTGGTGATCATGATATCGATTTGCTAATCGCTGAAATCTTCGAAACAAAAAGCGATGTGGAATATCTTCACGCAAGAAATTCAGAAGCTTGTTGTTTTATTTGTAAAATTGAAAGGGTATAAGTTGTGTACTTTTAAAATAGTAGCAATTATGCATAAAAAAATCCCATTTTGAAATGGGATTTTTTACTACTAAAAAGAATTCTAAAAGTTCTTTTCTTCTTTGAAATCAATATTTATAGTTTTGTTTTTCTTGTGAATTGCAACTTACAAGAAAAATAAAAGGAAAAAGTGATTTTTGTTTAACGTATTATTTCTAGTTCTTTTGAGCCCTTTGGAATGTGTAAAAAGAGGTCAATAAAAATTTCACGTTTCATTCCATTTTGGTCAATGTCTTCATACCCAAAAGCTGAATTTCCTTTATTAGGTCCTGATGAATGAACAAGTCTTATTACTCTATTATCGCAATATAATTCTAATTTACTATCTTTTTGGGAAAACATTTTTTGTTCATATAAAGTCGTATTTGCTTTTGTCGTTGATATTGATTTGCCTTTGCGTCCTTCTTTTGATTGAAATTTCCTAATAGTTTCTTTTGAAAAATATTCTGATTGATACCATTCAATATCAGCATTTAAATATAAAGTATTTAAATAATCATAATTTTTTGCTTTAAAAGCATCAATAGCTGTATAATAAAAATTTGAAATCTTATTCATTAAAATTTCTTTATCTACTTTACTAAGATCTTCACTTTCTGACCATCCTTTTAATTCATATGGTATTTTAGCTGTGAAATTAAAATTTTTAATTAATTCATTCTGTTTACTGTAATCAATAGGTTTTTCGTAGTCAGGTTCTCCATGATTATCAGTTTTATATTTTGGGAGCTCATAATTTATAATAAGTTCAGGTTCTTCTAAACTTCCGTCCTTCCATGAAGTCTTTTCCATTTTTAGAATAAATGAATCTTTATTACTTAAAAATTCATTTTGAATGTTTTGTGAATTATATCTAGGATATAACTTCACTTCTAGATTTTGAGAGCCGCTTTTTAGTAGTGCTGGATTAATGTTTAATTTTATTGTGCCTGGTAATAAATGATTGTGTGTATAAACAGGAAAGCCATTAATTAAAATTTCAAAATTGTTTAAAGTTTCAATTTCTATTTGATATAAAGGCTCATCCTTGTATTTTTTTATTTTACTTGATATATATGTAATTCTTTCTTCAGTACTCATGATATTTTCTGTTTTTTCTTGTGAGTTACAGCTCACAAGAAAAAATAGAAGGAAAAGGTAGTATAACTTATTTATGATTTTCATTTAACGTATTATCTCTAATTCTTTTGAGCCTTTTGGGATATGTAAAAATAAATTATTCCATTCAATAACTTTTGCTCCGGAATTATTTATAAACTGATATGAAAACATTGAATTTCCTTTATTATGACCTGATAAACTTTCTAAAGCTATTACTGTATTGTTGCAGTAATATAAAGTTTTACATGGAAGCCCCTTTCATTTGATTCATGTACCATATTACTTCAAAATCTTCACTTCCTTTCGGTTTGTATAAAATTATATCATCAATCTGAACTTTTTCGACATTATTTTTGGTATAGTATCTTCTTAGAATTCCTTCGCCAATATTATAGCCATCTATTCTTTTTAAACTTATTAAATTATTATTATTGCCTAAGATTTGAACTTTATAATTTTCAAATGCCGATAAACTAATCTCTTCATTATTGATGAATTCAATTTTGTTAGTATAGTTGTCTAAAGCCTGTTTTTTAGTGTAGTAACTAGCTTGATATATATTAAATAGTCCTTTCTGAAGACTGTTCGAATAATTCTCTCCTTCTTTATTCTCAAAGTAATATTTTAATTTTTCATAAAAATGAAATACCTGATCTTTTAATTTTAAGCTATCTTTAAGATCAAATTTTTCTCCTTCATTCCAATCTATTAGCTTATAAGGAACATTAGCTTCAAAATCATGAGTGTAAGAATAATTTTTTAAATGGGATAAGTCAATTTTTGGTAAATGGTACGTAGAGATGTTTTTTGGTTTTTCTAAATTACCATTACGATCCCATGCAGTTTGTTCAATAGTTAGCTCAAATGAATTATTTCCAATATAATCTTCGAAAGTACCATCCTCTTTCATTGGAGGAAATACTTTAATGTCTATTTTCTGTACTCCGCTTTTTTGAATACAATTATTGATATTGTTTCCAGAAAAAATTAAATCTTCTTCATATTTATTAAGAATTGGAATGCCATTTATTGCGATTGTATACGATAAATTACTTTTTACCTTAACTTGATATATTGGTTCATAATCATATTTTTTTAGATTTTCTATTAACTTTTTCATATTTTGATTTATATTTTGATTGTTTTGTGCACAGCTGTTTTGCAGTATTAGCACTACACTCAAAAACCAGAAAAGTTTATAATTTAATTGCATTATATTTATTTTATCGAATCACTTCAAGCTTTGCTCCTGGACTAGGGCGATAGAAGTATTGAGGGTAAAAATCAGAATATCCACCTTCAACTCTGCTTCTAATAACACCTTGATCTTTAAAAGTACCATCATTTACAAGTATGGTCACTAGTTTACCATTAGCCATTAATTTCATTTTACCATCCATTATTTCAATACTTTTTGATTCATTTAGCGCTTCTTGTAATTCATTTATTAATTCTTCTGATTTTTCTTTTTTATTCATGTAAAAAGATTGTTCAATTTCTTTAGATCTATTATATTGTTCTTTGGCTAATGCTTCAATGTTTTTATTCTTGTAAAAATCAGCAATTTCTTTAATTCTTTCTTTTACTTCTTGCTCAAGTTTTTCTGGGTCTTCTTTGCTTAAATCGTTACCATTACTCCATCCTTCCAATTCATATGGTACAATAGCATCAAACTCTTTTTTTAATTCTATAAAAGGTATGTCTTGATCTATTTCAGGTAATTCAGCACTTAATACTTCTTTGAAATTCTTAGCGCCATTTTTTAGTTCTTTCTCATAGTCGCCATATACTATTCTTAATTTCAATTTGACATCTCTAGAGACAAATTTTTCAAAATTTTTATTCTTATCTAATAAAGGATAAATTTTTACTGCAATAGTTTGGATTCCACTTTTAAGAATATATTGAGGTATTTCAATATGTTGCTCTCCTGCCGATTTACCACTACCAGACAAATAAATAACTAGTATATCGTTAATATAAAATTCAACAGGACAGTTATATTTATCAAAACGTATCTGATAGATAGGATTATAATCGTATGATTTTACATTTTTATAAATATTTTTGATCTTGTCTCTGTATTCAGTACTCATGTTTTCTGGTTTTTTAGTGTTTTGTGCACAACTACTTTGTAGCATAAGCATCATACTAAAAAACCAGAAGAATTTATAATTTAATTGCATTATATTTATTTTATCTAATCACTTCAAGTTTTGCTCCGGGACTAGGGCGATAGAAGTATTGAGGGTAAAAATCATAATAATCACCAACATCACTTCGAATAATTGATTTATTTTTAAAAGCGCCATCGCTTATTAGTACCGTAACAAGTTTCCCGTTTGCCATTAATTTCATTTTGCCACTTAGTACTTCGATACTTTTTGATTCATTTAGCGCTTCTTGTATTTCGCTTTCCCACGATGCTGAACTTTCTTTGGTGTTAAAATAATATGCCTGATCAAATTCTCTTACTCTGTTATAATGTTCTTTAGCTAAGCCTCCAATATCTTTATTTCGGTATAAAGCTGCAACTTCTTTTAGTCTTTCATTAACTTCTTTTTCTAATTCTTCTGGCTTTTCTTCACTCAAATCAACTCCTTTGCTCCATCCTTCTAATTCATACGGTACTGTAGCGGTAAATTCTCTTTTTAATTCTATAAAAGGAAGATCATGTTCTATTTTAGGCAATTCAGCTTTAAAAACTTCTTTGCACTCATTAGTTTTTTCTCTTTCATAATCTTGATGCGTTATTCTAATTTTTAATTCAGCATCTCGAGAAACAAATTTTTGGAAATTTCTATTTTTATCTAGTAAAGGATAAATTTTTACTCGAATAGATTGTTGTCCAGTTTTAAGTATATATTGAGGAACTTGTACGATTTGTTCACCTGCTGATCTTCCATCTCCTGCTAAATAAACAACCAATACATCATTGACATATAGTTCCATCGGACAGTTATAATTTTCATAGCGAACTTGGTAGATAGGATTATAATCATATGATTTAACATTTTTATAATTATTTTTTATTTTGTCTTTGTATTCAGCACTCATTATTTTTTCTACTTTTTCTTGGGAGTAACTGCTCACAAGAAAAAATAAAAGGGAAAAAGACATCCATTTTAGATTTGTCATTTTGCTTCCCTCTTAAAAAAGTTTTTGTCTAACATATTGTACCAAACAATTTCAAAGTTTTTAGAGCCTTTTGGTTTATGCAAAAAGATATCAAAAACCAGTACATAATTAAAACCATTTTTGGTATATCGATAACGTAAAACACCTTCGTTTTTATCCCACGATTTTACACCTCTAATACTAACAACTTTACCATTACCACTAAATTGTAATTTGCCACTTTCTATAGGTTCAAAAACTTTTCCTTTTGAAGCAAATTCGATCCATTTTCTACTTTTTTCTTTTGCTTGTGATAATGGGGGATAATAACATTGAAACATTTGATATTCTGCTTTTGAGATATAATTGATATACGCATCACTATCTCCATTTTCGAAAGCACTTCTAAAATTTTGATAAAACTTTAATACATTCTCTTTTAGCTCTAATGAATCTATTTTGGTTAAGTCTTCACTATTTTCCCAACCTTCTAATTCATAGGGAACTTTGGCAATAAAAGTAAATTCTTTTGTAAGTTCACTTTGCGTACTATAGTCAATAGGTTTATTATAATTTGTTTCTCCGTTACTATCCGTTTCGTAAAGCGGGAGTTCGTAAGTTAAAACTTCTTTAGGCTCTTCTCTGCCACCGCCACCTTTTATCCATGATGATTGTTCAAGCTTAAGGTTAAATTCTATACCATTTTTTAGATAGTTTTTCTGCGGTAGACCTTCATTTCCTTCATTTCCTTCATTTCCTTCTTTTTTTATCGGTTTGTAAGGGTAAATTTTTACTTTTAATGATTGTTTACCCGATTTTAAAATAGTTGGTGTAGCAATAGTACTATTGTAGCTCATATCATTACTATGTTTACTTAATATGAGTATATCATTTATCCAGATATCGTAATTGTAAACGGTTTCGACTTTTAAATCATAGATAGGTTCGAAGTCGTATTTTTTTATATTTTTCAATAAAGGATTTTCTGTCATGATATTTTTTTCTTGTGAATTACAGCTTATTAAACTGATGCTTAATATTAATAATGTTAAAATCTTTTTTTTCATTTTTTTTCATTTTATATCGATAATAATGGAAGTTTCCACCCAGTTTGCCATTCGTATGGATCAAGTATTACAATTCTGCCTTCAGCGGTATAATGAAGACCGTCTGCTTCTGATAGTTCTGTATCATCAACAGGGGGATCAACAATACCAGCATCAACTTTTGCACTAAGTACAAAACCTTCAAATTTAATCTCTGGTTCAATATAAATACCATCTTTATCAGCTTTAGTGACGCATTCTATTGAAATTCCAGACATAATTTCAGCTTCTAGTTTGGCATAGGCTGTTCTTTTAATGAAACCAAAAATTGTGTTTCCAAAATTCCCATTTACATCCCCTACTAATTTTATTAATACTTTTCCACCTAATTTACAAGGAGAATCATCATCATCTTTCATTAATCGTTCCGTATATTTACTTCCTTCAGCCGTATTGATAGTACCTTTGAGCGAACCGCTAATTTCTGAAGTAATAATCAGATCAAGATTAATGTTAAAATCATCTCCAAGGGCTTCATCTAAAATATCTAAGGTCGCTACAACAGCTAATACAGCAGGATGGTTAATTTTGTATAACAATTGATACGCATCGTATTTAATTTCAAAGCCAAATAACGGGTCAAGATCTATAGCGCCTTCTATCATGGTACCCATAACAGGTGTATACAAATCTTTTGGAGGGTCAGCATACCAGCTTACCGATACTCCTACGCTCGGAGGAATAAACTCATAACTCCAATTACTTTTTTCTTTTTTCTTTGCATTTTTTAGCTTTAAATTATCTTTTAATCTTTTTGATCTGGCACTTGTTGTACTGTTTCCTTTGGGTGAATTTTTAGTTGTGTTGTCATTTTTACCATTAAAAATACTTTCGATAAGGTCTTTTACATCACCTACTTTCTTTAGGAAATCGGTTATTTCCGGCATGCCTGAAGATAGTTCTAAAGCTTGGTGAGGACGATCGAACTCACACATGAGCGAAAACTCACAATCAATTAATCCTACATTTGTTGTCTTACTCATCATGTGCGAAGCTTGGCTTCTGTAGGATTGCTTTCTTTTTGCTTTAGCTTTAGCTTTTTTTGCTTTAGCTTTTGCTTCTCTTAATTTTTTTCGTTTCTTTTTTTCATCATCATCAAGGTTTTGCGATTGCCCTTTTATTTTTTTTAAATCATCTTTTGCTTCGAGTTCTTTAAGTTTCCATTTGTCATGATAAATATCTCGTAATTTGTTAAACTCTTCACCATCGTAATTAAATGCTAATTGCAGTGTCCACTTAGTATCAGGATAAACCATGATATCTAAGGGGATATTAGGACAACATGTATGTAAATTTACGGGGTACCTTTGTGCTAAATTTTCATTATTAGGCCATAAAGTAGCTAATAGCCCTTTTATTGGGCTGATTGTATTTCCATGACTAAAGTCATATCCCACCTGTAATTCTAGTTTTTCATCTGTTGGAGGCTGCAAAACGAAAGGCTTGTGTTCTTCTAAAACTTTAAAAGAGGATTGAGCTTTTAGAGATGAAATACCATTTATAAATTTAAAATTGTTTGTAATAGTACTTTCATCTGATCCATGATTTTCAGCTTCTACATTTGGGTTTTCTTTTGAAACACTATTACTTTTATATTCTGCTGCTCTCCATTTTTCGCTTCTTTTGCCTTTACCGTTTTCAATTAATTTTTCAATTTTAGAAATATCAATTACATGGCCGGTATGCGTTTTTTCCGGATCATCCGCGAAAATACATTCTTTGGTTTGTAACCCCTCTAATTCTATTGTAAAATCTTTTCGGGCTTCTTTTATACCCGCTACTAATGGGAAAACTAATTTGGTTAAATTTAGATTGTTTTGAATGTTATAGATTTCGATTTCAACTGTTTCTTCACCTCTTGCATATTTACCAACGGCTCTGCTAAAACGACAAGGTAAAAAATTAGCAATATTGGTTTCTATTGTACCTGCAACTACAACTTTATTTCCTTCCGGCTCTAAAGCGGTTTTTTCATTTGTTTTACCTAATATTTTAACAAGGGGTTGGTTATCAGTATTGTTTATTCTTAAATATTGATTGTTAACTGCCGTATAGATATAGGCTTTCATCTCAATAGAATTATCAGTCCCTTGAGAATTATTTTTTTCTTTATTAACAAAGAAAGCCCAAATAGGATCTACATAAATGTCTACAACGCACTTTTGTACTGATTTTTTTGTGGTTTTAATGTTGTTTTCATCTGTTATATTTAAGATGTACAATTCACAGTCAATAACTCGGTCCTGCAAATCGTCGTGGACTTTTACTTCTCTAGTTAATGTCTTGTGGGATATAGGTGCGTTTTCTTTATTAATTTCCTTTTTAGGTCTAGGTACATTTTGATATACGCCATTATCTTTTTCAAATAAAGGCAAATCCTCATCTTTAAATTGTACATCATAAAGATCAATTTGTATTTCATCACCGTATAGTCCTTCTGTGTAGATATGCAGTTGGATCGTTTCTCCATATTTAATATCTCCCTTTATGATAGCTCCATTATTGCCTGATGAATATTCGCGCCATTCATAACCTACTACTTTTGGAGTTGTTTTTCCAGATACAAAAAGACCATTTCGTGGACTTCCGGTTGGAGAGGTAACACCATGTATGTAAGGTTCTAACCAAGCAACAGCATTACCACTGTATACTGTTGGAAGTTGAAAAATTCCTCCCGAGTAACCTTTACCGATAAATTTATTATAGTCGCTATCTAAAAAAGATAACTTTTGCTCAACTAAGTTCCATATCCAGACTGTGTCTTTTTTTTCAGCCTCTGTTAATTCATTCCAGTTTTCTATTACAGCATGAACTATAGGATTATTATTGCCGGATTTATCCTTTACATTTGATTTTGAATTTTCAATTTTAATATATGAATTATTAGGATTGTAAATATCATTGATTCCAGGATTAACTTTTAATTTAAGTTTTGACATAATACTAAGCTTTAATTGGTAGTTGTGTATTTATTCTTTCCAAATTACTCACGTCTATTCCCGGAAATAGTTGTGCATTTACTTCACTATCTGTATTCTCTACATTTTTTTTAGAAACTTCTGCAACCTGTCCATGATCTTTTATAATAATAGAATCCGGTGTACCCATAGCGCAGGAAGCTTTACTGGTTTCAAGCAAAGGTTTTCCCTGATTAGAAAGCGTTACTTTATCATACGGATCGCTCCATTTTGTAATTTGTACCATGCAAGGCAAAAAGTCACTTCCCGCAGGTTGATTTTTGCATTGACCAAACGTATTTTTTTTAAAGGTTTGTCCAATTTCCTTATCGGTAGCAATAAGTTTATCGGCACCATCTTTATCATTGGCATAGTGCTTAGATTGCGTTTTGACTTGTAGGATATCAGTAGCACTGGTATCTTTACTCAATTTGCACTGACAAGTTGCTCCTTGTACAACATAATGTTTTTCGGCCATAATAAATTTATTTAGGTATTTAATTATTTATTTCTTTTTAAACATGCCTAAGAATTTCTCTAAAGAATTTTTTCTTTGCACAGTTGGTATTTCGTCTACAAATAGACTTATTGTTTCCTGCGACTTCTTAATTGTATCGGTTTGAGGATGAGGAATATCATTTCTAAGTCTTTTACTTAAATCTATTATATCTTCATCTCCCATAGTTTGAAAATTCTGAAACTGTTCCTGTGCTCTTCGCGATTTAATGTCAGAATTAGGTCTGAAATCTTCATCTTCAACCAAATGGTACAATCCTATTTTTTGTATTTTATTTTTAGATTCACTTATCTTAGTAGTGTAAGTAGCAATGATCGAAAATAGCGATCTGTCCTCGCCATAGAGCTTGTATTGTACTTCCATTTCTGATTCTAAAGTGGTGTAAGGTTTACCTATTAGTTTTGCCTGCGGGTAATCAATACCTTGTACAACTTCATCAATAGACCGTTCATCAGTACTTTTGCCTTTGGCATAAATAATTATTTTATTGGTAGCGGTGTAATTTTCTACAATAGTATGATCTGTTTTATAAGCAATAGACTGATTGCCAAAAATGGGTGATTTCCAATTGTAGGTCTGTGCTTTTTCGAGAGGATATTCGATATAGAGTGGAGAAAAATGCAAGTGGAAAAACCAATCTTGATTTAACGACTTTTCGAGTTCCTGTTTGTTTAAAATAAGTTTTTGTACTTTGTTGAGTATTTTGTAAGCAACCTCACTGTAATAATAGGAGGCTAGTTGATTTTTTAAAGATTCCCATCGTTTTACAATTTCATCATGATTGTCTATTTCATATAGCGTACCATCTGCGGCAGGTATAATTTTTATGGGAAAAAGTGCTTTTGAGCATTTGTCCAGCATTTGCTCTACCAGAAGATCTGGTTCCTGATTGTTAATGTAAACTTGTTTTCGGTTTATTTCGTAAACAAAATCATTATAGGTATTGCGCGTTCTACAGTTTATCTCAACTTCGTAGTGAACTTCTTTAATAAGTTTTTCATTCTCAAAGTCCTGATAGCGGTATCCGTATTTTCTGGCTTCATGAAAAGTAGTATGTTTTAACTCTCGGTTATTATAAAAATATATTTTCTCTGAATCAGACATTTACTTAGGAAAAGGTTTGTTATTTTTTCGACGGTAAATGTAGGTTTTTGTTTTCAAACAAAACAAGTGTTAAGTTTAAAATTTAACAACAAATTTCGTAGCCAAAAAAGCAGTTGCACAAATTGTAGAAACATAAAAAAAATCCAAATTGAAAGAAATGGGATTTTAATTTTTGTGAACCTGCTACACCAAAAAGTTATTATAAAAATCTGTGCAAACGTCTCCTAACTTCGCACTCATAATACCTACAAAATCAAAAAGAGACTCGAAAGTCTCTTTTTTGGTTATATCTCTATAGATGATTATTTTTTGATTAATTTTTCAATTCTCACCATTATTTCATCTTTTTCTTTCAGCATACGCTCGTATAACGCAATCTTTTCTTCATGTATTTGTACAATTTTATCAATCGGATTAAAAGTACAATTGACATATCCGGAATTGTTAGCAATTGCTCCTTCATGAAAAGTGTTAGCAATAATATTCACAGCTTGTTCCTCATCAAAATTCTGAAAAGCTTCTACAGGAATTTTTAATGCCTGTGAGATTTGATCCAATAAATCAACTTCAATTACATCTTTTTGCTCTAACATAGAAATTTTCTTCTGATTCCATTCATTTCCCAGATCAAAGGCCAATGATTCTTGTTTTATGCCAAGCATTTCTCTGAAGCGTTTTACGTTTCTTCCCTGATGTATTTTCTGTTCCATAATGAATATCAATTTTACTAAAGCCTCAAATATAAAGCGATTCTGCTTAAAAATCCTGAATTTCAAAGATAAAAAAATATCCTGTAAAATATCCTTTTATCAGATATTTTACCCCGTTTTATTTATGTTTTAGTTCAATGTTTTCTGTTATACTATCTGCTTTGTCAGGATGGATTTATTTTATCAAAGTTTAAAACTTTTTACTCAATAAGGCTAATCCAACACCGACACTTAGTCCGGCAAGTACAGCTAAACCAAGACTATGAGAATTTTTTGAAGGAGGGTTTCCGTATACACGCAACGGTTCTTTGGATTGTGTTAAAACATTTCCGGGATTATCTATTGGACTATTGTTAAGTTCCATTTTTGTTCTAACGGCAGCTGATGCTGTATTAATGATCGTTTTTGGAAATAATCGATACAGATTTGTAATGGCCGCAGCGCGAAAATCTGGGAATAAATCTTTTTTAGGATGTTTTGCCAAATCTACCATCTTAGCTGCGGTTTCACGAGGATCAGATGCTATAAAAGGAATCGTCATATCGAAACCAGAATATTTGGCTGAATGAAGATTTCCTGTAGAATTTTGCAGCTGAGGATATAGATTACAGATATGAATATCTTTATAATTAGATACTTCGCCCTGAAGGCATTCCATCATACCTCTGATTCCAAATTTCGTAGCGGAATATACAGCACTAAATGGAGCTGGCATAAATCCGCCTATGGAAACATTGTTTATTAAAATACCGTGATTCTGATCTTTAAATTTTTTGATAGCATTAAATGCTCCGTACATATAGCCAAACAAATTGGTTCCAATGACCTGTTGATGAATTTCTAAAGGAATTTCTTCAAATTTACCGCTGGCCATTACACCGGCATTATTAACCCAAATATCAATTTTTCCGAACATGGTAAGCGCTTCTGAAGCTACTTTCTCAACATCTTCGGCAACAGACATATCAGCGTAAACACCGATAGCCTGAACATTTAATCCACGACAATATTGCACGATATCATCAATGCCTTCATGACCTCTGGCGACTGCGACAATATTGCAACCCTCACTTGCGAATGCTTCCGCTGCAGCTCTACCAACACCGCTGCTTGCACCCGTTATTACAACATTCTTTCCTATGAGGCTATTTTTAAGTATTTTATTATTTTTCATCTTTCTCGTTTTTATAATATTGAAGTATCAGTTGGTAAAAATTACAGCTGCCGAATAGAAATAGCGGCAGTAGAATGCACCGTGATTGTAAAAAGTTATTGAGGTATCAAACCGCTATTAAAATTATAAAAGAATATCTCGAATTCATTACATGTTGTGTATTAGCAGTTTATAGGATTTCCAGTTAAAGCTTATGCTATTCGTGAAATACGATCAAAAAAAATGGAATGTTGGCGAGATGATTTTTTTAGTGTTTAGTCATTTTGGTCAAGACATAACCTTAATTATATAATTTCCCCTTTGAATGATATAAATAAGGGAACAAATCATTGTAGACATTTGTATAAAATAGAAGTAATTATTTTCAGCATCCTACAATTTTAAAAACAGATTGAATTTTTAAAAATTATATATAAATCAAAAACGAAATGGATATCAAAAATACTAAAAAACGCATCGCAATTTTAGGAGGAGGTCCAAGCGGACTTTTTGTTTATAAAAGATTGGTAGAGTCTGGTTCTAATGATTTTGAGGTCACCATTTTTGAGAGAAAAAAAGAGCTTGGTTCCGGAATGCCATACAGCGCCGAAGGTTCTAATGTAGAGCACATTACGAATGTATCGGATAATGAAGTACCGCATATAGCATCTACTATGTCGGAATGGATCTATAGCGCGCCTGCGGACTTACTGCAAACATTTAATATTAAACCGGATGAATTTAATGAATATAAAGTTGTACCAAGACTTTTATTCGGAAGTTATCTTAGTGCACAGTTCGACATTTTACGCAAAACAGGAATGGAAGCTAATATTAGCACCACCGTACATTTTGAGAGTACCGTTACTGATGTTAGTTATGATATAAAAAAGGAGGCAGTAAAAGTTGAAACTACAAACCGAGATATACATGAATTTGACTATGCTGTTATCTGCACCGGTCATAACTGGCCAATTCGGTATGAAGGAAAGGTTCCGGGCTATTATGATGCACCATATCCGCCTGTAAAATTGGCAAAGCATTTTAACCATCCCATTGCAGTGAAAGGTTCGTCCTTAACGGCTATTGATGCCATAAGAACGCTGGCAAGAAACAACGGTTTATTTGAAAAAGGAGCTGATGATACTTTACATTTCAAATTAAATCCGGAAAGTGCTGATTTTAAGATAATGATGCATTCCAGAAGCGGTATGCTTCCCGCGGTTCGTTTTCACTTAGAAGATTCGCATCTTTCTAATAGCTCTTTATTGGTTAAGGAAGAAATTGAGCAGCACAGAAAAAGTAATAATGGATTTTTATCACTTGATTTTATTTTTGAAAAGGATTTTAAAGCAATATTTCGAGAGAAAGATCCGGAATTTTATCAGCGGATCAAAGATTTTTCAATTGAAGATTTTGTAACTGATATGATGGAACTGCGAGAACGACTTGATCCTTTTCAGCTTCTAAAAGCCGAATATGTACAGGCCGAGAAATCTATTAAAAGGCAAGAATCAATTTACTGGAAAGAAATGCTGGCTGTTTTAAGCTTTGCAATGAATCATCCCGCTAAATATTTTTCGGCAGAAGATATGCAGCGACTTCAAAAAGTGTTAATGCCTCTTATTTCAATAGTTATAGCATTTGTTCCCCAGAAATCATGCGAAGAATTACTGGCTCTTCACCAAGCGGGTGTATTAGACCTGGTTCCAGTTGGTGATGACAGTACGGTTGAACCGCAGCATGGAGGAGGAGTTTTGTACAATTTTAAAGATGGTGACAATAATGATCGTTCAGACTACTATAAAACATTTGTAGATTGTGTTGGACAGCCGCATTTATCCTATGAAGATTTCCCGTTCAAGAGTCTGCTGAATCATAGAGCAATTAGTCCGGCGCGTTTAAAATTTAAAACATCAGAGGCAGGACAAACTGCATTTACAGCAGATCCCGATAAAGTGGATCAAGATGAGCACGGAGACTTTTTTCTAAAAGTATCAGGAATAGCTATAAACGACAATTTTCAAATTATAGACCAATATGGCGCTTACAATAAAAATTTATACATCATGGCCGTGCCTTATATTGGTGGTCTAAATCCGGATTATTCTGGTCTGGATTTTTGCGAAGCGGCTTCTCTGTTAATAGTAAAGGATATTTTAGGAACTTCTAGTTTGTAGATGCTTCTTACATTGAAATTAATAATTTAATTAAAAATTAAAAAAATATACTAAACATTTATAAAAGCAAAAAAATCCTGTTTCGTTAGAAATGGGATTTTTTTGTGATGGTTACTTTACAATTTGCAAACCATTTTTTGCAGCTTTAGAAGATGCTTTCTTAGCTTTTACTCGCAAAAAAGGGATCAACTTTACCTCTTTTTTAAGTAATCCTTCAACTACAAATCGATTC
>NZ_MUGW01000057.1 GCF_002217285.1 Flavobacterium hercynium | reverse complement strand
AAGGAGCTGTTCCGTTTGCTGTAACTACTAAAGTCGCAGGACTTGTCGAACTATAACATAAATTTGAACTGTTCGATAAAGCTGCTGCCAATAAAACCGGCGACATAACCGTTACCTGAGCAGAAGCGCTTGAAGAACAAGCATTATTATCTCGTGTGAACACCGTATACACTCCCGCTCCAACATTAGTAAAAATACCCGAAGACTGGAAAGGTGCAATAACAGCAACTCCTGCAGCATCTCTTAATTCAAACTCATAAGGAGTCGTTCCGCCTGCTGCCGTAGCAGTAATGGTAGCTCCCTGAATACAAGTAGCCAGACTCGTTACCGATGCACTTATCGTTAAAAGTGGCGGTGTTTTTACCTCATGAGGAATAGGCTGAACACAAGTTGAAGCTGAAGCATCATAACGCACTTGTATATTATAATTTCTAGCTGGTAATCCTGTAACTATAACAGGTGAAACTTTTGAGTTAACCCAAGTAGATCCATCTAATGAATAATCAAAACCATAAGGCAATTTAAAATTCTCTGCCGTAATAGTTACTTCTCCATCATTTTGACCAAAACAACTAACATCTTTAAATCCTGTTATTGAAGCTTTAAAGGCTTTGTCAGTAGCTATAACAAATGGGAAATCTTTAGAAGTACCACATGCTTTTGGTATTTGATAAACTGAAATATCATCAATGGCTAAATCATTACCGTTATATTCTAAACTCCCTGAACGAATTACAAATGTTAAATTAGTATTATTTCCAGGATCTAAAGAAATTGATATTGGAACCCATTTATTTCTGTTGGGATCGCTAGGTGCATCAGCAATCTTACCTGTATCTTGTTGTGCAACTACATTTCCACTAGGGTCAACCAACTGAATTCTTATAATTGGCGCAGCACCACCAACCCCTTTTCTTAGCAAATTACCTACAAACAAATCTACTTTTACAGGCTGATTTGGAATTACATCAACAACAGGCTCTTTATACAAAATTCCATAAGCACCAGCTGCCGAACCAACATTCACTGCTAAAAATCTTCCATTTGTATCTGAACCTCCTGAAGTATGATCTATAAATTCAAACCAGTTTACATTATTTGGGATAATAGCTTTAGTTACTACATACTGATTATCTTCTAAAGTTCCTCTTCTATCTGTACAAGTTGATGGTTTGGATAAATCATGATAACAATAAGCAGAAGCAATACCCGCCGTTGTCGTATTAGTACCAGAACCAAAATCTTCGATTAGTAAATTACTATAACTTGGTACACTAATAACAACATATTTTACTGAAATCGTATGATTTCCGCTAGTTACGTTGGTAAATGTATTACTATCAATTGGTGTATTTGGATTGCCATCTAAATAATATTCATATCTAAAATTAGCAGAACTACTATTGGTAACTGTTACCACAGTTGTTGCACTTCCATTACAATTAAACACCGGAGGGTCAACTGTAATTATTGGATCTGCAGGTTTAGGATCTAAAACTATATTATAAGGAATCGTATATTCACAGCCTAATGCATCTTTTACTTTTAAAATGTACTGTCCCGGCAATACGTCTTTTTCATTTGTTGCCTGCCATGTAGCACCGCCATCAAAACTATATTGATAAGGAAACGTACCTCCTTTTACATTTGTAATTCTTACTTTTCCACCTTGTCCTGATAAAGTACATCCTGCTAATTCGGATACACTTCCTGATGCACTTATACCAGAAGCTGGTCCTGTAATAATTACCTGGCTTTTGTCTTCACAATTTTTCATCAACGGAGGCTGGCCTGGAACAGGTGTATATGATAAGCCATATCTTACTACTACATCATAGGTACCTTCCTGTACATTAGAAAAAACAGGCGAATTTTGAAAAGTCGCTCCATTATCAATACTGTAAGACATCGTATAACCATTAGCATTTGTAACCGTGACTCTTATTTCACCAGAACCACTGTTATAACAATAGCTATTTGCACTTGTAATTGTATAAACAGGTTTTGGATTATCTGTAACTGTAATTGATGTTTGAGTTGTACAATTATTAGAATCTACTACAAGAATATCATAAGTTCCCGGAGTTGTAATTTCAAACTCATCTGAGTTTTGAAAACTTCCAGAACTATTCAATTCATAATTATAAGGTGCAAGACCACCAGTTGCTATAATCTTGATTTTCCCTTTTATTGTATTACATGCTGTTAAGGGCTCAATTAGTGCTGCTATTGCAGTAAAGGGCTGTCCCCAATAATCTTGTATATAAGCATAAACAGTATCTTTACAACCGTCATCTGTAGAAACTTCAATAGTATAATTTTGTCCGGCTTTTAAATTAGAAAAAGTATAATTTGACTGGTTTGTTAACCCGCTTCTCCCAATTTCCTGGCCTCTGTCATTATAAATTATAAAAGAATATTGTCCCCTTGCACCAGCAACATCAACTTCTATACTTCCTTTCTCACCATAACACAAAGCATCTGTTATCTTAGGTGTAACACTAAAAGTTGGCTTACTAATTAAAATATCTACTATAGTAAAAATACAAGAATTAGCCGGTGCATTAATTTGTCTAATATAAGCAGTATACAAACCTGGAGTAACAATATCAAAACTATTACTTGGCACATAATTAATTCCATCAAGACTATATTCATAACCACTGGAAAAGCCACCAATTGTAATATTACCTGGTTTTCCACAAAAAATATCATGGTGTTTTTCTGTTGGGTTTAATAAGTTGGTATATACATTAAAATAAAAAATACTGTAACATCCTCCTGTATAATTTAGTTTTAAACGATATTGTCCGGCAGTATCTGCTTTGTAGTTAGCACCAGTCCATACAGTATTCCAAGTACATGCAGGATCTTCATTAGCACAATCCGGATTAGAGGCTGCTGCACAGCTTGCTGTATCCAGTCTTTCCCAAACAATACTAGTAGTACCTAAAATATTGGTTTTAATTTCTCTAAAAGCATTTGCCCCACATAAGATAATATGTGGCAATTCTTTTCCGTCGTTACGACATACTACAAAATCATCCTGAAATGGAGTAACAGGATTATTGGTCACATTGCCTGAACGTGTGACTACAAAAGATTGCGAAATAGACAAACAAGGAGCCGCTGCTAAATTGTAAACATAATATGTTCCAGGATTTTTTACGTTAAGTGTTTGTCCTGTTCCTATTTGTTTTGTAAGAGCAGCATCACTGTACCAAGTATAAGTGGTATAACCATTACCTGCAATTAAATCTACACTTGTACCACAAAGAGTAACATTTTGGCTATAATTACAAGTATCAACGCCAGCTAAAAAATTAGTCGCCTTAGGAACTAATATACATCCTGTATTCGAATTAACACTTGGATCATCTGAGATTATGAAACTACTGTTTAGACTTCCTCTATAGGTAGCATAGGCTGAGTTATCAATACTATTAGAACAGGCATTCGTAAATGAATTACAATCGGGAATTACCTGAACTTTAAATTTTATATCGGTTTGTTTTATAGAATTCGCTTTAACTAAAGAATTATTAACTGCAAAAATTATTTCTTTTTTGACATCATCATAATTTTGCACTGTTACACCAGCAGGTAAAGGACTTAAATCTGCGGGATAATTAAATATAATATTATCCGGTAATTTATCTCTAATAGTAAAGGAGGTTGCATCATCATTACCTGTATTTTTAAACCCGATTTCATAATTTAACGATTGACCTAATTTGACTGCCTGACCTCCAATATCATTACCGGCAGCATCTTTTACCAATTTTGTTAATACAATATTAGGTTCTATAATATCTACGGCTATAGCATTAAAATAATAGAAGTAAACATCCTGAGAACTGCCTAATGTAATAGTTGTTGAAGTAGCATTATTGGGTATAACCTTATTCTGAGGGTTCTCAACATTTAAAATTCCTGCATCGTACCCTAATGTATTAGAACTTGCAGGTCTTCTGTTTAGAAAATTATCTGTTTTGCCGGTAGCAGGATCAATATATGTCACACTACTATTAAAAAAATTATTAGCTGGTCGTATAACCTGATTTCTGGCATTAACAGCTGAAATTTTTGCTCTATTAATTTCTAAGTAATCTCCAGGGATACCTCCATCTCCTTCTAAAGCCGCAAAAGCAAATTTAGCACGAACAGGGCCAACTGGAATAGTTTTAAATCCAGAAACTGGAATACCCAGGGTTTGTGCAGAACCAATCCCGCTAAAACCATCAAAAGAAGTAATGTACTTTGCCGGAAGTTTAGGGTCTTCATAAACAATAAAAATAGACCAACCTGCAGATAATCCAGTACCACCATTACTACCAATGCTTGATTTAACGTTCGCTACTGTATATTCTCCCTGAGCATTAGCCTGTCCACTTACCAAAGATGTAATGTCAGCGTAACAAGCATAAGGTTTATTACTTTCACGACCAATAGGTGTCCTATTTGCATCATAAATCAACTGACCATTTATATCATGATAAGCACCTGTTGGTAATTTAAGTTTAACTTTTTCAATATCTCTACGATCAGCTTCTTGTAAAATAGCCCCCCAATATAAACCTGCATACACAATTTTGTAACATGCTGGATTTGGTATTGCCAAAGTAGCACTACTTGAACTAAAAGTACTGCTATCATTATCCGTATCAACATACGTCATATAGAAGTCACTATTGTATCCTGTTCCATTATAAGAATTAGTACTATGTCGACTTAAGATATTGTTACCTATAAGTAACATATCACCTTTCAAGCTTCTATCATGTCTTGTTGTAAAGGGCTTTAAATTTTGCGCGATCATACAAAAACTTTGAAAGAAAATCAAAGTCAATAAAATCTGTCTTAATTGTGTAGTCTTTTTCATAAGCTATTTAGTTTTTACTTACTATTCCATTTTAGAAGAACTCAAAAACAAAACAATAATTAAACGTAAGCCCTTAGTTGCCTTAATATTATATAAAAAAGAAGCCTTTTTTATATTTTGATAACCGACGCTAGTTCTTACATCTTTGTTTAGGACAAATTTAGATCTCTCTATGGTCTTAAAATTTCTAAAAAATATCAGAATAGGACATAATTTACATGCCTAAAAAGCGCTCTGAAAAGTGAATTTTAATTAAAAAAGGATTTATTTCGGATAAAATGATAGAAGATTAGCTGGCATTATCAAAAATACAAGTAGTACTTTTGTTACAATATAATTAGTCAGAGAAAAGAATAAATTGCTGACCTTGAAATTTTAAATTAATGAATCTATGAATAACTATATAATAGAAATGACATAAGAACAAAAAAAAAAATGAGCCCGATACAGCTATCGAGCTCATTTTATAAATTTAATTTAAATTGTCTACATTTCATGTGGTTTTAGAATGTAAACTTCTTTATTCTTTGGAGTTAATGCATCCTTAATTCTTAATGAATTTCTGTACATATTTAGCTTTGTCAGTTACTACATTAATAAGGTAAAAACCTTTTATAAATGAACTTACATTAATCTGATTACTTTTTAATTCAGTGTGAATTACTTTTCCTGAAATATCATACACTGTAACTTGTAATACTTCGTCCTGAGTTTGAATATTTAAAATTTCTGAAACAGGATTAGGATAAATCGCTAACTGAACTTTCTGAAAATCGCCTACTCCTAAAGTACCATCTCCTTTAACATCTATAGACTTTTCAACTACTTTACCATTAGAATTAAAACGTATTACAATTGTAGCATCACCTCCATTTAAAGGTTGCAAAACTAATTCATCATTCGTATTTATACTTGCCGAAACTGCTGCAGCATTGCTATTTGATTTGATTGATTTTACGATCGCAACTGATAAATTATCTGTATCTGAAACGACTGTTTTTAAATCTATAGTTGTAATACCCGTCAATGAAACTTCAGTTGGCAAAGTAGTATTTACAACTGGTACATTATTATCAGGGAAAACCGTAACGGCCGGAAACCAATAATAATCATCTAAGGTATTTGTGTCTACTAAATTACCTTTATTATCAAAAGTATGAATCCAGTTTTTTTGATAATGTGCTCCATATCCACTTTCTGTAGTATTTAAAATTAAGTGATCTGAAACTGGGTCAATACGTAATGCAGCTCCATAAGAAATTTGCTTATACGTTCCTGTCTGTCCCGGAATTTCAGCAAAATTTTCATTAAATGTTTTTGATACAACATCAAACTTCACAATTTGTTTTCCTGAAACATAAGCGTTAACACCACTAATCCAATATAACGCATCTTCTTGCGTACTGTAAGTAAAACTTCCTGCGTTCCATGCTCCCCAAGAACCTACATATTTAGTCGTTGGAATTTTATACTCTGTTGTCTCGAAAGTTAATGCATTAATATTGATTAATTTTAAATCCTGAATAGCCCAGATACTTCCATCTTTTGCCTGAACAACTGAATTGAATGCACCACTTATTGTTTTAATTACAGTATGACTAACGGGATCAATTACAAAAATACCAATACCTTGTCTTACAGCAAATACATATTGTGAGGTACGAATCATGTTCCCTATTTGTCCGGAATACTGACCTCCTCCACCTGTTTGCGGTATTAAGCCGCCAACTTGTAAATTAGCAATATCAAACAAAAATATTCCGTTTGAAGATCCTATATAACCAGTATTTTCATTAACCCCTAAAAAAGAGCGTCCGTCCCCTCCACCAATATTATCGAAACTAGCTATTCTTTTCATATTATTGGCATTAGCAATTACAAGTCTACCGCCAGGAGTGTATTGCATATCTCCGCCATCTGCAGCTTGTTTTGAAATAAAATAAAATTTATCACCGTAAATTGTTCCGTATTGGGTAGTAGCACCAAAAGCTTTATTGTCGTTGTTTTCGCTATAAACACGATAATTTATATTTCCATCATTACCAACAAAATTTACAGATCCATTAGTATGTCCGAACCATTCTTCGTTTACCATAAAGAATCCGTTAGTGAAATCTGTTGATGCAATATAAGGAGCAACCGGACTAAATGTAGATGCAACATCAACATTATCCCCTACAGGTGTGTAATTCCAAACATCCCAGGAACCATTTTCTAAAGTACGAGTTGATGCTCCAAAAGATGATTTCTCAAAATCAGTGTTTGAAGGATCTTTTTTCCAATACGCCCAAAAACCTGCCGTCCAACCTGATTTCCAATGATCATCAGCATCAATCGCTGTATAAGAATCAAAATCGTAAGCAGTAGTATTTACAATTCCGCTTATAGGGTAAAATGGATATGTTAAGTCAGTTCCTTTATAAAGACCATTTCTTTTAGCTCCATTTAAGTCGAAGCCTAAGCCTCCTATCGCGGTTCCGAATTGTGTTCCCTGATACAGAAGTGTGAAAAAACGTCGGTCTGCTTTTGCAATCGCTTTCATCATATCTTCGCCCGTTGCTGCACCATCCCATCTAAAACCCCATACTAAAGCATCAGTACTTTTACCATCATTCCATTGCACTACAAAAGCTGCTTTATTAGAACCTGTTCCTACCCAATACTGAATATCATCAAAAACAGTTACATTACTTTTATAGGTTAGCTGATTTTTAGCTGTAGTTATTTCCTTAATATCATTTCGGGGCACGCCTTGTACTTTTACCTGCGCATTGGTTAGAAACGCGAAAAGTAATACGAGTAATAAGAGGTAATTTTTTTTCATGTTGTTTATAATTAAAAAGAGTTTTTATTATTTATTTAAGATGTAAATCATAAGCACCCGCTACTTCTGTCGAAACTTCTCCCAGCCAGCCAGCCTCCTGATTTACTCCGGTATATACTTTTACAAAATCTATCCCCGGAAGTTTTACGTAATTCCCATTTTTATCTACTGCCCAAGAGATATCGATATTAGAGGCTTCATCATTATTAGGTGCATTATCTGCATAGCCAAATTCAAATGATTTTCCCACCCAATAGTTGCCGGTACCACTTTGGTCGTAAAAATTGTCTTCTATCTTTGTTCCTTTAAGTGTGTAAGATGCATCTGCAATCCATAAGGGATAATAGCTTTGATCGTGAAATACATTTTTTGTTTTGTAACCTGTGTTTCCTAAATTATCTTCCCAACTGATATATTCGACATCTGTTTGCCAAAATTCTATTCCTGCAACAGGCTGTTTGTTAGGATCTGGCTTGTGGTAAGTAATACTGAAATTTTTTATTGTCGTATTTTTAAAATATTCACTTCCGGCTATTTCGTACCATTCCTCTTCATCAGGAACTCCATTTTTATTCTTATCATAAGCTACTACTACAATTCCGGGTTCGCATGATCCTGATCGGCTTTCACTGGCTTCACTTCCCCAGAATGCATTTCCTAAAATTTTAAAATCCCTGCCTCCCATATTCGGAATGGTATGATCAAAGCCAAATACGACATAACCACCAAAACTGCCTAACGATACCATTGTAGTATTAGAACCAACAAGTGCTTTTTTTGCTGTATTTATAACAACCGCTTCTGTATTTCCTGCAACATATAATGGAATCTCATTGGTAAACTGACCGATTCCCGGACGGAAATCTAATACGTTCGAAATGTACTTACTATATGTAGTTGTCTCTTTTGTAATTGTAATGGTAGAATTGTAAGTTGTTACTACTCCATTACTATTAACTTTCAAAGTAAGTGGATAATTCTTGGCATAAGGACTAATAAATTCTAACTGTGCAGTTTCTGAAATTATAGAATCATTTACACTCCAGGTTAATTGAGAATTAGCTGCTAAATTTGGATTAATTGTAAGTACCTTAAACCTACTAATCGTATAAGATTCTTTCAGGACTTCTCCCGGAATCACAACTTCCGGATCTTCAGGTACAAGTTCATTTTTATTATCATCATCACTACATCCAACAAATAAAATTGTCATTAATAGTACTATGAAATAAGGCAGTTTTTTTTTCATGATATTTTATTTTTTAGTTATAAAAGCAATATGTGCCGGAATATTTCCTGCCGTGGTTTTCCATTTTAATTTACCTTCCGGTGTAAAACAGTAGATATATCCTGTTACGACATAATTCTGCGCATCGGTTATATAAATTTCTTTAGTTTCAGGGTTAACCTGAAGTCCGTAAGGAATGATAATTTGTTTGTCTGTCCCGTCAGTAATAATTTTATCATTAATGATTTTTTTTGTCTTCGTATCAAATGTGCCGTACGTAACTTTATTACTACCTGTCAGATAACTCCAGGAAACGCTATAGAAATAAAGTATATCTTCTACCATACACATTCCTGAAACGGGAATGTCAAGCTGCATTTTTTTCTCATCAGTCTGTGTATCTATCACAAAAAGATTGGAAGGTGTATTGTAGTAATCTCCTCTTGAACTTACATAAATATCTCCTCTACTATCTATTTCCATTTTGCTGAGATTTATGCCTACATCTATCTTTTTTATTTCTGTAAAAGTTTCAAGATCAATAACAGAAACCGTTCTGTCATAATTGGGTACTCTATAGCCTCCTGAATTTGCCACATATAATTTTCCGTTATGTACTACCATTTGCTCGGGCTGATATCCTACTGTTACTTTTCGTTTTATCTCCAGTGAGGTCGTATCAATTTCGGCTACAAAACCAAGTTCTGCATTGGGGTTTATAGCAACTGGACCAGAATAAGAGCTCACATAAACCTTATCTTTGTAAAAACTTACGTATCGACAATTTGGAATATCAATTTTTTTGATACGTTTTGCTGACCATTTTTCTATAACCTCAACCTTATTGGAGACATTAATTACAGCATATACTTTATTACCGTAAATCTTTATATCGTTACCGACATCGCCAAGTTCTTTAACTACAGAAGGATTGCGTTCTGAATAAATATCGGTCGTGTAATTTCCTGTTGTATAATCAAATACATCTATACTGGCTCTGTTCATTCCCATGTTACCTTCATTAAGAAGATAAAAACCCTGTATGTTTCCATCATTTCTAGGTGCAGCAACACTTACATCTGTAGAAGGAAAAATTATTTCATCCTCTCGGCAAGAAGTAAATGCAAGAGCTATACATAATCCAAGGAATATATTTGTTGTCTTTTTCATAGCTCAATACTTAATATAAATTTCATGGTACGACCCGGCATTGGGTAATTGTATATGACTTCATAGTTTTGATTCAACGCATTATTGAGCTCCACCGCTCCTTTTAGTTTATACGTTTTAATAGTAAATGCTTTTTGTACAGCTAAATCATGCGTATACCAAGGCTGCACTTCATTAATTTTGATATTGTTTACGTTACCGTTATACCGCTTTCCAACGTAAACAAAACTGTAATTAAAATTCCATGTCTGATAAGCAGCATTCAAAATTGCTGATCCGCTATGCCAAGGTGTGTAAGGTATTTGGTCTCCATAAGACGATAGTTCGAGACCTGAAAATTTTGTATAATCTCTACTTTCTGTATAAGCATAGGTTAGGTTTGTGGTTAGCTGCACATTATCAACATGCATTGCTATATTAAGAACAGATTCGATTCCATGTCCTTTTACCTGACCAATATTAGTCATCATCCAACGGAACAAATTTCCCGTAGGTGCCGCAACAATTTTATCTTTAGTATTGGTGTAATAGGCATCTGCCTGAAAAGATATTTTATCAACAAAGCTATTTTTTATTGGCCAGTTATAAGTAAATCCAACATCAAACTGATTCATATATTCCGGTCGTAAGGTACTGGATCCAACCATAGTATAATACAAATCATTAAAAGTGGGCATTCTGAAAATACGCTTTGCAAATGCTCTCAAATTAAAATCATAGTCTTTAAATGGTGTGTAACCTAGAAAAAGTGCCGGAGTAAATTCTGTTTTATCAGGAGCTTTTGTATTGTACCGTACCTCTTCTTGTACGTGAGTACCAACAACGCTTCCTAAAACTTTAAAACCATTAATCCTGTAACTGCTTGCCAAAGAAAATAAGGCTGTGTAGCGTTGTGGAAATGAAAATTGAGTTTGAATTCCTTTTCGGGTAGCGTTTAATCTATTGTACTGAAAATCGGTAGAAAGCGATACATCCCAATTGGATACTATGTTGTAAAGATGAACACCTGAAAAGTAATACTCCTGCTGAAAATAACTATCATCTGATTGTGCTCCTTCTGTTACCACTTCTCCCAATACACTTGTAGTATCCCGTGCTATATAATGTGTGTAGTCGTAAGCATATTTAGCTCTTGCCTGAAATTTGTACTTTTCTGTAAAATCCTTCACTAAAAAAGCCTGAGTGAAGAAATTTTTATCGAATTGTCTAAAACCATCCGAAAATTTATTCTCTACAATTGCGCCTGGTGCTCCTCTTTCAGAATCGTAATAATAGACTTTAGCATCCCATGAACCATTTTTTATTTTTCCATAAATACCAGATTCTATTCGCAGTGCTTCTATATCACTATTCAATCTGGTAGCGGTTGTATCGTACGCTACGGTGCCATCGAGATTTTTTCTTTTGTATCTGAATTTGTACTGTCCATTAGATTTTATGTATTGAGAACTAACACTCATACTTACATTATCGCTTAATTTTTGCTCCCATCTAAATGAAGGATCATCATAATTAATTGACATTGTCTTGTAGCGCACCAACACATTTGTCTTTTTTGTACCTTCAAAAACAGGACGCTTTGTTCTTAAGTAAATAGTCGAAGCTGCTGCAAAATCCTTTGCTGACTGAAAAATTTCACTTTTTTGACCGTTATACATGGTAAGGGATTCCATGTCATCTAAGGAATATTTTCCCAGATCGGTAACTCCATTCTGTGCGTTACCCAGTTGTATACCATCATAAAAAACACCAACGTGATGCGTTCCCATATTTCGGACATCAACTGTTTTAAGTCCGCCTAAACCACCGTAATCCTTAATTTGAGTTCCGGCAAAATATCTAAGGGCATCAGCAACTGTATGACTTGCTAAATTTTCCAGTAGTTTTCCGGACAGCGTTTGTACCGGAATTACTTCTTGATAGGGTTTTGCTTTTAGTATTACTTCTTTTAAAACCCGTAAACTATCGTTTGATACTTGCGAATGAAGTATAAATGGCAGAAAAAATAAAATGAATAAGAAAGTTTTTTTTATAGTATACATCACTGATTTATTAAATAAACTCTCAGGATGTATTTAAGATATATAAGAATTATTTCCCATTACATCGTAACAGGTTAAATATCTCGTTGTCTCAACTTTATTCCTCGAAAGTTTCAAACTATGTGATTGTGGCAGGTCTCCTGACTTATTCTATCTTTAAAAACCTTCCCATTTGCTTGGCAAACAGTGGTTGTTTGTATATTTTAAAGACTTTTATAGAACTTACAGTAGCGGGTCTGTTCAGGATTTTAACCTGATTCCCTTTTAACTATTTTTTATTAAAAAAATAGACCAAAATCTTTTACAAAGATATTATTATCTTCATAAAAACAATAATTCATTCAGAAATTTACATTTATAGTTCTAAATTAAGAATTATACTGAGCATACCGCAAAAGAAAGATTCAATCTATTAAAACATTATGTTAACTACCTGATAATTATAGAACTCAAACTGGTTTTATTGTAATTAATTCAGATAGCCTGCTACTTAACTTTGTAAAAAGTATTAATTAAAACTGTAATCTTTTAAATAAAAATGAAAAACATCGCAGTTTAGATAAATTAGAAAATTAAAATTAATCATACAAAAAAACAACGTTATGGAAAATGAAAACCACCACGAATATGGTCAGACAGATCCTGATTATATTGATCAAAATACCCTTGTTGATGGCAACCTGATTCAAGACGAAAATCTCTTTAAAAAAGATAATAATAGTATAGAGAACAAAACAGAATTTGGAGAAAGTGATCCAGATTACATAGATCAGAATACGCTTGTTGATAATGATAATTATGCGCGTGACGAAGATCCTTATCAGTATCAGGAAGAATTTATTGAAGATCTAAAACATCCCGAAAATGATTTTGATATCAATAACACTGCTAAATCAGAGAAGATTGTGGATCAAAATCCTAAGAAAGAACAAAATGCTGACGAAACTTCCGATAATGATAAAAATTAAATCAATTTATCATTTCAAAGAGTACAGTAATAAACTTTTTTCAAGATTATAAAAATGCCCCAAAAAAACTATTTTGGGGCATTTTTATGATATTTTAATTTAATCATTACATCATAAAAAAACTAAACTTAATAAATAATGACATAGTAATATAAAAATCATAATTAATCGGATATTTTTCTTATTCATGATCGTTTTATTAAGAATTTGAACTGAAGTTTAATTTATCTAATAGAGAGAATAACAGCACAAAGTAAATCTATTCTCAAATTAATCGACGTTATAAGAATATTAGATCAAGACATATTTTAGATCAATTTTTTTTTCTTTCTAAGTAGCTACCTGTGATTTATAACAGAAGTAATACTAGAAATAGAGGATATCATTCTAAATCATCAAGTGCAATAAAATCAATACACGGGTCTACTCCATGATACTTAAAATAAGCTACATTGAATATCGCTGTTTTATGAAATTTTAATTCTGCTGCGATCTCTGCAACAGAATAAAAATTTTTACTTCTAAGAAGCTTTTTTGCTAAAATCATTCTTTCCTGAACAAAAAAACCATTGGGTGTAGTTAAAAACATCTTTTTAAAAAGAGATTTATATTTTGTTACAGACATTCCTGCCATATCTGCCAATACGTCAACACCAACAAAATTGTTTAGCAAATTTTCCTTCAGATAATCTTTTGTAGTCATCAATAAATCGGCTTCTTTTTCTGAAATAAGATATACTAAAGGTTCCATATTATAGTAGCGATCTATAAATTTAGAAAGTAGTCTAAAACTAATTCCTCGTAAATAAATTTCGAACGCAGGGTCAAAAATTGATTTACTTTTAATGTCTTGCAGAAGTATTCTGCTTTTACTGTCAATATGATCGAAAAAACAAATTGTTTTTTTACCATTCTTTATTTTATTATCCGTCATTTTCATAACACGATTTGCAGTCAGAACATTGAGTAATTTTTTGTTTACTAATAATCTCATTGCATAAATGCGTTCTCCCACTGTAGGATGATGCAGACTTTCTAATGCTGCATTAAAAACTCCCATTCCCAAATCTGTCTTGTAATCAAATTTATATCTGGTACCATCGATCATGATTAAATTTAAGTCATCGCTAAAATCGTAATGTACTACAAAGAGACTGGAATCTGCTTTTAATACTTTTATATCAATAGCTTCTTTAAAAACTAAATCCCAAATTACTACAGATAAACCCGGAGCAACTTCTGTTATAAAAAATCCTCCTTTTCCAATACTTTCCGGTATCAAAATAAATTTTTCATCTATAATTTCTGCTCCAAGCTGCTCAGCAAGATTTTGAAGCCAACTTGATATTGAAAAAGAACTAAGATTAATTTCGATCATGACACAATATATTTAGAAACACGTTTCTTTATATAACTGATATAGCAATTGATAAAAAACGATATAATAAAGAATTTCATTAAATTAATTGCTTTATAAAGTCTTTTGGAGACATTCCGAAAGCGTCTTTAAACTTAACTGTAAAGTAAGAACTATTGGTAAAATTCAAACTATATGCTATCTCAGCAATAGTCAAGTGCCTTAGTTGCAAAAGACGTTTAGATTCTAACAGTTTATTGTTTAAAAAAAAAGCATTTGGGGTAATTCCGGTAATTTTTTTAAAAAGACTTTTATATTTAGATTCCGACATGTGTGCCATTTGTGCTAAAAACTCAATACTGGGAAATAGCTGATCTAAATTCTCTACCAAATACGATTGAGATTTCATAATACTGGCAAAATCATTTTCGTTAATTTTATCGATAACTAAATCTTCAAAACTCATTTTTTCGATGTAATCTGCCAAAAGATTTTGAACAATACCTTTTAAATAAAGATCAAAAACACTTCCTCCAACAGTTTTAGAGCGCAACTCCATCAAAAGATTATGACTGTCAACACTCATTCTTGTATGCTTGATTATCGTATTTTGAGCTGAGTCTAAAATTTGATCCGCATGTTCTTTTAAAGAAGAATTCTTTACGAAATATTGTTTTACGATACTTTTTTTAATAAAAATACACAGCGCAAAAGTATGGGTTCCCGGCTGTACTATATAATCTGCACTAAAACTGCTGTCGATTATAGCCAGATTGTAGTTCCATCTGCCAACAGTATTGGCTTGGTTATCTGCTATTAATATTGCTTCTCCCTCAGTAAGGTTATAATATAATCCGATAAAGTCATCGGTTTTATTTTCTTGTCTAAAATGAATTTTAGAGTGATACACTGTATCTAAATAAAGTGCAGAAATTCCGGATCCGCAATTCAAAAAATAATTGTAGCCTGTCTGAATGTGATCGGGTATTATCATAAAATTCCCTTCTACTCTTCCTTCAAGCTGTAAAGCTAATGGTTCAACCCAATCTAATTCCACCCCATAGTGATGCGTAACATTTTTCATAAAATCTAATGCGTTGATAAATCAACATAATCAATATTAATACTATTTTGTTCATGGGTAGGTTTTATGAATTGCAAATCTAATAAAATTGGGAGAACTTTTTTACAGGTTACAATAATGATTAACCTACAAATTTTTAATTAACAAGAAAAGTTTCATTTATAAAAAATTCCTAATTACGTTTTTTTTAATGAAAAACTTTTGAATATTAAGG
>NZ_MUGW01000056.1 GCF_002217285.1 Flavobacterium hercynium | reverse complement strand
ACAACAATATGCATTGATCCTAAAATATCTTTTGTAAATTAGAAGCACTATTAATTATCAACTTCGTATAAAATGAAGTTTTTAAAAATTATGCCACTTTATGAAAAACTTAATTTTAATACGCCATGCTAAATCGAGTTGGGAAGCACCTCTAAAAGATTTTGACAGACCATTGATGAAGAAGGGAATTTTAGATGCTCATAAAGTATCAGGTCAAATTGCAGAGTTTCTTCCTAAAACCTATGTTATCTGGAGCAGCACTGCAGCAAGAGCTTCAGAAACGGCTCTTATTTTTGCACAAAATCTTTCTTACCCAATAGAAAGCATCGTTTATAAAGACGATTTATACACGTTCGATGATAAACAACTCGAAAAAGTTATTAAATCATGTGATAATAGTTTAGAAAGCGTTATTCTTTTTGGACATAACGAGGCTATTACAAATTTTGTTAATAAATTTGGGGATGTTTTTATTGAAAACGTTCCCACCTCTGGCTTTGTATGTTTAAAATTTGAAACAGAATCCTGGGATAAACTTAGTAAAGGCAGAACCCAAAAAACCATTTTCCCCAAAGACCTAAAATTAATAGAATAGTGTACGAACAGAAATATATCGATAGAGAAAAAAGTTGGTTAGCATTTAATGCCCGAGTACTTCAGGAAGCTGGAGATAATACAGTTCCGCTTTTAGACAGATTGCGTTTTGTTGGAATTTTTTCGAACAATCTGGATGAATTTTTCAGAGTTCGTTATGCCGCAATTCGCCGATTAAGTCTTTCCGGAATTTCCGGTGAAAAATATCTTGGAGGTGTTTCTGCACATCAATTAATTAAGGATATTACAGAAATTGTAATTCAGCAGCAATCAGAAAGTTTGCGTATTCTGGGAAATATAGAAACAGAATTAGAAGCGGAGAATATTTTCATTATAAACGAAGATCAGATTACACCGGATCAGGATGCTTTTCTAAAAGATTTTTTCATTCAAAAATTAAGTCCGGAATTGGTAACCATCATTTTGAATGATTTGGCTGAATTTCCAATTCTTAAAGATACATTAGGATATCTTGCCGTTCGTTTAGAAATGAATACAAACGATGAAGTTCGCTATGCGGTCATCGAAATTCCAAAAACAATAAACCGATTTGTCGTTTTGCCATCGCATGACGACAAACATTATGTGATCTTGATTGATGATGTGATTCGTCATAATCTTGTTAAGATCTTTAATATTTTTGATTATAAAAGTGTTTCAGCACACATGATCAAAATTACCCGCGATGCTCAGCTGGATATCGACAGTGATTTGAGCAAAAGTATGCTCGAAAAAATTTCGAATTCCGTAAAAGACAGAAGAATCGGAGAACCGGTTCGTTTTATCTACGATAGTTTAATCGAAGATGATACGTTACGTTTCTTTTTAGATAAAATGAAAATTGTAGAAACAGATAGTATTATTCCGGGAGGAAGATATCATAATCGACGCGATTATATGAGTTTTCCAAATTTGGGAAGATATGATTTGTTGTATAAGCCAAATGAGCCTTTACCAATTCCGGGTTTAAGTCTGGGAGGAAGTATTTTAGAAAAAATAAGCAAACAAGATTATTTGTTGCATGCTCCGTATCAGTCGTTTTCATACCTAACGAAGTTTTTGCGTGAAGCAGCTTTAGATCCAAAAGTAACCAGTATAAAAATTACGCTGTATCGTCTGGCTAAGAATTCACAAATTATTAGTTCGCTGATTAATGCGGCTAAAAATGGTAAAAAAGTAGTAGTTCAGATCGAACTTCAGGCACGTTTTGATGAAGCGAGCAATATTTCGTATGCTGAGCAAATGCAGACAGAGGGAATTGAATTAATTTTTGGTATCAAAGGACTAAAAGTACACAGCAAAATTTGTTTAATTGAAAGAACGGAAGAAGGAAAAAGCCGTCGTTACGGATTTATTTCGACGGGAAACTTCAATGAATCTACAGCTAAAATTTACACCGATGTTACGCTTTTTACTTGTCATCAGGGAATTTTAAAAGACATAAATAAAATATTCGAATTTTTCGATATCAATTACAGAGTACACCGATACAAACATCTAATCGTATCGCCACATTACACACGAACAAAATTTATCAAATTAATCGATCGTGAAATTCTGCACGCTTTAGCAGGTAGAAAAACATTTATTAAATTAAAAATGAATAGTTTATCTGATTTTAAAATGATTGATAAATTATACGAAGCCAGTAATGCAGGAGTTAAAATTCAACTTCAGGTAAGAGGAATTTGTTCTTTGATTCCGGGGATTCCGGGAATGAGTGAAAATATCGAAGCAATAAGTATTGTCGATAATTACTTAGAACATTCCAGAGTTTATATTTTTGGAAATGCAGGTTTAAATGAAGTATACATTTCATCAGCCGATTTCATGACCAGAAATTTAGACGGAAGGGTGGAAGTTACATGTCCGATTTACGACCATGAAATCAAAAAAGAATTAATTGATAATTTTAATATTGCATGGAAAGGGAATGTTAAAGTAAGATACCATTCTTATAAGCTGGATAATAAATACAAACCGAGAAATCATCATGCATCATTTAGAGCACAGCTTGAAACCTATAAATATTATCAGAATAAAATTTTAGCTCTGGAGAATGTTCCTCAAATAAGTAAATAAATAAATCAAATCATAAGTGAGCATGATTAACATAAAAAAATACGCAGCAATAGATATTGGATCCAATGCAATGCGGCTTCTAATATCGAATGTTGTAGAACAAGATGGTAAAGAACCTCAGTTTAACAAAAGTTCCCTTGTTCGTGTTCCAATTCGTTTAGGGCAGGATGCTTTTACGGTTGGAGAAATTTCACAAGAAAATATAGAGCGAATGGTAGATGCTATGAAAGCATTTAACCTTTTGATGAAAGTACATAAAGTAGAGCGTTACATGGCATTTGCTACTTCGGCAATGCGTGAAGCGTACAATGCAAAAGAAGTTGTCGCTATAATTAAGAAAAAAGCAGACATCAAAATAGAAATTATTGATGGTAAAAAAGAGGCAGCAATTATTGCTTCAACAGATTTACATCATTTATTAAAAACAGATGAAACCTATCTTTTTGTAGATGTTGGTGGTGGAAGTACCGAGTTTACTTTGTTTTCTAGTGGGAAATTGATTAATTCAAGATCGTTTAAAGCGGGAACCGTTCGTTTGCTAAATAAAATGGTTCACGATGTAGTTTGGGATGAAATTGAAAAATGGATTAAGACCAATACAGCGGCCTACGAAGAAGTTACGTTAATTGGTTCTGGCGGAAACATCAATAAGTTGTTTAAAATGTCTGGAAAGCAGCAGGAAAAACCACTTTCATTCATTTATATTAATTCGCAATATGCGTTTCTAAACTCTTTAACTTACGAACAGAGAATTTCTGATTTGGGATTAAATCCGGATCGTGCCGACGTTATTATTCATGCGACAAGAATTTATCTGAACGCCATGAAATGGAGTGGTGCACGCCAGATTTATGTACCAAAAATTGGACTTTCTGACGGAATTGTAAAAGCCATGTATTACGGTAAAATCTAAGTTTTCAGCATAATTTAATGAAAGCAATTTTTGAGGCAATTCAAGTTTTACCTCCAGATGAATTAGAGATTCTGGATGGTTTGATTACCACCCGAAAACTCAAAAAGGGAGATCTTTTATTGACTGAAAATCAGGTGAGCAATGAAATTTTCTTTATTGAAAAAGGGATTTTGCGTTCCTGTTTTTTCAATCATCAGGGAGATGAAATTACCAATTGCTTTGCTTTTGAAGGTGAATTCATGGCTTCTTTTTCGAGTTTTATTACTCAGAATGTAGCAGAAGAAAATATTCAGGCATTAGCAGATACAGAATTACAGGTTTTGAGCCGCGAAAGTCTGGAAAAACTTTATGCATTAGGCATTCATTGGCAGGAATTAGGAAGGAAATTAACCGAAATGGAATATGTAACGCTGCAAAAAAGAATGATCTCTTTTCAAAAGTTATCCGGAACACAGCGTTATGAAGAGCTGTATCAAAATCATAAAAAATACCTTCAGTTGATTCCGCTTCAATATTTAGCTTCCTATTTAGGCGTAACGCCTAGACATTTAAGCAGAATACGAAAAGCGATTTTATAGGACATTTGTCCGGTGACAATTTTTATTCAGGTTAGTATTTTTGTTTAAAAAGAAAAACGTAAACGAAAACATAAACTAAAGCATGAAAAAAATACTCATTATAAACGGACACCCAAATCCGTCAAGTTTTAATTTCGCTATTGCGGAATCGTATCGAAAAGGTGCGGTTGAAGCTCAGGCTCAGATAGAAACAATTACAATTGCCGAATTGAAATTTAATCCGAATCTTCAATTTGGATACCAAAAGCGAACAGAATTAGAACCGGATTTAATTGAAGCTTGGGAGAAAATTAAAAATGCAGATCATTTGGTCTGGATTCATCCCGTTTGGTGGGGTGGTTTGCCTGCCATTACAAAAGGATTTATTGATCGTTTGTTTTTACCTGGAATGGCATTTCAATACAGAGAGAATTCTGTTTGGTGGGATAAATTACTAAAAGGTAAAACGGCTCACATTATAACAACCTTAGATCAGCCAGGCTGGTATTACAGATTGTTTTTTGCACGTCCGAGTATAAATCAGTTAAAGAAATCGACATTGCAGTTCTGCGGCGTAAGTCCTGTAAAAGTAAGTTACATCGGGATTGTGAAAACTTCAGATGAAATACAGCGAAAAAAATGGATTGAAAAAGTGTATAATTTTGGACTCAAGGTAAAGTAAAAGAAACTAAATCTAGAAATTAAGAAAGTAAATCTAATCCAAATGTAGAGCGTAAAAGTTCGATGTTTGGATTTATTTCTAACAAACGATTGTATCGATCCTGATCGTTAAAGCTGCGTTTCGTCTCAATTGTTTCATTTACATTAACGGTAATAGTAATATTGTGATTATGTAAATGCCCTCTTAAGTGCCCTAAAAGTCCGTTAAGCTGACTTTCGAAATCTAATTTTGAACCTTCATTAGGTAATTCAATTGTAATATCAGTTCCGTCTAAAGTTGGATCGTTGATTAGTAGTAACGATTCCATAATCTTGAAACCTTTGTCTCCTAAACGTTGTGCATATTTGTTCCATTGTACCAGCATTTCAGTTTTCGTGAAATCTTCTGTTGGCAAAACTGTAGTTGGCTTGACATAATTCTTACTGTTAGCCTCTAATTCTTTTTTCTTGCGTATGCTGGATAAAGAGAATGCAGAAATTTTTGGCTCATTGCTTAACTCCGGTTTTGGTGTTGCAGGAACTTCCTGTTTTATAGCTGGAGCAGTTTGTTGCTGATTGGTAGTCGCAACATTATTTTCTGTAGTTTCAGTTGCAGGTTTTACAGTTTCAGTAGAGGTACTTTGTTCTTTTGCTTTTGGAGCTTCAACAATAGAGTAACCACTATTTTTGTAATAAGTAGGCGGAATTATGAATTGCTCAACTTTTTTTTTTCTCCATCAAAGTTGATAGAGGCTAATTGCATCAAACATAGTTCTACTAAAAGACGCTGATTTTGACTCAATTTGTATTTTAAATCACAATCATTAGCAATGTCAATTCCTTTTAATAAAAAATCCTGAGAACATTTTTGAGCCTGTACACCATACATTTGCTGTGCTTGTTCACCTACTTCCAATAATGAAATCGTAGCAGGAGTTTTGCTCACCAGTAAATCTCTAAAGTGTGATGCCAGACCGGCAATAAAATGATGCCCGTCAAAACCTTTTGAAAGTATATCGTTATACGCTAATAAAAGATCCGGAATTTTATTTTCTAAAAGTAAATCAGTAATGCTAATGTAAGTTTCGTAATCTAAAACATTTAAATTTTCAGTTACCGCCTGGCGTGTTAGGTTTGTTCCGCAATACGAAACCACACGGTCAAAAATAGACAAAGCATCACGCATGGCACCATCTGCTTTTTGAGCAATAATGTGCAATGCATCATCTTCAAAATTGATTCCTTGACTTTTAGCAACTTCAGCTAAATGTTCTTTAGCATCTTTTACTGTAATTCGTTTGAAATCAAATATCTGACAACGGGATAATATCGTTGGAATAATTTTGTGTTTCTCTGTTGTTGCCAAAATAAAAATGGCGTGTTTCGGCGGTTCTTCTAATGTCTTTAAAAAAGCATTAAAAGCAGCAGAAGACAACATATGGACCTCGTCAATAATATAGACTTTAAATTGCCCGGTTTGTGGCGGGATTCGAACCTGATCGATAAGACTACGAATATCATCAACAGAGTTATTTGAAGCAGCATCTAACTCAAAAACGTTAAAAGCAAAATCTTCATTAGGATCATCATATCCGGGCTGATTAATTTTTCGAGCCAAAATACGAGCGCAGGTTGTTTTACCAACACCACGAGGTCCTGTAAATAAAAGAGCAGAAGCAAGGTGATTGCTGTCTATGGCATTTAGTAAAGTGTTGGTAATGGCTTTTTGTCCCACAACATCCTTAAATGTCTGCGGGCGATACTTACGAGCCGATACTACAAATTGTTCCATATTCTTTTTATTCGATAGCAAATATAGGCTGAAAATTGCCAAATCCCAAATCTCAAATTAATAAATCTTAAGTACATTTTGGAGTGTGTTGAATAGGAGAAAGTAACGTAATGTTTTCGTTTGAAAATGTTTTTTCCAATGCAGTATATAAAGTCTTTTATGACACTAAACATGGAGATCATATAAAACTCATAAGAGTATTTTGTAAAATATTGATTTTTAAATAATTAACTTTATGAGTCCATAATTAAAAAACTATCACTATGAAAATGAAATCAATTTTACTGACGTTAAGCTTTGCTCTTTCTTTAATCGCCTGCGCACCTAAAGATTCAGATATTCAAAAAGAAATTACGGCTAAATTAGCCGACAATCCAGAGGTGCAAGTAACGGTACAAGATGGTGTTGCGACCATTTCGGGTATTTGTAAAGATGGTGCGTTTAAAAAAGAAATCGAGGCTAGTATAAAAGAAGTTAAAGGTGTAAAATCTGTTATGAACAACTGTCAGATCGTGCAGCCGGAAGAAACTGCTGCGGCAGCTGTTATTATTACTACAGATAGTGTTTTGGATAAAGCAGTCAGCGATGTGGTAAAATCGTATAACGGAGTAAGTGCAACCGTTGTTGGTGGTGTTGTTACACTTTCTGGAGAAATTAAAAGAAGCCAATTGCAGCCTTTAATTCAGAAAATACAGGAATTAAAGCCTCAAAAAGTAGATAATAAACTAACGATTAAATAAGATATCATGAGTTTACAGGATAAATACAAAGAGTTAACAGATTTGGCAAAGAACTTAGGTGTTTCAAATTTGCAGGTTAGAGAACAAGATAATGTACTGTATATTGATGGTGCTGCAAAATCGGCAGACGACAAAGAAAAACTTTGGAATGCCTACGGAAAATTAGACCCTGATTTTAGAGGTGCCGATGTTGTAATGAATATTACAGTTCCTGAAGGAGCAACCACAAATTATACTGTTACAAGTGGCGATTCTTTATCTAAAATAGGAAAAGTACATGGCGTTTCGTGGCAGACTATTTACGAAGCCAATAAAGATATTATCAAAAATCCCGATATTATTCAGCCTGGTTGGATATTGAAAATCCCGCTAGCTTAATATTAAGTCATAAGTTTATAAGTCCATCATTTGATGGACTTTTTTTTGGATTGAAAGTACATCGGTTATGATTTAGTTTGTAAATGTTAAAGTTTAAAATTCACTTTTTTCCTATCTGCTACATTTACAATTGCTTATGTACGAATAATTATAATCCTTATTTGAATAATAAATAAAATACTACATATTTATTTTGAGGAACCAATTTTTTTTATACTTTAGCAAAGATTACCTACATTAATTAATTATTAACATTAAACATAATGCCCATGTTTGCCATTAAATTAAATAATGTTCAAAAAAGGTTTATCAGCAGTTCTGGACACAGAACTCATGGTCTTCTTGGCCGTAATTGTTTCACTTTGCGTAATTCTAACTTTATTATTTAGCGCAAAAGTCACTGATTTTTCCAAAAGCTACAAAAAGGTATTTTA
>NZ_MUGW01000055.1 GCF_002217285.1 Flavobacterium hercynium | reverse complement strand
AAACTAATTTTTGGGCACATCAGGAATTAGAAAATCCATTTGAAGTTGTTGATGCCTTTTTAGGATGTGAAAGTCTGGCTTTCTTCAAACAAACCTTAAGCGAAATAGTTTTTTACAGAAGCAAAGATGAAGTCTATCAAAAAGAATGTCCCGGCGATGTGTTCTTTACCTATACCGCTTTTCGCTCTTTTCTGAGGGCTTGTTCAGCTCTGCAACACAAAAGCAAAAAATGGAAGACTACCGAAATAGCTGCTGAAAAAAGGTCAATTCTCTCGCTGGCTTCTTTAACCGCAGAAGAATACGAAAATCCATTTATTGTATTTCAAAATGCTTTTACAGAACATTCCTTAGCCGACTTCGAATTTTTCCTTTGTGAAGTAATTCATCTAGCGTTACGTCCTACTATTGTAGAATTTGATTCTGATTTACTTACACCTTATATTCACGTAATCAAAATGCTCGATGCTAGTCAGCTTTTACTTGAAAGTCAAGTTGAAAAAATTAACGACTAATTATATTATTTTACAAGTGATACATTTTATACCTAACAGGTTTTGAAAACCTGTTAGGAAACGAAAACTATAATAACGTTATTCTTATCGTTAATTTTCCTGCAAGGTTTTCAAAACCTTGTAGGTATAGAATTAACCTCTTATATAACCATCAATAAATTTCTACGTAAACCTACAAGGTTGCGAAAGCCTTGCAGCGTTTTCTCTGCTAGCGCTAGCGGAGGATATATTCTATACCTAACAGGTCTTGGAGACCTGGAAGGAAATGTAATTGAGACGCGTTATCCTAACAGGTTTTCAAAACCTGTTAGGTATTAAAATTCACCCCAAGCATGAAAACGCTCATTATTTCCCTTTCCTTTCTTTCAGTTCCGGCTGTTTAAAATAGTTTGCTAATTCTAATGAATAAATCACGCTTGTAATTTTCCATTCGCCATTTTTCTTGATAAGATTTAAATACTTACAACCCCAGTTTGTCATTTTACCATCTGCCCAAAAACTATAATCCATTGTTACCGAAGCTACTGTACCATCGTTGGTAATTGTAACGTTGTCAAACTTATCTTCTGTTGTTTTATGACTAAACAAACCTCGCATGAATCTTTTATAGGATCCTGAAAAATAATTGCTTCCTGCTTTTTCCACTCCTTTTATCTCCTTTTCTTTTGCCTGCGTTCTATCTTTATAGGCCGCAGACCAAACGACATGATCTTCATTGAACAAAGCATAAAACGAAATGGAATCTTTTTCTATTACACTTCTCGAATATGTTGTAATAATGTCTTGAATCTGTTTGGTATTGTCTTTTTTCTGTTGTCCGTAAAACGGTAGGATTGCCAAAAATAAAATTGACATTATTGCTGTTTTTCTCATTACTGCTTATTTAAATAGATTACTGTTTTTTCTTCTCTTAGCCAAAATGCTACGCTTTTAGAATCTTATTCTGTATGATTTTATACTCAATCGTAAGTCCGTCATAACCATAAGCATCGGCTTTCATTTCCTCTATAGCGGTATAACTAACTGGATGAAGATTATCCAGTTTTGCTGCAAGTGTGGTATGCAAAGCTTCTATAAACCTTGCTTTGTCTTCTTTAAGATTGGTAGAATCTGAAATTTTAATAGTAAGATTGAAACTGTTCTTTCCTAACTCCGCCAAAGATTGCGAATTAATAAACCAGAGATAATCTGGAATAAAGGAAACTGTTACGACTGTAACTTCGGGCTTTTTGTTTAAAATGTCTTTGGTAAGATTACTAATGGTTTGGACTAGTTCTTTTGCTAAAGCAGGATTTTCTTTCCCGCTTATTTTTAAATGAATTGCTGGCATACTTCAATTTTTTATGGATTATTGAAGTACAAAATTCAATTTAAATAAAGACTTATTTATTGATGTATGTTAAGAGTTTTATGCGGCTTAATGATTCTGGTTTTATTCCTAAATAAGAAGCAATATGATATTGAGAAATCTGTTGTTCTATTCCCGGATATGTTTTGTAAAGCAGTTCAAGTCTTTCCGCAGCTGAATTTTTCAGAAAGGAAGTTTCTCTTCTGCATTTTCTAATAAAGAAAATATCAGATATGTACTTTGCCAATTTCAAAAAAGCAAAATCGTCTTCTATCAATTTATTAAATTGTTTTAACGTGATATACTGTATTTCGCTGTCAGCCAAAGCTTCGATATTGCAATTGGTTGGATTTTGCGTTAAGTAACTTGTGTAGGCAGTAACAAAATTATTTTCAAGATAAAAATCATTATTAAATTCAACTCCGTCATTTTGAACAAAAGATCTGAGTTTGCCTGAAGTTACTATTGCTATAAAATCACAAACAGCACCTTCCTGAATTAAAAACTGCTTTTTCTTTATTTCTTTAAAACGAATTTCCTTAGCAAACTTTTCGTAGTGGTGTTGCTCTAATCCTAATTTATCGATAAAAATAGCTTTAAGTGCTTCCATCTTAGTTTTGATTTTGATTTTCGTTGCTATTATTTCATTCAAATGTAAAAAGAATTCACCAAGATCAATTTCTTTTTTCAGGCTTTGTACAAAAGACTGATTTTATGGCATAAAAAAAGCCTTCCGATTGGAAGGCTTTTGTATAATTTAAAACGAATACTATTTTTTAGTATGTTTTGCATATTTAGTTTTGAATTTATCAATACGTCCTGCAGTATCGATAAGTTTAGATTTACCAGTATAAAAAGGGTGAGATGTTCTAGAAATCTCCATTTTTACAACTGGATACTCAACTCCGTCAACTTCAATTGTTTCTTTTGTATCTGCAGTAGATTTAGTGATAAAAACGTCATCATTTGACATGTCTTTAAATGCAACTAATCTGTAATTTTCTGGGTGGATTCCTTTTTTCATCTTTTCTTTTATTTATTGTTTAGAGCATTTTTTATTTTGAAGCTTTTTCATGGTTAGAAAAAGGTGTAAACAAACACTACTCTTTTTTGTTTAAAAATTTTAATTATTTTCAGGTTGCAAATTTACAATTCTTTTTTAATATACAAATGTTTGGGTCACTTTTTTTTTAGTTAAATTCAAAAAGCTTTTTTTCTGTCTGAATATATTGGGAATTGCTATATTTGTGGATTAATTTTAAAACATATAGAAAATATGATTAATGAAGTTATAAAAAAGAACGGAATTACATTTGGTGTAATGATTGGAGTTGCATCAGCTTTAATTACTGCCACAATATATGCAATTGATCTGAATCTGTTTACAGCATGGTGGATGGGACTTATCGGTTTGGTTATAAGTCTGACCTTAAGTATTATCCTGCTCGCTAAAACAAAGAAAGATTTAAACGGAATTTTTCCTTTTAAAGAAGCTTTTACTACTTATTTTATTGCAGCTGTAATTGGGATTCTGATCTCTACCCTTTTCAACATCTTTTTATTTAACGTTATTGATCCTGGTGCAAAAGACACTTTAAACGAATTAATCATAAAATATACAGCAACGATGATGCAAAAATTTGGATCTCCGGCTTCTGTTATTAATGAAACGATTGCAAAAATGAAACTAACGAATCCCTACTCTACTGTAGAATTACTTAAAGGATCTGTTTTTGCTATTGTTGTCAGCTCTATTTTCGGATTAATTTTCGCAGCATTTTTTAAAAGCAAAACTACACAAGAATAAAAAATAAATGAACCTATCTATACTTATACCACTTCTAAACGAAGAGGCATCATTAAAAGAACTCTACGACTGGATTATTAAGGTAATGCAATCGAACAATTACAGTTATGAAATCATTTTTGTAGATGATGGTAGTACAGATAATTCATGGGACATTATAGAAAGTTTTTCTAACGAAAACCCAAATGTAAAGGGGATTCGTTTCATGAAGAACTTTGGGAAATCACAAGCACTGCATGCTGGCTTCGCTAAAGCTAAAGGAGATGTGATCATTACGATGGATGCCGATTTACAAGACAGCCCTGACGAAATTCCGGGATTGTTTGAGATGATTACGGCTCAAAAGTTTGATCTGGTTTCGGGCTGGAAAAAGAAGCGTTACGATTCTGTCGTGGCAAAAAACCTTCCGTCGAAATTGTTTAACTGGGCGGCAAGAAAAACTTCAGGAGTAGAATTGAATGATTTTAACTGCGGACTTAAAGCTTATAAAAATACAGTTGTAAAAAACATTGAAGTATCGGGCGAAATGCACCGTTATATTCCGGTTTTGGCAAAAAATGCCGGTTTTAATAAAATAGGTGAAAAAGTAGTTATACACCAGGCACGTAAATATGGTGAGACAAAATTTGGAATGGAGCGTTTTATAAACGGTTTTCTGGATTTGATCACGATTTGGTTTTTATCCCGTTTTGGAAAAAGACCTATGCACTTATTTGGTGCGATTGGTTCTCTAATGTTTATTATCGGATTTTTATTGGCAGGTTATATCGGAATTTCTAAATTGTACCACATGTACAACGGAATGCGATACAGCTTAATAACGAGTAATCCGTGGTTTTTTATTGCTTTAACAAATATGATTTTAGGTACTCAATTGTTTCTTGCCGGTTTTCTGGGTGAGATTATTTTGAGAACTAAGAGCAATGAAGCGCGTTATAAGGTTGCCCGAGAGGTGAATTTTTAACTTGAAGTCCTAGCCCTGATGGGAATGGCATCCTTTTATGGCGGGGTTCGCCATAAAAGATATAATGGACAGCAGGAATAGCTCCTGAACAATCTGATCCTTTAATTTAAATACAAAACCAACAAATGATGAATATAGCACCTAATATTTTAACTGCTGTAAATGAATGGCTGACACCTACATTTGATAACGAAACGCAAGCTTTGGTTAAGGAACTAATGACGACTTCGCCAAAAGAACTGGAAGAAAGTTTTTATAAAAATCTGGAATTTGGAACGGGCGGAATGCGCGGTGTTATGGGCGTTGGAAGCAATAGAATCAACAAATATACGCTTGGAAAAAATACTCAGGGTCTTTCTGATTACCTGCACGAAGTTTTTCCGAATGAACCTTTGAAAGTTGTAATTGCTTACGATTGCAGGCACAACAGTGATACTTTAGCTAAAGTGGTTGCGGATGTTTTTTCTGCAAACGGAATTCACGTTTACTTATTTTCTGACTTACGACCTACTCCGGAATTATCATTTGCGCTTAAATATTTAGGTTGCCAATGCGGAATTGTACTTACTGCTTCGCACAATCCACCGGAATACAACGGTTACAAAGTATACTGGCAAGATGGTGGACAAATTGTTCCACCGGAAGATAAAGCAATCATCAATGTAATCGAAAATCTGGATTACGACAAAATAAAATTTAATGCTAACGAAAGCCTGATCGAATATATTGATACGGCTATCGATAAAGCTTTTATACAATCGTCTATAGAAAACGCAAGTTTTAATACGCCGGCTGAAGCTAAAGATGATTTACATATTGTTTTTACTTCATTACATGGTACTTCGATAAAATCAATTCCTGACACTTTATCTCAGGCCGGATATAAAAATGTACATATTGTTCCGGAACAGGCTGAACCAAACGGAGATTTTCCGACTGTAAAATCGCCAAATCCGGAAGAACCGGAAGCATTGACAATGGCATTGGCATTGGCAGACAAAACCAACTCTGATATTGTTGTGGGAACGGATCCTGATTGTGATCGTTTGGGTGTTGCTGTGAGAAACAATGATGGCAAAATGATTTTACTTAACGGAAATCAGACGATGGTTTTGATGACTGCTTTCTTATTGAAACAATGGAAAAAGGCGGGCAAAATTAATGGTAAACAGTTTGTAGGTTCTACGATTGTATCTACTCCAATGATGATGGAATTGGCCAGCAATTATGGTGTGGAGTGTAAAGTTGGTTTGACCGGTTTTAAATGGATTGCCAAAATGATTAAAGATTTTCCTGAGCTTGAGTTTATTGGCGGGGGAGAAGAAAGTTTTGGTTTTATGGTGGGTGACGCCGTGAGAGATAAAGATGCTGTTGCAGCTACTTTATTAATTTGTGAAGTGGCAGCTCAGGCTAAAGCAGCCGGAAGCAGCGTTTACAAAGAACTGTTACAATTGTATGTTGAAAATGGTTTTTATAAAGAATACTTAGTTTCATTAACCAAAAAAGGAATCGAAGGTTTAGAGGAAATTAATCAGATGATGATTGATTTACGTCAGAATCCTTTGAAAGAAATCAGCGGACAAAGGGTGATTATGGTTGAAGATTACCAATCATCGATAGCGCTGAATTTATTGACGGGAGAAGAATCGGCTATGGATATTCCGAAATCGAATGTGTTGATTTATTACACAGAAGACGGTTCTAAAATTTGCGCAAGACCAAGCGGAACTGAACCTAAGATTAAATTCTACATTAGTGTTAATGCAGCAATAGAATCGGTTTTAGATTTTGATGCAGCAGAAAGCTACTTAGACGAAAAAATACAGAACATTATTGCAGGAATGCAATTGAAATAATAAAAATGAGTAACGAGCTTGACATTATCATGTTTTAAGAAACTCATTACAAAAATTACAAGACTTTACAATTGTGCAGACGATGTCTGCACAATTGAGTTAGTCAAAAAACTCGAAAGAGCCATTGCTATAGCAGAAAATAACATCTATCACTAAATGAGTAATTTTAAAAAAATAATTCCTTTTATTTATCCATATAAGAAATATGCTTTCTTAAATGTCTTTTTTAATATTTTGTATGCGCTTTTCAGCACACTTTCTTTTGTTGCATTAATACCAATGCTTCAGGTCTTATTTGACAAGGCACAAGAGAGGAAAACAAAACCTGTATATGATGGTATTCTAAATCTTCAGAAATATGGGGAGGATTATTTAAGTTACTACATCACTACGACAAAAGGCGATCACGATCCGGGCTATATTTTAGCTATAATGGTGGCGATTATCATTTCGATCTTTTTACTAAAAAACTTAGCTGATTATTTAGCAATGTTTTTCATCACGTATTTAAGAAATGGTGTTTTAAAAGATATGCGAAATGCGTTGTACAAAAAAACATTAGAACTTCCTTTAGCCTTTTATTCTGAGAAAAGAAAAGGAGATGTTATTTCGAGAATTTCTGCTGATGTAAACGAGGTTCAAAACTCTTTTTTAGCCATATTGGAACTTATTGTAAAAGAACCGTTAACGATTATTTTTACGATAGCAACAATGTTAATGATCAGCACGAAACTAACTTTATTTGTTTTTATTTTTATTCCGATTTCGGGTTACATTATCTCTTTAATTGGAAAACAACTTAAAAAGCAATCCACAAAAGCACAGGAAGAACAAGGTACTTTTTTATCTACTATTGAAGAAACTATTGGTGGACTGAAAGTGGTAAAAGGATATAATTCTGAGAGTTATTTTAATACTGTTTTTCAAAATTCAACGGAACGTTTTTTCAGTTTATCAAATAAGATTGGGCATCGCCAAAACTTAGCTTCACCTGCAAGTGAATTTATGGGAATTACGGTTATTGCTATTTTATTGTGGTATGGAGGTCAAATGGTTTTGATTGACAAAACACTTAGCGGTCCTTCGTTTATTGCTTACATGGGATTAGCTTACAATATACTAACACCTGCAAAAGCTATTTCTAAGGCTTCTTACGGTGTTAAAAGAGGAAATGCAGCAGCAGAACGTGTTCTTGAAATTTTAGAGCAGGAAAATCCAATTGTATCTAAAACTGATGCCATTCATAAAACTGATTTTGATAATCATATCACTGTTCAAAATATTAATTTTAAGTATGAAGACGAAACGGTTTTAAAAGACTTTTCTCTTGAAATCAAAAAAGGTCAGACTGTTGCTCTTGTGGGACAATCCGGAAGTGGAAAAAGTACTATTGCCAATTTATTAACGCGTTTTTATGATGTTAATGACGGTACAATTTCTATTGATGGTGTTAACATCAAAGACATGAACCTGCAATCACTTCGCAACCTGATGGGATTGGTAACACAAGACAGTATTTTATTTAATGACACTATTAAGGCTAATATTTCTTTAGGAAAGCTAGATGCTACTGATGATGAAATCATCGAGGCTTTGAAAATTGCCAATGCTTATGAGTTCGTAAAAGAACTTCCTTTGGGAATCTATACTAATATTGGAGACAGCGGAAATAAATTATCGGGAGGACAAAAACAACGTTTGTCGATTGCGCGTGCTGTGCTTAAAAACCCTCCTATTATGATTCTGGACGAAGCTACGTCTGCATTGGATACGGAAAGCGAAAAATTTGTTCAGGTTGCTTTAGAGAACATGATGCAAAACAGAACTTCGATTGTAATCGCTCACCGCTTATCAACTATTCAGAAAGCAGATGTTATTGTCGTGATGCAAAAAGGAAGGATTGTAGAACAAGGAACTCACGATCAACTGATTGCTCACAATGGAACGTATAACAAATTGGTAACGATGCAATCTTTTGAATCGTAAATAAAAAAACATAGCTTAGCCACAGCTAGCAAGATTAACAGATTATTTTTTCTTTAACGGAATTAAAATCATAAATTTAATCTTGCTTGCTGTGGCTTTTTTATTTAGAAAAAATTCAAATCGATAACCAATGTATCTCAACAATCCGAACATTAAATTGCCTGATGACCCCGATACAATTGTTTGGAAATATTTAGATTTATCTAAATTCCTGGATTTATTATTGTCCAGAAAACTATTCATGTCCCGCTCTGATAAGTTCGAAGATCAGTACGAAGGCACTTTTAGCGAACCTACTTTTGAAGAGATTAAAAAACTTGCGGCAGACAATCCTGACTTTTTAAACTATTACAAGACGCATCGTGAAAAAGTTGCCGTAAGCAGTTGGCACATAAATGAATACGAATCTTTTGCTATGTGGCAGATATTCACGCAAAACAGCGAAGGATTGGCTATACAATCGACGATTGGCAGATTGCAGAAAGCATTAAACCCGGAAAATAACTTTGACCAGTATATTGGCGAGGTAAATTATATTGACTACAAGAAAGAATATATTCCGTTTGATGATTTTTTCTTTCCGTTTTTGTTTAAGAGAAAAAGCTTTCAATACGAACGCGAAGTACGCATTCTCACAGATACTTCTAAGAGCAACATCAAACTAAATGACGGTTTAAAAATTAATGTAGATCTGAATCAGTTAATCGAGAAAATATACATTCACCCAAAATCTGAAAACTGGTACAAAAAACTCGTAATAGAACTGGTCGAACGTCTCGATTTTGGTTTTGAAATTGAAAAGTCTGATTTGGAAAGTGATATTTTGATATAAGGTACTAAGGTTCTTAGATGCTAAGGTGCTGAGTTTTTTTTTCATAGATAAAAGAATTAAAATGATTTTTTATCATTTATAAAATAAATAAAGGCGTGTAAAAATTTAAAATTTCTACACGCCTTTAAATTCGTAGCAAAACCTTAGAGCCTTAGCACCTTAGTATCTTAAAACCTCTAAATAGGCTTATAACTTTTCACTTCCCATTTTTTAGACAAAAGGTCAATGTAATTATAATGTAAAACGTCATTTTTATCAAATTGTCCGTTTTGATTGGTGTCTTCTATTGTTCTGAAATACAAGCGGCTTTTAGATTCAATTAAACTCCAGTCTACTAATTCCTGAAAGTCTTCGGAGATTTTTGTAAAATTTTCTCCGCTAACATCGCTTAAATATAACGTCTTAATATCTCCGGTATCAATTTTACCATCTTTATTGGTATCAGAATCTGCCAAAGTATACACTATTATTTTATTGTGTGTTTTATCAGCAACTGGTTTTAAATAGGTCGCTGTTAAAATTAAAACAGGCTTCTCTGATAAAGGACGAATAGAATCTGAATCTGTTTTTTGGAATTTTAAATTCTGAAGGTAACCTGTAAGTTCGAATTCACTTAAATTTGAAATGGTAAAGCTTACGTCGTTTACACTTGAAGATCCGTAACGCCCTTTTGTTCCTTTTTCATAAACTCTCAAATCTCCCACCGGATGAATTAGATATCCTGTTCCTTCCATTTCGATCGGTAAATCAGCAACTTCAATTTGTGCAGAATCTGTTTTAGTAACGGTAGTTGCTCTACTTGAAGCATCATATATCACTTTTGGTTGTTTAACTTCATCTTTACAGCTCACTAATGTTCCGATGAAAGCTAAGGCTATATATTTTAACGACTTTTTCATGTATGCAAATTATATTAGAATATCAAATATACTATATTTGATTGTATTATCCATTTTTATTGAGTTTTACTAGAAAACATAAAAGAATAACCTTTAACTATATCTTATTCTAACTTTCCTTTAATCAGAGCGTTTTTTAAATCATATATTGTTAAATCTTTTTTCTTTTCTTTACCAAACAAGCTAGACAACCAAAGACTAATCTTATCTACTTCGGAATTAAAATGTTCATCAAAATTAAAAGAAGTTATATCCACATTAAACTCTTTTGAAAACTTCATTAAAAAATCTTCAGCTTCATCACCATAAATATCTAAGTCTTTTTCAATATAACAGTTAGGAGATACATCATTAAAAAAAACTCCAGTTTCTTCTTTCAAAAACTCATAAAATTTAGATTTATCCATCATATTTAATTTTAACTACCATTTACCTTCACTACCCCCTCCGCTAAATGAACCACCACCAAAACCGCCATAAAAGACACTTTTATCTTTCTCATTACATTCAGAATACTCAATTATTATTTCAATAATATCAATAGCTACCAATGTCCAACCAACATAAGGCACAACTCTACCTATTGCTCGACCTAAAACATTAGTTCCCAATATCCTTACAGGCATTTTTTGAGGAAAAGCTCTAGATAAATACTTAGATGCAATTGACGTTCCTGCAGCTGAACCTTTCATTACAAATCGCTTTTTTAAAATTGGTTGTCCTAACAATATTAAAGACGAACCTCCTACAGATTTATCAAAATTATGATCCTTAGAATTAATTTCCTTTTTTTCTATTACAATCTTATCTACATAAGTAATTGTGGATTTATCATACAAACCAATTTGAAAATCATTGATCTTTCTAAATTCTGAATTTAATATCCCTTTAAAAACATCATAAAAATTTTTATGAGTGGATAACTTCAACTTACTCTCTGCTCTCTTTCTTGATTTTTCAACTGAATCAATTATTTTTTTCTCTAAGAAATAGTCAATCATGGCTTATACTTTTATAATTATCAAATATAAGTCAATCATTATTTATAAAAAAAATACTACCTAAAAAACTGTAGTAAAATAATAAAGAAGTATTTCAATTTAATCATAACCTAGCATTCAACTTTACGTTAAAAACTCTTGATGTCATGTAATTAGGAATGGCGTATTGATTTTTAGAATACACATCACGTACCCAGGTATTGGTAATTGCATTTTGATTATTGAACAAATTAAAAATCTCTACCCCTAATGACAATTCTTTAAAATTCTTCAGCCAATTTGCTTTAGAGATTTTAGTATTACTGTCGATAAAAACTTTTGCAAACCCTATGTCTACCCTTCTGTAATCATTCAATCTGTTTTGATATAAATACGGGTCTGAATATGAAGGAGACCCTCCTGGTAAACCAGTATTATAAACTAAATTCAGATACAATTTAATACTTGGAATATTGGGCATGTAGTCCTGAAACAACATGGCGAATTTTAGGCGCTGATCTGTTGGTCTGGCGACAAATCCTTTATTCTCGTAGTTTTCTTCGGTTTTTAAATACCCAAAACTAACCCATGATTCTGCTCCGGGGACAAATTCTCCGTTTAATCTAAAATCAAAACCCTGAGCATAAGCTTTTGCATTATTATTGGCAGTATAACGAATTCGCACATTGTCTATGGAATAGGTATTTACATCTGTAAGGGACTTATAATACACTTCGGTAACCCATTTAAAAGGTCGGTTCCAGATTTTGAAATTATAGTCGTTACTCAAAACAATATGAACTGATTCTTGTGCTTTTACATCCGGATTTACAACGCCATTCAAATCTCTGAGTTCCCTATAGAAAGGCGGCTGATGATACAATCCTCCTGAAAGTCTGAAAATCATATCGGTATCCCAATCCGGTTTAAGAGCAAATTGCGCTCTCGGACTAAATACGGTTTGATTTTTACCTTCAACAGTTGCTCCGGAAACGCTCCAATTCTGAAAACGAACTCCTGCATTAAACCAAACCTGACTTGAACCTATTTCTGTTTTTTGATTCCATTGTGTATATCCTGAGAATCTATTTATGACATTAGAATTAGTCGCCCTAATGTTTTGATAAGGCAAAAGTACTCCTGTGTAAGGTACGTAAGGCTGATCATCGGCTGGCAAATTAATAATTGGCGGTCTTACAGAAAATCCTGCTGAATCGATCATTTCCCATTCTACTACACGATCCCGAATAGATTCTCTGGTATATTTTAACCCAAACTCTAGTTGACTATCGCTCCATTCTTTAAAACCTTTTACTTCTGCATTTGCAATTAAGGCATCGAGGTCGTTTCGGGCATTCGTAAGCTGAGATCCTATTCCGCGTGTAAAATCGATGTTTTCTGTATTATCTTCATCGTTTGTGCTGCTTAATCGATATTGTGCCAGAATATTAAAATGTTCTTGCTCTTGAGTATGAAATAATGAACCTATAAATTTTAAAGTAAAATCAGGTGCAATTTTATAAGTAGTTTTAAAAGCTCCAAAATAGGTATTGTATTCATCTATTTCATGTCCTTCATAATACACATTCAGCGTTAAAGGGTTATCTACTGTTCCAAATTTGGTTTCACGGGTTAAAGGCTGATACAAATATTTGTTTTGTGAAATATTCCCTAGAAAACTCATTTGCCACTTTTCTGAAATATCATAATTAATGTTGGTCTGAAAATCGACAAAAGTTGGGGTGTAATTGGTTTGCGTATCCTGACTGTTTACGAGTAAACTATTGTTTCGGTACCGAACGCCGCTTACTGCTGACCATTTTTTATTTTTAGAAACGGCATCAACAGAAACACTTCCTCCCAGCAAACTTGCTTCAAGAGATGCACCAAATTCGGTTGGCTTTCTGTACGTGATATCTAAAACAGATGATAATTTATCTCCAAATTTTGATTGGAATCCACCAGCTGAAAAATCAACATTTTGTACCAAATCGGTATTGGTAAAACTTAATCCTTCTTGTTGCCCTGAACGAATTAAAAACGGACGATATACTTCGATTTCATTTACGTAAACTAAATTTTCATCAAAATTACCGCCACGAACAGCATACTGAGAGCTTAATTCATTGTTTGAATTTACTCCCGGTAATGTTTTTAGAATATTTTCGATTCCTGCATTTGCGCCCGGAATTTTTTTGATTGTTGCAGCGTCAATAACTGTAATTCCCTGAACACGTTTTTTGCTACCTGATGAAACAAAAACTTCTCCCATTTGCTCCTCCGAATTGTTCATAACCGGATTAAATATAAAAACCTCATTGGGTTTTAAACTCACGGCAAGACTCATCATTTTTAAAGAAACATGCGTAAAAATTAAAGAGACTTTTCTATTTGATGGAATTTCAATTTCAAAAAAACCATCAGCATTTGATTGCGAAAAATTTCCTGAAGAAGTAATACTTACGTTAGAGACCGGTCGTTTTTCATCATCTAAAATTATCCCTTTGACATAAGCCTTTTGAGCAAATGAAATATAGCCAATACATAAAAAGAGAAAACTAAAAAATACCTTACTATGCTTCAAAAGATTTGATTTTATTTTTGTTGACTTCTAAAAAAGTGCGTTTCAAAGATAGCAGAATTACCCACATTATCTATCACTTCAATTCTTAAATCGTTTGCTCCTTCTGAAACAATTCCGTCGTCAAATTTATGCGTAATTTTCCTAGTTTTATTATCATATTCAAATAAAATCCAATTTCCGTTTAAATATCCGTTGTAGGACTTGATTCCTGACAATCCATCACCAATCGTAAATTGTATCGTTTTCATATCACTAATCCATTTATCCTGAATAGGTTTTGCTATTTTTATAGTTGGGGCAACAGTATCTAATGCCAAACCATATTGTCCCAAAACTCTGGATTTAGCGGTATAAACATCATTTTTTCTAACGGTTCCGTTATAACTTCTGTTATTTCCGCTGATTTTTGCAATGAAAACTTTATCACGAAGTGCTTCTGGATAACTCTCGTCTTTAATTGTAATGGTAAAATTGGAATGAACAGGAACGACATCATTATGAATGTAGATTCTATTATTTTTTACATCAAAATTCATATCAAAATCATCATAAAAAGTCCCGGCAGGAAAAAATACCGACATATTATCTTTTTCGAAGTTCGCATCTTTAGTTGCTTTGATGAAATATTTCGATGTAACCGGTTCTGCATTTACAATTGGCGTAGCGGTATCGAACTCTATTGGAACGGTAACAGAATTTAAATTCCCGAAATAATCTGAAACTTCAATTTTGTAAGTAGACGCTAAATTTTGTTCAACCGTTATAATTCCGTTTGCCGAATCTGTTTTTATAATACTTAACGGAAATGGCGTTTTCATAAAAAGCTGCTGTACACGCTGACCAGTTTTTTTATATTTTGGATAATCAATAAAAGCATTGATATATCTCATCTCATCAAACGAATAGGTATTGAACTGATAGTTATAATTTTGATTTCCGTTTAGAAAAGTAGATACATTAAAAACACCGTTTTTGTTATGCGAAATATCATCCAAATCAACCGCATTGATTCCGAAACCAATTTTTCCGTTTGCTTTGACTTTACTTGCTAAATAAGTTCCATCTTTTTGAAGCGCCAGATTAAGCAGCAAAGGTTGCTTTGACTGATTTACTGTTGTATTATTAAGCGGATAAACAAACACACTTGAAATCGTTGGCTTTTTGGTATCCTTTAAATTTTGGTCAAAGCCAAAAAATATAGGATTGATGACAAACTCTGTTTTAGAATCGCGAAACTCAAAATGCAAGTGAGGTCCTTGAGAAGATCCGGTGTTTCCTGAAAGGGCGATTATCTGACCTTTTGTAACGGGAAGTTCATTTGGTTTTAGAAATATTTCGATTTCAAACGAACGCTCTGAATAATGTGTTTTTTGAACAAGATCATTTATAGGTCCAACAACCTTTTGCAAATGCCCATAAACAGAAGTATACCCATTTGGATGCGTAATGTAAATGCATTTACCATTTCCGTAAGTTGAAATTTTGATTCTCGAAACATAACCATCTGCAACGGCATAAACGTTCAATCCTTCTCTCTGATTGGTTTTTAAATCAAATCCGGCATGAAAATGATTCGGTCTCAACTCACCAAAATTCCCGGAAAGCTGCATAGGAATATCCAGCGGCGGACGAAAATAATCTTTAGGATATTGAGTTTGAGCAACAATAAAATTACAGAAAAACAGGGTAAGTAATGACCATCTCATAAGCAACATTTTTGCTAAGGTAAAAAAATCTGATGCTAAAACCGAGTAAAAAGCCAAAAAATACAATTGACTGAATTTCATTTAATTGGTTATTTTTAATGTAAAAAAATCGATAAAAAATTGCATTAATAAAAAGGAATACTAACTTTGTAGGATTAAGTAATGAATAGGATTTATAATGAGTGTAATTGCCGAAATAATTGATACTCTTGAATATAAAGTAGAAAAGCTTTTTGAAAAATCAAAAGGCCTGGAACAAAATAATCAGGATTTAAGATTACAACTAGCCAAAGCTGCGCAAATTATCCAGAAGCAATCTGAAGAAATTGAGGCTTTGAAAAAGCAGTATGATACACTTAAAATAGCCAATTCGTTACTTGGCAGCGACAATAACAAGAGAGAGACAAAGCTTAAAATAAATTCATTAATTCGCGAAATAGATTACTGTATAGCACAACTATCAGACTAGAAACATGGACGGAAAGCTTAGAATTAAAATATCAATCGCAGATCGTGTTTACCCATTAACGGTTGAACCTGCGCAGGAAGAAGGACTTAGAAGTGCTTCTAAAAAAATTGATGCTATGATTAAGCAATTCGAAGAAAGTTACGCGGTACGCGATAAGCAAGATGTATTGGCCATGTGTGCCCTGCAATTTGCATCACAGGTTGAACAAAAACAAATTGATAACGCAATCGATGGAGAAGAAACCATTGAACGAATTAAAAGATTAAATTTGCTTTTAGATCAATATCTCGAAAATTAAACGTTCTTTACACGAAACTAAGATACTGCCTACATTAGTTCACAATTGGTAAACTCAACACTAACAATTTAGAATGAGCAAATCGTCGCTACTATAGTATGCCCTGCTTCGGCAAGGAAACTTGAACAGTGAGTTAGCTCAAAACTTGTCCTTACGAGTTTATTCAAGCAATTAATGTAGGCTTTTTTTTATATATAAATTTTAACAAACATGGACATCATAACGATCATCATTTCAGGTATAATAGGTATTGCCGCAGGTTTTGGAATAGCTAAAATTATCGAAAAAAGCAATATTTCTAATTTAATAAAAAACGCAAAAAAAGAAGCAGCTTCAATCTTGAAAGATGCAAATTTAGAGGCTGAGAACATTAAAAAAGATAAAATTCTTCAGGCTAAAGAGCGATTTATTGAATTAAAATCTGAACACGAGCAAGTTATTTTAGCCCGAGATAAAAAAGTAGCTGAAGTAGAAAAAAGAGTAAGAGACAAAGAATCACAAGTATCTAACGAACTTTCTAAAGCTAAAAAAGTAAATGACGACTTTGAATCTAAAACACAGGAATACAACAATAAAATTGAAGTTTTAGATAAAAAACAATCGGAAGTTGACAGATTACACAAAAGTCAGTTACAACAATTGGAAGTCATCTCAGGACTTTCTGCTGATGAAGCAAAGGAACAATTAGTAGAAGGCTTAAAAGCAGAAGCTAAAAGTAAAGCTATGTCTCATATTCAGGAAACTATTGAAGAGGCTAAACTTACTGCACAACAAGAAGCTAAAAAAATCATCATCAATACAATTCAAAGAGTTGGAACTGAAGAAGCAGTTGAGAATTGCGTTTCTGTTTTCAATATTGAATCCGATGATGTAAAAGGTAGAATTATTGGTCGTGAAGGTCGTAACATTAGAGCACTTGAAGCTGCAACCGGAGTAGAAATCATTGTTGATGATACACCGGAAGCTATTATCCTTTCTTGTTTTGATCCTGTTCGTAGAGAAATAGCGCGTTTGTCATTGCACAAATTGGTTACTGACGGACGTATTCACCCTGCAAGAATTGAAGAAGTTGTTGCTAAAACAGCGAAACAAATTGACGACGAAATTATCGAAGTTGGTAAACGTACGGTTATCGATTTAGGAATTCACGGATTACACCCTGAATTAATAAAAGTTGTTGGTAGAATGAAATACCGTTCTTCTTACGGACAAAACTTATTACAACACTCAAGAGAAGTTTCTAAACTTTGTGGTATCATGGCTGCCGAATTAGGCTTAAATGTAAAATTAGCTAAAAGAGCTGGTTTATTACACGATATTGGTAAAGTGCCGGATACTGAAAGTGACCTTCCTCACGCATTATTAGGTATGCAATGGGCGGAGAAATATGGTGAAAAAGAAGAAGTTTGCAACGCTATTGGAGCTCACCACGACGAGATCGAAATGAAATCATTATTATCTCCAATCGTTCAGGTTTGTGATGCTATCTCAGGAGCAAGACCAGGCGCAAGACGTCAGGTTCTGGATTCTTACATTCAACGTCTGAAAGATCTTGAAGAAGTGGCGTACAGCTTTAGCGGTGTGAAAAATGCTTACGCGATTCAGGCAGGTAGAGAATTACGTGTAATTGTAGAAAGCGAAAAAGTTTCTGATGATAATGCAGCAAACTTATCTTTCGAGATTTCTCAAAAAATTCAAACAGAAATGACTTATCCTGGTCAGGTTAAAATAACTGTAATTAGAGAAACAAGAGCAGTAAACATTGCGAAGTAATTTAATTTACGATATATAAATAATAAAGGCTGTCCTAAAAAGACAGCCTTTATTATTTTATACTAGTTTCAAGCTCTTTAAACATCGTTAAAAACAATTTTAAAACTTGTTCCTACTCCTACCTCACTTTCAACAGAAATCGAGCCTTTCATTGCCTCAATTTGATTTCGCGTAATATAAAGTCCAATTCCACGGGCTTCCTGATGTTTATGAAATGTTTTGTACATACCAAACAATAAATCTCCGTAAACAGCCAAATCAATTCCTAATCCATTATCTGTAATTTTCAACGCTTTAAATCCTTCCGGCTCAATTAAAAAATCAAAAACAATAATAGGATCTCTGTCAGGGTGTGCATATTTAATGGCATTTGTTGTAAAATTCAGCAAAACACTTTCTAAATAAGCAGGATTAAAATTGATCGTTAAATATTGCGGAACATTATTGACAATGGTAACTTTAGTTTGTTTATCGTACCCTTTGATGGTTGAAATGGTTTTTTCTATATATTCTCCTAATCGCAAAGGAACAACCGCGATATTGATGTTACTTTGTGTTGTGACAATCTGGGTTAAATTCGAAATGGTTTCATTAAGGTCATTAGAAACTGTTCGTAAATGCTCTAACATTTCATTAATGGTATGCTTGTCGACATCAGCATCTATAAAGTCCAAAATAGATTTTATATTTCCTGCCTGCGTGTTTAGGTTATGGGAAACAATATGTGAAAAATTCAGTAGTCGACTGTTTTGATCGCTGTACAGTTTCATTGTTTTTAAAAGCTCGAGTTCTTTTTCTTTTTGGAGCGAAACATCAGTATGTGTACCAATAACCCGCAAAGGTTTGCCGTTTTCATCCCGTTCAATTACTTTTCCACGATCTAAAATCCATTTGTAATTTCCGCTTGACGTCATGACACGGTGGTAATTTTCGTAGTATGGAATTCTATTCTCAAAATGCTCCTGTATATCTTCATAATACTTTGGCAAATCATCCGGATGTACAAGTTTATCCCAACGCTCGGGATCGTCAAAAATATCAGTCGATTCCAGTTCTAAAATTCGCAATGATAATGAGGAATAAAAAACACGATTGGTTACGATATCCCAATCCCAAATGCCGGCAGTAGAAGCTTCGAGCGCAAACTGAAATCGTTCTTCTGATAAGCGAAGTTTTTCTTCTTTGTCTTTTAAATCGGTAATATCTGTAATGTGCCCGAAGAAGCTCACACTTCCGTTGTTATCTATTTCGGTTTTAGAAGAAACCTTAAACCAGCGAAGTCCTTTTTTGGGCAAGATTCCTCTAAATTCAACTTCCCAAGGCTGAACTTCTTTTCTAGCCTTGACTAATGAATTAAAAAAAACGCTTTTATCTGAAGGAAAGACTCTATCGTAAACTATTAATTTATTCTTCTCATTGGCGAAATCTTCTTTTGAAAATTCAAAAATTTCAAATACAGAATCACTAACAAAAGGAAAATAGTAATTATTGTTTTTATCGATAACAAACTGAAAAATAAAATCCGGTATTTCTGCAAACAACTTTCTATAAAAATTATTTAGCTCTAAACAATCATCATTTTCATATAAATCAAAAACCATATTTTTTATTATTTATGTAAAAATGAATTACTACACGACATTCAATACAACGATAATTGCTTTTCATTATTACAAAATAGGGCGTAATATATTAAAAAATTAAATTGAACTAACTGATTTTCAATTTTTTACCTATTTCACTTTTTCCCTTCCTATTTTCTGGGATGAAAAGAATGCATAACTTCTTTGAGAAAGCTTCTGTCAAGATGCACATAAATCTCGGTAGTAGTAATTGACTCATGTCCCAACATTAATTGAATAGACCTTAGGTCGGCTCCATTTTCCAGTAAATGTGTTGCAAAAGAATGACGAAGGGTATGCGGGCTAATATTTTTATGCAATCCTATTTTTACTGCGAGATCTTTTATAATCGTAAAAATCATTGCTCGGGTAAGCTGATTTCCTCTTCTGTTTAAAAATAAGGTATCCTCGCAGCCCTTTTCAATATTCAGCGAAGTACGTATATTATTTTGGTAGATCAGAATGTACTTTTTTGTTAGATTTCCAATCGGAACGAAACGTTCTTTGTTTCCTTTTCCGGTAACTTTGACAAAACCTTCTTCAAAAAACAAATCAGAAATCTTTAACGAAACCAATTCGGATACTCGAAGACCACAACCGTATAATGTTTCCAGCATGGCACGATTTCGTTCTCCCTCGTTGGAACTTAAATCTATGGCCGCAATTAGCGAATCTATTTCGTCGATCGAAAGCGTATCTGGCAATTTTCTACCTGTCTTTGGTGATTCGATTAACTCTAACGGATTATCTACTCTGTAATCTTCAAATACCAAATAAGAAAAAAAACTTTTTAAACCGGATATAATTCTGGCCTGAGATCGCGGATTGACTTCTTTTGAAACGTGATAAATAAATTGCTGAATGGTTTCATCAGAAATTTTAACTGGGGAAACTTCTATCTGATTACTGTCTAAAAAAAGGCACAAGCGCTCGATATCAAAACTATAATTTTCGATCGTATTTTTAGACAAACCCCGTTCGATTCGCAAATACGATTGATAATCTTTTATATATCGGTTCCATTTCATAACTACAAAGTAAAACATTTTTATGTATAAAAAAACCTTCCGGATTAGGGAAGGTTCTTAAAATTAAATCTAATAAAAATTAGAATTTATATCCTAAAGATAATGCTAATACACCACTTCTTGTATCATCGTATCCACGACCATAAAAACCGTAATCACGATCTTTCTCGATACCTGTTAAACCAATAGTGTAACGAAGACCTAATGATAAATTATCAGTAAAATTATATCCAGCTCCTAAATTGAAACCAGCATCGATAGTTTTGTAATCACCGTTAACATTATCTCCATCATTTGTAGCAGATACCAAAAATCCTAATTGTGGACCAGCTTCTACAGTAAATTCTTTTGTAATGTAATATTTAGCTAATACAGGAATGTTAAAGTAGTTTAATCTGATATTATAATCTCTACGATCAAAACTATATTTAGCACCTTGAGCAGAGAACAAAAGTTCTGGCTGAATAACTAATTTGTCGATAACTTTGATTTCTGCAAAACCACCTAATTGAAAACCTACTAATGCATCTGTATTGTAATCTGCAGAAAAGTTAGAAATATTAAGACCACCTTTTACTCCAAATCTTGTTTTTTGAGCATTGGTAAATCCAAATGCCATAACTGCAATTGCAGCGAAAATAATTTTTTTCATTTTTTTTTAATTTGTATTTGGGTTGAAATTAAGGGTCAAATATAAGATGATAGTTTATAAAAAATAACTTGTATTTAAACAATTTTTGCACTAATTATCAGCTAAACTCATGTTAAACAAAACGTAAAACACTGTGTATTTGACACATAAAAGCAGAAAGTCTTAAAAATAAGCTAAAAATTAACGCCCAAAAAGCATACAATTACCTGAATACAGGTAGAAGAGTCTAATAACAATGTTTAAATTAACATTATTTAAGATATTACTTACTAAAAAGACAATTCTTTTTCAGTTGTATATTTTCTGAAATAAGTAAAAAGCAACCTTATTAATTCCTTGTCATCCAAGAAATTGAAAGCTCTGATTGACTATAGAGAGGGTGTTAACATAAATAATATGCGAATTTTATTAATTATTTTATAAAAAACATAAAACAATAAAATCTTAATTCTGTAGTTTTGAATTAAAATAAAATTAATCTAAAAAATAACATTTATGAAAAAGATACTTTTAGCAGCTGTTCTGTTCCTGGCAACATCAGCATCAATTCAGGCTCAATTATTAAAATTCGGGGTTAAAGCAGGGGTTAACTTTGCTAACCAAACAGGAGATGCAAGTTTTGGCGGAATTTCTGTAGACAAAGAAGGAATTACTAGTTACCATGTAGGTGCTCTTGCAGAAATCAAATTATTAGAAAAATTTGCTATTCAACCAGAGCTTTTGTACTCTACTCAGGGAGCTAGCTATAAAACTGCAGGTCAGGAATTTAAAAACGAATTAGGCTATTTATCTATTCCAGTAATGGCAAAAATCTATTTAACAAAATCATTTAGTGTAGAAGCAGGACCACAAGCTTCATTTTTGTTAAGTGAAAAAAATGACTTCGATGTTAAAAATGCTGAAACTTTCGACTTTGGTCTGAACTTTGGATTAGGGCTAAAAATTACTGAAAGCATCTTTGTACAGGGACGTTACGGAATTGGACTTACTGAAGCATCAAAAAATGCTGACGTTAAAAACTCTGTTTTCCAATTATCAGCTGGTTTCTTGTTCTAAAAAGAATATCACATAGTTTTACTAAAACCGTTCTATTATTTAGAACGGTTTTTTTATTTTTACCAATATTCTAAAATGCAGTGGTGGGCTATCCATATAGCGCAACACATTTAATAACTCAATTTATATTATGAAAATTTGCATCATCAACGGACCTAATTTGAATCTTTTAGGAAAAAGAGAACCGGAAGTATACGGCAGTCAGACTTTTGAAGATTATTTTGAAATCCTAAAAAACAAATTTTCAGATATAGAACTTTCGTACTACCAAAGTAACATCGAAGGTGAATTGATTGGAAAAATTCAGGAATGTGGTTTTACGTATGATGGAATTATCTTAAATGCAGGTGCTTACACGCATACTTCAATTGGTTTAGGTGATGCTATGAAAGCGGTTACAACTCCTGTGATCGAAGTGCATATTTCTAACACTTATGCACGCGAAAGTTTTAGACATCAGTCATATTTATCAGGAAATGCAAAAGGTGTTATTTTGGGCTTTGGCTTAAAAAGTTACGACTTAGCAATTCAATCTTTCTTGTAAGTCTATTTTTAACAAATTTTTAATAAGCTCGTTTTTAACTTGTTCTATTTTTGTGAGAGAAAAACTTTCATGAAAAACTATACGCTGCTTGCCTTTTTATTTTTTTCGATTTCAAATTTTGCCCAGATTAAGGGCACTATAACTGACCATAAAGGAAATCCGTTGCCTTTTGTTTCGGTATTTGAAGAGAACACGTATACCGGAACTACATCTAACGAACAAGGACATTATCAGCTCAATGTAAAAGAAGTTGGTAAGAACAAAATAACCTTTCAGTACCTTGGATTTAAAACTCAAAAAATAACAGTTTCAGCAGATTCAAAACTTATTACACTGGATGTAAAAATGCCGGAAGAGAGTTTTGATTTAAATGAAGTTGTTATTAATCCTAAGAACAATCCGGCGAACGCTATTATTAGAAGTGCTATCGCCAATAAAAAAGAAAATACAGAGAAGACTTCTCGATTTACAGCTGATTTCTACTCAAAAGGAATGTTTAAAGTTCGAGATTTACCTAAAAAATTCCTTGGACAAAAAGTAGACATAGGCGAAGACATGGCTTCTAACCTTGACTCTACCGGAACAGGTATTTTGTATTTATCTGAAACGGTTTCAAAAATTACTTTTGAGAAGCCTAATAAATTAAAAGAAAGAATTATTGCTTCTAAAATTTCCGGAAACAATAAAGGTTTTAGCTATAACACAGCCACTTTATCTACTTATGATTTTTATGACAATACGCTGGAATTTGGCGTAAACCTCATCTCTCCTATTGCTGATAATGCCTTCAGCTATTACAAATACAAATTAGAAGGCACTTTTTATGATGCTAACAATCACGAGATAAACAAAATTAAAGTGATTCCAAGGCGTGACAAAGAACCTGTTTTTGAAGGTTACATTTATATTGTCGATGATAGTTTTGCTATTTATGCGATCGATTTAGATATAAAAGGGTACCGCATCAAAAATGAATTTACAGAGATAATGAAGTTAAAACAAAGTTTTAATTACAATGCTGCAAATAAAATCTGGTCTAAAAACGCCCAAACATTGTCCTTCAATGCTGGTGCTTTTGGCGTAAAATTTTCCGGACAGTTTAATTATGTTTATTCTAATTATGAATTTAAAGACGCTTTCGAAAAGAAAACTTTTGGTAATGAAATTGTCTCTTTTGAAGCCGAATCCAATAAAAAAGATGATGCCTTTTGGAATGAAATAAGACCAATTCCGCTTACACTCGAAGAAAGTACCGATTATACTAAAAAAGACAGTTTACTCACTATTAGACAATCTCGAAAATATACGGATTCTATTGATGCTAAAAACAATGAGTTTAAAATTTCGTCTGTATTGGCCGGTTATGATTATAAAAATACTTTTAAAAAATACTCATTCAGTTATGAAGGTTTATTAAACGTACCTTCTTTTAGTTATAATACAGTTCAGGGATTTAATTTAGATACGGGTTTTTCTTTTAAAAAATGGAATGACGAAAAAGGAAAAAGCACTACCATAAGCACCACTTTTAATTATGGTTTCTCAGACCAGCGATTTCGTGCTGTTGGAGAGTTTAGTCATAAATTTAATAATATCAACTTCGCTACAATTGGTATTTCTGGGGGAACAAAAGTGGCGCAATTTAGTAGTGCGGAACCTATCAGCAAATTTGTAAATTCGATAAGTACTTTATTCTTTCGGGATAATTATATGAAATTGTACAACTTGGAATTTGCTCAAATTAATTATTCGCAAGACATCTTAAATGGCGTTAACTTGAACGGAAAAATCGCTTATGAACAACGAAAACCGCTTTCTAACACTACAAATTATTCTTTCTTCAAAAGAGAAGACAGCTTTTCATCTAACAATCCAATTGCTCCCGATGATTTTGAAACTCCAGCTTTCGATCCTCATCATTTGTTTAAAGCAGCTATAAATGCCCGAATTAATTTTGGAAATAAATACATTTCGAGACCGGACGGAAGATATAATTTTAAAGATGACAAATACCCAACCTTATTTCTGGCTTTTGAAAAAGGATTTGCTGCCAATGAGAAAAAATATGAATTTGAAAGAATTGGTGCGTCCTTACAATATGATTTAGCTTTGGGCAACAAAGGTGTTTTAGGAACCAACTTTAGAGCCGGTAAATTTTTTAATGCCGAAAATATTGCATTTATCGATTACAAACATTTTAACGGAAATCAAACGCACATCGGGCAAACCGATCGCTACCTGAATGTTTTTAACTTAATGCCATACTACGCAAACAGCACAAACGACAGTTACTTTGAAATGCACTTAGAACACAATGATATGGGATTTGTAATGAATAAAATTCCGTTACTAAACTTATTAAAATCAACGATGAATATTGGTTTTCATTCGCTGGCAATTCCGGACAGAAAACCGTACACTGAACTTACTATTGGTTTAGATAATCTCGGATTTGGAAAGTTCAAATTATTCCGATTAGATTATGTTCATTCTTATCAAGGCGGAGTACAACAAAATGGTGTAGTTCTGGGGTTGAAGATTTTGAATATATTAGATTAATTAGGAAGGTTCAAAGGGACAAAGGTTCAAAGGGACTGAGGCTCTGAGCCATGTCGTTAAGTCTCTTATAACTTAGCTGCTAAATCTTTAAAGCAGTTAAATATATCCTAGCATCTTTATCTCTTTTAACATCAAGAGAAAAAACCTTAGCACCTTTGAACCTTTGTCCCTTTGAACCTCAAAAAAAATCAATGATAATCATCTGGTTCTATATGAATTAGGACGTTACCTAATTGCGGAATCTTTTCTTTTAAAGTGTCTTGTAGTTTATGTGATAAATCATGTCCTTCTTTTACAGAAATTTTAGCCGAAACGATCGCATGCAGATCTACATGATAGCGCATTCCTGCTTTTCGGATGAAGCATTTTTCGGTACCAAGAATTCCGCTTACGGTTAATGATTTAACCCGAATTTCTTCGACAAGATCATCATTTAAATGTTCGTCCATGATTTCTCCTAAAGCGGGTCTGAAAATTTTGTAGCTGTTGTATAAGATAAAAAAAGCAGCAAAAAGTGCCGCCCAATCGTCTGCTGATTCATAACCGTCTCCCATAAAAAGGGCAATCGAAATTCCGATAAACGCTGCAACCGATGTAATAGCATCACTACGATGGTGCCAGGCATCTGCGGCTAAAACAGAACTATTGGTTTGTTTGCTGCGTTTCATTACCACACGAAAAGAATATTCTTTCCAGATAATTATGGCGCCTAAAACAATCAATGTCCAGGGTTTTGGTCCTTCATGTGGCGATTGAATGTTGGCAATACTTTCGTAACCAATAATGGTTGCTGACGTAATTAAAAAACCTACAACCAAAAAAGTAATAAGTGGTTCTGCACGACCATGTCCGTAAGGGTGATTTTCATCTGCAGGTTTATTAGAATATTTGATCCCGAATAGCACCAAACAAGACGAAAATATGTCTGTAGTTGATTCTATCGCATCTGCAATTAAGGCATATGAATTGCCAAAAAAACCTGCTAACCCTTTTAAAATGGCTAAGCAGGTGTTTCCGGCTATACTGAAATAGGTAGCTTTTATAGCTTGTTGTTCGTTTGTCATTTAGACTATTTTTTTTGCTACTCCTAAATATTCATCAGGAGCGGCAAATACTTTTTATGCTCTAACGATTTTTGCTCCAATTGCTCTTAAACGTTCGTCGATACGCTCGTATCCACGATCAATTTGTTCGATATTTTGTATTGTACTTGTTCCTTTTGCAGAAAGCGCTGCAATCAATAACGAAATACCTGCACGAATATCAGGAGACGACATTGTTGTTGCTTTTAACTGAGATTCGAAATTATGTCCCATAACCACAGCTCTGTGCGGATCACATAACATGATTTTTGCTCCCATATCGATTAATTTGTCTACGAAGAACAAACGGCTTTCGAACATTTTTTGGTGAATCAAAACATCTCCTTTTGCTTGTGTTGCTACAACCAAAACGATACTCAATAAATCAGGTGTAAATCCTGGCCAAGGTGCATCGGCAATTGTTAAAATAGAACCGTCGATATCTGTTTTTACTTCATATCCGTCTTTGTGAGCAGGAATGTAAATATCATCGTTGCGTTTTTCGATTGTAATACCAAGTTTTCTAAAGGTATTTGGAATCAATCCCAGGTTTTCCCAGCTTACGTTTTTGATTGTGATTTCGCTTTTTGTCATTGCAGCAAGACCAATCCAAGAACCAATTTCGATCATATCCGGAAGAATTCTGTGCTCACAACCTCCAAGGCTTTCAACACCTTCGATGGTTAATAAATTAGAACCAACTCCTGTAATCTTAGCTCCCATAGAGTTCAACATTTTACACAATTGTTGCAAGTAAGGCTCGCAAGCTGCGTTGTAAACTGTTGTTTGTCCTTTTGCTAAAACAGCTGCCATTACAATGTTTGCTGTTCCGGTAACAGACGCTTCGTCAAGTAACATATCTGTTCCTTTTAATCCTTCTTCAGGAGATTCTACTCCGTAAAAATGGTCTTCTCTGTTGTATCTGAATTTTGCTCCAAGGTTGATAAAACCTTCGAAATGTGTATCTAATCTACGACGTCCGATTTTGTCTCCTCCTGGTTTTGGAATATATCCTTTTCCGAAACGAGCCAAAAGCGGTCCAACAATCATAATAGAACCACGAAGCGCTCCACCTTCTTTTTTGAAAGCTTCGGTTTCTAAGTATCCAACATTTACTTCATCTGCCTGAAACGTAATCGAACCCGGTTCATTGCGTTGAATTTTTACCCCTAAATTACCCAACAATGTGATTAATTTATTGATATCAATAATATCGGGAATATTATTAATTCTTACTTTATCTCCCGTTAAAAGCACGGCACATAAAATTTGTAATGCCTCATTTTTTGCTCCTTGCGGAGTGATTTCTCCTTTTAAAGGAATGCCTCCTTCGATTTTAAAAATTCCCATATTTTTTTTGTAGGTTCTAAGGTTCTAAGTTACAAAGGTTCTAAGTTTTTTTTAAAAGGCTCTGATTTACTCAGACTCTAAGTTTCTTCGTATTCCTTTAAAGACTTAGAAACTTAGCACCTTAGTTGCTTAGCAACTTTTTATTTATAATTGTTTTTTTGAGATTTTGAATTTGCTTAAGTTACTAAAATTAAGAGCTAAAAAAAACTTAGCAACTTAGCATCTTAGGCACTTAGCAACTTTCGCTACTTCTGATTGTTATTTTTTTGAAAAGTCTTTGGTTTCCCTTGTCCTTTATTGTTTTTGTTGCTTTGAATTTTTGGCTGTCCGGCTGGTGCGATTTTATTTGACATACGTTTGTTTGTACGCAATAAATCAGTTGTGTTTAAAAGCTCTTCTGAACTTTGTAACAAATTGATCTTTCCTCCTGACAGTTCATATAAATGTTCAAAAATCACATCGTCTTTTACGGTGTCTTTGTTCCAGCTTAAATACGACTTTTTCATGTGATTGGCTATAACCAAAACCAATGCATTTTTCATTTCGCCGTCTTCCCATTTATTGGCAACATCGATCATGTATTTGATATTGTTACCGTAAAATCTGTATTTAGGAAAGTTTTGCGGATAATGCAAAACATCTGGTTTTAACTGCAAAACATCACGTGATGGAATTGGATATGGCGATGTTACATCTAATTTAAAATCAGACATGATAAAAAGCTGATCCCATAATTTATGCTGAAAATCAGGCACATCACGCAAATGCGGATTCAGACTTCCCATAACCTGAATGATATATTTCGCGGCTTTGTTGCGCGTTTCAACATCTTCGATTACAGTTGCCTGATCGATCAATTTTTGTAAATGACGACCATATTCCGGAATAAGTAAGCGCTGTCTTTCAGAATTGTATTCTAAATTGAAAACAACGTCGTTTGCGGCTTCTTTTTTATATTTTTCGATCATAATAATCTATAATGAAACTATACCTTCGATTGTAGATACTTCTTTGTATTTGCTAATCACTTCGTCAGCACTATTCATCGTTACATCTACAGAAACACTGGTAAATTTTCCTGTTTTTGATTTTGTTGTTTTGATTACCGCTCCCATGCTGTCAAAAGCTTTTTGAACTCGCTCAACATTATCGTCTACTGACGGTACTATAAATTTATACAAATATTCTGCAGGCCAAGTATTTGAGTTATCTAACTCTACCTTTAATCTTTCGTAAAATTCGGCGGTGTTTTTTTCTTTATCGTTCTCCATTCGTACTTAAAAATAAACGCAAATATACGTTTTTGATTTCAGACTTTTTAGATTTTTTCTTTCGAAAAAAGGTTCAAAGTTACAAAGTCGCAAAGGTGCATAGAAAAAAGCAATAGAAGATTATTTCTTTGTAAAATTTCCTCTTATATTTGAGAAAGCATTACGACAAAATTTGCTCGAAAAGTCGGGAAGACGCAACGTTTTTTAAGCTCATTAACTTTCTTTTCGACTCTGCGACTTTACGAGATTAAAACACTTTACAATGAAAAAAATCCTTTTACTTCTTATCACACTTATAATCAACAATACCCAAGCGCAAGAAGTTAAAACTCTTACTTATTTCCAAAATGACACGCTTAAACTAGATCTGGATTTATATTTACCAAAGAAGAAATCTGGAGAAAAAATACCGTTGATACTTTTTGCTTTTGGAGGAGGATTTTCCGGCGGAGACAAAATGCAGGAAAAAAACTTTGGAAAATTTATGTCTGAAAACGGATATGCGGTGGCGAGCATTTCATACAGCTTGTACATGAAAGGAAAGGATTTTGGATGCAAAGGTATTTTGACTGAAAAAATAAAAGCCATTCAGATTGGGGTGAGTGATATGTGGCAGGCGACTTCGTTTTTGATTAAGAATGCTGATAAATACAATCTTGATACTTCTAATTTTTTTGTTTCAGGAATTAGTGCGGGTGCTGAGATTGCTTTTCAAGCTTCGTTCTGGGATTATAAATTAATGAATCTATACGAAAATAATTTACCCAAAGATTTTAAATACAAAGGTCTTATTGGTGGTTCCGGAGCAATTATGGATATTAACTTAATTACAAAAGAAAACGCAATTCCGATGTTATTGGCTCACGGAAACAATGACGATACGGTTCCGTATAACGCGGGTTCGCATCGCTCCTGCCCTACGAATGCTTCAGGTTGGCTGATTTTATTTGGATCGTATGCAGTTTACAATCACATGAATGATTTACATAAAGACGTTGAATTAATTACTTCTTGCGGAAGCGGACATGAATTTTGCGGTTACATTTTTCATGAAGGACAACAATATGTTTTAGATTTTGTGAATAATGTTTTAAAAGGCAAAAAATTTCAATCGCATTTGATTATTCCCTCGGAGAAAAAAAATGCAGGTTCTGAGAAATATTTATTTTGTGAGTGATATCTATAAAAAATGATTTTGCAACCCTAACATACCTAAAAGGTTTTGGAAACACCTATGTCTTGAAGACCTGTTAGGAAATAAAAACTATAAAGAAAGATCTTCTAGAAATTAATTCTCCTGCAAGGTTTTCAAAACCTTGTAGGTATAGAATTAACCTCTCACTATAACCATCAATAAATCTCCATGTAAACCTACAAGGTTTTGAAAACCTTGCAGGTTAGAAACGACAAACAAATCCGTAGAAATCCGCGTTTCCTCTGCTCGCGCTAGCGGTGAACAAAGAAAAAATGCTTAAATATCTTTTTCTTTAAATTTTTCAATATTTCGCTATCGGGCATTTTATTCAAAGTTCCGTAGGAACGATCCATTTTGTAGCAACGGATTTTAATCCGTTGATTAAATAACGAGCGTAGCTAAAGTTCCATAGGAACGATCCATTTTAACCAGCTTTATCTAAGAATATGCATAAAATATCGGCCGATCCTATGGATCTTTTTTCTATTCTGTACAATAAAACCGGATTAAAATCCGGCTCTACAATATCAGCCGAGCCTATGGCTCTTTACAATGTTTTGAAAACCTTGCAGGAAAACGTTACGATTTTAAATCATTCCAAAAACAAAACCATGCCTCCTAAATAGCCCTGATGGGAGTGGAAATCCTTTTGCTTTTTTCTTTAAAAAGCAAAAGATTTGGAGCGGACAGCAGGAACATTTTATCCTAAAATTGCGAAATCATTCGGTTCTGATAAAATAATCTTTTTAAATACCAATAAGTTTAGGTAAATTTGCGCTTTATTTTAAGAAAGTGCAAAAACAAATCATAGTTTTAATTGGTGGCCCGGGAACGGGAAAATCTACTCTTATCAACGAATTGGTCGCTCGTGGCTACTGTTGTTACCCTGAAATTTCAAGACAAGTTACACTCGAAGCGCAACAAAGGGGCATCGATCAATTGTTTTTAGAACAACCTTTATTGTTTAGCGAAATGTTGCTGCAAGGGCGCATTAGACAATTTGAAGATGCTATTGAAGAACCTGCCGATGTCGTTTTTATAGATCGCGGAATTCCTGATGTTGTTGCTTATATGGATTATATTGGCGATGAATATCCGGAACACTTTACAAAAGCTTGTGAGGATTTTAAATATTCTAAAACTTTTATTTTACCGCCTTGGGAGGAAATTTACGAAAGCGATTCTGAGCGCTACGAGAATTTTGAACAGGCCGAAAAAATTCAAAAACATCTTATTGATACTTATAAGAAATACGGCTACGACTTAATTGAAGTGCCTAAAGATACGGTTGAAAACAGAATTCTTTATATCTTAGACCGAATTTAGTCTGGTTTTAAAGTTGCAAAACTAGAAACTGCTTTCTAAATTTTTTAACTTTAAAATCCGGACCAATGCCAGAAGCACAGGAAATTCTTTTAAAATACTGGAAACACAGCAGTTTTAGACCGTTGCAAAAGGAAATTATCGATTCTGTTTTGAACGGTCAGGATACTTTTGCCTTGCTTCCTACGGGCGGTGGAAAATCGATTTGTTTTCAGGTTCCGGCAATGATGAAAGATGGTATTTGTCTTGTAATTTCGCCTTTGATTGCTTTAATGAAAGATCAGGTCGCGAATTTGCAAAAACTTGATATCAAAGCGATTGCTCTTACGGGTGGCATCCATACTGACGAAATTATTGATCTTCTTGATAATTGTCAGTACGGAAATTATAAGTTTCTGTACCTTTCTCCAGAGCGATTGCAATCTGACTGGATTTTAGAGCGTATAAAAAATCTTCCTATTAGTTTAATTGCTATTGATGAAGCGCATTGTGTTTCGCAATGGGGACATGATTTTCGTCCGGCTTATTTGAAGATTTCAGAGTTAAAGAAATATTTTCTTAAAGTTCCGTTTCTGGCCTTGACCGCATCTGCAACTCCAAAAGTTATTGAGGACATTAAAACAGAAGTAGGCATGAAAGATCCTGCTTTTTTTCAGCAGTCTTTTGAGCGCAAAAATATTGCGTACATGGTTTTTGAAGTCGAAGACAAACTATATCGTGTGGAGCAGATTTTAAAGAAAAACCCACAACCTTCTATTATATACGTTCGAAACAGGAAGTCTTGCCTCAATATGGCTGCCCAATTGCAATCTTTGGGCTTTACAGCTACCTATTATCATGGTGGACTTACGTCAAAAGAAAAAGACAAAAACATGAACTTGTGGATGTCTGAACAAGCGCAGGTAATTATCGCGACGAATGCATTTGGAATGGGAATTGACAAAGGCAATGTAAAAACCGTTATTCACACTCAATTACCAGAAAATCTCGAAAACTATTATCAGGAATCCGGAAGAGCGGGACGAAATGGCGATAAAGCTTTTTCGGTTGTTTTGACAAATTCTGCAGACAGCAATCAGTCTGAGCAGCAATTTTTAAATATTCTGCCGGATAAAAAGTTCTTGAATAAAATGTATGTCAAACTTTGCAACTATTTTCAGATTGCTTACGGTGAAGGTCTGGATGATTCGTTTTCGTTTAAACTCAATCATTTTTGCCAGAAGTATGACTTCCCTACTTTAAAGACATACAATGCGTTGCAGTTTTTGAATCAGCAAGGTATTATTACGATGTCTCAGGAATTTTCTGAAAAGATTACAATGCAGTTTTTAATCGAATCAAAAGAGGTTATTCGGTATATGAGCTTAAATCCTAATGATGAAGAAATTATTCTTGCTATTGTTAGAACATATCCGGGAATTTATGAAATGAAAACGCCTTTTAATATTTCGGTAATTGCTAAAAAATCAAATCATACTGAAGAACAGATTGCTGCTGTTCTGGAAAAATTGTTAGCCAAAGAAATAATTGATTATAAGGCAAAAAACAACGACGCAACTATTTTGTTTAATGAGGTTCGGGAAGACGACCTAACCATTAACAGGGTTTCGAAATACCTGGAAAAACAAAATCAGCTTAAAAAAGATCAGCTTTTATCTGTATTGCATTACATCAAAGACCAAAAGACTTGTAAAAACCGATTGATTTTGGATTATTTTGGAGAGGAAACAACAGCCAATTGTGGGGTTTGTTCGTATTGCATTACGCAAAGAGGCAAAATCACTGAAGCCGATTCGATTCCGGACAAGATTTTGCACTTATTAAAATCAGCTTCTTTGACTTCGAGAGAAATTGAAACTACAACAAAATTAAATACGGGTGATGTAATTAATGCGCTTCAGGAATTACTGGAAAACAATTACATTACTGTTCAATCAAATAATAAATACACTTTAAAACTATAATGGAAAAATTGAGAATTATATTTATGGGAACTCCGGAATTCGCCGTTGGTATTCTGGACACCATTATCAAAAACAATTATGATGTTGTGGGCGTTATTACTGCAGCTGATAAACCTGCGGGACGTGGACAAAAAATAAAATATTCGGCAGTAAAAGAATATGCATTAGAAAACAACCTAACGCTATTGCAGCCTACTAATCTTAAAGATGAAGCTTTTCTTGCCGAGTTAAAAGCACTAAACGCTAATTTGCAAATTGTGGTTGCTTTTAGAATGCTTCCAAAAGTTGTTTGGGAAATGCCTGCTTTAGGAACGTTTAATCTTCACGCTTCGTTATTGCCTAATTATCGTGGAGCTGCTCCTATTAATTGGGCGATTATTAATGGGGAAACCAAAACGGGTGTTACGACTTTCTTTATCGACGATAAAATCGATACCGGTGCTATGATCTTAAAATCAGAGATTGCTATTGAACCGCAAGAAAATGCCGGACAATTGCATGACCGATTAATGCATTTAGGAAGTTCAACTGTTATTGAAACGTTGCAGGTTATCGAAAAAGGAAATGTAACGACAACTATTCAAGAAGATGATGCTGAAATTAAAACAGCTTACAAATTAAATAAAGAAAATTGTAAGATCGACTGGACAAAATCCGGTGAAGAAATAAATAACTTAATTCGAGGTCTTAGTCCTTACCCTGCTGCGTGGTGTTTTCTAAAAGACAAGGACGAAGAATTAAGCATTAAAATTTATGAAGCTAAACTGGTTCCAGAGGCGCATTCATTCGAGGTTGGAAGCCTGATAAGCAGCAAGAAAGAGATCAAAATTGCTATCAATAATGGTTTTGTTCAGCTTTTGAGTTTGCAATTACCCGGAAAAAAGAGAATGCAGGTGGCAGAATTACTAAATGGGATCACTTTTTTAGAAACCGCAAAAGTCTATTAACACCAATAAAACAGGGGTTTATACCTGTTTTTGACGTTTTTTCGTATAGTGTTATGAACAAAAAAAGCAAGTTATCAACAATTACTGCTAAATTTAGAGAAAACACTTGCAAGGAACGGATTTCCTACTAAATTTGTGTATTAACAATTTTTTTTAACCAACAATTAATAACTAAATTATTATGAACAAGTCAGAATTAATCGATGCTATCGCTGCTGATGCAGGTATTACAAAAGCTGCGGCAAAATTAGCTTTAGAATCATTTTTAGGGAATGTAGGGACAACTTTGAAAAAAGGCGGAAGAATTTCATTAGTAGGATTTGGATCTTGGTCAGTTTCTGCTAGAGCTGCAAGAGACGGTAGAAATCCACAAACAGGAAAAACTATTAAGATTGCTGCAAAAAATGTAGTAAAATTTAAAGCTGGCGCTGAATTAGAAGGTGCAGTGAACTAATTAAAAAAGTTCTCTAAACTCTTATAATATAATCAAAACCCTCCCGATGGAGGGTTTTTTTGTACGGTTTGACGATTTTTTTTGGGATTTTAAAAATTTTATGATTAAATTTAATAAAAATTGTAGCCGTATGATTTCAGAAAAATTAAAAAAAGGACACCTGCTTATTGCCGAGCCTTCTATAATTGGAGATTTATCATTTAATAGATCGGTAATTTTATTAGCAGACCATAACAAAGAAGGATCAATAGGTTTTATCATTAATAAACCATTAAAATATACTATTAATGATTTAATACCGGAAATTGATGCCTCTTTCAAGATATATAATGGAGGACCTGTTGAACAGGACAACCTATATTTCATTCATAATATCCCGGAATTAATCCCGAATAGTGTCGAGATTTCTAACGGAATATATTGGGGAGGTGATTTTGAATCGACCAAAGACTTAATAAACGAAGGTGCTATTACTAAAAATAATATTCGCTTTTTCTTAGGTTATACGGGTTGGGACGAGAATCAGCTTGAAAATGAAATGCAGGGTAACTCCTGGATTATTGCCGATAACAATTACAAAAACAAAATTATTGGAAAGTCAACCACTCATTTTTGGAAAGAGCAAATTATTGAGCTGGGAGGTGATTATGTTATTTGGTCCAATGCGCCTGAAAATCCATATCTGAATTAATTTTCAGATATAGATTCATTCAGCTTTTCTACCAATAGACTAGCTAAAGTACTTGTAAAATCTTTTTTTCGATATTTGCTTATCGACTGTATCCCTGTGATAACATTTGTTAGAAATAATTCGTCAGCTTTTTGAAGATCAAATGGCGAAATTATTTCTTCTGTTACTTCTATACCTTCTATTTTCTTAGCCAAAGCTAAAATTTGCTTGCGCATTATTCCGTTTAAGCAACCTTCTGAAACTGGTGGCGTAATTAGTTTTTTACCCACAACCATAAATAAGTTTCCTTGTAATGCCTCAACTACATTTTTACTATCATTTAACAAAATGCAATTTTGCAGACCGTTTTCGTGTGCAAAAATACTTCCTGTAACATTTATCATTTTATTCGTCGTTTTAATAGACGATAATAACTGTTTGGTAACGTAGAAGTCTTTATACAAATCGACTTCGTATTCGCCCGTATTTTGCGCATAGGATTTATTCTCTAATGCAATTGCCTGAATCAAATACGATACTTCATTTGTTTTTGGCAAATACAAACCTCCGTCATTTCTAAAAACAGTAATTCGGGCTCTAGCCGAAGCTGAAATTCCGTTTTCACGTACAACTTTCAGAATCTCCTCTTCAAAGAATTCCATTGTAAAATTCATTGGAATTTCCATACGTACTACACGCATCGATGCCATTAACCTAAAATAATGATCCTCAATAAATAATACTTTGCTGTTAACTATTTTTAGTGTTTCAAAAACCCCATCGCCATATAAAAATGCACGGTTTTGAGTTAATAGATTATCGTCTTGTGCTGCTATGTTTCCGTTAAAATTGATCATAAAAAAACCCTGAATTTTGTTCAGGGCAAATATAAGGCATAAAATAGACTTTTACTAAACTGATCCGATAAGATGTTTCAGGTCTGAGATCTGATTCTCCCACAATTGTTTAGCCTCGCCAATTTCTTCTTTTTCAGCAAAATCAACTACCATTAATGACACATCTTTAGTCAATTCATCGACAAGGATATGCAATTCAAAAAAGTATTCAGTATCCTTACTGCTTTCGTCTACCCATTTAAACTTCACTTTTTCGCCGGATTTTTTAGAAGCCAGACGTGCTTTTTCTTGTGAGTCATTCCAAATGAAAGTAAAAAATTCCCCTCTTGAATTCACATTGTCAGCAAACCATTCTGATAAACCTGACGGAGTTGATATATATTGATATAATAATTGTGGTGATGAATTTATAGGAAACTCTATTTCATAACGTATTTTCGGATCCATGAGCTGCGTTTAATTTTTTTGGAAATATAAGAATATCTGTCCAAAAACAATGCGTTTTTAAAAATATTTTTTTTTATTCATTTTATGCTTGCTAACTCTAAAATTATTTTTATATTTGCACCCGCAATGAGGAACTGATTCCTAGTGCAGTCTTGGCGAGGTAGCTCAGTTGGTTAGAGCGCAGGATTCATAACCCTGAGGTCACGGGTTCAACTCCCGTCCTCGCTACAAAAGGTCAACCCCTAATCATCAAATGGTTAGGGGTTTTTTATTGGAATTAAAATCGATATTTCTATCTAAAATGCAAAATTTCTTATTCAAAAGAATACGAAAACGCATAAGTTTTGAATTATAAAAAATAATATTCGACACCAAAAATCTACAACGCAAACGGTGACATATCGAAACGTTGCATGTTTATTTTTTATTTAGAAATCCTCAAACTGATAAACTAGAACGCCAAAGTAACTTTTATGCAGGTGCAAATAAGTTCTCAATTCTAAAAGAAAGAAAATAAGTTATTTCGGAGATCGTTTTAAAAAGGTAAAAGACAGCTTAAAACTAAGTAAAGATTACGGACTTTATAGTTTTAGACATACTTTTATAACAAAGCTATACAAGGAACTTGTAATAAACAGTACACCAAACGAAGCTAAAAGCAAACTAATGCTTATTACAGGACACTCCACTATGAGTGCATTAGAAAAATACTTACGTGATATTGATGCTGTTTTACCTGATGATTATTCTAAATATCTTAAATACAACATATAAAAAAACCATCCAAAATCAATGCTTTTGGACAGATTTTTTTTACTACAATTATTTTTTCTCAATAGCAGGCACATTAACCATTTTTAAAAACTTATAACTAATTAAAGAAGCACGATCATTACCGTTATCATTCCATACACATTCATCTGATTGCCAAAAGAAAACATGAAATATTGTTCCAGTTTCTGTCTCGAGCGTTTTGTTTCCTTTACTTTTACCAGTATACAGCCTTACATAATCACCTTCTTTAACATCCCAAGATGGGAAAACATAAATGTGACGAAACTCATTTGATACTTGTTCATTATCATCAAAAGTTCGATCAACAATAGCATATCCCTTTAGATTAAGATCACTTTTTGCTCTGAGCGAAACATACTCTTCATTTGGAGTACTACCATTTTTTACTCTAATTAAATTAAGACTCATATAAATATATTTAAAAATTACAGTTGAATGTATTATAAACAAATATCATTTTTTCAACAAAAGAAATAACCCGTATTTTTACTCGATTTAGTAATTGATCTAAAAAAAAGTAGATTTTTTTCAATCAGATCCGGAGCTGCAGCTTGACCAGGAATTAAAAAAAATCTACTTTTAAAATTTTTTAATATTTACAATATTATTTATCACCTACTAGTAATATATCTATATTATCTTTAATCCTCTCTTTTTGTATTTTTTTACTTCTTAAACCATTTTTCATGAATACTTCTAATTGTGGGTGTACGAATTTTTCTTTAGTATAGTCAGGATAATCAAATTCAAACAAATCATTATTATCATTATTATAGTCTTCTATATCTTCATATTCTTGTTCTTGAAAATCTAATTTAGATACATTTTTAAAGTTCTCAAAGACACTCTCATCAACTCCCCAAATAGAATATTTACTTGATTTAGGATTTAATTTCCTAATTTTTTGTGTCTTTAAATCAAGTTTGTATATTTTAAATTTTTTACTTTTTATCAAATTGAACCATAAGTTAGACGAGCCTGCTTTGGTTTGAATCTTATCGGAGATTAGTGGTAAATCTAAATAACACAAACAGTACTCATATAATTTAGTGCCATATCCTTTTTGTTGAATTACTGAATGAGATTTATTAACTTTATAGTAATCTACATTAAAGATTTTAACTATTTCCAACCTAACAACAGATAACAATTCAGCGTCTAAATTAGTAAGTTTAATATAGGTAAAATTTACATCTACCGCTATATGTATAATTAAAGTATTATCATGCAGATCAATTTTTTTTGTATCTAAAACTTCATTAAAGACTAAATAATCATAGAAATAATTATCCAATAATGTAGCAGTATCTACTTCTCTTGGTGAAACTAGATTAGGCAAATTTTCTTAATTGTTTATTACAGGGGGAACTTGAATTTTATTTTCAATCGTATATTTAATCAACCAAGCATTATCTCCTCCAGCATCATTCCAAACACATTTATCTGACTGCCAATAAATCCAATGAAATTTTAAGCCACCAACACTCGATGTCTTATTTTTACCTACACCTGTAGTTACTGCAACCCAATCCCCTTTTTCAACAATAACATCAGGAAAGAAAAAAACATGACGAAATTCATTTGAAACTTTTTCTTCAGAATCAAAAGTTTTATCAACTAAAGCATATCCTTTTAAATTTGTATTTGAAGTTACTTCTATCCATACAACTTCCTTGTCAGGAGTTTTTCCGTTTTTTACACTATCTAATTTAAGACTCATATTATTACATTTTAAAATTACCTTTAAAGCAAATATCCTTTTTTCAAAAAAAGAAACAACCCGTATTTTTACTCGTTTTAATAATTTATCTAAAAAAAAGTAGATTTTTTTCAATCAGATCCGGAGCTGCAGCTTGACCAGGAATTAAAAAAAAATCTACTATTTTAAAAAAACAATTTAAAATTATCTAACTTTTCATACATTTGAATTTAACTAGAAATCAAATTTTATGAGTAGAATTTACCATTTATCTTATGATGCAATTAATGTTGAAAAACATTTTGGAAAAGATAATTATAAAGAAGCTAGAAGATACATCCTATGTGTTTTAGCAAATACAGGATTCAAAAATATATCCTCTTATTGTGAATCTACATTTTTAATTGAATACAATACCGAGCAACATAAATTATTTAATTATTTACAAATAAATCTTAAACAATATTTTCATTATTCAATCTCAATGATGGCTGTCGATAAATTTGGAAAAGAAATTGCAAGTCATAATCCAAAATCAATTCTTAACCTACGACTCGTAGTAGAAAAGCACGATCTTTCGTGTGATAAAATAAAAAAAGACATCACACCTTATTAATAACCAAAAAAATACCGTTGCAAAATTGCAACGGTATTTTCAACTAAATAAATAAACTAAAAACTAAAAAAACTTATTTCTGACCTCCACAGTCATATTAAACAAGGTGCATGTAATCGAAAACCCACCATCTACAGCCTTAAGTGTTGCAAAATCAAACGGCACATAAGTTCCCAAATCATTATTACTATTTACCAGTAAATAAATCTCATTGGTTCTGGCATCCTGATAAATTCTAAGCAAGTGATATCTCCCGCCTGAGTAGTTAAATGCCGAAGTAACTTTTATGTACATTCCGTTTAATTGAAATGTATTGGCCATTGGAAACGGTCTTATCTCTGTGGCATCTTGTTGCATTATCCCTTGTCCTGAATCATTATCAAAGTGATTAATATTCCATGGATTCATAATGTTTGTATTAGAAATAGAAAATACACTCTGAACAACAAAAGGCAATCTAACAGCAGATGTAAAACCGTAAACATTTCCTCTATACTGAGGGCTATCGTAAACCTTGAAATATTTATTTTGTTTGGGTAAAGGAAAATTAGTTATAGCCACTTTTTGTACTACAGACAAATCTTTATCAAAGAAGAAATACTCTGAAAGATTATTCAGCAAACTATCCATAGAACTATTGTCGATCACTGGCTTACAGAATTCGCCCCACACTCCCTGATAATTAAAAACTAAAGGATTTATATTGTATGCCGTTTCTGATTGTATCATAAACATATCAGGACGGTTTAAATTGTCCCGTCCTGAAATAGCGATACAAAAAAAAAGATTTGGGAATTTCTTGATAGTTTAAAAAAT
>NZ_MUGW01000054.1 GCF_002217285.1 Flavobacterium hercynium | reverse complement strand
ACAATATGCATTGATCCCTAGAAACTCGACAAAGATTGGTAATACTTTAATAAGTTATTTGCGGAGATTTACTAATCTGTTAAATTAAAGTCAATTTTAGGTTTTAAACTAAATCACAATAGACATTTTAGTGGGTATTGAGTATTTTTGCATCAAATTATAATATAGTATGAAAAAAAGTATTTTACTGCTGACACTCTTTGTTATTTCAAATTTAAGTGCTCAGCAACGTCCAAAATTAGTAGTAGGTATTGTGGTTGATCAAATGAAAATGGAGTATTTATATCGGTTTTCTGATGATTTTTCACCTAATGGTTTCAAAAGATTAATGAATGATGGATATACATTTCAGAATATGCATTATAATTATGTTCCAACATATACAGCTCCAGGTCATGCCTCTATTTATACAGGTACTACGCCGGCCACACATGGAATTGTAGGAAACGAATGGTTTAGTAGAACATTAGGGAAACAAATGTATTGCACTGATGATGCTTCGGTAAAAATAGTTGGGAATGGTACAGCGGAAGAAGGCGCTATGTCACCTAAAAATTTACAAAGTACTACAATTACCGATGAAGTAAGAATGGCTACTAATTTTCAAGGAAAAGTAATCGGAATGAGTCTTAAAGATCGTGGTGCTATTCTGCCAGCAGGTCATTTTGCGAATTGGGCATTCTGGTTCAGTAAAACAGGAGCTTTTATTTCCAGTAGTTTTTACGGAGAAAAGTTACCGGAATGGGTTAATCAATTTAATAATGAAAAAAACTATTTACCTTATCTAAATAAAGGATGGGATTTGTTTAAGCCTGCTTCAATCTACAATGAAAGTTTACCGGATAATAATCCGTATGAAGGAAAATTGTATGGTAGTGCAGCTCCCGTTTTTCCTTATGATTTAAAATCAATGTATGAAAAGAATGATGCAGGAGTAATAAGATCAACTCCATTTGGAAATGATTTATTAGCTGAATTTGCTAAAAGAGCTATTGATAAAGAAGAATTAGGTAAAGATAATATCACCGACTTTTTAACCGTGAGTTTTTCTTCTACAGATTATGTAGGTCATTTACTAGGGCCGCGTTCTATGGAATTACAAGATACTTATTTGAGATTAGATCAAACGATTGCTGACTTTTTAGCCTACCTTGATAAAACAGTTGGTAAAGACAATTACTTATTGTTTTTAACAGCGGATCATGCTGGGGCAGAAAACGTAATTTATTTAAAAGATCGTAAATATAATGTAGACAATTATCCTTCAAAAGAAGTTAGAAAAAGTCTTCAGGATTTCTCAATTAAAACGTATGGAGTTGATTTACTTTTAAATTACTCAAATAATAATATCTTTTTTAATAAGCAAATTATAAAAGAGAAAGGTTTGGAATTAGCAAAAGTGAAACAAGATTATAAGGAATTTCTACTAGCACAGCCTCAAATTAAGAAAGTTTATACAGAAGAAGAGATCATGGCAAATGCCGGAAATGATTATGCTCTAAATTTTGTTGCAAAAGGATACGATATTACCCAAAATGGTGATATGGTAATAGTTGATAAGCCTGGAGATATTCAATATTCAGCAACAGGAACTTCACACGGAACAATGTATACGTATGACACACATGTACCGGCTATTTTTTATGGCTGGCACGTAAAAAAAGGTGAATCGTACGATAAAAAAGGAATCACAGAAATTGCACCAACTATCGCTCAGAAAATTAAGGTTGCTTTTCCAAATGGAACCGAAGCTAAAGTACTTCAGGAAGTTTTGGATGATCAAAAATAAATATAGGTTAAATTAGTCTTAAAGTAAAAAGGGCCTTTTCGTTTAAGAAAAGGCCCTTTTTTTATGATTGTGATAGATTAGTTTGCTAAAACTAACTCTTCGTTAAAAGGAAGATTCCAAGCTTCTGCAACCCCTTTGTAAAGGATTTTTCCGTTTGCAATATTTAATCCTTTCTTTAATTCTTCATTTTCAGCACATGCTTTTTCCCATCCTTTGTTAGCTAATTGTACAGCATAAGGAAGAGTAGCATTAGTTAAAGCTAGTGTAGAAGTATAAGGAACTGCACCAGGCATATTTGCTACACAGTAGTGAACAATATCATCAATAATGAAAGTTGGGTTTTCGTGAGTTGTAGGAGTACAAGTTTCAATACAACCACCTTGATCAACAGCAACGTCAACAACAACAGTTCCTGGACGCATTAATTTTAGCATGTCACGAGTAATCAAGTGAGGTGCTTTTGCTCCTGGAATTAAAACAGCTCCAACAATTAAATCAGCATCAGCAATTGCTTTAGTGATATTGTAGTGGTTAGACATTTGTGTATTTACGTTTGCAGGCATAATATCATCTAAATGACGTAAACGTGGCAAACTTAAATCCATAATAGTTACTTGAGCACCAAGACCAGCAGCCATTTTTGCAGCTTGAGTTCCAACGATTCCTCCACCTAAAACTAAAACTTTAGCTGGTGGTACACCTGGAACTCCACCTAAAAGAATTCCTCTTCCTTTTAATGGTTTTTCAAGATATTTTGCTCCTTGTTGAATAGCCATACGACCAGCAACCTCAGACATTGGAACTAATAATGGTAAACTACGATCTGTTTTTTCAACTGTTTCGTAAGCTAAACATACAGCACCTTTTTCTAACATAGCGTGAGTTAATGACTCAGATGATGCAAAGTGGAAATAAGTGAAAAGTAATTGATCTTTTTTGATTAATTCATACTCAGATGCAATTGGTTCTTTTACTTTGATGATCATTTCAGCGATAGCATAAACTTCTTCAATTGTTGGTAAAACAACAGCTCCGGCATTTGCATATTCTTCATCGCTAAAACCACTTCCTAAACCAGCAGTCGATTGAACATAAACTTTATGTCCGTTATTTTTCATTTCTGAAACACCTGCAGGAGTTAAAGCTACACGGTTTTCATTATTTTTTATTTCTTTTGGAACACCTATTATCATTTTATCTAAATTTTTTTGTTTTGTAATTTGATATACAAATCTACAGATAGCGAATATATTATGGATAAAGGATGATTAAATAAGAAAATATTATTTTATTCAGTAATTTTACAGAAAAATATTCTTTTTGGAAACGTTTTTGAATCCCAAAAAAGAAAAAATGACTGAATTTTAATTATTAATTATATCGTTTTCGTTATGGCTTTAGATGAAATTGACAAGAAAATCTTACGTCTTTTGCAAGTAGATGCGCATTACACCTTAAAAGACATTGCAAACAAAATAAATTTGTCGCTTACACCAGTTCATGATAGAGTTAAACGTCTTGAAAAAGAGGGTGTTATAGAAAAGTATGTCTCTATATTAAATAAGAAAAAATTAGGAAATAATTTGACCGTTTATTGTCAGGTTACCTTAACAAAACAAACGTATGACACATCCGAAGGTTTTAACCAATCGATTTTGGAGTTACCGGAAGTTGTAGAATGTAATTATGTGTCAGGAAATTTCGATTACATGTTAAAAGTTATTATTCCTGATATGGAAAGCTATCATCATTTTCATCAAAAGAAATTATCTGTTTTACCTGAGGTTTCTTTAATCAATACCGTGTTTGTTATTTCAGAAGTAAAAAGTACGACAGAGTTGCCTATTTAACTCAAAAAAAAACCATCACTTTACAATGATGGTTTAAAAGTGGTTATATAGTTTTTGGTTTGTATGCTATTAGTAATAAGTGAAACGTCTAACTTTTGCAATATATTTTGCCAGACGAATTACCTGATGGCTATATCCGAATTCATTATCGTACCAAATGTATAACACAATGCTTTTTCCATCTTTAGAAACAATTGTAGCATTGCTGTCATAAATAGATGGAGCAGAAGTTCCAACAATATCAGACGAAACAAGTTCATTATTTAAGGAGTATTTTATTTGCTCTACCAATTCTCCTTCTAAAGCAGATTTTTTCATGATTTTATGAATCCCTGCTAAAGTAGTACCTTTTTTTACATCTAAATTTAAGATTACTAAAGAACCATTAGGTACAGGAACGCGAATTGCATTTGAAGTTAGTTTACCTTCTAAGGTCGGTAATGCTTTTGCAACAGCACTTCCGGCACCTGTTTCCGTTATGACCATGTTCAGCGCTGCAGCTCTGCCACGACGGTATTTTTGATGCATATTGTCAACCAGATTTTGGTCGTTGGTGTAAGCATGAATCGTTTCTAAGTGTCCTTTTACAACGCCTAAATTATCTTCTATAACTTTTAAGATTGGAGTAATAGCATTTGTTGTGCAGGAAGCAGCAGAGAAAATAGCAATGTTATCAGGGTTGTATTCGTTATGATTTACTCCATGAACAATATTTGGAATTCCTTTTCCCGGGGCAGTTAATAAAACTTTATGAGCACCTTTAGAAGTTAAGTGTCTCTTTAAGGCAGCCTCAGTAGTAAATGCGCCGGTATTATCAATTATTAAAGCATCATTAATGCCATAAATTGTATAATCTATTTCTTCCGGTGTGTTGGCAGTAATGACATGCACCGTAGTTCCGTTGATGATTAAAGCGTTATTTTTTGGATCAGCAACTACAGAACCATGAAAATCTCCGTGAATAGAATCATAACGTAATAGAGAAGCTCGTTTCTCTAAACTTGATGCATCATTTTTGTCGCGGGTTACAATTGCTCTCAAACGCAATTGATTTCCTTTACCGGTTTTAGACATTAATTCTCTGGCAAGTAATCGGCCAATTCTTCCAAAGCCATAAAGAACAACATCTTTAGGCTGAATTTCTTTTGAAGCCTTAGCGTTCTTTAATTTTTCAATTACAAAATATCGTGCATCCGGATATTTTTCATCCTCCAGACTATATTCATACGTTAGTTTTCCTAAATCTAATTTTGAAGGAGGAAGGTCTAACGATAAAATAACTTTTGCAATTTCAACGGTATCAAAAATAGAAATAGGTTTCCCGACAAATTCACCTGCATAATGATGCAAATTAATTATATCGCTGACATTTTTATCCAGTAATTGATTTTTAAACAAAACCGTTTCAATGGATTTGTCATACCATAAATCGCTTATGATTTTTATTAATTCGACACCGGCTCTTCTTCGGTCGACTTGTAATGATACCTCTTTCTGGTACAAAGTTTTTTTGCTCATAATTGATTAAATTGAAAAAATAAAAACAGACATATTTGTAAATTTTTCGCAAAAGTATCCATTTCAATCGATTTCGTAAACTATTTTGTCAATTATTTTTAAAATAAAAAAAGCCACCTTAATTTTTTAAGATGGCTTTTGAGTATGTAATATTTGTTATTTTAGATGATGATTCTCAAAATCTCACCAGCTTTATTGATCATTTCGATTCGTACACTTTGACCGTCATCTTTTCTGTTTAAAAGCTTAGATACCGTTTCAACATTTGTTGCTTTTACATTGTCAATACTTAAAATGATATTACCTTGTAGTTCATTTTGATATTGCATTAAATTTTCATTCGTAATTGATCTAATCTTTACACCATAATCAATTTTGAATTTTTTCTTATCAGCAGCATCAATATTTTCTAATTCTATTCCTTTAAATTCCGTGCTGTAAAATTCATTTTTACTTAAAGTTACCGAAACTGTTTTAGTCTTTCCGTCTTTCACGTAAGTAACTTTCACAACATCGTTTGGTCGTTTTGTATTGATATAACCCGAAAGATCGGCAAAAGTTGAAATATTTTGCTCATCAAGTTTTACAATAATATCCCCTTTTGTAAGCCCAGCTTTTTCAGCACCTGAGTTTTTAGTAACTTTATTGATATAGAATCCCTGCGTTTCAGTAATTCCTAATTCTTTTGAAGCATTACTGTTCAATTCTCCACCTTCAACGCCCAAAATACCTCTTTGAACATTTCCGAATTCCATAATATCTTCAATAATTTTTCTGGCATTGTTTGATGGAACAGCAAATGAATATCCAACATAAGAACCTGTCATAGACGAAATCATAGTATTAATACCAATTAACTCACCTCTTGTATTTACTAACGCACCTCCACTGTTTCCAGGATTTACGGCAGCATCAGTCTGAATAAAAGATTGAATTCCTTTCGTATCCAAATTACGTGCTTTTGCAGAAACAATTCCGGCAGTTACAGTCGAAGTCAAATTGTATGGATTTCCAACTGCAAGAACCCATTCACCAACTTTTACAGAATCAGAATTGGCAAAAGCAGTATATGGAAGTTTTTCATTTGCATCTATTTTTAATAATGCGATATCCATTTTAGAATCAGTACCAATTAACTTGGCTTTGTATGCTTTTTTATTGTTTAAAGTAATTTCAATTTCCGTTGCATCTTTAATAACGTGATTGTTCGTTACAATGTAGCCGTCTTCAGAAATTATAACACCGGATCCGGTACCCACTTGTTCTTGTTGTTGCTGTCCTCCGTAACCATAGAAAAATTCCATCATCGGATTACTAACCGTTCTTCGGGACACATTTTTTACGTGAACAACCGTGTGAATGGTCTTGTCAGCAGCAGCTGTAAAATCAACAGTTTCAGCAGCCAGTGCAACATTTTTTCCAAAAGAATTAGGTGCAAGAGTTACAACTGGATTTTCTTTTGCAAAGAAAGAATTATTGCTTTCAAATAAAAGCTTGTATGCACCAAGGGTAGTAGCACCACTCATTAGTGACACTAAAAATAAGGTAGAAAATCTTTTCATATTGGGGTTCATATTTAATTTATTTAACGTAAAATTACTTGAAAAAATTACGTGGAAAAATGGTTTAACGCTCTTTAACAATGATTAACATTTCCTTAAATATTAGTTCGTACTTTTGTATCTATAATTGAAAGAAAAATGAAACTAGAATTTTATAAATATCAAGGAACCGGGAATGATTTTGTAATGATAGATAATCGTTCTGATTTTTTTCCTAAAGATGATATTAAGTTAATAGAACGCTTGTGTGACAGGCGTTTCGGAATTGGAGCAGACGGACTTATCTTATTAGAAAATGATAGCGAAACTGACTTCAAAATGGTTTATTATAATTCCGACGGAAACCAAAGTTCAATGTGTGGAAATGGTGGCCGTTGTCTGGTTGCTTTTGCGAATAAGTTAGGCGTAATAGAGGACAAAACTACCTTTATTGCAACAGACGGTTTGCACCATGCTACAGTTGGAGAAGATGCTATTGTGTCTTTACAAATGATAGATGTAGATGAAATTAAAAACAATGAATCTTATACTTTTTTAAATACAGGTTCTCCGCACCATGTTCAAATGATAGATGATCTCGAACATTATAATGTAAAGGAAAATGGTGCAGCAATTCGCTACGGTGAATTGTATGGAGAAAAAGGAAGTAATGTCAATTTTGTAAAGAAAGTTGATGATGCTACTTTTTCATTACGTACATATGAACGTGGTGTTGAAGATGAAACTTTAGCTTGCGGAACAGGAGCAACAGCAGTTGCGATTGCGATGAATGCAACTGGTCAGACTGATAAAACGGCTATTAATTTAAATGTTGAAGGAGGAAAACTTATCGTTTCTTTTGATAAAATTGGAGAGCACTTTAAAAATGTCTTTTTAACCGGACCAGCCAAATTTGTTTTTAAAGGTACAATTGAGATTTAATATTTAAGTCGAAAGTTAGAAAGTCAAAAGTCAAAAGCAAAAAAAATCTAAAATCTGCAATCTAAAATCTACAATCTAAATATGATGACACTCAAAGGAGATTCGATTTATCTTCGGGCATTAGAGCCGAATGATTTAGAATTTATATATGCGATGGAGAATGACCAGAGTATATGGGAAGTCAGTAATACATGCACACCATACAGCCGATTTTTGATTCGGCAATATCTCGAAAATGCCCAACAAGACATTTACGAAGCAAAACAATTGCGTCTGGCGATCTGTCAGGACGAAGATTTTCCTGCCGTTGGATTAATAGATTTATTTGAATTCGATCCCAAAAATAATCGAGCAGGAGTTGGTATTGTAATTCAGGATAAAGAAAAAAGAAATCAAAGCATTGGTTCTGAGGCATTAGAGTTATTGATAAACTATTGTTTTCATAATTTAAATTTACATCAATTGTATGCAAATATTGCTGTAAGAAATGTAGCAAGTATTGCGCTTTTTACTAAATTTGGCTTTGAGAAGATAGGAATTAAAAAAGATTGGATTTTGCTAGATAACCAATATCAGGACGAAGCAATTTTTCAGTTAATTAACAAACAAATTTAAATTATACACCTTGAGCCTAAAAAAGATCATCACAATAGTTGCTGTGGCCGTAATTTCAGTTTTAATGATTTATGGATTTATTTTAATCAATAAAATTTTCAGCGCCAATACAAAATTTGAAGAAAAAGAAGTATTTGTTCACGTTCCAACAGATGCTACCTATAACGATGTTAAAAAGATTTTAGAGCCTTACATTAAAAATTACAGTGATTTTGAAATGGTGGCTGAAAAAAGAAGTTATCCGGAGAATGTAAAATCAGGACGCTTTTTGCTTAAAAAAGATATGAATAATATCGATTTGGTTCGTGCAATGCGTTCTAATGTTCCGGTAAAATTAGCTTTTAACAATCAGGAGCGTCTGGAGAATTTTGCAGGAAGAGTTGGTTCAGAAATCGAAGCGGATAGTTTGTCATTAATGAAAGCAATAAAAGATTCTACGTTTTTGAAGGCGAATGGCTTTAATGAAGAAAATGTTTTTGCGATGTTTATCCCAAATACGTATGAAATTTATTGGAATACTTCAGCGGTGAAGTTTCGTGATAAAATGATCAAAGAGTATAATAATTTTTGGACACAAGAAAGAATTAATAAAGCAGAGAAGGAAGGTTTGACTCCTGTTCAGGCTTCAATTTTAGCTTCAATTGTTCATAAAGAATCTGTAAAAAGAGACGAAAGACCTCGAATTGCAGGTGTTTATTTGAATCGTTTGCGTTTAGGAATGCCATTGCAAGCAGATCCAACCGTTATTTATGCGTTGAAACTAAAAGACAATGATTTTGATCAGGTTATCAAAAGAGTACTTTATAATGACTTATTAATGAAGTCACCTTATAACACTTACGTGAATGTTGGACTGCCTCCGGGACCAATCGCAATGCCGGACATTACAGCTCTTGAAGCAGTTTTAAACCCTGAAAAACACGATTACATCTATTTTTGTGCAAGCATAGATCGTTTTGGATATCATGAATTTGCTTCAACTTATGAGCAACATACTGTAAATGCAAAGAAATATTCAGCTTGGATTGCCAGTAAAGGGGTGACAAGATAGTAATTAGATCAATCAATATAGAGAACCGAAGTTTTATACTTCGGTTTTTTTATGCCTAAATATTTTTTGAAATTAAAAAAATAGAAAAGCTTTGAATTATCAAGTTTCTAAAATAGTACTGTTTTAAGATTAGTTATTTTGAGAAATACTATTTTTTTACTTATACTTTCTTTTTTTCGTAATAGGATCAGATATAAAATAGCGATTAAAATTTAATTTAAACATAAAATTCTGTATAATTTTTTGTGAAATTTCAAAATATGACATTTCGTTTTTTTCTAAAAACCTTGTTTTAAGAAAGTTAAATCTTATGTTTTTAACATTTTTGCTAAAGAAATGATAAAAATGGCGTTTTTTGAAATTTTTATTTTAGTGTTTTTGAGGCTAATTCAATAATAGCAACATTGCCCGAATACTGCATTAATAAAGGGGTTAAGCAATGTTTAGTAAAATGTTAAATCATGTAAAGTATTGATTTACAGGATTATTTTGTATTTCTTATCTTTGCACCGTAGAAATTTCAAGAGGGTGACAGCGTTTTGAAGAAAAACAAATTATGATAAAGAAATGGTACTATTACACAAGTTTAGTCGTTATTATTACATTTTTGAGCCTGGGGTTTAAACCCTTTACTATAAAAGCCAAACCTTGGTTTTTAACAGAAACAACAGATGGAGCAGCATACTTATTTCCATCTCAGCAAGAGGATGATTATCCTAAAGATAAGGATACTTACCACAATTTAAATTTTCCTTATACAGGAAATCATTTAATAGGTTTTAAAGAAGCTGTTGCTTACAAAGAATCTCAAGGAAAATACAAGTTAGTTAATTCTTTGGGTTACATGGGAAAATATCAGTTTGGTTCTAAAGCTCTAAGAGCAATCGGTATCAAAAGTGATGAAGAATTTTTAAAAGATCCTGCTTTACAGGAAAAAGCATTTGTAGCGTTACTATCTAAAAACAAATGGATTTTGCGTCGTGAAATACGAAAATACGCAGGGAAAATTATTAACGGTGTTGAAGTTACAGAATCTGGAATTTTGGCAGCGGCACATCTTGGAGGAGCTGGTTCAGTAAAGAACTTCTTTAAAAATAACGGAGAACGTCATTTTAGAGATGCATACGGCACTTCATTAAGAAGTTATATGAAAGCTTTTGGAGGATATGACCTTTCATACATCAAAGCAAACAATAATGCTACAATACACGATTAGTCAGATTTAATCAATTTGACAATAAAAAATGCCTTCAAAAGCTTACTGTTTTTGAGGGCATTTTTTTATAAGCTAACTAGTCAATTAGGATATCAAGAATTTTAATGGCGGCTTCGCTAATTTTTGTTCCGGGGCCAAAAACGGCAACAGCACCGGCATCAAACAAAAATTGATAGTCCTGAGCAGGTATAACACCGCCGACAATAACCATAATATCTTCTCTGCCATGTTTCTTAAGTTCTTCAATAACTTGCGGAACTAAGGTTTTATGACCTGCTGCTAACGAAGACACACCTAATATATGCACATCATTTTCTACGGCTTGTTTAGCAGCTTCGGCAGGAGTTTGAAAAAGTGGCCCTATATCAACATCAAAACCAACATCAGCGTATCCTGTGGCGACTACTTTTGCCCCTCGATCGTGACCATCTTGTCCCATTTTGGCAATCATAATTCGGGGACGTCTTCCTTCTTGTTTAGCAAAGGTATCAGCTAACTGTTTTGCCTTTTCAAAATTCTCGTCGTTTTTTATTGCTGCACTATACACACCGCTAAAGGATTTAATTTGCGCCTTGAATCTGCCAAATACACTTTCGAGAGCATCACTAATTTCACCTAATGTCGCTCTGTTTCGTGCTGCTTCAATGGCAATTTCTAACAAGTTGCCTTGTCCTGTCTTAGCGCAATGAATTAATTTATCTATGGATTGAGTTACTTTTTCAGTATCTCTGTTTGCTTTAATTCTTTCGAGCAGATCAATTTGCTGTTTTCGAACCATTTGGTTGTCTACATCTAAAATATGCAAAGGATCTTCTTTTTCTAATCGGTATTTGTTTACCCCAACAATAATATCCTGACTGCTATCAATACGGGCTTGTTTTCTGGCGGCAGCTTCTTCGATTCTTAGTTTTGGAATTCCGGCTTCAATAGCTTTTGTCATTCCGCCTAATTCTTCTACTTCTTCAATAAGTTTCCAGGTACTTTTCAGGATTTCATTAGTCAAACTTTCCACATAATAACTTCCGCCCCAAGGATCGACAGTTTTGGTAATTTTAGTTTCTTCCTGTAAAAAAATCTGCGTATTGCGGGCAATTCTTGCAGAGAAATCAGTTGGTAAAGCAATCGCTTCATCAAGAGCATTTGTATGCAAAGATTGCGTACCTCCAAAGGCAGCAGCAGTTGCCTCGATACACGTTCTGGCAACATTATTAAACGGGTCTTGCTCTGTTAAGCTCCATCCACTTGTTTGGCAATGTGTTCTTAATGCCAGTGATTTATCGCTTTTTGGATTAAATTGCTGAATTAATTTTGCCCAAATCATTCGTCCGGCACGCATCTTGGCGATTTCCATAAAATGATTCATTCCAATTGCCCAGAAAAAAGATAATCTTGGAGCAAATTCATCAATAGTCATTCCCGTAGATAATCCGGTTCTAATATATTCTAAACCATCAGCAAGCGTATAAGCCAATTCAATGTCGGCAGTAGCTCCCGCTTCCTGCATGTGATATCCTGAAATGGAAATAGAATTGAATTTTGGCATTTTTTTGCTCGTATATTCAAATATATCGGCAATAATCTTCATAGAAGGCGTTGGCGGATAGATATAGGTATTACGAACCATAAACTCTTTAAGAATGTCATTTTGAATCGTTCCTGACAGTTTCTCGATAGCAACACCTTGTTCTTCTGCAGCTACGATATAAAAAGCCATAATGGGTAAAACAGCGCCATTCATGGTCATAGAGACAGACATTTCGTCTAACGGAATCTGATCAAACAAAACCTTCATGTCTTCTACAGAATCTATCGCAACACCAGCTTTACCAACATCACCAACAACACGCTCATGATCGGAGTCATAACCGCGGTGCGTAGGTAAATCAAAAGCAATTGAAAGCCCTTTTTGACCAGCAGCTAAATTTCTTCTGTAAAAGGCATTGCTTTCTTCTGCAGTCGAAAATCCTGCATATTGACGTATCGTCCACGGACGCCTTACGTACATCGTTGCGTAGGGACCACGTAAATTAGGAGCAAAGCCAGCGCCAAATTCCAAAAACTCTAAATCCTCAATATCTTTTTCAGAATAAGTCTTTTTAAGTTGGATTCCTTCGGCAGTAAAAAAGTTCTCCGTTATTGGTAGCTGATCTTGTGAATCAACATCTAACTTCTCACTTTTAGCGTTTAACTTTATATGTGTAAGGTCTTTTCTCAATTGTAAAAATGTTGTTTAGAATACGTTTAATTCACTTTCTCTGGAAGTGTGAAAGATGGATTTAATAACGATCCGATTTTCATAAATAGAATAATGGATAGCGTATGGAAAAGTTTTTAAAAATACAACTCTAATGTTATCATATCTTATTTGAAATAATAACGGATCTATTTTTATAATTGCTAAACTTCTTTTAAACGAATCATTAAATCTAATAGCTAATTTTGGATGTACATTTTTATACCAAAGTAAGGATTTTTTATAATCCGCTTTGGCTTCTTCAATAATAACTATCTTATAGATCATCTTCAATTTCTTTTAAAAAATCATCAATGTTTGTTACATTTTTTGGATTTTTTAAATATTTCTCCGTTCTTTCTCTCACTTGATCAACTTGCCATTGGGGAATTTGGTATTCTTTATTTTGTACAGGTAAAATAATTACTTCTACTTCATCAGCTATAAAATCATCTGGTAAAATAACGGTTACAGAGTGGTTTTTAACGGATATAATTTGTCTAATTGCTTCCATAATTATTTGGTTTACATTTAAATATAACTATTTAAAATTTATTTTATTCAAGTTTAAGTCTTTCCTGTTCCAGTTTTTCAGCAAGACGTTTCTCTATAATTGGCGTAATTAATGTTTTTCTTGGTTTTATTTTTACAAACGGAAACAATTCCAGATCGTTTTTCATTTTGTCTTCTTTGTTCGGATATTTATTTGTTCCAAGCAAAACTTCTTTTTTAGAATCAAATAATTCCTGTTCTTTCGCAGCACTTTCCTGAATTTTCTTTTTTATCGTTCCGTCGTTCAAAAGTTTTAAGAAACCGCCGTTGGATTCTATGTCCTTAAATAAAGTTAAGCTTTTTTCAGCCAATTGCGTTGTAAGGCTTTCGATATAATAACTTCCATCAGCAGGATTGTTGACTTTATCAAAATAACTCTCATGTTTTAGAATCAACAATTGATTTCGGGCAATTCGGTCACCAAATTCATTGTCTTTATGATACAAAGCATCATACGGTAAGTTAGCCACAGCATCTGCACCGCCTAAAATTGCCGACATGCATTCGCTCGTAGTGCGTAACATGTTGACATTATAATCGTAAATGGTTTTATTGCGTTTTGTTGGCGTAACCAGTAAATGACAAGATATTTCCGGATTATACTCAGCCGCAATTAATTCAAAAAGCATTCGTAAAGCACGAAGTTTGGCGATTTCAAAGAAATAATTTGTTCCTACCGAAACCTGAAATACAATTTCATTGGAGATTGTTGGCAAACGATTAAGATATTCATTTGCATGCGCTAAACTATAAGCAATTTGTTGCGTAATATTAGCACCGGCATTTTGGTATAAACCTAAGTCAATACTCAGTAAAGAAAGGTTAGTGGTTGCTTTTGAAATCTTAGCTATGGTTTCGAAATTATTTTTATCCAAAGTCGATATCCAATTTCCTTCTCTTGCAAAATGACCAATCGGATCCATATTGCAATAAAACTTCGCTTTTTTCTGAATCGAAATAGTGTCTAATGTCTTTACGAAATCGATTGAAATAAAGCCTAAATTGAAGTAAACGGTTCTGTTTTCTAAAGGAAGGTTTTCCAGTAATTTTTGAATGTCTATTTTTTCGTTTTGAATCGTAAAACGTAAACTTTCAGCTCCTCTTTCAATACTGTTTATCGCTCTTTGAATAGACTTTTCAAGATCGTAAACAAAGATGTTTTGACAAATTTTAAAATTTGATGCTTGTGTTTGTACATTAGCAGATGCTGAAAAATCATCGCTATGATAAAAAGGTTTTACCTGAATATCTTCCGGAGAGTTCCAGATTACAGTTTCGTTGTATTCGGCTCCATCTAATTCAAACTGAATTTTTTGTTTCCATTGTTTGGATGAAATCGAATTAAAATCGTCGAACAGGGTAGTAGCCATTTATTGTTATTTTCGTATTATTCTTCTTCTTGAGTTTTAATTGTATCACCTTCAAATTGAATGATGTAGATATCTTCGCTGTCTTTTTTCATGAAATATTTTTCACGAGCATATTTTTCAATTTGTTCAGGATTTTTTAATTGCTTGATATGTTCCTGGTCTTTTTTAATCTCTTCCTGATAATAGGTTTTATTATCCTTTAACTCGTGAATTTGATTGTCGAGAAAACGATGATCAAAATAAGAATAATTGTCTAAAAATAACATCCAGATAATAAAAAACAGTAAAACCCAGACATATTTATTGCCTAAAAATTTCAACCAGGATTTATCTTTAAATGGATTTTTCATTTTAGTATTCATTTTGAACTTCTGCTAAAAGTCAATATCTTTTATAATTTACTGTTACAGAAAGATATTGACCAAAGCCAAAAGTAACTTTTTATTTTATGGATAAATTTACAATAAAAATTATGAAATTCGTTGATTAATTACCGCCCGAACAACATCAATTGCAACGGTATTGTATTTGTCATTTGGGATAATGATATCTGCAAAAGCTTTTGATGGCTCAATAAATTGCTCGTGCATCGGTTTTAAAGTGTTTTGGTAACGCGTTAAAACTTCATCAATATCACGGCCACGTTCTGAAATGTCTCTTTTTAAACGACGAATTAATCTTTCGTCAGAGTCAGCATGAACATAAATTTTAATGTCAAAAAGATCACGTAATTCAGGATTTGTCAGGATTAAAATTCCTTCCACAATCATTACTTTTCTTGGGTGCGTCGAAACCGTATCATCAGTTCTGTTGTGCTGAATAAAAGAATAAACCGGCTGATCTATTGTTTCACCTGCTTTTAAAGCTTTAAGGTGTCTTTCCAGTAATTCAAAATCAATAGCACGAGGGTGATCAAAGTTTATTAAGGCTCTTTCATCAAATGACAAATTATGGGTTTCTTTATAGTAAGAATCCTGAGAAATTACCCCAACTTCCGTATCTGGCAATTCATTCATGATTTGATGTACTACTGTCGTTTTTCCACTTCCCGTTCCTCCTGCAATTCCAATAATGAGCATATAATTTTATGTTTGATATTTGTTCCGCAAAAATAATAATTTAAGTGGATTGTCTACACAAATTGTTTATTTAAACCATAAACGTAACGGAAGTAAAAGTTAGCAGTCAGATATTTAAATAAATCACTGCTTAACTGAAATAATACTAGCGATATGGTTAAAAAGGATAAAAAAATCCCGACAGCAATGCTATCGGGATTTGTGCAATCAGTATAGTTTTAATAAAATATTCTGAATTTAGTAAGCACTTGTAATTATTTATTCTTTTTAGCTTTAATCATCATTTCCAGCTGATCCCAAAGTTCTTCCGGAATTGCTTCTAACAAATTAAATTGTCCTGCACCTTTAAGCCATTCACCACCATCAATCGTAATCACGTCTCCGTTTACATACGCTGAAAAGTCAGAAACTAAGTAAGCCGCAAGATTGGCCAATTCCTGATGATCGCCGACACGTTTTAATGGAACTTTTTTTGCCATGTCAAACTTTTCAGCCAAATCTCCCGGTAACAATCTGTCCCAGGCTCCTTTTGTAGGGAATGGCCCTGGAGCAATAGCGTTAGAACGAATTCCGTATTTTGCCCATTCTACAGCAAGACTTCTTGTCATAGCCAAAACACCAGCTTTTGCAGTAGCACTTGGTACTACGTAAGCAGAACCTGTCCAGGCATAAGTCGTTACAATATTTAAAATTGTAGAAGAAGTTTGTTTAGTGTCGATCCAGTGTTTTCCAAAAGCCAGCGTACAGTTTTTAGTACCTTTTAGTACGATGTCTATAACAGTGTCAAATGCATTTGCAGATAATCTCTCAGTAGGAGAAATAAAGTTTCCGGCTGCATTATTTAATAAAACATCAACTTTTCCAAATTCTTTCAGAACACCCTGAAGCATGTTTTCTACTTCTTCGTAATGACGAACATCACATTGAAGTGGTAAACATTTTCCGCCAGTTTCTGTTTCAAGTTCTGTAGCAGTTGATTTTAACTTCTCTAAATCTCTTGAAGTAATGGCAACATTAGCGCCTAATTCCAAAAAATATTTAGTCATGGCTTTTCCTAAACCACTTCCGCCACCTGTAACTACAATGACTTTGCCTTTTAAAGCGTCGTCGCGTAACATTTTATCTGTATAGCTCATACTTTTCTTTTTTTACAATATTAATTAAATAAAATAGGATGCACGCATAATATTGTTACAAAATTTCGAAAAAATTATATTTCGCATAATTTTTTTGCTGCAGCCTCTAAAGTCAGATTGTCTTTTGCAAAACAAAAACGTATTAATTTTTGGTCTTTATGATCCGAGTAAAAAGTCGAAATTGGAATGGCAGCAACGCCATGATCGGTAATTAATTTTTTGCAAAAGGTCACATCATCGTCGTTCGAAATAGAGGTATACGAAGCAACCTGAAAATAAGTTCCTTCACAAGGTTTCAATTCGAAACGGCTGTTTTGAAGCAATTTTTGAAAGTAATCCCGTTTTTCCTGATAGAATTTCCCAAGTAATTGAACATCTACAACGTCCAAATAGTGACTAATCGCAACCTGAGAAATACTGTTGACACTAAAAACTAAAAACTGATGTACTTTTTTAATTTCTTTCATTAAATATTCCGGTGCTACCGTATATCCAATTTTCCATCCGGTGATATGAAATGATTTTCCGAAGGAAGAGACCATAATACAACGGTCTAAAAGAAATTCTATGGTGTGGGCTGAAATGTGTTTTTCTTCAAAAGTAATATATTCATACACTTCATCAGACAAAACTAAAGCCTTAGGATATTTAGAAAGTAATTTTTCGAGCTGTAAAAAATCCTCATCCGTCAGGATTTTACCTGTTGGATTGTGTGGATTATTAATGATAATCATTTTCGTTTTTGCAGAAAATGCTTTTTCGATTGTTTCCCAGTTTGGTGTGTAATCATCGTTTAATGCAACCCGAACCGGTTTTGCATGGCAAAGGAGCACAGGAGATTCATACGAATCGTAACTAGGATCTAAGATTACAACTTCATCACCGGATTTTACTAATGCCAATATGGAAGTGAAAATTCCCTGAGTCGCACCTGCGGTGACCAAAACTTCACTTTCCGGATTGATTTTTCTGTTATAAGAAGTATAAACCAATTTCGCAATCTGATCCATCAAAGGCGGATAACCAGCCATTGGTGTGTATTGATGCACATTTTCTTTGGCTAGTTTTGCTATAATATCCGTAAGTCTTTCGTCAACAGGAAAGTTGGGAAAACCTTGTGATAAATTAATGGCATTGTGTTCGGCTGCCATTTTAGACATCACCGAAAATATACTGGTGGTTACATTTGGAAGTTTACTCATGAAAAATTAGTAGTTAAAGCTTTGTGAGTGAAAAACGTTTACTAATAGTGACGTTTTCAGCAATGAAATTACAACATTTTCAGAGATAATGAAACGCAAAGCCGTTTACATTTTATGTATAATAAAAATCGTTGGACGATTATGTAAATCTACTTTTAATTTCTTCCAGTCAGAAATACGCATCGTTTTAATAAATTCTGTTGGTAATGTGATATCCGTTGCAATACAAAGATGTGTTGACGGATTTACAATTTGCAAAATATCTTCAACTAATTTGTTGTTTCTGTATGGTGTTTCAATAAAAATCTGAGATTGATTTTTATCGGCAGATAATTTTTCAAAATGCCTTAAAGCCGATTTTTTTTCGTCTTTATCGATTGGCAAATAACCATTAAAAGTAAAACTCTGACCATTCATTCCGGAAGCCATCATAGCTAACAAAATAGAAGATGGACCAACTAAAGGAACAACCTGAATCCCTTTTTCATGCGCCAATTTTACAATGACAGCACCAGGATCAGCAACTCCGGGACAACCGGCTTCGCTCATTAAACCAACATTTTTTCCTTCTAACAAAGGTTTGATGAAATCTAAATGCTCGCTGGTTTCGGTTCGTTTATTTAAGGTGAAAAGTATAAGCTCTGATTGTTTCTTTTCAGGAGCAACCGCTTTTATTGATTTTCTTGCTGTTTTTTCGTTTTCAACAATATAATGATCTATAAAATCAATAGTTCGTTTTACCGTTTGTGGCAAAACATCCATAGGATCACTTTCGCCCATTGTTGTTGGAATTAAATATAGTTTTCCTAAAAGTTTCATGGGTGATTATTTTATAGGTTGAAAAAACGAGATAAGGTTACGAATGTTTTTCGATGAGTTTTTGTGCAATCAAATCAGTTACTTCGTCTAACATTTGATACACATTATCAAAACCGTTCGCTACTCCAAAGTAAGGATCGGGTACATCTACATTTTCGTTTGGAAATAATTCGTTCAGGATAAGGTGAACTTTTTCTTTGTGTTCAGGAGTTTTAGCAAGATCAATTACATCACGATAATTAGAATTATCCATTACATAAATATAATCGAATTCCTCAAAATCTGAGGTTTGAAATTGTCTTCCTTTTTGAGTGTCAATGCACAAGCCATTTTTTTTAGCAACGGCAATAGAACGTTTGTCTGGTGCATGACCAACATGCCATGATCCTGTTCCTGCAGAATCAACGACAAAATCAGTTTGAGGTAATTTTGATGCCAGAATACCTTCGGCTAAAGGTGATCTACAAATATTTCCTAAACAGACCATTAAAATTTTTACTGGCATGATTCGCGTTTATAGCGTTAATTTCTTGTTGATGTCTTCGACAAATTTCTTGAATTGCTTGTCCGTCGATACTAAATTATCTACTGTTTTACAAGCATGTAATACGGTAGCGTGATCGCGATCTCCAATTTGAGAACCAATGTTTGCCAAAGATGCTTTAGTGAACTTTTTAGCAAAAAACATAGCCAATTGTCTCGCCTGAACAACGTGTCTTTTTCTGGTTTTAGATTGAAGGGTTTCAATATCCAACTGAAAATAATCAGACACAATTTTTTGAATATAATCGATAGAAATTTCTCTCTTTACGTTTTTAACAAATTTCTCTACAACGCTTTTTGCCAGCTCAATTGTAACTTCTTTTTTGTTGAAAGAAGATTGTGCAATTAAGGAGATAATAGCGCCTTCAAGTTCTCTAACATTCGATTTAATGTTGCGGGCAACATATTCTATAATGTCTTCCGGCATTTCAACACCATCGCGGTACAAAATGTTTTTTAGGATCGAAATACGGGTTTCGTAATCCGGCTGATGTAACTCAGCAGATAATCCCCATTTAAAACGAGACAACAAACGCTGCTCGATATCTTGCATGTCAACAGGAGCTTTATCCGAAGTTAAAATTACCTGTTTTCCGTTTTGATGTAAATAATTAAAGATATGGAAGAAAACGTCCTGAGTACCTGATTTACCAGATAAGAACTGAACGTCGTCAATGATTAAAACATCGATCAACTGATAAAAGTGAATAAAATCATTACGATTGTTCTTTTTAACAGAGTCGATATATTGTTGTGTGAAAATCTCGGCAGAAATATATAAAACCGTTTTTTCAGGATATTTGTCTTTTACTTCAACACCAATAGCGTGTGCTAAGTGTGTTTTTCCTAAACCAACTCCACCAAAAATCAATAACGGATTAAAAGAGGTTCCACCTGGTTTGTTGGCAACAGCCATACCTGCAGAACGTGCCAAACGGTTTGAGTCTCCTTCTAAGAAGTTGTCAAAGCTATAGTTTGGATTTAATTGCGATTCAATTTTTAGATTTCTAATTCCCGGAATTACAAACGGATTTTTAAGCTCAGGGTTTAAATTTTTAAATGGAGCATCAACCTCTTGCGGTTTCATAGGTACTCTATTGGAACTTGGCAACTGTTCAGTGAACGGTTGTTTGTTTCCATAAGTATTTTCCATTTTGATTTTATAGAGTAACTTTGCGTTTTTTCCCAGTTCTTTGGTAAGCGCAACTTTCAATAATTTAACGTAATGTTCTTCTAGCCATTCGTAGAAAAATTTACTTGGAACTTGAATATATAATGCGTTGTCGGTTAGCTCAACTGATTTGATTGGTTCAAACCAAGTTTTGTATGCCTGGTCTTGAATATTGTCTTTTATAAAGGACAAACAGTTTTCCCATACCGATTGAGCAGTTTTAGTCATAAATTCAAGTAAATTTGTTTATTATTGTTTAAGATTCTCCTGATAAAAATGGAGCAATTTTATTCCGTATTTCGGGATAACAAATATGTGAACAAATTTCTGTAAAAAAAAATAAATTGAACTTAAATTTTATAAAATAAAGTTGTAAGGGAAGTTTTTTAAAGCTAATTTTTTAATATAAAAAGAATGAAAAATCATCAAACGCAAGTGCGTGTTCGTTACGGAGAAACCGATCAAATGGGGGTTGTATATCACGGGAATTATATACCTTATTTTGAGATAGGACGCGTGGAATGGCTTAGAAATAAAGGAGTTTCGTATAAAAGCATGGAAGAAAGCGGTATTGGGCTGCCAATTGTATCCATGCAAGTAAACTATAAAAAATCGGCGCGCTATGATGAACTTCTGACTATTCATACAACATTCAAAAGTCAATCCTCTGTCAAGATCGAATTTGACTGCGCAATTTACAACGAAGCAAATGAGTTATTAACAACTGCCGTATTTATTTTGGTTTTTGTTTCGCTAAAAACGGGTCGTCCAACGGCTCCTCCGGATTATATTTTAGAATTGTTCAAAACGTTAGAATAAGTGTTAAATTGAAACGCGTTTTTTAGCTATTTTATATAATTTTAACGTCGATTTCAAACATTAAATCAAAAATGTCGAATACCATTTCGGCATTTTTTTTTCGTGTTTTGGTAACAATTTTTCCAATTGGCATTCCGGAATCTTCATCAATTTCCATTTCCTGAGATATGATTTCCAGTTTTTTTTCTTTGATTACACGCATTACCTTGTTCATGTTTTTATAATCAAAGGAAACTAAAAAATGTACATCAATAGTTTTTTCTGTTATTTCGCAGATGTCAAGCGTCATTTGAGCAGTTGTTTTGTAAGCAGCAATTAATCCGCCCACACCTAGTTTTACTCCGCCAAAAATCCGAACGACCACTACAAGAACGTTAGTTAGTCCAAAAGATTGTATCTGACCGTAAATTGGTGCGCCAGCCGTATTGCTTGGTTCTCCATCATCGTTAGTACGATACGCTATTTTTGGAGCTGTTCCTATTTGATAGGCATAACAAAAATGTACAGCGTGGGGATGCTGTTTTTTTAAGTCTTCAATTATGGGTTTAACGGCATCTTCGTTTTCAATAGGAAAAGCGTAGCCAAAGAACTTACTGCCTTTTTCCTTCAATAAGACTTCTTCAGATTCGAAAGCAATAGTTTTAAAAGTATCGGGATATTCCAAAAGTAAATTTCTAAAGTAATTTTTTATCAAATAAATCAACAACATCTTCCTGACCAACCTGCAGGTTCCATACATGCAAGCCTAAAGCAGCTGCTGCATCCGTGTTTTCTTTTTTATCATCGACAAACAACGTCCGTTTTGGTGATAGCTCGTGTTTGTTGATTACGTATTGAAAAACTTCTGCGTTTGGTTTTCTCATTCCAATTTCAAAAGAAAAATAAACTTTTTCAAAACATTGGTAAAAGTCGCTGTAAAAAGAAATGCCGCTTTTGTTCTCAAAAGTCTGAATGTGTATAGCATCGGTATTACTCAATAAAAACAAACGGTATTTTTTAGAAAGCATTTGCAGAAACTCTAATCGGTACAAAGGGAAATCCGCCAAAATAGAATTCCAGGCTGCCAAGATGTCTTCAACAGAAGCGTTGGGAAGTTCTTTCTGAAAACCTGCCAAGAACTCGTCCTGCGAAACATCTCCTGTTTCATATAATAAATTTAGGCGATCCAGTTCGGGAGTCCATTCCGTTAAGCCTAGCTTTTGCAATCCCGATATCGTAGCTTGTTTATCTAAATTGATAAAAATATCTCCAAAGTCAAAAATGATAGTATCAATCATGATTTCTAATATTTAATAGTTCGTCTTTTTCGATGTATGTTTTTTCGATGTTTTTCTTAGAAAATATCGGGGCTTTAGTTCCTTTTCCGAAAGTAGTATTTCCAACAAATATTCGGGCTTCATCCCAAACATCTTCGTCAATAAAGGATTGTAAGGTCTGTAATCCTCCTTCGATAATAATAGACTGAATTTGATTTTGATACAAAACAGCCAATATTTGTGGTACAATGTTTTGGTCGAAATCCAATACTTCAAATAAAGTATTCGTGTAATTATTTGTAATTGGAGATTTTGTGAAAACAATTGTTTTTACACTATCGTCAAAAACAAAACTGTCTTTTGCAATACGATTGTTTTGATCCAGAACGACGCGTACCGGATTATTTGCGCTCCAATCCCGAACATTTAGTTTTGGATTATCATCAACAACAGTTTGTGTGCCTACTAAAATAGCCTGCTCTTCGCTGCGCCATTTGTGAACTAATTGTCTAGAATAAGTATTGGTGATCCAAACTGGTTTACGTTCCTGATTGATTTCTTTTTCAGGTGCCAGAAAACCATCCTGACTTTCTGCCCACTTTAAGATGATGTAAGGTCTCTTTTTTTGATGAAAAGTAAAAAAGCGTTTGTTTAGCTCGTTACATTCTTTTTCTAATACGCCAACAACAACATTGGCTCCTGCCGCAATTAGTTTTTTAATTCCATTACCGGCTACTTTTTCATTAGGATCAACCGTTCCAACAATGACGTTTGGAATCTCGTTTGCAATTATTAAATCGCAACATGGCGGTGTTTTTCCAAAATGACTGCAAGGTTCAAGACTCACATAGATGGTTGCTTTTTTTAATAATGATTTATCTTTTACACTATTTACAGCATTTACTTCTGCATGCGGTCCGCCAGCTTTTTTATGCCAGCCTTCGCCAATAATTTTACCTTCGTAAACAATTACACTTCCTACCATCGGATTAGGAAAAGTAGTTCCTAAACCATTTTTAGCCAATTCGATGCAACGTTTTATGTATTTCTCATTTGTATTCACAGTACAAAAGTAATTATTTTTGAGTTTAGGTCTTCAAAATGAGTGAATCTAATTAGCAATTAACAGATATAAAAACTATTTTTACTTTTGTAGAAATATCAGAAAATAGTGAAGAAATGCAAAATTGGGTAATCAGGAAAATAAAAATAGAAGACAATCAGTCAGTTGCCCGTTTAATAAGATCCGTTTTTGATGAAATGGAGATTCCTAAAGTGGGTACAGCTTATGAAGATCCGTATTTAGATTTGATGTTTCAGGAGTATAATAAACCTCAATCTGCTTATTTTGTTGTGGAGCACGAGGGTAAAATTGTGGGTTGTGCCGGAATTGCACCTTTAGCCAATGAAGATGCAAGTATATGCGAGTTGCAGAAGATGTATTTTCTGCCTGAAACACGTGGTTTGGGAATAGGAAGTGCCATGATGGAGAAATGTTTGGAGCAAGCGATGGAATTTGGTTTTAAAAAATGCTACATCGAAACAATGCCATTTATGCATGCTGCTCAAAAATTATATAAAAAAACAGGTTTTACATATTTAAATGCTCCGCTTGGTAATACTGGGCATAATTCTTGCCCCGTCTGGATGTTGAAAGATTTGTAAAAATAATTGTAACAAAATTAGTTTTGTAAAGCCTAACAAAGAATACAATTGACTTTAGCCGAAAATTAATGATCATAGTCCTAAAATGAAAATTAAACAATATCGTACTCAATTTATTAAAGAACTTTCGCCGCTTTACGATGCGTATGAAGCAGAAAGTTTTTTCTATTTGATTTTAGAAGATAAGCATAAACTGCGACAAATTGATTTAGCCTTGAATCACGAATTAACTTTTACCAATTCAGATTTAACGGCGTGGAGTTCATTTTTAGCACAATTAAAAAAAGAAGTTCCGGTTCAGTATTTAATTGGAAAAACAAATTTTTACGGTTTGTATTTTGAAGTTAATGACAATGTATTAATTCCAAGACCGGAAACAGAAGAATTAGTCGAATGGATTATTAGTGAAAATGTAAAAAGTGCAAATCCCCGTAAAATAAAGATTCTGGATATTGGTACGGGAAGCGGTTGTATTGCTATTACCTTGGCTAAAAATATTCCGCATGCAGAAGTGTATGCTATCGATGTTTCTAAAAAAGCACTCGAAACCGCAAAACGAAATGCAATAAACAATAAAGTCGATGTTACTTTTATGTTGAAGAATGTCTTAGAATTAGAACAGCTAAAGTCTGATTTTGATATTATCGTTTCCAATCCACCTTACGTTCGCAACCTCGAGAAGCAAGAAATCAGAAAAAATGTTTTGGATTACGAACCTCATTTGGCACTTTTTGTTGACGATAATGATGCTTTGATTTTTTATAAAAAAATTGCAGAATTAGCACAGGTAAATTTACTTGAAAACGGACAATTGTATTTTGAGATCAATCAATATCTTGGAAAAGAAATGATTGAACTGCTTGAAAATATGAATTTTAGAAATATCGATTTGCGAAAAGATATTTACTCTAATGACAGAATGATAAAAGGAAATATTTAAAGTTTTCTCGAAATTATTCGTAACGCAAAGCTTCAATAGGGTCTAATTTTGAAGCTTTTATTGCAGGATACAATCCGGAAACAATCGCAACTGAAAAACTAGTCGCAAATGCTGCAATAATAGCCATCCACGGAATAACGAATACAAAACTCATTGCGGTGGCAATAGCAAAACCAAGCAAGATTCCCAGTACAATTCCAACCAATCCCCCAATCTGACCAATCAGTAAGGTTTCGATAAAAAACTGAACCGCAACCGTAACTCTTTTAGCTCCTAAAGCTTTTCGAACACCAATTTCACGGGTACGTTCTGTAACCGATACAATCATAATGTTCATCAAAGCGATTGATGATCCCAGGATAGTAATGATACTAATAATCCAGGAAGCCCATCCCAAATATTTTGTAATTCCGAGGATTCTGTTAATCAAATCATCACTTCGGCCAATGCCGAAATTATTATCACGAACCGGACTTAATTTACGAACTCTTCGCATGGTACTTGTTGCATTATCAATGGCTTCGTCAAGAAATTCTTTTTTAGAAACCATAACACTCATAGTGTAGTTGATGTTTGGAGCTGTAAACAAAGAACGCGCTACCTGAATCGGAATCAGAACACGTAAATCCTGGCTGTTTCCAAAAGTGGAACCTTTTTCTTTTAAAACCCCAATCACTTTAAAACGTGCGCCTCGAATTGAAATTACTTTGTCAATAGGATTAACATCTTTTAAAAGACCTTTTTCAAAATCAGATCCGACAACACAAGAATACGTATTATTTTCAATGTCAAACTGATTAAAACTGCGGCCTAAAGTCGTTTCTAAACCAGAGTTGTTTATAAAGTGCTCGTCGACACCCACAATAGTAATTTCCGGATCTGTTTTTTTATCCAAGTATTTTACTTCTGCTTTAGATGTTGCCGTAAAAGAAAGAGAAGTTTCGCTAAACGGATATTTGTATTTGTTTTTGAAAGCAACAGCTTCCGGGTACGAAATAATCGGATTTACAATTTCACGTTCATTTCCGCCACGATTTTTTAAGTTGTTTTCGTATTGATTAATGTTGAAGGTATTCGCTCCCATAGAAGCAAAATTGGTCGAAATAGTATTTTCAAGTGCTGTAACAACCGTTAAGATTCCGACCAAAGCCGTAATCCCGATAGCGATAATTAATACAGTAAGAATGGTTCGCAGTAATTGTGTTTTGATAGAACCAAAAGCAATTCGGATATTTTCTTTAAATAATTTTAGCATCATGACCAATTTGTCACGAAAATACGTTTTTTGTTACAAGTTTGTTTTCGAACAAGCATTATTTATTTTAAAAAATAAGATATTTGCACTCGATTAGAATTTTGAAAGAAATCAGATATTCTAAACACGCAGTTAATGATAAGAAGGTTTCAAATTTAAGTTTCAAAAGAATCTAAAATCTAAAGTCAGCAATCTAAAATAAAACAATACAGGATTTTAAGGTAAAGAGAGTAATCTAAAATCAAAAATCTAAAATAATAAAAAGATTTAAGGTAAAAAGAGCAATCTAAAGTCTAAAATCAGAAATCTAAAATAATAAAAAGATTTAAGGCAAAGAGAGCAATCTAAAATCTAAAATCAAAAATCTAAAATAATAAAAAGATTTAAGGCAAAGAGAGCAATCTAAAATCTAAAATCAGAAATCTAAAATAAAAACAAAGGATCTAAATAATCTAAAGATCCAAAAATCTAATAATCTAAAAAAGATGGCTTCAAAACCAAGCATACCACAAGGAACAAGAGATTTTTCGCCGGCAGAGGTGTCAAAACGTCAATATATAATTCAGACGATAAAAAATAATTTTGAGAAATTTGGATTTCAGCCAATTGAAACACCTTCATTTGAAAATTCAGATACCTTAATGGGAAAATATGGAGAAGAAGGTGATCGTTTGATTTTTAAAATACTGAATTCAGGTAATTTTTTCTTCAACAAAAGCAAAATTGAATTACCGGAATCTATAGACGAGTTACAAGTTAATTCTGCGGAGACAATTAGTTTAGATCAGAGAATTGAGCTGAATAAATTTACTGGAAAAATTTCTGAAAAAGCATTACGTTACGATTTAACAGTTCCGTTTGCAAGATACGTGGTACAACACCAGAACGAAATTGAATTTCCTTTTAAAAGATATCAAATTCAGCCTGTTTGGAGAGCCGACAGACCGCAAAGAGGTAGATACAGAGAATTTTACCAATGCGATGCCGATGTGGTTGGTTCAAAATCATTGTGGCAGGAAGTAGAATTGGTACAATTGTATGATACCGTTTTTACATCCTTAGGTTTAGAAGGCGTTACTATAAAAATTAACAACAGAAAAATATTATCTGGAATTGCTGAAGTTATTGGAGCATCAGATAAGTTAATTGATTTTACAGTTGCTTTAGATAAGCTGGATAAAATTGGAGAAGACGGTGTGAAAAAAGAAATGATTGAAAAAGGAATTTCTGAAGCAGCGTTAGTAAAAGTGCAGCCACTTTTTAGTTTCACAGGAACTTTTTCAGATAAAATAAAGCAGCTTTCTTCATTATTAGCTTCATCAGAAGAAGGAATGAAAGGTGTTGAAGAGTTAAAATTTATTTGTGACAATGTGGCAACTTTAGGTTTGGCAACAGCAACTTTAGATTTGGATGTAACCTTGGCACGTGGACTAAATTATTACACCGGAGCTATTTTTGAAGTAGCAGCACCAAAAACCGTTTCAATGGGATCTATTGGAGGTGGCGGAAGATATGACGACTTAACAGGTATTTTTGGTTTAAAGAATATGAGTGGAGTTGGAATTTCTTTTGGTTTAGACCGAATTTATTTGGTTCTGGAAGAATTACAATTATTTCCGGAAACAGTTGCGGCAACATCAAAAGCATTGTTTATTAATTACGGTGATGCTGAGGCGCTGTATGCTTCGCAAGCCATTCAAAAATTAAGAAAAGAAAATATTAAAGTAGAACTTTATCCTGACAATGTAAAAGTAGGGAAACAGTTTCAATATGCCGACAAGCGTTTGATTCCTTTTGCTGTAATTGCAGGAGATCAGGAAATAGCCTCTAATTCTTATTCGCTTAAAAATTTAGTTTCTGGAGAACAAATAACAGTCGATTTTGAAGGATTGAAGGCAGCTTTATTGGCTTAATAGTGTTTTTATGTGTCAATTTTAGGGCTAAATGAATCCAAAAGGCTGCGAAGATTCTAATCGGATTAAAAAATATGAAATTCACAAAGCTTTGGAGGTGATTGTGTTAATGATTTATTAGCGCTTTTCAGCTTAAAAATTTTCAAATTTGCATGAAAAATGATTGCCGGAAAAGAAAAAAGCTTTTAATTTGCGGCTTGAATTACGGGCGTAGTTCAAGGGTAGAATAGCGGTCTCCAAAACCGTTGATGGGGGTTCGAATCCCTCCGCCCGTGCAATAAAAAGAAAGCATAAAAAAAAGCTTCGTCTACAATAGGCGAAGCTTTTTTTAATATAAGGTAAAGTTGAATTAATAATTTATTATAAAGCCGAAGCTAACCCTTAAATTCAATTTTGATAGATAATTTTCATTTACTAATCTGGTTTCAAATATAATACAAACTAAAACGTAATAGTCTTAAAATTATACTAAAATTTTTACGTCCGGATTATTTTTTAAAATGCTGAAACCGAATAGAGTGACAATTTGACATTTTAAGAGTTTTGGCAGTACTTTTGCAATCCAACAGAAAGAATAAAAATGAAGTTTAAGAATATTTTTAAAAATACAAATAATATGACTACGGAAAATACAGAATTCGATCAGGAATTAGATGATGTAACGTTAGAAAACAATGCCAACGGTGAGCAGTTAATTGTTGAAGAATTAAGTGTTGAAGAGCAATTGGCTCAAGACTTGGCAAAAGAAAAAGATAAGTTTTTGAGATTATTTGCCGAATTTGAAAATTACAAAAAAAGAACTTCAAAAGAGCGTATCGATTTATTTAAAACCGCAAACCAAGAAGTTTTATTGGCGATGCTTCCAGTTTTAGATGATTTCGACAGAGCTATGGTAGAGATCAGTAAATCTGAAGATGAAACTCTGACAAAAGGAGTGGAGTTAATTCATGAGAAGTTAAAAAGTACTTTGGTTTCTAAAGGTTTAGAGCAAGTTGAAGTAAGAGCAGGTGATGCTTTTAATGCTGATTTTGCAGAGGCAATTACCCAAATTCCAGCTCCGTCTGACAAATTGAAAGGTAAAATTGTTGATGTTATTGAAAAAGGATACAAATTAGGAGATAAGATTATTCGTTTTCCTAAAGTGGTTATCGGAAACTAAAAAAATGCAAACAAAGATTTCAAATGGCACGACCAAAAGTGTTTTTTGAAATTTAGACAAGAACGCTAGTAAACTGGCGTAGCAATTTAATCTAACTATGAAAAAAGATTTTTACGAAATACTTGGCATTTCAAAAAGTGCCGATGCTGCCGAAATTAAAAAAGCGTACCGAAAAAGTGCTTTGAAATATCATCCGGATAAAAACCCGGGCGACAAAGAGGCAGAAGAAAACTTTAAATTAGCTGCAGAAGCTTACGAAGTTTTAAGCGATCCTAACAAAAAAGCGAAATACGATCAATACGGACATCAGGCTTTTGATGGTTCTGGCGGATTTAGCGGTGGTGGCCACGGTGGTATGAATATGGATGACATTTTCAGCCAGTTTGGTGACATTTTTGGTGGTGGATTTGGAGGTTTCAGCGGAGGCGGAGGCGGACCACGTCGTGCTAAAGGAAGCAATCTTAGAATTAAAGTTAAATTGACTTTAGAAGAAATTGCCAATGGTGTTGAGAAAAAAGTAAAAGTAAAACGTAAAGTTCAGGCTAAAGGTGTAAGCTACAAAACTTGTTCGACTTGTAATGGTCAAGGACAGGTAATGCGCGTTACAAACACAATTTTGGGAAGAATGCAATCAGCATCAACTTGTCCAACTTGTGGTGGATCCGGACAAATATTAGATAAAAGACCTTCTGAGGCAGATGCACAAGGAATGGTTTTAGAAGACGAAACTGTTTCTATCAAAATTCCTGCAGGAGTTGTTGATGGTATGCAATTGAAAGTTTCTAACAAAGGAAACGATGCTCCCGGAAATAGTGTTCCTGGTGATTTAATTGTAGCTATCGAAGAATTAGAGCACGAATTCCTGAAACGTGAAGGCGAAAATATTCATTTTGATTTATACATTAGTTTTCCGGAAGCCGTTTTAGGTGTTTCTAAAGACATCGAAGCAATCAACGGAAAAGTGCGTATTAAATTAGAAGAAGGTATTCAATCCGGAAAAATTCTAAGACTAAAAGGAAAAGGTATTCCAAGTATAAATGGTTACGGAAGCGGTGATTTACTGGTTCATGTAAACGTTTGGACACCAAAAACGTTAAACAAAGAGCAAAAACAATTTTTTGAAAATGCTTTAAACGACGAGCACTTTGTACCAAGTCCTGAAAAATCAGAAAAATCATTTTTTGAAAAAGTAAAAGATATGTTTTCATAAGCATTACTTTTTTTAGAATGTAAAAATAAATTCAAAAACCCATCCCGGAGTAAATTTAGGATGGGTTTTTTGCGTATAAGTAACCAGATTCGCCTTGAATTATTTACTTTTACACGATTAAGACAACAAAGATTAAACTGACGCAGAAAATTTAAAAAAAGCATGAGCAACTTACTCGAAGTACATAAAGTCGTAAAACGATATGGCGATTATGTAGCGCTTAACGAAGTTTCATTAAATGTGCCAAAAGGCAGTATTTATGGGTTGTTAGGTCCTAACGGAGCTGGAAAAACTTCTCTAATCCGAATTATAAATCAAATTACATTGCCGGATAGCGGTGAAGTAATTTTGGATGGAGAAAAATTGCAGCAAAAACATGTACAGACAATTGGATATCTTCCAGAAGAAAGAGGTTTGTACAGTTCTATGAAAGTGGGCGAGCAATGTTTGTATCTGGCACAAATGAAAGGTCTTTCTAAAACCGAAGCCAAACAACAACTGGACTACTGGTTTGACCGATTGGGAATTCAGGGCTGGTGGAACAAAAAAATTCAGGAGCTTTCTAAAGGTATGGCGCAAAAAATTCAATTTGTTGTTTGTGTATTGCACAAACCTAAATTGTTGATTTTTGATGAGCCCTTCTCTGGTTTTGATCCGGTGAATGCAAATGTAATTAAAGATGAAATTTTAGCATTAAAAGAACAAGGTGCAACAATTATTTTCTCTACACACAGAATGGAAAGTGTTGAAGAACTTTGCGATCATATTGCTTTAATTCATAAATCGAATAAACTGATTGAAGGAAAAGTAAGCGATGTAAAACGCCAATTTAAAACCAATAGTTTTGAAGTGGGAATCCTGACCAATAACGTAGAAGGTTTGATGTACGATATAACACAAAAATTTACCGTTTCACCTGCTACTTTTAAATCTTTAAATGACGATTTGAAATTAGAAATTCAAATTGGGAATGCCACGCCAAATGAGTTACTGCATATACTTACACAACGTGGACAGGTAACACATTTCGTAGAAAAAATTCCAAGTGTAAACGATATTTTTATTCAAACAGTAACGTCTTAGATTTTTAGATTGTTAGATCTTTAGACTTCTTAGATTTTATTTTTAAGTATGTGTAGACTTCAGTCTAACATGCAAAGAATCAAAAAAATCTAAGAAGTCTAAGGAGTCCAAAAATCTAAGAAGTCTAAAAAATCTAATAATCTAAAAGAAAAAAATGAGCATAATTTCATTAATTATAAAAAGAGAATTCATTGCAAAGGTTCGTAATAAATCTTTTGTGGTCATGACTTTTTTAAGTCCGTTATTGTTTGTGGCAATTGCAGGATTTATTGGTTATTTGAGTTCTATGAAAGCTGAAACCAAACGAATAGCCATTCATGATGAAACTGGTTTGTTTGCAGATGATTTTATAAAGAAAAACAAAAAAGAAGCAGAATTCAAATATCTGAATCTGTCTGAGATTGATATCAATGCTTTAAAAGACAGTATTACAAATGAAAGTTTTTCGAGTCTGATTATTATTCCAAAAACGAATAATCTGAAAGACTTAGAAACAAAAATTGAACTGATTTCGAATAGCAGCCCAAGTATTGCTTTTGTAGAAAAAACACAGGACGTTATAGCAGATAAAATCACTAAAATAAATCTTGAGCAAGCAAAGCTGGATACCTTGGCAATTCAAAAAGCGCAGGCAGCAGTTAATATTCATTTAGTAAAAACTTCCGGAGAAGAAAGTTTAAAAGGATTGAATGAAATTAAAATTGGTATTGGTGGCGCATTTGGATATCTAATCATGATGTTTATTATCATTTATGGTAACATGGTAATGCGAAGTGTTATTGAAGAAAAGACTAACAGAATTATAGAAATTATTATTTCCTCAGTAAAACCGTTTCAGTTAATGATTGGTAAAATTGTGGGAACCTCACTTGCGGGATTATTGCAATTTGTAATTTGGGCGATAATTGGTTTGGGATTAATGTTTGCTGCTTCAGCATTTTTTGGTGTAAATGTTGGACCAACAGCAAGAATTTCACCTGAATTGATGCAATCTGCACAAGCTGAATTCTCAGGTACCGCTCAAATGTATATTCTCGAATTATGGAATTTACCAATTGCCAGTATTATTATTGGCTTTGTGATTTATTTTATAGGAGGATACTTTTTATACAGTTCATTTTATGCCGCAATTGGAGCCGCAGTTGATAATCAAACCGATTCTCAACAATTTCTATTGCCTATTATTATGCCGCTTATTTTAAGTGTTTACATTGGTTTCTTTACTGTTGTCAACGATCCACACGGAACAATTGCGGTCGTTTTTTCAATGATTCCATTAACTTCACCAATTGTAATGTTAATGCGACTTCCGTTTGGTGTGCCTTGGTGGCAAATCGCTATTTCGGTATCATTATTGTTTGCTACTTTTTTTCTGGTTGTCTGGTTTGCTGCAAAAATTTACCGCGTTGGTATTTTAATGTATGGCAAAAAGCCAACCTGGAAAGAATTGTATAAATGGCTTAAATATTAGTTTTTGTAGTTACAAAGGTTCAGAGGGACAAAGTTGCAAAGGTTTTCAATATTGGAACGTGTGCATTTTATAACAAAGAAGCTTTAATAGACTATGTAAACACTAGTAAAAAAATATAATAATATAGGTTAAAAGGTGCAAAGCGACAAAGATTATAAACTTTGTACCTTTGTACCTTTGCAACTTTGAACCTTTAGAAGAAAAATGAGTAAAATACTAATTATAGAAGACGAAGCATCGATCAGAAGAGTTTTGGTTAAGATACTATCAGAAGAAAACGATACGTATCAGGTAGACGAAGCAGAAGATGGTGCAGCAGGTCTGGAAAAAATAAAAAACAACGATTACGATTTGGTTTTGTGTGATATCAAAATGCCAAAACTAGACGGTGTTGAGGTTTTAGAAGAAGTTAAAAAAATCAAACCGGAAATTCCAATGGTCATGATTTCAGGTCATGGTGATATGGAAACCGCTATTCATACCATGCGATTAGGTGCTTTTGATTATATCTCGAAACCACCAGATTTAAATCGTTTACTGAATACTGTTCGTAATGCTTTAGACAAAAAACAACTTGTTGTTGAAAATAAAATTCTAAAGAAAAAAGTGAGCAAAAACTACGAAATGGTAGGAGAGAGCGAAGCGATCAGTCATATTAAAGTTATGATTGATAAAGTGGCGCAAACAGAAGCCAGAGTTTTAATTACAGGTCCAAACGGAACCGGAAAAGAATTGGTTGCACATCAATTGCATGAAAAAAGCGAACGTGCTAATTTCCCACTGATTGAGGTGAATTGTGCTGCAATTCCAAGTGAGCTGATCGAAAGTGAATTGTTTGGTCACGTAAAAGGAGCTTTTACATCAGCAGTAAAAGATCGTGCAGGAAAATTTGAAGCAGCTGACAAAGGAACTATTTTCTTAGATGAAATTGGAGACATGAGCTTATCGGCGCAAGCCAAAGTTTTACGTGCCCTGCAAGAAAGTATGATTACCAGAGTAGGTGCAGAAAAAGATATAAAAGTTGATGTTCGTGTTGTGGCCGCAACCAATAAAGATTTAAAAACCGAAATTGCCGAAGGACGTTTTCGTGAAGATTTATACCATCGTCTGGCTGTTATTTTAATTAAAGTACCGGCTTTGAATGACAGACGTGATGATATCCCGGCTTTGATTGCACACTTTACAGAAAAAATTGCTTCGGAACAAGGAAACGCCATTAAGGTATTTTCAGCACCAGCTATAAAATTGCTGCAAGAATACGATTGGACAGGAAACATTCGTGAACTTCGAAATGTAGTTGAAAGACTAATCATTTTAGGAGGTAACGAAATATCGGAGAATGATGTAAAAATGTTTGCGAGCAAGTAGGTGCTACGCTTCGCTTCGCTTCGCGCGATAAGCTGTATGCTTTAGGCTTTAAGCCTGCTGCGTATAGCCTAAAGCAAAAAAAAGAAAAATATATAAAGCTTATAGCCTACAGCTTAAAGCCTACAGCATAAAAAAATAAAGCTTATAGCCTACAGCTTAAAGCCTACAGCATAAAAAAAATAAAGCCTAAGGCCTAAAGCTTATTGCCTATAGCCAAAATAAAGCTTAAAGCAAAAAAAGAAATGAAACTAAAAAAAATAAACGAAAAGCTTCAAGACGCTTTAATTGAAAACGGATTAACGGAAGCAAATGAATTACAGCAGGAAACTTTTTCTACGATAAAAAGTGGTGCTGATTGCATTATTCTGTCTCCGGCAGGAAGCGGAAAATCGACTACAATTGTATTAAATGTAATTCAGCAATTGTCTGGTCATACAGAAGAATCGCCACGTGCTTTGATTTTTGTTGAAGACAAAGTAAAGGTACTGGAAATGGTGGCGCTTTTTGAAAAGTACGGTAAACACAGCAATCTTGAAGTGTATGGTGTTCATGACAAAGGGGATATGGATTATGATAAAAACTATGTTTCTACGGGAATCGATGTTTTGATTGGAACTCCGAATAAACTAAGTGATATGTTTACGACTGCGGGATATAATGTAAACCGTTTAAAAATGTTTATCATTGATGATGCTGATCCTATTTTGAAATTACGCCATGAAACAAAAATCATGCGTATTTCGAATAGTATTGCTAAAACACAACGTATTATTTTTGCAGAAACTTTGACAGAACGTATCGATATTTTGGCAGAAAAAATGATGCTTGAGCCTTATATATTTGATATGGAAGAGCAGGATGAGGAAGAATTTGAAGAAGAAGACGGTGAGGACTTTGAAGATGAAGAGGAAAATATTGATGATGAAGAAGAATAAAATTTAAATAATAAAATAGTAGGTTATGGGCTTAATGAAGGTGTTTTCGGGAAGTGAAATATTAGCGATTGCGTTGCAGGAAAGATTAGAAGCTGCAGGTGTAGAAACGCAAAAGAAAGACAATATTCAATCTGCTCGTTTAGGTGGGTTTGGAGCTACAGGTTTAGCGGTTGAGGTATTTATTCAGGAGACTGATTTTGCTAAAGCAAATCCGGTAATCGAAGAATTTAGAATGAGTATTTAATAATAACCGGAAATTCAGCAACTGCTGTTATTGAAGGTATAGATTAAAAAATAAAAAGAAATGCAATATAAAATGCTGGTGCTCGACATGGATGATACCTTGTTGACAGACGATCATAAAATTTCGGCTTTAAATAAAAAAGTACTTCTTGAAGCACAGGCTAAAGGAGTATACGTAGTTTTAGCTTCAGGAAGACCAACCTCTGCAATGACTGCTTATGCTAAAGAATTAGAATTAGATTTAAATGATTCGTATATGATTTCTTTTAATGGTGCTGTTATCAGTACCGTAAAAGACGATCTTGTGTTGTTTGAACAATGTTTGACACCAGAGCAAATCCACGATTTATACGATTACAGTGTAAAAAAGAAAACGCATATTATTACTTATATAGATGGCGAAATCGTAAGTGAAACAGATTCTGAATATATTGATATCGAAAAGCACATTACAGGACTAAAGCACAACAAAGTACCAAGTTTTAAGGAAGCTGTTACTAAGCCTGCTGTAAAATGTATTTTGTTAGAAGATCCTGTTTATTTAAAAGAACTTGAAGCAGATTTAAAAGAATCAATGCCACATTTAAGTGTTGCGATGTCAAAACCTTTTTTCCTTGAGGTAGCTCAAAACGGAATCGATAAAGCAGCCAGTTTGAAATTACTGGCAGAGAAACTTAATATTAAACAAAGTGAAATTATAGCCGTTGGAAACGCAGGAAATGATCTAACGATGATTGAATATGCCGGACTTGGTGTTTGGGTTGATAATGTAACGCCGGAATTGCGTGACAGAGCCAATGTAATTGTTGCATCAAATAATAATGATGGAGTTGCAGAAGTGGTGCAACGCTATATTTTAAATTAATTTATTTGTTATGAAAGAATCAATAGAAACAGAACGTCTAATTTTAAGAGCATTACTTTTTTCAGACCTTGATGGTATGTTTGAATTGGACTCGAATCCTAATGTTCATGTTTTTGTTGGTAAAAAGCCTGTACAATCAAAGGAAGAAAGTTTAGCACAAATAAAAAACATTCAACAGCAATATCAGGATTTTGGTACCGGACGCTGTGCTGTAGTATTAAAAGAAACCAATGAATTTTTGGGTTGGTCAGGTATCAAATTCATTACAAATGAAATCAATGATTATAAAGGTTTTTATGAAATAGGATATCGTTTTATTGAAAAATATTGGGGTAAAGGATATGCTACTGAAGCTGGAAAAGCTTTTGTAGAATATGCTTTTAATGTAATGAAAGTGGATGCTCTTTATGCGTATGCAGACGCTGGAAATGAAAACTCAAGAAGAATTTTAGAAAAGCTGGGTTTACGCTATGTAAATTCTTTTGATTATGAAGATGAATTACAAGTTTGGTATGAACTTAAAAATCCAGACTTGTAAAAATTTTATTCAGAGAAATGCATTCCAAATCTTTGTAAACTAAATAGTTTTATACTTTGCAAAGATTTGGAAACAAATCATTCTTTATTCTCTGAAAACAGGGGTATTATTTTTTAGCTACAGAAACAAAATATTTGTTACCATCACCCATTGTAAGTTTTACACGCTCGTCGCAAAGATCGATTGCAAAATTTACACTTTCGTAGCAAGTACAAATTGTGTTTTTGTCTTTAGACATTTCTGTTTTACAATTGTTGCTTTTGAAAGTCGTTAATTGTGGAGTATACAAGCTTACTAAATCTGTTGAAGCTGTTACTAACGAAATAATACTTGCAGAATTATTGTTTGCAATTCTGTAAACTATTCTGTCAGTATAATTTACATCATTTACTGTAACTTTACGAATATATGTGTATGCTGTAGAGCCTTCTCCTGGTTCTTTTACTTCAAATTTAAAGCCAACAGCACGAACTGCAGTGTCGAATTGAGTTTGTGAATTAAAACTTGCCCAAGTTGTTAAAGTACTAATTGATGGAAATGGATTAGTAGCAGGCGCATTTTGCGATTGTGCACTAGTAAGGGCTAAGAACATCAAGCAGATTGTGGTTAAAAATGCTTTCATAATAGGTTTGTAATTTAATTGTTGCCTACTCTTTATGGTTTTCGGCTTACCCATTTTATTTATAACAAAAAAAACATAACGGTTAAAAAATAGAATTGTTGTTAACGCAATTTAGTCTTTTATTACATTTTTTTGTTATTTTTTTTGAACTTCAAAAAGAGGTGCAAAAGTAAATAAATTTTGATGGTGTAAAAGTAAGAAAAATTTAATCTAATCTTTAACAAATTGTATTTTATCGGTAATATTAGTCCTTAACTGACATTTTTCACATTTAATTTTTCTAATCACGCTATTTTTTTAACATTTTGGCATTTCAAGTTTTCCATGACCTTGGATTAAATTTAAGTCAACTGAAAAACACTTTGCTGCAAAATATTGATTTATAGTCAATTATTCATTTTATTTTAAAGAATATTGTATGTAAATTTGCAGACTCTTAAAACTAAGATGTAAATATATTATCTTCCTACTTAAAACGTAGTGTATTCCCATGGAAAATAGAAAAAAAGTTGCGTTTTATACGCTTGGATGTAAATTGAATTTCTCAGAAACATCTACGATTGCCAGAAACTTTAATGATGAAGGTTTCGATCGTGTTGATTTTGAAGAGGTGGCTGATATTTATGTAATCAATACTTGTTCGGTTACAGATAACGCTGATAAGCAATTTAAGCAGGTAGTAAAAAAGGCAATGAAACTGAATGATAAGGCGTTTGTTGCTGCGGTAGGTTGTTATGCACAATTAAAACCGGAGGAGTTAGCGGCTGTAGATGGAGTTGATTTGGTTTTGGGTGCTACTGAAAAATTTAAAATTACAGATTATATTCATGACTTAAGCAAAAATGACATGGGTGAGGTACACTCTTGTGAAATTGCTGAAGCCGATTTTTATGTTGGAAGTTATTCCATTGGTGATCGTACCCGCGCATTCTTAAAAGTGCAAGATGGTTGCGACTATAAATGTACCTATTGCACCATTCCGCTAGCGAGAGGAATTTCAAGAAGTGATGCGTTAGAGAACGTATTGCAAAACGCTAAAGAGATATCAGCTCAAAATATTAGAGAAATTGTTTTAACCGGAGTAAATATTGGAGATTATGGTAAAGGTGAATTTGGAAACAAAAAACATGAACATACTTTTCTGGATTTAGTTCAGGCTTTAGATAAGGTAGAAGGAATCGAACGTTTGCGAATTTCATCTATTGAACCTAATTTATTACGTAACGAAACGATTGAGTTTGTTTCTAAAAGCAGAACTTTTGTACCGCATTTTCATATTCCGCTACAATCAGGAAGCAACGATATTTTAAAATTAATGAAACGTCGCTACTTACGTGAAGTGTATACGGAGCGCGTAAACAAAATTCGTGAGGTTATGCCGCACGCTTGTATAGGTGTAGATGTTATTGTTGGTTTTCCTGGAGAAACAGAAGAACATTTCTTAGAAACTTATCATTTCCTGAACGAAATGGATATTTCGTATTTACACGTATTTACGTATTCTGAAAGAGACAATACAGAAGCTGCGAATATGTCTGGAGTTGTTCCGGCAAATGTGCGCGCAAAACGCAGTAAAATGCTTCGTGGATTATCAGTTAAGAAACGTCGTGCTTTTTACGAAAGTCAACTTGGGACGAACAGAACTGTTTTATTTGAAGGAGAGAATAAAGAAGGATACATTCACGGATTTACAGAAAACTATGTAAAAGTAAAAACGCCATGGAATCCTGAGTTGGTAAATACGCTGCAGGAAATTAATTTGACAAAAATAGATGAAGACGGAAGTGTGCGTTTGGAGTTTTTAAATAAACTTGCCGAAGCTTAGGTTCTTCAATTTTGACAAGCGTTGATGTCGTTATTTTTATAAAACGCCGATGACACGGATTCGCTAAGCGAAAACACTGATTTATACCGATTTTATATTTTATATAAAAACAGAAACGCCCTTTTTAAAAAGGGCGTTTCTGTTTTTTAAAATAACTATTTCTGATCCTGTGGAATCACCAGTTTCAAAGAATTGATATAATCCGTATCAAACTCGATTACTCTGATCTTTTCGGGATTAAAACTTAATTCACCGCCAAACTGACCTTTAGTGTCCAGAAAATCAATGGTAAGTTCTTCGTTGTTCAATTCGATTAAGCGTCCTAAGTAAGCGGATTTTGCTGATTTTTTAGAAATCTGAAAAATGCCATATTTTTTAGTGATAAAATTTACAATCGAATTTAGATCCCTAATCGGAATAATATCTTCTGCATTGGTCTTTAAGCCTTTTAACCGAATAACTTTCTCTGTAAATTCAAGATCATGATCGCGGTGTACGGCTTCGATGTTTTTGTTTTTCAAAATAACAAAACCATCCAGGATGTAATCTACAGGATTATTTCGAAGTAATATCCAGTCATCTGAATAGTCAATTAGAAAACCGGTAAAAATTTCTTTTTTGTCCTGAAATTCTATTGCAATTAATTGTCTTAAATATTGTTCCATCGTATTGTTGAAGCGTTTAAATCTTTACAAAGCATAGCACTTTGAGAGACTATGAATAAATTTTTTATGGATTTGTAGACCAAATACTGCTGTTTTTGATAAATACTCTTCTGCTTAATTTTAGCTGAGCAATAATCAATTCAGCGATATCCTCAGACTGCATTACTTTCTCCGGATTGCCATCTGTAAGGTTTAAATCTTTTGCCATATCAGTTGCAACTGTACTTGGTGTTAAAGCAGTAACACGAATGTTGTGTTTTCTCATTTCCTGCATTAAAGAATCGGTTAAACCAAGAACTGCAAATTTTGAAGCACTGTACGCACTTGTTAACGCATTTCCGTTTAATCCTGCTGTCGATGAAATATTGATAATGTCACCTGTTTGTCTTTCGATCATGTTTGGTATAAGGGCACGGGTTGTATAATACGTTCCCATTACGTTTACCTTAATAATTCTTTCCCAGGCTTCAGGTTCTAATTCAAGAAACTTACCAAAGGCAGCAATTCCGGCACTGTTGATTAAGATGTCAATATTTTTGAATTCTGCTAAAGCTTTTTCTGCAGCAGCATTTATCGAATTAATGTCTGAAACATCTGCCGATAATGCTAAAGATTTTACACCTAATTTAGTGGTTTCTGCAGCTAATTGATCTACATCGGCCTGAGTTCTTGAAACTAAAACTACATTTACACCTTCTTTGGCAAGTGCAATAGCAATTGCTTTTCCGATTCCTTTTCCAGCTCCTGTAATAAAGGCATTTTTATTTTTTAAGTCTGTCATGATTTATTGTTTAGTAATGCAAAAAGCATCATTTTAGTATTGCAAAAGTACTGTTTTTGCTTACTAAAATGATGCCTTGCTATGTTTTCTTAATTTAAGTTTAACAGGTTTTTATTCTTTTAAAACCATATCGATACACATTACTGCTGCCAAAATTAATTGTCTAAGCGGACTGTCTGCAGCAACTGTTTCTTCTATTTGAAGGGCATAATTATCAGCACTGGTAAAAAACTCTTTTCCAACTCCTGCCCATTTTTTATTTACCTGAGCCAGTTGTTTGTTTTCGTGTGTAAATTTAAAATCCCAGCCTGTCCATTTTCCCTGAAGAGTAGCCACAGGTTTTTCGTTTTTGTCCAGAATTTCAAATTTTCCTCCAATAGAAAATAGTTTTTGTTTGAAGGTTCCAACCAAACGGTCTTTTTCGTCAAAAACTTCAACTGTTGATCTTAGCCAGGCAACACCACGTTTTACTGAAATTAATTTTTCACCTTCTGCTGTTGAAATTTCAATATTAAAAGGTGTCATTCTTTTATAATCTGTAAAACGAAATACTTTGGTAAAAAAGCCCAGATTGTTTTCGCGGCAGTTCATAATAATCTGATTGCTTTCAGGATGGTATATATCGTAATTGTTGGCAGCTTTAAACATACCAACGTGTTCTTTTACAAGAAATAGATTTTGATTTAAAATTGGATTCATTTTATAATTATGATTTATTGTTTAACCGTTTAACTGTTTAGTCGTTTAATTGGTTTAGTTTGAGGGTTATTATTTGTTATTATTTTTTAATTTGAAATTTTGAGTTACCTACTTGCCATAACGCGAAGGCAAACATATCTGCATTATCGCCAAAGGTAACATCGAGATCATTAGAAAAATGTCCGTTTTGATAATTAACGTGCAAAAGAATTGGTTTGTCAGAAGCATTATAGTTTTGCAGAATTGCAGCAAATTTTCCAGGTTCAGATGGTGATACTCTTGGATCGTTGATGCCCGTTCTTATTAAAACTGCTGGGTACTTTTCGCCTTTTTTAACTTTACTCTGTGCATCCATTTCTAAGATGTGTTTGGTATCCTCTTCATTTTTTAGAGAACCAATTTCCGGTATCTGATTTGGTCCGTTTGGAGTTGTTTCCATTCTGATGGCATTGGTACATCCCACTTCGATAAGAGCAACTTTATACAAATCAGGACGTTCTGTGATTGCTCGTCCGATTAGAACGCCACCCATACTAGCACCATTACCAATAAGTTTTTCAGACGAAGTATATTTTTCTTTTATTAAATATTCTGAACAGGCAATAAAATCCTTCCAAGTGTTAGGTTTCGTTGCTTTCTTTCCGCCTTTATGCCATTCATTTCCTTTTTCGCCACCTCCGCGAACGTGGGCAACTGCGATTACTGTGTTTTGTTCTAATAATGCCATCAATGACGGATCTAGAAAAAAAGGCAAACGACTGCTGCCATAAGCACCGTAACCGGTAATGTAGCAGGCATTTGAACCATCTAATTTTAAATTTTTTGGATAGATTAAAGATAGTGGAATCATAACGCCGTCATGACTTGCAACTTCAATTTCTTTTACGGTAAACTGTTTGCTATAATCAGGATGATTTCCGCTGGAGATAAATTGTTCGCCTTTTTTCACTTTTTCTGTTGCACCATTATAGTCATAATTGGTAGAAGGCGTAATCCATCCGTTATTGAATAATATGATATTATCATTCTCACGCGGATTTAAAACAATTGATCCGTTTGAACCTTTTGGGATTGGGATGTATTTAGATTCCAGCGTCTTGGTATTGATTTTGTATTTATCCTGATTGATTCCGTCGCTTAAAGAGTAATAAACAAAGTTTTTAGATTTTTGCATTCTGCGTAAAACCTTGTTTGTTTCAGGTACTACAATTGCAGCATTATTAAAATCCGGATTGTTAATATCAGTGACACCAATTTTGTAATTGGGCGCATTTTTGTGTGTCAGAAAAAATATTTTGTCACCAAATATAGCAGTAGCAGTTATTTCGTCGTCATACTTAACAAGCGGTTTCCAGTTTATTTTGTCTTTTGAAAGTTCAGAGAATGGAGCATAAAAGGACAATATTTCACTTTTAGTCGAGCCAATTTCTAAAATGATAAACTTGTAATCATCAGTAAATGCAATGTCCGGAAATTGTTCTGAAAGCAGGTTCAAATCGGGATTTGTTGCTTTTGATGCTATGATTTTATCTGTTTCAGGATTTGTTCCTATAATGTGAACCAGTGATTTCATGTTTTTTAGAAAATCGTCGCTATTGTGATCCCGATTGCTCATTTTTGTATAGGTAATGGCTTTGCTGTCTGGTGTAAAATCAAAATTAAATTCGCTCCAAACCGGTGTTAAATTGTCGGTTAGAAATGTTTTTGATTTTACATCAAGAATTTTAAGATCGGAGACCTCCGCACCATTTTCTGATAGTGCAATAGCAATCATTTTTTGATCGGGGCTTACTCGAAAATTAGTAATAGTAGCATCTTTTTTGAAAGCTGCAGGATCAAAGATCAAAGTTTCAGTTCCGTTTAGTCCTGCTTTGAAATAAAGTTTTTCTATGTTTTCCTGTTTTTTATTTTTGGTGTAATAGTAATTATTTCCGTGTTGTTTAATCACAAGATACTCATCTCCTCCCAAACCCTGAATTTCTTTCATACGATTAAATAAAAGATCACGACCCGGAATTTGTTTGATCACGGAATTACTAAAATCACCTTGCTCTTTAAACCATTTTTGTACTTCAGCGCTTTTCATGTCTTCCAGCCAGCGATAAGAATCAGTAATTTTTGTTCCAAAATAATCATCGGTTACAGGACGTTCCGGTGTTGCAGGATATTTGTATTGCGCTTGCGAAATTTGTCCCGCTGTAAGAAGTAAAAGAGCGAGAAGTTTTTTTAGGTTCATTTTTTATGGTTTATTGTTAGTTGGTTAATCGGTTAATTGTTTAATTGTTGAACTGTTTAATCGTTAAATTGTTTAATCGTGTAATTGTTTTTTCTGTGTCCAAAGCCCAATGCGCAAAGCAATAGGCCTACAGCTTAAAGCCTAAAGCCTACAGCCTATTAAGAGTTAATTTGAAAATTTTTGTTTCCAGCAATTCTGTATCGTTGTCTTCGCAAAGCAAAAATTCAATTTTGTCATTTGATTTTTGATAAAGCGTTAAACCTTCAAATTTATTGGTAGAAGTGATTTTTTGTGTAAAATCGATTTTCATGGTTTTCAGATCGATTCTGCCAATAAAACTTCCGAGGATTTCGCCATCGTCGTAGGTAGATTTGGTGTCTTCGGCAGTGGAAAGAAAATAGATTTTGTCTTCGACTAAAATCGCATCGGTAAAACTGGAACGAACGCCTTTTATTTTTGGAAGCTTATAATTGGTGGCTACCAGAGCAAATTCTTCTCCCAGACTTTTGGCGTGAATAGTAAAAATGGTGTTTTTGTTGGAAATGCCATTGCCACGATTGAATAAATACCAGTTTTCGCCATCGAAAATAGCGCCTTCGAGATTGAAATCTTCCGGCTTTATAGAGCCGAAACTTTGCATGACAGCATATAGATCGACCAGATTGTTTTTCTGTAAAATGGTTTTGTTTTTAAGGTCGAACGCAATCATTTTGTTTCGGTTTTCGGTTGAACCGGAACCAAAAACATATAAAGTGTCATTGTGATGTGTAAGTGATTCGAAATCAGGCTTAAGGTTTTTAGCAATGTTTTGCGTAGGATTGTCGATTAATGCATGTTGACTCAATTGCTTATGCTGCATGCTGTATTCGTAAAGATAACCGCTGTTGTCACCAATTACATAAAGTGAATCGTTGTTCAAAAATAATCCCGATGCTGAACCAATGCCGATAATTTGAAATAATATTTCTAATGTAAATTTTTCCATGAATGTTGTTTTGAAAACTAAAGGTAGCCCTGATAGCAATGAAAATACTTTGAAAAGAAATTGCCATTTTTACTGACACGATAAAGCGACCAAAGGAAGCTCTTATTGTGGCTTGTAAAAAGCAATTTATTGAGAAAGTATTGCAATGAATAGCAGGAATATGCTTCGTAAAAATAGTATATTTACTAGTATAAAAAAACTCAACGTTGTGAAATGACGGACAAAAAAATGTTTTGTTACAGTTAATTTCAATGAGAAGTGTTGAGGAAGAAGCGTATAAAAACTAAAAAAGCAGCGATATGAAGTCAATAGATCCGAATGATTTTAAGGTAACAGAAAAAATAAGTTTAGAAAAAATTCCAACTTTATTAAAAACGAAAGCTGATGATGATGAAAAAGTAGCCAAACTCGATGAGGTGCAGGCTAAACTAAGCGATTTGCAGGACGTAATGTATGCGCATAACAAGTACAGCGTTTTGATTTGTTTTCAGGGAATGGATACTTCGGGAAAGGATAGTTTGATTCGGGAAGTTTTTAAAGAATTTAATCCGCGTGGGGTGGTGGTGCATAGTTTTAAGACTCCAAATTCGAGTGAACTGGAACACGATTATTTGTGGAGGCATTATATCGCTTTGCCGGAAAAAGGGAAGTTTGCGATTTTTAACAGAACGCATTACGAAAATGTATTGGTAACGCGAGTGCATCCGGAATATGTTTTGAATGAGAATTTACCGGACATTAACAGCGTTGAGGATATTAAACCGAAATTTTGGAAAAAGAGAATTGAGCAGATTAATAATTTCGAAAAGCATGTTGCCGAAAATGGTACGATTATCTTCAAGTTTTATCTTCATTTAAGTAAAGATGAACAGCGTGACCGTTTGCTGCGACGTTTAGAAAAAGGAAAACACAATTGGAAGTTTTCTCCGGGAGATTTGAAGGAACGTGAGCATTGGGATGAATACCAGAAATATTACCAACAGGCGATTAATAAAACATCGACTTCGCATGCGCCGTGGTATATTGTTCCCGCTGATGATAAGGAAATGTCGCGCTATATTGTGGCTAAAATTATCTGGGAAGAAATGAAAAAATATACGGATATAAAAGAACCGGAACTGGATGAGAAGATAAAAGCTAATTTTGACGTTTATAAAAAAGAATTAGAGAAAAGTTAGGGTAAAATTCTGAACTTAAGTGTTTTAAGCGGTGTTTTATTGTAAGATATTATGTCTTATTTTGGTATTGTTTTGAGTTTCTATTTTATAGGTTTGTAAGAAATTATAAGCACGTAAAAATAGAATAGTATGTATACAAGCAGATTAAAACCAGAATTAGATTTAAAAAAAAGTTTAACTCCTTCTGAATACACCAATTTATTCGGCGATCCTTTTTGGACACTGCCCGGAAACTCAAAGGCAAAGAGCATCTATTGGCAAATGGACGATAAACAAAAAGCCGAGATGCTCAAAGCCAATTACATTAAGATGATTGAAAAAGGACGGCAAAGAAATTGGAACCATGCCGCCGACAACTTACAGTGGTGGCTCGATGGTTCGGGATTTACAAAAATTATTGATTTTAAATGGCTGAGAAGTCAGAGGGAAGTTCTTGTGGCGGAAAATTTTAATATTGAACGCTTTGAGGAAAGACTAAATGATAAAAAATTAGATCAATTATTGAAGAATGAAGGGGATTATATAGATTATGAAAATGAATTACAGCGTCAATTTACTGCAGGTATATTTGGAGAACTTTATTATATGAGTGGTACAAGTGTAATAACTTCAGCTAGTAATCTTAAAATTACTAGGAGAAAAGACAGTTTTGTTTTATCTGGAACAATCATTCATACTTGGTGGGATAGATACGACTGGCATAAAGGAGCTCACGCTTACATTTTTGGTTTTGGATATGTTGGAGATTCAGACGCTTTATTAGTCGAAAAGTATTGTGGAGCAAAACCATTTGATATGAGAAGTACTTGGAAACAAAATTTTAATGTAACCTTCCAAAAAGAATCATCAGGGAATTTAAATATTAAATTAAGATAGATATGATAAAGAAAATATTTATAGTATTAGCAATTTTGATTGTATCGTTTTCTTTTTACTATTATTGGCAAAACAGATATGTTGAACTTCGACCAGTTTTAAGTAAGGAATATACACGTCCTATAATAGTTTTTCAGAATGATTATTATAGAATTGCGGAACGAAATGAGACTCCACCAAATTTTTATGAGAATATTAGATATGTATTGGGTAGAGAAAATCAAGATTATATTGAAAAAGATGGAATTATTTACATTAAATATAAATACATGAATGATTTAGAAATGATTTGGAATCATACTCTTAAAACTAATAATTTAAAGTGGTATAAAACCCAAAGAAGAATGGATAGTATTAATGGTGATGATTACAAAAAGTATAAATTTCACCAATAAAAATGAAGAAAAAGATTTATTCAGGATTAGGAGTGTTAGTTATTTTAGTTTCAGTTTATTGTTATTGGCAAAATAGGTATGTAGAACTTCGTCCTGTCATTCTTAAAGAATACGAGCAACCTATAATATTTTTTGATAATCAGTTGTATAAGTCTGCTGAACCTAATGAAGTTCCAGCTAATTATTATAAAAATATAGATTACGTTATAGATCGTTCCGTAGAAGACTATATTAAAAGAGATGGTAAGATTTATGTTAGGTATAAATTGATGAATGATTTAAATCTTATTTGGAATTATACTTTATGAAGTACCGATCCCGAGTGGTTTAAGATGAAAAGAGAAATGGATAGTTTAAATGGAGATGATTATAAAAAGGTTATATATTACAGATAGTGTTAAGAGTAGGATTTATGCAGGATTAGCGATTTTGATTATTTTATTTTCTATGTATTATTGGCAAAATAGGTATGTAGAGATTCATGCTGTAATTGTAAATGAAGCTGTAAATAGACCAATTTTTTTTGATAACGATATGTATAAAGTTTTAGAGCGCGAGGAAGCACCTGAATGTTTTTATGAAAATATAGAGTTTGTGTTAGATCACATGTCTCGAGATTATATTATAGACGATGGTAAAGTTTTTATACGTTACAAGCTTATGAAGGATTTAGATATGGTTATGAATTTTACTTATAGAACAAGTGATTCTATCTGGCTGATGGAAGAAGTAAAGGAGGAGAGGTTGAAGTTAGATCTAATTGAAAAATCTACAGGAATAAAAATGAAAAACAGATATATCCAACCTTGATAAAGAATAAAGTATAATGTAATTACGTCTTGCTATAAAACAACTAAACCCGGCAGATATGAGGATCTGCCGGGTTTATACCAAAAACAAAAGAATAAAAATGAACGTATTTTATAAATTAAAACCGTAAGCCAGACGTAATGCTACTTGATTGGTTTTGAATTTGTTGTAATCTTCGTAACGTACACTAACGTCGATATATTTGTTAGCGTATCCAATTCCTGGAGACCATAAAAAGGTAGTGTCGTTGTAACCGTTTGTTACTGCGAAACCAGCACCAACTTCACCTAAAAGATAAAATTGATCTTCCCAAATAAAAGCCTTAAAACCTGCTTTGGCCGGAATAAAACCAAGGTCTTTTGCATTTTCTTCTGATACAAATAAGTTAGTAAAACCTGTAGTTAAAGTTAATGACGTTTTTTTTGTTAAATCGTACTGTAAGCGTACATCTCCACCTAATGCCCAATCGTAATCACCATCTGTTGGTACACCTCCGTTTACACCAAATCCTAATCTAAAACCCTGATCATAATTTTTAGTTTGACTGTCTTGAGCGAAAGTTGTATTAGCGTATAGTAAAGCAAAAGTGGCTAGGCAGAACATTTTTAGATTTCTTAATTTCATCATGGCGCATATTTTAATTATTAATAATGTAAAAGTAGTTTCGAGGTCGTGAGAGTTTGTTATATAATTTTTTAAAATTGTTATATAATGTTTAGATTCATTCTAAAAAAATGAATGTTTGTTCATAAGTCTAATAGTAAAAAGCTTTGACTCTTAGTAAAAAAACTTTGCGACTCTGCGACTTTGCGAGATTAAATAATAAAACTTACTCTCAACAGAGAAATTTGCTCGCGAAGGCACAAAGTCTTTTAAGTAGCTTCTTTTTAAGTTAGAGAATCATGAGGATCTGATTATCTTTGCACACAAAAAAAATATAAGCCGTGAGTTTAAAACAATACACAAGAGAGTTTTCGTATAATTTGAGATTGGCCTATCCTATAATATTAGGAATGGTTGGACATACTTTAATAGGTATTGTCGACAATATAATGGTAGGTAAATTAGGAAGCACAGAGCTTGCTGCCGTTTCGTTAGGAAACAGTATGATTTTTATTGCTTTGTCACTAGGGATTGGTTTCTCGACGGCAATTACGCCAATCGTAGCCGAAGCCGATGCAGAGAAAGATTCGTTTAAAATACGCTCTACTTTTCATCATGGACTATTTTTATGTACCATTCTGGGCGTAATGCTCTTTTTACTAATAGTTCTGGCAATGCCTTTGATGGAACTGCTTCACCAACCTGCAGATGTTATCGTATTGGCCAAACCATATTTGGCGTGGGTAGCCTTTTCGCTGGTTCCGCTTATAATGTATCAGGGTTACAAACAATTTGCAGACGGACTTTCGATGACTAAATATTCAATGTATGCTATTATAATGGCAAATGTTGTTCATGTTGGAATCAACTACATGCTGATTTACGGTGTTTGGATTTTTCCTAAAATGGGTATTGTAGGTGCTGCATTAGGAACTGTGATTTCCAGAATCATGATGGTTTTGTTTATGCATATTATTTTATCGAGAAGAGAGCAGCTAAAAACCTATTTTCAGAATTTTAGTTTTAATCAAATTAAAAAAGAAACCGTCAAAAAAATTGTCAGCTTAGGATTGCCATCCGCTATGCAAATGCTTTTTGAGGTAGTGCTTTTTGCTACTTCGATCTGGTTGTGCGGTAACATTGGTAAAACGAGTCAGGCAGCGAATCAAATTGCGTTGAGCCTTTCGTCCATGACCTTTATGTTTGCAATGGGATTAAGCATTGTCATGATGATTCGTGTCAGCAATCAAAAAGGATTAATGGATTTTAAAAAGCTAATTATAGTAGCCCGTTCCATCTTTTTACTTTCCCTAATTCTCGAAATTGTTTTTGCAGCCGTATTTGTCGCTTTTCATAGTATCTTGCCATATATCTTCCTTAATATGGAAAACACAGCACAGTTAGTTGATAATGAAGAGGTAATCGCAATTGCATCGAAGCTAGTGTTAATTGCAGCCGTTTTTCAGATTTCTGACGGGATTCAGGTTGTGGTTTTAGGAGCGCTTCGTGGTCTGCAGGATGTAAAAGTACCAATGTATATCACCTTTGTGGCATACTGGCTGATCGGATTTCCTGTTTCGTATTACTTATCAGAATATACGACGTTGAAGGCAGAAGGAGTCTGGATCGGACTTTTGGCAGGTCTTACAGCAGCAGCGATATTTTTGTATCTTCGCTTTCATTATTTAACCAAACGATTAGTCAATAATTCACTTTCAAATAACTAAATTTGAACCCAATAAAAAATAAATTAAATGGAACTACCTAAATTTTTACTCGGAGACAATACTGATTTTCCAGATGATATTTTTATCATTCACCTTGATTATCCAAGATTTATCATCAATTTAAAAGATGATGAGGTTGAATTTATGGAAGAAGCGGAGGATCTTGATGAAGCGGAGCTTAATGCAGAAATGGAAGGTCTTATTGTTCTGGCCAATGAGTTTTATGACAGAGAAATAAACCGCTACGAAGAATAAAAAATAAATAATTATGCTAAGGCAAGAATTTTATTTTTGAATTTTAGCATAAATATTCAACAAAAGCTGAGCAGCTGCAAAAGGTGATATTTCATCATTTTGCACTGCTTTTTTGTTTTGTTCCAGTTGAGAAATGATTTCAGGCTGAGTAAAAAAGTTTAGTTTAAGTTGCTCATTAATAGTCTCCATCATCCAAAAATGATTTTGTTCTTTTCGTTTTTCCTGAAAATAACCAGATGCAGTCATAGTGTCAACGTAACTTGAAATAGTCTCCCAAATGGCTGAAATACCTTCTCCGGTAATGGCGCTGCAGGTTGTAACTTTAGGCTGCCAATTTGATTTTTTTTGAGGAAACAAATGCAAGGCTCTGTTAAATTCCAGTTTTGCCTGATTGGCTTTTTTGATATTATCACCATCGGCTTTGTTAATGACGATAGCATCTGCCATTTCCATTATACCGCGTTTAATACCTTGAAGTTCATCGCCCGCTCCTGATATTTTTAACAATAAGAAAAAATCGACCATGCTGTGAACAGCGGTTTCACTTTGTCCTACACCAACCGTTTCAATAATAATAGTGTCAAAACCTGCCGCTTCACATAAAATGATTGCTTCGCGTGTTTTGCGGGCTACACCGCCCAAGGTGTCACCGGAAGCGCTGGGTCTGATAAAAGCATTTTCATCTTTTACCAATTCTTCCATACGGGTTTTGTCGCCTAAAATACTGCCATGCGAAAGCGAACTGCTGGGATCAACTGCCAAAACCGCTACCTTTTTGCCGAGTTGTGTTAAAAACGTTCCAAAAGCTTCAATAAAAGTACTTTTTCCAACTCCGGGAACTCCTGTGATTCCAATTCTAATTGATTTATTAGCATGAGGTAAACAACCCGTAATGACTTCATTTGCTTTTTCGGCATGTTCCGGATTGGTGCTTTCAGCTAAAGTAATGGCGCGGCTTAAGGCCGTTCGGTTTCCTGCTAAAATTCCAGTGATCAATTCAGCAGAAGAGGGTTGTTGTCTTCTGTTTTTTTTAATTTGATTGATTGCAGCAACATTGGTGATTTCAGGTTGCGAAATCCCGGGTTTTTCCTGTAAACTGCCTGACTGTTTTTTTGAGCTTGACAAAATGTAATTTTATAGAATGTAAAAGTACAGAAAACAAAAACAGTTTCAAAAAAGGATTTTTCTTGAAACTGTTTTGTTGATTGAACACGAATTTCACGAATTAGCATTAATTCTAAAAACTCAAACGTTTTACTTCGTGCAAATTTGTGAAATTCATGTTATAGTTTTACCAGCAATACAATAGCAAAATGAAAACATTTTACTTCATGTAAATCTGTGAAATTAGTATTATCGTTTCACCAGTAATACAATAGCAAAATCTAAGACATTTTATTTCATGTAGATCTGTGAAATTAGTGTTACAGTTTCACCAGCAATACACCATCAAAATCAAAATATTTTACTTCGTGTAAATCTGTGAAATTCGTGTTATAGTTTCACCAGCAATAAATAGCAAAATCTAAGACATTTTATTTCATGTAGATCTGTGAAATTAGTGTTACAGTTTCACCAGCAATACACCATCAAAATATTTTACTTCGTGTAAATCTGTGAAATTCGTGTTATAGTTTCACCAGCAATAAATAGCAAAATGAAAACATTTTACTTCATGTAAATCTGTGAAATTAGTGTTATAGTTTCATCAGCAATACAATAGCAAAATCTAAAACATTTTACTTCTTGTAAATCTGTGAAATTCGTGTTTTAATAACCAGCAGTAAATCGAACTTGGTGGTGTTTTGGATTTTCAGCTTCGTCTGCAATCACAACCGCAAGATCTTCTACAGATAAAATACTTCTTTGTTCGTCGTTAAAAACTGGATTTTCTAATCCTAAACGGTATTTTCCTGTACGACCTGTTGTAGTTCCTGCATGCATTTCGAAAGCAGGACTAAAAAATGCCCAATCCAATTCTTTTTCTTCTTTAATGTAATTTAGATAATGTCTTGCTGCATTTGCCCCAGGAAATATTTCTTTTGGAAAATCAGGTGTATCTACTGCTTGTAAATCCGGTGCAACAAATAAGCTTCCGCCTCCACCAATAGTAATGAAACGTTTTACTCCTGATTTTTTTGCAGCTTCCTGAATTGCTTTTGATCCCACAAGAAAATCATCGTATATATTTGGATTCGTCCAACCTGGATTGAAAGCATTAATAATAATGTCATGGCCTTCTAAAACAGTTGCTAAAGCGTCTACATTAAAAATATCCGCTGCAACCCATGTTGCGTTTGTTGTATCTTTTGGATTTCTGGCGATAGCAGTAAGATCATGATTTCTGTTTGCTAATTCGTTTAAAATAGCTGAGCCTACAAATCCTGTTGCTCCAATAATTGCGATTTTCATAATATATAATTTAATTAGTAATAAAAAATGTTACAGTTTTGTGTAAAAAAATAGTTTTAAAATTGATTCGAAAAATCTTCTAACGAAATACCTTCTAATTGTACGCTAAGTTGTTTGTTCATATCTGCATACAAACCAGCTAGATTTTGATTGATCTTTTTACCAACCGGACATTCAGGATTCGGCTGATTTTTGGCATATCCTAAATTAATAGACTCAAAAGTCATTTCGAAAATTTCTTTTAGTGATAAGTTTACAGCGTTTACAGCCAATTTTGTACCACCATTTTTTCCTTCTTTACTTTCTACAATTTGATGTGCTTTTAAATTGGCAATTTCTTTTCGAACCAAAACAGGATTCAAATTAATACTTCCTGCAATAAATTCAGATGATAAATAATCATTTGGAAATTTAGTCAGCAAAGTAAGAATGTGAATTGTTATGGCAAATTTACCTGAAATCATACTGTAATAAAATATATTACAAATGTATGTCTTTTTTTCAAACAAAAAAGATTTTAACTAAAAATTAATCTTTCTAAAGAATTTTTAAATCCTTATTTTTGTCTCTAATGCTTCGCTATGAACAACTTCGTTATCATATTCTTCTTTTTGTTTTTAGGGCTGATTTTGCAGCATGTAAAACAATTTCCAACCGATATTTATAAGACTATTAATAAAATTGTTGTCTATGTATGCTTGCCGGCAATCACTTTGTTTTATATCCCAAAAGTAAAATGGAGTACCGAACTGCTTTTCCCAATGGGAGCAGGTTGGATAAGCTTTTTGGTGGCTTTTGCCTTCTTTCATTTTTTAGGAAGAAAGTTAGGATGGTCTAATAAACTTATTGGCTGTCTTATTCTGACTGCCGGATTGAGTAATACCTCGTTCCTTGGTTATCCTATAATTGAAGCCTTGTATGGAAAAGACGGATTAAAAACTGCCGTTTTGGTCGATCAGGCAGGTACCTTTGTTGTAGTTTCTACTTTAGGTGTTTTTGTAGCTGCATTTTATTCAAAAGGAAGTCCGGATGCTGCCAGTATTCTAAAAAAAGTATTTCTTTTTCCACCATTCCTAACTTTTGTAGTAGCGTGTCTCATGAATGTTTTTAAGTATGATTTTGACGAAACGTTACAATCTTATTTATTGCAATTAGGAAGTTTTGTCACACCATTAGCTTTATCGTCAGTGGGATTACAGCTTCGTTTTGACAAAAGAAGCCAACATTGGAAATTTTTACGACTTGGACTTTTGTTTAAACTAATTCTCATTCCTTTTATTATTTTGGTAGTGTATGTTTTTATTTTAAAACAACATTCAGAAGTTATAAAGGTTACAATCATGGAAATGGCTATGGCGCCGATGATTACAGGAGCCATATTAGCAACCACTTACGGACTAAAGCCCAGACTGAGCAGTATGATGATTGGTTTCGGAATTCCGATTTCTTTTCTAACGCTCGCCGTTTGGTATTTTATACTTAATTTTGTTATTTAATTTTCGAACAATACTATGAATTCATCTACACAAACTGCCGCAGTTGATGGTGGTGCTTTTGCTCAAAAAACAGTTTATTCGGTACTATTTTCAATTGCTTTTGCTCACCTGTTAAACGACTTGATGCAATCCGTAATTCCCTCTACATATCCAATTCTAAAACAGAATTTCAATTTAAGCTTTACTCAAATCGGATTGATTACGTTTGTTTTTCAATTAACGGCTTCGTTACTTCAGCCTTTTGTTGGTTTCTATACCGATAAAAAGCCAAAACCATATTCGCTTGTAGTGGCCATGATTTTTACTATTGTTGGTTTAGGTCTATTGTCGATTTCGACTTCGTTCTGGATGTTACTTATTTCAGTAGCATTAGTAGGAGTAGGGTCTTCTATTTTTCATCCTGAAGCATCACGTGTAGCCTTTTTAGGTTCTGGTGGAAAACGCGGATTGGCACAATCTATTTTTCAGCTTGGCGGAAATGCCGGTAGTGCCGTAGGGCCTTTATTGGTTGCTCTTGTTGTGGCGCCTTATGGACAATCGTACGTAATCTGGTTTGTGATTGCAGGAGTTCTGGGAATCATGATTTTATCCAGAATTGCAGTTTGGTATGAAAATCACATGAGTTTAAGAGCTGCTAAAAAAGCAAATTTGGATGATGAAATAGTGCCTTTGTCAAACCGAAAAATTACCATTTCTATTATCGTGTTGTTGCTTTTGATATTTTCAAAATTCTTCTACATGGCAAGTATGTCTAGTTATTTTACTTTTTACCTTATCAGTAAGTTTTCTATGTCAGTACAGGATTCACAATTGTATTTGTTTATTTTTCTGGCTTCAGTAGCGGCAGGAACATTAATTGGCGGACCATTAGGAGATCATTTTGGGAGAAAATATATCATTTGGTTTTCTATTTTAGGAGCTGCTCCGTTTACTCTTTTACTGCCTTATGCTAATTTATTCTGGACAGGAATTTTAGCCGTAATTATTGGTGTTATTATCGCATCGGCATTTTCAGCAATCTTGGTATTTGCTCAAGAATTAAAGCCTGGAAAAGTCGGAATGATTTCAGGTTTGTTTTTTGGTTTCGCCTTTGGAATGGGAGGTCTTGGATCTGCCATTTTAGGATACGTTGCCGATAAAACAAGTATCGAATATGTGTATCTGTTAAGTTCTTACCTGCCATTAATTGGAGTACTGGCTTATTTTTTACCTAACATTCAAAAGAAACATTAGGAGCTGCATCTGGACGTAAATATGTAAATCAATTTTGAACACGAATTTCACTAATTGCCACTAATTCGTTGGTGAAACTAATTTCTCAAACTATTTTAAACGGTTAAAATTTGTGCAAATTCGTGAAATTCGTGTTTGTTTTGTACATGTGCCCCCACAGTAATTTTATCCGTATTTTTTTATTTTTTTTATGAAAGGCAATGTTTTCCTTGTTCTTTTTTTGCCTAATTTTAGATGAACTAAAAACTATAAATTATGTCAACATTAAGATTAGGCGATATAGCACCGGATTTTCATGCAGAAACAACCCAGGGACCAATAAACTTTCACGAATGGCTTGGCGATTCATGGGGCGTGTTATTTTCGCATCCAGCAGATTTTACTCCAGTTTGTACAACAGAATTGGGAACAGTTGCTAATTATGTGCCTGAGTTTTCTAAAAGAAATACAAAAGTTATTGCATTAAGTGTAGATGGTTTAGAGTCGCACAAAGAATGGATCAAAGATATTAATGAAACTCAAAATACAGAAGTAAACTTTCCGATCATCGCAGACGAAGATAAAAAGATCGCTACATTATACGATATGCTTCATCCAAATGCAAGCGAAAAATTTACCGTTCGTTCTGTTTTTGTAATTGGTGCTGATAAAAAGATCAAACTAACCTTGACGTATCCTGCATCAACAGGAAGAAATTTTGACGAATTGCTTCGTGTTATTGACAGTTTGCAGTTAACAGCCAATTATAGCGTTGCAACGCCAGCCAATTGGAAAGATGGACAAGATGTAGTGATTACACCAGCAGTTCCGGATAGTGATATTCCAGCGAAATTCCCAAAAGGACACACCGCAATAAAACCATACCTGAGAATGACGCCTCAGCCAAATAAATAAAACGAAGTAAATCAAATAAGAAAGCCACAAATTATATCATTTAATTTGTGGCTTTTATTTTTAGGACAAGAAAGTCTTATGTCTTTTTCAATAATTGGTTCATTCTCTTTTTATCACCAACCACCCAAAGAATATCATTTTTTTGTAAAATCAAATGCGATTCCGGATTTAGAATTCGGTTTCCATTTCGTTCTATACCCACAACCATACCATTCGTATTAGTCCTAAACTGACCAATACTTTTCTGTATGAACTCTTCCTGAGAAACTTCAAGTTGACGCAATACAATATCTGATTCTTCAACGATCTTAGCGTCCTCTATTTCGTTTTGGTCTAAGTATTTTGTAAATTCAGCAATCTGCGCATCCGTACCAATCACACAAATTTCGTCACCCGGAAATAATCTTTCCATTTTGGTAGGGATAGGAATCGTAATTTCACCTCTTTTGATGTAGGCAATGTTAATACCAAGTTGTTCACGAATTCGTAGTTCTTCCAGTGTTTTACCCACCAGATTCGATTCTTTATGAATGTCAAAAAAGGACATGTGACCATCCCAAGGCATTAAATTAGCATAACGTCTGTCGATTTTTTTGTTTTCACGATCATTAAAATTCTTCAAAAAGTGATTTTCGATTTTATGATATTGATCGTTTAATTTTTTAGGGAATATCTGGTATGCCGCGATAGCGATAATCAAGGCTACAAATGCCACTAAAGGCGAGAAGAAAATATTCAATAAGAAACCAACAAAAAACAGTCCAAGGCTCATTCTGATCAAAATAAGCATTAATAGTGCGCCTCTGTATTTACGTTCTTCCCAAAGTGCCTCAACTTCGTCTACTTTGACACGTCGTAACGAAAGCGCCCATAAAAAAGGAGCAATAGCTACAAGAGTAAGCAATGCCGCCAAAGTGTTTCCAAATCGTGTATCGGCTACTAACGGAGCTACAAACTTAGCCGATAGCAAAATGATTGCTGTTATAATAATAGTGTGCAGTATAATTTGAGTAATCGATGATCGTAATACCATTTGCCACGTACTTACAGATTTAATAGCCTGCGCGTTAACACTATATCGATTAATGTTTTTAACCCATTTTTTAGGCATCTTTCGCTCTAAAAACTGTGAGAAAGGATCGGAGTATTTAATTAGAAATGGAGTCGTAAAAGTTGTAATAGCCGATACAGCAACGATTATTGGATATAAAAAGTCGCTAGTTACCTTTAGTGTCATTCCTAAAGTGGCAATGATAAACGAGAATTCTCCAATTTGCGCCAGACTCATTCCCGTTTGTACGGATTGCTTAAGCGGTTGTCCTGATAAAAGTGCTCCAACCGAAGAACTGAAAGCTTTTCCAAAAATCGTTAAAAGGGTAATAAGAGCAACAGGAAGCGCATACGTGATCAATGTTTCCGGATTGATTAACATTCCCACAGATACAAAGAACACCGCACCAAATAAATCTTTCACCGGTTGAATTAAGTGTTCAATCTTTTCAGCCTGAGTAGTTTCAGCAATAATAGATCCCATGATAAAAGCACCAAGAGCAGGAGAGAACCCAACATTGGCCGCAAACATAACCATCATCAAACAAAGGGCTAATGAAATAATAAGCAGCATTTCGTCCGTTAAAAGATGTTTTGCTTTTTTAAGAATGGTAGGAATAATAAAAATACCGCCCAGAAACCAAATAATTAAAAAGAAAACCAGCTTCAAAACAGATTGCAATAATTCAGTTCCCGAAACCTGATCGCTCACCGCAATGGTCGATAATAAAACCAGCATTAAAATCGCTACAATATCCTCGACAATCAAAGCACCAAATACAATTCCAACGAACTTTTTTCCTTTTACGCCCAGTTCATCAAAGGCACGAATTATAATAGTCGTAGACGAAATCGAAAGTGTGGCGCCCAAGAAAATGCTATCCATTTTACCCCAGCCCATCCATTGTCCGACACAATAACCAATACAAATCATAAAACCAATCTGAGTGATTGCCGTGACCGAAGAAGTTCCGCCGACCTTCATAAGCTTTTTAAAACTAAATTCGAGCCCCAAACTAAACAATAAAAAGATCACACCTATTTCAGCCCAGACTTCGACACTTTTCATGTCTGTAATCGAAGGAAAAAAATCAAAATGGTTTCCCGCTAAAAATCCTGCAATCAAATAGCCTAAAACCAAAGGTTGCTTCATTTTTTTAAATAATAAAACAGCAATTCCGGCGGTCATCAGGATTAATCCCAAATCGCTAATTAAAGGTTCTAAATGGTGTGTAGATTCTGCAGCGGCGCTTAAGGCGATCATATAATGTGTTATTTTTTTGTTTAGAAGCTAATCCGGCTTTTCATTCAAGCTTTTCTCAAAAAAACATATTTTTAACGCAATTACAGGAGCTTCCGTTGGTCGCTCTGTTCTTGCAAAAAAATAAAGTTTTTTATCGCAAAAGGCTTTCTATTTCAATCCGGGCTAATTCCTGGTAGGTTTATAGATAATAAAAAAAGCTATCGATAAAGATAGCTTTTTTTAAGAAAATATTTTGCATTTTATTTAAATACCTACATAATTTGCAGGTGTTATTTGCATTAATTCTGCTCTAACAGCATCAGATACTTCTAAAGTAGCAATAAAATTATGAATTGCCTTTTTATCGATAGCTTCGTTAGTTCTTGTTAAGCCTTTCAAAGCTTCGTACGGATTTGGATAAGCCTCACGACGTAAGATTGTCTGAATTGCTTCAGCCACTACAGCCCAGTTTTTTTCTAAATCTTCAGCAAATTTAGCTTCGTTCAATAGTAATTTATTCAAACCTTTCAAAGAAGCCTCAAAAGCAATAATTGTATGACCAATCGGTACACCAATATTACGTAATACAGTACTGTCTGTTAAATCACGCTGTAATCTCGAAACAGGTAATTTAGCTGCTAAATGCTCAAAAATAGCATTAGCAATTCCTAAGTTTCCTTCAGAGTTTTCAAAATCAATCGGGTTTACTTTATGTGGCATTGCAGAAGATCCAATTTCTCCGGCTTTGATTTTTTGTTTAAAATAATCCATCGAAACGTATGTCCAGATATCACGGTCTAAATCGATGATAATCGTATTGATTCTTTTTAAAGCATCGAAAAAAGCAGCAAAATGATCGTAGTGTTCAATTTGTGTTGTTGGAAAAGAGTGGTGTAACCCAAGACCATTTTCTACAAATTTGTTTCCAAATTGTTTCCAGTCGATTTGCGGATAAGCAACGTGATGTGCATTGTAATTTCCTGTCGCACCACCAAATTTAGCAGCAAACGGAATATTAAACAATAAACGCATTTGCTCTTCTAAACGTTCTACGAATACCAAAATTTCTTTACCCAAACGAGTAGGAGAAGCTGGTTGTCCGTGCGTACGTGCCAACATTGGAATGTCTTTCCATTCAACGCTTAATTCTTTTAATTTTGAAATTAAAGCAATTAAACCCGGCATATATACATTCTCAAAAGCTTCTTTTGTAGAAAGTGGAATTGCCGTATTGTTTATATCCTGAGATGTTAATCCGAAGTGAATGAATTCTTTGTATTGAGACAAGCCTAATTTTTCAAAAGCATCTTTAATAAAATACTCAACCGCTTTAACATCGTGATTGGTTACCTTCTCTGTTTCTTTGATCCAAAGTGCATCTTCAGTAGAGAAATTTTTATAAATGTTTCTCAAGCTGTCAAATAAATTGGAGTTTACCTCTGAAAGCTGAGGCAATGGTACTTCGCACAAGGCAATAAAGTATTCCACTTCTACCAGAACACGGTATTTGATTAAAGCTTCTTCAGAGAAATAAGGTGCTAATGAAAGGGTTTTGCTTCTATATCTTCCGTCAATTGGCGATATAGCATTCAATTCGTTTAAAGTAGTCATTTGTATATGTTGTTTTTTTCGAAAGGCACAAATATAAACAGAATTTAGGGATTAGAAGCCATTCAAAAGCTCAATTCGTTGTTTTTAAATCGAATTTAAACGTTCTTTTAAAATCGCAACTCCCTCAGAAGCAACTTTAGCAATCACATCTACTTTGTTTCGGATATTTGGAATCGAAATCGGTTTTGGATCTATGTAAAAAACAGGAGTTGAGGATGGTGTATACGAAATCAATCCTGCTGCCGGATACACTTGAAGTGAAGTACCAATTACTGCAAAATAATCTGCGGCTTCGGTAATCGTAATTGCATCTTCAAGAGCCGGAACCTCTTCACCAAACCAAACGATGTGCGGGCGCAACTGATTTCCGTTTTCATCAAGATCGCCAGTATGCAAATCAGTTGTCCAGTCAAGAATTAGATTTTTGCTTCGCACGCTTCGTACTTTTAGCAATTCTCCATGCAAATGCAACACATTCGTACTGCCGGCTCTTTCGTGCAAATCGTCGACATTTTGTGTAATGATATAAACATCAAAATCTTTTTCTAATTCAGCAAGAGTCTGATGTCCTAAATTCGGTTGTACCTCTTTTAGCTGTTGACGTCTTTTATTATAAAAATCCAGAACCAATTCCTGATCTTTGTGCCAGCCTTCCGGCGTAGCCACATCCATAACATTATGACCTTCCCACAAACCATCACTGTCGCGAAATGTTTTAATGCCACTTTCGGCACTAATACCGGCACCCGTTAATACAACTAATTTCTTTTTCATTGCTGTTCCAATGTTAGTTTCATTAATAAATCAGTTTGTTCATCGTTTCCTAATTTAAAAATGTGTTTGTCAAATTCAACAAAGCCATTCTTTTTGTAGAAACTTAGTGCTCTTAGATTTTCTTCCCAAACGCCAAGCCATATATAATTTAAACTTGATTTTTTAGCAATGTCTACGGCTTTTTCATAAAGGTGCTGTCCAATTTTGGCACCGTGAAATTGTTTCAGTACATAAATACGTTCTATTTCTAATCCTTGTGGATCTTGTAGTTCTGTTTGCGCTTCACCAAAATTTACTTTTAAGTAACCTACAACTTCATTGTTAAGTCTTGCAAAATAAAATTCAGAATTAGGATTCGATAATTCTGCCGTCAATTTTTGATTAGAAAATTTCCCGTCTAAATAATGCAGCATGTTTTCTTCCGAATTTACCTCCGCAAAAGTTTCCGTAAAGGTTTGTCTTCCCAGTCTTTTTAGTACTTCAATTTCTCGAAGGGCTATTTTTTGTATTTCAATCTTTTGCATTTTAAATCATTTAGGAACGAATTTAAGTAAAGTTTTTTAGTATTATAAAACTATAGGGTTTATTTTAGCGGAATTTAAAAGAAAGATGAAAAATGTATTTTTGTCACAAATAAAACTGAAATGATTGATTTAGATTACCTTGCTTTTCTCGAAAATATATTGACAGATAACCGTAAAGAAAAATTCTTAAAAGTACTCGGAAAGCGTACCAAGCATTTGACGGTTGTTGTAGAAGATGTTTTTCAGATGCATAATACGAGCGCTGTAATGCGCAGCTGTGAAGTTTTTGGAATTCAGGAATTAAATATTATCGAACAACGCTACGGAAAGCGAATTGATAAAGAAATTGCAATGGGCGCTCAAAAATGGGTAGACATCAATCAATATGATTCTGTTACCAATTGTATTTCGTCACTAAAAGAACAAGGATATCAAATTATAGCCACAACGCCGCATGAAAACGATTGTATGCTGGAAGATTTTGATATCACAAAACCAAGTGCTTTGTTTTTTGGAACAGAAAGAGACGGTTTGTCTGAAGAAATTCTGGAAAAGGCAGATGGATTTCTGAAAATTCCGATGGTAGGTTTTACAGAGAGTTTAAACATTTCTGTTTCTGCTGCAATCATTATCCAGGATCTGACAAACAGATTGCGTGATTCTGAAGTAAAATGGCAATTGACAGAAGAAGAAATTCTCGAAAAACGTTTGGCCTGGGCTAAGAACTCCATCAAAGATATAAAGCGAATTGAAGCTCGGTATTATGAAGAAAATCCCAAATAAAATAGAAGTAAAATAAATGCAAAAAAAAACATTCGCTTAGCGAATGTTTTTTTTTTGTTTTTCCTGCAAGGTTTTCAAAACCTTGCAGGTCTTTTAAAATATTATTTCACTAAAACCCATTCGCCAGAAGCGATTAAAGTTTCTGCTTTTTTAAATTTCATTGTTTCAGTATTACCTGTAGCAACTTCCTGAACTGTTACAGTATCATTTCTGTTAATTTTTGGCATATCTCTAACGATAGTTTCAGTAACCTGACGTTGTTGTGTTTCTCCAGCTTCACGGTTGATGTCTTCGCTGTTTACCACTTCGTCTTTACTTAACTTGAAGTTTTCTTTTTGACGAACTTCTCTTGCTTCGTGAATTTCAGGAACGTTTTGAGCAGGTAAGTCACCTTTGAATAAGAAAGAAATAACTTCTTTGTTTACGTTGTCTAACATTCCTCTAAACAAATTAAAAGCTTCTAATTTGTAAATAAGCAATGGATCTTTTTGTTCGTGAACAGCCAATTGAACAGATTGTTTCAATTCGTCCATTTTACGTAAGTGTTTCTTCCATGCTTCGTCAACAATAGAAAGCGTGATGTTTTTCTCGAAATCAGCAATTAATTGTGAACCTTCGCTATCGTATGCTTTTTTCAAGTCAGTAACAACATTCAAAGTTTTGATACCATCTGTAAATGGCACTACAATTCTTTCGAAATGATTGTTTGGCTCTTCAAAAACACCTTTAATGATTGGGAAAGCTTCTCTTGCGCTTCTTTCTGTTTTTTCTGTATAGAATGCTAAAGCTTCTTTGTATACTTTTCCTGTAATCTCGATATCAGTTAATTTTGTGAAATCTGATTCAGCAATTGGAGAAGTGATTCCGAAATAACGAATTAAATCAAATTCGAAAGCTTTAAAATCATTTGTTACTTTATTTTGACTTACGATAACTTCGCAAGTATCATAAAGCATGTTAGCGATATCAAGTTTCAAACGCTCACCAAATAAAGCGTGACGACGACGTTTGTATACTACTTCACGTTGTGAATTCATAACGTCATCATATTCTAATAAACGTTTACGAACACCAAAGTTATTTTCTTCTACTTTTTTCTGAGCACGTTCGATAGATTTAGTCATCATAGAATGCTGAATAACTTCACCTTCCTGTAATCCCATTCTGTCCATTACTTTAGCTACTCTTTCAGAACCAAATAAACGCATTAAGTTATCTTCAAGAGAAACATAAAACTGAGAACTTCCCGGATCTCCCTGACGTCCTGCACGACCACGTAACTGTCTGTCAACACGACGCGAATCATGACGCTCTGTACCCACAATTGCTAAACCTCCGGCAGCTTTTACTTCTGGAGATAATTTGATATCGGTACCACGACCAGCCATGTTTGTTGCAATAGTTACAACTCCGGCTTTACCTGCTTCTTCTACAATCTGAGCTTCCTGCTTGTGCATTTTCGCATTCAAAACGTTATGTGTAACGCCTCTCATTTTCAGCATTCGGCTTAATAATTCAGAAATCTCAACAGAAGTTGTTCCAATCAAAACTGGTCTTCCTGCTTTAGATAATTCTGTTACATCTTCGATAACAGCATTGAATTTCTCACGTGTTGTTTTGTAGATATAATCTTCTTTGTCTTGTCTTGAAATAGCACGGTTGGTTGGAATTTCAACAACGTCTAATTTATAGATTTGCCATAACTCACCAGCTTCAGTAACCGCTGTACCCGTCATACCACCTAATTTGTTGTACATTCTAAAGTAGTTCTGTAAAGTAACCGTTGCAAAAGTTTGAGTTGCAGCTTCGATTTTTACATTCTCTTTAGCTTCGATCGCCTGGTGTAAACCGTCAGAATAACGACGACCATCCATGATACGACCTGTTTGCTCATCGACAATCATAATTTTATTGTCCATGATCACGTATTCTACATCTTTTTCAAATAAAGCATATGCTTTTAAAAGTTGAGTTAAAGTATGAATACGCTCGCTTTTTACACCAAAATCCTGAAACAATCTTTCTCTTGCTTCTGCTTCAGCATCTTTGTCTAATTTTTGTTTTTCGATTGCTGCAATTTCAGTTCCAATATCCGGAAGTACGAAAAAGTCAGAATCAGTATCTCCAGAAAGGTATTGAATACCATTGTCTGTTAATTCAACCTGATTGTTTTTTTCTTCAATTACAAAATACAAAGCTTCGTCAACTTTATGCATTTCGCGATTGTTATCCTGCATGTATTGATTTTCGGTTTTTTGAAGTAATTGTTTAATTCCTTCTTCACTCAAAAATTTAATTAATGCTTTATTTTTAGGTAAACTTCTGTAAGCTCTCAACAACAAGAATCCACCTTCTTTAGTGTTTCCTTCTTTGATTAATTTTTTAGCTTCTGCTAAGAAACCATTTGCCAATTGACGTTGTTGACTTACTAAGTTTTCGATTTTTGGTTTTAACTCATTAAATTCATGACGATCTCCCTGAGGAACCGGACCAGAAATAATAAGTGGTGTTCTTGCATCATCAATTAATACAGAATCGACCTCATCGACGATAGCATAATTGTGTTTTCTTTGAACTAAATCGCTAGGCGAGTGCGCCATGTTATCTCTTAAGTAGTCAAAACCAAATTCGTTGTTGGTTCCGTAAGTGATATCAGCGTCGTATGCTTTTTTTCTTTGTTCAGTACTTGGCTGGTGATTATCGATACAATCAACAGTTAAACCGTGAAATTCGAATAAAGGTGCTTTCCATGTACTATCACGTTTTGCTAAGTAGTCATTCACGGTTACTAAGTGCACTCCGTTTCCAGTTAATGCATTTAAGTAAAGTGGAAGTGTAGCTACTAATGTTTTACCTTCTCCGGTTTGCATCTCTGCTACTTTACCTTCGTGTAAAACCATACCACCAATTAACTGTACATCATAATGAATCATGTCCCAGGTAATTTCTTTCCCTGCAGCATTCCATTTGTTTGCCCAGATTGCTTTGTCTCCTTCTAAAGTGATATATGCTTTTGAAGCTGAAAATTCGCGGTCTTTAGCAGTAGCAGACACTTCAATAAATGAATTGTCTTTAAAACGACGTGCTGTTTCTTTAACAACAGAAAAAGCTTCCGGAAGGATTTCCAATAATGTTTTTTCTGAAATTTCGTAAGCTTCTTTTTCAAGAGCATCAATAGCATCATAAAGATCTTCTCTTTTATCGATGTCTTCGATGGTTTCTACTTCTGTTTTAAGCGAAGCAATTTTAGCATCTTTATCAGCTCTGGCGTCTTTTATTTTTTGTTTAAAATATACGGTTCTAGCTCTCAATTCGTCGTGAGACAAACTCATTAAGCTGGTTTCGAATGTTTTAATTTTATTTAAGTAAGGCTGTAAAGCTTTGACATCTTTCTGTGATTTATCACCTACAAAGACTTTAATAATACTGTTTATGAAACTCATGATTTATGGTATTTCTATTTTATGTAAATGTGTATTTGAACCAAAAAAAAAGCCTCGGTGATGAGACTTTTTCCTTTGGTTTATTTTTTAATATTCATCCTCATTCCAAAGATAATCTTCGTCTGTTGGATAATCAGGCCAAATTTCTTCCATTGATTCATATATCTCTCCTTCGTCTTCAATCGATTGAAGGTTCTCTACTACTTCTAATGGAGCACCAGCTCTAATAGCGTAGTCAATAAGTTCGTCTTTGTTAGCAGGCCATGGCGCATCACTTAAATAAGATGCTAATTCTAATGTCCAATACATCTGTTATCTGTTTAGTTTGTGCAAAAATAAATTTTTTACTGAAAAAGACAAGTAAAATTTGATTTATTTTAATAAAATTTAAGAACGTCTCTGTAAATTGCAGATTTTAGATTGTTGATTTTAGATTTTTGAAATCGGAATAATCTAAAATCTTAAGTCTGAAACCTAAAATTTCACTTTCGTGGAATCCATTTTACTTCATCCGCTTGTAAGTCAGAAGACAACTTCCGTGCCAAGACAAAAAGGTAGTCAGAAAGTCGGTTTAAGTATTGAATTGCTATTTCCGGAACGTTCTCATTATGGCTTAAATGTACTGCCAGACGTTCTGCACGACGGCAGATACAACGTGCAATATGACAATGTGACACAGTTGGGTGTCCGCCCGGTAACACAAAATGAGTCATTTGTGGAAGACTTTCCTCCATTTTATCAATTTCATTTTCTAATAACTCAATATCAGAATCTATAATTCCCAGATTTTTTAAACGAAGCTCTCCGTTTTTTAATACCTCTTTTTCTGCCGGAGTGGCCAAAATTGCACCTACAGTAAATAAGCGATCCTGAATTTCTATCAATATCGTTTTATAATGTGTATTAATTTCCTGATCTCGAATAAGACCTATATAAGAGTTAAGTTCATCAACAGTACCGTAACTGTCAATCCGAATATGATCTTTAGGAACACGCGTACCTCCAAAAAGAGCGGTTGTTCCTTTATCTCCTGTTTTTGTATATACTTTCATTTTTTTTAAAGGTTCAAAGGTTCAAAGGTACTGAGGGACTAAGTTTTTTTACTTTAGTTTTCTGATTTTAAAGTGAGCACTAGAAAACTTACATAATGGAAAATAATCTAAAATCTAAAGTCTAAAATCTACAATTCCTTAGTTGTGTCACTCTCAATCACACCATCACGTAAACGAATTACACGATGAGCGTAGGCTGCGATATCTTCTTCGTGGGTTACCAGAATTACGGTATTTCCCTGAGCGTGAATATCGCCAAAAAGCTTCATGATTTCTACAGAAGTTTTACTGTCTAAGTTTCCGGTTGGCTCATCGGCTAAGATGATAGATGGTTTGTTGACCAAAGCGCGGGCAATGGCAACACGCTGACGTTGTCCTCCTGAAAGCTGGTTCGGCTGGTGATCCATTCTGTCGGCAAGGTTTACTTGTTTTAAAACCTCTACAGCACGTACATTTCGATCTGATTTGGAATGTCCGGCATATATCATAGGTAAAGCAACATTATCTAAAGCGGTTGTTCTGGGTAAAAGATTAAAGGTCTGAAAAACGAAACCTATTTCTTTGTTTCGGATTCCCGCCAATTCATCGTCTTTCATTTGGCTGACATCTTTTCCGTTTAAAACGTAATTTCCGGAAGTAGGAGTGTCTAAGCAACCCAATAAATTCATTAAAGTAGATTTTCCGGATCCCGAAGGTCCCATTAAGGCAACATATTCACCTTTGTTTATTTCTAAATCGACCCCTTTTAAGACATATACAATTTCATTACCTAAAACGAAATTTCGCTTAATGTTGGTTATTTTAATTAATGGATTTGCCATTTCGTTTTACAATTTTGGATTTAAAAGTACAAAACACTTTTCAATAATTAATCAGTAGTCAATAATTGATTTTTGTTACAGTATAAGGTGTTTAAAAAGAAATCCTATTAATTATATTTTAAATCTAACAAAATGATGTTATATGATTGCGGAATGTTTTTACATAATTATCATATTTATTAATTTTTATTAAATTATATTTATTATTTGTATTAAATTTTTAATGATTTTTTATTTTAATTCAATTTTTTAACTATATTTGTTATCTAATATTAAATAATCAGAAATATGAAAAATATACAAATTTTATCAGGTATTGCATTAATTGCTTTGGGTTTTACATCATGTAAAGATGAAAAACAAGAAAACGCTAAGAAAACAATAGATTCTTATGTAGCGTACGTAGATTCAGTAAAAAATGTGAAAGCAGACGATCTGAAAGCAGATTGGAAAGATGTTGAAGCAGAATACGACAGAAGAGCCGAAAATGCTCAAATGGCATTGGCTGACATTAAAGACAATGCAGCTGAAACTGAAAAAATAAACGAAAGTAAAATCAAATACGAAGAGTTCAAAAATGAAATGGCTGTTGTTTTAGCGCCGCCTGTAACTCCAAAACAAAAATTGCGTAATGCTCTTTTTGGTGAAGGAAAAATTGGTGACGATATGAGCTTTTCATGGGTAAATGCTCAAAATATTCATAGTGTGTACCAACAATTTGTACATACAGTAGAAAACAACAAAGACAGTTATTCTCGTGAAGACTGGGATGAAATCAAATTAATGTACGAAGCACTTGACAGCCGTAAAAATACAGTTGAAAAAGAAGGACTTACATCTGAAGACAATAGAAAAATTGCAGGTTTAAAATTAAAATTTGCTCCAATGTATACGCTTAACAGAATGGGAGCGAAATCAGAAGAAAATAAAGCTGCTAAAAAATAAGCGACACTAAACTAAATTTACAACTAAAAATGGCAATCGGTAACGATTGCCTTTTTTTTTATGTGCTGTTTTTTATTTGTAATCTAGCTTTTTCTTCATTCCTTCGAGCTCTTGGTTTTGGATCTCAATTTTTTTGTTTAACTCAATAACATACAAAGTTAATTCCTCAATTTTCTGAAGCAATTTAGCATCCATTTCTCCTAAATTAATACCATTCTTCAGGACTTCTTTTTCACTGGGGATATTTTCTAAATGACCTTTTTCGGTGATGTGCTTTTCAACTTCTATAAGTGTTGGTAATGTATACTCTTTTTTGAAAACAAAGTCAGGCCAGTTATTTAACTCGACTTTTACTTCCTGTGAACGAATAGTACCTTTTACATCTAATTTGTTTTGCGGATTTGCTGTTCCTATTCCAACATTGCCCGAATTGATATAGGAGTTTCCTATAGAGGTTAATACTACATTTGTTTCTGTATTTGAAAGGACTAATTCTTTTGCTATTATTTGATTGGCTTTAAAATCGATACCTCTGCTATTTAAATTTCCTGAATGAAATATTTTTTTCCACGGAGTCCAGTCCTGTCCTGCAGTATTTGTTGATTGACGATAATAAAACTCATTCTCTGTACCAAAACCCAATTGCGTTCTCCAATCAGAATCTCCTACTTGTCCGCTGGATATATAACTAAGACCTAAAACTGTTCCGTAATTTGTTGGTTTATTTAATGCACTTACTATGTAATGTTTGAAGCCGTCCGACATTGTATTTAAGTCTTCAACTCGACCATTTGTTCTAAATTGAGCTTGTGTTGTGGTGGAAAAAACCAGACACAATACAATAAAAAGTAATGTTTGTTTCATTTTTATATTATTTAAATATTGTTGGTTATATGCTTTTATACTCTAATAATAAAATGTTCCTTTTCCTGTTCGCGTCTAAAAAAGACGAATCCCCATTGAAAGGTATCAATAGTAACTTTTACTTTGGGATGGTTTTTTATAATTTCCCAAGTCTCTTCCATTTCTGGTGACCAATGAATATCGTCAAAAATCCAAGTGGTATCATTTGTAATAGTGGGCAATAAAAGATCAAAATAGGCTAAAGTTGCTTTTTTGGAATGATTGCCATCAAAATATATTAAATCAAAGTTTTCAGTCTCTGTTTTCAGATTCAGTTGAATGTTTTCAAGGTAACTTTCGAATTCTGTTGTTACAGCATTTACATTATCTAAATTGAATTTTTCCAATTGCAATTGACATTGATTTGCCGTTTGCGGGCAACCTTCAAGCGTAATTACTTTTGCATTGGTGTTTCCCAAAGCAAGTGCAGAAGTGGCAAGACCTAATGAAGTTCCTATTTCTAAAATAGTTGCGGGCTGAAAATAATTTGTAACTCTAAATAATAACTCCGCTCTTTTTGGAGAAATTCCTGCCGTCTTTGCTATTTTCGAAATCTGTCTGGTATTCGATTTAAAAACTCTTGACCCGGCACCAAAATCAGTTACTTCAATAAAATTTTTATTTTCTAAAAGCGATTGTCGATACTTCTTTAGAATCGAATATTCGGGTTTCGATTTTTTGTCGTAAAAACACTTCGTCAGTAAATTAAAAACAAAAGGCGAATGTACAGCGTGCTCGTTTTTTGAATTCCAAAGGAATTTTAAATAAGATTTTATTTGAAATAGCATAGCAATATTTACAAGTAGGCGCGAAGATAAGCATAAAGTCATAAAGTCGAAAGTCATGTTAGTCAAAAGTCGCAAGTCATAAAGTCAAAAGTCTGTAAAGCGTTTCTAATTTTGTCGTTAATCTTTTGACTTTCGACTTTCCAACTTTACGACTAACATGACTTTTGACTTTCGACTTTTCAACTTTAAGACTTTAAAAAAAGACTATATTTGCCGCTTAAGTAAATAGTAACACATTTTATGATGTTGAAGGAAGAAGTTGAAACTAAGAATACCATAACGTCGGAAGAAATTAATAAATGCATTACTATTTTAGCACAACTAAATGCTAACACAGATCAAATTTTTGATATCCCGAAAGAACAGCGAATTGCTTTGATCAAAGAAGCCGGAATGTTTTCGAGACCGGACAGAGATGAATTTTCCAGAAGAGTAAAAGACGGTGTGCAGGCTGCAAAACGCAAAAAAGAAAAGAAAGATAAAACGGCTCGTAAAGAAACCGGAATTCGGTATGCGAGGGAAGCAAGTGTATTTGTTGCTCCTAAATTATTAGCGTCTGCCGATCTTGCTCGTAAAGAACAATTAGAATTAGAAACACCGAGAAATTGTTATGTCTGCAAAACGGAGTTTAATAAAATGCATCATTTCTATGATACGATGTGTACCGATTGTGGTGATTTTAATTATGCCAAACGTTTTCAGACAGCAGATGTAAAAGGGCAAGTTGCTATAATTACCGGTTCCCGTCTAAAAATTGGTTACCACATCACTTTAATGCTTCTACGTGGCGGAGCAACTGTAATCGCTACAACTCGTTTCCCTGTAGATTCAGCTTTGCGTTTTGCCAAAGAAGAAGATTTTATGGAGTGGGGGCATCGCTTAAAAATTCACGGTTTAGATTTACGACATATTCCGAGTGTTGAGATTTTTTGCAATTTTATTGAACAAAAATACGAGCGTCTTGACATTCTAATCAATAATGCGGCACAAACTGTACGACGTCCAGCCGGATTTTATTCTCATTTAATGCAGAATGAAGAATTGCCAATTAGCGCGTTACCCAAACAGGCACAAGATTTATTATTAGATCATTTAAATTGTCTGGATGAATTGAAAATGCTGACAAGCGGCGCTTCATCCAATGAAAATATGCCAGTAACCTGGCACGGACCTGAACCGGGAATTGGTTTACGTGCTTCGGCTCAATTGTCTCAGATTCCGTATTCTTTTGATAATGCTTTGGTTGCCAATGAAGTTTTTCCGGAAGGTGAACTCGATGCCGATTTGCAACAAGTCGATTTACGTAAAACAAACAGTTGGCGTTTGCGTTTAGGTCAAATTGAAACTACCGAAATGATCGAAGTGCAGTTGGTGAATTCTGTTGCGCCTTTTGTTTTGTGCAACCGACTTTCTGAAGTCATGAAAAAAGACAATACCGGACAAAAACATATCATCAATGTTTCAGCGATGGAAGGAAAGTTTCATCGTTTCTTCAAAGAAGACCGTCACCCGCATACCAATATGGCAAAGGCAGCGCTGAACATGCTAACGCATACATCATCCGGAACTTTAGCCAAACACGGTATTTTTATGAATGCCGTTGATACAGGCTGGGTAACCGACGAAGATCCTGCTGAATTGGCCAAAAAGAAACAAGAGCTGGAAGATTTTCAGCCACCATTGGATATTGTCGATGGCGCGGCACGTGTGATGGATCCTTTATTCGACGGAATAAATACAGGAAAACACTGGTGCGGAAAATTCCTGAAAGATTATAATCCAATTCCCTGGTAGGAATACTTTATGGATTTTATAGCTTTCGGCTTTAAGACTAAAAGCAAAAACCACAACAAAAATAAATTCTGTTGTGGTTTTTTGCTTTTATAATATTGATTTATTAATTGTTTACTTTAAGTAATTTAACATCAAAAACAAGTACTGAACCTCCAGGAATTCCGTTTGTATCAGAACTTCCGTAACCTAAGTGGGATGGAATTAATAAAGATCCTTTACCACCTTCTTTAAAATACGGAATACCTTCTGTCCATCCTTTGATTACTTGGTCTAATCCAAAAGAAATACCGTCGGCTTTACTTTGGTCAAATATTTTTCCGTTGGTGTAATATCCTGTATATGCTACAGTAACATTTGATGTTGCAGTTGGTTGTGCTCCTGTTCCCGGTTCGTTGATGATGTAATACAAACCAGTTTCCGTTCTTACAGCCTCTAATTTGTTTTTAGCAATGTAGTCTGTAATTTCTTTTTCGTTTTCAACCGTGTAATCCGTTTTTTTGTCTTTATCGCTGTTGCAACAGATAAAAAGCGTCAAAGCCAGTAATGAAGTTAAAATGTATTTCATAAAGTTTAAATTTTAAAGTCTCAAATATAAGTAAAATTAGGTTTTTCGTGTCGTAAAGGACTTATCCTTCAATCTTTGCACTTAGTTCAAACCAGCGTTCTTCTTTTTGGTCTATTTTAGTAATGATGTTTTGCAGTTCGTTTGCTTTCTTTTCAATATCAGCATCCGCCACTTTTCCATCAGAAAACAATTGTTCGATTTTAGTTTTGTCGATTTCTAAATCTTTGATTTCTCTTTCCAGTTTTTGATATTCTTTTTGCTCGTTGAACGTTAGATTTCCAGTCGGATTGTTTTGTTTCCAGTCTTTCTTTTCAGCCTTGTTTTCTTCTTTTTGAGCAACATCGGCACTGTCTTCGTATGCTCTGAAATCAGAATAGTTTCCTGGGAAGTTTTCGATTTCTCCGTTTCCTCTAAAAATAAATAAGTGATCTACAATCTTATCCATAAAATAACGGTCGTGCGATACCACAAGTAAACAGCCTGGATAGTCCAAAAGGAAGCTTTCCAAAACATTTAAAGTTACGATATCTAAATCGTTCGTAGGCTCATCCAGAATCAGGAAGTTCGGATTCTGAATCAAAACCGTACATAAATACAAACGTTTTAATTCACCACCACTTAATTTTTCTACGAAATCGTATTGTTTTTTCGCATCAAAAAGAAAACGCTCCAGCAATTGCGATGCCGAAATCATTCTGCCTTTTGCCAGCGGAATAAATTCACCGTATTCTTTGATGATGTCGATAACACGCTGATTTGGTTTCGGATTGATTCCGCTTTGTGTGTAATAGCCAACTTTAATCGTGTCTCCTTTTACCACACGTCCGCTGTCTAATGGAATCGTTCCGGTTAAAAGATTTAAGAAGGTCGATTTTCCCGTTCCGTTTTTACCAATAATTCCGATACGTTCTCCACGCTGAAAATCGAAACTAAAGTTGTCCATAATAACATGATCCTTGAATTTTTTAGAAATTTTGTGAAGCTCAATAATCTTGCTTCCCATACGTTCCATATTAATTTCAAGTTCTACTTTATTTTCACGACGACGGCTTTGTGCTTTTTCTTTAATTACATAAAAATCATCCTGACGGGATTTTGATTTAGTCGTTCTTGCTTTTGGCTGACGGCGCATCCATTCTAATTCTTTGGTAAAAAGATTTTTTGCTTTGTCTACACTTGCATTTTCAGAGGTAATACGCTCTTCTTTTTTCTCAAGGTAATACGAATAGTTTCCTTTGTATTGGTATAATTTTCCGTTGTCCAATTCGATGATTTCGTTGCAAACACGCTCCAAAAAGAAACGGTCGTGCGTTACCATAAACAACGTAATGTTTTCTTTAGCAAAATAACTTTCCAGCCATTCGATCATTTCAAGATCCAAGTGGTTGGTAGGCTCATCTAAGATTAATAAATCAGGACGATTGATTAGAATGATCGCCAGTGAAAGACGTTTTTTTTGTCCACCCGAAAGGTTTTTTACTTTAAGTTTAAAATCTTCCAGTTTTAGTTTAAACAGAATTTGCTTGTATTGTGTCTCAAAATCCCAGGCATTGTGCTGATCCATTCCGTCAAACGCTTTTTGATACGCTTCTTCGTCATTTGGGTTTTCAAGTGCTTTTTCGTAGGCAGCAATAATTCTAAGCGTTTCATTGTCTGAAGCAAAAATACTTTCTTCGATCGTTAACTCTTCTTGCAGGTTATTGTCCTGAGAAAGAAACGCCATGCGTATTCCTTTTCTTAACACAACCTGACCTGTATCTGGCTCTTCTAAACCATTGATAATGCTCATTATGGTTGTCTTTCCAGAACCATTTTTGGCAATGAAAGCAATTTTTTGGTCTTTGTTGATTCCGAAAGAAATGTTGTCAAATAAGGTTCTTTCGCCAAACGACTTCGAGATATTTTCTACTGATAAGTAATTCATGTTCTAAAAACGCCTAAAGCAAGGCTTTTATGATTGTTAAAATTAAAAGGTCTCTAATTAGATCTCTAATTTTTAATAGGAGTTTAATTTCGACGTGCAAAGATACTTTTTTGAACCAAACAAAAAAATAGCTTAACAGTAGTGTTCAATTTAAAAAACACATAGGTTTTAAAGCTCAATTTTTGAATCCATATAAAAGATTTTCAAAGAATTAAAATGTTTAAAATAGTGTGGTTTATAAGAGCTTTTTTTTACTTATTTTCATTGAACTCTAAGAATTCTATACATTCATAAATAAAATTTGAAATTTGTTATATTAGCCGGGGTAAAAACGATTTTATGAAAAATCTGCTGAAATTGATATTCTTATTTATTGTGCAAATTAGTTTTGCGCAAAATTTTTCTGTAATAAAGGCGGAGAATTTTTCTGGAGTAATTATTTCTAAAGAATATTTTTCTGGTAAAAGTGATATGAAATGTTTTACACCTACTGAAAAAGAAATTTACGATCTTGAAAAAATAATTACTGAAATTCAAAATAAGAAAGAAATCCGCGCTAATAGATATATTACATCAAATATTGATTTTAGCAAATATATTAGACAATATTCAGGCTTATATATTAGGGAAGAAAAAGTTATTTTTATACAATTTGTTTTGAAAGAAATCATAGAAAACAGAAAACTTAAATGGACTAGTGAATATTTGAGTTCAATAGATATTGATAAGTGTATATCTATGAACTACTTTATTAAAGAGCAAAAATTTTATGAACTTAGCGTTTGTGGAGACTACTAAAAAAAACTAACGCTATTAGAACCAATCCCCACTGCACATAGTGTTTCTCGAACCCCATTAGCTTGCTGACAAATTTCTTCAATTTTGCGCCATTGTTAAAGATCTAAAGACAATTAAAATATCTATAAGTTTCTGGTTTTTAAAACAAACTTTAAAAAAAAATAATTTTAAGATTTGTATAAAACAAAGTATTCACCAAATCTTAAACAAAAAGTCAGAAGAATTTTGACGCATTTAGTGTTTTTAAGTAATTTCATAGTTGAAGTATTTCTGTAAATCAATCATAAATTTATCGAATGAATCACCTTTTCTCCATATACTTCTATTTACATAAACGGTTTCCTTTTTTTCATCTAGATATACTTTTATTTCGTCAGATGAAAATAGTTTTTTTAATCCATTATCCCAATTTTCAATTTTATCACCAATTTGATAACCTATGTCTTTTATAAATTTTGAGTTTTTTTTGAAATATTCTTCCGTAATTTCATCAGTATCATTGAGACGAGTGAAAACACATAATGCATAATTTTCTTTTTCTTTAACAGCAGTACGACCTTGTAGAATTGATAATCTTACATTCTCTTTTCCTTCAATTACATTTTTTATTTCGATGGAGAATTTATTTGATTTTAATAATATCTCAAAATCTTTTCCTACATCTGGATTTGAAAGTTCAATTTCCATTTCCAATCCTTCAAATATTTTTTTAAAAGCATTTTCAGCTGTGTTTCCAATCTGCTTCCATCTAAGTCTTTGATCTCTCAAAGAAATCATTTCTTGTGCTTTCTTAAGAAGTTCATTTGTTCCTAATTCATTAGCAACTCTTTCAAGTTCTCTCATTTCAGATGCTGACAAACTTATCTTGGCTAATTCGGCAATATCTTCCATTGATTTTCCATACTCTTTCAATGTTTTAATTTGCTTGCTAAATCCCTCTCCTAAAGAAATAACATATAACATATCCCTTTTTGAAGCAAATGTTTTAAGATAACTTGATGCATCTGAATGTTTATCAAACCAAGTATTTATAATGTTAAAAGTATTATGAAGAGCTCCATCTATTGCTACTTTTGTCGCTATTCTTTCATCTTCAAAAAGTTTATCGATATGCTTAGTAATAAGTTCAATATTTGTCGTTCTAAGATCAGATACTTGTATTTCATTTTTTATTAGATAATCTCCTGAATTGAAAATGCATTTTTCTTTTGCAATAATTTTAAGTTCTTCATCAAAATAGTCTGGGTTATCTTCTTTATATAAATATTCGCTATATGCTTTAAATATACCGTCGTTTTGAGTCGGAATTATATTATATCGAGTTAAAAAAGCCTTTATATCCTCTCTTGAATCATTTATATAGTTTAAAAACCTATTTAACCAATCATATGTTAAAATGATGTTTCCATTAAAGTAAACATCAGCAAATTGATTAATTTTTATCTCTTTTTGAATTAAATAACAAATGTATTTTACAGTCCATAATTCTGCGGGTTGAAAGTAATTATCATAATCAATAGAAATATATTTTTTTTCACCAAAATGCGTTGGTAAAAGTTCCTTTAGCATGTCGAGCCAAACTTCGCGTTTTGTGGCTCTATCTGTTTTAAATAAAGTATTAATATGTAGAATTGCTGATATTTGTTCTTCTGTTGCTTTTTCTGGATCAATTTTACTGATAACTTCATTATTTAATTTTTTATAAAAATCTTCTAAATCAAATAATCCAATTCCAGGAATATCATTTCCTAAGCTCCGATTTAAAAATTCTAGATCTAAATTTCTACCCAACCTTTCAGAAACCGATTTTATTTCATTATCTATGTGTGGATAAATTTTAACCTTATCTCTAACTTGGAATTCATTTTTTTCATTTAGATAAATACAAAATGTTTCCCCTAATGTAGAATTAATAGATTGTAAATATTGATAGAGAATTTTTAAACTTTTAAACGGTATCTCATTTTTGTTGTTAACAATTTCAGGTAAGCTGCTTAGTAGCTGTTCTAATGAAATAGAGATGTTTTCAGGCCAATTTTCAATTTCTTGATTTATAACCCGATCTAAAAAGGAAAAACAATCGCTACTAGGAATTTTATCTGGTAATAAACCAATTACAACATTATAAAATGAATCGTTAGGAGTTTGATTAGTTGTTGGAAATTTAGTTTCGCCTATCTTTGATAATTTTCCTGCTACAGTATTTATAATCTCTTTATTTACTATAAAGTCTCTTATTGGCTTTTGTATCATTTTAATATACCAATCTTTTCCAGTATATTTTTTTGTTTCTATTGGTAGCCCTGATAATGCAAGATGATATAAATCTTGAACTTTATGTTGAATTAATATTTCTAAAAATTTGAGGTATTCAACTCTAAAATCTAATAAACAACTCCTATTTGAATCAGCGATAGAGTCTGGTTTGTCTTCTTCATCTTTTATAGTAATTATACCATCTCTTGGTTCAGTTGGTTTAAATTCACTATGTTGTATAAATACTGGTAAATTGAAAAACTCAGTTCCTATAAGAGGAAATTCTTTATATAAGACAGCTTGATTTTCTATCCTTAATAAGGAATAAATTTCATTACTTTTTTTGACAGGAATACCAAAAATTAAATCTCCCACCTCTTTATATAATATACCTTTATCATTTTCTCCCACGGTCAGGTAGTTTAATCCATTAATTTTACTGGGATTCGATTCTATAGTATATAACTTCGTTGCTCCATCTTTGATTATAGTTACTGAGTTGATTTTTTTTCTTTCCTTATCACCTTTATTAATTAATAATGTAAATAAAATATTTTTCTCTAACTCAAATAGTCCAAGTTCTGCATAAACTTTAGAAGATTCATTTAAATTATAAATAAATGAGTGACTATATTTATTTATTGTTTCTGCGGGACATTTAGACAATATGTTAATGGTTTCAAATGATTTAGCGATTGATTTTTTCATTTCGTTTAAAGCTGAAACTTCATCAAGTAAGGCTGATGTTCTATTTATTTCTATTTTAAAATGCCTTTCTCCACTAGCATTTTTATGAATTCCAGAAATAGTAACCTCTTTATTAAGAATATGAGTGGTAACAAAACCAGTTCCATATTTGCCAGTGGTTCCATCATCACATCCTAAAGATTTTGTAGAATTCTTGAGAAGCAATGCTACTAGATGTTTGGTCTCAAATGGTGTACCGTTATGACTTATTTCAATCCTATCGTCTTCAAGTTTAAATATAATATCAACTCCGTCAGATGTTGCTACGTCTTTTGCATTTTGTAACAATTCCCAAACCCATCTAGTTTTTTGATTTTCATCAAAACTTTTTAACTTATTTATGTTGTGAATTATATCGCGAGCCTCACTATCCACCCTTAAATTTTGTCTTTCTAATTCTGCTTCCGTCATATTTTTTTTAGTTTTTTGCTTTTAAATCACTAAGCAATACAAATTCTATTAATTTCGTATTCATTACTATATTCAATTTCAAAATATTAATTCTGCTTTTGTGAGATCATTTATATTTAAAAGAAGTCAAGAAGTTTTATATCGGTTTTTGTAATATTATCCAATAACATCATATTTTGTATTATCATAAACAAAAGAACCGACTTGTAAAATATTCTTATTTTTACAATATTGTTCATGTTTGTCAATTACTTGTCCGTTCGATATCAAGCAATTTGATTTCATATTTTTAAAATCATTAAACTGTATATCCGTCAATAAGGCTTTGTCAGTTTTTAAGTCAATAATCATTGTTGCAAACTCTCTTATTGTCGTTATACTAAATTTAGTATCTCGATTTTTTTTGAATTTTGCATCCATAATTAATTCCACATCATTTTCATCTGGGTTATTACCGCTATTAATTCCTTGAAAAGAAATATCTGGTGCGCAAGTTGTTTTTGGTGAACTACTTAATTTAATGTTTGTTCCGAAACATATCTGATAAGAATTTAAAGTTTTGTTTTTAGGTTCAATTGTAAAATATGCCCAGCCATTTTTTTGAGCAGGACTTTCTGGGAATATATATTCTCCTTTACTTGTTGGAATTAATTCTATATTATAATTTTTTTGCAGATCTTTAATTATCTTCATACAGCAAAAAAACTCATAAATATTATCTCCTTTAGGTTTTGATTTAATATTTTCAAAGTGCCCGAAAGCTTGACCAGTTGTTTCCCATTTTGTTAATTTTTCAGTGGCAACTTTTAATTTTTTTATATCTTCTAGATTCATATTTATTTAAGGTTTATTGGTAACCGAGAATTTCTGAATAAGGCTATGAATTTTTGATTTTCAAAAATGGTATTTATTTTAGTATCTCTATTAGATTTGTTTAATAATGGTAAAAATTCGAGGTACTCCTCAATTAATTTTATTTGTGGTTTTAACATTTTTATTTCTGTACTTTTTTCTATATCATTAGTAAAACCTAACTTCTCTAAAGCATTATTTTCGAAAACACTATTAAATAATTCACTGGAGTTTTTAAGATAAATTATGGGTTCAATAATACTTTCTCTTACATAGTCGTACAAATAATTTAATGCCTTATCAACATCTGTTTTATTAATTAATAATGTTGGTTCTTCAATTGCTAAAAATTGGAGAAATGATTTTTGATGATCTGGATGTAGGGCATTTAAAATGGTTCCCAATATTGTTCGATTAGTATAAATTTTATCCTTTATAATTGCATCAAATTCGACATCTTCAATTCTACTATATATTCTGTTGAAATGTCTTTGAGGTGCTTTAAAATTATTTACTCTGAGTAAACTATAACTATAATCTTCTATCAATTTATGTTGTTTAAATGAAGTTTTTAATTCCAATGAAATAGTTACTTTATTGTAATTGTCATCTATCAGATCTTGTTCAATATCTGTTATTTCAAAGTATTTTGTAAATACCCATTTGTAATTGTTTTTTTCTAAAATAATTATATATTCTCCAACTTCACCAGAAAATTTTCTTTTTTGAGTAAATATGATTTTTTGATTTTTTTGATCATCCAATTTACGACCAAGATTATTAGAATTTAAGATCCAATTCATAAGTTTACAAATTTAAAGTTCCATAAGACTACTTTTTGAAATATAAGAGTTTGTTTAATTTCAGTTTGTTAATTTTAGACCATCATTATGTGCAAACTTTCGAAACTAGGTAAAGAGAATAAATAAACTGTTTTAGAAAATCTAATTTTTATAATTATCTCCCGAAACTTGTTTATTAATACTATAAAAACAGCTTCATTTAATTCCGTTGTATATAGTTTTCCCAAACATACATAAGCACTTTTACATTTCCTTACGGTTTACCATATTAGGCTACTAAAACAACAATATTAGGCTATTAATCCAAAGGGAAATACCGTAATAACACCTGTTTTACTCTATCGAATAAAAAAAGAGGTGCTTATGCACCTCTTTTTCATGTTAAATTTCAATAATAAAAGTCCCGAAGTCCGAAAACCAAACAACCATCAATAAACCTTCTCAACCTGACTCTCCAACAACAATTGACTAGCGTCCAGCATTTTGATCACATGAATATAAGGCGTAAGCAAGTCAGAATCAAATTCTACAATAGTGGGGCGTAAGGACAGATGTATGATTTCACATAAGAAAAACTCGAAGTCGGCTAAGGAATGTTCTGCGAAAGCATTTTGAAACACGATAAAAGGATTTTCGTATTCTTCGGCAGTTAAGGATGCCAGCGAGAGAATAGACCTTCTTTCGGCGGAAATTTCGGTAACCTTCCATTTTTTGCTTTTATGTTGCAGAGCCGAACAAGCTCTAAGAAAAGAACGAAGAGCGGTGTAACAGAAAAATACATCTCCCGGACATTCTTTTTGGTATACTTCATCTTTACTTCTGTAAAAAACTATTTCGCTTAAGGTTTGTTTGTAAAAAGGGAGACTTTCACAACCTAAAAAGTAATCAATAACTTCAAAAGGATTTTCTAATTCCTGGTGTGCCCAAAAAGTAGTTTCAAAAGATATTTTATTTTTTTTCATGCGGAAACGATTATAATATTGGTTTGCGATATTCATTCTAATCAAATGCTTCAAATATTTTTAGTTGAAGAATCACAAAAACATATTTTCTGGATGTATTTGAAGTGCAAATATATAAAATTATTAAAAACATGGTCGAATTCGACCATAAATTTTTTCTTTAAAAGAATCACATTAGTGGAAAAAATATATAATGGACAGTAAAGAGATTAATTTGCAACTACGAGAAAAAGTTGGAGAGAAAATAAAACTTCTGAGAAAGGAGGAATCGTATGAAAAGATTGCTTCACGATGTAATTTAGATGCAAGTAAAATCAGCAAAATTGAAAAAGGACGTATAGATTTTAGAATCAATACAATATTTGAAATTGCAAAAGGTCTTAGAGTTCATCCAATGGAATTGTTGGATATAAAATTTAGCTTCGACGAGTATTATAAAGAAATTGATCCCGCATATAAAAGTAATTCTTAAGTTTTAAATGAATTACTAATGCGAATCAAGCATGAAAAGAGAAGTTACAAATAGAAAAAATACCTTTAAAATAATGGTATATCATGCCATGAATTTTATCAAAAGCTAAGAAGATTAAAGTGACTGAAAAAGAAAAATTAGGAGAAGTATTAAGAAAACTCCGAGAAAAAGTAGACAGCTCAGATTACGATAACGAGCATATTTCTCAACAAGAACTTGCGGATAAAAATATTGCTATTACAAAACATTTAATTGGTACAATCGAAAGAGGAACTGCTAATCCTACACTGGAAAAATTAGTCTTTCTTGCAAAAGCACTAAATCTTAAAACGGCTACTATTTTAAATGTGGAAATAAACGTTGATAAATTTATTAAAGAGAATACAAAATAGAAATTAAGCTGTACCAAGTCTTCCAATTTCACATCATGAAGGAGATTAGAAAAAAATATTTTATAGCATTTGGACAAAATTTACAAAGAGTAATGGAAAAGAATAACAAAGATGTTATGACTGTTGCTTCTGTTGGAAAGATTGAACTTAAGCAGGTATACAGAGTACTTAATGGCGAGCACGGAGCATCATTAGGTACTATAATTTCAATAGCAAAGGGTTTAGATATTGAACCTAAAGAATTATTTGATTTTAAGTTTGACTTAGAAAAGGAGTGATAAAACTTTGCGTCTTGGCGCCTTTGCGTGAATTATAAAAATGATGTAAAATCACGCAAAGGCGCGAAGGCGCAAAGATGCTAAGCTAAATGTATTCGTTTAATTAAATCCACATATATGAGTGATTCTTAAATAAAAAAAAATCCATTGCCTTTACAATCAGCAAAAGCAATGAATTTTCCATTAAAAAATACTCCTTAAAATTAGTTTCCTAAACCAACACGCAAACCTAACTGAAAGTAAACACTGGTTTTTTTATCATTAATTTGATCGAAAGTAAAAATTGATTTCTCATTTCTCACGTAGTAATCACGCGTTACATTCGCAAGTCCGATACCAAATAAAGCTTCGTATAAGAAATTGTTGCTGGTGAAAATTTGTTTTCCAAGCTGAATGGCGATTCCTTCCTTGTTTTTAGTGTCAAAAACTTCTCTGCCGTTAAGACCCGGAAGTTCGTCGTAGCTTCTCTTAGTGTTTTTCGTAAAAGCCTGCAGACCTACAAACCACCCATCAAGAGCGTTGGTTCTGCGCGAAGGATAATATTTTACACCAATTCTAAAGGCATTATCTGTTTCCGGTTTTTTGTCCAGATCTTCATTTTTTAACTGGTCAAAATAGTCATCATTAGAGAAATAAGCGTAGGTGATAGCCGCAGAAGCTTCGATACTTATTTTTTTTGTAATTCGGTATTCAGCAATAATAGGAAACTCCTGTGATATTAAGGAAGTTAAATCTGTCTTTATTGCCCATCGATAAGAATTATCCGATTGATCTTTGTCTGACTGATCTGCGTTGTAAACTTTGATGTTGGACCTTTCAACTTCTTGGCTTGTAGGAGATTGCGCTGTTGCTGCGTGGTTAACTAGCAGGAGAGCAAAAAATAGTGTTAACTTTTTCATTTTGGATTTGGATTTTGTGGGCGAAAATAAGTTATTTTTGGCCGAAAAAATACCACAAAATGAAATATTTAAATTTAGTTTTCTTCTTATTTTGTATCAATTCATTTTCGCAAAGTATCAGTGTAAACTGGTCCGACAAAATGAAAAACAATGGAGATGAAGTGATTGTTGGGGGAAAATACGGAAATTATTACACCCGTAACGTTACAAAAGATAATAATGTAACTTTTAAAACTTTTGACAGTAAAGCAGTTTTCAAAAAAGAAACAGAAGCCGATTTTAAACTAGGCAAAAAAGTAGAGTACACCTATGTTAAAAACATGATGATAGGAAAGAACATCATCAACTTTTTAGGTGAAGAAAAAAGAAAAACAAAGACTTTTTCTGTTTACGCTTCTATCACAAACAAAGATTTTGTTCCGCAGGGTGAAACCTTAGTTTTGAGCGAAGTAAATGAAAAAAGTATGGTGAACTACGGAATCGGAATGTCTCCGGATTCTACTAAAGTTTACGTTTGGTCACAAATTAAAGCCGAAAAGAAAAAGAACCCAAATTCAATTCAATACAAAATCTTTGACGCAGGTTTAAAAAATCTTTTAACAGAAAAAACGGTTGAGTTACCACACGATTCAAAAGATTCGTTTGTGTACGATTGTCTTATTGATGATTTCGAAAACTTTTATGTAGCATCTGAGATTATGAAGTCAGACGATGAGCAACAACGTGAAGAATCTGAAACGTACACGAATATCACGATTTATCCAAAAAAAGGTGAAATGAAGAAAATTCCTTACACCTTTAAAAATAAGATGATCGATTCGTTCATGTTTCAGCTAACCAAGAGTAATACCTTAGTTTTTACAGGTTTTCTGTCTCCAATCATCAAAGGATTTTTGAAGAGCAAGAAAAGAGAATTGGTTTCGGATGAATTAGCAGTTGTAAAAACAGATTGTAAAACTTTTGCAGAAAAGCAAAACAAGATAATTAACGCCAGCACCTTATATCCGGATAAAGTAAGTAAGGTTTCAGAGTATGTTCCGTTTAAAGTTAGAAACTTTTATGAGCAAAAAGACGGAAGTTTGTCTATTGTTGCGGAGCAATACAAATCAGTTTATCATTCAGGTTACAAAGGAAACGGCTACTATGTGTATTACTATTGTGATATCGCCGTAATAAATCTGGATAACAAATTAGATGTTAAGGCGATGGTAAAAATGCCAAAGTTCCAAAAAGATGTAAAAAATCCATCGATATTATCTACGACTTATAAAGACAAAACGTATGTGATTTATGAGGATGAAACTAAAAACGAAACTGCCGTTACAGACAAAGATGTTAAGAAAAGCACCACGAGTATTTTTTCTAAAGACAATAACAACTCTTTATTCTTAGTAACGGTTAGCGCTAAAGGCGAAATGAAAAAAGAAATAATTTATTCTTATGATAAAAGCCCTATTAGACCAAATTTTTACAAATGCAAAACAGTAAAAGATGGTGAAATCATGTTGCATGCAGATGATTATCTAGGGATCTTAAAAATTAAATAATTTAGATTTTTTTAAATATAAAGTAAGGAGTTGGATTTTAATCTGACTCCTTATTTTTTTGGAGTAAACTCAAATCTATCCAATGCAGTTTTTGCGGAACATTCAGAATAGGTTTTCGAACCAGGGATTCGTTGCTGAGGTAATAATGAATTCCGTCTGTAGTTGTAATGCCTTCAATTTGATGAAAAGGAAGTTGCAGATCGATTCTTCGTTTGTTTCCGGAAAAAAAGTCATTGTCTTTGAAGTCATACAGCAAATACAAAAAAGGTTTTCCTATTTTGGTATAACCACAAAGTACAAGGCGTTTTTGCGATGCCAAGTACGAAGCGCCTGTTACAAGACCTTTTGTGTTGAGTGTGTCTTTTAGCTGAGCGATATGATTTCCGGCTGTATTGGGTAAAACATAAACGCTCGTTTTAGAAGTTTTCCATTCTTTGGTAAAAAGGTAAATACTGTCATTTACAACAACAAAAGCTTCACAGTCAAAATTCGTCTTATTTGGTTTTTGAGGAGTAAAATCTTTCTGATCTGCGTAGCTAAAAGATATCGTTTCGATAGGCGGATTTCCTGCCAGAAACTTTTGTTTGTCGATTTTTAGAATCTGCAAATTTTTTCTGTTGCCTGAATAGTTATTACCAAAATCACCAATATAAATATGCGAACTGTCCTGAGCGATTTCTTCCCAGTCGTGATTGGTGGCATTTTCTAAAACAATTTTTTTCTGAATTTTACCTACTGAATCCAAACCGTAAATCGTTTTATCGTGATCGTCGTTATGTGTCCAGATAAGATTTTCAAACGAAATCAGTCCCGAAGTTTCCTTAATCGAATCGCTTAATTGCGTAGAATGCTGTGGTTTTAGTTTCGTATACTCGTAATGGCAGCTTCCGTCATTTTGAGTGGCGTTTGGGTTAAAGTTTTTCGAAAGAGGATCAGTGCAGCCCGAAATTTGAGCGTAAGAGCAGGAAAGCGTTATGAAAAATAAAAAAAGAAATTTGATCATTATAGTGTTTTAAAGACGGATAAGTTAAATGTAGAATTTTTTACAGAAATAGATTCCAAAATACTATTAAAAAATACAATTTAAATGTTATTTTGCACCCACAATGTTTAAATTGATTTTGAAAAAGCAATTTAGCTGAGTTCCCCAAATATGAAGATTTTACAACAATTATCGCATTATCGCCTTTCCCGTTATTTCAAGCTTTTGTTTGTTTGTCTGGATGTGGTTTTGCTGAATATAGCCGTTTTTCTTTCTGCGTATGCGAGATTCGGAAGTCTGGACGGACTTTTACTAAAAGAAGAAAAAACAGTATCGCTTTTAGCCAATTTAGTTTGGATAGCTTTGTTGCTCTATCGTAATTCATACAGAATGATCCGAATTGAACGTATCGAATCGATTCTGAAAAGAACCATAAAAAAGCTAATCATTCACGGAGCACTTGTTGCGATTTTTGTGGTGTATCTAAAGTATGCTGATATTTCAAGATTGCGTTTGCTGTATTTTTATTTCATTTTCTTCATGTTGCTGGTGATTTCTCGCTACATCTTGATGAAAGTGCTGAAAAACATTCGTGCAAAAGGATACAATTTTAAAAAGTTCATAATCGTTGGCGCCAATAAAACAGGTGAGCGAATGCGTGAAATTTTAGCCAAAGATTTAACCTATGGCTACCGATTTTTAGGTTTTTTTGATGAAAGTGCCGAAGCGTCTAATTTTGTTTCCGTTCCCGTTCTCGGCGGATTCGATGCAATTGAAGAATTTATCATAGCAGAAAAAGTCGATGAAATGTATGTCGCATTACACATCGACAATTTAGAAGTAATTAATAAATTGGTCAAAATCTGTGAACACAATATGGTACGAATTAAATTTATTCCCGATTTTCAGCTGTATACCAAATCAAGTAAGGTCGAAGTTACTTTTTATGAAAATACGCCGGTACTCATGTTTCGTCGTGAGCCGTTAGAATTTAGTTCCAACAGAATTATAAAAAAAACTTTTGATATTTGTTTCTCAAGTTTAGTGATCTTATTGATTTTTCCGTGGTTGTTTCCCATTATTATGCTGATCATTAAGTTAGAATCCAAAGGACCTGTGTTTTTCAAACAAGAACGTTCAGGTCGTGATAATAGAACGTTTATGTGTTTGAAATTCAGAAGTATGCATATTAATGATCTCGCGCATAACAAACAAACCGAAAAAGGAGATACGCGAATTACAAAATTTGGAGCCTTTATCCGCAGAACAAGTATAGACGAATTACCGCAGTTTTTCAATGTTTTTTGGGGCGATATGTCTGTTGTAGGACCAAGACCGCACATGGTCAATTTGGCAAAAGAATACAGCGAGCTGATCAATAATTATCTCGTACGTCAATATGCGAAACCGGGAATTACAGGCTGGGCGCAGGTCAATGGTTATCGAGGTGAAACAAAGGAGCTAATCGATATGGAAAACAGAGTAGATTACGATATCTGGTACATCGAAAATTGGAGTTTACTTCTTGATATTAAAATTATTTTTAGAACCGTTATCAATATTTTCAAAGGAGAAGAAAACGCGTATTAAGAACCTGGAATCTGGGCACTAATATTATAGAGATTAGAATTGAACACCAATTTCACCAATTTTCACTAATCTATTGAGGTGAATTTTGGTTTGTGTTATATTATAGAGATTAGAATTGAACACAAATTTCACCAATTTTCACTAATCTATTGAGCTAAATTTTGGTTTGTGTTATTAATAAAAAAAAAAATAATTCGTGCAAATTTGTGAAATTCGTGTTGATTTTAAAACTGTGTGCACACGGTAATACTAATAACAATCTTTTTTTAAAACTTGAAAAACTGATTGTTCGCAATAATTTCTTTTAATGCTCCAATGCTGTCTACTTTTATTTTTTGATTCAGTCTTTCGATGTGTATTTTATGATGTACATCAGTTCCTGAAAAATCATACATGCCTTGTTTCAGTAATTTTTCAGCAATACCCGCAATCGTATTACCGTAATGTCCCGTAACAGCTAGTAAATTCAGCTGAAACAAACAGCCTGCTTTTTTTAGTTTAGTATATTCGTCAAAATTTTTATGACAGAATAAATAGCGCTCAGGATGTGCCAGCACCGGAATATAACCCGCAACCTGCAATTCAAAAAGAACACGGTACAATTCTACAGGAGCATTCATAAATGACATTTCGACCAAAACATAATTGTCTTTTAGAGTCAATAGTTTTTCTGACTTAAAAAGATTTTCGAAATGATCATCAATTAAATATTCTGCAGCGGCCTTAAACGGCAATGTGATATTGTTAGTAGTCAGAAGCGTTTGCGTTTCTTTTTGGTTGGCGATAATAACATTAGAAGTATTTTTCCAAATATGTTCACTTACGTGTGGAGTAGTAATAAATTGAGAAAAACCAATTTCCTTAAAAGCTTTAGTCAGCTTTATAGTATCGGCTATATTTTTAGCACCATCATCTAATCCCGGTAATATATGCGAATGAATATCAACATAATTTTCAGTGAGCAGGTCTACTAAGAAAGGTTTAGATGTAAAGAATGATAACATAGTGCAAAAGTAGTCAATTGAAAGCCTTCAAAGTTGATATGCCTTGTTTATTTAAATTCAAACAGATAATAATAAATATAATTAGTTTATAGATAACTCGGCATTTTAGAATTATATTATATTTGACTTTATTAAAAATCGAGTTTTTTATGAAAATCAAGGAGAATCTGTACAATAAAAGAATCATTTCGATAGACGCTTTGCGCGGTATTACCATTTTTGTAATGATTTTTGTCAATGAGTTGGCAAGCGTAGCAAATGTTCCGCAATGGATGAAACACATGCCTGCCGATGCCGATGCTATGACTTTTGTCGATGTCGTTTTCCCTTCCTTTATGTTTATTGTCGGAATGTCGATTCCATTTGCCTTTAATGCCCGATTACTAAAAGGAGATTCACCTAAAATAATCTGGTTGCATACCTTCAAAAGAGCCATTGCTTTAATCATCATTGGTGTTTTTATGGTCAATGCAGAATACGGTTATGATGCTTCAAAAATGATTATTACACCAGCTTTCTGGGGACTTTTGGCGTATGCAATGCCCATTCCTATTTGGAACAAATACCCAAAAGACTTTTCGGTTTGGTTGAAAAATATCCTCCAATATGGCGGAATCTTAGTTCTTGTGGCGCTTTATTTTATTTATGTTCAGGATACAGGCGAAATAGGAATGACGCCAAAGTGGTGGGGAATTCTCGGTTTAATTGGTTGGGCATACCTGATTACCGTAGTTTTTTATTGGCTGGTTTCAGGCAAATTATGGGCAATGATAACCTTTTTGGTTGTTTGTGTAGTGGCAAATGCCATCAACCTAACCGAAGGAATTGCTTTGTCACAAGTAGCATGGTTCAATTTTATAGCAGGACATTTGGCGCATGCCGCAGTTGTAACCGCAGGAATAATTATCTCCTTATTATTTTTTGATCGTAAAATACCAATGAAAATCAATTGGCCGGTGCTACTGTTTATCGTTTTGTTTAGCGTTACCGGATTGTTGCTAAGACCGTATTACGGAATTTCAAAAATTAAAGGAACACCATCATGGACGATGTTTTCAGCAGCGATCTGTACCGTCTTGTTTTATTTTCTGTATTGGCTCATGGAAATAAAAAAGCAAACCAAATGGAGCGACTTTTTTATGCCAGCCGCTGCAAATCCTTTGCTGATTTACATTTTACCCGGCATCATTTATTATTTCAATCTGGCTTTGAATATTCAAATCATTCCCGCTTATTTTCGAGAAGGACTTCCTGGTATTATTTGGTGTTTGCTATTCTCAACCATTATGTTATTTATGATGAAAATATTCAACCGATTCAAAATTCAATTGCATCTTTAATAAAAGTAAAAATTAGTATGCATTCCGATGAGGTTTAGCTGAAAAGTTCTAACTTTCGATCCAAACAAACCCTTTATTTTTTCATGCAATTATCAATTGTTATTCTTAATTACAATGTGCGTTACTTTCTGGAACAATGCGTTTTAAGCGTTCAGGAAGCGATCGTGTCACTTGATGCAGAAATTATCGTCGTAGATAATAATTCATCAGATGACAGCTGTTTGATGATGCAAAGTAAATTTCCGAATGTCAGACTAATTCAAAACAAAGAGAATTTTGGTTTTCCAAAAGGAAATAATATAGGAGTTGAACACGCAAAAGGAAAATATGTTTGTATTCTAAATCCTGATACCGTTGTTGCCGAAGATACCTTTGCAAAAGTTTTGGCTTTCGCCGAAGGACAACAGGAACTCGGAATTATAGGCTGCAAATTGATTGATGGTACCGGAGAATTTTTGCCCGAAAGTAAACGTGGCATTCCCACGCCTTGGGTCGCCTTTACTAAAATTTTCGGATTGTATAAAATCTTTCCCAAGTGGCATGTATTCAATCAATATTATGCACAACATGTAGGCGAGAATCAAACAGGAGAAGTCGCTATTTTAGTGGGTGCTTTTATGGTGCTGGAGCGTGACCTGTATTTGGAACTCCAGGGTTTTGATGAAAATTGTTTTATGTATGCCGATGATATCGATTTGTCGTATCGTGCGTTGCAACAGCAAAAAAAGAATTACTACTTTCATGACACCACCGTTTTACATTATAAAGGAGAAAGTACCGTTAAAGACGAAAAGTATATGAAGCGTTTTCAGGAAGCGATGCGTTTTTTTTATCATAAACATTTTAGAAAATCGTTCTTTTTTGAGTTGTTTATTCAAATCGGAATCATTTTTTTCTCTTTTGTAAAGATGTTTCAGGGAAAACCAAAAGCAAAACAGTTACCAGAAAGTTACATTTTTTATTCCTCAAATGACTTTTTACGACAAAAATTGGGCTCAATTTTGAAAAATAAAGTGTTGTTTTTAGATTTCAAAAAAGAAAAAATGGTAAATTCGTCCCATCAATTTAAGGGCAAAAGTGTGGAGATTGTTTTGGATAATCAGTATGTTTCATTCAAAAAATGTATCAAAATCATAGAAACTCTTAAAGATAAACGCATTACTTTTAAGATTTTCCCCAAAAATACAAATTTTATTATTGGAAGCGATTCCAGAAATGACAGGGGGCAAATTATAAAAATTGAGTAAAAAATTATATTTAATGTAATTTATATTTAAAATATTCAGTAATTTCGCAATCTGAAAATTAAAATCACCCTTGAGGTTAACAATATGGCAAGATTTGAATTAAAGCTTCCTAAAATGGGAGAAAGTGTCGCTGAAGCAACTATTACCAACTGGTTGAAAGAAGTGGGAGACAAAATTGAAGCTGATGAAGCTGTACTGGAAATCGCAACTGATAAAGTCGATAGCGAAGTACCAAGTGAAGTGTCAGGAATTTTAGTTGAACAGTTGTTTGGCAAAGATGATTTAGTTCAGGTTGGTCAAACCATAGCCATTATCGAAACAGAAGGTGGTGATGTGCCGGTTGTAGCAACGCCAGAAGCAGCAGCAACTCCTGTTGAAGCTGTAGAAATTGAAAAAACAATTGAAGTAGCCAAAGAAACAGTAGCGGCTCCTCAGGATTTTTCAGGTTCAGATAAATTCTTTTCTCCTTTAGTAAAAAATATTGCAAAAGAAGAAGGTGTTTCAGTTACTGAATTAGAAAACCTTTCCGGTTCAGGAAAAGAAGGCCGTGTAACAAAAGAAGATATTCTAAAATACGTTGAAGATCGCAAATCAGGTACTATCACAGCGCCAAAAGCGGTTGCAGAAACGCCAAAGGTTGTTGAAGAAGCGCCAAAAGCAGCTGAAGTAGCTCCACAGGTAGTAGAAACAGCGCCAAAAGCAGTAGAACAGCCAGTAGCTCAAAAAAGTCAGCAAGCAGTTCCGGTTTCTGTAAACGGAGGTGACGAGATTATCGAAATGGACAGAATGCGTAAACTGATTTCAGGATACATGACAGCATCTGTACAAACATCTGCTCACGTACAATCTTTTATCGAGGTCGATGTAACCAACATTGTAAAATGGAGAGATAAAGTTAAAGCAGCTTTCGAAAAGAGAGAAGGCGAGAAGTTGACTTTTACACCAATTATGATGGAAGCGGTTGCAAAAGCATTAAAAGATTTTCCGGGAATGAATATTTCTGTAAATGGAGATTACATCATCAAAAAGAAAAATATAAATTTAGGAATGGCTGCGGCACTTCCAAACGGAAATTTAATTGTTCCTGTAATTAAAAATGCTGATCAGTTAAATCTTGTTGGCATGGCAAAAGCGGTAAACGATTTAGGAAACCGTGCAAAAGCAGGAAAACTAAAACCAGACGATACACAAGGCGGAACGTACACGGTAACAAACGTTGGAACTTTTGGCAGTGTGTTTGGAACGCCAATTATCAATCAGCCACAAGTAGGAATTCTTGCTTTGGGCGCGATTAGAAAAGTGCCTGCAGTAATCGAAACTCCGGAAGGTGATTTTATTGGAATCCGTCAAAAAATGTTCTTGTCACACTCTTACGATCACAGAGTAGTAGATGGCGCATTAGGAGGAAGTTTTGTGAAACGCGTAGCAGAATATTTAGAAGCTTTTGATATAGACAGAGATTTCTAAAAAGAATTAAAATTAAAATAAAACCCGGAAGCTTTTTTTAAAGTATTCCGGGTTTTTGCTTTTAAGTGCCAACATTCCGCTTCTTTTTGAGAATTTAATGTGAAAATAGCTTTTAGTTAATTTATCCCTAAATAAGTTATGTTTTTTTGCCCAAAAAAAATGAATAAAATGAGATAAATTCGTCTTTAAAAATTACATTTGTAATCTTATAAAATTAAAAATGGAACTGAAACTCAACAAACCAATCTGCTTTTTTGATCTTGAAACCACTGGTATAGACATTGGAAAAGACAGAATCGTAGAAATTTCAATATTTAAAGTTTTTCCAAACGGAAATAAAGAAAGTAAAACCTGGTTGGTGAATCCAACGATTCCAATTCCTCCACAAACGACCGCAGTTCATGGTATTACCGATGAAAAAGTAGCAAACGAACCTACTTTTGCAACGTTGGCGCCACAAATTCATAATATGATTAAGGATAGCGATTTAGGCGGATTCAATTCTGACCGTTTCGATATTCCTTTATTGGCAGAAGAATTACTTCGTGCAGGTGTAGACTTCGACATGAAAAATAAAGTTTCAGTCGATGTACAGACCATTTTTCATAAAATGGAAGAGCGTACTTTAAGTGCTGCTTTGAAATTCTATTGCGGAAAAAGTCTTGAAAACGCACACTCTGCAGAAGCGGATACAATGGCAACTTACGAAATCCTGAAAGCGCAATTAGACCGCTATCCGGAATTAGAAAATGACATGAAATCATTGTCTGAATTTACAACGCGTAAAAGAATCGCTGATTTTGCCGGAATGATTGCTTTTGATGCTGATAACGAAGAAGTATTTACCTTCGGAAAACACAAAGGTGTAAAAGTCGATAAAGTGCTGGAAACAGAGCCGGGTTATTTTAGCTGGATTCAAAATGCCGATTTTCCGTTGTACACCAAAAAGGTTTTAACCGCGATCAAATTAAGAAAGTTAAATACGAAATAGACTTTTGTAATGTTTGAAATATATTAAGATTAAAAAAAATATGATTAAAAAACTATCTTTTACTGTTTTATTGATTTTTAATTTTGCTTTTTCTCAGGGAAATTATAATGATAGTATAAAAAAAGTTATTGAAAAAGACTTTGCTAAAATTGGGATTGCAGAATTTAAAAATTTAGTTCCTTTTCATACTTTCAAAGGAATGGGGTATTTAAATTCAAAAGATAATAAAGTGGTGGTGAAGCCAACATATTCAAACTTGGATTTTTCTAAACCAAATCTGAAAGGCAGATATAAACAAATATTTTTTGAAATTGACAGCAAGACCAAGGATGTGAAAATATTTGATGATAATTTTAGGATTATGGGAATGGGATCTGATTCATCCGAAAGCAACAAAAAAGATAGTAGTATCAGTCAAGGTTTTTCGGTTGATATTGATAATAATAAAATTTATTCTTATTCCAGTAGTTACTCTTCAGAACCATATTTGTTTTTATATAAAAAAAATTATTATGCAATTGTAGAGAAAGATGGTAAGTATGCAGTTGTTAGACGTAACGGAGAAACTTTGGAGAACTTAGGTTTTGAATATACAGCATTAAAAAAATATGATATAGGAAATAATATTGTGTGGTTTAAGTATAAGACTAAAGATAATCAAGAAGGTTTTGTGAATATAAATGGAGAGAAAAGGGTTGTAAATAATCTAATCAAAGATAGTAACAATAGAATTCAAGGTTTTTTTGATTTTATTGATACAAAATCATCTATTACAACAAAGTATTATGGTTATTCAATTGAATATAATGATAAGTTGTATGGCGTATTTGATTTGATCAACATGGATTGGTTAATTAAGCCTCAAAAAAAGTTTAAAATTATAGATATTAATTATTCTGTCGAAGAGCCTTTAAGTGAAAAGTATGATTTAAATGACAGGAAAAAACTAAAATTTTATTTTTTAATTGGTGATGGAGATAAAGCCAAGGATTACTATATAGATTCGGAATTCACAAAATATATTCCTAAAAATAAATAATATAATGTCTGGTTTCTTATTCATAGCTGATTTCTAGATAATAAAGAAATTAGGCGATTTTTTTAGAAAGCAGTAATTTAATTAATGAAATAGAAATGAAGATCATTTGTATCGGTAGAAATTATACCAATCATATTGAAGAATTAAAAAATGAGCGTCCTACAGAGCCGGTAGTTTTTATGAAGCCGGATTCTGCTGTTTTGTTAAAACAGCATCCGTTTGTAATTCCGGAATTTTCTGAAGACGTACATCACGAAATAGAGATAATTGTAAAAATCAATAAGGTAGGGAAATACATAGAGCCTAAATTTGCTCATAAATATTATGACGAAATTAGTGTGGGTATCGATTTTACTGCCCGCGATTTGCAGGAAAAACTAAAAACAAAAGGGCTGCCTTGGGAAAAAGCAAAAGCATTTGACGGTTCAGCCGTGATTGGTGATTTTGTTCCTAAAACAGATTATGTTTCTGTCGAAAATCTTAATTTTGAATTAAAAAACAATTCTGAAACAGTTCAAAAAGGAAACACTAGTTTTATGCTTTGGCAAATAGACGAACTTGTAGCGTATGTATCGCAATATTTTACCTTAAAAATTGGCGATATTATTTTTACGGGTACGCCGGCAGGAGTTGCAGCTGTAAAGCCAAATGATGTTTTAGAAGGCTTTTTAGAAGATAAAAAATTATTTAGAATACAAGTAAAATAATGGCTTTAAAATATAACCTTTCGAAAGTGTATGCACTTTCAGATAATGATCCTGAGTTTGTAACGGAAATTCTGAAACTGTTTGTAACCGAAGTTCCAGAAGATTTAAAGCAAATAAAAGAAGGAATCAAAAAGAAAGATCATAAGTATGCTTACTCTTACGCGCATAAAATAAAGCCTACGTTAGATTTGTTGGGTTTAAATGTTGCTTTTGAGGAAATCCTTCAGGTAGAAGCCTGGACAAAAGCAGAAGGCAAGAAAAAAGAAATTGTTGAAACCTTCAAGAGCATCAAAATACAAGTAAAAGACGCCATCAAAGAAATCAGAAAAGACTTTGATGTATAGTAATTTGGGCGTGCCCCTGTTTTTGACCTTTTTAATGTAGGTCAAAAACAGGGTCGGGTCATCCACTATATCTTTTGTTCCATAAAATTCAGAGTAAAATAAGGCGTTTCATTTTGTCACAAAAGGATGCCGTTTCTACCCCTCACGCAAACTCATTGCGGCAAGCATCTGGCTTGCTAATGTCGTACCAAGCGACAAATAAAAATATACTAATATGAAAGCAACCATCATAACAATAGGAGATGAAATTTTAATTGGTCAAATCGTAGATACAAATTCTGCTTTTATGGCCAAAGCATTAGATCGAATTGGAGTCGAGGTACACGAAATGATTTCGATCAGCGATGATAAAAAGCATATCCTGAATACTTTTGCCCAATTGCAAAACAAAGTAGATATCGTTCTTATTACAGGAGGATTAGGGCCAACAAAAGACGATATCACCAAAAAGACATTCTGCGAATATTTTGATGATGAGTTAGTGGTCGATCAGAATGTTCTGGCTCACGTAACAGAAATAATAGAAGGATTCTACAAACGTCCTATTTCGCAATTAAACAAAGATCAGGCACTCGTTCCGTCCAAATGTACCGTATTACATAATAAGATGGGTACAGCGCCTGGAATGTGGATGAAAAAGGAGAATACAGTGTTTGTATCGCTTCCCGGAGTTCCGTATGAGATGAAATATCTGGTAGAAGAAGAAATAGTTCCTAAAATTGTACGCGAATACAAACGTCCATATATCATTCATAAAACGATATTAACCTATGGTCAGGGCGAAAGCTTGGTCGCAGAGCGTATTGAAGCGTGGGAGAATAATTTGCCTGAATTTATCAAGCTGGCGTATTTGCCTAATCCGGGAAGAGTACGTTTGCGAATGACAGCAAGAGGAACAAATAAAGAAATACTGGAAGCTGCAATCGAAGAAAATGTAAGAACATTGGATTTGATTATTCACGATATTATTGTAGGATATGAAGAAAATGAAACCATAGAATCTGTGGTTGGAAAAATGCTGGCCAAACAAAATAAAACGATTTCGACTGCAGAAAGTTTTACAGGCGGAAAAATTGCTGCAACTATGACAGCTGTTTCGGGATCATCTAAGTACTTCAAGGGCAGTGTAGTTTCGTATGCAACCGAGGTTAAGGTCAATGTTCTCGGTATTTCGCAGGATTTAGTGGATCAATTTTCGGTAGTTAGCGCAGAGGTTGCATCGGCTATGGCTTTGAAGGTGAAAGAGATACTTAAAACAGACTATGCAATTGCAACAACTGGAACCGCCGGACCAACAAAAGGAGACTCCGATGCTGAAATTGGTACTGTTTTTATCGCTTTGGCCACTCCAAATGATATATTTGTCGAAGAATTTAATTTTGGCCAACCACGTGAAAAAGTGATAGATAGAGCGGTGAATAAGAGTTTTGAAATATTACAGAAAGAAATTTTAAAAAATGTGTTGTAATTTTTTGTTTCAATCGTTTATTTTTCTTTTCTTTGCACCCTGATTTTGAATAACGATAAAAGATAAGTATAATGTCAAGAGTTTGTGACCTTACAGGTAAAAGAGCGATGGTAGGAAATAACGTTTCTCACGCTATGAACAAAACTAAGAGAAAGTTTTCTGTAAACTTAGTTAAAAAGCGTTTTTATCTTCCAGAAGAAGATAGATGGATTACTCTTAGAGTAGCAGCATCTACGATAAAAACAATTAATAAAAATGGAATCACTGCTGTTTTGAAAAAAGCACAGTCAGAAGGATTTATCAAATAATCTTTTCCTAAATAAATATATAGCAAGATGGCAAAGAAAGGTAATAGAATCCAAGTAATTTTAGAATGTACTGAACACAAGACTTCTGGTGTTGCAGGTACTTCAAGATACATAACAACTAAGAACAAAAAAAATACTCCAGACAGATTAGAGATTAAAAAATTTAATCCAATCTTGAAACGTGTAACTGTTCATAAAGAAATTAAATAATTAAGTCATGGCAAAGAAAACCGTAGCATCGTTACAGACGTCTTCTAAAAGATTGTCTAAAGCCATTAAAATGGTAAAATCTCCTAAAACTGGTGCATATACATTCGTAGAATCTATTATGGCTCCTGAAGAAGTTGATACTTTCTTGAAAAAGAAATAATAACAATTACAGCATATAGAAAAGCTACTTTCCTTCGGAAGTAGCTTTTTTATTTTTATATTTGTCTAAAATTTTATTGAAGGATAAGAATTAGCTTTTTTTTAAGTAATTGTTCCCGTTATTCACAATATCTTTACTTGATTAAATCAAGAAGATCGGATGGTGTTGTGTTAAGGTTCGATTTAGTTATTTTCTTCTTTAAAAAACAGGATTATTAGATTGCTAAACGATCTATGATCTAAAAACTAATACCCTATTTAAAATGAGTTTTTTTAAAAAATTATTTTCTACTGATAAAAAAGAGACTTTAGACAAAGGTCTTGAAAAATCAAAAACTACTTTTTTCTCTAAGTTAAGTAAAGCCGTTGCCGGAAAATCTAAAGTCGATGATGATGTATTAGATGATCTGGAAGAAATTCTTGTAGCATCTGATGTTGGTGTAAATACAACATTAAAAGTGATTTCGAGAATTGAGAAGCGCGTTGCAGAAGATAAATATTTAGGAACAGAAGAATTAAATCAGATTCTTCGTGAAGAAATTGGTGCTTTGTTATCTGAAACAAACAGAGGCGAAGCAACAGAATTTGAAATTCCGAAAGATAAAAAACCATACGTTTTAATGGTAGTTGGAGTTAATGGAGTTGGTAAAACAACAACCATTGGAAAACTAGCGTACCAGTTCAAAAAAGCCGGTTATAAAGTAGTTTTAGGTGCAGCAGATACTTTTCGTGCAGCAGCTATCGATCAGTTACAAGTTTGGGCTGACAGGGTTGGAGTTCCAATTGTGAGACAAAATATGGGAAGCGATCCAGCTTCAGTAGCTTTTGATACTTTGCAGTCAGCAGTAGCGCAAGATGCTGATGTTGTTATTATTGATACAGCAGGACGTTTACACAATAAAATAAACTTGATGAACGAACTTACCAAAGTAAAACGTGTGATGCAAAAAGTAGTTACGGATGCTCCTCATGATGTGCTTTTGGTTTTAGATGGTTCTACAGGTCAAAATGCTTTTGAACAAGCAAAACAATTTACAGCTGCTACAGAGGTAACTTCGCTTGCGGTAACCAAATTAGACGGAACTGCAAAAGGTGGTGTTGTGATTGGTATTTCTGACCAGTTTCAGATTCCTGTAAAATACATTGGTGTAGGTGAGGGGATTGAAGATTTACAGGTCTTTAATAAATATGAATTTGTAGATAGTTTTTTTAAATAATATTTTAGATTATCAAATGAGTTTTTCTTCTTTAAAAAATATTACGCCCCTTACTTTTTATTTTGGAAGCGTTGTTTGTTTTGTTTTAGCAAATGTAATTAGAGATCAGACTTTGTCTTTTTACTATGTTTTATTGGTTTTAGGAATTGCATTCTTTTTTATGGGAATCCTGAAAAGATTGAAAACAAAGCGATAAATTACCCGAAATACAAAAAAAAACTTTTATAAGATTTTATCAAAATAGCATTTGAAGCCTTTTTCGGGGTGATGATGATTTGATTGAAATCTTATTTTTGTTTTTGTCAATTTTGACTTCTTTTGAATTTATAAGTTTAACTTTGTAAGTCACAAAACGATTTTAGGATAGTGAAGTTCTAGCCCTGATGGAAGCGGCATCCTTTTTCTTGCTTCTTTAGCAAGGAAAAGATACAGCGGACAGCAGGATTAAGATCCTGACTCCTAAACTTAGCATAAATAATTATTGAATTTTAATATAGTATACGATGAAAAACACTTTTATGATTTTGGTTTTGTCCCTTTTGTTTGTGGGATGCAAGCAGGAAATAAAGCCAACAGATATTGCTAAACTAAATGGCTATTGGGAAATCGAAAAAGTAGTTTTTGAGAAAGGGGAAGAAAAAGATTATGGCATGAACGAAAGCTTTGATTTTTTTGAAATGAAAGGGAATAAGGGAACGAGAACTAAAGTGATGCCACAACTTAACGGAACTTTTCAGACGAGTAATGCATTCGAATCTGTTGTCGTAAGGTCTACCGAGAAAGGAACTTTTCTGGATTATACCACAGAATATGCAAAATGGACAGAGGAGCTGATTTCCATATCGGATAAAGAATTTGTCGTGAAGAATGACCAGAATAAAGAATATTATTATAAAAAAACAGGACCGGTAAACTTATTAAACGATGGCAAAGAGACTAAATAATCAAAGCACAATTGGGGCTGTTTTACAGGAGATTCTTTCGGCTAATAAATTGCAACCCGGAATGGATCAAGTTGATGTTAAGGAAGCCTGGAGACAGTTGATGGGGAATGGTGTTAATACGTATACTAAAAACGTTGTTCTAAAAGGAAGCACGCTATATGTTGAATTAGGTTCAGCGGTATTAAGAGAAGAATTGAGTCACGGTAAATCTAAAATCATCAAAATGATAAATGAAGAATTAAGACGTGATGTGGTTAAGGAAGTGGTTTTGCGCTAGACTTGCTTAGATTTTTAGATTTCTTAGACTGGCTTAGATCTTTAGAATTTTAGATTGTTAGATCTTTAGATTCTTGGATTTTTAGAATTTTAAAACTGAAATAGTGACTAGTCCTAAATAATCG
>NZ_MUGW01000053.1:1481-16353 GCF_002217285.1 Flavobacterium hercynium | reverse complement strand
TAATGCTACCATCTTTTGTAATACCTAAAATAGCGATACTATAATCATTTTTGTTTTCATCTTCACTGCTAAAAACAATATCATATTCATATTTTTTTTCTCCTGTTTCCCAAATATCGTATGGAATTCCGTACAAATAACGAAATATATTTACCTTACCGTTTAAAAATTCTTTTGACGAAAAAATTTTTGATTCTATTCTTTCAGCTTCATCACTTTCTTTATATACACCATTATTTTCTACTTTAAATTTGCATATTTCAGTACTTGCCTGTCCACCTTGTAGCCAAACTGTAACATTTCCTCCCGGAGCCATGCCTGTAGTTATCTTTCCATATTTTACTAACCCTCTAAAAGGCTCGACAACTCCTTTTTTGAAAAGAGCTATCATTTTTTCTCTAGGTAGTTTATGTCCTCCACTGTAATAATATCTGTCATTGGCACAGATCCAGTTGACAAAAACACTATCAGGAACAGCTTTAAATTTATCTCCACCGACATATCCTCCACTTGTAATTCCCCACCCTGGATCAGAACCAATGTTTGCAGAAGCACCACCAATACTTTTACCATTATAAAAATATTCTACAAATGGTCCGCCATTACCGTAATACTTCGGCGCAGACAAACCTGCATTCCATGCAAAAGTATCTTTTGGCTGGCAACCTAAAAATAGAAAAGTCACCAGTAAACTGCACAAATAATAAATTTTTCTATGGTTCATAACGCTCTCGCTTAAATTGCACTTTTCCTTTTTCATCAATATAGTATTTAACAGGATGATTTACAAAACCCATATCTCCTAAAAGACTGTGATCGCCTCCTTTTATTTTTATATAATCGTTCTCCAGACCGCCATAATGAGCAGACAAATGTATATACTGATTCATAATATGATGAAATAGCTTTTGTGGAATTATATAATTACTACTTTTATCATCAAAAACAATATTACGCATTACTTGTAAATACTCTCTTAATTTATCAAATTCCTGTTCTTCCGGAATTTCATACTCAAAAGTGTGTTTAATTATATTCCCCCCTTCTTTAGCCTTTTGATAATCTTTATAAAAAGGCACATCGTACTTTATTGCATATTCAAGCATAAGATTTAGCGGTACAAGAGAATATTTATTGCTTATATAACGAGAATCCTGCAATACTATATGGTCTGCTAACTTTGTTTCGTATAGAGCATGTTTTTTTTCAGAATCGTATAAAAATTCCTTTGAGGGCTCATAATCTGCTGATCGGTTTACAAACTCTATACCCGTAGAAGGAAAATATTTACTGGTACTAGGCGTCGCATTAATATTTAAATAATGATCGTGGGTATTAATAAATTTCACCGTTCCTACATTAGAAAAGTAGTCGTGGCAATATAAATTGTTTACATAAAAATTTCTAAGTTTCTTTTTTTCTTCCCAAAATTCAGTACCCTCATTTATTTTCTTCGCGTCAGCATCAAAAAAATCCAGTATTGGTTCATACTTTTCGAGTTCGGCATATCCTCCGCCAATATCGGAGTGTGCTCCATGCATGCTTAAGGTATATCCTGCATTGGTAGGAGTGAGTGCAAAATTATCACGCCATTCGTCCTGAGCTGTAATGTGCATTATTTGACCAATTTTTAAATGACTAACATCTGTATTTATAGGGGTTAAAGCTAACTCTGCAACTGGAAACCAACGATTAACCAAAACCAACTTCATGCCCAAATTGTCTTTTAAAACCATATCTGAAATTACAGTGTCATATATACCTAAAAAGCGTATTTCTATCTCGTATGTATCATGTACAGAGGCATAACCTCTTTCATTAAGCATAGCGCCAAGAATTCCTCCGGCATGTGCATCTATGATTCTTCTTCCTGTGGGTAACGGATATTTATCATAAGGATCGTTTTTAATTTCGTTTCTGTACGATTCTTTTTTCGAAACTTCATTACAAAAATGTCTTGCGGCCGCAGCACCTCTGCTAAAGCCAAAAACATCAAAAATTATTTTGTTTATTTTTTTACTTTCTACTGCGGAAAACTGCTCCTCAACTACTTTTTCAATCCCCTCCCGTACACGGCTTAAAATCCCCCAACTGCTCCTGGCAAGACCGGAACCTAAAATATCATCAGGCTCTCCCTTGCTGGTACCAATACCCTCTATATATTGTTTGAGAATTAAATGTTTTCCATATTCAGGATGATTCTGTTCATCTTGATAATCTTTATCGGTAACTTCCCTGTACAACTCATACATTTTCGCTACATTCGAGTAAGGATTCCAGTAACTATCGCGATCTGTAATTTTAACTTTTACCTTTTTTTGCTTTTTATTTCCATCTTCAACAATAATTTCTGTTTCCTGGTTTACCGGAATATCCTCGGCTTTCAGCTTGTCGGCACTACTCTTTATTTTAGAGTAATAAACACTATCTGAGTTAAAACGGTTGTTGCCTGTACCGTCAAAGAACATCCCAACAAATATGTTTACAGATCCTTCAGGTTGTCTGGGTACATATTTTTCAGGCTCTCCATAGGTATATTGTGGAGCATAATAATCTATGCGTCCCTCTGAATTAATTTCAATATTCTTTGAAAAAATCCTGTATGTGCCTCCCGTTATTTCTGTAATTTTTCCCTTTACTACTCTTGTTCTTGACATCTTTGTTTAGTTTTGTGAAGTTCCGCTTGTACCATTATTAGCAATTTTGTCTTTTGAATGAAATTCAGCATTCTTACTCTGGGAAACAAAACCAGAATGATCTATTACATTTCTATCTTTTTTAACCTCAGAATGTACATCGCCATCGATGCTTTCAAATAGTTCTCCTTTAACCTTCATCAAAAGATCTCCTCCAACTTCTATTCTATTTTCTACACCTACAATACTGGACTTATTTACACCCGCAGTTTCTACAATGTTTTGCCCAGCTTTTATTGTAATGCTTTCAGAAGCATCAAAAATGATATTCTTCGCCTTTATTCTGATCGTTTCGCTGGATGTTAAACTGATACTTTTGGTTTCCTCATTCAAATGCAGTTCATTGCCGCTTGGGTCAGAAAGCCAAATACCCACTTTTTCTATAAACTTAAATACTTGCCCAAATCTGAATTTCCAGCCTTTGGTGCTGTTGTTGGAATCAAAAAATTCGGGTTTGGCTTTGCCGTTGTAGTGTGAGCCTGAAACGTAAGGATGATTGACATTTCTGTTTTCAAAACTCACCAAAACCTCATCGCCTATTTCAGGTCTGTTGTATTGTCCCCAGCTTTTTCCTGAGTATTGTTGCATGACACGCATCCAATCGCTGTTGGCATCATAATTCGCCCAGTAGAATTTTACTTTTACACGTCCTAATCCTTCGGGATCATTGTTGTCTATTACAATTGCGGGTTGAGTATCGGCTTTTGCAGAAACTTCTATGTTCGTATAATGCGGCACTTCAACATCTGCCGGAATGGCTTTAAACTTGCATCGGTATTGTCCGTCGTATTCTCCAAAATGGGTCACTTTTATGGCTACAAGTTCGTGGTAGACTTCTTTATTTTGAACCGTAAAGATTTGTCCAACACCAATGGGTACATACGCCTTTCCGGTATAAATGGTACTGTTGGCATCGTATGCTGCTACTTGGCGTTGGGCTAATTCTTCGATTTCGGTTGTATTTTTTGCCTGATTGGTATACGATGGAATCGATGTATTGGGCAAGGCTACCACCAACTGATCACGACGGGTCATAGCCGAAAAACCGTCTGCACTTCCTGCTGCGGTCACGGCTTTAGCGCTTTTTATACTTAGTGCATTGTTGGGATCGTAACCCGCAAGCGACGTTTTATGTGATTTGAGTTTACTTTTGATCGTGAAATCATACAAGGTTACATAGTTTTTTAACTTGACTTTTGATGATTTCAGATTGCCAAATTGCATGCGCATGCCATCAAAATAAAACCATTCGCCATGAAAAGCGGCAAGTCGTTTTAGAAAATCAAAACTGGTTTCGTTGTATTGGGTAATCGCAGGAAACATTTTTTTGTAGCGGGGCTGAATGGCTTCGGACTGATAAAATTCGCCAGCTGTTTCGTCTTCAAAAATTTTCAGGGCAACTTCTTTGATGTTCTTCTCTAAAAACACTCTCGATTTAGGTTGTTCACTTAAAAGAACAGTGTGACTAATTCCCTTAACATACAACCCACGCGGACTTCCTTTTTCATAAATCGAAATGAGCTCGTTGATAATTCCCTTGCTCATGACTTTTATTTCGCCATTTCTACTTTTAAAGGTAAAAATAACTTCGTTGGCGGTGTATTTTCGAATCGCTTCTGCTTGTTCTTCGGGGGAAATGATCGTACTTCCGCTATACATCCAGGTGAAAGAAAAATCATGATGCTCCATCATGCGCTGAGTGAGTTTTAAATCCGAGAAAAGTACTCTTTTGGTGTAACCGCTTATAGTTACCTGAATCTGATCTTTAAATGATGACGACATAGTGTAAAGGCTTTTAAAATATTTACTATCAGTTTTTTCGTAAAGTAAATTAAAAGCACAGTTTCAATTTGTCATAAAAATATCAGATTAAGCCATTTTTTTGGGTTGTTGGTTTTTGTTTGTTGTTTGTTGTTTGTTGTTTGTTGTTTCAGGTTTCAAGTTTCAGGTTTACTCCGTCTGTTCGGCTTTCAGCCTCGCGTCAGGTTTCAAGTTTCAAGTTCACCATTCACAACTCACAATTCACAATTCACAATTCAAAAAAAACCTTAATCTGATAGTTTTTAAATGTAATTATGCTGTAAAATTTTATCACTTTGTATTCTACTCTTATAACTTAAAGTTTACCTCTACCGAACTGATAAGTACAATGATTTTAGAGCTGTAATTGAAAATACCATAATGAAGAAATTTACATTGATAATGGCACTATTACTATGTTTTAGTATGAAATCGCAAATAGGAATCGGCATTCCTAATCCTGATGCTTCTTGTGTACTGGAACTTGCGAGTATCGAAAAAGGTTTTTTACCCCCCCGTTTAACAACAGCTCAAAGGGATGCTATCACGCGGCCTGCTTTGGGACTTACCATTTATAACACCACCAAAAAATGCTTAGAATGGTACCTTACTACAGGATGGTACAATGCCTGTGGCGATAATGGAATTGCGATAATAGACAGTTACATTTGTACTACTGCTACAACCGGTACTATGGTAGAAGGAACTCGTGTATCGGGCGTAAGTCAAACTATTACGGTAAATGTTAAAACTGTAGGAAGCTATGATATAAGTGCCACGGCAAATGGCGTTACGTTTAGCGCTAAAGGTAATTTGACGGCATTAGGTATGCATGATATTGTGCTTACTGCTACCGGAATACCCGCCAATTATGGTTCGCATACTTTTACTTTAAATACAACTCCTGTTAACTGTACTTTTAGCCGGGTGACTCATTTAACGGTTACAGGTGCAGGAGGAGGAATCTGGATGGCGTATAATCTGGGTGCAACGGCTCCGTCAGCCTCGATGTCAGACCAATATGGTGGTTATTATCAGTGGGGTCGTGGCAATGACGGGCATGGAGACGAAAACTCAGCTACTACTTCTACGCGGTCACCAACAGATGATCCGGGACATGGTCTGTTTATAACCGGAAATGCCAACTGGCAAATAACCGTAAATAATAATTTATGGCAGACTGTTAAGGGAAATAATAATCCTTGTCCGGATGGTTTTCGCGTACCTACAAGTGCAGAATTCGAAGGAGAGTTTAAAGCAGGTAATGTTACAGGTGTAGCATCTGCCTTCAATTCAATATTGAAAATCCCTGCGGCAGGAAATCGTGAAAGGAGTAATAAAATGGAATTCAGAGGAAGCCAGGGCAGGTATTGGACTAGTACCGTAACCACACATAGTAATTATTATCGTATTGGAGCCACCTCATCGTATATTGATTTAGCGGGTAATAGAGCAAATGGTCTTTCTGTACGCTGCATCAAAGACTAAATACTAAAAACAGATGCCAATTTAGTTTCTTTATTTGTAGTATATAACTTTTGTCAAATCCCCAATTACAGCTGTAATTTAGGGGTTTATTTTTTATAAAAATATGTCCTAACCTGTCCGAATTTAAAAGTATTTTTCCTGGATGATTTTGTCTCTTTGTAAATTAAAGTTTTTTCATTTTTCGGATCCTTTTTTAGAAATAGTAAAACAAAATAATAATAATAATAATAATAATAATAATATATGAAGAACTTTACATTCTGTCTATTACTGCTTATAGGTTACAGCGTTCAGGCACAGGTAGGCATTGGAATTCCTAATCCTGATGCTTCTGCTGTATTAGAACTCGCCAGTAAACAAAAAGGCTTTTTGCCTCCGCGTTTAACAACCGTTGAAAGAGATGCCATTAACCAGCCCGCACAAGGTTTAACCATTTTTAATACCACTAAAAATTGCTTAGAATGGTACAATATTTCCGGATGGTACAATGCCTGTGGCGACAATGGCGTAGCTACCGTGACCAATTACGACTGTTCTACTCTTGCAACGGGTACTATGACGGCAGGAGATCCTGTTTCCGGTGTAAGCCAAACTATTACGGCCAAAGTTTCCGTTCCCGGGAGTTACGATATTAGCGCTGTTGAAAATGGGGTAACTTTTAGTGCCAGTGGCAATTTTACCTCTGTTGGCGATCATCAGGTAGTACTTCATGCTACAGGTACGCCCATTGCAATAGGGAATCATAATTTTACTTTAAACACAAGTCCAAACTCCTGTAGTTTTACAAGAACAACTAATACAGGTGCAAGCATTGTGAGCCAGTACAACTGTAATACAGCCAGCGCGGGTACAATGACGGAAGGAGTAGCTATAGCGGGAGGTGTTACCCAAACTATTACCGCTACAGTTACTAAAACAGGTACGTATAATATTAAGGCTACTGCAAATGGTGTGATTTTTTCTTCTATGGGTGTTTTTTCAGCGACAGGTACCCAAACTGTTGTACTTACCGCAGTAGGTACACCCACTGTAGCGGGAAATCATAATTTTACTTTAAACACAAGTCCAAACACCTGCACTTTTAACAGAACAACGGTTACTACAATTACAACAGTCATTGGTGCAGCAGGAGAAACCTGGATGGCGTATAATCTTGGTGCCACAGCTCCGGCAACATCTATGACTGATACTGCACAATATGGCGATTATTATCAGTGGGGGCGTGATACTGATGGACATGAAAAATTTAACTCTCCTTTCATCACTACGCAAGCAACAACACCTTTTCCCGGACATGGTAATTTTATATTTCCAACAGGACTTAGAAAGAGTTGGATTTCACCTGATAATACTAATTTGTGGCAAGGCGTTAATGGTATTAATAATCCTTGTCCTACCGGTTTTAGAGTACCTACTGCAATAGAATGGCAAAACGAATTTATTAAAGGCAATATGAGAAATACTACCGCTGCATTTAATTCTGTACTAAAATTGCCAACTCCAGGATTTCGAAATTCCTTTAACAGCTATGCAGGAAGAGGCAGTGAAGGCCATTATTGGACAAGTTCTACTAATTCTAATTTTGGTAGGCGTCCTAAAGTTGAATTTACAAATCTCAGCGGGAGCACTCTCGCTGAACAGCCAGCACACGGACTTAGCGTACGCTGTATCAAAGATTAACAAAAAACAGAACATCTTTACTTTAATTCACTTTTACACCCCTAAATTACAGCCGTAATTTAGGGGTTTGTTTTTTATAAAATATGTCCTAACCTGTCCGAATTTAAAAGTATTTTTCCTGGATGATTTTGTCTCTTTGTAAATTAACTTTTTTTCATTTTTCGGATCCTTTTTTAGAAAATAGTAAAACAAAAAATTATAGATGAAGAACTTTACACTCTGCTTATTACTGCTTATAGGTTACAGCGTTCAGGCACAAGTAGGTATCGGAATTCCTAATCCTGATGCTTCTGCTGTATTAGAACTCGCCAGTAAACAAAAAGGCTTTTTGCCTCCGCGTTTAACAACCGTTGAAAGAGACGCCATTAACCAGCCCGCACAAGGTTTAACCATTTTTAACACCACTAAAAATTGTTTAGAATGGTACAATATTTCCGGATGGTACAATGCCTGTGGCGACAATGGCGTAGCTACCGTAACCAATTACGACTGTTCTACTCTTGCAACGGGTACTATGACAGCAGGAGATCCTGTTTCCGGTGTAAGCCAAACCATTACGGCCAAAGTTTCCGTTCCCGGGAGTTACGATATTAGCGCTGTTGAAAATGGGGTAACTTTTAGTGCCAGTGGTAATTTTACCTCTGTTGGTGATCATCAGGTAGTACTTCATGCTACAGGTACACCTATTGCAATAGGGAATCATAATTTTACTTTAAACACAAGTCCAAACTCCTGTAGTTTTACAAGAACAACGATTACAGGTCCAAGCATTGTGAGCCAGTACGACTGTAATACAGCCAGCGCGGGTACAATGACAGAAGGAGTAGCTATAGCGGGAGGTGTTACCCAAACTATTACCGCTACAGTTACTAAAGCAGGTACGTATAATATTAAGGCTACTGCAAATGGTGTGATTTTTTCTTCTATGGGTATTTTTTCAGCGACAGGTACCCAAACTGTTGTCCTTACCGCAGTAGGTACACCCACTGTAGCGGGAAATCATAATTTTACTTTAAACACAAGTCCAAACAATTGTAGTTTTAGCAGAACAATTTTTCCTCCAATTGCAACTGTAACGGGTGCAGCAGGAGAAACCTGGATGGCGTATAATCTTGGTGCTACAGCTCCGGCAACCTCTATGACTGATTCGGCACAATATGGTGATTACTATCAATGGGGGCGTGGTACTGATGGTCATGAAAAAAGAAACTCTGCTAATAATGCAAATCTATCAACAACAGATTCTCCCGGACATTCCGATTTTATAATTACATCATCTGATTGGCGCTCACCGGCTAATAATAATTTATGGCAGGGAACTAATGGAGGTACAAATAACCCTTGCCCTGCCGGATTTCGCCTGCCTACAATTGCAGAATGGGATAGTGAATTTGCACAATCGGGAATCGTAAGTAATGCGACGGCTTTTAGATCTGTACTAAAGTTAACGGTTTCTGGGTTTCGCAATAATACAAATGGTCGATATCAAGATACAGGAACCGCTGGTTATTATTGGAGTTGTGATACATTTGGCATTCGAAGTGGTTCTAAATCTTTTACCGGAACTTTTGGGGCTATTATGGAACGGGGTAGAGGACTTAGCGTACGCTGCATCAAAGATTAACAAAAACATTAAATACAACCCAAAATAATTCTAAACAACCCCAAAATTTCAGCTGAAATTTTGGGGTTTATTTTTTAATAATGTCCTGATATAATACTATTTAGATGTATTTATCATAAGGAATTTCGTCACTTTGTATATAATTATTTCCCTAATTCAGATAGTTAACTATAAAATTACAGGAAAACGAAAAATGAATAAGATCATGAAAAACTTTATTGTACTGATAGCAATGCTTGTATGTAACAGCATGTTTTCACAAATAGGAATTGGAATTCCTAATCCTGATGCCTCAGCGGTTTTAGAACTCGCGAGCAAACAAAAAGGATTTTTACCCCCAAGATTAACCACAACAGAAAGGGATGCCATTAGCCAGCCCGCGCAAGGTTTAACCATTTACAACACCACTAAAAAATGTCTGGAATGGTATTTGGCTTCAGGATGGTACAATGCCTGCGGCGATAATGGTGTCGCTACGGTAACCAATTATACCTGTAGCACACTTGTAACGGGTACTATGGAAGCCGGAACTCCTGTATCTGGCGTGAGCCAGACCATTACCGCTACGGTTACGGTTCCCGGCAGCTACAATATTAGTACTACGCAAAATGGTGTGACCTTTAGCGCAAGAGGTAATTTTACATCTGCTGGCAATCATGATATCGTACTTCATGCCGCGGGAACGCCCACTACAGCAGGAGATCATGATTTTGTTTTAAATACAAGTCCTAACAGCTGTAGTTTTAGAAGAACTACTACTCCTAAAATTCAAACTGTTGTAGGGGGATCAGGAAGAATCTGGATGGCATACAATCTTGGTGCTACAGCTCCGGCAGCAGCCTCTAATGATGCTTCACAATATGGGGACTATTATCAATGGGGACGCGAAACTGATGGTCATGAAAAACTAAACTCCGGTACCACAACTACACTATCACGCAATGATTCTCCGGGACATGCTAATTTTATAATAGGAACTGGAATTCCTAGTGATTGGCGTTCACCGGCCAACAATAATTTATGGCAGGGTGTTACTGGTATTAATAATCCTTGTCCTGCTGGTTTTCGCTTACCTACAGCGCAAGAATGGATAGCCGAATTTAACTCCTCTGCTATAACAAATGCTGCAACTGCATTTGCTTCAGCATTGAAATTACCCATTGCAGGGTCAAAAAATACTAATGGACAGTATTCTAATACCGCGTTAAGAGGTCTGTATTGGTCTAGTGCTTCTACCGGCCAAGCTGTTACTTTTACTCAAACTCGTATTGATTATCAAAATCTCGTACAAAGAGCTAGTGGAAACAGCGTACGCTGCATCAAAGACTAAGAAAGAAAGCATTTAATACAATCCTAAATAATTCTGACAACCCCAAAATTACAACCGTACTTTTGGGGTTTATTTTTTAATAATGTCCTGATATAATACTATTTAGATGTATTTGTCATAAGAAATTTCGTCACTTTGTATATAATTATTTTCCTAATTCAAATAGATAGCTATCAAATTACGGAAAAGAAATAACAAATAAGAAGATGAAAAACTTTATTGTACTGATAGCAATGCTTGTATGTAACAGCATGTTTTCACAAATAGGAATCGGAATTCCTAATCCTGATGCTTCGGCAGTATTAGAACTCGCCAGCAAACAAAAAGGGTTTCTGCCCCCACGCTTAACAACAGCAGAAAGAGATGCGATTAGCAACCCCGCAGAAGGTTTAACCATTTTTAATACCACCAAAAATTGTCTGGAATGGTACAATCCTTCCGGATGGTACAATGCCTGTGGCGATAATGGTGTCGCTACCGTAACCAGCTATGTCTGCGGTACTCTTGAAACGGGTACTATGGAAGCCGGAACCCCAGTATCGGGCGTAAGCCAGACCATTACCGCTACCGTTTCCGTTCCCGGAAGTTACGACATTAGTGCTACCGAAAACGGTGTAACTTTTAGTGCACATGGTAATTTTACTGCTATAGGCAATCATGATATCGTACTTGACGCAACAGGCACACCCATTGCAGGAGGAGACCACGATTTTACTTTGAATACAAGTCCAAATACCTGTACATTCAGAAGAACGACAGAAGTTCCAACTGTTAGAGGTAGAGCAGGAAAAATCTGGATGGCGTTTAATCTTGGCGCAACTGCTCCGGCAAGTTCTGCAACAGATGCGGCACAATATGGGGACTATTATCAATGGGGGCGTGGTACTGATGGACATGAAAAGGTAAACTCTCCTGTTAACCCTAACCTATCAACGGGAGATAACCCTGGGCATGGTAATTTTATAACTAGTACAAATCTTCCATTAGATTGGCGTTCAACTTCTAATGCTAATTTATGGCAGGGTGTTAATGGTATAAATAACCCTTGCCCTGCCGGTTTTAGAATACCAACACTTCAAGAATGGGAAAATGAATTCAATGCATCAGGAATAGTAGATAGTGCGACTGCATTTAATTCAGTCTTAAAATTACCACTTGCAGGAGAGCGCGATTTAAGGACTGGGGCTTTCACTGATGCTGGAACTGCGTTTAGCTATTGGACTAGCACTACAAGCGGTAATTTTAGTATGATAAAATACTCTGCATCAAGCTTTGGTAACGCTGGTGTTTATCGGGCATCTGGATATAGCGTACGCTGCATCAAAGACTAACAAAAAAGCATTAAATACAACCAAAAATACTTCTAAACAACCCCAAAATTTCAGCTAAAATTTTGGGGTTTGTTTCTTGTAAAAATGTCTTATTTGGGTACAATTAAGAAGTATTTATTACACTGAATTTTGTCTCTTTACAGATCATTCTTTTTAGCTCATTTGTGTATTTTTTTTTAAGTATCGAATTGACAAAAAGCAAAAAAATAATTACATGAAGAACTTTACATTACTACTCCTATTGTTTGTAGGATATAGCATGCAGTCGCAGGTAGGAATCGGAATTCCTAATCCTGATGCCTCAGCGGTTTTAGAACTTGCGAGCAAACAAAAAGGGTTTCTGCCCCCACGCTTAACCACTGCAGAAAGAGACGCCATTAGTCAGCCCGCAGAAGGTTTAACCATTTATAACACCACTAAAAAATGTCTTGAATGGTATTTGACTTCAGGATGGTACAATGCCTGCGGCGATAATGGTGTCGCTACGGTAACCAATTATACCTGTAGCACACTGGTAACCGGTACTATGACGAGCGGAATTCCTGTATCTGGCGTGAGCCAGACTATTACTGCTACGGTTACGGTTCCCGGGAGTTACGATATTAGCGCTACGCAAAATGGTGTGACCTTTAGCGCCAGAGGTAATTTTACTTCTGCCGGCAATCATGATATCGTACTTCATGCGGCGGGCACTCCCATTGCGGGAGGTGATCATGATTTTATTTTAAATACTAGTCCTAACAGCTGTAGTTTTAGAAGAAGTACTATCACCACTGTTACAAGTATATCAGGAAGAATCTGGATGGCATACAATCTTGGTGCTACAGCACCGGCAACAGCTATAAATGATGCCGCACAGTTTGGTGATTATTTTCAATGGGGTAGAGGTGCTGACGGACATGAAAAGCAAAATTCAGCCAGAACAAGTACACAATCTGCAGGAGATACTCCTGGTCATGGTAATTTTATAACAAACGGAACAAATTGGCGATCAACAACAAATGTTAATTTATGGCAAGGTGTTAATGGAATCAATAATCCTTGTCCAACTGGTTTTAGAATTCCTACAAGAGCAGAATGGGAAAAAGAATTTAACGATTATTCTATAAGAAACACAGCAGAAGCCTTTAATTCGATACTTAAATTACCAGCTCCGGGATATCGCTTAAATGCTAGTGGAGCATATTTACAACTTGGAACTCATTCTAATTATTGGACAAGTACTACAAATGGAAATGATGTTATTTTCAAAAATTTGTCTGCAACTCATGAACGTACCGACACTCAAAATGCGCAATCTCATGGATTTAGCGTACGCTGCATCAAAGATTAAGAAAAAAAGCATTTAATTTAATCCTAAATAATTCTGGCAACCCCAAAATTACAACGGTACTTTTGGGGTTTGTTTATGTAAATAATGTCCTAATGTAATACTATTTAGACGCATTTATTATAAAGAATTTCGTGACTTTGTATAGTATTATTTCCCTAATTCAGATAGTTAACTATAAAATTATGGGAAAACGAAAAATGAATAAGAACATGAAAAATTGTATACTATCAGTAACATTACTTATATCCTACAGCCTATTTTCGCAGGTCGGGATCGGAATTCCTAATCCTGATGCCTCAGCGGTTTTAGAACTTGCGAGCAAACAAAAAGGTTTTCTGCCCCCACGCTTAACCACAGCAGAAAGAGATGCGATTAGCAACCCCGCAGAAGGTTTAACGATTTTTAATACCACCAAAAATTGTCTGGAATGGTATAATCCTTCCGGATGGTACAATGCCTGTGGCGATAATGGTGTCGCTACAGTAACCGCTTATACCTGTAATACGCTTGAAACGGGTACTATGGAAGCCGGAACCCCTGTATCGGGCGTGAGCCAGACTATTACCGTTACGGTTTCCGTTCCCGGAAGTTACGACATTAGTGCTACCGAAAACGGTGTAACCTTTAGTGCCAGAGGTAATTTTACTTCTGCAGGCAATCATGATATTGTACTTCATGCAACAGGTATACCTCTTGTCGCAGGTAATCATACTTTTGCTTTAAATACCAGTCCCAACAGCTGTAGTTTTAGTAGAATTACTGATATCAAAATTATAACAGTTATTGGTGCGGGAGGAAGAACCTGGATGGCGTTTAATCTTGGCGCCACTGCTCCGGCAACCTCTATGACGGATGCTGCGCAATACGGGGACTATTATCAATGGGGACGTGGTACCGATGGTCATGAAAAGATGAATTCACCCAGGATCAGTACTCAATCACAAGGAGACTCTCCCGGACATGGTAATTTTATAACAAACACAAGCAATTGGCGTTCAACAACAAATGTTAATTTATGGCAAGGTATTAATGGAATTAATAATCCTTGTCCTGCTGGTTTTCGTGTCCCTACCATTACAGAATGGAATCAAGAATTTTCTAATTCTAATATAAAAGATATGCCGACTGCATTTAGTTCTGTATTAAAATTACCAGCAGCAGGATATCGTGCAAATAATAATGCAAGCTATAGTAATCTTGGAGTTGAAGGTCGTTACTGGAGTAGTGATACAAGTGGCCTTAGGGTTAATTATAAATTATTAGATACAGGTCAAAATAGTCGTAGTGGGGCTGATCAAGCTAATGGAATGTCGGTACGCTGCATCAAAGACTAACAAAAAAGCATTAAATACATCCAAAAATACATCCAAACAACCCCAAAATTTCAGCTGAAATTTTGGGGTTTGTTTCTTGTAATAATGTCCTATCATGGTACAATTAAGAAGTATTTATTGCACTGAATTTTGTCTCTTTACAGATCATTCTTTTCAGCTCATTTGGGTAGCTTTTTTTAAGTATCGAATTGACAAAAAGCAAAAAAATAATTACATGAAGAACTTTACATTACTGCTCCTATTGCTTGTAGGATAT
>NZ_MUGW01000053.1:0-1412 GCF_002217285.1 Flavobacterium hercynium | reverse complement strand
TTCCGGATGGTACAATGCCTGTGGCGATAATGGTGTCGCCACCGTAACCGCTTATACCTGCGGTACTCTTGAAACGGGTACTATGGAAGCCGGAACCCCAGTATCGGGCGTAAGCCAGACCATTACCGCTACCGTTTCCGTTCCCGGAAGTTACGACATTAGTGCTACCGAAAACGGTGTAACCTTTAGTGCCAGAGGTAATTTTACCTCAATAGGTAATCATGATATCGTACTTCATGCAGCGGGTATACCTCTTGTAGCAGGAAATCATACCTTTGCTTTGAACACCAGCCCTAACAGCTGTAGTTTTAGCAGAATTACTGATATCAAAATTATAACAGTTATAGGTGCAGCGGGACAAACCTGGATGGCTTTTAATCTTGGTGCCACAGCTCCGGCAACCTCTATGACCGATGCGGCACAATACGGGGATTTGTATCAATGGGGACGTGCTACTGACGGACACGAAAAGTTAAACTCTCCTCTTAACCCTACTATAGCAAGAACAGATTCTCCAGGACATGGGGATTTTATAATTACATCAGCAACAACTAATAATTGGCGTTCACCTACTAATTATAATTTATGGCAAGGTCTTACTGGTACTAACAATCCGTGTCCTGCCGGTTTTCGATTGCCAACCAGAACAGAATGGCAAAACGAAATGAGACAAGCTAACATAACAAATAGCACAACTGCATTTAGTAATACGCCACTAAAACTGCCTGTAACAGGACATCGAAATGTTAACGGGACTTACACTTTTACAGGAATTTCTTCTGGTTATTGGAGTAGTAGTACTAATAGTCAAGCTGCAAGGTTTCCCTTTTTCTTTAGTATATCCCCCCTTAATGCTGGGATTAGCAATGCTCCAGCATCAGAGGGTCGTAGTATAAGATGTATAAAGAACTAAAAAAAACATTAAATACAACCCAAAATACTTCTAAACCCCAAAATTTCAGCTGAAATTTTGGGGTTTGTTTCTTGTAATAATGTCCTATTATGGTACAATTAAGAAGTATTTATTGCACTGAATTTTGTCTCTTTACAGATCATTCTTTTTAGCTCATTTGGGTAGTTTTTTTTAAGTATCGAATTGACAAAAAGCAAAAAAATAATTACATGAAGAACTTTACATTACTACTCCTATTGCTTGTAGGATATAGCATGCAGTCGCAGGTCGGGATCGGAATTCCTAATCCTGATGCCTCAGCGGTTTTAGAACTCGCGAGCAAACACAAAGGGTTTCTGCCCCCACGTTTAACCACAACAGAAAGAGATGCGATTAGCAACCCCGCAGAAGGTTTAACCATTTTTAATACCACCAAAAATTGTCTGGAATGGTATAATCCTTCCGGATGGTACAATGCCTGTGGCGATAATGGTGTCGCCACCGTAACCGCTTATACCTG
>NZ_MUGW01000052.1 GCF_002217285.1 Flavobacterium hercynium | reverse complement strand
AAGGAGCTGTTCCGTTTGCTATAACTACTAAAGTCGCAGGACTTGTCGAACTATAACATAAATTTGAACTGTTCGATAAAGCTGCTGCCAATAAAACCGGCGACATAACCGTTACCTGAGCAGAAGCGCTTGAAGAACAAGCATTATTATCTCGTGTGAACACCGTATACACTCCCGCTCCAACATTGGTAAAAATACCCGAAGACTGGAAAGGTGCGATAACAGCAACTCCTGCAGCATCTCTTAATTCAAACTCATAAGGAGTCGTTCCGCCTGTTGCCGTAGCAGTAATGGTAGCTCCCTGAATACAAGTAGCCAGACTGGTTACCGAGGCACTTATCGTTAAAAGTGGCGGTGAACCTACTGTATGAGCTATGGGCTGAACACATGTTGAAGCTGAAGCATCATAACGCACTTGTATGTTATAATTTGTAGCCGATAATCCTGTAATAGTAACGGGTGAAACCATAGAATTAATCCAGGTAGTTCCATTATCTAATGAATAATCAAAACCATAAGATGGTTTAAAGTTTTCTGCCGTAATAGTTACTTCTCCATTACTTTGGCCAAAACAACTAACATCTTTAAAACCTGTCACTGACGCTTTAAAAGCTTTGTCCGTTGGAACAACAAAAGGAAAATCTTTTGTAGAAAGACAAGATTCCGGGATCTGACGAACCCAAATATCATCTATCGCTAAATCATTACCTGTAATAACCTGACTATTTGATAAAATAACAAAATCTAAAGTAGTATTATTCCCTGGGTTTAAAGTTAATACCTGACCATTTCCTAAGGTTGTGGAGTCATGCCACTGTCCATCTCTCGGAATAAGCGCTGTAGTTTTAGAAGCTCCAGGTATAGTAACTCCATTAGCATCCCGAAGCTCTATTGCTAATTGAGGAGATGGTAAATTATTATGTGGTGCTAATAAATTAAGCATATAAAGAGATACCTGAATATCCTGATTTGGTATAACATCTACAATTGTTTTTTTGTATAAAATACCTCCAATTGGCACTACACCTCCAACATTTACTGCTAAAAATCTACCATCAACGATTTGAGGTGTATTATTAATAACCGCTGTATTGTCTTTAGGCAAAACCCAATTAAAATTATTAGCATGATCTGGTAATAATGCTTTAGTTACTACATACTCACCATCATTTAATAGAATTGAGCCATTACAATCTATTACATTATCCTGTTTCTCCCAACAATAAGCAGGATGAATTCCTGGTGTTGTTGTATCATCTCCCCTTCCAAAGTCTTCTATTAATAAGTTACTATACGTAGATACACTCGTAACTTTATAATCCACAGTAACCATATGATTTCCGCTAGTTACATTCGTAAATACAGTATTTGTTATAGGTGTGTTTGGAATACCATCTAAATAAAATTCATAACTAAAATTAGCAGAACTATTATTGGTAACTGTTACCACAGTTGTTGCAGTACCATTACAATTAAACACTGGAGGATCAATTGTAATTATTGGGTCTGACGGTTTAGGATCTAAAATAACGCTATAAGGAATCGTATATTCACAACCTATTGCATCTTTTACTTTTAGAATGTATTGTCCGGGCAATACGTCTTTTTCTTTTGTTGGCTGCCATGTAATACCGTCGTCAAAACTATATTCATAAGGAGCAGTTCCTCCCTGCACATTATTAATTCTCAATTTACCGCCTTGTCCAGCCAATGTACATCCTGTTAAACCTGCCACACCTCCTGATGCAGAAATAGCAGAAGTTGGCCCTGTAATAACGATTTGGCTTTTATCTTCGCAATATTTTACAACAGGCGCCTGACCTGGTACTGGTGAATAAGATATACCATATTTAACCACTACGTCATACGTACCAGGATATAAATTAGAAAAAAGAGGTGTGTTTTGAAAAGTTACACCATTATCAACACTATAAGACATTGCATAACCATTTGCATTTGCAACCGTAACCCTAATTTCAGCAGCACCATTGTAGCAATTACTGTTTGTACTTGTAAGCGTGTAAACAGGTTTTGGATTATCTGTAACCGTAATTGATGTTTGAATTGCACAGTTATTAGAATCTAAAACCTCAATATCATAAACACCCGGAGCTGTAATATCAATTTCATCTGAGGTTTGAAAATTTGTCGAACCATTTATATAATAAAAATATGGTGCACTACCTCCCGTCGTTATTACTTTAATCTTTCCCTTATAATCGCAAGAAGTTAAAGGTTCAATTAATGCAGCATTAGCAATAAAAGGCTGATTCCAGTAACCCTGTATGTAAGCATATAAAGCAAAAAAACAACCATCATCTGTAGTGACTTCTATAGTATAATTTGCATTAGTAGGCAAATTAGTAAAATTATAGTTAGATTGACTTATAGGACCAACATTATCTATTTGGGTTCCTGTGGCATCGAGAAGCCTGTAATAATATTGAGATTGAGATCCGATTCCATTTGCGCCAACATGAATTTCTCCCGTGCCACCATAACATAATGGGTCTACTATAGTTCTGGTAGCAGTAAATATTGGCTGACTAATTAAAATATTAGAAATGGTAAAAATACAACTGTTTGCCGGCGCATTTACCTGTCTAATATAAGCTGTATATAAACCTGGAGTAGCTATATCAAAACTATTACTTGGCACATAATTTACACCATCAATACTGTACTCATAACTACCGGAAACACCTCCAATTGTAATATTTCCTGGTGTTGTACAAATAATATCTTTATGCGTTTCTGTCGGATTTAATAAGTTGGTATAAACATTAAAATAAAAGCGGCTAAAGCAACCTCCTGTATAATTTAATGTTAAACGATATTGTCCGGCAGTATTTGCAGTATAACTAGAACCACTGCCTACAGAATTCCAAGTACATGCCGGGTCTTCATTAGCACAATCCGGATTGGATGTTGCTGTACAACTCGCTGTATCCAGTCTTTCCCAAACGATACTAGTAGTACCTGAAATATTGATATTAATATTTCTTGAAACATTAGCACCACATAAGATAATATGCGGTAATTCTTTTCCATCATTAAGACATACTGCATGATCATCTTCAAATGGAGAAACTGGATTAGTACTCACATTTCCAGGATCTGTGACTACAAAAGATTGCGTAATAGAAGTACAAGTTGCACTTACATTACGAACATAATATGTTCCTGAATTTGTTACATTGAGTGTTTGTCCGGTCCCTATTTGATTCGTAAGCGCCGCATCGCTATACCAGGTATAACTGTTATAACCACTACCGGCTGTTAAATCGATACTAGTACCACATAAGGTAACGTTTTGAATAAATTGGCAATTAGAAATATCGGCTACAAAATTAGTAGGCTGAGGTGTTAAAACACATGCAACATTAGAATTAATACTTGGATCATCTGTAATTATACTAGAACTTACAATCCCTCTGTAGGTTGCATACGCTGAATTGTCAATACTATCAGAACAAGCATTTACATAAGAATTACAATCAGGATCAACCTGAATTTGAAGTTTTATTACAGTCTGATTTAGAGAGTTCTTACGAACCAGCGCATCATCAATTGCAAAAGTAATTTCTTTAGTTGCAACATTATAACTTTGTACCGTTACACCACTAGGTAAAGTCCCTAAACCAGCAGGATAATCAAATATAACATTATCCGGTAAAACATCTCTAATCGTGAATGAAGTTGCATCATCAGAACCTGTATTTTGAAAACCAATTTCATATGTCAAATAATCACCTAATGCTACTGTCTGACCACCAACATCTGTACCAGCAGTATTTTTAACAACTTTTGTAAGTGCAATATTAGGCTCAATAACATCTATAGCAAGAGCGCTAAAATAATAATAGTAAACATCTCCGGAGCTTCCCAAAGTAATATTAGCTGAAGTAGCATTGTTACGTATAACCCTATTTTGAGGATTATTAACATTTAAAACACCCGCATCATAAGAAATCGTATTGGTGCTTGGTGGAACACGATCCATAAAGTTCTCTGTTATACCAGTTACCGGATCTACATGGGTTATCGTACTATTAAAAAAGTTTGCCACTGGTCGTATAGGCTGATTGGCACCATTAGTAACTGAAATCCTTGAATTATTAATACTTAAGAAATCTCCTGCAATGTTTCGATCACCCTCTAAAGCAGTAAAAGCAAATTTTGCACGAACTGGTCCTGACGGAACCGTAGTAAAACCGGAAACAGGTATGTTTAAATTTCCATTTGATATTTTACTAAATCCATCAAATGAAGTAATAAATTTTGAAGGAAGTGTAGGGTCTTCATAAACAACAAAAAGTGACCACCCTGCGGCAGCGCCATATCCAGTATTTGCCTTAACGTTTGCGACTGTATACTCACCCTGAGCATCAGCCTGATTACTAACGATATTTGTTACGTCAGCGTAACAAGCATATGCAAAATTATCATATATGATGCTACCAACTACGTCAACATAACCACCTGTTGGCAATTTAAATTTCACCTGCTCAATAATACTTGCATTACGTTCAAGTGCCCCCCAATACAAACCTGCATATACTATTTTGTAACAATTAGCTTTTGGAATTTTCAAAGTAGCACTACTGGAATTCACTGTAGTATTGTCACTATCCACATCGATATTAACCATGTTAATGGAATTATTATCTGAAGTACCATTATAAGGCCTTGTTTTATGTTGGCCCACAATATTATTACCAATAATCAACATATCCCCTTTTAGTCCCCTATCAAATCTTTTAGTAAATGGTACATAATTCTGGGCTACCATAAAATAACTTTGAAAGAACATCAAAGCAAATACAATCCATCTTAATTGAGTAGTCTTTTTCATAAGCGTTTCTAGTGTTTCACTTACTATTCTATTTTTAAACACTTTCAAAACAAAATAATAAGCTGTATCTTTTTTTGTTATCTTCAACTTCCATCTAAAAACAGGGGACTTTTGTCGTTCTGATAACAATAAGTTTTTTACATTCTATACTCCACAAATTTAAATCGCTGTCTAGTTTTAAAAACTTTAAATACTACCAGATTAAGACATATTTTACATAGACCGGAGATCTATTTTTTTTTAAAAAAAATTGCATAAACTCAAATAAGAAAAAATGAAATTTCATCGTACAATTAAGGGAGAAAGCTATTTTACTAGTATAAAAAAATAGCCCTGACAATAAATTGTCAGGGCTATTTTGAATTATGAATAAAACTAAAAAATTATTTAAGAAACTTTGAGCTTTATACTTTCTGCTGATATATTATTTCCCAAAATGGTTCAAATTCTACATCATTAAAATCGATCGAGTGTAAATCTTGTTCTTTGTAAATACCGGCGCTAAAAGTATCCTGAATTCCATTACAAAAAATCCATTTTCCATTTTTTTCGGGTACGCCCCACCTTCTACTTTTTACAACTGTAGCTTTTATATTTGCTTTCTTTGAAAGTTCAGCTAAAACAGATCTTGCATCAATCTTTAAACTCTTCGCAACTGCAACAACGATAAAACAACCAAATTGAACATTTCGTTTAGTATCAAAATCTCTCTGGTTCGCTATCGAAATAAAAATATCTGGTGCTATTTGTCGTTTTTCGCAAATTGTCCGACTTGGAGTCCAAAGCTCAAAATGTTCAAAATATTCTTCACTACCATTTTCAATTGTCCATTTATCATGTGATTTATCGTCCCATTTTAAATGTCCTAATTTCATTTCAGAAAGGTAAATAAATTGTTCGCCGTCTTTTTTAGTCAGTCTGTTTTCAGCTTTAAACTTGTTAACGTAGATTCCTGTTTCTTTAAGAGTATCAACTGGAGTAAGAAGTGTTTCGAAATAAGGTTTGAAAATGGTATACCAATTTGATTTTAACCAGGGAGATTTATTTTCGTCTGTATCTCCAAATAATAAATAAAAATCATAAGCACGATTTTCAGAATCCACATCGGCTTTAATAAACTTGTCAAAAAGATTGATTGCTTTATCAAATAACTTCATACGTACAATATCAATTGAAAAAAAGTTGTACCTGTTAGTACCTAAAGTTCAAAGATAACAATAACGAATAAAAAAAATTAAGGCAGATATATTTACTAGAAATGAGTTGTCCCGAAAAAGGTTGACTCCATTAGTATTATAAAATTAATTATTTTGATATAATTTACTTGATTAATTTTTCAACTCTTAGCATCATTTCTTCTTTATCTTTTAGCATTCGCTCGTATAATGCTATTTTCTCTTCATGAAGCGAAACCAATTTATCGATTGGATTAAAGCTAATCGTCCCATAATTAAATGCAACGGCATGTTCTCCAAAAGTATTTGCAATAACATTTATTGCTTGTTCCTCACTAAAATTTTGAAATGCTTCAACTGGAATTCTTAATGAACTTGATATTTGTTTAAGTAAATTATCTTCAATTACATCTTTTTGTTCCAGCATAGAAATTTTCTTCTGATTCCATTCTTCGCCAAGATCAAAAGCCAATGATTCTTGTTTGATGCCAAGCATTTCTCTAAAACGTTTTACGTTTCTTCCCTGATGTATTTTCTGTTCCATAATGATTGTCAATTTTCTGAAGACTCAAAGATAAAGCCATTCTAATTAAAATAGTCTGAGTTTCAAAGATAAAAAAAGATCCTGTACAAAATTGTTTTATCAGGTGTTATGAAGGTATTTTATTTAAATTATTCTCTTTAAATAATGCTGTTTCAATACTGAATACTAAACGTTTTTAGTTCTAAATTTATTAAAATATTAATTTTTTTCTAACTCATCTTATACCTAACAGGTTTAGGAGAACTGTTAGAAAATCACGCAATTCACAATCTCTGTAAAAACAAAAAAGTCCTCTAAAAGAGGACTTTCTATATTTTTTAGGAAATTGTAATTAATTACAATTTAGCAACATGTTTAGTTAATTTAGACTTCAAGTTTGAAGCTTTATTATCATGAATGATGTTCTTTTTAGCTAATTTATCAATCATAGAAATTACAGTTGATAATTTTGCAGTAGCATCAGATTTGTCAGTAGCTATTCTTAATGCTTTAATAGCATTACGAGTAGTTTTGTGTTGGTATCTGTTAAGAACTCTTCTTTTTTCGTTACTTCTGATTCTTTTTAATGCTGACTTATGATTTGCCATTTTCTTTTAATTTTAGATGTAATAATAATTATAAATACTAGTTAAAAAAGAAAAACCTCCCACAATTGCAAAAAAAACAATCACTTTGGTTTTAACTAATAAAATAAAAATCGAGACACCAACCTTTATTTTACAAAACTTATTCACAACTAATTTTAGTAGTCTGTAAGGGAATCGAACCCCTGTTACCAGGACGAAAGCCTGGAGTCCTAACCCCTAGACGAACAGACCAGCTTTCTTCTAAGTTTCTTCAATTTTAATAAATTGAAATTTTGTAGTCCGTGGGGGAATCGAACCCCCCTTACCAGGATGAAAACCTGGCGTCCTAACCGATAGACGAACGGACCATAATTTTATTAAGTGTAAGAACTCAACATGCAAAGAAAAAAAGTAGTCCGTGGGGGAATCGAACCCCCCTTACCAGGATGAAAACCTGGCGTCCTAACCGATAGACGAACGGACCGTGTGTTTCTCTAATGCGGATGCAAAGATACATCTATTTTTAAGATGTACAACACCTAATGCAAAAAAAAATATATTTTTTTAATATGCCTTAGCAAACAACACTCTTTTTGAAGAAGGATTCCCAGTAAATACACAGGTTCCCGCCTCTTCTACACTGTCCAAAGGAATACAACGAATTGTTGCTTTTGTCAGGTCTTTTATCTTTTCTTCAGTAGCTGCCGTACCATCCCAATGAGCCGATACAAAACCACCTTTTCCATCTAAAATTTCCTTAAACTCCTCAAAATTATTTACTTCCGTAATATGTGTATTACGATAGTCTAAAGCTTTGTTAAACAAATCCGATTGAATCTGCTCTAACAAGTCATTTATATAGTTTACGATTCCATCAGCTGCAACTACCTCTTTTGTCAAAGTATCACGTCTTGCTACTTCAAAAGTTCCGTTTTCAAGATCTTTTGGTCCAACAGCAATTCTAACAGGCACACCCTTTAATTCCCATTCAGCAAATTTGAATCCTGGTTTTTGAGTTGTTCTGTTATCATATTTAACTGAAATTCTTAATTTTTTGAATTTAGCAATCAAGTCATTAACAGCTGCTGTAATTTGCTCTAATTGCTCATCTGTTTTATGAATCGGCACAATAACCACTTGTATAGGTGCTAAGTTAGGGGGCAATACCAATCCCTGGTCATCAGAGTGTGTCATAACCAAAGCCCCCATCAGACGAGTTGAAACTCCCCATGATGTTCCCCAAACATGCTCTTGTTTTCCTTCTGCATTAGCAAACTTCACATCAAATGCTTTTGCGAAGTTTTGTCCTAAAAAGTGTGATGTTCCAGCTTGCAATGCCTTACCATCCTGCATTAATGCTTCAATACAATATGTTTCATCAGCTCCGGCAAAACGTTCTGTTTCGGTTTTTATTCCTTTTACAACCGGAATCGCCATGAAATCCTGAACGAAATCCGCATAAACGTTCATCATCTTTTCAGACTCTTCTATTGCTTCTGCTTTTGTAGCATGAGCGGTATGCCCTTCCTGCCATAAAAACTCTGCAGTTCTTAAGAACAAACGAGTACGCATTTCCCAACGCACTACATTAGCCCATTGATTAATAAGCAAAGGCAAATCTCTGTATGATTGTACCCATCCTTTATAAGTAGACCAAATTATAGCTTCACTAGTCGGGCGAACAATAAGTTCTTCTTCTAACTTAGCATTAGGATCTACCATTAATTTTCCGGGTTTATCCGGATCATTTTTTAATCTATAATGTGTTACAATGGCACATTCTTTTGCAAATCCTTCTGCATTTTTCTCCTCAGCTTCAAACATGCTCTTAGGTACAAACAAAGGAAAGTAAGCATTTTGATGTCCCGTTTCTTTGAACATTCTGTCTAACTCTGCTTGCATTTTTTCCCAAATAGCATATCCGTATGGCTTAATAACCATACATCCTCTAACCCCTGAATTTTCAGCCAGATCAGCCTTTACAACCAGTTCGTTATACCATTTAGAATAATCTTCTGATCTCGTAGTAAGGTTCTTACTCATATTATATAATTTGGCACAAATTTTGTTTAAAATAATTTTAACTAAAAGTTAGCACAAAACTAACTATTTTTGTAATGTGTAACAATAAAAAACACCACAGATATGAAAACTTCTAATTCTCTTCGCCGAAACTCAAGTTATCTATACGTAATTGGATTACTAAGTTTTCTGGCAACATCGTGTGGTTCTTACCAAAACACCTCTTATCATGATAATGACGGTATTTATGGTAGCAGACCTAATAACAACAACTATGCACAGACCAATACGGCTGCTAATAATCAATACAAAGATTACTTCAAATCTTTGCAGGAGGACGAACAACCCAATGAAATTTTTACTGACGTAGACAGCTATGGCAGCTATTCAGACGACAGCACTCAAACCAACACAAATTCTTACCCTGCCTGGGGAAGCGGTAATACCGATGTAGCTATAAATGTTTATCCAAACAATTCATGGTCTTGGGGATTAGGCATGGGCTATCCTTACTACGGATGGGGTTATGGCGGAGGCTGGGGTTACGGTGGTGGCTGGGGTTACGGTGGTGGCTGGGGCTTTGGCGGAGGCTGGGGCTACGGTGGAGGCTGGGGCTACGGCGGCGGATACTGGGGCTATCCTGGATACGCATGGGGTTACCCTGGATATTGGGGTGGCGGCTATGGTTACGGATGGGGCAATTCCGGATATTACGGACGCAACAACTATGCTTACAGTAGCGGAAGAAGAGGTTCTGCCGGCTATTATGACGGAAGAAACTATTCTTCAAACAGATCCTATTCTACAAACAGAAACTATTCTGGCAGAAACTTCACCAATAGAAACAGCTCTAACACTTATACAACTAACAGAGGCAGCTACACCACGAACAGACAAAGCAGTGGAACAGACTTTAGAAGAGGATCATCTACAACTGACAGATCTTACTCAAGTCCTACTTTTACTAATAGAAGAAGTTCAACGCAAAGTCAAGGTACTCAAAGACAATATCAAAACAATAATAGCAGCTACGATTATTCTAACAGAAGATCATCATCCAACAGCAGCAGTAACACCACAAACAGAAGCTACAATAACAGCAGTAACAATGCTCCTTCGAGATCGTACTCTCCTAGTCCATCACGTTCTATGAATAGTGGCGGCGGAAGCATGAGATCATCTGGCGGCGGTGGCGGTGGAGGAAGATCATCTGGCGGTGGAGGAAGAAGATAATTCTTACTCTCCTTAATCACACGAAATTATTTAAAATTAAAACTAAATGAAAAAAGTATTATTCCTTCTTATAACAGGATTAACTTTCAGCGCCTCATACTCTCAAGATGTTTCAGATGCTGTACGTTATGCGCAAGACAACTTAACCGGAACTGCAAGATTCAGAGCTATGGGTGGTGCATTTGGAGCTATTGGAGGCGATTTATCTTCACTATCAGTAAATCCTGCAGGATCTGCAGTGTTCTTAAACAATCAAGCGGGTCTTACCTTAAGCAATCAGAATATCAAAAACAACTCTAATTATTTTGGAACTCCGGCTTCTGATAAAGAAAATTCTTTTTCACTAAATCAGGCTGGTGCTGTATTTGTATTTCATGACAATAATCCAAGTAATAATTGGAAAAAAATTGCACTTGGAGTTACCTACGAGCAGACCAATAATTTTGACAATAGTTTTCGTGCATTCGGAACAAACCCGAACAATTCTATAGATCAATATTTTCTTTCTTACGCAAATGGAATTCCGTTAAATGTTATCGACGACAATAACTTCTCTAACTTAAATTACAGAGAACAACAAGCTTACTTAGGTTATTGGGGACACGTAATTGATCCTCTAGAGGGAACTGACGCTAACAATACGCAATACACAAGCGCCGTACCTGCAAATGGAAATTATTATCACGAAAGCGATGTATACACAAGAGGATACAATAGTAAAGCAAGTTTTAACCTTGCAACATCATATAAAGACAGACTTTATATAGGAGCAAATTTAAACGTTCATATTACTGATTATAGAAGAACAAGCAGTTTTTACGAAGACAATGATAATCCACTTGAAACCAGAGAAACTATATCAAGTCTACGTTTTAACAACGAATTATACACGTATGGAAATGGGTTTTCATTTCAAGTTGGAGCTATTGCAAAAGTTACAGAATCATTCCGCTTAGGTTTCGCTTACGAATCTAATACCTGGTACGAGTTATTTGATGAAGTTACACAATCTTTAGCGACAAGCAGACAAGCAGACGGAGGTTCAGTAATAAATGAATCTGTTAATCCTAAAATTGTAAATGTATACGATTCGTATAAGTTACAAACTCCCGGAAAAACAACTTTTAGTGCTGCTTACGTATTTGGAAAATCAGGTTTAATTAGTGTTGATTATGCTATTAAAGATTACTCTAATACAAAATACAAGCCAACAAATGATCCGGGCTTGCAAGGCGTAAACAACGATCTTAGCAAGCAATTAACAAGCAACGGAGAATTGAGAGTAGGTGCTGAATATAAAATTAAACAATTAAGCCTTCGCGGTGGTTACCGATTTGAAGGAAGTCCTTATAAAAACGGAACAACAATTGGAGATTTAACCAGCTATTCAGGAGGTTTAGGATATAACTTTGGAGGAACTAAAGTAGATTTAGCTTATTCTTATTTAGAAAGAAAATCGAATCCGGCATTCTTTTCAACAGGACTTACTGATGGCGCCAATTTCTCATCGAAACTTAACAATATTTCTTTGACTTTATTATTTGAATTGTAATTAGAAAATAAATAGATAATTTAATTTCCGTCAGGGTATTGCCTTGACGGTTTTTTTTTAACCCATCCAAACGGCATTCTTTCTGCGTATTCCATAAAAACAACTGCAAAGAACGAAGATAAATAGCAAATCTAGCGCTAGAAAAAACAACAAAAGAAACCGAAACAAGTGGTGTTTGGATAAAAAAAGTGTAATTTTGCACTCCAATTTATAAAAGTATGAGAACCAAGTCTTTAAAAAAGAACAAAATTAACGTAATCACTCTTGGGTGTTCGAAAAATGTATATGACAGTGAAGTGTTGATGGGACAGCTTCGTGCAAACGGAAAAGATGTAGCACATGAAGCACCTGCAGCCGAAGAAGGAAACATTATTGTAATAAACACTTGTGGTTTTATTGACAATGCCAAGGCAGAATCAGTAAACATGATTTTGGAATATGCTGATAAAAAAGACAAAGGTTTAGTTGATAAGGTTTTTGTGACAGGATGTCTTTCTGAACGTTACAGACCTGATTTAGAAAAAGAAATTCCTAATGTAGATCAATATTTTGGTACTACAGAATTACCTCAGCTATTAAAAGCTTTAGGAGCAGATTATAAACACGAATTATTAGGAGAACGTTTAACTACAACTCCTAAAAACTACGCTTATCTTAAAATTGCAGAAGGCTGCGACAGACCTTGCAGTTTTTGTGCTATTCCGATTATGCGTGGTAAACACGTTTCGCAATCAATCGAAAAACTGGTTAAAGAAGCAGAAGGTTTGGCTAAAAACGGCGTAAAAGAATTGATCTTAATTGCTCAGGACTTAACGTATTATGGTCTTGACATTTACAAAAAGAGAAATCTTGCAGAACTTTTAGAAGCGTTAGTAAAAGTAGAAGGTATCGAATGGATTCGTTTGCATTACGCCTTCCCTACCGGTTTCCCAATGGATGTTTTGGAAATCATGAAACGTGAACCTAAAATTTGTAATTACATTGATATTCCGTTACAGCATATTTCTGATTCTATCTTAAAATCAATGCGTCGTGGTACTACTCAGGCTAAGACAACACAATTATTAAAAGATTTTCGCGCTGCTGTTCCGGGAATGGCAATCAGAACAACTTTGATCGTTGGATATCCTGGTGAAACGCAAGAAGATTTCGAAATCTTAAAAGATTTTGTTCAGGAAATGAAGTTTGACAGAATGGGTTGTTTTGCGTATTCTCATGAAGAAAACACACATGCGTACTTATTAGAAGACGATGTTCCGGACGATGTAAAACAAGCGAGAGCTAATGAAATAATGGAATTGCAATCGCAAATTTCATGGGACTTGAATCAGGAAAAAATTGGTCAGGTTTACAAATGTATTATCGACAGAAAAGAAGGTGCTCATTTTGTGGGCAGAACTGAATTTGACAGCCCGGATGTTGACAACGAAGTTTTGATTGATGCTTCTAAGCATTATGTAAAAACAGGAGAGTTTGTTAACATTAAAATAATTGAGGCGACAGAATTTGATTTATACGGAGAACCTGCTTAAATTTACCGCATCCAATTGCTAATTTTAGACAAAAACATTTTATGAAATCTATTCAATCTATAATACTTTTAGTTTTCGGTTTGTTATGCTATACATCTGTTTCTGCTCAATACGGAAATGGATATAATAATGGCTATGGTGGCGGCAGTGGCTACGGAAACGGACGCGGAATGGGCGGAATGGGAACTGCTGGAATGGACAGAAGTCTTATGCAGGCACAACAAACGAACCCAAAGAAACAAAAAGAAACTCCTGCAGAAGAAATAGCAGCTCAGCTTGTGGAACAAATGAAACCCGAGGTAAAACTGGATGAATTGCAAGCTATTGCGATAACAAATGTTTTAGCAGACAGCATGAAAGAGCAAGGGGTTCTTCTTAAAAACGAAAGCAGCAGCCAGGAAAAGAAAATTGAGCAGATTAATGCTTTAAGAGAAGTTACCAATAAAAAAATAACGGCTTTTTTGAATCCGGATCAGGTAGAAAAATATACCAATTTCATGGATAATCTTAAAGATGATAAAAAATCGAAGTCTAAAAAGAAGAAAAAATCTAAAGAAAGCAAAGAGGATACCGAAGCAATAAAAGAGAAAGAATAGTCGTTTCAATATAACAATCACAACGTAATTCAATATGATTCAAAAAAATCTTTGTTATCTGATTCTGGCGATTATTATTACTTCCTGCTCTACAAATCCTTATAAAAATACGGAGAAAAAGTACGATCAGACACTTAAAACATTAGAAAGTCAAATTACCAATAAAGACTCTCAGGCGTTACCTCCTGTTAGTCCACTTGTTATTGATACTACTTATGCAAAACAATTGGGTATTGCGAGAGATTCTTTGTCAAAAACAGGATCTACTGCTCTATTAAATGGTATAAGCACAGAATGGATTGGAACTGTGAATTTTAATTTGAGAAAACCGAGTTTTGTTATTATTCATCACACGGCGCAAGATTCTCTTCAGCAGACTATAAGTACTTTTACAAAAACAAAAACGCAAGTTAGTGCTCATTATATAATTTCTGAAAATGGGAAAGTTGTTCAAATGCTGAATGACTATTTAAGAGCGTGGCATGCGGGCAATTCAACCTGGGGGAAAAACATGGATTTGAATTCAAGCTCAATTGGTATTGAACTGGACAACAACGGTTTTAAACCCTTTACTGAAGCACAGATTGGAAGTTTAATCGCTTTATTAACGAAATTGAAGAAAGATTACAACATTCCGACTCAAAATTTCATAGGACATGCTGATATTGCTCCAGGCAGAAAACAAGATCCAAGCGCTTTCTTTCCCTGGAAAACTTTAGCTGAAAAAGGATTTGGAATTTGGCCGGATGAAGTTTTAGAACCCGCTCCATTTGATTTTAAAATCGAAAATGCCTTAAGAATTATTGGTTACAACACCAAAAATCTAACAGCAGCCATAGTAGCATTTAAATTACATTATATTCAAACCGATGTAACAAAAACTTTAGACCGAAAAACAATAGACACCATTTATTCTATTTATAAAAAACAAGTTCAATAAATCATAAATGGGATAAAAAATATAAACGCGTTTCTAAGAAGCGCGTTTTTTTATGCACTACTCCTACTATTTTATCTCGGATTTAACATTGGGGTATCCGAAAGAAAATCAGACTAATTTTGAAAATTTTTAAGATTAATTAGCAGCCCAAATTAAAACAAAAAAGAACTGCTAAAATATCACTATCCTAGCAGCTCAACTAAATAAACAAATAAAAAACAACCTTTTTTCCTCTAGAAAGAGTATGTCGTAGCAAGAAGGGCAAAAAACATTCCTCCGGTTGCTAGTGTATTATTATCTACATAAATTTTTTCTGATGCAATATCATATTTACACTCAGGAATTATGGTCAACTTACCTACTTTGTAGTTTAAAGAAACCGTATTAGCAAACACATTTGCTCCAGATAAATTTCCAATAGTTGCAGCAGCTTTTTTTGCTCCAAAATATTCCATTCGGTATGCTAAAATCAATGATTCTCTAAAAGAATAATTAGCATAGCCTACTAATGAATACCATTCCCCGCCTAATTCTTTATCCATTTCATTAGTAGTCTTTGCATATACTCCATTAAATCCTAAAGAAAATGAATCTGTAATTTCTCTGGATGCAACCAAATCAAATTCTGTTTTTCTCTCGTTAGGCAAAGGTATTTCACTTCCAGGAGAAGGATTAGCAGTTCCGGTTGTAAAATTAAGATAAACACTTCCTTTATCTGCCACATAACCTAATTGACCTATATATGTTTTTTTCTTAGAACCTGAATCCAGTGCTGAATTAAAATCAGTTGGATTTGTAATTCCTGCCATTGCCGTAAACTGACCTGACGTATATTGCGCTTTTACTCCTGTATTAAAAAATGGTCCACATGAAAAGGCGTACGACATACTATAATTCTTATTATCTACCGCATCTAACACTTCGTACCCGATATGAGTTCCAAAACTACCTGCTACTACTTTAAACTTATCCGTAATATCGTAAGTAAAGGTTAATTGTTTTACTATAAATTTTGTATCTTTTTCATTATAAGAAAACTGTTCTGCTCTTGTTCCAAAACCCAAATCAACAAAAACGGATGCTTTTCCAAGCGAATGACCTGCATTAATAGAAGCCATTCCTATTTCAAATGAATCCTGTGTATTGGTAAAACTCGATAATCCATTATCTTGTTTCGAAAAATCATATTTGTAATACGCATCTGCAGAACCGCCGAATGTAATTCCGGAAAAAATTGGTGTTTCGGTATCTTGTGCAAATGCAAAAGAGCTTGCTAAAATTGCAATTAAAACATGTAATTGTTTTTTCATAAATTAGGAATTTTAATAATTATTAAGCACAAGTCAATATCCTAAAAATGACTTATAACTAAAGTAGATTTTTAACATCGTATAAATCTCTACTTATTTACAAGACAAAGTAACACATTATCAAAATCTTAATAATTCTAAAAAATACCAGATTAGGACATTTTTCACAGCAATAAAAAAGCTGCCAAAACATTAGTATGTTTTGACAGCTCCAAAAAAAAAAAAAATATCAGTCTTTATCTCTAAAAAGAGTATGTTGTCGCTAATAGTGCAAAAAATGATCCTCCTGTTGGTAAAGCATCTTTATCCAGAAAAATATCTTCTGATGCAGCATCGTATTTTAACTCCGGAATTATAGTTAGTTTTCCAACTTTATAATTCAATGAAACCGTGTTCGCAAAAATACTCGCACCACTTAAAGTTCCTAAACTTGGAGCCGCTTTTTTGGCATCGAAATATTCCATTCTGTAATGCAAACTCAATGATTCTTTAAAAGAATAAGCTGCATAACCAACTAATGCAAACCAGTCTCCATCGAGTTCTTTATCAAAATCGTGTTTTGTCGAGGCATAGGTACCATTAAAACCAAGAGAAAATGCATCTGTTATTGTTTTCGATGCCACAAAATCAATTTGTGTTTTATTTTCATCTGATACTGCAATTGAAGTTCCCGGAATAGGATTAGTACTTCCAGTTGTAAAATTCAGATAGGCACTCCCTGTGTCTGCGATATAACCCAATTGCGCGATGTATGTTTTTTGCGCTGAGCCCGAATCCATTGCTGATTTAAAATCAGTAGGATTTGTAATCCCTGCCATCGCAGTAAACTTACCGGATGTATATTGCGCCTTTACTCCTGTATTAAAAAATGGCCCACATGTAAAAGCATACGACATGCTGTAATTTTTATTGTCTACGGCATCTAACAGCTCATATCCAAAATGAGTTCCAAAACTCCCCGCTACGACTTTAAACTTATCTGTCATTTCATAAGTAAAAAACAATTGTTTAATTATGAATTTTGTATTCTCTTCATTATATGAAAATTCTTCTGCTCTCTTCCCAAATCCTAAATCAACAAAAACAGAAGCTTTTCCGAATTGGTGTCCGGCTTCGATTGAAGCCATCCCCAACTCAAAAGAATCCTGAGAGTTGGTAAAGCTCGTCAGACCATTCATTTGTTTTGAAAAATCATATTTATAATATGCATCTGCAGAACCACCAAAAGTGGTTACAGGAGAGGCGGGGGCTTCAGTATCGTCTTGTGCAAACGCAAATGAACTGGTCAACATTGCGGCTAAAACATGGACTACTTTCTTCATGTGTTAATTGGTTTTTTAGTTAATTAATTGATTCTGGTTAGTTAATCGTTATATATCTATTTAAAATATAATGCACTGCTAAAACCTATTATTCTCCCCCTAAAACCTCATCATTTTTCATTAGCGAATTTATTAACTTTTGTATCACTATTAGAATTGAACCTGACTTTTTTGGTGTTTTAGATGAAGAATTACGGATTACAAATTTTAATTTGACTTTAATCATTATTTGATATTTATAGTGTTTTAATTTTAAAAATTCAACAACAAAAAACGCTGACAAAATTCAAAAAACAAACACAAAACACGATAACACCCACCAAAAAAGAACAATAAAAACAAAAAAATCAATTAAAAAAACCAAACACCCCTAAATTTTTAGGGGTTGATATAAAAACAATAAAAAATAGACCTAAAAAAGCAATCCATTAACTAGTTTGCTAAAAGAAGTTAATATTCTTACAAATAACATACGTAAACAAACTGCATTCAAACTGCCAACAATCCTGTTTTATCGTTACAGTATAACATTAGTTTTTAGCCAAAAAAAAGCCTGTTTAAAACAAACAGGCTTTTAAAAAAAATAGAAAATGTTTTTCTACTGATTGTACTTCCTTAGATACTCGCGAACCTTAATTCCGGAATCTTTTAAATCTTCTTTCTTCCATTTTCCTTCGGATTTTGCTGACTTCTTTAAAATAGAACAGGTTTCATCCTTATCAGAAACAGACCATGTAATCCAGCTTAATTTACGGGCTTCCATCCAATCAATATATTCTTGCCACGCTTTATAATCTAACGGACCATCGCCTGTGGCTTCCATACCTGCAGATTCAGAAATAAAGATGGGCAGACCACTTTTTATCGCAGCGTCCGTTCTGTCTCTGAGTTCTTTTTTGTGTGTAGCGGCATAAAAATGCATAGTGTACATTAAGTTATTGTATCCTTTTATAGGATCTGCTGCCGGAAGATTGACATCCTGATCCCAATGCGGCGAACCTATCAAAATAATATTCTTTGGATCATTCTTTCTGATAACCTTAATCACCTCTTCGGCATAAGCCTTGATTTCCGGCCAGGTTTCATCATCGGGTTCATTAAAGATTTCATATATGATATTGGGATATTTAGCATACTTCTTAGAAACTTCATCAAAATACAATTTGGCTTCATTCAAATTGATATTATGACTGTGCCAATCTACAATTACATAAATATCTGATTGTATTGCTCCTTTTATAACCGCCTCTATTTTATCTTTCGATTGTTGCGGCTCTTTATTATAGGACATTGCGCCTAACTCGACACCCAATGCTGCACGAACGACATTGCATTTAAAATCCTTTTTTAACCAATCTACTGCTTTTTCATTGTAAAATCTTGGCCACATACTGTGCCAGCCAAAACTCATGCCTCGTAATACTATTGGTTGTTTATTTTGATCTACTAATTGTGTCCCTTCAACGCTTAATTGTCCATGACGTTTTACAAACTGTGCTTTCGAAACGGAAAATACCATCATCAAAATGATTGTAAAAATTTTAGCTTTTAGTTTCATGATAAATTCCTTTTATGGTGTTAATCGTAATGTAATTACATCATGAGAAGCAAGGTCTGATACAAAATTCTTTTTGGTAGTCCCTGCTTCTTTATTCTTCCAAAGGTCTTTTAGTTTGAATACGGTTTTACTAAAATCAGCTTCATAACCAAAATCCGTATCTTTAATTGGGTTCTTTTTCCAGTCAAAATTAATTTTCTTAGGTACTTCACTTCTGTTTAAAAAGGTAACCGCCCAGCTTCCATCTGCTAATGGTTTTACCCAAACTTCTAAGCCATCCTCTGCCGAATGCTTAAAACCCTGAATCCCTAATTTATCCTGATTCACTGCAATTAATTCTTTATTAGTTAAAATCGCCAGTGTTTCTTTTGACATTTTTCTAAAATCGTTTCCTGCAACCAGAGGAGATGCCATCATACACCAAATAGAAAAATGTGCTTTGTCTTCGGTATCGTTCATTTCATTTCCGACTTCCATCATATCAAAATCGTTCCAATGATCGGGACCTGAATATTTACGGATGTCTTTTCGCATTTCGGCAATTTTCATAAATCCCCAGGAAGACCAATTTTCGGGATGTTTAAATTCACAGTCAAAACAAGGGTAAATATCTCCGGAGATTCTCCAAAGATTACCAACTGGTTTGCCCCACTCCCAAGGCTGATTGTCTCCCCATTCGCAAAGACTAAAAACAATTGGTCTTCCGGCCGTTTTAAGTGCATTACTCATTGTAGTGTAGGCTTCTACAGCGGTAATTCCTTTTGTATTACACCAATCGTATTTTAAAAAATCTATTTCTAACTTAGCATAAAAACGGGCATCCTGATATTCGTAACCACGCGTTCCCGGATAACCGGCGCAGGTTTGCGTACCCGCACAATTGTACAGACCAAATTTTAAACCTTTGCTATGAACGTATTCTACAAGCGCTTTCATTCCGCTTGGAAATTTAACGGGATCCGGAACCAAATCGCCATTTGCATTGCGTTCTTTTGTCATCCAGCCATCATCGAGCACAATATAATTGTATCCTGCTGCAGCCATTCCGGATGACACCATAATATCGGCGGTTTCTTTTACTAATTTTTCATCTATGTTTGTTGCGAAAGTATTCCATGAATTCCAGCCCATTGGCGGTGTCATTGCCAGACCTTCAAACTTTCCTCCTGCTTGTGTATGTGTGTTTCCCTGACTAAAACCGAAATAAGAAATACTCAAAACGAATAGTGCAATTATTTTTTTCATTATATACAATTGAAATTAAATAAACTAAAAAAGTATTCCCTAATACTACAATCAGGGAATACTTAAAACAAAACTCAAAATAAAATAACTTGTTCTTATTTCAAATATAAACCGATGTCATCGATAGAGAATGTATTTTCGATACCATCTCCAGCTGCATTTTTTGTCATATTTTGAAATGTAATATTTTGTACGCGATCTGATGATGATAATGCTGACCACGGAATTAGGAATGTCTTCCATTCTTTTGTTACCTTTAATAAAGGCGCTGTCGAATCACCCCAATCACCGTTGAAACAGAATTTTATTTGTCCTTCTTTTTCTGCTTTTATCGTAACTCGAATACCGGCATACGGCTCTAATTCGTCAAACCAAGACCATTCTCCCTGTAAGCTGCCAAAAGCTGTCATTTTTGATTTGATGTAAATTAATCCCTGAGCAGCTGTTCCGTCTTTTGGATAGGTATGATTATTCCAATCCGGGAAGCTTAGACCATAATAGGAAACATCATCATATAATGCGGAACCAATAGCAACTGAAGAAACTGTAGAACCGGAAATATTAGTTACTGTAACATATTTATCTTTTGCATCTGCCGGCATTAAGAATTTAATTTCAGTTAAAGTTGATGAAACCACCGGAACCTCAACATCGCCTACTTTTAGTATAGGATTTAAAAAATAATCACCATAAATAGTAACTTCTTCTCCTTCTACGGCATTAATCGGATTGTAACTTCCTAATCTTGGCGTTGGTGGTTTTACCACAAAATCATAAACTATAGAACCAGTTTTGGTCACTATTTTTAACTGATTCGAAGAATTTGCATAAGGTGTTTTTTCATCAATCAAAACAAAAATCTCCGTATCTGTAACTAATACAGGATTAAAGTAGGTGTCGAAATCATTAAAATAAATTTTTTGTACAGTGCTGAATCCGCTTCCGCTAATGATGTAATAATTTTTTGGATCACCTGTTTCAACCGGAACTAAATCGCCTGCTTCCGCCAACGCTACTCTTGTAATGGTTAATGGTCCGCCACCTGCCGGAGTGCTGTCATTACTATCGCAAGAAGTAAACAGCCCCAAAGCCAAAAGGATCACTGCAATGAAATGCAACAGATTTTTTATTTTTAAATTTTTCATAGTGTTGAAATTTTAATAATTATTTAAAAGTATACGGAACCGGAGCTTGTAATAATTTTGGATTCTTCGCTACTTCATTGTCCGGATAATCCATATAAAAATCATTGGCTGCATGATCCTCGCTATACTTTGGCGTAAAAAAGCGTGCTCCATGTCTGTCTCCTCTGTTTTGTGCTGACATAATAGTAATAGCTTTTCCTTTATCAATACGCCCTAAGTCAAACCAATAATCTCCCTCGAAACAAAGTTCTTTTCTTCTTTCCAGAAAAATTTCATCAAAAGTTACCGAAGTAAGATTACTCAATCCTGCTCTTCTTCTTACCTGATTGATAGAATTTAAAGCAGATGCATCTGACGTGCTTGAACCCGCACCTAAAATGGCTTCAGCATGAATTAAAAGTAATTCAGCATAACGCATTACATAAGTATTGTTGTCCATCATTGCCCAGCCATCTATTTGACCTGTTTCGTTACCGTTAACAACTCCTAAACAATATTTTTTAATCGCACCACCAGATCCCTGAGCCAGATCTTTTCCTGTAGGAACTGTTAAACCAACTCCTAATGAAGTTTTTATAGTAGGATAAACCGCTCCTCCTACCATTACAGTTTCATGTTTTCTTAAATCTCCGGAATCGTATAAAGACAATATAACTTCCTGACTCGGACCAAAAACACCACCATAAGATGCATTTGAAGTTGATAAAGTACCATCTACAAAACCAAATTGTGTGTTACAATTATTGGCTGATCCGTACGCTCCATCACCTTTCCACTGAATAGCAAAAATAGATTCCTCGTTATTATTATTTGGATAGGTAAACAGATCTGCAAAGCTTTTACCCGGTAACAGATCACCTCCTAAAAGTTTGAACTCACCGCTATTAATCACGCTTTCTGCCATAGCTCTCGCATTCGTATAATCTTTTTGATACAAATACACTTTTGACAACATTGCTTTTGCAGAACCTTTTGACACACGTCCGTTTACACTATAATTTGACGTTCTGTTTTTGTCTGCCAATAATTCAATTGCTTTTAAGTAATCCATTACGATTAATTTGTACACATCTGCAACTGTATTAGTGTTCACATACGGATCACTAGTATAATCTAACGGATTTTCAATAATAGGCACCGGTCCCCAAAGACGTACCAAATCGAAATAAGCAGTGGCTCTGATAAAATAAGCCTCTCCCATTGTATTGTTTAAAACAGCGGCATCTACCTCTGCGCCAACACGTGCAGGCAAAAAGTTGATAATCATATTAGCCTGCTGCACATTTGCCCAAAGCGATGCCCAGCCATTTACAAGTTCCGGATCACTTCCGTTCAATGCAAATGTTCGTAAACCGCTAACATCTGCTGAACCGGAATACATATTGCCAGAACCAACTTCTAAAGCCCATCTGAATTTGTTGTACATCTGAAACCATGTTCTACTGTACATACCGTTCGTAGCAGAAGTTACCTGTTCGTTTGTACTATAATAGGAGTCTAAACTAATTCCGTCTTCTGATGGTCTTTCGGTAAAATCGTCCTGACAAGAACCGAAGGCCAAAAATGCTGTTGCCATAAGCAGCACACTATATCTATTTAAAAAAGATTTCTTTTTCATTTCTTTTAATTTTTAAAATTCTACGTTTAGTCCCACTAAAAATGTTCGTGCTATCGGATATCTTCCGTTGTCAATTCCGGACAAAAGAACATTTTGATTAAAAGATCCTATTTCCGGATCATAACCTGAGTAATTTGTAAACGTATATAAGTTTTGCGCAGATCCGTATAATCTTAATCTTGACAATTTATATTTTGAAATAAAATCTTGTGGTAATGAATATCCTAGCGTTATGTTTTGAATTCTTAAATAAGAACCATCTTCTACGTAACGATCAGAAATTAATAAGTTGGTATTCGCAGAGTTGGCAATTGGTCTCGGATTATTACTCGCTGTATTCGTTGGAGAATAATAATCTAACGCCTCTACTAATTGATTATCGTATAAAGAGGTATTCGTAGTTCCGCCTCTTCTGGTTAAGTTCATAACATCATTTCCGTATGAACCCTGCATAAAAATAGAAAGATCTAAATTTTTATACTTGAAGTTATTGGTAAAACCATACGTAAACTTTGGATGCGGATTTCCGATGAAAGTTTTATCGCTCGGATCAATTTTACCATCTCCGTTTACGTCTACATATTTTACATCTCCTAACGTAGTTTGTCCCGCACCTGTTCCTACTGCTTGTCCAAACTGAAGTGGAGCACTGTTTAGTGTTGCATCATCTTTAAACAATCCATCTGTTTTGTAACCATAAAACATTCCAATTGGGTTCCCTATCGTTGTATTAGTTACTACAACTGGCTGATATCCGTTTGTATTTACTTCTTGTGTCAAAATAATACCATTGGCAATATCATCTAAATTATTTTTGTAATGCGATACTACTAATGAAGTACTCCAATTGAAGTTTCCTGCAGATCTCATATCATAACCAACTGTAATATCGTATCCTTTATTACTCATTGTTCCTAAGTTAGAGTATGGTGCACCTACACCTCCGTATTGTCCGTTTCCTTCTGGCGTATTATCACCTGTCAGGTAAAGTGGTAATGGAACTTTGAACAAAAACCCTTTTGATTTTTTATCGTAAAGATCGAAACTAGCCGAAAATTTATTTTCGAATAAAGTAAAATCAAGTCCAAAGTTGGTTTGGTTTAATGATTCCCAAACTAAATTTGGATTTGGATAATTTGATGGCAAGAAACCGCTTCCTAAACCGGAATTCTGAGTTCCTAACATGGCAGAGTAACTGTTGTTTGGAATTTGCTGATTCCCTGTTTCTCCGTAACCTACTCTAAATTTAATATTATCTACATACTGGCGTGTTCCTTCCATAAAAGATTCGTTTGATAATTTCCATGAACCTGAAACGGCATTAAAAACCCCTTTCTGATTGTTTGTTGTAGGATCAAATTTAGAAGAAACGTCTTGTCTGATAGATGCCGTAATACTGTATTTATCATTAAAGTCATAAATAATACGGGCAAAAAGTGATGAAAGTGATGCACTACCTTTATATTGTGTCACAGTATTATTGTCAACATCAGCTAAGTTAAGCGTGTGAATTGAATTTGTTTTAAAACCTTGTGCCGATGCAATCAAACCTTCCCAATGAGAATCATTGGCTTCCTGACCTGCTAAAAGCGTGAATTTATGTTTCCCGAAAGTCTTATCGTACGTCAGTAAATTTTTGATATTTGTAGAATACCAATTTTGTCTTCTTACATCTAAATCTGCCAAAACGTTTACCTGGCTTCCCCATGCATAAGAAGGTCTAAAATCTTCGTTTTCAGAAAACTCTGTATTAGCCGCAATTTCAATACGGTATTTCAAACCTTTAAAAAGTTCTGCTTCAGCATAAATATTTCCAAGGAAGTTTTTTCTAACCAATTTATTCTCTCTGGTCAATGCTTCTGCTACGGGATTGTAATACGTAACACTTTGCTCTGATGTAGGCGGCCCTGCAAATGATCCGTCTGAATTTCGAACCGGAATATCCGGCGCCTGCAATAAGGTATTCGAAATTAATCCTGCGTAACTTTGATTTACTGTAATTTTTTCGTTTGTGATACCGCCCGTTAAGTTTCCTCCAACTCTAAGCCATGATTTTACTTTAGAATCCAAGTTCAATCTTACTGTGTATCTTTTTAACCCTGAATTAATAATGGTTCCCTCGTTATCTAAATAACTTCCGGACAAATAATAACTTGTTCCTTCTTTAGCTCCAGAAAAGGATAATTGATGACTGTTTGAAATAGCGGTTCTGTATACCTCTTTCTGCCAGTTGGTTCCTGACCCTAATAATTCCGGATGCGAAAATTCCTGACGGGTTTGAAATCCCCATAAATTAGCAAGATCCGTTTTTAGCGTCGCATATTGAGGCAAGGTCAAAACATCTAGTTTATTAGCTACTGTAGCAAAAGAAGTAAAATTTTCATACGCAATTCTTCCTGCTCCTTTTTTACCGGATTTTGTGGTAATAATAACAACTCCATTAGCTCCTCTCGAACCGTAAATAGCGGTTGCCGAAGCGTCTTTTAAGATGTCTAATGACTCAATATCGTTTGGATTAATCATCGATAATGGGCTCATAGCATTATTCCCGCTTCCTCCCGATGAAGAAAATCCGTCTCTTCCTGCCAAAGCCTGACCACTTGTTGATTTACCTGTAGCATCGCCGGAAATTGGCACACCATCAATAACATATAAAGGTTCGTTTGTTCCTGTAATAGAAGTTGTTCCTCGAACACGAACAGATGCCGCTCCTCCTGGCTGTCCTGAGTTATTGGTTACCGAAACCCCCGCTGCTTTACCCTGAAGCATTTGATCTACAGAGACTTGTTTTATATTCTCTATATCTTTGGCACTTACAGATGATATGGCTCCGTTAACGTCTTTTCGTTTTTGACTTCCGTAACCTATTACCACTACCTCTTTCAAATCTTCTGAACTTGAAACCAGTGAAACGTTGATTTGGGTTTTGCCTGCGACTGCTATTTTTTGAGAATCAAATCCTATAAAAGAAAATTGTAGTGTTGCATTTTCCGGAACACTTATTGTATATCTTCCGTCAAAGTCTGTTGATGCCGATGTTTTAGAACCCACTACCGCTATATTGGCTCCCGGAATGGTCATTCCTTTATCATCAGAAACTATTCCTGAAATTTTAACCTGAGCTGTCATATAACTACTAGTCAGTAACAAGAATAAAATCAAAGGAATTGCGCTGTGGTTCGCACTCCAATGAATAAAGTTAGTCATTAGTTTTTTCATAATAATGTTTGGTTAGTTTAGATTGTTTTATTCTCAATTCAGCAATAAAAAAGGGAGGAGTTTTTATTTCTAAATTATTTAACAAATCTATAACACCACGAAACATTAAATTAATAGTATTATATCATTTAATGATAATATTTTTACTATCAGGGTTTAAAAAAACATATATAAAAATAAACAGGGTTAAAAATTACATTATTCGCAATCACAACCCTATGAACGACTAAAAAAAATCAATAAAAATTAACGAAATTGATAAAATTCAAACGATTTCGTTAAAAATAATATTTGTTTGTGCAAAAAAAGTATCACTATAAAATTCGTTTCAATCCGGAAAAATCCTCTCTGTACTGGCTTGGTGTGCAATTTTTAATGACTTTGAAGCTGCGATTGAAATTGGCAATGTTATTAAAACCGGATTTAAAAGCTACCTCAGAAACACTCATGTCTTTTTCTACGAGCCATCTTGCAGCGTAACCAATTCTGATATCGTTGATATAATTTACAAATGTTTTTCCGGTACGTTTTTTAATAAATCTATTAAAAGAAATAATCGACATGCTCGCCACATTGGCAACATCTTCTAATGTAATTTTTTCGGCAAAATGTTTCTGCACATATTCGTAAACGAGTTTCATTTTATCATAATCATCAAACGTATCATAATCTACTGTATAGGTAGACAGCAAACGCTGATTTCTGGAATTGGCCAAATCATATAATAAAGAAGTAATTTCTAAAAAGTAGTCCATTCCGTCTAATTTCGAGAGTCTTATTAGTCTAGGCGTTAATTCTTCGGCTACTTTTTTAGAAAACAAAATACCATGAATAGATCTATTAAACATATCACGAATGGGATTCATTATACGCCTGGAAAGAAAAGTTTCCGGAAATAAATCGTTATGAAACTGAATTGTGATCTCATGAATTTTTTTGCTGGTGCATTTATTCAGTTCCCAACCGTGATATAAATTAGGCCCAATCAAAACCAATTCGACGCTATCTATTTCTTCAATATTATCTCCTACAACACGCCTTACTCCTTTTCCGTTTAGAATAAAATTGATTTCAAATTCCGGATGATAATGTACGGGAAAATCAAAATTATCTTTGATTCTATCAAAAACTAAAAAACTATCTCCGGCAGAAAGCGGCGCGATTTCTCTATAAAAATTTTTAGAAGCACTCATGATTTAAACAATTTACGAAGTATGACTTTATTTTTTATTTGCAATAATATGATATATAAATGATAAAATAATATTAATTGCACTAGAAACATCCATCTATCTTTGAAAAATAGAATTAACAATTTTATAAAAACAGTCAGAATAATAAACATTAATCATTTTTATTACCCAGCCTTTTTATAGTTTTAATAATTTTAGATCAAAAAGAATATTAAATTACAGATTGTTGAAATTAGTATTTATAAAACATCTCGTAATGGTATTCATTTAACTGTATCATCCTGAAAAACAATATTATTTGTAATGAAAAAAACGGTATCAACCTTTATAATGGCGCTATTAATTGGAACTTCCTGTTCTTCTAAAGCAAATATGACTAATACTAATTTGTCAATTTCAGATAAAAAAGCAACACCTGAGACGGTTGCTTTGTACAAAAAATTAAATGAGTTAACTAAAAAAGGATATATGTTCGGGCATCAGGACGATCTTGCTTATGGGGTAAACTGGAAGTATGAAGACGGAAGAAGCGACATAAAAGATGTAGCGGGAGATTATCCTGCAATTTACGGTTGGGATATTGCGGGTTTAGAAAATGATAAAGCCAATAATATAGACAATGTTCCCTTTGCTAAAATGAAACAGTACATTCAGGAATCGCATGAAAGAGGCGGCATTTCGACCATTAGCTGGCATTTCGACAATCCGGCTACGGGTAAAAGCGCCTGGGATAATACGCCAAACTCACTAAAAACAGTTTTACCTGGTGGAGAAAATCATCAAAAATTTACAACCTGGCTAGACAAGGCAGCTACTTTTATTCTGTCTTTAAAAGATAAAAAAGGAAAACATATTCCAATTCTCTTTAGACCCTATCACGAACTTACCGGGGGGTGGTTCTGGTGGGGAAAAGGAAATTGTACTCCGGAAGAGTTTAAAACTTTATGGAAATTTACTTTTGATTATTTACAGCAAAAAGGCGTTCATAATCTTATCTATGTGTACAATACCAGCAGTTTTAAAACGGAAGAAGAATTTCTGGCCAATTATCCTGGAAGTGAATATGCTGACATGCTGAGCTTTGATACGTATCAAAATAACAGTGACAAAGACGGAACTAAATTTATTGAAGAAGTACAAAATCAATTTAAAATTATAAACAAAATTGGTCTGGAACAACACAAACCTATCGCCCTTGCTGAAGCAGGATACGAAGCTATTCCTGATCCTAACTGGTGGACAGGCGTTTTGCAAAAGGCAATTGGAGAATATAAAATTTCATACGTCCTACTTTGGAGAAATCATGGCTGGCAGGAAAAGGAACAAAAAATGCATTATTACGCGCCTTTTAGCGGACAAGTAAGCGAGAAGGATTTTGTTGATTTTTATAAACTCGACAAGACTTTATTCGAAAAAGACATTAAAAAAAATTAAAAATTGAGAATTAAAAATTAAAAATCAGCTTCAATCAGTTTCATCAGCGCTGAAGAATTCAAAAATAAAATCTGTTTTTATCCGCGTTTTTACGACGTAAATCCGCTTTATCCGCGTTAAAACACGCACAGAAACATTAAAATAATTAATAAAAGCTAAACCACAACCAATAAAAAACCTAATGCAAGACAGAATTACTTTAAAAGAAAAAATAGGTTACGGTCTTGGAGATGCTGCTTCTTCTATGTTTTGGAAGATTTTCAGTATGTATCTCTTATTTTTCTACACCGATGTTTTCGGATTGGCGCCTGCGGTGGTAGGAACCATGTTTTTGATTACCCGAATCTGGGATTCTTGTTTTGATCCTATTGTTGGGATCATCGCTGACAGGACAAAAAGCAAATGGGGAAAATTCAGACCGTATTTGTTATGGGTTGCAATACCTTTTGCTGTTATTGGTGTACTTACTTTTTACACTCCTGATTTTGACGAAAAAGGTAAAATAATATATGCCTATGTCACTTACTCGGCAATGATGATGATTTACTCTCTAATCAACGTGCCGTATGCCTCGCTTTTAGGCGTTATGTCATCTGACAGGAAAGAAAGAAATACATTGTCTTCGTACCGAATGGTTTTTGCTTTTGGAGGAAGTCTATTAGCGTTGTGGCTTATTGAACCTTTAGTGAATTACTTCGGCGGAAGCCTTAACTCTAAATCAGGCTGGCTGGCTACGATTTCAGTATTTGGAATTATTACAACTGCTTTTTTCTGGGGATGCTTTTTCTTTACGAAGGAGCGTGTAAAACCAATTGCTGACGAACAAAACAATTTGAAGGAAGACTTAAAAGACCTGCTCAAAAACAAACCCTGGTGGATTTTATTAGGTGCCGGAATTGGCGCTTTGATCTTTAACTCGATTCGCGATGGAGCGGCTGTGTATTACTTTAAATATTATGTCGGCAAAAGTGTAAACTTCGATTTTTCGCTTTTCGGAACTGACTTTCACATGACACCAACTTCCGTTTATTTAGTACTGGGTCAGGCAGCAAATATTATCGGGGTAATTATTGCAACGCCCATCGCTAATCGAATTGGTAAAAAGAAAACTTTTTTCGGTGCTATGGCTTTAGCGGCTATTTTAAGTCTGATTTTCTATTTCTTTGGAAAAGAAGATATTCTACTAATCATGCTTTTTCAGCTTTTGATAAGTATTTGTGCCGGTTGCGTGTTTCCGCTAATCTGGTCGATGTATGCCGACAGCGCTGATTATTCTGAATGGAAACAAGGACGCCGAGCAACCGGTTTGGTTTTCTCAGCTTCGTCTATGTCTCAAAAATTTGGCTGGACTATTGGCGGAGCCGGAACGGGATGGCTTTTGGGCTATTATGGTTTTCAGGCAAATGTTGAACAAACGGCGGTTGCTCAAAACGGAATTCAATTAATGCTGAGTATACTTCCTGCTATTGCCGCTTTAATATCGGTCGTTTTTATACTGTTTTATCCTTTATCCGAAGATAAACTTCAAATAATAGAACAGGATTTAAATGACAAAAGAGACTTATCCAATTAAAAACATACAGATATAAGAAATCAATTTATATGGCAACACTAACCTCTTCAACTACTTTTCAGGACAGAAAAGCAGTATTAGAAAAAGAACATAACACTTTGATCGGGCAAAAAAATGCTCCTCAGGATCATGCCGGAAACGGAATTTACCAACGCTACAAAAATCCGGTGGTTACGGCAGCACATATTCCGCTGAACTGGCGTTTTGATTTAAACGAAAAAAACAATCCGTTTTTGCAGGAACGAATCGGAATTAACGCGGCTTTTAATGCTGGTGCAATCAAATGGAATGGCAAATATCTTTTGGCTGTTCGTGTGGAAGGTATCGACAGAAAATCTTTTTTCGCTATTGCGGAAAGTCCAAACGGAATTGACAATTTTAAGTTCTGGGACAAACCCTGTGTGATTCCACAAACCGAAGAACCGGACACCAATGTATATGATATGCGTTTGGTCAACCATGAAGATGGATGGGTATACGGTATTTTTTGTACGGAAAGAAAAGATCCTAAAGCTCCAAAAGGTGATACGAGTTCGGCTATTGCCAATGCGGGAATCGTTCGCTCTAAAGATTTAGTAAATTGGGAACGTATTCCGGATTTGATTTCCAACACGGGACAACAACGTAATGTGGTTTTGCATCCTGAATTTGTAAACGGAAAATATGCTTTGTACACACGTCCGCAAGATGGTTTTATTGATGTAGGTGCCGGTGGCGGAATTGGTTTAGGTTATGTTGATAATATGACCAATCCGGTTGTTCAGGATGAGAAAATTATTTTTGGAAAACAGTATCATACGATTTATGAATTGAAAAACGGTCTTGGTCCCGCTCCTATTAAAACCGATAAAGGCTGGCTGCATTTAGCACACGGTGTTCGTAACACGGCTGCCGGTTTGCGCTACACTTTGTATGTTTTTATGACGGATTTGAATGATATTGCAAAAGTAACACACGTTCCTGCCGGACATTTTATGGGACCGGAAGACATTGAAAGAGTTGGTGATGTTTCAAACGTTTTGTTCTCTAATGGATGGATTGAAGATACTGACGGAACTGTTTATATTTATTATGCTTCCTCAGACACAAGAATGCACGTGGCGGTTTCGTCTGTAGCAAAATTAGTCGATTATGTAACGAATACTCCTGAAGATACGTTTACCTCAGCTGGTTCTGTACAAACGATCATCGCTCAAATTGAAAAAAACAACGCAATATAATTAACTGTGTCAAAACAATTAAAGGAACTTAAAACTGAACTTTCTGCTGAACTGGATTCTATTTTGAATTATTGGCTGAAAAATACAATTGATACGGAGAAAGGCGGTTTCTTTGGTCAGATTGATGCTGACGAAAACGTAAATGCAGTTGCCGAAAAAGGTGCTGTATTGAACGCCAGAATCTTATGGTCTTTTTCTGCGAGTTACAAAGTCACCAAAAACGAAGCGCACAAAGAAATCGCAACGCGTGCTTTTGAATACTTGTCGAAATATTTTTATGATCCTGAGTTTGGCGGTTTGTTTTGGAGCATTAATGCGGACAGAACACCAAAAGATACTAAAAATCAGATTTATGCTTTGGCGTTCGCCATTTATGGATTATCCGAATATTACAGCATTACTAAAGATGATGAGGCGCTGGCGATTGCTATTAATCTGTATTCAAATATTCAGAAGCATAGTTACGATCCTGTTCATCAGGGCTATCTGGAAGCTTTTACACGGGATTGGCAACCGATTGAGGATTTGCGTCTGAGTGATAAAGATGCTAACGAAAAAAAGACAATGAATACGCATTTGCACATTGTTGAAGCGTATGCCAATTTATTTAAGGTTTGGAAGGATAAATCACTTCAAACTGTTATTATTGAATTACTGCAAACTATAGAAAAGCATTTTATTAATACGGAAACGGGACATTTGCATCTGTTTTTTGATGAAAACTGGATCGAAAAACCCGATGTTATCTCGTACGGACATGATATCGAAGCGGCTTGGCTTTTGTTGCACTGCGCTGAAATTGCAGAAGATGAAACGCTGATTAAAAATTATAAAAAGCATGCCATTCAAATGGCGGAAGTAACGAAAGAAGGCTTAGATACAGATGGCGGATTGTGGTACGAACTGGAACCTGAAAACGATGTGCTCGTTGCTGAAAAACACTGGTGGGTTCAGGCAGAAGCTTTGATTGGTTTTTATAATGCATATCAATTAACAGGTGATGAAAATTACCTGAACCTTGTTTACAACAACTGGAATTTTATTAAAAAGTATATTCTGGATAGTCAAAACGGGGAATGGATTTGGGGAATTAACCGTGATTATTCTCGTATAGAAAAAGATAAAGCGGGTTTCTGGAAATGTCCTTATCATAACAGTCGTGCTTGTCTTGAACTCATAAACAGAATTACAGCTTAAACAACAAACTGAGGTTCTAGCCCCGATAGTAGTGAAAATCCTTTTGTGCCGGGGTTCGGCACAAAAGATTGAAACGGATAGCGGGAATAGCTCCTAAAAAATAAATTATGAAAAACAGACTTTTAAAAACTCTCGGATTGGCTTTAGCATTTTCGGCTCTGGCTTGTCAGGCACAGGAAAGAATTACGGTAAAAGGAACTCAATTTTACAAAGGCGATAAACCTTATGCTTACGTTGGTACTAATTACTGGTATGGCAGTTTACTGGCTTCTAAAAAAGTGGGAGATCGTAAACGCCTGCTTCGTGAGCTGGATTTTATGCAAAAAAACGGAATCGATAACTTGCGCGTTCTTGTAGGTGCTGATGGTGGAAAATACGATTTTACTGTTCGCCCGGCTTTGCAATATGAGCAGGGAAAATACGATGAGGACTTACTGGATGGTCTGGATTTTTTGGTGCATGAGATGGGAAAACGTAATATGTATGCTGTTTTGTATTTGACAAACAATTGGGAATGGTCCGGCGGAATGTCGCAGTATATGGAATGGAATGGTAAAGGTGCAATTCCGGTTCCGAATATTGCGCCGAACACCTGGCCTCAATTTATGGCTTACACCGCAGCATTTCATAGTTGTGAACCTTGCATGGAAGGACTCGAAAATCATGTGAAGTTTATTATGGGACGAACTAATAAATATTCGAAAAAGAAATATACGGACGATAACACGATTATGTCCTGGCAAGTGGGGAACGAACCGCGAACTTTTACACTGGAGAATGAAGCTAAATTTACGGCTTGGCTGAACAAAATCGTTGACTTAATTGACAGTTTAGATAAAAATCATTTGGTTTCAACAGGATCTGAAGGAAAAAACAGTTCGAACGACAGCATGGAGATTTTTGAAAGAACGCATCAAAATCCGAATATTGATTATTTAACGATGCACATTTGGCCTAAAAACTGGAATTGGTATAAAGCTGAAAATGCAAAGGAAACTTTGCCAATCGCTTTGCAGAATGCAGGAAAATATATTGACGATCACATAAAGGTGGCCAATAATTTAAAAAGACCTATTATCATTGAAGAATTTGGTTTGCCAAGAGAACACGAAAATTTAGTTGCCGGTTCTTCAACGGCTGACAGAGATACGTTTTACTCGTATATTTTTGAGCGCATTGTAGAAAGCCGTAAAAATAATGGTCCGTTGCAGGCGGCTAATTTCTGGGGATTTGGTGGTGAAGGAAAAGCGGTTAATGCGACAGGAAAATGGAATCCGGGCGATCCTTTAACGACTGATCCTCCGCAAGAACCTCAAGGATTGAATTCGGTTTTCTCAGCAGATAAATCGACTTTGGATATTATAAAAAAATACAATCTGGAATTAAAGAAATAGCACAAAAACTGATTTGGTTTTGTGTACAAACTGGTAGTTAAAAAGAGCGGGATAGTGAGAATTCCGCTAACTTTCCCGTTTTATACTTTACTACTAAACCAAGTTCTCAAATTAGGCATCTAATGAAAAACACATTTTTTTTACTGATTATATTATTCTTTTCTACGCTCTCCTTCTCGCAAAAAAAGCAGGATTTTATTTTAAATTCTCCTAACGGAAAAATTGAAATTAAAATTGCTGTAAACGACAAAATTACCTGGACTATTTCGCATGAAAAAGATCTTATTCTGGCTCCATCGGCAATGTCTCTTACTATTGACGAAAACGTGATTTTAGGAAAAAATGCGGTGGTTTTGAATTCGAAAAAAGAAAGTTTTTCTAACTCGTTTGCATCGCCTATTTATAAAAAGAAATCGATTAAAAACGAATACAATCAGTTGGTTCTAAATTTCAAGAATGATTTTAGTATCGAATATCGTGCTTTCGATGATGGTGTAGCGTATCGATTTGTAACCAAGAAGAAAAAGGATATTACGGTAAAAAATGAAGAAGTAGTTTTGAATTTTGATCAGGATTATAATTCACTGATTCCGTATGTTCGTGATTTACGTAATCCTAAGGATCCTTATATTTCGTCGTTTGAAGCACATTATGAAAACAAAAAAATAAGCGAATTCACCAAAGATACTCTGGCATTTTTGCCACTTTTAGTTGATTTTAAAAACCATAAAAAAGCGGTATTTTTTGAAGCTAATGTAGAAGACTATCCGGGATTGTTTGTAACGAACAATGGCTCTAAATCAGGTTTTGAATCTCGTTTTTCTAAATATCCGTTGCAGGAAACAAACGGAGGATTTAACAACATCAACAGGCTAATTACAGAAAGAGCGGACTACTTGGTTAAAACAAAAGGAAACCGAAATTTTCCGTGGAGAATTATTGTGATTTCTGAAAGTGATAAAGAACTTGCTAATAATGATATGATTCAGAAATTAGCAGAACCTTCAAAAATTAAAGACATTTCGTGGATAAAACCCGGAAAAGTGGCTTGGGACTGGTGGAACGACTGGAACATTTACAACGTTGATTTTAAGGCAGGAATCAATACTAAAACGTATCAGCATTATATTGACTTTGCAGCAAAAAACAAAGTAGAATATGTTGTGCTGGATGAAGGCTGGAGTTTAGAGGAAGACATTATGAAACACAATCCTAATGTAGATCTAAAAGCTTTGATTGCTTACGGAAAGGAACGAAACGTGGGGATTATTTTATGGAGTTCCTGGATGGCTTTGACTAAAAACACGGCAGGAATATTTAAAAATTATGCTGACTTAGGCATCAAAGGTTTTAAAGTTGATTTTTTAGATCGTGACGATGCCAAGATGGTTAATTCTGTTTATGATATTTCGCAAAAGGCCGCAGATCATAAATTACTGATCGATTTTCATGGTATGTACAAACCAACGGGAATTCAGAGAACGTATCCGAACATTCTGAATTTTGAAGGCGTAAAAGGACTTGAAAATAACAAATGGGGAACAGATGATGTACCTACGTACGATTGTACGATTCCGTTTATCAGGATGATTGCCGGTCCAATGGATTACACGCCGGGAGCAATGCGAAATGCGTCTAAAAGCGAATTCAAACCAAGTCATTCTAACCCAATGAGTCAGGGAACAAGATGTCATCAATTGGCATTGTACACCATTTTTGAAGCGCCTTTGCAAATGATGGCGGATAGTCCAACGGCATACAGCAAAGAGCAGGAAAGCACTACTTTTATTGCTAAAACACCTACTGTATTTGATGAAACGGTTGCGCTGGATGGCGAAGTGGGTAAATTTGTTGCCATTGCCCGTAAAAAAGAAAACACTTGGTACATAGGTGCTATAACAAATTGGGATTCCCGAGAAATTACAATCGATTTTTCTTTTCTTGAAAAGAGTAAAAAATTCGAAGCTGAAATTTTCTCTGATGGATTAAATGCTGATAAAGCGGCTCAGGATTACAAACGAGAAATCATTACTGTCGATGCTTCGACAAAGCTAAAATACAGATTGGCTGCCGGTGGCGGGTTGGCCATGATTTTGGAAACAAAATAAAAAAATGGGACGCTTTTGGAGTGTCCCATTTTTTTTAAGCTAAAATTTTCTCGATTGCATTTAGTTCGTCGTGTGAAAACACCAGACTTTGCAAACAGTCAATATTGTTGTTTAGTTGTTTTACGGAACTTGCCCCAATTAAAACAGATGTAATTCGTTTGTCTTTTTGCAGCCACGCCAAAGCCATTTGAGCCAAAGACTGATTTCTGTTTTTGGCAATTTCGTTGAGCTGTACCAATTTATGAAGGCGCTCTTGCGTAACCTCATCTTCTTTTAAATGTCCGTTTGGATTATGTGCTCTCGAATTTTCCGGAATTCCGTTTAGGTATTTGTCCGTAAGAAGTCCTTGTGCCAAAGGAGAAAATGCAATACAGCCCACTCCTTTTTCTTCCAAAACATCCAGCAAACCATTTTCGACCCAACGCTCCAACATCGAATATTTTGCCTGATGAATCAGACAAGGAGTTCCCAATTGTTTTAGAACATCGACCGCAATTCGGGTTTGCTCAGCAGAGTAATTGCTTATTCCAACATACAATGCTTTTCCACTTCTTACGGCATGATCCAACGCCATCATTGTTTCTTCGATTGGCGTTTCTGGATCAGGACGATGCGAATAAAAAATATCGACATAATCTACCTTCATTCGTTTTAGACTCTGATCTAAACTAGACAATAAATATTTTCTTGAACCCCAATCTCCGTAAGGTCCATTCCACATGGTATATCCGGCTTTTGTGGCAATAATAATTTCGTCTCGCAGATTACCCTGGAAATTATGCCACAGAATTTTACCAAAATTAGTTTCTGCAGATCCTGGAACTGGTCCGTAATTATTCGCCAGATCAAAATGCGTAATTCCTTTATCGAATGCTTCTACTGCAATACTTTCGGCAGTATCAAAATTATCTACTGACCCAAAGTTATGCCACAATCCTAAAGAAATTTCAGGCAGTAATAATCCGCTTTTTCCACATCTGTTGTATTTCATTTTTTGGTTTCTTTTTTGGTGTTGATCGTTTATAGTTTATTTTAAAATGATAGAATTTAAAGGTAGAAAAAAAGTAGTAAAGATGAAGTTGATATTTTTTTAATCACGCAAAGGCGCAAAGACGCAAAGTTTTTTTTTCTTATTGCTCTGGCTGACGATATAGGTTATGTAAAAAAACAGCCACGAATTTACGAATTTTCAACAATTCATTCGTGAATTCGTGGCGGAAAAAATGCTGCTACTTTGCGCAATTATTTCTTAGTTACTTCAATTCAAACCTACTTTCCAGTCCGCTATCAGAGCTTCCTCCAACTAAAATTTTAAAAGTACCCGGTTCTGTTAAATATGTTCCGTCGTTATCATAGAAACCTAATTCTTTTTCGGTGAGTGTAAACGTTACTGTTTTGGTTTCGCCTATTTTCAGATTGACCAATTCAAAACCTTTTAATTCCTTAATTGGTCGCACGATACTTGCAAACTCATCGTGAATGTACAATTGCACTACTTCTTTACCGTCATAATTTCCAGAATTGGTTACAGAAACACTTACTTGAACGTTCTCCTTTTTTTCAAAAACGGTTTTGTTTACTTTAAGATCTTTATAATCGAATTTGGTATAACTTAATCCAAAACCAAACGGATATTGCGGTGTTTTCTCCACATCTGTATAATGCGACCAAAACACATTTTTATCGGTATTGGTTGGTCTTCCTGTACTGTATTTGTTGTAATAAATAGGAACCTGACCTACATTTCTTGGAAACGACATTGGCAGTTTTCCGCTTGGATTATAATCACCATACAAAACCTGAGCAACAGCATTTCCAGCCTGAGTTCCTAAGTGCCAAGCTTCTACAATTGCAGGAATGTGCTCTGCAGCCCACGGAATACTAAGCGGTCGCCCGTTGTTTAAAACCAAAACAATATTAGGATTCACTTTATAAATCTCTTCCAGCAATTCCTGCTGAACACCCGGCAAATCAAGATCGGTTCTGCTTCTTCCCTCTCCACTTTGAAAACCGTGTTCTCCTAAAACCATCACCACAACATCTGCATTTTTCGCTGCTGTTTTAGCCGCTTCAAATCCGCTTTTATCTGTTGTGTTAAAAACTACTTCATCTAAAAATGAAGTTTTTCCAACCGTTAGATCAGCACCTTTTTCAAAGGTTAGTTTATTGTCTTTGTATTGCTGCATTCCTTCCAGAACCGAAACTGCGGAATTATCATCAGAGGCAATTCTCCAACTTCCCAGCGGACTGTTTTTATCATTTGCCAAAGCACCAATCAAAGCAATCTTTTGCCCAGATTTTTTTAGCGGAAGCAAATTGTTCTTATTCTTCAACAATACGATCGATTTCTTCGCCATGTCTAAAACACCATCATTATTGGCTTTACTGCCCACAACTTCTTTTTCACGTTTTTCATCGCAATATTTGTACGGATCATCAAACAAGCCTAGTTCAAATTTTACGCGTAAAATTCTGCGAACAGCATCATCAACCAAGGCTTCTTTTACTTTTCCCTCTTTTACTAAATCAGCCAATTTCGCCACATACAAATACGATTCCATATCCATGTCAGAACCTGCGATTACGCCTTTTGCAGTAGCATCAGCTTCATCTTTTGCATAACCATGCGCGATCATTTCGCGAATCGAAGCATAATCCGAAATTACAAAACCGTCAAACTTCCATTTTCCTTTAAGAATATCTCTTTGCAAGAAAACATTTCCCGTTGCCGGAACGCCATTTAGTGTATTAAAGGAATTCATAAACGTACGAACGCCCGCTTGCACCGTAGCTTCAAAAGGAGGCAAAACCGAATTATACAATTTAGAATTACTGATATCTACAATATTATATTCCAATCCCGCTTCTACATAGCCATAAGCAGCAAAGTGTTTGGCGCAGGCAGCAATGGTGTTTACCTTAGCTAAATCAGCAATAGTTTCACCTTGAAAACCATGCACACGTGCAATAGCAATTTTACTTCCTAAATACGGGTCTTCTCCCCCACCTTCCATCACACGTCCCCAGCGCGCATCGTTAGACACATCTACATTGGGTCCAAAAGTCCAGTTAATTCCCGATGCCGAAGCTTCATCTGCTGCAATCGCTGCCGATTTTTTAATCGCTTCCAGATCCCAACTCGCCGCTTCTGCCAACGGAATCGGACTTAACGTTTTGTAGCCATGAATCACATCAAAACCAATAATTAACGGAATCCCCAAACGCGTTTCTTCTACCGCAATTTTCTGCACAGCACGAACTTCTTTCACACCGCGCACCGTAAGCATCGATCCTACCCAGCCTTTTCGCAAATGCTCGTATTTCAATTCCGCAGTTCCTCCTTTTGGAGCCGGTCCCGTTACATCCCAAAAACCATTGTACTGATTCATTTGCCCCACTTTTTCCTCCAAAGTCATTAATGGCAAAAGAAGATCGATACGTTGTTCAATCGTTTTGTTTTTATCTAAATAAGCTTTTTTCTGTGCATTCATATTTCCAAAAGTAAGCAGGGCAAACACCCCAATGGTTATTGTATTATGTTTCATGGTTAAATAGTTTTCTTTTTTGGGCGTGTCCCTCCGGGTCGGGCTATTCGCTTCAAGTCCTCGCCCTTCCTTCGTCAGGCTGTGGGCTTTCCGCTGCTATCCCTCACGCGAACTTGTGTACAATCTTGTCATCTCGACGGATAGATCTTAGTAAGTAGCTTCGTAAAGTATTACTAATCTTTGTCGAGTTTCTCGTGGGGATCTACTTCGTCTGTTCGCTTTCGCTCGGGTCTCCTTCGTCGAGATGACAAGATTGGGCTTAAAGTCTAACAATCTAAGAATCTAAGAATCCAAAAATCTAAAATCTACATTCTAAAATCTAAAATCTAAAATCAATCTCTCATTCCGTACTAAAACAAGAAGCTGGTAAATTTGCTTTGTTAAACAAATTGGACACAATGGTATTTCCCCAGGCAAAGCGAACCTTTGCGGGAACCGGAACTTTTTTGCTTGTCAAGATCACCTGATTGTTTTTTATGGAAGCTTCGGCTGGGTAAAAAATACCATCCTGACCTGCTACTTCAAACTGATCGTTTTTTTTATCTTTAAAATATAATCCTTCAGCATAGTCAAAAGAAACTATGGCTTTATTCTTTTCTATGGTAACAGATGAATAAAGCGGACCATTAACCAAATTAGAATTGGTTTTATACGTATTAGCCAAAGCCAGATTTGCTAAGCGAACGCCAACCGACTTTTTATCTGTTGGGTGAATTTCTTTTACCTCAATAACATCACTAATAACTGCCATTCCGGTATTTGGAACTTCTTTCAGCATCTTGCGTTGCGAATCACGTAAAGTAACATTCGAGAAGTTATTGCTTCCTGTTTTATAAGGTGCAATCTGAACATAGTAGAACGGAAAATCATTTTGCCACATTTTTCTCCAAGACGAAATCAACGCGCCTAATGTTTTGTCATATACCAAAGAGCCAACATTCGATTCACCCTGATACCAAATCGTTCCTACAATTTTAAATCCTGTAAGCGGATAAATCATGGCGTTGTAAGCGCGTCCGGGTTGTCTTGGACCGTATTCTTCTTCGTTTAGCTTCTTGGCATTTTCTAATAAAACAGGATCGTTCTGAACCACTTCTTCCGGCATCCAGATTTCAGCGGGAGTTCCGCCCCAGTTAGATGATATTAAACCAATTGGAATGCCTTTTAAATCTTCCTGCAAACGTTTGGCAAAGAAATAGCCAACCGCACTAAATTGCTTCATGGTTTCCGGAGTAGATTCTGTCCAGTTTCCTGACACATTATTTTGTGGCGTTACAGCAGTTAATTTTGGAACAGAAAAAAATCGAATGCTAGGATTTGCAGCCTTTTTCACTTCCTCTTCACCATTATCGATTCCCCAGCTTGCCGGCATTTCCATATTCGATTGTCCCGCACAAAGCCAGACTTCTCCAATCAGAATGTTTTTCAGGATTACTTCATTATAACCTTTTATCGAAATTGTAAAAGGTCCTCCCGCTTCGGGTGTTTGGATTACAATTTCCCAGTGCGCCTGATTATTGGCAACGGTTTTATATTCCTGATTGTTCCAGCCGGAAACCAATTTGATTTCTTCTTTTGGATTTGCCCAACCCCAAATTTTCACTTGCGAGTTTCGCTGCAAGACCATATTATCACCAAAAATATTCGGAAGTGTAACGTTTGCCATCATAGTACTGGAAATCATCAGAAAGAAAACAAACTTAAATATATTATTTTTCATTTAAGTAACTTTTTTAAAAACGGACCATATTCATTCGCCAAAATCTGATGATCTGCTACATCGGGATGTCCTGTACAACCATGCGGTTGCATTGGTTTAAATTTAAAAATCAAAATAAGTTTGTGTGTTTTATCAGTGTCAAATGCCGCTTTTACTTTTTTAAGACAATCTTCGAAAACAACGGCATTTTCTCCTCTCACCATTGGACTATTGGTAAGCACCAACTGCGCATTTGGATTGTGTTTGTATAGCATTTTGATAAAGCCAATATAATTCGATACATACTTTTCTGCATTAAATGGTAAGCGTTCTTTTTTACCATCGCCACCGGAAAAATCATTGGTTCCTAAAGCAATGCTGATAATATCGGGCTGAAAAGCAAAGTCATACTTAGGTTCCGGAAGTGTTTTATTTAAATACAAATTTTCATAAACGACCGGCATAATCGCTTCGTCTTTGTTCTCATCGTTCCAGTTTCTATACATTCCAATTCCCGAAACACAGCTCATCAGGTAATCAACTCCAATTTTTCTCGAAAGAACAGGACCGTAAGCGTAATATCCGTTATGATGATCAAAGTATTCGCCTTTATCACATGGAATATCAGATCCATCACTTGCCGCACCACAGGTAATCGAGTCACCAATAAACTCAATTTTCTTTTTCTTTTTTGCAGTAATCGACGTTAGCTTTGCTGTTGTTCCTACAAACAAAATACCACCGCTATGGGCTTCGGTAGTTTTGTAAATCTCAAGTCGGTGTTCTTTTTTAGCCTCCTTGATTTTTATGGGAAAAGATTGTGCTGCTCCTTTTTCTATTCGTAGTTTGCCTATATATTTTCCATCTAAAATCAAAGACACATAATTATGATGTTCCCATGCATCCACACTTTGTAGGGTAATCGAACATTCGTTTCCGGTAAAATTAAAAGAAACAGAAGACGCCGTTCCGATCAAAACAACATTGTCATTTTGCTTTTTTTCAACACGTCCTTCATACAAATAGGCATTATTCTTGTCTTGTGCTGTTAAAATGATAGAAGTCAGCAAAAACAAAATTAAAAGTGGTATTTTTTTTAGAAACATAATTTAAAGGCTAAATAAAATTGTGATTCACAAATATACCCGAATTATAATGTTGCGGAAGATACTAAAACATCAAAAAGTAATAAAAAAACACCAAAACAGCAGTCAGTAATTTCTTTGATATTCAAAAGCAACGGCTTACCTTTATGAAATAAACACTTTTAGTTATTCCATCAAAATGAAATTAATCCTCTGTATTCTTACTGCGTTATCCTTTTTCCCTTCTTCATCAAAAAATACAGAAAAGGTTGTTCCGCAAAAAACTGTTCAAAGAACTATCGTAAAAACACAAACAGCAATAGACCGCGATTCGATTGTGGCGTATGCCAAAAATTATTTAGGAACACCGTACCTCTATGCAGGAAACGATCCTAAAAAAGGTTTTGACTGCTCCGGTTTTGTGAGTTATGTTTTTAAACATTTCGACGTTAGCTTACCCAGAAGTTCGGGCAGTTACAAAAACTTAGGTACTCCGGTTGCTCCGGAAGATTTTAAAGTGGGAGATATTTTGGTTTTTTATGGGTACAAAGACAAAACCGTTGTAGGTCATCTAGGAATTATCTGCGAAGCCAATGGTATGCAGTCAAAATTTATACATTCTTCTTCCGGAAAAGTAAAAAGCGTTACAATTACTTCTCTTGAGACAGAACATTACACCAAGCGTTTTTATAAGTGTATTAACGTCTTATGAATTGTGAATTGTGAAATGTGAAATGTGAAATGTAAGTTATGATTTTTTAATTTTTAATTTTTAATTCATTACATAATCTTTCTCTTTCTTCAAAAATCTAAAGTCTAAAGTCTGAAATCTAAAATCTAAAATTCTAACAATCCAACAATCTAAAAATCGAACTATCTAAAAATAAAAAAACTCCAAACACATAATGTATTTGGAGTTTTTCACTTTATAACCAACCTTTTATTCTTAAATAACTGTTCCTTTTAAAGTAAGTACTTTTGGAGCTGTTTCTGCGCTTGTTGTTACGGTAACTGTTTTTGTGAAACCACCTTTAGCAGCTGCGTTGTAAGTTGCTGTTACTTTTGCTGATTTACCTGGCTGAACTGGTTCTTTTGTGTAATCAGTTGCAGTACATCCGCAAGATCCCTGAACATTTGTAATTACAACAGCTGTTTTTCCTGTGTTTTTAAATTCGTATACAATTGCTTTTGGTGTTCCTTGTGGAATCTGACCTACATCAATTGTTTCTGCTTTCCAAACGATTGTCGAAGCTGTTTCTGCTACGATAACTTCATCTGTACTTACTACTGACTGAACTGGTGCAATTGCTGAAAAAGACATTAAGCCTAATGCTAAAGCAAGCATTGAAATTTTAATAATTTTCATATTATATCTATTTTAAGTGATTTATGGTTAAATTTATAATTCAAAGGTACTACAGACCTGTTTATGTCGTTGTTAAGCGTTGTCAAATGTTTGTTAACGACTTGTTAACAGCCGTTTTTAAAGGATTTTTTACCTATATTTCAATTTTAAATCTGATTTTTTCTTGAAAATAAATAAACTCAATAGCATCATTCTTTTAGGACTTATTGCCATCATAGGTATCTTGATTGCGCAATTACTTTGGACAAAAGAAGCTTTTACGCTGGAGCAAAAAAAACTGAGTCAGAAAACGCATATCGCCCTTCTTGAGGTTACTAAAAAACTGTACGAAGGTACCAATCACGAATTGCCTGCTCAGAATCCGGTTCAGAAAATTGCCAACGATTATTATATCGTAAATGTCGATAACGATTTTGAACCTGATATTTTAGAATTCTACTTAAAAAATGAATTCAAAAAAATGAATATCACCACTGATTTTGAATATGCGATGTACAATTGCCAAAGCGACGAAATGATTTATGGCAATTATATTTCATTATCTCAAAATAACAGAGTAAAACAATCTGTCTATTTTCCTAAACATAAAAATCTGGTCTATTATTTTGCAGTACGTTTTCCAAATGAAACCTCGTATTTGTTTAGTTCGATGCGTTTTTGGTTTGTGCTTTCGCTTGCGCTAATTTTTATTCTGCTTATTTATGTGTACTCCATTTTTACACTTTTACAACAAAAGAAATATTCCGAATTGCAGCGTGACTTCATCAATAATATGACGCATGAATTCAAAACACCTTTATCTTCCATCTTAATTGCATCTAAATATCTGATTGCTCAAAATCCGATCAAAGAAGATAAAAAACTGCTGACGTACACGGATATCATCATCAAGCAAAGTAATAAGCTCAACCATCATATCGAAAAAATACTGAATGTTGCCAAATCAGATTATACCACTTTAGAACTCAAACCGGAATCTGTTTTAGTAATTCCTATTCTGGAAGAAACGATTGATAATATTGTCTTGAAATATCCTGAAGCAAAAATTAAAATAGATACGCTTTCAAACGACTATACAATTGAGACTGATGTTTTTCATTTTAGCAATCTGGTATACAATCTGCTTGACAATGCCGTTAAGTATTGTGAGGAACAACCTGAAATCACAATTACACTAAAAGAAGAAAAAACAACGTTAAAAATAGCGTTTATTGATAACGGAATTGGCATAAATAATAAGAAAATTTCCTCTATATTTGATAAGTTCTATCGTATTCAAAACTCAAAAAGTAATGAAGTTGCCGGTTTTGGACTTGGTTTGTATTATGTGAAAAATATTTGCGAGCTGCAAAACTGGAAAATTTATGCCCTAAATAATGTAGAAAAAGGTGTTACGATTCACCTATCAATTCCTTATAAAAAATGAAAAATTTTAAAATTCTTTATACCGAAGACGATGAAACATTAGCGTTTCTAACAAAAGACAATCTCGAGCAAAACGATTATGAGGTCGTACATTGCACGGATGGAAAATCAGGTTTGAGCGCTTTTAATAATGAAGATTTTGACATCTGCATTTTTGATATCATGATGCCTAAAATGAATGGTTTTGACCTGGCCACTGAAATACGAAAAACAGATACCGATATTCCTATTATTTTTTTATCTGCCAAAACCTTAAAAGAAGACCGTATAAAAGGATTACGCTTAGGCGCAGATGATTATCTGGTAAAACCCTTTAGCATTGAAGAGCTTTTGCTAAAGATTGAAATTTTCCTGAAACGTTCTCAAAAAAACAGAGCGATTGAAAAGTCTGTTTATGAAATCGGAAAATATCAGTTTGACACTAAAAATTTCATTCTCTTTAATGAGGAAGAAAAAATTGGTCTGACACAACGTGAAGCCGAATTACTGAAATTATTTTTTGACAATAAAAATACGGTTCTAAAAAGAGAAAAAATATTAACTGCACTCTGGGGAACCGATGATTATTTTATGGGACGAAGTCTGGATGTTTTTATTTCACGTCTACGTAAAATTTTAATCAACGAAAAAAACATCATGATAGAGAATCTTCATGGCGTTGGTTTTAGGTTCAAAATGGAATAGTGTTTTCTAGCACCAAATTTATCACAATACCAGTAAACCAAACTCACGCAACGTGTTTACTGGTTTTGAATACCAGAACAATTCAAAATCCTCGAGATTGGTTTCAAAATCAGCTTTGACTTCCTGAAATGTATAATTTTTACTGTTAGCTATGGTTATCTTAGTTAAGATATCGACTAACCATTCACCTTCTTCTTTATTGGTCTGAATCGTGAAACTTTCTTTTTTATCATGAAATGTAAAAGTCATCATTTCCCAGGTCTGTCCTTTTTTAGATTTCGTATACTGTTCTACAAAAGGTTTACCACCTAACCAAACCACTTTTGCATTCGGTTTCGTATTAAAATCATTTCCTTCCTGAATGGCATTATAAATAAAATCGGGATCTATTTTAGTTTTCGGAATTTTAAAATCAAACCAATCCTGTAATTCGTAATCAAAACAGATTCCGTGCATGAAATTAAAAAGTGATTTCTTTAATCCGAAACTGAATTTATCGTGATTAATTCCAGTTGAGTCTGTATATTCAATATCGTTATTGGCAAAAGTTCCAATTGCTTCTGTCGCTTTCGTAACACCAAATTTCTCCGGATACAATCCGACTGGACTATGAGCTGTCATCGCAAATTGATGCCAGAATCCGGATTGCAAAATACCCGCTTCAAACAACTGACGCACCATTTCTAAACTGTCAACAGTTTCCTGAATCGTTTGTGTTGGATATCCGTACATCAGGTACGCGTGAACCATAATACCTGCTTCTGTAAAATTGCGGGTCACTTTTGCTACCTGTTCTACGGTAACACCTTTGTCAATTAATTTTAGTAATCGGTCTGAAGCTACTTCTAATCCACCAGAAACCGCAATACAGCCCGAAGCTTTTAGCAACAAACATAAATCCTGTGAAAAACTCTTTTCAAAACGAATATTTGTCCACCAAGTTACGGCTAATTTTCGTCGTAAAATTTCAAGTGCCAAAGCACGCATTAAGGCTGGCGGTGCTGCTTCGTCAACAAAATGGAATCCGTTTTGTCCTGTCTGCTCCATCATGTCTTCCATTCTGTCGCACAACAAATTAGCGGCTACCGGTTCGTATACTTTTATGTAGTCTAATGAAATATCACAAAAAGTACATTTTCCCCAATAACAACCGTGCGCCATGGTCAGTTTATTCCAGCGCCCGTCGCTCCACATTCTGTGCATTGGATTTACAATTTCGATTACCGAAATGTATTTATCTAAAGGCAAATCAGAATAATCAGGAGTTCCTACATACGCTTGCTTGTAATCGTGTCGTAAGGAATTGTTTTTGTAAACAACAGCTCCGTTTTCTAATAAAAAGGTTCTCTTAAAAAAACCATGATCCGGATTTTCAACATTTGCTATTAATTCTTCAATAGGAACTTCACCATCATCTAACGTAATAAAATCGAAAAACTCAAAAACACGAGCGTCTGAAAGTGAACGCAATTCGGTATTTGGAAAACCACCGCCCATAGAAATTTTTATTTCAGGATGGTGTTTTTTTATCCATTGCGCCGATCTGAAAGCGCTGTATAAATTCCCAGGAAAAGGAACAGAAATTAAAAATATTGTGGGTTTTATACTTTCGATCTTTGCTTTTAAAAGTGAAATTAAAATCGAATCGATATAAGTTGGTTCTTGCTGTAAAGCTTCATAAAGTTCATCAAAAGAATTGGCACTTCGTCCTAATCGCTCTGCATATCGGCTAAAGCCAAAATTTTCATCGACACATTCTACAATAAAATCCGAAATATCTTCAAGATAAAGTGTCGCCAAGTGTTTTCCTTTGTCCTGCGTTCCCATTGTACCAAACGCCCAGTCGAGTTCTTCTAACTGTGCAAAACGAGAAGCTTCTGGCAGAAAATCTTCCTGACAGATTTGTAACGCCAGCGTTGGATTTTTTCCCTGCAAAAACTGAATTACAGCATCAATCGTTTTGATGTATTCATCCTGCAAAGCAAAAATACGTTTGGAATTATCTGAAACTTCAGTACCCGAACCCTGAAACTTTGGATTTGAAAATTCAAACAAATCAATTAATCCCTTTTTTGAAAACAATTCCAATATGACATCAATACCCAAATCTGCCTGAACAGATTCGATATTTTTAGTATTTAAAAAACCTTTAATATACGCACTCGCCGGATAAGGTGTGTTTAACTGCGTAAAAGGAGGTGTAATGACAAAGAGTTTGGTTTTCAAAAGAAATATTTTTGCAAAAATAAGGGATATTTATTAAACTTTAGAAGTATAACAAATATCCTTTTATATTGTTTTCGATAGGGTGCTAAAAACGTTATTTTTCTGCTGTTATAAATTCTTTGGATTCAATTTCCTTAAATACTTTTTGATCCTCATCCCATAAATAGGCGATGTAAAACAATTTCTCGTCGTCTTCATTTTCTTTGCAAATAGCAGATACAAACAAACGGCTATTGTCTTCGCAAACAGCATAATTTTGATTAAAAAAACACGAATTTTGTTCACCTAAAGGAGCGCTGTAAATTTTACCATCACGCACATCAATCATAAATCCAGACACGCATCCGGCTCCGCAACCAAATAACACACCAATATAATGACCCGCAAAATCAATCTTGTCTGATTTGTATGCTTCAATAATTCTGGTCTTAAACATTCCTGAATATTCATTGCTTGCCCAATCTAAAGGCGCTTTTTTAAAATCCTTATCAACCTCTACACTAAATTTTTCAAAATTAATGTTGCTATTTCCAGACTCTTCTTCAACAGATTCTGTTTCGGGGCTTTCTTCTTCAACAGCTACAGCAGCTGTATCAGCAACTATCGTATCTTCTACCGCATAATGAGAGGTAGTTTCTACTTTTTCAATTTCATCACTATTTGTATTTTCCTCTTTTTTACAAGAAAGCAACAATAACAACAAGGCAATCAAAATACAATTTTTCATATTATTCTTTACCATTAAAATTGATGCACTTTCTTAGAAATCACTAAAAACGAAACTAAAGAAATGCAAGCCGCAATAGTCAGATAAAAACCAACATAGGTTAATCCGTAGGTACTTGCGAGCCAAATAGCGATCATTGGGGCAAAAGCAGCGCCAAGAATTCCTGCCATATTGAAGGTTAACGATGCTCCGGAATAACGCACTGTAGTCGGAAACAATTCAGATAGAAAAGTTCCTAAAGGTCCGTATGTGAATCCCATTAATGCCATTCCAAAACACAAAAAGAAGGTTACCATAAAAGAACTGCCTGAGTTTAAGAAAAACGAAAAGAAAAATCCAAAAAGCGCAATTGCAGCAGTCGTGATAATCAATACCGTTCGTCTTCCTAATTTATCGGCAACAAGTGCAGAAATCGGAATAAACAAAGCAAAGAACAAAACCGAAAACAACTGAATCAATAAGAAATCTCTTTTGGCATAACCTAAATCAGAAGTCGCCCAACTTAATGTAAACACCGTCATAAGGTAAAAAACCAAAAATGTAGTAATAGCAGCAAACGTTCCAAAGATCAATTGATTTTTATACGATTTAACTAAAGTAAAAAACGGAACTTTTACTTCTTCATCCTGTTTTTTAGAATTTTCAAATGAAGGTGTTTCGGTGATTTTAGTTCGGATATAAAAACCAACTACTACCAAAAGTGAACTTGCAATAAACGGAATTCTCCAGCCATAATTCATAAAGTCTTCATTGTTCATGGAATCCGTCAATAATAAAAAAGTTCCACCGGAGAGCAGCAATCCAATTGGAGCGCCTAATTGCGGAAACATTCCATACCAGGCACGTTTGTGCGGAGGTGCATTTTCTATCGCCAGCAAAACAGCTCCACCCCATTCTCCTCCTAAACCAACACCTTGTCCAAACCTGCATAACATTAACAACAATGGAGCAGCAACACCAATACTGGCATAACTTGGCAAAAATCCAATAGTAACGGTAGAAATTCCCATTGTTAATAAAGCGGCAACTAAAGTAAACTTACGCCCAATTTTATCACCATAATGCCCAAAAAAAGCAGAACCAAGCGGACGTGATAAAAAGGCAATCGAAAAAGTGGCTAACGATTCTAATGTTGCCATTGTCGAATCTGAACTAGGGAAAAATAATTGTGGAAAGACCAAGACGGCAGCATTGGCATAAATATAAAAATCAAAAAATTCTATTGTTGTTCCAATTAGGCTTCCAAAAAGAACATGCTTTAAGGAGTTTTTCTTGTTCGGGCTTGTTTCCATGTAAAAGAGATATAACTTTTTTTTTGATTACAAAAATATGGTTTCATCACGAATAATTCATCTTTACCTGAAATAGTTTTAAAACAACACATGTTTTTTAACAAATAACCTATCATTTCAACTTTACAAAATAGTTTTCAGATTAGAATTAAAAACTTGATAATCGGAGCTTTAAAATAAAAATCAAAAATTGAATCTTAAGCAATCGTTAAAAACGTTTTTAACTGTATATTTTCATTAAATTTACAGCTATCAAAAAATAAACCTAAAATTATGCCTACCGACTGTATCAGCTTTCAATCTTCCGGATATTTTTCTAAACTAATGCAAGATTATTTAGATCAGAAAGCTGAATTAAAACCGCTGTATAATAATTTTCCAACTTTAGAAAATTTCGAAAAACAGCTTACCGAAAAAGCCGCTAATTTTGATAACGCAAACCGAATTCCTCTTGTTGACACCTTAAAAAATCAATACCAAAACATTGACATTTCTGATGCAACAAAACAAAATATTGAACTTTTAGCGCTTCAAAATACTTTTACCATTACAACAGGACATCAGCTCAATTTGTTTAGCGGTCCTTTGTATTTCTTATACAAAATCATTTCAGCTATAAATCTTACCAAGGAATTAAAACTAAAATATCCGACGTATAATTTTGTTCCCGTTTACTGGATGGCGACAGAAGATCATGATTTTGATGAGATTAACTATTTTAATTTCAAAGGAAAAAAATTCAGATGGAACAAGGAAAGCACAGGTCCTGTTGGCCGACTTTCGACAGAAGGTTTAGCAGAATTCTTTGAAATCTATTCACTTGAATTAGGTTCAAGTACTAATGCCGGAACAATCAAAAAATGGTTTGAAGAAGCGTATCTAAAACACGATAATCTTGCTGATGCAACTCGTTTCCTGGCGAATACTTTATTTGCAAACCAAGGTTTAGTAATTCTGGATGCTGATGATGCTAATCTTAAAAAAGCATTTGTTCCTTTTGTCAAAGAAGAATTAACCGAGCAAACCTCATTCAAAGCTGTTTCCAAAACAATCGAGCAACTTAGCGAATATAGTGTACAGGTCAATCCACGCGAAATAAATTTATTTTATATCGAAGATGATTTGCGCGAAAGAATCATTTTTGAGAACGACAAATACATCATAAACAATACCCGCATATCCTTTTCTAAAGAAGAAATCTTTACATTATTAGAACGTAATCCGGAGAAATTCAGTCCCAATGTTATTATGCGTCCGCTGTATCAGGAAATCATTTTACCGAATTTATGCTACATTGGGGGAGGCGGAGAAATTGCGTATTGGTTAGAATTAAAATCATTCTTTGATGCTGTAAACATTACATTTCCAATTCTTTTAGTTCGAAACTCAGTTCTTTTAACTACCGAAAAACAAGCTAAAAAAGCAGATCAATTAGGTTTAAGCTGGAAAGATTTATTCACAAAACCAGCTCACCTAACGAATGCGATTACACATAAAATATCACCATTTCCGATTGACTTAACGCCGCAAAAAGAAATACTGGCAAAACAATTTCAGTATCTGCATGAATTGGCAGCGCAAACAGATCAGTCTTTTACCGGAGCAGTAAAAGCACAGGAAGTGAAACAAACCAAAGGATTAGAAAATCTGGAAAAACGTTTACTAAAAGCTCAAAAACGAAAATTGCAGGATCAGTTACAACGTGTAACCGATTTACAATGCGAGTTATTCCCGAATCAAAGTCTGCAGGAACGTCAGACGAACTTTTCAGAGTTTTACCTGGAAAAGGGCGAGCAATTGATTCCTCTTTTGATTCAAAAACTAAAACCTTTAGAATCTAATTTTGACATTATAACCATATAAATAAGAAACAGCAAAAACAATAAAGTAATAAGTTTCAGAAACAAATAACCACCTCATCTGAAAGTATTGCCTCTCTAAACCAAATAGTAACTTTTAAAACAAAAACTAACCTATTACCAAAACCTATGACCAGAGAGCGCTTGATTTCATTAGATGTCTTCAGAGGATTAACTATTTTATTAATGACCATTGTAAACAATCCCGGAGATTGGGGAAATGTTTATCCGCCTTTATTACACGCCCATTGGCATGGCTGCACACCAACCGATTTGGTTTTTCCGTTTTTCATTTTTATCATGGGCGTAGCGATTCCGCTTGCCATGCCGGACAAAAAGTACGATAGCACTACTTTTAGTAAAATCTTAGTACGTTCCTTACGCATGTTGTGCCTTGGAATTTTCTTTAATTATTTCTCTAAAATACAATTATTTGGTCTCGATAGCATTCCATTGCTTATCGTCCGAATGCTTATTACCATTGCAGTTGGATATGCCTTAATGGGAAGTTTTAGCTCCAGAATCAAAAACATTCTCGCTTTTTCTATATTGTTTGTTTATCTCTTTTTAGCTTACAGTGGTATCGAAGCCTATCATGATGTTCGTCTTCCCGGCGTTTTACAACGTATCGCCGTGGTGTATTTTGTAGCCTCTTTATTGTACCTAAAAACAACACAAAAAACTCAAATTATAGTTGGATCCGTTTTACTATTAGGATATTGGGCAATCATGACCTTAGTTCCTGTTCCCGGAATTGGACCTGCAAATTTAGAGCCTGGCACCAATCTGGCAGCCTGGGTTGACAGTGTTTTTCTAAAAGGTCACATGTATAGCGGCACCGTAACCTGGGATCCGGAAGGAATTTTAAGTACTATTCCATCAATCGTAAACGGAATTATTGGATTATTAATTGGTCAATTATTACAACGCGAAATAACAAAAAAACAAAAGGCTTCAAAAATGGCAATTGCCGGAGTCGCACTTATCATAGCGGGATTACTTTGGAACATCGTTTTCCCTATCAACAAATCGCTTTGGACAAGCAGTTACGTTCTGTACACAACCGGATTAGCTACGGCTTGCCTTGCTTTGTTGTATTACATTATTGACATTGCCAATTATCAAAAAGGATTTAAACTGTTCTTAATCTGGGGTGTCAATCCCATGATTGTATTTTTCTTCTCGCAAATTATTCCGCAGGCACTCGTAATGATTCCCGTTACAAATCCTGATAATGCTTTAGAAAAAACAAATTTATTAGACTATTTGTACCGTTTTGGTATTGCACCATTTTTCAGCAATCCAATGACGGCCTCGCTTGCAGGCGCTTTGGTTTATGTTGCTATCTGGACATTTATCTTATGGATTTTCTACAGAAACAAACTGATTTTCAAAGTATAAAACTTCTTTGAACTAATTCATTATAAACAAGGACGCATTACGATGCGTCTTTTTTTTGGTTGTAAGATTATGTTTAAACTCTAACGCTTTCGTATTTTTTAAGTTTTCTTCTCTAAAACATCGTTTCACATCATTTAAATTATGAATTTATTAAAATCAATTCACAAAAAAAGTCTAATTTTGCACAAAATATAAAAACACAAAAATGGCAACTAATAGAACTTTTACAATGATTAAACCGGATGCTGTTGCAAACGGACACATCGGAAACATTTTGGCAATGATTACTAATGGCGGTTTCAAAATCGTTTCATTAAAATTAACTCAATTAACTGTAGCAGATGCTAAAGCATTTTATGCAGTTCACGCAGAAAGACCTTTCTACGGAGAATTAGTAGAATTTATGTCTCGTGGACCAATCGTTGCTGCAATTTTAGAAAAAGACAACGCAGTAGAAGATTTCAGAACTTTAATTGGAGCTACAAATCCAGCTGAAGCTGCTGAAGGAACTATCCGTAAAGCATACGCTACTTCTATTGGAGAAAATGCAGTTCACGGTTCTGATAGCGATGAAAACGCTGCTATCGAAGGTGCATTTCACTTCGCAGGAAGAGAGCAATTTTAATTTTTAGATCTTTAGATTGTTAGACTTCTTAGACTAGCTTAGATTTTTAGATTACTAGATCGCATAAAAAAGAAACCACTTCTTACGAAGTGGTTTCTTTTTTATTAAAGCTATGTCTTGTCCTGAAATAGCG
>NZ_MUGW01000051.1 GCF_002217285.1 Flavobacterium hercynium | reverse complement strand
TATTAGGAAATTTTTATTGAACTTAATAAAAATATTGATTCACATAAATATTTTAATTACCATACTCTTATTCTATTTACTAAAAGAAATTTTTCGTACAATTGTGTACGTCAAAAATATAACTGTCAAGCAGAATATTGAAAAAACATGATAATAATTAAGTTCAGGAGTTCCAAATCTCATAGATAGCAACCAGCCAAAACCTATCATGATAAGTAATATTCCAAAAATATTTAAGTTTTTAGTGAATCTTCTATGATTATAAAATACATTTAGAAATAATATTATCTCTCCTAAAAAAATAAGAGTACAGATATAGAGATATGAATAAAAATCATAATTCAAAACAAACTCTTTGAAAATTCTGGAATTAAATTTCCAATAATATTCATTTTTTGTATCCCAACCTAATATTAAAAAATTGATTAATAAAATAATTAGTATACTAGTTATCTTAGGAAAAATATTGACAAGTTTGTAATTTATCTTCTTCATTTAGTTTACCTAAATTGATAATTTTTTATATTATTAAATGTTTGTAGAGAGCTGACGCCTTTATTTTATTCCTCTTTCAATTCATACTTTTTGATAAGATCATAATCAAAAGGAATATTCATCGATAAGTCTTTTGCTTGCCAAAAATCTCCTTCTGAAGCTTGATAGAAATCGTATGCATTTTCCATGAAATTTTTTCCCATTGGTGCTTCCTGCCAATCTTTTGTATCTCTGTTGTAAAGCAAAATCATGCAGCTGATGCAACTGTAATTGCCATCTTTATTTGGATTGGTATAACATTTACCAATTTTTATATTTAGTTTTTGATTTATGATTACATCCGTTAATTGACCATCTGTAAACTGAACTAAAGCCGTTTGCGCATCAAAATCGTCTGGTGCATTTTTGGCTACAACCAAATTTTCGAAATGGGCATTTTTTATTCTTAGTAATTCAGCTTCTTTTTCACTTCCTTGAAAGAAACCTATATTTACCGGATGTAAACGTGCTGGGGCAGAAGCAGCTTCTGAAGTTGGAATGCCCGTAGAATTATCTACTACGGTTTCTTTTAACATTGCTTCAATCTCTTCGTGATTTTTCCAGTCTTCTTTATCGTATGTAGCGTATTGTTGCATCTTGTAAAACAACGATTCTCTAGGATTTAGCCAAATAAAATTACTGGCAACTAAAAAAGCAGAAAGCAATACGAAAACGATAAGTACTATTTTGATTGTTTTGTTTTTTTTCATAGTAGGTTTTTGGGTTGTTTTACTTATAAATTTTATTCTGTGCTTTTTACTTGATTCAGTGTAGAGAGCAGTACATAGAATTATAATTTATTTGCTTTAAGGATTACTAAAATAATTTTTACAAAGCGCCAAATATTAAACAATGTGATTGCAAATAATGAAATATAAAAAGAAAAAATTAAGCTCTTTAGTCTAATTTGATAGATTATCTTTTCAAATTTAATTGATTTCGAAACTGGAATACTATCATTTAGTAAAATTATTATAAATGAAAATGCAATTATAATAATGTTTAATAAAAGTAATTGCCTGCAAAATCTTAAAAAATCTTGATAAGTATCATTGTTTTTAAATCTCTCAAAGAGATACAAACATCCCAGAAATATACCAAAAAAAATTGAGCTAACATCTATAAGTTTATCATTAACCAAAGAAGTATCTGGGCTGTATGTGAGGTTTAATTTATAAGATGAAATTAATATAGCAATAAATATTATCCATTGTAATACAAAGTTTATTTTGTTTTTAATTTTAAATTTATGAATTGTATTAAAATGATTTTTTGAAATCATAAGTACGATTTTAGTATTAAATATTCTTTCTCATATAGTTTTTTAATACAATCTTTTCTTTCGTTTTTTTGAAGATTAGCGTCCAACCTAGGAACTGAAATTTTAAAAACACCATAATAAACATCGCCTAATAAATCTATTGGTTTTTTAGCTTTAGTATTATCAATTGTATAACCAACTATTTCAACACTGTCAATATTTTCTCTAATTTCACTAAAACCTAATAGTTTACTAAAACTTTCAATTATTGGAATAATTTTATCTTTATATAAACCTTTTTCTTTTGCAGAAACTTTATAATGTATTTCTGCAATGTCACTATTTAATTCAGCAGCCTTTTGAATTTCAGGTAAAAAATCTATCTCTATCTTGTCCTCAAGTGAACGATTAACATTTGTTATTTCGGCTAATAATTTCGCTGGTTGATGGACTTTCATTTTAAATCCTTTAAATTGTGTCATTTCTAAAGCTCTCTCATATTCTTTTTTTCTGTAAATTGTTCCAAATATTATATCAAAACTAGTTTGTTGTTTTAATTGAATCGACTCTACAAAACATTTTAATATAAATTTTCTAAATGAATCTAAATATATACAGTTTTTATTTACTTCGAAAAAAATGCATGATAAATCCTTCGAGTACAAAAATATACTTCCATATACTAAGCCTTCCGATTCTTTTACATCTAATTTAGAGATAGCTTTTGTTTCTTTGTCAATTTTTGCAGGTAAATCTTTATCTAATGTTGAGCGTAAAAAGCCTATTATATAATCATTTGTTTCTTCAATAATTGAATAATGAACAGTTCTATTTGAAATACTTTTTTCTTGATTTAGAATTTCTGGGTGATTTAGAATTTCAGAAAATGTCATTTTAATATTTTCTCTTTCTAATTGTTTTACTTGAACGCTTATAATATCTATTTTACAGTTTTTTGTATTCATTTATATTTAATTATTATATGAGTTTTTTGGTTCAATTTTTGGTATTTATTATTCAAATCTAAAGGCTAAGCCAAAGATCTTGTTTGTGAACACTATAAATTTGAGTGTAAATCCATTTTGAATTAATTGAGAATGCGTAAACTTTTTCAAGCGAAAAGATGGTTACATATTTTTTAAGTATACTTCTAGAATTTTATGATAAATAAAATTTGCCTCAAAGTTTATTTTTAAGGGTTCACCTCTTTTTTCTCTGTGTTTAAAATAAATCATAGTTTGTCCGTTTTCGATATTTTCTATATTACCAATTAACGAATAATTGAATAAATGTAAAAGAGTCATCATAGGATCATATTGTAAATCAAGTTCTATTAATTCCTCAATTAAGTCATTCATTTCTAAAGGTTGCTGTTGTTTTAAATTTTTAAGAGCAATAAAAATCGTTGTTATATCATCTGGATTGAAAATTGAAGATAGTTCATTTCTCACTTCTAGCATTTGTTCTTCAATGTAGGAATATAATAATTTTTGAACATCATTATAATTTAATGGAATTTTAAATGCATGTTGTGGTAATGCTTTAAAAAATAAGATTAAATCTCTAGGTTTAAAAAATGTGTGCTCTATTACATATTTAAAACTACTTCCATTGTATTGATAATCAGTTTTAATTAATGTAGACCAAGGATCATTTTTTAAATATTCTATATTTTCTCTTTCAAAATTAATTGCAATACGTTTATTAATTAATTGTTTTAAGCCTACAGTGTTTTCATTAGTTTTAAAGTTTTCATGTTCGTACCATGTTAAAGGAATTTCATAAGATGAAAATAATTTTGCAGTGTCAGCATTATATTTTACAACTATTCTTTTTATATCATCACGTAATAAAATTACAACTTTACAGTTTAGATCATTTTTCCCAAAAAAATCAATATTGTAGTCTTTTGCAACTCTTAAAATATTTGTAATACTCTCAATTGTATGTTCATCATTTTCCTTAAAACCAATGTCTAAATCATCAAAAATTAAAATAAATTCATTTTTTTTGAAGTTTTCTTTTAGTAGTTTAATTACGACTTGATTTAAATGGGGCAAAATTTTATAAAAAGGAGCTTTGTGTTCTTTTATGTTTGTACTTTTTTTAAATAATGATGTAAAGGCTCTTTTAAAATATTCAATGTTTACTTGAAGTTCGTTGTTTTTTACTATTTCAGATATCTCATAACTTTTGATATCAATTAAGCCACTATTTCTATCCAAAAATTGTCGTAAATCTTTAGATTCATTATTGTTTTTGATAGATTGATCTGTAATTAATAATTTAGTTAATTTTGTCAATATAAGCCATTCAAACAGTAATTTTTCTTCGATTTTTAAACCATTTTCTTTGCCAATTTGAACAATTTTTTGAGAATCAAAATCCCTTGTTTTTATGAAATCACAGAATACGTTTGCATCATTTCCCGCAGTAAAATATATATACTCAGCGATAGCTGATTTACCAGCGCCTTTACGACCAGTAATTACAAATTTCTCAGTTTGAAGCTCTGGAAAAACATTTAAGTAGTCTCCAAAAATTTCACCTAATTTCATTTTTGAGTTTCCTGTTAATTCACCTTCTGCTTCTGGTGTACCAATAAAAAAGTTTTTTGTGGTACCATTTGATGGTGTTTCGGGTAATGATAGTTTTTTAAAAAATGACATTTTATTTAAAGATTTTTAATTTTAAGGTTTTTTATAAGTGAAAATCAGCTATTTTAGTTATTGTGAATTTTGTTATTTAGTTAATTGTGTTTCTAAATAATTTTAACAAAAATTAAAATTGATATAATTTCATTTAACAAAAACAAACATCGCCTTTAATCCAAACTAATCAGCGAGTAAAAACACCTGATTTTGGAAAGCGACCATTTTTGAATTAGTAGATTGTTTTGTTAAAAGTAAAATCTCCTATTGTAATAACTTTACGGTAAACCATAACAAGTTAAAATAAAAGATATTGACTGTGTCTGAACAAAAGACTAAAACGGAAACGTTGCACGAAATCAGAAGACTTCGTACAACGTTTAAGGAATGCTTTATAATGCAGAAGATTTGATCTAATATTTCTTCCATTCAAAATTCTTGAAGCCACTTTCAATTGCCCATTTTTTCCATACTGCTTGTAGAATTTCATTGTCTCTTAATCCTTTTGGGTGGCTGTACGATTGTAATTTGTCGTTTTTATCGCGTTCGTGTGTTTCCAGGATATGAAGATGAATAAATTTATTTTTATTGGTTTTATATGACGGAAGACCTAAGGAAGGATTTGTTGCCAGCGCTTTTGAAACCTCTACATTATTAATTTTACAAAATTGCCTTACCTTATCTATTTCACTGCTGCTAAAATAGAATTGGTCGTTTTGCTTTTTGTTATGATATTCTAAATAACCATCGGTTAAAATATAAAGATGATTGTCATATTTGATTGATGTAGTATTGATGTCATCATTAAAAATAGTGTCCATTTTAATGATGGGTTCGTTTTCAATTTTTTCGATTAAAATACTAATCAAATCTAGTCCCTGATTTTGAGTATTGGTGTAGGTTAGTTTTACTTCATCTTGAAAATGTTTAATTCGTTGATTTAGACCGTTGTTTTTAAATTTTTCGGTCGAATTTATAAAAGATTGCTTTTCACTCAGATTTTTAATAGTGTCAAGATCTATGGAAGCAATAATTTTAGAAGAGAACGGGGAAAAGAAAATAGAGGAGCGGTCGCCGATTTTTTTGCCGGGCATAACACATTTGTTTTTGAAGTCCTGAACGATCTCTGTAATTTTTGCAATATCCTTAGAAGGTTTATTACTTAAACGGCTTGACATATCCGGAATAATTACCAGATTTTGATACGTCAGGTTCTTAACTTCAGTTTCTCGGATACAGGAAAACAATAGAAGCAATGTGAAAAAATGGATTAAGTTCTGTGTCATTTTTTTATGTTTTTAGATTAAATTGTTGCCAGTTCTATTTCTCTAACTCTGTTACTTACCTCATTTGTGGCATAAAATTTTGGCAGATGTTCTATATAACCTGCTTTATAAGCCGTAGCAACTCTGTCTAAAATGACATCAGTAAAGATTTTGCCACTGATAATTTTAGCGTTAAACTCATCGAATAGTATTTTTAATTGCTTTTGCGTATCAGAATGGTCATTTTCTATTCTGTTTTCCTGATTGTTAATTTCTGTTTCAAGATTTACAATTTTAGCGTTCTGCTCATTGATAGCAACTTCATTTTCTTTTAGTATTGTGCCAATGAATTCTTTGTCTGCATTAAGATGGATCATTTCTTCATCTAAAATTTGTATCCTTTTGTTTTTTTCAGCATCTACCATTTCCCTTTGTGATTTTTTGTAGGCATTGGATATGAAGTCAATTAAAAAATGCATTAGTATTAAGGGAAACATACCAAACACAAAAATTAACCAAAACTCACCGTGTGTTACTACTTCCCAAATTTTCATTGTAGATTTTTGCCCGATTAAAAGGGATTTTATTTCATCTGTGTTTACCGCAATCATTGTAGAAACTAAAATGTCGAATAATAATAAGCCAACTACAAAAAATAAATTATTTAGAAATTTATTTTTATTTCCGAGAATTTTTAGATTGGATAATAAAATAGGAATAAGGAAAAAGAGAGCAGCTACAACGCCAAACAAAATACCTTCTTGCTTAAATATTTTAACAATGGCATTTGCATCAACGAGTTGAGGAAGTCCTGGATTTAATCCTGCTTGTAAGGAGGCACGTATTACATTGCCTTCAAAAAATACTTTATAAAGTGCCGAAGCAAAAAATATGGATAAGTAAAACGTAAAAATGACTAAACCAAACAGAACGAAAATGGTACCAATGCTCCAGAATTTTTTTATAACAAAAGATTGTTCGAGTGTTTTTCTTTCTAGTTTATTTTTTTCAATTTCTGAATTAATTTGTAACAGCCCTTTTTCGCCTGTGTTTTGATTGCCAGATTCTAAAACAGTTTTAGTTTGTTTTAGTTCCGCTATTTTATCTTTAGTTTGGCGTTGCTCTAAATCGTTGTTTCTTTTTTCGACACTTATTTTCTGTTGTTTCTCTAACTCAGCATTTGTTTTTGTGGCTTCGTAGGCGTTTGAAATATGTGCCGTCAATACATTTTTTTTGCTGCTTAAACCTTCGTCTGTAGCGTATGTTTTAATTTCTTCTTTGATGTTGTTATATTCAGCTCTAAAAATGTCAATACTTCCTTGGTTTTCTTTGGATGTTTCGTATCCTTTCTGTTTATACTCGTCGATGTTGATTTGCGCAGCCGAATAAACAAGGTTTTGCAGTTGTTTAGAAAAAACTTCGATAATATTTATAGTTTGTGGTTGTGGAGTTTGTTGTACAGGAGTTTGAAATGATAGTGTAGATGCGGAATTATGATCGGCAATATTATGATCTATATTGTAACTCAGGCGTTCAAATTCCAGTAAAAATTGGGAATAAATGGCAATGTCATCTGAAACCTGAATATTTTCGACATTGTTGTTGCTGGCATTGATGGAGTAGTTGTAGGAGCCGTTTATTGAAATCTTGTTATCAATCAAGCAGAATTTATGATTCATTACCCCACGCGGATCTCCTGTTTCAAATGCGTGAACGCTTACGCCGGCACCTTTTAGCATTAATTTTACAATTTCGTTCTGTGCATTTGAAGAAAGAATAATGTCAATGGTTAAGTTTCTGTTTTTTGCTTCGATTATTGCCATTGCGATATCCCGATCAGTAAAGTAGTTCATCGCAATGTATATGCATTGTCTTGCATTGACTATTTCAGAAATTATTCGATGCTTAATTTCTGTTCCGTTTGTAATAAGCTCTTTCATAATTGTATTTTTTGATTTATTAAAGTGGTTGGTTGTTTTTTAGTTTTATTGATCCTGTGTTAATTCGGGTTAGTCTGAATTTGGGATTTTTATTTTTGTCAAAACTAAAGACTTATGGTTCAGTGGTTTTACGGAAAACCATAATCGCCAATTAAAACGAATTTACCTAGCCCTGATAGAAGCGGCATCCTTTTTCTGGCTTCTTTAGCCAGGAAAAGATAGAGCGGATAGCAGGAGAGAGCTCCTGAAAAACATTAAAACTCCACTAAATTTGACCATTAAAAAACACAAAAAATCAATAATAGAATTTTAAACAAAAATTTCGTAAATTTGCACTCCAATAAAAGGAATTAGAAAATGTTAGATAGACTTCAAATAGTAAAACAACGTTTTGACGAGATTTCGGACTTAATTATCCAGCCGGATGTTATTTCTGATCAAAAACGTTATGTGCAATTGAATCAAGAGTACAAAAACCTGAAAGCATTGGCTGAAAAGCGCGATGAATATGTGCTTTTGATGGCTAATATAGATGAGGCAAACGAAATTATTGCTGATGGAAGTGATGCAGATATGACCGAAATGGCCAAAATGCAACTTGATGAAGCTAAGGAAAGATTGCCTGAACTTGAGGAAGAAATTAAATTTATGTTGATTCCGAAAGATCCTGAAGATGCTAAAAACGTAATGGTGGAGATTCGTGCAGGTACGGGTGGGGACGAAGCAAGTATTTTTGCGGGTGACTTGTTCAGAATGTACACTAAATATTGTGAGAACCAGGGCTGGAGAACTTCTGTGGTAGATATGAACGAGGGTACTTCCGGAGGTTTTAAAGAGGTTATTTTTGAAGTATCAGGAGAAGATGTTTACGGAACTTTGAAGTTTGAAGCCGGAGTACACCGTGTACAACGTGTTCCTCAAACGGAAACTCAGGGTCGTGTGCATACCTCTGCAGCTACTGTTATGGTTTTGCCGGAAGCAGAAGAGTTTGATGTACAAATTGATATGAACGACGTTCGTGTGGATTTCTTTTGTTCATCTGGACCTGGAGGACAATCGGTAAATACTACGAAATCTGCGGTACGTTTAACGCACATTCCAACTGGATTGGTGGCGCAATGTCAGGATCAGAAATCGCAACATAAAAATAAAGATAAAGCGTTGAATGTATTACGTTCTCGTTTGTACGAACAGGAATTGGCTAAGAAAGAGGCTGAAGATGCTACAAAACGTACATCGCAGGTTAGTTCTGGTGACCGTTCTGCTAAGATTCGTACGTACAACTATGCTCAAGGTCGTGTAACGGATCACAGAGTTGGTTTAACTTTATACGATTTAGGAAATATCATGAATGGTGATATTCAGAAAATTGTTGCCGAACTACAGTTGGTTAACAATATGGAGAAATTGAAAGAGGCGTCGGAAGTTTTTTAATTTAGACTTGCTTAGATTTTAAGACTGTCTTAGACTTACTTAGATTTTTGGATTTTTAGACTAACTTAGATTGTTAGATACTAGACTTCTTAGATATTAGACTAGCTTAGATCTTTAGACATTAGACTTCTTAGATTTTTAGATAATAAAAAAAAGCTGTTTCACTTATGTGAAACAGCTTTTTTTTTGGAGTAATTTATTGATAGTTAGTATGTTGTTTTTTTATTGGTTTTTTCTGTATCTATTTTGGAAGTGTCGCTTTAAATTATGTACTTTCGAATCCTGAAATAAAGGAAGAAAATTCTTGAATTATTACATGCTATAACCTAACATGAAAAACGGGTTAATGAATATAAATACAAATTTATGAAGTTAAAAAAATGGATGTTTTTTTTAGTGCTAGTGCTTGGGTTAACATCTTGCTCGAATGATAAACAGGAAGAAACGCCCAAAGTTAGTTACGCTGACATTAAGCCGACTCAAAGTAAATACAAAGCTTTCTATGGCGAAAAATTGTTTAAAGTTTTTGGTCCATTAACTTCTAAATCATCTGAAAGTGATCCAAATGCAGAAACTAAAAAGCCGGTTTCTGTCATATTTTATCCAAATACAAAAACTATTTCGTTTTCAAACATCTTCGATAATAAAACTGTTGAGTATGCTGTAACTGATATTGTAGATAACGAAACTTCTTTAACATATAAATTTGAAATTAATGCGGTTAAATATACTTGTACTATTGCTAATAAAACAAGTTTGAGTCCAACAATTGTAACCGTTACTTTCTTAGGCGGATATTATAAATTCGATGTAACTGATTCTGAAAAAAAGAATATAAAATATTTACTCGTAAAAGAAACTTATACTTCAATAAGAGATAGTACCAAAAATCAGATCATGCACTATACTTATGCAGATACTAATTTAATTCGAGTAGTTACTCATTTAATCCATCCTACTCTTTTAATACGCTTAACCAGTATTAATAATTATATTTATAATGAAGAAAAAAAGTTAGTTACAATAGTTATGACAAATGAGAGCGGAGTTTTTAAACGCAAAATATCTTATGAATATTTAAATAATTTAATTGTTAAAGAAACAACTGAAGATTCTACGGGAAAGGTAATAGCAGTCGCTACTTATGGCTACAATTCAGAAGGTAAAGTTTCTTTAGCTTCTTTTGCAGATTATGAAGGCAATATTAATTCACAACGACATTATTCATATGAAAAAAATAAAATTACTACAAAATTTTTTGACCACAATAAGGAATATTCAAGTACTCAAATATTAACATATGATATTCAACGTAAGCCTTATTTAATTTCTCAAGAGAGAGTTTTAGATCCATCTACCAATTTAAATTTTACTTCTTTAACTATTATTTCTATTAATGGTGATGTTTTCTTTAAGGATGATTATGTGTATGAGTATTCGCCTGAGGGACTACATCTTAAAACTTTGTATCGAAATGTAGATCATGCTCCGGATATTAGAGAGAAAACATATATCGAAGAATAAATGAAATAAATTAGATTGTTCGATTTTTAGACTAGCTTAGATTTTTAGATAAATAAAAAAAGCTGTTTCACTTGTGTGAAACAGCTTTTTTCTTTTGGTTCAGTTTAAAGATTAAAATCTTAGTATCTCAGCACCTTAGCGCTTCAGAAGCTAGAAAAAAATCTTAGTACCTCAGCATCTTAGTGCCTTAGAACCTCTAATATATGTGGAAGGATATTAACTCTTTAACCGTTTGTTTTAGAAACGTATAAGGAAGTTAGATACCTAGAAAAATTCTCGTGTATTCAAAACATTTGTACATATTAGAGTAAATGTGCACACCGTTTTTTATTATTATTTGGTTTAGCTTTTCCATAATAGTTAATTTTTGATAGAACAATTAGTCTCTATATGATTCTTCCTGATTTGATGATTCGTAATGTGGTTCCTGTTTTTTTGAAACTAAATTGGTAACAACCAGCTGCAACAAAGAACCGAATATGTTTTTTACCGTAGAATCTGATTTTCCTACCACAAATTTTTTGGTGAGGTAACCTATTCCAATGCTTACTGCAGATTGGGCTAAGTTGCCTTTAAAACCAACGGTTTCATTGATTTCCTCGACAGTATTCCGAATTAAATTTAGAGGTCTCAGATTTACTTTTAGCTCTGTTATTTCATCTTTAATCGCAATCCACTCGAGATCTTGTTGTGCTTTTGTTTGTCTGATTCGCTCGTTTAATGTTTCGACATCAAAAACGTTTAGTTTAATAGCTTCCATATTAATTTTAGTTTTTTTCTGTTTGCAAATCAGTTTTAGTTTCTTTTAAAATACTAGTGATAACCATATTTCCAATTGGCGTTTTAATAAGCGAATGTTGAAATTTGTGCAATACAACGGCAACAATCAGGTAAAACAACGCCAGGATAAAAAAACCGTAATAATACTCTCCGAGCTCTTTTCCAATCCATAAACTGATCCCGATATTTAGGAACAGGGTAAAAAATGCAACAACAGCGCCAACGGCTATTTTAGATGTAATTGTTGAGAGTACATCTGCTGATGCTGATACCGTTCTAAGCTTAACTAATTCTAAGCTTGTTCTGGTATAGTTTTCAGCTTTTTCAAAAAGGTTTTCGTTTGTTGTTGCATTTGGTTCCATGATAAAGGTATTTTATGGTTTAAAAATTTCACTCTTATTAGTAGTTAGTTTTTACAGTTTTTGCTTCATCTTTAATTGCATTGAAGTCTTCTTTTGCAGCATTGAATTTTGCTTTTCCTTCTTCGATAATATCTTTACCGTTTGAAGAGATTGTGCTGATGATTCCATCAACTTTGCTTTTTAGGTTATCTCCGTAATCTTTTGATTTATCTGAGATTTTTTTTCTTGTGTTTGATCCTTTATCCGGTGCAAACAATACTCCTAAAAATGCTCCTGCAGCTGCAGCTCCTAAAATTCCTAAAATTGTGTTACTAGTTTTCATAATAGTTGATTTAATTGATTAATATAATGTGTTTAATTATTGTGATTTTTAAATTTCGCGACCTTTGATAAGTCTGAACAGAATTGCGATTACAGCAATTACTAATAAAATGTGGATAATACTTCCAAGGCTATAAACGAAGAACCCAAGGGCCCAAAGAATAACCAGAATTACTGCGATTGTATATAATAAGTTTGACATGGTTTTATTATTTTATGGTTAATAATTATTTTTAGTTAAGTCTATATGATAAGTACAAACTTAAGTTGCTGTTTTTTGCATCAGGCGCTGTGTAAGTAGTTCCTGCAAAAGTTCTTTCTTTTCCAACAGTAGTTAAACCGTAGTTATAACGAACTCCAACACTTATTGGGTTAAAATCTACTCCAACACCAGCTGAAAGTCCTGCATCGAATTTGTTTAAATCATCTGTATCAATGTCTTCGCTAAAATCGATAGATCCTGATCCTGTAACTTTAGAACTTACCAGGTAAGATGCATATCCACCGGCATGAACATTAAAGTTTTTTGTAATGTTAACACGAACTAATAATGGAAGCTCGATATAGTTTAATTTGAATTTTGCGTTTCCGCTTGCAAATGCATTATCATACTCTAATTCAGCACCTTTTGTAGTAAACAATAATTCGGGTTGAATAGCAATAAAGTCAGATATTGGTAATGTAGCGTAAACACCGGCATTAAAACCATATAGTACATTTTCGTCGTCAGCGTCGTTTTGATATAGGTTCGACATGTTAAAACCTCCCTTTACACCAAACTCAGTGGTTACATTTTCATCTTGTGCGTGCAGCACTCCAAATGTTGCTGTCATAAAAAGGGTTAAGGCGAATAATAATTTTGATTGAATTTTCATAATTTCTTAATTTAGTTTAATAATGGATTCTAAGGCATTTAGTTAAAATTTTCTCTAATAGTTTCAGTTTCTCGCAGAAACTGGTAATCACCAGGAAGATATTGCAATACTAACTTCAGAATCATTTCATCATTTGTTTCTTTAGAAATAGATTCAAATATTTTAATTTGATCGGCTAACGATTCTGCAATAGAATTGGTGTAAGCTTTATCAAAATTGACACTATTTGTATCTGTAATGGCGTATAAATTTTCGTTATTTGTGGCATTTATGTCGGTAACAATAATTAATCTATGATTGGCAATTTTTGTAACCTCTTCTAACAAATGAGTCTGTTGCTCTTCGATCTTCTTACTCACTTCCTTTACTTTACTTTCTGAAGCTTTTTTTTGGGCAATTTGACTTTTTTCAATTATCGACTTACTTAGATTTGCCGTCGCAATAAAAAAATAAGTTTCTACTTGTTCTTTGTCGGTTCTTGTACTAGTAAAAGTTTCGTTTTTTAAGTTCGTTTCCATCGGATTATTATTGTTGCATGATGACACGCTCAGTATAATTATCAATAAAAAAAAAACTTTCAAAAAAGGTGCTTTTAACACGAACATTGCTTTCATTATTACTTCTTAAAGTATTACAATACAAAGATGCTAACGAATAGAAGCTTTTTCTTTACAGCATAAAAAAGAATCGTTATATAATTCCCATAACGTAGTATTTAATGGGGTTTAGCCTTTTATTTTCAAGGTGTTATGATGTTGAAATGGGGGTAAAAAAAAAGAAACTATAATGGAGCTATAGTTTCTTTTTGTATTTGGGTATGTTTTTGCTTGGTTTTTGTTTCTTACAATTATAATAAGGCAGAAGTATAACTCTGTTTTTATTTTTCTAATTCTATAATAGTATAAAATTACTCCGGAAGAAAGACAGTGAATTTTGAACCTTGATTCGGAACGCTGTCTGCAATAATATGACCACGATGATTGTCTACAATTTTTTTGCAAATAGCAAGTCCAATTCCTGTTCCCGGATAATCTGTTTTAGAATGTAAACGCTGAAAGAGAATAAAAATAGTTTCTTTGAATTGAGGATCAAATCCCATTCCGTTATCCGTGAATGTTATTTTGTAAAACTTCTTTATATTTTGTTCCAGTAAATCAGGATATTCATAGGAATGAATTTTTTCGCATTCGATCGTGATTTCAGGGTTAATATTTTCCTGGCTGTATTTAAGCGAATTTCCGATCAGGTTAATAAATAACTGTTCGATCTGATACGGAATAACATCTAGCTTAGGAAGTTTGCCGGCCGTAATAATCGCCTTTTTTTCGTCGATAACTTCTGTGAGTTCGCCTTTGGCATTCTCCAGCAAGTCATTTAAATTCGATTTTAGAAATTCTTTTTTTGTTGTATTGGTTCTTGAGAACAAAAGTAAGTCATCAATAAGAACACGCATTCTTTTGGCTGATACTTCAATTTTGTCAAGGTAATCTTTTGCGCTTTGTGATAAAGCGGCTTTGTCCGCATCCGAAACACGTGAAATGAAAGTCTGAATTTTACGAAGCGGTTCCTGTAAATCGTGACTTGCCACGTGATTGAAGGATGCCAGTTCCTGATTGCTTTTTTCTAATTCTTTATTTCGTTCCTGAAGTTCAATATTTAGTAAATGCTCGTCGGTAATATCAAAATTGATTCCGAGAAGAATTTTACTTCCGTGCTGATCCGTTAATAATTTTCCGGTAGATTTAAAATACCTCAATTTATTATTAGGGAGTATTAACTTATAATACACAAAAGGAAGTGTTTTTTTGATGCCCATATTGGTAATGGCATTTGATACATTTTCTTTATCGTCCGGATGTACAAAATGTAAAAAAGAATCTTTGTCAAGTGCAAATTGTCTTGGTCTTAAACCCAGCATGCGATACTGATTGTCGGAATGATCAATTGCATTGCTGTCTAAATCCCATTGCCAGGTACTGAATTTCCCAATAACTTCTGATTCCGACATTAGTCTGGAGGAGATCAGTAATTTTTTATTGATAACGATTAGTCTTTTAATATCGTTACTGATTTGTCTGTACGCCAGTAAAATAAAAGTTAAGGCTGCCAGGAATAGCGAAATAGAGAAAACAGGGCTTAAAGAAATTTCCTGATCGTAAATTTTTAAACGTCGCTGTAAATATTTTTTCTCGATATCATTCATTTCGTCTACTTTGAAACGAATGTTTTCCATAAGAATTCGTCCGCCAAACATATGATTGTCGAGTTTTCTCTTATCATATGTTTTGGGGTCGCTATATTTAAGACAGTTTTCAAACGAAGTAAAACGCTGAATAATTAACTTAAACAGTTTTTGAAGATTTTCCTGTTGTTTAGGATTGTCTGCGGTAAGTTTTTTTAAGGTAATAAAAGACGTGTTTACCTTATCGCGCGAATACGTATAGGGCGATAAAAAACGGTCATTTCGTGTTATAATATAGCCACGTTGTCCCGTTTCAGCATCTTTTATTGCCGACATTAACCGTTCTAATTGAATGTTGATCTCGTAAGTGTGCATTACCAACTTACTGGATTCATTCAAATCCTGGTTGTGTTTGTAACCAATGGAAGATAGAAATAACAGAATGAAAACTGCAATTACAAAAATAACTCTCAAAGAGTTTGAAGAATTAAACTTGGGTATCCATTTCATTGGAAATTTTTATTTTAAGCGCAACAGAAAATTATCCCGGTTTAAACCTGAGGTGTGATAATGCCAATTTAATGTAACGACTTCATTGATGATTTTTTTTAACGTATTAAAATCACTTGGTTTTTTAATGTAAATATTGGCACCTTCAATAAATGTGTCCTCAATATCCTCTTCAGACGATGAAGTAGAATAAATGGCAATGATGATGTTTTTAAGATGTTCTGTTTTTTTGATTTCGATCAGACATTCTTTACCTGTTTTTTTAGGCATATTTAAATCCAGGAATAAAATATCGGGTAATTTTACATCCGGAGTCAATAAATGTTCCATAAGTTGAAGACCATCATGAACGAAAGTTACATTCGTCTGAACTCTTACTTCTTCAAAAGCATCATTAAAAAAAAGTCTGTCATCTTCATCGTCATCAGCGAGTAAAATGTGTAATGCGTTTTTCTGCATTTAATTTTTAGGTATTTAGTTTTGTTGTCTTTTATTTTAAATTCTCTCTTCTCTTTTTAATAATTCTCTGAAAAGCCGATGGCGTAATTCCGGTTGTGTTTTTAAACTGTGTACTCAAATGGGCAACACTTGAATAGTTAAGTAAAAAAGCAATTTCGGTCAAACTCATTTCATTAACTAACATTAATTGTTTGGCTCGTTCAATTTTTTGCAGAATAATGAAATTTTCAATCGAAGAATAGGTTACCTCAGAAAATACGTTCGATAAATAACCGTAACTGTGATTTAATTTCTCTGCTAAAAATACAGAACTCTTAAAATTATTATTATCATCCATATAAACGAGCTCAATTATAGCATCTTTAATTTTTTGAACTAAAACGCTTTTTTGGTTTTCAACAACTTCAAAACCAAATGGGCCCAAATTATTTTTTAAAGTTTCAAGCGCTTCAACACTCAGATTTTCATCTAGTTCAATTTCGCCAAAACCTAATGTGGTAAAATTCATTTTTTCCTCTTCTAATTTTTGTTTTAAGAAGAGCGAGCAAATAGTGTTAATGTCAAACTTTATAAATAGCTTCATATAGGATAAAATAGGGTTAAAGATAATTAATTTTTATTTGGTAATGCTAGGGCTTTAAGATTTAATTGAGATTAACTTTTGAGATGACCATGTTAACCTAACCAAAAAAATACCGTCTAAGGTTTGTATTTAGACGGTATTTCGATTGGGTAAAAAGGGCTTACAAATCTGATAACAGCTGCTTAAACTCTTCTTTAGTTTTACCTAGTTTTTGTTGAAGCTTTCCATACATTTCATCTTCTTTTCCTTCAGCATACATTAAGTCATCATCAGTTAAGTCGGCATATTTTTGTTTTAATTTCCCTTTTAACTCATTCCAGTTTCCTTTTATCTCTGTAGTATTCATGATCTTTTTATTTAGTAATTAATAGTATTGTAAAATTGCGAATTTATACTGCAAAACTTGTTATATCCATTTTTAAGATTGTTGCATAATTCACATTTTACTACGTTTTACGCCTGATAGCGACGTAAAACCCAGGCCATTTTTTCATGCTGCTGCAATAAACCTGTTATAAAGTCGGCTGAGCCGGCATCGTGGTTGTCTTCTTCAAAAGCGGGGATATAATCTCTAAATTCAGTAACAAGCTGTTCGTGGTTGTTTAAAAGTTCAGCGAGCATGTGTTTTTGTGAAACATATTCTTTAGGGGATTCTTTAAGTGTGGAGTTGTCTATAAACTCTTTCATCGTACCAATTGTTTTTTCTCCCAATTGACTAATGCGTTCTGCTACCTCATCGATATTATTTTCAAGAATTCTGTACTGTTCTTCAAATAACTTATGCAGTTCCATAAAACTATTTCCTGAAATGTTCCAGTGAAACTTTCTTGTTTTGACGTACAGTGTCATTTCGTTAGATAAAATCGTGGCTAATATTGTGGCGCTTTTCTTTAAATTTTCTTTGGTAATGCCAATATTTGGGATCATAATAGGTCTTTTTGGGATGAATTCAAATATATAGGAGAATGCCAATCATTATCTTACATAATTTACAGCAAATGTTACATGAATTCAACCTTAATATAACATTCTTTTAATTCTAATATTGTAGATTTGCCGCAACTTAATTAAAAACCAATTTTAATGAAAAAAACATTACTCTTTTTATTACTTTTTACTTTTACACTTTCGGCTACTGCCCAGTCTTATATGGGTTATTTTCACGATAACTATGCCGGTGTGCAAAGCGTACTTTTTAACCCTGCGTCTATAGCAGATTCACGTTTTAAAACAGATATTAACCTGTTTTCTATTAGCGGAGCTGTACAAAATGACTTATACGGTGTTAAATTAACAGATGTTTATAAAGATGGTTACGATTTTGATGCACAATCTAAAATGTATGCAAAAAACAGTAACAATGCTCTTCTTAATTTTGATATTATGGGGCCATCGTTTATGTTTAATATTGCACCTAAACATACCATTGCTGTTTTTACAAGAGCAAGATCTGTTAGTAGTCTGCGCAATATCAACGGAGGACTTATCGATCAGATCAAAGATGGTTTAGATGAAGCAAGTGACTTTAATTTTAACGCAGGAAATGCAAACGGAGCTTCAAACACTTGGGCGGAAGTTGGTATTTCTTATGCAGCTGTTTTATACCAAAAAGACCAACACTTTTTAAAAGGAGGTTTGACTGCTAAATATTTACAAGGAGGTGTAAACGGTTATATTCACGGAAATAATGTTCAGTTAAAATATAATGAAAACAGAATAAATCCGGAGAGAGGAACACTTGAATCTACAGGTCAAATAACAATTGGAACAAGTCAGGATTTTGAAGCAAATGAAGATTATAAATTTGATTCAGGTTCAAGAGGAGTAGGTTTTGATTTAGGATTTGTTTACGAATGGAGACCAGAATATGAAAAATACGATATTACTAAAGCAACACGTGCTGATAATAACTTCAGAGATTTAAATAAATACAAAATTCGTTTTGGATTATCGCTTACAGATATCGGATCTATCAATTACAGAAATGCAAGACAAGATACGTATAATGTAAATGGTACAATTACACAGGAAATGATCAACGATGCTGATGATTTTTATAAGTTCCTGGATCAGAATTACCAAAAAACAACTACTACAAGCGGAACAAAAACAAATTTGCCGACGGCACTTCACGCAGATGTAGACTGGAATATTCATAACAAATTCTACTTAAACCTTAACGGAGATATCAATATGATCTCTGCTAACAAAATAAATGGTTATGGTGTTGCAGACAGAATTACACTTACACCTCGTTACGAAAGAAGATGGTTCAGTTTTTATGTACCAATGACTTACATGCAATACAGCGGAATGCAGGTTGGTTCAGGATTAAGAGTAGGAGCTTTCTTTGTAGGTTCAGGTTCTGTTCTTAGTAATTTTGTTTCAAAAGAATCTAAAGGAGCTGATTTTCATTTAGGTATGAAGATTCCGGTATACGAAAAGAAATTTAAAGACAGAGATGAAGATGGTGTTATCGACAAAGAAGATGCTTGTAAAAAAGTAGCTGGTCCTGCAGAAAACAACGGTTGTCCTTGGCCAGATTCAGATGGAGACGGTGTTTTTGATAAAGACGATGCTTGTCAGGCTATCGCAGGTCCTAAAGAAAATAAAGGTTGTCCTTGGAAAGATTCTGATGGAGATACCTTATTAGATAATGTAGATGCATGTCCAGCAATTGCAGGTCCGGTAGAAAACAAAGGATGTCCTTGGCCAGATACAGATGGAGACGGAGTTCTTGATAAAGATGACGCTTGTCCTAATGTTGCAGGTTCAGTAGAAAATAAAGGCTGTCCGGATTTAGACGCTGACAAAGATGGTGTTCTTGATAAAGATGATGACTGTCCGTTAGTTTTTGGTCCTAAAGATAACAGAGGATGTCCTAAAGTTACTAAAGAGACATTAGCACAATTAAAAGTAGAAGCAAAATCAATTTTCTTTACAAGTGGTAAAGCAAGTTTAAATGATGCAAGAAAAGGAGAAACTTCAGGAAGACTTGATGCTATCAAAGAAATTTTGAAAAACTATCCAAATGCTAAATTTGCGATCAATGGACATACAGATAACGTAGGAAATGCAAAAGCAAATCAAAAATTATCTGAGGCGAGAGCAAAAGTAATTATGGACTTGTTAATTGAAAAAGGAGTTAATCCAGCTAACTTAACATCTCAGGGATTCGGTGCTTCAAAACCGATTAAATCTAACAAAACAGCTTCAGGAAGAGCTGAAAACAGAAGAACAGAGATTGTTTATTTAGGGAATGTACTATAACATCCGGAATATAATATCAAAAAGCCACTCGTAATTGAGTGGCTTTTTTTATTTTTGCATACTTTCTAAAAAGAACCTTTTCTTTGAAACAGAAGAACTAAAAAATCAAGAATGACAACACAACAACTACACGAACAAATTCTTCAGAAAAAATCATTTTTATGCGTTGGATTAGATCCTGATCTGACTAAAATTCCACCTCATTTATTAGAAACCGAAGATCCTATTTTCGAATTTAATAAAGCCATAATCGATGCCACGCACGATTTGGCTGTTGGATACAAGCCCAATACCGCTTTTTTTGAAGCTTACGGTTTAAAAGGATGGATGTCATTGCAAAAAACGATTGAATATATTAACGATAACTTTCCTGAAATTTTTACGATTGCAGATGCAAAAAGAGGTGATATTGGCAATACATCAAGTATGTATGCAAAAGCCTTTTTCGAAGATTTAAATTTTGACAGTGTAACAGTAGCTCCTTATATGGGAAAAGATTCTGTTGAACCTTTTCTGGCTTTCGAAAACAAACACACCATTATGCTGGCCTTAACGTCAAACGAAGGTGCTTTTGATTTTCAGACGTTAAACGCAAATGGAAAAGAACTTTACAAACAAGTTTTAGAAACGTCTATAACATGGAAAAACAGTCATAATTTAATGTATGTTGTGGGTGCAACCAAAGCCGAATACTTTGCTGAAATCCGTAAAATTGTTCCGGATAGTTTTTTATTAGTTCCCGGAATTGGAGCACAAGGCGGAAGCTTATCTGAAGTTTGCAAATACGGAATGAATGACAAAGTAGGTTTACTAGTCAATTCTGCAAGAGCAATTATCTACGCTTCAAAAGGTACTGATTTTGCGGAAAAGGCGAGAGAGGAAGCGTTGAAAGTACAACAGGAAATGCAAGATATATTGGGATTATAGAGTTTTTTTAGATTTCCGGTTTTTTATTGTTTCAAGTTTTTTTTGTTTCAAGTTTACTTCGTCTGTTCGGCTTTCAGCCTCGGGTCAAGTTTTGGATTGTGTAATCTAAACGCTAAAGTTGTTTTTTGTTAGCATTTAAAAAAGAACTTAGCTGAGCTTGTTTGAACTATATTCAAAGTAAAGCAAACGTGAAACCTGAAACAAAAAAGAAAACCTGAAACTTGAAACAAAACAAACGAAAAAAACAAAAAATAAATGAAACAACTTACAGATCAACTTGGTACTTTACATTCTTTTGAAGGTGCACCGCAACGTATTATTTCGTTGGTGCCATCGCAAACAGAATTACTTTGTGATCTGGGTTTAGAAGATAGAATCATCGGAATCACCAAATTTTGTGTGCATCCTTATCATTTAAAATCGATTAAGAAAATAGTTGGCGGAACAAAGAAAATTCACTTCGAAAAGATAAAGTTGCTTCAGCCTGATGTCATTATTTGCAATAAAGAAGAAAACACTCCCGAAATTGTAGCGCAGCTAAGTGCTATTTGTCCGGTTTGGGTAACGAACATTGTTACTATTGAAGATAATTTTAAAATGATCTCCGATTTTGGTCAGCTTTTTAATTGCAGAACCGAAGCTCAAAAATGGAATGATAAGCTAACTTTTGCTTTGCGCGACTTCAAAAATTATATGGCAACTATTCCGCAAAAGAAAGCAGCTTATTTTATTTGGAAGAATCCGCACATGGTAGCAGGAAATGATACTTATATTAATGAATTGCTTAAACTGAATCATTTTAATAATATCTACGAGGATAAAGGGCGCTATCCTGAAATAGAACTCAAAAAAATGCGTTTGGAAGGCGATCCGGATTTGGTTTTTCTTTCTTCAGAGCCTTATCCGTTCAAAGAAGAAGATGCTTTTGAAATAGGCAGGTTTACGCATCATGCTAAAACTGTTTTTGTTGATGGCGAAATGTTCTCCTGGCACGGGAGCCGACTTTTAAAGGCTTTTTCTTATTTTAAATTACTTCACGAGCGATTGAAAGATTAATTAAACGAACTTCTATATTCTAAAGGAGAAACGCTGGTTTTGTTTTTGAACAATTTATTAAAAGATTGTGGGTATTCAAAACCCAATTGAAAGGCCGTTTCACTTACGCTCAATGAAGTAGTGGTCAGCAGTTCTTTTGCTTTTTCTATAATTTTATTGTGAATATGGTGCTGTGTACTTTGACCTGTAAGCGAACGCAGCATATCACTTAGGTAATTAGGCGAAACATTTAATTCGTCTGAAATATAAGCTACAGTGGGCAAACCAAGTTTCTGCACCTTATCGCCTTCAAAATAATCAGATAAAAGATTTTCTAGTTTCGTTAATAGCGTATTGTTGGCGTTTTTTCGGGTAATAAATTGACGGTTGTAAAAACGATTGCAATAGTTAAGAAGTAGTTCGATATGCGAAATCATTACATCCTGACTAAAAGGATCTATAGAAGAAGAATATTCCATATCAATATTTTTCATAATTCCTGTAATCATCATTTCTTCTTTATCCGAAAGATGCAAGGCTTCATTAACGGAATAAGAGAAATAACCATATTCTTTGATTTTTTTAGCCAAAGCATAATTTTGAATAAAGTCAGGATGAATGACAAGCATAGCGCCATAAACGGCAGTATCTACACTTACCTCAGTAGAAATTACCTGACCTGGCGACATAAAAGTCATTACACCTTCATCAAAATCATAAAAATTTTGTCCGTATTTCATTTTTCCTGTAAAACCTTTTTTGATGCATACCGTGTAAAAAGAATACACAACACTTTTTAAATTATCATCAAAATGACATGTGATTTTGCTCAAGTCTACAAAACTAACCAACGGATGCTGTGGTTTTGGAATTTTAAGCATTGAATGTAATTCTGAAATAGATTGAATAAGATACGGAGTAGTGACGTCTTTTTTCATTGTAAAATTAATTAGAAGAAAACAGTTAACAGAAAATAGAATATAAAAACAGAATTTAAAAACAGAACAGATAGAACAAGATAAACAACAAGGAAAAGCTATCGTAAAGATAACTTTTCCTGAGAATAAATTCTTTTTATTGATCAATACCTGCCATATTAGCTTCATCGTATCGCGCTCCGGTTGATGTACCAAGCGGAATAATTTTCTCCAGTCGGTTCATTTCTTCTGTTGTTAAAACCATTTGAGCAGCAGCGATATTTTGCTCTACATATTTTACACGTTTTGTTCCGGGAATAGACAAGATGTTTTTTGTAGCAATCCACGCAAGTGCCAATTGCGACGCGGTAATTTGTTTCTCGTCTGCGAGTTTTTTAATTTCATTTACCAGCGCGATATTTTTTTGAAACTGTTCACCCTGAAAACGCGGCATTGCTTTTCTAAAATCACCATCAGGAAAATCATCTTCTGATTTAATATCTCCTGATATGAAACCTCTGCCAAGCGGAGAATAAGCAACCAAACCAATTTCTAAGGAGTTTAAAGTATCTAAAATCCCAACTTCTTCAATTGTTCTTTCGAATAAAGAATATTCTGTTTGTACAGCAGTTAAAGGATGGATTTTGTGTGCTTTTCGAATCGTTTCTGACGAAACTTCAGATAAACCAATATAACCCACTTTTCCTTCTTTAATTAAATCTGCCATAGCTTGTACCGTTTCTTCAATTGGCGTATTAGGATCTAAGCGATGTAAATAGTACAAATCGATATAATCGGTTCCTAAATTTTTTAGAGAACGTTCTACTGCTTTTTTTACATATTCTTTTTTACCGTTAAACTGCCATGTTAGCTGTTCATTATCATCGATTTCATAACCAAACTTTGTAGCAATAGAATAAGCGTTGCGATTGCCTTTTATAGCTTTAGCAATTAATCTTTCGTTATGCAAAGGTCCGTATAAATCTGCAGTGTCCAGAAAATTACCTCCTAATTCAAGCGAACGGTGAATGGTAGCGATTGCTTCCTTTTCATCGGCTTTGCCATAAATATCCATTCCCGCTATCTGTGTCATTCCCATGCATCCTAAACCAATATTAGGAACAATAAGACCTTGATTACCTAATTTAATTTTTTGTATCGTACTCATAATTACTATGTGATTTTTTAGATTAAAATTGATATAGCAAAGATCTTCTTGTTTTACTTTTAGAAAGTATCCAAATCTCGTGTAGTTGTATCTAAAATGAGTTTCTTTTGTTTTTTTGGTTTCAAGTTTCAGGTTTCAGGTTTGCCTTACTTTGAACATAGTTGAAAGGAGGTTAATGTTAAGAGAATAGAACTTTAGCGGTTAGATTGCACAATCCAAAACTTGAAACTTGAAACAAAAGAAAACCTGAAACAAAAGAGTAAATTTCATATAACAAAAAATGCCGGCATCTCGAAGACGCCGGCATCATTTAACTAACCAAAACCAAAATAATAAATAACCAGTTTATTACATTACAAAGATCTGACTTATACGAACGTTTTGCTGTTAACGTTATGTTATTACTTTGTTGGACATAAGTTAAGATTATTAAAAACGGGATTCTGAGGATTGTGTAATATAATATAGCTTTTAGTTATTAGAATATTATTAGAATCAATTTTGTTTATGGAATTAATGGCTTTTTGTTCGTATATTTGATAAAACATTAAAAATCAGCAATATGGATACAAACAAGAAATTAACAACTGCAACAGGAACTCCAGTTCCTGATAATCAAAACATTCAAACTGCTGGTCCACGCGGACCTGTTTTATTACAAGACTTTTGGTTTTTAGAAAAAATGGCGCATTTTGACCGTGAGGTAATTCCGGAACGTCGTATGCATGCCAAAGGATCTGGAGCTTATGGAACTTTTACCGTAACACATGATATAACAAAATATACAAGAGCCGACCTGTTCTCAGAAATCGGTAAAAAAACAGACATGTTCGTGCGTTTTTCAACCGTTGCAGGAGAAAGAGGAGCTGCCGATGCAGAAAGAGATATTCGTGGCTTTGCCATGAAATTTTATACCAATGAAGGAAATTGGGATTTGGTTGGAAACAATACGCCCGTTTTCTTTTTCCGTGATCCAATGAAGTTTCCTGATTTAAATCACGCTGTAAAACGTGATCCAAGAACCAATTTAAGAAGTGCTGATAACAATTGGGATTTTTGGACTTTATTACCAGAAGCTTTACATCAGATTACGATTGTAATGAGTGATCGCGGAATACCAAGATCATACCGTGAAATGCACGGATTTGGAAGTCATACTTTTAGTTTTCTGAATGCACAAAACGAAAGACATTACGTTAAATTTCATTTTGTATCACAACAGGGAATCGAAAACTTATCTGATGAAGAAGCTGCTTTATTAGTGGGTGGAGACAGAGAAAGTCACCAAAGAGATTTATACGATGCTATCGAAGATGGTAATTTCCCGAAATGGAAAATGTTCGTACAAATCATGACAGAAGAGCAAGCTGCTAATTATCGTTTTCATCCTTTTGATTTAACGAAAGTATGGTTAAAAGGTGATTTTCCGCTAATTCCTGTTGGAGAATTTGAATTAAATAAAAATCCTGAAAACTATTTTGCCGAAGTAGAGCAAGCAGCCTTTAATCCTGCGCACATTGTTCCCGGAATCAGTTTTTCACCGGATAAAATGCTTCAGGCACGTTTGTTTTCGTACGGAGATGCGCACCGTTACCGTTTAGGAGTAAACAATTATCAGATTCCGGTAAACTCATCAAGATGTCCTTATAATAGTTTTCACAGGGATGGAGCAATGCGTGTAGACGGAAACTACGGAAGCCGCAAGCATTACGAACCAAATAGTTTTGGAGAATGGCAGGAACAACCTGAGTTTAAAGAACCACCGTTGGCACTTCATGGTGATGCGTATGCACACAACTTTAGAGAAGACGACGATGACTATTTTACACAGCCAGGTTTATTATTCCGTTTATTAACAGAAGAGAAAAAACAACTTTTGTTTAAAAATACAGCCGGACAAGTAGGAGGGGCGCAGCTTTTTATTCAGATTCGTCATATTAGAAACTGTTTTAAAGCAGATCCGGCTTACGGAGAAGGTGTAGCAACAGCTTTGGGATTAACAATGGAGCAGGTACATAGTTTTGCAGATCCAAGAGTTTAATTTTTAGAGGTTCTTAGACACTGAGTTGCTAAGCCTCTGAGGTTTGAACTTCTTATAAAACATAAAATCCGACAGATCTTTAAATCTGTCGGATTTTTTATTTTTAAACTATATTTTGTTTTTAAGAGAATACAACAGTTTTATTGCTGTAAACCATTGTTTTACGCTCTGCATGTAATTTTATTGCTCTTGCCAAAACAATACGTTCCAGATCTCTTCCTTTCATTATAAAATCGTCAACAGAATGAATGTGAGATACGGGAGCAATGTCCTGTTCGATAATCGGACCTTCGTCCAGCTCTTCTGTTACGTAATGACTTGTAGCTCCAATGATTTTTACACCACGTTTAAAAGCAGAGTGATACGGTTTTGCACCCGGAAAAGCAGGTAAAAAAGAATGGTGAATATTGATGATTTTATTCTCGTAAAGTGAAATTAATTTTGGTGTGATAATTTGCATGTAGCGCGCCAAAACAATAAAATTGATCTGGTATCTTTCTAATAATTCAATTTGTCTCGCTTCGCCTTCTTCTTTATTGTCTTTTGTAAACGGTACACAATGATACGGAATATCAAAGCGTTCTGCGATAGAGCGTAAATCATTGTGATTGCTAATGATTACAGGAATTTCAACATTTAACTCGCCAGCGCTGTAACGACCTAAAATATCAAACAAACAATGATCGTATTTAGAAACAAACAATGCCATTTTAGGTTTTTGTTCCTGATTGTACAAATCCCACGACATGTCGAAATCTGTCGCAATAGTTTGACTGAAATCTTCTTTGATCTCTTCAATACTACTATTCAGATTTGTTAACTCACATTCCAGACGCATAAAAAATACATTTTGCTCCACATCTACGTGCTGATCAATGTAGGTAATATTTCCTTCTACTTTCGCAATAAAAGTAGTTACTGCGGCAATGATTCCTTTTTTGTCTTTGCAATGAATGAGAATGGTTATTTTTTGCATCTTTATAATTAGTTAAATCGGTTAATCGTTTATTTGTTTAATCGTTTATTGTTAGACTGTTTAATCGGTTATTGCTAAACTGTTGAATTGCTTATTTGATTTATTGTTATTTGTACAAATCTTTGTAATATTTCAATAATACAGCCGACCGATTAAACAAATCAACAAATTAACGGTTCAACAATATGAAGCTACTTTCCGTCCTGCATTGCGAAAACGCTTTTTAGTAAAGGTGTTGTTCTGGCACTGATATTATTACGGATGTCTTTTTCTTCTACGGCAATCATTTTGAAAACACCAGATAAAGCCTGATTGGTGGTGTAATCAGTTAAGTCTGGATTTACTTTTTTTACTAATGGAATGCTGTTGTATTTTGTTATCAATTTAGTCCAGACAACATCAGCTCCTACTTTTTGGAAAGAACTTTTAATTACCGGATTAAACTTTGCATATAATGCTGTAGTTGTAGTGCCTTGTAAGTAGCTGGTAGCAGCACTGTCATTTCCTAAAAGAATATTTTTAGCATCGGTAAAAGACATGTTCTTTACAGCCGAAACAAATATTGGAGTTGCTTCTTTTACCGCATCTTCAGCAGCGCGGTTTAATACTTTTACACCTTCATCTGCTAAAGAGCTAAGACCTACTTTTCGCAATGTAGCATCTACTTTTTGTAATTCCTCAGGCAATAAAATTTTTACAGCTTCATTTCTGTAAAAACCGTCTTCAGCAGTTAATTTGCTAACTTGTTGTGTGATTCCTTTGTTTAAAGCTTCTCTTAATCCGGAAGCGATATCGACACCGCCGACAGCTCCCACTTGTGGAAATTGATTTAATGTTTGTTGCAGCTCAGCACAAGAGGCAAGAGAGAACGCAATAAATAAAACGATAATTTTTTTCATTAGATTGGGGTTTATTAAGACTCAAAAATAATACATATTCAAAAACAAAACCACATTTTTATTTCAGTAGTAACACTATTTTGTTTTATAAGTAACATTTGTACCACAATCTGTTTTTTAAAAGCTGTTATCAATCATCAAATGGCATAATGTTTAACATCGTAATTTAAATTTCTAAAGTCAAAAATAATAGAATAAGAGATATTGATTTACGGCCAGTACATTCGCATGCAATAGTCCCAATATTCTTTACTGGAGATATAAGTTGATTCTAATAAACCTATAGGAAGATTTTTTTCGTCAAAGAATTTTGCACGTATAATTTTTTCATTTTTATCATCTCGCATATTGATATTTCCTTCGGCATCATCAATTAATTTCTTCTTCTTTTCATATACAGCTGGTTTCTCCATTACAAATTCGATTGCAGCTTCATTGTGTGATTCTCTTTCTCCGGCTCGATTTCCGTTTGAGTCAAAGGTTTCGATTCGCCTCAAATACCCATCCTGATAATAAAATAATTGATAGGCTATTGTACCATGAAGTATGGTGATTTTGTGATTTTTTAAACGAAAGCGAAGTACCTGTTTTCTTGAATTGGTAAACTCAACAGCTCCGTTTCCGTCATTGTCTACAAAACTATATACTAATTGTACCGGTTTAGAAAACGATACTATTTTCTCTGTAAAATGTTGGTGTCTGCTATCGTTTTGAGCCATTGTTGCTGTAGAGCACATAAAGGCAAGATATAAAATGAAAATTGACTTCATCTTATTCGGTAATTGAATCAGTTGCGCTGATAGGTTGTGGATCGGAAGCTAATAAATCAATTTCTTCCTCTGTTTTTTCGATGTAAACAGATAAATGTTCAAATTTCCATTTTCCTCTTTTAGTAGCCACTACAAACAAAGTTCCTTTTCCTTTTGAACCCTTAATCGGAATTTGTAGATCACAGTTTCCTGCTTCACCACTTGTGTGAATATTGCCGGAAGCCATACCATCTGTTTCGATTGGTTTTCCTAATTTTTCAATTGCATTTGGATTGTTCTGGACTTTATTTAAAGCATTTTTGTAAGCATCAGATTCCTCAAACATATAAGTAATGCCAAAGAAAATACCGGCAATGAATAAGCCGAAAAAAGCCAAAATACTTAAACATCCAGTTGGTACGAACCATTTCCAGTTTCTGTCCCACCAGCTTTTTTTAACAACTAATTCATTTGAATCATCCATATTTTAAATTTGTTTGCATTTTTACTTGGTAATTTATAGTGCAAATAAAAATTAAATTTATGGAATATTAATCAAGACGGACGAAATTGATTTATTAGTAGGTTGAAAAATAACTAAGAAGAGCAACTTTTTAAAACTGAAGATACATTTACTTCATTTTTAAAAAGTTGCTCTGTTTTTTATTTCAATCTAACAAATAGGGTAGAAATTAGGGGTATTAAAACCCTGCTTTTCCTAAGGCATAGGACATAACATTATGTAGAAATCTTTCTTGTGGGGTATCGATTATAGTTCCGCTGATTGGTGAACTTCTATAGATGTCATCATCGTACAAGAATACAACTCTGCCTCCATTTCCTGTAATAAAAACAGTAGGACCTATATTTCCCGTTGCAAGAACTGTAGAATTTGGAGGCAGCTGATTAGAGGTAATGCATCCATTACCTCCAGAACCTACAATAATAGTATTTGTTCCATCTCCGAATATACCATTATTAATAGAGTTTGTATTTGTAGTGAAACTTGTACCGCCTGTTTGTGTAGAACCTATACCACCAAATTCTGTAAATATTTTATTTCCAATAGGCTGACTATCGAATAGTGAGATTACTACACCACCTCCGTCTACAAATGCTTTGATTTTGTTTGTGTTTGTTGAAGACATTCCATTTTCTCTTATACAGATAATATCGTAATTGCTTTGTAGTTGTGCTGCCGAAAGGCCTGATAAAGTTGATGAAATATCAATGAACAAAAAACCTCCGAAATTACCTCGATGAGTTCCGGTACTACCATAATTTGCAGCGTTTTGAAGTTGTGAGTTAAAAACTGAATGACTCGATGATCCCGTCACATGACCACCATGAAAAGCCAAACGAACTAATTTGTCAACATTCACTGAGTTTGTGCAGCTTAAGTTAATTTTAGATAGTGTCGCTGTAAGTACTCCATCTGAAACAGGAGTTCCAGTAAGATTAAAGGTTATTACCTGGCTTTGACCTGGATTAAAAGAGGCAGATGTTGGAGATACCGAAGCAACAGTTATTCCGGTTACGCCAGTTAAAGTAAGGTCACTATTCTGAAAATTTAGTGGTCCAATGGTTGTTAAACCATTATTAGTAATTGTTACTCTAAGCGATGCTCCTGAAAGTGCGACAGAACTTTTATAAGTGCCCACGAAACCGGGTGTAGAACAGTCCAAAACTATAGGACTTTTAGGATGAGCATCAACAAGGCAATTGGACCATGTGGTACCATTGAAAATTCTGGCACATTTTAATTGAGAATCGTACATCATTGTTCCCTCAGCAATAATACCCCCTTGCGGATTAACCATATTGGCAGTGTCTGAGTTGGTTGGCAAAACTAAGCCAAAAGTGTTGGTCGTTGGTCTGTTGATATCAAGTGCTCCTCTGGGAGTAGGTGTTCCAAGGCCAGTTTGTGCGACTATTAACTGATTAAATGTCAGTGTTATAATAATGATAATGTAGAGTTTTTTCATTTTTTACTTTATTTCATTTGTTACAAATTTCAAATGTAACTGGAATTGTTTTTTATGTTATGTCATGAAAAGTTTATTACTATCAAATGAAGACATATTTAATTCCTATGAAATGTAAGTACCGCTCGTGTTGAAATTGTCAGTTAAGTTCAGTTTTTAAAAAGATAACTTAAAAAAACTGGCTTACTCTTAATTTGAATTTAACGTGCTAAAAACTGAGATTATTTTAAATTATTCATTAAATGCGTTACGAATTATGATGTAACTAAACTGCTTGCAGAAAATGTATATCTGGAGTATAAGTATGATTATTTTGAGTGAGTTCCATTAAAACAAACTCTGTAGATTCTTCCCCGCCTCCTAAAATATCAAACATCGATCTGATCACAGAAAATGGTCTGCGATGAAATACGCGCAGGTTTAAAACAAAATGATTCATTGCATATTTGAAACTGCTTTCGTTGGCACGAACAAAATAAGCGATAGGTGTTTTTTTGAACTGATTCATTATGGCAGGATACACTATAAATCGTCCTCCTTGCTGAACTAACATGTTGATTTCGAACACGCTTAGTCCTTCTATGTTTTTTGTCTTCATCTTAAATTAATTTTGGATTATTAGATTAGTGATCTTATAACTTTGCAAATATCAGACGATTAATCTATTATTTGATCCCAAAAAAAATTAGATAATACCAAAATAGGACACAATTTGTCCTATTTTGGTAAAAACAACATTATAAAAGAAAAACTTTCTAAAATTCGGA